>CAWHGX010000076.1:0-43787 GCA_963828775.1 uncultured Bacteroidales bacterium | reverse complement strand
TGTCTCGTTGTATTATTAACCCATTCTTTCTGACATGCCAGGTTATCGTCTGTTAATCTGTCATTTGATTAAGCTGTTGCTGGGTGCTGGGTGCTGGTTACTGGTTGTTCCCGGACATGGACAATCTTGCGCTATTATAACAACACAACCATCTGATCAGACGGATTGCTATGGAAATACAGCAGAGTTTTCAGTTGAATTAACCGGATCTGTCGGAGAAATTTCATATCAATGGCAGTCAAGACCTCCGGGTGGGATTTTTGCCGGTATCTCCGGGGAGACTTCGTCAACTCTGACAATCCATGATATCGGCGTCAACGGTCTCAACATTGACGGCACCGAATACCGGGTACTGATCACAGATGACTGTGGAACAATAACTTCCGAACCTGCATTATTAAGTATCAATGCAGTTACAGACCTATCAGGGAGTGTAAATCTGACAATTTGCAGCGGGCAAGGGACGACTTATTCGGTTTCAATCCATGGTTCCGTTGTTGGTTACCAGTGGGCTTTCTATGACGGGACAGTCTGGCGACTGCTTTCGGATGGAGGGGCCTTTTCAGGAACAACATCAAACCAGTTAACCATATCAGATGCAACCATTGCCGAGACCGGTTCATACAGGGTATCTGTAACATTCAACACCCTTAACCAGCCAGAGGGCTATCCAACCTGCGTCATAACCACTCATACGCGAAACCGGAACCTAACGGTTTTACCTCCCATTCTGCCGCCGGTTGTTTCCTCTGACCAGACAATCTGTTACAACGGTCTTCCTGATCCTTTGAATGCAACAGGAGCATCGGGGGGATCCGGGTCTGAGTTTTCATATCAGTGGCAGAGCAGTCAGGACGGAAGTTCGTGGTCTGATATCAGCGGAGCTCAGTTGCTTTCGTTCTCATCGCCTGCGCTGACATCAACTACCCTGTACCGGATTGCGGCAACTGATGAAGGACCTCTGAGGTGCGGAACTGTTTATAGTTATCCGGTTACGATTATTGTTAGTCCCCTGCCGGTGACATCAGCCATTTACCATCAATAAATAAAATCAACTTTATTATAAAAATTTAAAACCATATGCTTTTAATCAATAAATGAGAACGAGATCCGGGTATGTTCCATACAAAATATCAGGTGTAAAGTTTTTAAACCTAAATATCAATATTACTATGAAACCAAAAGCCACATTTTTTAAATCAATCCTGCTGATTATTCTATCAGCCAACTCGTTGGGAGTTTGGGCACAGCCAAGTACGACTGATCCTGACCATGCCTGTATAAACTCTACGGAAGACTACTGGGTCATTAACACTCCGGGATCAACCTATAACTGGGTACTTTCGGGAGGTGGTGCAATTACCGAAGGGCAGGGTTCCAGTGCCATCAGGATTAACTGGACGTCGGTGGGGACATTTAATTTATCGGTTACAGAAACACTGACAAGCACAACTCTTTGTTCCGGTGTGCCTGTTATTCTGAATATTATTGTTGATCCGTTGCCGGTTCCCACAGCTACTGCCAACACTCCTTTTACAGGAGGTGACCTGAATCTTATCGGGGGACCTGATGGATTGATATCCTATTCCTGGACAGGACCTAACGGGTTCACTTCCACTGTTCAGAATCCGGTTATTACCGGCGTTACTGATGCTGCTGCCGGAATTTATACCCTGACAGTAACCAATGCAGCCGGATGTTCGGCATCCACGACTGTTAATGTTACTATTAATACTGTGAATCTTCCTACAGCTGTTGCCAATACTCCATGCGTTGGGGGCGATCTTAACCTGGTCGGAGGGCCTTCAGGTATGGTTTCTTATTCCTGGACCGGACCTAACGGATTCACTTCTTCCGTTCAGAATCCGACAATCACCGGAGTGACAGCTGCTGCTGCCGGAACATATACTCTGACTGTTACGAACTCGAGCGGAGGTACTTCATCCGCTACTGTTAATGTTATAATCAATCCTTTACCGGCTCCTGTTATTGTTGGTCCCAATCCGGTTTGCCAGAGTGCTGATAACAGCACTGAAATCTACAGTACGGCTCTCGTCGCGGGAAACACCTATAACTGGTCTGTTGTTGGTGGTACACTTAGCGGCCAGGGCACGAACCAAATTGCAGTCAGGTGGACAACGCCAGGTCCCGGGTCAGTAAGTGTCACTGAGACTGTAATAAGCACTGGTTGCACGGCAACTGCTACAATTGATATTACCGTTCTACCTGCTCCGGTAACAAATGGAATATACCATAATTAAAGCTGTAAGCAGCAGGTTTTTATAGTGAGAATTATTTAAAATACATCCTTCCCCGCTACCGGTCATGTAGCGGGGCATCAGGATGGCTGGGAAAGATAAGACCTATTGCTTAAAAGGCACTTATATATGATCGCCTTAGGCATTATGCAATTCATCAGCTTCAGATCAGCCGGGCAGATGACAATGCCTGATCATGCCTGTACAGGACAGACCAGGCATTATTATGTTATTCCCGGTCGGGTTACCGGCTCAACTTATACATGGTGGATTGATGGAAATGTCATGTCCGGAATTTAATAGCCAGTGAATTTATTTATACCTGGAATTCTTCAAAAACTTATTTGCTCGAAGTGCAGGAACGCTCTGCTGATGGTTGTCCGGGACCGAAGAAATCAGGACAGGTTTTTGTAAATCCGCAACCTGAAATTCAGATCAGTGCATCCGATACCCTGATATGTGACGGAGAGAGTGTGACTATTTTAGTTCAGAATCCGTCTGGTTTAATTTGGGGGAAGTGGATATATGATCTTATTGTCGAACCTGAGGCGGGAATAACCGGGAATACCATAAACGCTACATATACCAGCCCGACAGATCTTTATGAGACCCTGTTTAACAATGACACAGCAGTACATAAAGTGGTTTACAGGTTCATACCACGCATCGTAACTGATGACGGAGTTCAGGCTTGTGAGGGGAAGGAGGTAAAAATTACGCTGTCGATTCATCCCGGGTTCAGATGCAAGGAAGTGTGTCTGGAGGTCCCTGATGCATTTCTCGCCAAACGGAGACGGGATAAATGATGTCTGGAATATAGAGAATATTGAATTGTATCCCAGGGTTGAAATTACAATCTACAACAGGTGGGGTAAGACATTATGGTGGTCAGATCCAGGATATCCGGTTCCATGGAATGGGAGAAGCAGAGGTGAAGATCTGCCTATTGATACATACCATTACTTTATCGATCTCAAAAACGGTGCAAAACCATTTGTCGGCGATGTAACCATTGTGAGGTAAAAGCCCTGAATACGGGCTGCCTGTGATCACCGGTCTTAACGTGATAACTACGTTGCAAACAACGTTGATTGCAACGTTGATAAATACGTTGATTGCAACGTTGCAAACCATGGTGTGCATAAAGTTCCCCTCCCTGGAGGGGAGCCGGACAGATTACCCTTCCCAGGTGGAGAGCCAGGAAGATTGTCCCTCCCAGAGGGGATTCTGAAAGATTGCCCTCTCAGGAGAAGAGCTGGAAGATTGTTCCTCCCGGGAGGTGTCAGAGGTGGGTGGTTTTAATTCCCCTCCCTGGAGGGGTTAGGGGTGGGTCTATTCTTGTCAATCCATCCCAATTCTTAAGCTAACTCTACAATAAACCAATATTGAAAATTGGAAGTTATGATATTTGTAATATTGTGGTGAGCTGGATCTGCAGATCAAAAACGATCGAGCCAGTTGAATCTCTTGTCAACATCACCAAATTTGATGGCCAATGTCAGCTCATGTGTCCCGTAGGTCACACTCTGGATCTTATTGAGAGTATAATCGAATGAATAACCGAAATACATACTAGTCATCTTCACCCGGCTGGTGATATACCTGAAACCTATATTGGCTATTATTGCTCCTCCGGTTGTTCTGTAAGCTATTCCAGCCCAGAAATCGTTATCATAATTATAGGTAAATCCGATATCAACCTGAGGTCTGACCTGTTCCGACACCTTAAAAAGAAGTGACGGCTGAAGTTCAGTTTTGACTCCGGTATAGAAATTATATGATCCGAAAACATAATAGTGCCTGTCCATCCAATAGTTTTTGTATCCCAGCTCACCAAATTTTACTGAAGCTCCAAACAACTGCTGAGCTGAAAAACCAAAGCAGAAATTAGGATCCAGAATATAAAGACCAAAATCAGTGTCAGGGACAAACATACCCCTTCTTAACTCATTATTCAGCCATGGTTCATTCGGATCCTCGAAACTTATGCTTTCCAGATCAATAATGAAATGGTATCCCGTAAAGGCAAGGCCCAAAGATAGTTGTGTGTAGTCACGTATCCATGTGTGGTACGAATAAGCAAGCTGGATACCGGTTCTGTGAACACGTCCGTTCTTATCACTGAAAATATACCCGCCAAAACCTATTTTACCGGTTGTTTTGGGCTTATATACTGTTTTGTTGAACAGGTTCTGCTTAAGCAGATAACCTCTTTTAAGAATCCTGGTCTGCCAGCTGACTGAATAAGTCCTTGGTGCTCCTGAATAACCTACCCATTGTTCACGTGCAGTTAAATTGAGGCTGGTAAAACCGTCAGCCCCAGCAATTGCAGGGTTGATAAGGAATTTATTATAAAGATACTGGCTGTATAAAGGAAGCTGCTGAGCAGATGCTATTTGCTGCAGAAACAGGAAGACAAACAGATAGAAAAGCCTTTTCATAACCTTCCTTTTCAAGAATAAGAATAGAACAACTGTCAGACAGAGGTTAACGGGTCATTGGAACGAGTATCAATGACATCAGTTTCTTCACAAGTAAAAAGACTTATTTATTTGTTGAAATTAAGCAATAATTGTATATCTGCTAAACTGCTTTTGACCAAATTAAGTAAGAATTTGACAAATACTTTGATTGAAGGATTAACCTGATCACTGTAACAAACAGCATCCTCGAGCTTCAGTAAATATGAACCATCGTTCTGCTGGGATATTCCGCTTCCGTTATCCTTTGAATCTCTGTTATTTACATTATTTTGGCACGACAACAAAATACTGATTAAAACCAGGTTGGTTATTATTACAGACATTAGCTTCTTCACAAGCAAAAAAATTTATTTATTTGTTGAAATTAAGCAATAATTGTATATCTGCTCAACAGCTTTTGACCAAATTAAGTAAGATTTTGACAAATACTTTGATTGGTCAATTGTATCGTCATTTTAACTTTGATCTACCAGCTTTCCAGAATCGATTTCCTGCTATTCAAAAAATCATGGATCCGTTAATAAATTATTGACTTAATCATAATCAAAGCATATCTTTGATGATTTGTAGTCCCTTGGTTTTTAAATTTAAAATAAACCAGATAATGACAGAAGAAATAAAAGCGAACATCAATAATCCGGAAATGCTTGAAAAACTGTACCGGAATGATTCAAAAGCATTTAAATCAGGCTTTGAGAAAATATATCCGGAAATTGAAAATACCGGACTGGCAAAATTCTGGAAGGCACGGCTCGAATACAGCAAGACACCCGACAGGATAAAGATGCCTGAATTGTCAGAAATAGTCGTAATGATCATAGTGTGCCTTATTTCAGGATTCCTTATTAAAATCCCGGATTTGTTCCATATTGACTTTTCTGACTTCATCTTTTATGAGAAGAATGCGGCAGTCATTGTCTTTTTTGGTCTTACGCTCTTTGCGATTTGGATCAACAGGATTTTCGATCCGAAGAGACTGCTGATAATCGGTCTGGCCTTTTTAATTCCTGTAATTTACATTAATCTTCTGCCTTCATATAATCCGGGTAATTCGGTCAACCTTGCCTATATTCATCTTCCACTTCTTATGTGGTGCATTTATGGAATAGTAATTACCGGGTTTGACTTAAAAAACAGAAGTAAGCGAATTGATTTTATAAGGTATAATGGTGACTTAGCGATCATCTTTGCCCTGATTGCGATAGCAGGCGGTCTTTTAACAGCCATTACCATTGGTCTGTTCGACGCCATAGGGATAAATATTCAAAAGTTTTATATGGAAAACATTGTTATTGTAGGTGCTGTTTCTGCTCCTGTTGTTGCGGCATTTATAATTAAAAACTATTCTATTCTGACTAACAAAATTGCTCCTTTAATTGCGGTTATCTTCAGTCCGCTGGTATTAATAACATTAATAATCTATCTGATCGCAATAGTGGCTACGGGAAAGGACCCGTACAACGATCGTGATTTCTTATTGATTTTCAATATTATGTTGCTCGGCGTTATGGGGATTATTGTTTACTCCGTTTCTGAAACATCCGAAATAAAAAATCAGAGGTTCAATACATTAATCTTGTTTGTTTTATCAATTGTCACAATAATAATTGACTTAATTGCTTTATCTGCAATCTTTTACCGTTTGGGAGAATATGGCTTAAGCCCAAACAGACTGGCAATTCTTGTTTCGAATATTTTGATTCTGGCAAATCTGGTGATAATAATGATAGATCTGTTCAGGATCAACTTCAAAAAGAATGAATTTAAAATAGTCGAAATGTCTGTCGCAAAATTCCTGCCTGTTTATCTGATATGGATCGTCATTGTGATATTTGGATTTCCATTTATATTCGGAATGAGATAAAAAGTAGGATCCGATAAAAATAAAGCTGATTGCCAGTGTGATACGCACTGGTACGAAGGAGTATTTAGTAAATCCGTCAGGGCAAAAAATATAATATGAATATAGAATTCAAAGAGACATTTCTCACACAATGGAAGAAATACTTTGCAGATGCTGAGCTTCCGGTAGTGTTTTATTATAGTGATGGGGACGGAGGTGCTGAGTGGGCTGAAAAACCAAAAGGACGATCGTGCATTATTTGTGAGCTTGCGAAAGTAAGAAGCGGCAGATCATTGATTTATAATGCTGAAAGAATTGTGTGCGGTGGCGCCAGAAGATACCTTGGCTACACCGATAAGGTAAGACCGGGATTCGAATATTTCCTGTCATGCGGCAATGAACAGATTGAGGGGGAAAGATACCTGCGCACACCTGAACAGGTAAAAGAGTTAATGAAGAATCAGCATATCATACCGGGAGCAGGCAGGAATATTGTTTTTAAAAGATGGGATAAACTGGATGAGAATGATGAACCGGATGTTGTTATTTTCTTTGCAAAACCTGACGTATTATCAGGTCTTTTCACTCTTGCCAATTTCGACCAGACTGAACCAAATGGGACAATTGTACCCTTTAGCTCTGGTTGTGGCTCAATAGTTTATTATCCTTATCTTGAAAGTAAATCGGAAAGACAGAGAGCTGTTATAGGTATGTTTGATCCTTCTGCCCGTCCATGTGTCCCGGAAAACATTCTGACTTTTGCTGTTCCCATGAAAAGGTTTGAGAAAATGATCAGCTACATGGATGAGAGTTTTTTAATAACAGAAACATGGGGAACCATCAGGAAACGGGTTGATAAAAACTAAAAGTCAGGAACACAGGAAATAAATATGTTATTAATGTTATACGTCTGACAGATTGAAATAATCTTAATCTGCGAAAATCAGCGTGATCTTTGGGAAACATGAACCTGCAAATCATCTGACATATCCCCGGACTGCTTTTCCCGGGAATACCCCATCCAATAACCGGCCCTCCTGTACAACAATAGTTCCGTTCACTATTACATAGTTTATCCCTTTTGAGAATTTTGCAGGCTCATCATATGTTGCCTGGTCAAGTATCTGTTCAGGATCAAAAATTGTTATATCAGCATCAGCACCTTCACGGATCCGGCCTTTGTTCCTCATTTCAGGTGCAATTTCTTCAAGCCTTTGTGCCGGCATAAGGGTTATTTTTCGTAATCCTTCAGAGAGAGAAAGCACATTCTCATCCCGGACATATCTTCCCAGAACTCTGGCAAATGTTCCTGTTCCCCTCGGATGACCTTTACCTCCTGATAATGTACCGTCACTGGCTATCAGAACAATTGGATCTGAAATTGTTGATCTGACTATATCTTCAGTGATTGAATGAGCTATTACCATTCCGCCTGTCTTTCTGTATTTAGCAAAACTCTCTGCAGTAAGCCGTTCACCGGTTTCAACCCATTGCAGGTCGCCAAATGTTATTCCCAGCGATTCCTGCCAGCCTTCATCATAAACAGCTGATTCAATGGTCGTTTGTGTTGCTGTGTAAGGATAGCATTCCACCGTGATATCTAATCCGCGGGAACGTGCTTCTGCGATCATCTGAAGCATACGCGGAGTAAATGAAAATCCTAAACTTGTGATATGCACGACATGAAGCGGAGCTCCGGTTATTGCTGCTGCCGAAATCACTTCTTCCAGTGCCGTAATACAACTGTTTGGTTCTTTCAGTCCGGCGTAGCGCATATGGACGAAGCACGGAGCTTGTGTTCTGCCAGCGATACGGAACATTTCCAGAACTTCCCATCGCGATGCAGCAGGAGTATACATTAAGCCAAATCCCACACCAAGTGCCCCGCGATTCAATCCAATTTCAATTCCGTCTTTTAACAGGTCTATCTCTTCTTCAGAAGCGGCTTTATAAACAGCCTCTGCTACAGGAGCAAATCCTCCCGGATCGTTCATGATCTTCATCCTTAACGGAACATGACCAACACTAACACCATGGTTTATAAGTGATCTCCCCTCCCTTTCCTTGTACCAGAGATCAACGTCAGCTGTACCCATTTCAAGTTCCAGGGCGGTTGTTACACCATCCATTATTTTATACGTATAGTTTTCATGATCCTGGCCATGCTGGTGCATATCAATAAATCCGGGAGCAACCACCAGATCCTGAGCGTTTATTGAAGTCCGGCCTTTTATTTCCTTTGTGGTTATCAACTGAACGGCACCTTCTCTGATACCTATATTCCTTATTGCATCAAGATTTGATTCCGGATCTATGATTCTTCCGTTTAAGATAACTATATCAAATTCCTTTTCGCTGGAAGCAGAATCCATGTTACAAAATTGAATAGTGAAAGAAACTAATACAAGTAAACAAAAGAGAATTACTTTTTGAAGTCGGATTATCATAATAAACTCCATGTAAACTCGAAACAGCCAATAAATATAATTGAATTCTCCTAACACTAATTTCCAATGGAGCTTAAAAATTGATTTCACCTTAAACGAATAATATCGTCATCAGAACCGCGGAGCGGTTCCATCAATGCTAGCTTGTAATATAAACATACCATTAGAACCGCGGAGCGGTTCCACCAATGCTAGCAACCGGACATAACAATTCCATCATAACCGCTCCGCGGTTCAAAAAATATTACTTTATCCTTGTGCTAGTATTGGTGGAATCGCTCCGCGATTCATTGCGGATTATATTTCCAATGGATAAATATTGGTGAAACCGCTCGCGGTTTAAAAAATATTATTATATCCTTGTATCTGGCATTGGTGGAATCGCTCCACGATTCATTTTAATCGTGCAGACATTGACTCCTGGCTTCTTTTATAGTAATTTAGATGTGTCATTCAGATTTTACCTTATACATTATTATATGTTCAAGGGTCTGAAAATAGCAGTCAGGCAACAAAAAAAGCTGCTGGTGATTTTCTTTATTACCATTTTCCTTCCATCGGTATCTCTCAGCATTTTTGGGATTATTGCCCTGCGCAATGAGAAGTTCAGACTCACTAAACAAATTGAAAATGAACAACTTCAGATTGCGTCTGATATAAAAAGTAAAATTGAAACAAAATTAACGGAAACTGAGGAAAGGCTTGATAACCTTGTCAATTATCCTTCGTTCCGACAAAAAGATTTTGCAGAAATAAAAGAATTACTAACCGCGCTTTCCGGTAAAGATTCATTGATTGAAACAGTATTTCTTCTTTACAAAAATGAAGAACCGTTTTTTCCCCTGTCCCAGTCAGTATCTGATAAAAATGAGAATATTCCTCTGTCAGCCTACAATAATTTAACTCAACAACAAATAAAAAATGCCGAAGATGCGGAATTCATCCGAAAGGATTATCTCGCAGCCGTTTCAATTTATAATAATCTCTTCCTGCAATCAGGTAATAAAACCATAAAAGCAAGGATGCTGAACCATGTTGCCAGGAATTTAATGAAAGCCGGTAAATCCGGCGAAGCGGCAGATATTTATACAAAGATCATAACTGACTATCCGGATGAAAAAACAGAATCGGGACTGCCTCTGGAGTTACATGCAAAACTGCAGAAAACTGAGTGTTACACCATTCATGGGAAACAAGGAATCAGCCGTAAGTAATGACCTGGCTGTTTTTGAGGATCTCCTTGTTAACAGGTGGAATTTAAATGAAAGCCAGTTTAAAACCTATACTTCAATAGTTATTGAAAGACTGACAAGTCTGTTATCGGATAATTCCGGAATTGTAGCCCGATATAAATCCCGGTTTGAATTGCTTGACAAACAATTTCAAAGCAAAACTCAGCAATGGCAGACAATCGGCAACATTAAATCATACATTATCCCCGAACTGCTGGGCTCTCTGCAGACCAATTTACCTTCAGCATCATCTTATGAATTTTCAAAGAGAATCGGCAATGAAGATTACCTTATCTCAGCTTTGACAATACCAGGACAAAATCAGCCGGACAATGCAGGGATGCTGGGTGTTAAACTGAACAACCTTTATCTGCAGGATAATATTCTTAATGATGCAATTCAGGAAACCGGGCTGCTACCGAATACCATTATATATATAAGCACTCTCTCAGGTGATTCTATAAAAGGAACCAGAAACAAAGAGCCGGGTGCCATCACAACCACTGCATTATTTGATAACAATTTCCCTCCCTGGCGTCTGGAGCTGGCAAATATTGGGTCCTCAGGTCCTGTTGAGAAAAATATTTTTGCCAGTTTCTATTTCTGGACAATCATCACCCTTATCATCATCCTTGTATTTGGGACAGCATTGATTGCCAGGATTGTCTCCCGCGAGATGGAAATTCTGAAACTTAAATCAGATTTCGTATCATCGGTTTCTCATGAATTTAAGACACCGCTCACAGCCATGAAGGCTCTCACCGAAAGGATTGAAAAAGGGAAAGTAACGCAACCGGCAAAAATGAAACAGTATATTTCCATTATATCTAAAGACATTGACAGGCTTATCCGTCTGGTTGGTAACATTCTGAATTTCTCAAACATAGAAGAAGGGAAAAAGGTCTATAAGAAGGAAGAAACAGATATTGCCATATGGTTAAAAGAGACCATTAATAATTATAAACAGGAAAGTATTGAAAGCGGTATCAACATTAGTGTTGAAATTGAGGATGAACTACCTGCTATTTTTATTGATAAGGATGCAATGTCCCAGGCAATATTTAACCTTCTGGATAACGCTGTCAAATTTTCACGGGGGGATAAGCAGTTCGGGGTAGCAGCGCTGAAAAATAACAGTTCAATAATCATAAAAATAAAAGATAAGGGCATCGGCATCGAAAACGATGAAAAGGATAAAGTATTTGAAAAGTTCTACAGGGGTAGCAGTGCTGTAAAATATTACATTAAAGGAACCGGCCTGGGGTTGGCGCTTGTTAAATCCATCGTTGAAGCCCACAATGGGTATATTGAGGTTGAGAACGAGCCGGGATGGAGTACGGTAATTGCAATAACTCTTCCTGTAGGTTGATTGTAAAGCCGGTCCACAGTCTGTAGTCCACAAATTATCAGGTGCCGATTGAAGACTGAAGACTGGAGACTGAAGACTGAAGACTGAAGACTGAAGACTGGAGACTGAAGACTCTTGCAAATAGACATTTAAAAACAACAATAAAATTAAATTACACATGAAAAAGATCCTGATTATTGAAGACGACCCTGGAATTCAGTTGTCATTAAAAGATGAATTTGAGTCGGAGGGATTTGAGGTAAACGTCGCGGACAATGGTTTAACCGGACTGGAGATGATCAAACAAAATCCTCCTGATCTGATTATTCTTGACCTGATGCTTCCTTTTCTGAACGGGTACCAGGTTTGCAAAAAACTGAGGCAGGAAGGGAATACTGTTCCCATGATCATGCTGACCGTTAAGGATCAGGAGGTAGACAAAGTACTGGGGCTGGAACTGGGAGCTGATGATTATGTAACCAAACCATTCAGTCTCAGGGAATTGCTCGCCCGTGTAAATGCATTGCTGAGACGTTCTTCTGAGAATATTCCCGAAAGCACTGTATTCAAGATTGGAGAAACTATATTCGACCTGAAAAAGTATGAAGCGTCAAAAAATGGGAAGGCAGTTGAGTATACAACTCTTGAGTTTAATATACTGAAGTTGCTTTTCGAAAGAAAGGGACAGGCAATATTCAGAACTGAATTTCTGAATCATGTGTGGGGCGAGAATAACACACTGGTTACTGAAAGGACAATTGACAGTCATATTGCCAATATCAGGAAAAAACTTGAAGATGATCCTGCTGATCCGCGGTATATTGTAAGTGTCAGGGGTGTAGGTTATAAACTGGTAATATAGATTACTTTAAAAGTTAAATCATAATGTTATCATCACAATTCCTTGACATAACTCCTTGAGGTTCATCATAACTTTGATGAAATTATAAACACCAGGTTAAAAATTAAAACAAGGAGGTCAAAAAAATGAAACCTTACAAACCATATTTAATTCTCGTTCTGACAATAGCCGGGCTGTTTCTGTCCGGTATTGAAGTATTCCCTCAACAGACTGCTGATCAGCTTTATGAAAAAGCTCTTTATCTCGAAGAAGCAAAGGGGGAACTGCAGGGAGCAATTGACCTCTATAGTAAAATAGTAGAAAACAGGAATGCCGATCAGTCTTTTCAGGCTAAAGCGTTGCTGCATATCGGGATGTGTTATGAAAAACTGGGAATGAAAGAAGCAACCAAAGCATATCAACGGTTGGTCAGCAATTTCCCGGCACAAAAAAATGAGGTTGCGATTGCCAGGGAAAGGCTTTCAAAGTTAATAACCACAGAATCATCAAAAGAAATTGTTATAAGACAAGTCTGGACAGGAAAGGATGTTGATGATTTTGGCAGTGTCTCGGCTGATGGTGAGTATCTTACATTCACTGACTGGGGTACCGGAAATTTAGCGATCAGAAACCTTAATACCGGCCAAAACAAATCTCTGACCAGGGAAGGGTCCTGGAACAGTCCCGAGCAATATGCCGAATTCAGCCTGATCTCTCCGAACGGCAAGCAGGTAGCCTATATGTGGTTTATCGGTAATGAAGATAATCCACATTATGAATTAAGATTGTTGCAGGTAGGCAATCCATCACCGAAAGTCCTTTACTCCTGTAATAAAAATGAATCTATGGTGCCTGAAATATGGTTTTCGGATGGTAGAAAGATCCTGGTTCAAAAGCATACAGGTAAAGAAAAATGGCAACTGGCTTCAATTGATATCACCAGCGGAGAAGTTAGTTTAATAAAAGAAAAAACACCCGGACCTTCCGGGCTTCCAATATTATCCTTATCCCCTGATGAAAAACAGATAGCTTTTGATTTCCCGAATCTCACTGAAAAAGGAAATTATGACATTTTCATTATATCAATTGATACGAAAAATGAGTCACCTCTTATCCAGCATCCGGCTAATGACAGGGTAATTGGCCCTTACATGCACTGACTGGGGTACCGGAAATTTAGCGATCAGAAACCTTATTACCGGCCAAAACAAATCTCTGACCAGGGATGGGTCCTGGAACAGTCCCGAGCAATATGCCGAATTCAGCCTGATCTCTCCGAATGGCAAGCAGGTAGCCTATATGTGGTTTATCGGTAATGAAGATAATCCACATTATGAATTAAGATTGTTGCAGATAGGCAATGCATCACCAAAAGTCCTTTACTCCTGTAATAAAAATGAATATATGGTGCCTGAAATATGGTTTTCGGATGGTAGAAAGATCCTGGTTCAAAAGCATACAGGTAAAGAAAAATGGCAACTGGCTTCAATTGATATCACCAGCGGAGAAGTTAGTTTAATAAGAGAGAAAACACCCGGACCTTCCGGGCTTACAATATTATCCTTATCCCCTGATGAAAAACAGATAGCTTTTGATTTCCCGAATCTCACCGAAAAAGGAAATTATGACATTTTCATTATATCAATTGATACGAAAAATGAGTCACCTCTTATCCAGCATCCGGCTAATGACAGGTTAATTGGCTGGCTTCCCGGCAGAAAGGAATTACTGTTTACAAGCAATCGTTCAGGCACAAATGATCTTTGGGCCGTCAATACATCAGATCCAAAATCAATTGGTACGCAAAAAAGGATCTTTGTCAATATCGGGGAAATCCGTACCCTGGGATTCAGGCAGGATGGATCTCTGTATTTTGGGGCACATTCAACCAATGTCGAATCATTTGTTTTACCACTGGATAAAAATACAGGAATAATATCCGAAAGCCCGAGGACAATATTCTCAGGTCCGATATTTGATATTTGCTGGTTAGCTGACGGAGAATCGCTGGCCTGTAAACTATATATATCGAGCCAGAATTCGAACGTTGTTATTTATAACAGCAAAACCAGAGAAAGTCGGATCCTGGCCGATAAAATAAATGTTGTAGGTTCTGTGCGAATTTCCCCTGATGGCAAATCAGTACTGGTATGTGGAATTGATAAACAAAGATCCGGAGAAAAAGGATATGCCGCGGGAATTTATTCCATCGATATTAAGACAGGGATCTGTACCGGATTATTGATAGCTAAACGGGATTCTGATATATTCAGTGATTTCGGGAAAGAGGTTGAGTGGGATAATGAGGGTAAAAGCATCTATTATTCAAGAAATAATCAAATTTTAAAACACAATATTGAGACAGGAGAAAATAAAACTGTATATACATATAAAAATCTATCAGCCTTTACTCCGACCTTAAGGAGATCTTTCGATGGTTCTCACTTGTTTTTTGACGGAATACCAATCTCGAATGAATCGGAGAAATTAAAAGAAGGTGAAACTTATTTGTTAAGTATTCCCGAAGATGGAGGAGAAGCCAGGATATTATGTAATGCTATGTTCGCAGGCACCGTCCTCCTTAAAAAGATTAGTTTATCACCTGATGGAAAATACATTTATTTCTCCGCAAGAACACCGGAAATAGGATCAGTAATATATCGTATAGCCTCAATTGGAGGAACACCGGAAATAGTCTGGCAATCGAAAGAAAACAATATTGCAGGATTAAGTATTCATCCTGACGGTAATAATATAGCACTTTCAACAATGACCGGCCAGGCTGCAATAAGTGTTATGGAAAACCTGGGACAGAAAAGTGTCGGAAATCTATGCCGGGAACTAGTAAACTCTAAACCTATAAATTGGTACTGAAGCACCTCCTGACATAGTCTCCAGGTCTCTTAGTCTCTTCGTCTCTTAGTCCCTTAGTCTCTAAGTCCCTTCGTCTCTAAGTCACCATTCTTTCTTTAATTACCGTTATGCAGTTATGCAGTTATGCAGTTATGCAGTTATACAGTTTCTAATTTTACAAACTTGCAGAACCGCATATCTTGTTCTTAACCACGGAGTTGCATGGAGTTATACGGAGTTTGACTTCGTCGAGGGCTTCGCCGTTGACGGTTTTTGCTCTCTGCCCCCTGCTCTCCTGCCCCCTGCTCTCTGCCCCCGGCCTTCACATCGCCTATCATCTATAATACATCATACATTGCATTGCCATGATACAATTTTTACATAACTTATACCTAATCCGGGTTCTTGACAAAGTCTTGACATAAGAATTATATTTCTTGACATGTATGTGATTTAAAATTGAGAACTTTTGTAAATTGAAATAATATTTAAATTTTTCGGATGATTAAGAAAATCCGGATCGGGAAAAACAGGATCCTGTTTTATTATTTTCTGGCCATTGTATTACCAAGCATTGTTCTTGGCGCTCTTGCTTTCAGAGGTGTTATCAACGATCAGGCTATAAATGAAAGAGATATCAGGCAGCAACTAATAGAATCCGGTGAAAAAATCATTACAGAATCTGACCTGTTTATTACAAAAACGGAGGAGCAATTTTTACAAAAAGCCGGAGTAACCGGAATACCTCCGGCTGAAACTATTTTCTTTGAAGATTCGGTCTTATCAGAATTCTTGCGTGAGAAACCCGGTATTGAAGGCATTTTTTACATCCAGCCCTCTGGTAAGGTGCAATTACTAAAATCAGGACTGCTCTATTTTCCTGACGGAACTTTTAATCAATTTAACCCGACCATAGAATCTGATTTAAATAATACTTTATTACCTGGATGGGAATACGAATTTAAGGATAGAAATTATCAAAAAGCATTAATTTTTTATCAGGATCTTATCAAAGGGACAAAAAACGATACTTTGATGGCTGCTCTGTTAATATCCGTGTGCCCGAATTCAGAAAAAACTGTTAAACTATACAGATGCTATAAATACATACAGGCTGATTGAACAAAAGTACGGCCATGAAAGAATGAATAGAGGAATCCCCCTGGGTGTTATAGCATTAATGGAGACTGGCAGACTCTATTTAACCATGGGAGATACCCTGAATGCATTAAAATCGACAAATTATCTCATTTCCCTGACAGCGAAATCACATTGGGAATTGGAGGTTTCACAATATAACCAATTGATATCTGCGTGTAATGAAATTATAAAAATAAGCGACAGGTGTAATAATGAGCTATGCCGGGAACAGGGAAAGCAAATTAAATCATTTTTGGATGAGCTGACAATCCTTGCTGATAATACCAACCAGCAATTAGTGTTTCTGAATAAAGCTGTAATAGTATTAAAAGAATCCGGTTTCAAATCACCCGAAGCTGAAAGCGGATACAGAGTATATATGAATTTGGAACGACAGGCAATCCATTTCTCTGTATTCCCGCGATCAGGCAATGGGCAATGGGGCATAATTTATAATCTCCCGCACTTTCTAAATCAGTTAACGCAAACAATTATTCCCATCGAAAAACAAAAACTCGATTTTCACTGGCAAATATTTAAAGAAGGCAGGGAATTACTCTCTCAGTCGCCTGATAATTCATCTGAAGATATCAGAATCACATCGGTATTCCCGTCATATATGCCCTCCTGGTCTTTGGTTCTTTATAAGGAGTCACCCGGCATTATAACTACTTTTTTTAGTGCTTCTCAGGGTATCTTTATGTATATCTTCCTGCTAATTGTGATTGGGCTGGTGCTTGGTCTGTTTTTTACCCTGCAAATTATAAATAAAGAACTCTTGCTTTCGAAAATGAAATCCGATTTTATCAGCACCGTTTCCCATGAATTTAAAAGCCCTCTGACTTCAATCAGGCAGATGTCTGAAATGCTGTTTAATGACAGGATAAAAACGAAAAGCAGGAAAAAAGAGTATTACTCAGTAATGTTGGAGCAATCAGAACGGTTAAGTCACCTGATTGATAATATTCTTGATTTTTCAAAAATAGAGGAAGGAAAAAAAGCTTTCCGGTTTGAGAAGACCAACCTGACGGAACTGATCGACCGTGTAAAATCAGTTTTTCAGAAAAGTATTGCAAATGAAGGATTCTCAGTTTTTTCATCTGTTCCCGAAACACTTCCTGAACCTGTAATTGACAAAGAGGCAATTCAGCAGGTTTTATATAATTTACTCGACAATGCATATAAATATTCCGGAAATTCAAAAAACATTGAGATAATGGCAGAATCTACCGCAGATTCGGTAAAAATAAGTGTAAAGGATTTTGGAATAGGAATACAACGTGAAGACCAGCATAAAATATTCGACCGTTTTTTCAGAGGCGGTAACGAGTTGACACGTTCCGTAAAAGGGAGCGGTATAGGACTGACTATTGTAAAAAAAATAATTGAAGCACATCGCGGCACTATTACTCTGGATAGTACTCCGGGAAAAGGAAGTACTTTCCACGTGACCCTGCCCGTAGATACAAAAACAGAATATGACAAGAATATTAATCATCGAAGACGAAAAAGCAATTCGTATGGCTCTGGAAGACGACTTCATCGCAGAAGGATATCGGGTTGATTCAGCTACTACCGGAACTGTGGGCCTTCAAAAAGGCAGTGAGCCAAATTACGATATTATTTTACTGGATATAATGCTTCCCGAAATGGATGGATTTGAAGTGTTAAAGGAACTTCGTAAAAGAAATGTGCGAACACCCATCATTATGCTGACAGCTAAAAGCCTGGAGATAGATAAAATCCTGGGATTGGAATTCGGTGCCGATGACTACGTTACCAAACCATTTAGCCCAAGAGAATTGCAGTCTCGTATCAAAGCTGTATTGCGAAGGGTGAATATAAAACCGGGATTATCTTCTGAAACACAATTCTCATTTGGGAAAATATCAGTTGATTTTCAAAAATGCGAGTGTTTTAAAGGTGATGAAAACATTTTATTGACCACCCTTGAATTTGATCTGTTAAAATTCCTCATTAATCATAAAGGGGAGGTAGTAAACCGTGACCTGATAATGCATGAAGTATGGGGAAGTGAGGTTTTTGTAGCTCCAAGAACAGTTGATACACATATTTTAAATTTGCGAAAAAAAATTGAAGATAATCCTTCACAACCAAAATGGATTATTGGTATACGGGGAAGAGGATACAAATTTTTATCTTCTTAAAACTTCATCTGAGCTTGACACAACTCATTCGTTGCTTGTTCAATTCAAATTTCCGGTGGTTTAACTTTGTTCAAAAAAGCAGATCATGAAAGCATTATTAATTATTTCAGTTTTTTGCCTGGCAGTTATATTTAACGTTTCAGGACAAGCGACACCACAGGAGATGCTCAATAAGGCCATCTATCAGGAAGAAGTTAACGGAAATCTGGATGAGGCGATAAAATTATTCCTTGAAATCGTCGATAAAAATCCAACAAACAGGGCGGTAACAGTGCAAGCGTTTTATCACCTTGGATTAACCAATGAAAAACTAGGCAATAAAAAAGCAAAAGAATATTACGAAAAGATCGTAAACAGTTTTGGAGACCAACCGGAATTTGTCCGAATCGCCAGGGAAAGACTTGCCGTGTTGACAACAAGTGTTTCACACAAAGAAATTGCGCTAAGACAAGTCTGGACAGGAAAGGACTGTAGATCTTCTTGGCAGCGTATCAGCCGATGGAGAATATGCTACCTTCACTGATTGGAACTTATGGAAATCTGGCGATCAGGAACCTGAAAACCGGTGAAAATAAACCATTGACGAATGAAGGCACCTGGAAAGGTCCTATACAATATGCTTTATTCAGCGTGATATCACCCGATGGCAAGCAGGTTGCCTATGGGTGGTATAATGCAAAAGGCATTTGGGAATTAAGAATATTAAAGATTGGCTCTCAAACGCCTGTTTCTCTTTACTCATGCGTAGCAGACGAATATCCGATTCCTGAATTATGGTTTGCTGACGGCAAAAAAATCATATTTTATACTGTGCATGAAAAGAAAAAGATTTGGCAATTATTTTCAATCAATATAACAAACAAAGAAGTACGGATGCTTAAAGAAGCTAGCGGGATTTCTTCGCCGGTAAATGTGTCATTGTCCCCGGATGAAAAATATATTGCTTATGAATTACCAGATTCTTCTGTCAAAAACTTCTATGATATTCACGTGATGTCAATTGATACGAAAGATGAATTGATGCATATTGAGAATCGTGCAAATGACCGGCTGCTTGGCTGGATGCCCGGAAGAAATGAATTGTTGTTTACGAGCGACCGTTCAAATACAACTGATGTCTGGGCCGTAAATACTTCCGGAGGAAAATCAACTGACATACCCAGGAGAATACTGACAAATGTTGGAGATATTCTTCCAATGGGATTTACAATGGATGGATCTCTTTATTACGGCATAAATTCAAGTATTTTCGAATCTTTTACTTTGCCTTTTGATCAGAATATCGGAAAATTGTCAAATACTCCCCGTACAGCATTTTCAGGTCCCATTTTTGATGTCTCCTGGTTGCCTGACGGAGAATCGCTTATCTGCAGAAAATACTCAGATGACTGGATTCTCAAACTGTTAATATACAACAGCAAATCCGGCGAGAGTAAGATACTGGCAAATAATCTGGATATAAAGGGTGAACCAAAAATTTCTCCCGATAGTAAGTCAGTATTAGCATTCGGCTATGATAAGTTAAGATCAGAAGACATAAACTATAACGGAGGAATTTATTCAATTGACATTAAAACCGGATTGCCGGTTGAAATTAAGGTTAAGCAGATAATCAACAAGAATGGAGGCGTAGAGTGGGACAGAGATGGTAAAAATATCTTTTACATAAACGACAATTATCTCATAAAACATAATATTGAAACAGGAGATGAAAAAATACTTTTTACTAATAAAAATTTGTTCTTCGGTCCGGCCTTAAGGAGATCTTTTGATGGCAGGGATCTTTTATTTGATGGTCTTGCAGATATAGACGAAGCGGCAAAATTAAATGAAGGCGAGGCTTATTTGTTAAGTATCCCTGAAAGCGGAGGTGAGATAAAAATCCTGTGCAAGGCTATTTTTAGCGGCGGGATGTTTAAAAGATTTAGTCTGACACCTGATGGAAAATACATTTATTTTTCCGCTGTTGCTCCGCCGCAGGAACAATCAAT
Organism: uncultured Bacteroidales bacterium; assembly: GCA_963828775.1. GTDB lineage: Bacteria > Bacteroidota > Bacteroidia > Bacteroidales > VadinHA17 > LD21. The sequence goes on along the minus strand of CAWHGX010000076.1, from coordinate 23,183 downwards.
ATTATGCCGTATCCCAGCCGCAGGCGGAACACCGGAAAGAATCTGGCAATCCAAAGGATATAGGATCGTGGGAATAAGCATTAACCCGGATGGTAAAAACATAGCACTTTCAACAGCTGTAAATCAGGGAGAAATCAGAGTAATAGAAAATCTTGGCAGGAAGGTTGCTGAAATCTTTTCCGGGAATTAATAAACTCCAGTTATAAATTGGTACTTAATCACCTCCTGACATAGTCTCCAGGTCTCTTAGTCTCTTAGTCCCTTCGTCTCTTAGTCACCATTCTTTCTGCCTTTACGCCGTTATGCAGTTATGCCAGTTGTGCAGTTACGCAATTTTACAAACTTGCAGAACCGCATATCTTATTCTTAACCACGAGTTGCATGGAGTTAATCGGAGTTTGACTTAGTCGAGGGCTTCGCCGTTCACGGTTTTTGCTCTCTGCCCCCTGCCCCCTGGCCTTCACATCGCCTATCATCTATAATACATTATACATTACATTGCCGTGACACAATTTTTACATAACTTATACTCTCGTGTGACAATGGGCTTCTACTCTTCCAATTCGAACTGTAACGTATTGTAACTTCACAAAAATTTCACAAAACTAATTTATTCCTTAACACAAAGTGTACAAAAATGGGTATATTAAACTCCTTAAATTAAGTGGTTAATGAGCTAATTCTCAAATGAGAACCAGGAGATACTTTAGTAACAAAAGGATTATTGTAAATTATTTGTTGTTTATTGTAATACCTAGTTGTATACTGGGATTTCTGGCATTAAGAGGTATAAGAAATGATCAGGCACTGATTGAGCGGGAGCAGAGAAAAAAATTGGCAGAAGCCGGAACTTCCATTATTTCTGAAACTAATTCGCGTATTACAATATTCAATGACAGATTTAGGGGGAAAATTCCTGACTTGTCCCCCTCGTTCCCTTCTTCTTTAACTTTTGAAGAACATACATTAAACTCTTTTATTGAAGAGAACAGTTTGATCAGGAGCATTTTTTTAATACAACCATCAGGTTCAATACGGATATTTCATCCGTCACTTTTATATCTTCCTGAAATTATTGAAGAAACAGAAAAAGAATGGTCTCCATATAATTATATAAATTTATTTATACAGGGATGGAATTATGAGTACAAGGAGAAAGATCTTCAGAAAACTCTTCTTTATTATCGAAAAAAGTTAAAGGAATTTGAGAAAAAAGAAATAGAAGGATATATTCTGACACAGATTGCCCGGGTGCTAACTAAACAGTCTGATTATAATAAAGCAAAAGAAACCTACCTGCTTATTGAATCGGAATATGGAGATATAATTATCGACAAGCGAATTCATTTGGGCGCTATGGCCCAATTGGAAATAAGCAATATTAGTCTGTTGGCTGGAGATACTACTTCATCTCTGAATTACTCAATTGAATTTTTAAACGGGATATTAAATGCTGAATGGCAATTGGATCATTCTGGTTACAAAAATCTCTTATCTTCCACCAATAACATTATCAATCGGTTTAAAGAAACTAATAATGAACAGGTAATGGCCTTATTAGCCAGTGCAGATTCTCTTTTTGAAAAAATTTATATTCGGGAAAGAAATACAGAATACCTTTTTGAATTTGTGAAAAATTCGTCTCTTTCAGTTATGAATTCTCTGAAAAATTCGGATTATGAAGGGCAATTCCCTTTAATGAATTATGCTGCAACAGATGATAACTCATTTTATGTGTCGCTCTTTCGCGGGGCAGAAAATAAATACTGGGGGCTGGTTTTTAACATCGATGAAATATTTAATGATATACTTCTCCCATCGATAAGAGAGCATTCAGAGAATGAAAATTTTCAGTGGCAGTTATTTGGAGAAGGAGGAGAGTTAATTGCGAATTCATCGAATATCAATTTCGAATTGGAACCAGTAATAATAGAATCTCCCCGGGAATTGCCTGTTTGGACCCTTAAACTATATACAGAACCAACAGGATTAATAAATACATTGTTTTTCCCCGGACATAATATCTTCTTGTTTATTTTCATTTTTATAGTATTGGTCCTTGCACTGGGTTTATTTTTTACAATTCAGATAGTCAGTAAAGAACTTCAGTTGTCAAAAATGAAGTCTGATTTTATATCGACGGTTTCGCATGAATTCAAAAGTCCTTTGACATCAATAAGGCATATCACTGATATGCTGGTTTTAAAAAGGGTCCCCACGGAATCAAAAAAGCAGGAATACTACGAGATTATTCAACAACAAAGTGAGCGGCTGAGCCATTTAATAAATAATATTCTTGATTTTTCAAAATTAGAGGAGGGAGAGAAAAGTTTTAGATTTGAACCTGTCTTTATAGATCAAATTCTTCAGGAAATTGTCATATCCTTCAAAAATTCGATTCCGGATAAAGATTTTAAAGTAATCTACAAACAAGGAAATCACTTACCCAGGATCAATGCTGATAAAGTGGCAATTACACAGGTGATCCATAATCTCCTGGATAACGCATTTAAATATTCCGGGAATTCAGATTTAATTGAGGTTTATGCAAAATCGGATAAGAAATCAGTTATTATTTCAGTTAAAGATTATGGCATTGGTATTCCTTCGGAAGAAAGGGATAAAATATACAGCCGATTTTACAGGATTAGTAATGATCACACTCGACAGGTGAAAGGAAGTGGCATTGGCCTGACAATAGTGAAACAAATAATAGAATCCCACGGGGGAACTATTTCTCTTGAGAGTAAAGTTGGTTCAGGCAGTACTTTTATTATTAAATTACCCATATTAAAATAGAATACTATGAAACGAGTGTTAATAGTTGAAGATGATGATGCCATCAGGAAAGCGTTGGTTGATGATTTTACATTTGAAGGTTTCTGTGTTGAGTCTGCAGTTATGGGTAAGGAAGGGCTGAAAAAAGCATCTGATCCGGATATTGATATCATTTTACTCGATGTAATGCTTCCGGAAATAGATGGTTTTGAGATTTGTAAAGAGCTGAGAAAAAATAGGGTTGAAACACCAATCATTATGTTAACGGCTAAAAGTCAGGAAATTGACAAAATTCTTGGATTAGAGTTTGGCGCTGACGATTACATTACAAAACCGTATAGTTCACGTGAGCTGCGTGCCAGAGTAAAAGCAGTTCTTCGACGAAGAAATAACGAAAAAGGAAATGCAAATGAAAGCCAATTCAAATTTGGCGATTTTGAAATTAACTTTAGAAAATTTACATGTATTAGAAAAGAGACGAGTATAAACCTGACCACATTAGAGTTTACATTACTTCATTGTTTAATTAATAAAAGGGAGCAAGTAATGAGCAGGGATGAAATTTTAGACGTTGTATGGGGTGAAGATATAATGGTAGCTCCACGGACAGTAGATACTCATATTGCCAAACTAAGAAAGAAAATAGAAGATGATCCTTCAAGTCCAAGATGGATAATTGGTTTCAGAGGTATAGGCTACAAATTTACATGTTTATAGTGCTTTGCATTTGTTTAACACAACTTCACAATTCCAACATATAAGTGTTAAACCTGGAGGTTAATTTTGAAATAAAAAACTATGAAACGGATTTTAGTTTTTCTAGTATGCTTCCCTTTGGTTACCGGTATTACTTTCGGGCAGGAGAAGCAATCGGATCAATTACTTAGTAATGCAATCTACCAGGAAGAAGTGAAAGGTAATCTTGAAGGAGCAATTCTTATTTACAAAGATATTATCAAGAAATATCCCGGGCAAAGGGCTATTGCTGCAGAGGCTCTTTTCCATCTTGGACTCTCTAATGAAAAATTAGGCAATAAAATAGCAAAAGAGTACTATGAACAGCTGGTTAGTAATTATGGAGACCAGCCGGAATTTGTCCGAATCGCCAGGGAAAGACTTGCCAGACTGACAACGACTGTTTCACCCAATGAAATTGCAATACGACAGGTCTGGACTGGTCCTGACGTAGATAATTGCGGAAGTGTATCAGCTGATGGTGAATATCTTACTTTTAATGACTGGAGTAACGGAAATTTAATGATCAGAAATTTAAAAACCAGTGTAAAAAAACAACTGACATTTGAAGGTACATGGAAAGACTCCAGTCAATATGTTGATAATAGTTTGATTTCTCCGGATGGTAAACAGGTTGCTTATTCCTGGTATAAATATATTGGAAGTTGTGACTTAAGAATAATAAAATTGGGCAATCCAACACCCATTATCCTCTGTTCTGGCATGGAGGATATAATTCCGGGCCTATGGTTTTCAAATGGTAATAAAATTATTGTTCAAAAATATGATATCAGTAAAAAAATATGGGATTTATCTTTGATCAATATTGCCAGTGGGGAAGTTAAATCACTGATAAAAAAAGAATTAGCGCCCGGACTCAGTCCTCAGTTCCGTCCAGCAATCTTATCATTATCTTATGATGAAAAATACATTGCTTTCGACTTCCCTGATCCTGCTGAAAATGGCAAATATGATATTTTTATACTGTCAGTAGATTCTAAGACTGAATTACCACTTGTTGTTCACCCGGCAAACGACCGTTTGCTTGGCTGGCTGCCAGGTAAAAGTGAGTTACTGTTTACCAGCGACCGGACCGGTACAACCGATGTATGGGTTGTAAATACTTCAGGCAATAAAACGTTTGGTGAACCACAATGTATCCTGACAAATATTGGGGACATTCACCCCATGGGGTTCACGAGGAACGGAGCTCTGTATTGTAGCATGATTAGTTCTCTTTACGAATCATTTATTGTGCCTTTTGACAACGATAGCGGAAAAATATCCGTTATCGCGCGGACAACATTACCCGGGCTGATAACTGATGGCTGCTGGTTACCCGACCGGGAGTCACTGATCTGCATTCAGCATGTTCTTGAACCGGATAAACGTTGGAGTAATGTTCTTAATCTGTTAAACAGCAGAACCGGTGAGGCCAGAACCCTTGCAGGTAACTTGAATATTGAAGGACAATTCCGTCTTTCTCCCGATGGGAGGTCCGTTCTGGTATTAGCTCGTGATAAAAGAAGATCAGGTGATAAAGATGCTAAAAAGGGAATTTATTCCATTGATCTGGCTTCTGGTCTGCCGGTTGAAATAAAAGTCAAAAATGATGTTCTCATGTCATGGAGTGCCGAGTGGGATAAAGAAGGGAAAAATATTTATTATACTATTAATAATCTGATACTTAAACACAACATTGACTCTGGAGAAGAGATGATCATTTATACTGGTAAACGTTTGAATGTTCCGATCTTAACAAGATCTTATGATGGCAACAGCTTGTTATTTGATGACTTGACAAAAATTGATGAAGAAGGATCAGGCATATCTAATTTGTTAAAAATTCCTGAAACCGGAGGAGAAGCCCTCATTATGTGTGCATACAAGAGCAATCAAAATTGGAGGTTTAAAAGATTTGCTTTATCTCCTGAAGGTAAATACATTTACTTCTCTGCACTCGATTCGGCATCAAAATCAATATTATACCGGATTCCTGCTGCTGGAGGTACACCGGAAATAATCTTGCAACTACCAAAAGATTTTCTCTTTGCAGGAATAAGCATTCATCCGGAAGGCAAACGAATTGCACTATCAGTTAATAAATTATCCGGAATAGAAATCCGGGTAATAGAAAATCTGGGCAGGAAGGTTGCTGAAGTCTTTTCCGGGAATTAATAAACTTCAGTTAAAAATTGGTACTTAATCACCTCCTGACATAGTCTCCAGGTCTCTTAGTCTCTAAGTCCCTTCGTCTCTTAGTCTCTTAGTCTCTTAGTCACCATTCCTTCTTCCTTTACGCCGTTATGCAGTTATGCAGTTATGCAGTTGTGCAGTTATGCAGTTTTACAAACTCGCAGAACCGTATATCTTGTTCTTAACCATGCAGTTGCACAGGGTTATTCGGAGTTTGACTTCGTCGAGGGTTTCGCCGTTACGGTTTTTACTCTCCGCCCCCTGCCTTCACATCGCCTATTATCTATAATACATCATACATAACATTGTCGTGACACAATTTTTACATAACTTATACTTTTTCGTGACAACGGGTATTTATGGTCGCCATAATTTTGAAATAAAATCAAATGGAGGACCAAAAAATGAAAAGGATCATCTTAGCAGTCATTCTAGTCGCGGCTTTTGTCGCCGTTAATGTACATTCTTCATCTGCCCAGTCACCTGAACAGTTATACCAGAAAGGTCTTACTAAGGAAGAAGGAGAAGGTGCTCTTCAGGATGCTATTAACCTTTTTAATCAGGTTGTAAACAATTCAAAAGCAGATAAGCTCTTACAGGCTAAATCGTTACTGCACGTTGGTTTATGTTATGAAAAGATGGGAAACCAGGAAGCGATCAAAGCTTATAAGAAGCTTGTCAGCAATTTCCCATCACAGAAAAATGAGGTTGCAATTGCCAGGGAAAGGCTTTCAAAGTTAATACCTCCTGTCAGCTCCAAAGAGATTGCAGTCAGACAAGTCTGGGGAGGCAAGGGTGTGGATCAACTGGGAAGTGCCTCGGCTGACGGAGAACTTCTTACATTCGTAGACTGGGAGACGGGTAACCTGGCTGTCAGGAATTTGAAAACCGGTCAGAACAGACCAATTACAAATGAAGGTACCTGGAAAGATCAGAGACAATATGCACTTTTCAGCTTGATTTCGCCTGATGCAACCCACGTTATTTATCAATGGTACAATGCAGAAGGTATCACCGATTTAAGATTAATAAAAATTGGGAATCCTTCTCCGGTCATTCTTTATACCCCCGGAGACAAAGATGAATTCATGTTTCCTGATACATGGTTTTCGGACGGTAAGAGGGTCATTGTTCAATTGTTCTACAACGATTCTAATTCCTGGAAATTAGTTATCATAAATGTTATTACACGGGAAATTAAGATTTTGAAAGAAATGAAACCAGGTCCTGCCAACTTACTAAATTTATCATTATCACCCGATGAAAAAAAGATAGCTTTTGATTTTCCTGATCCGGTCAGCAAAAATTTATATGATATCTATCTGCTGTCAATTGACTCGAAAGATGAAATACCTATTGTTAAACATCCCGCCAACGACAGGCTGATAGGTTGGCTTCCCGGAAGGAATGAATTACTGTTTACAAGTGATCGTACCGGCACAACCGATGTCTGGGCTTTAAATACATCTTCTGCAAAACCATTTGATTTTCCAAAACGTGTCCTTACAAATATCGGGGAGATTAATCCCCTGGGGTTCAAACTTGACGGATCTCTATATTATGGCGTGCAATCTCATATCTTTGAATCATCTATACTGTCACTTGACCAGAATACCGGTAAATTATCCGACAGCACCAGGAAAATACTTTCAGCTCCTGTATTTGACATTTGCTGGCTGTCTGATGGAGAAACTCTGATCTGCAGACATTTCGATAAGAACTGGAATTTCAATCTTAGTATTTACAACTGTAAAAACGGAGTGAGTAAAGTGCTGGCCGAAAATATAATTGCGTCCGGATCTGTGCGCTTATCCTTCGATGAAAGATCTGTTCTGATATACGGTCATGACAAGAAAACAGATGAGGAAGGAGTATATTCCATTGATATTAAAACAGGAATACACGTTGAATTAATGAAATTTTCTCAGAATGATCAGCATTCCAACAATGTTGAATGGGATCTTGAGGGGAAAAACATTTTTTATACAAGTAACAATCATATTTTAAAACACAATATTGAGAATGGGGAGGAAAAGATACTTTTCACTGATAAAAATGTTTTCATTAATCCATCTTTAAGAAGATCTATTGATGGAAGATATTTGTTCTTTGACGGTATGAAAAACCTGAATGAGAAAGAATCCAATAATGGAGAAACTCAACTATTAAGTGTTCCTGTTGAAGGCGGCGAGACAAAAATATTATGCAATGCCGTCTTTCCCAGCGGCGGCATGTATAAAAGAATTAGTAATTCTCCTGACGGAAAATACATCTATTATTCCGCTAAAACTCCGGTGATAAGATCAGTGTTATACCGGATCCCCGCAGAAGGAGGAACTCCGGAAATAGTCTGGCAATCGAAAGATTACAATATTGCAGGTATAAGTGTTCATCCGGATGGCAAACAGATCGCACTTTCAACTTCAGTTTCTCAGGTTGAAATAAGGGCAATTGAAAACCTGGGCAATGAAGTTACTAAAATCTATTCTGAGGATGAATAAATATATCATATAATAGCGGCCACCTTAGAAAGAAACAGAAAGAAATTTCATGGATCATAAAATAATTGCTTCAAGGCTTACAGTTATTTTTATTCTTGCTGTGGTACTTTCAGGAAGTGTATTGACGTGGTTCAGCATCAATAATATTTCAAACCTGAAAGAGCTGACTGAAAAAAGAATCCTTGAGGAACAAAGGGAACTTACAGCCCGGTTTTCATCTGCGATCCGGAATAACTTGGAGAAAATAGCCACCAGTTTAACAGAAGAAACAATTCTGTCGCCTGTTCTGAAAGACTCTTTGATAAAGAGAACATCTGAATATGATTTTATTATTCAGCCGTTTATACTGAAGAAAAACGGCCAATTCCTGTATCCAAATTTCACCGGGATAACTGAAAATCCAGCCGGATCAAAGCTTTCAGCCAGGTTCAGATCCGCTTTCAGAACAGGCGAAGAAGCTGAATTCGCTGAGAAAAACCCGGGAAAAGCAAAAGGATCATTATTTGTCCTGCCTCGGTTATTCAACCGGAAGAAATGATTCAGTCAAGGCGTTAAATGCTTTGGGCAGAGCTTCAGTAAAACTTAACGATACCAAAAATGCAATAACTTATTACAATCTGATTATTTCAGAATATTCCCCTGTGACAGATGAAAACGGACTTCCTTATATATATTATGCTTTACCACAGCTGTTAAAAATCACAGATCCTGAATAATCGTGAAGAAATCTTCCCAAAAATTGAATTCTGCCTCAGGAAAATGGAAACCGGATCAATACCTCTGAATTTTAACTCGGAAGAATTATTGATCTCTGTATCAGGTTGGTTAAAGGAAAACACTTCAGGCAATCCGGAAAAGTCATCATACATTTACGGACTGATTGGAAAAATAAAAAAGCAGATCCAGTTCATCACAACATATGGTAATGAATTATTAGATCTCCTGAGAAAAGGGATTTCAGAGAGTAACACTACGGTCGCAAACGACTTTAAGATCGTGAATCCGGCTTCAGGAAACAACCAGGAATATTTTCTTATCAATACAACTTATGAGAATCCATCTAGGATTTCTTATCGACAGAAAGCAGACTTCTTGATTCCGTAGCAAAATCAGATATTCAGTCGGGACTGGAATTTGATTATAAAATTGATTTCCCTGTTAGTTATAATCCCGGTACAACAGGTAATAAGCTAGTCTATACTTCACAACTGAATCCATATTTCCCGGAGCAATTGCTGGAAATCAGACTTAGCGACGAAACCCTGATAAACAATATTGTAAAACGCCGGGGCCTGATTTACGGAATTGCCTCTTTGTTGCTGCTTGTGGCAATGTTTTTGGGCGTTGTATTGATTTTAAGGGACATCCGAAGGGAAAAACATCTTGCCCGGCTAAGGTCTGATTTCATCTCGAATATAACCCATGAATTAAAGACACCCCTGACCTCCATACGCATGTATGCAGAATCACTTATGATGGGAAGAGTGAAATCAGACTCGGTGCAGAAGGAATATTTATCAGTAGTGGTCACTGAGACTGACCGGTTGAAACGCATGATCAACAATATCCTGGAATTCTCAAAAATGGAGAAAGGAAAACCTGAATATCATTATGCCAGGACAAATCTTTCCTCAATCCTGAAAGAATCGATGCAGGAGATGAACTACTGGTTCGAAAAAGAACAATTTGAGGTTGTCACTGAGCTGGATGAACACATTTATGCTGAAGTTGATCCGGAAAAAATGAAGCAGGCGATCAGTAATCTGCTCAGCAATGCAATCAAATATTCAGCTGATACAAAAAAGGTCTTTATCCGCTTATTGAGAAAATCTGATGAAGTGTGTATTGAAGTTGAAGACCGTGGAATTGGAATTCCTGAAGATCAATTATCCCGGATATTTGAACAATTTTACCGGATTGAGCTGAAGGAAAGCATCAGCGGAACAGGATTGGGTTTAACAGTGGTGAAAGAGATTATCGAGGCTCACAATGGTACTATATCAGTGACCAGCGAAATCGGAAAAGGAAGTAAATTTTCTGTGATACTGCCTGCAACTGATAATGAAAAAGACCCCCTTCCCAACCTTCCCCCAGAGGGAGCGAGCTTAGCAGAGTCTGAGGACTCCACGGATCTTTCCCACTGCCTTGGGCTGGAAACTAAGAATAGAAGGGGTTAAAATTAAAAGATATGAAGAAGACTATCCTTGTAATTGAAGACGACATAAGTATCCTCAGGGGATTGAAAGATAACCTGGAATATGAAGGGTACGCTGTTATTACTGAAACAAACGGTGAAAAAGGCCTGCAGCTCGCCCTTAAGAAAAAAACGGACCTCATATTGCTCGACATCATGCTGCCGGGGATGAACGGGTATGAAATATGCAGGAAGGTGAAAAAAGAGAAGCCTGAATTACCAATTATCATGATAACTGCACGCGGATCTGAAATTGATAAAGTGTCGGGACTCGATACCGGAGCAGATGATTATGTAACCAAACCATTCAGTATTCCTGAACTGATGGCCCGTATCCGGGCTGTTGTCAGAAGAACTGACACCGGGCCTGATATCACGGAAGAATACTGCTTCGGAAATATAAAATTAGACTTTAAGAAATTTAAGGCATTCCGGGATAATCAGGAAATAAAGCTGTCGAGCAAGGAATTTGCAATAATGGAATATTTCATAAGACACGAAGGTGAAGCCGTTCACCGGCACGATCTGCTGAATGAAGTCTGGGGCTATGAAGCGTTGCCCACCACCAGAACTATAGATAATTTCATACTCGATCTCAGAAAAAAGCTTGAAGAGAATCCGTCAAAACCCAGGCATATCGAAAGTGTGAGGGATATTGGCTACAGGTTTAATTCTCTGAATGAATAACATAATATAAGACAATATTCTTACAGCTTGCCCTGCTCCTCCAGCCATTTCCTGACCCTTTCATGTTCTGCCTGATACCTTGCTTCTATATCTTGTTCAATCTTCTGAAATTCCGGTTCATTCCTGATGCTGTCGAATAATGGATCAGTCTTTAACAACCTCAAATGCCATAAAGGAACTACCTGTCCGTGATTGAAAATTCTCAGATTCTCATACGCTTTGTTTTTTTCTCCTCTGAAGGCATAAATACCTGCAAGATCATAATATGTTAAAAACAGTTTCGATCTTGCTCCTGATAATTTATTCTCATTGTTGCACGACTCGATTTGCTTATCAAAATAATAATCAGCTTCTTTCCTGAATCCATTTTGCCAGAAAGCTAATCCAATATGCTGCATATTCCACTTTAAAAGATTCCCGTCAGGATTCGCTTCTTTAATCAACTTTTTTAAAACATTCCAGCGATTTTTTATACTGACCAAGAATTAAATAATTTGTTCCCAGATTACTGAAGATTCCAATATTGGAGGTATCCAATTTATACTCTTTTAACAGCAAATCGTTAGCCTTTGCTAAATCTTGTTCTAACCCGGCTAAGTCTGAATAATAACTTATTGAATCGCCATCTGATGTAAGAGCTTCATGATAATAGGGTTTTGCCTTATCAATGAATCCTATATCTGAATAAAAACTAGCCAGGCTCCATAAAATATCTGACTGGTCCTTTCCGAAACCCCTGCCCGCTGCCTTATAAAAGATCATCAACAGCTTTGACATAATCTCCCAGGTACTTTGTCAACTCTCCTTTCCAACAATATGCATTAAGATTGTTTGGATTGAATTTCAGGGCTTTGTCATATTCTTCAATGGCCTTTTCTGGTTCTAGGGATTCTTCTGTAGTAATTCTCCTTTTATATAATACGCTTCAGCCAGTTGATCATCAAACGAAAGAGCAATATCAGTAAGAATCAAAACAGTGTCCAGCAAGTTTAAAGATAAATAGTATTTATCCCAACAACTATTTGCCAATCCGATATATGCCTGAGCAAATGTTGAATCGTATTCCAGTGCTTTATGAAAGAGATCTTCGGCTTTTTTGGTATTAGCATTAACGTTTTCTGAAGTCCAGTACTTATTAAGCTCATCTCTTCCTCTCTGGTAAAAATCGTATGCCGTAAGGTTTCATGTTGGTATTTTGTCAATTAATTCTTTTTCTTCAGGGATTATATCTGCCTTAAGTTTTGATGCAATAGTCTTCGTAATCCGGCTTTGAATGTTATATATGTCTTTTGGTTCCTTAATTTCCTTTTCATAAGATTCGCCCCAGAGACGCTTTTCATTATCAGCAGCAATTAATTGCACCCGGAGAACTAACTTATTGCCGGATTTTTGTCCGCTTCCTTCAACAATGTAGTTCACATTCAGTTTCTTTGCTATTTCAGGAAGGGAAGGTTTGGTTTCACTTTTGAATTGTTGAACAGATGTCAGCGATACAACCCTCAAATCTTTGATCTTTTGAAGATCATCGAGGATATCTTCCATTACACCGTTAATAAAGTAGACGGTTCCTGTATCAGGGCTGTCATTTATGAAAGGTAAAACAGCAATTGATTTTTCAGGCTTTGCCGGTCCTCCTGCATATCCTCCGATGCCAATAATATTGAGTTTTGCCAAAGCCACGAATGCAAGAATAACCAGCAAAAGTCCTGAGAACAACCCTTTTAACCATTTCTTTGGTTTATGAACCGCAACTGCAGGAATCTTCCAAATCGCTGCTCTCAGGCTTTTCTTCTTTTTTCAATGAATTGCTGTTTGATGGAAGATTTTCTAAATTCAGATAATGATCCTTTTCATCAACCAAATACTTCTTTTATGAGTCTTTTATTTCGGCAGGAAGTTCTCCATTACCCAGACCTCCAGGTTTACCCCGGCATCGTCTATTACGACATAACGGCCATCGGGATGAAATCTTCAGCGACCCTAATAAACCGACCGGTAAAGTTCAGCCCCAGCGACTCTGGTTCTCCGCCATCAACTGCGACACGCCATAATTGCCATTTTGTGTCTTTGTAGGGGACCTGGTCGTCTTCGTTGATGGCTTTCAGAAAGACAATATAGCGACTATCCGGGGACCAGGATGCCCAGATCCTGGAGGCTTTTACTATTTCCCTTGCCTCTCCCCCGCCAACCGGTGTGATGTAAAGTGTTTGAGTCTTGTATCCGTCAAGTGATTTGCTTGTCAGGCGATTCTGTCCATCGGGCGAAATATTGCCTAGTTCCCAGTGGACTATTGTTTCCTTGCCAGAACGCAGATCGTGGGCCACAGGTGTGAATTCGTTCATATTAATAGAATCGGGCCTGGTGTAGTATATTATATTGCCATCTCTCGAAAAGCTGAAGTGCGCCCAGCCTCCCAAAGTCGGCAGTGTCATAAGAGAAGTCACCTGACCTGTTTGCACATCAATTCGTATCAGGTTCTCACCCTTCCCGGCCTGAGATGCCGGAACTACTATTGCCTTTCCATCCGGCGTCCACCGAAGTTGACCCATACCGATTATCCATGCGCCAACTTTAAGTTCCCTTTCCTCGCCTGTATCCATTGAGTGAATGATCACAGCCTGGCTTGGTTCGTTGGCATCAACTCCCGCGAGGAAATGTCCATCAGGAGACCAGTCCGGACTCCGCATGTTCCCATGTTTGAATGCAGACTGCAGTGGCGTAACAACTTTACCACTGGAAGGGTCGAGTCCGGCAATCTTAATGCCCCAAACATTATTGTTGACAGCATAATAGAAAGCGCCTGAGCGTGATCAAACCCATCGGTAAGAAACCCCAGTTTTTCTTTATAAACATTGGTTCACCTTTTGCTTTTCCGTTATCCACCGCGATCAGCCACGCATCAGATGATCCGGATCTCTCGCTGGAAAACATAACGTACTTCCCATCCGGAGCCCAGCCAAGGACGCTGTGGTTTGATTGGTCCTGAATAAGCAGTGATTCAATTCCGGTCTGAAGCTCAAACAACGAAATACCTTCTCTGGTTGACCAGGCAATGTACCGTCCGTCGGGTGAGAAATCCCCATCCGATGGTAGTCCTTTTCCTTTCTCCTTCAGCAACTTTGCTGAACCGTCAGCAACGGTAAGCAGCATCATATCGCTATTTCCATCGGTTTTAACGAATTCGGAAAGCAGGTGCTTGCTGTCAGGCGACCAGGCTATTGGAACGAAATGGTGAATTTCCTTTCCAGAGGTCTTCAGAACCTTTGGCTTTGAGCCATCGAGACCTACCACGCGGAGATCATAGGAGTCATCGTTGCTCCAATAATAGGCAATACTCTTGCTGTCGGGAGAAGGTACAGAGTACTCAATAATCGCATCAGGGTTTCTACCGTCGGTTAATCGCCGGATCTGACCCGTGATCAGGTCGTGGAAGGCAATATCGCCCGTTTCCCAGTCTGTGCACGAAACGAAGCGGCCATCAGGCGACACCTTGCCGGTTACATCAGCACCTGACCAGACTCTTTTTACAGCCAGCGTCGAACTGCCCGATCCGACGGTTGTTCCTGTCAGCGATGCCAATTTTGTTTTTGCCAGAGCTACCATCTCGGTCTGATCAGGATAAGAGTTAACCAGCCTGGTGAAATACTCACTGGCTTTTTGCTTGCCCATCTTTTCATTTACCAATCCCAGATGATAGAGGCTTTTGGCGGCCACAGGGCGATCATTAGGGTGTACTTTCAGAATATTCAGATAGAGTTCAACAGCCTTGTCGAGGTTGCCAGTTACTTCTTCTTCATAAATTGCTGCCGTAAGTGATGAAGATGCTTTGCTTTCCTGGGCGGAAACAGAGCCAGTTATCAACAAAAAAGAAATAATCAGGAATAGATGCGTTTTCATAATGTGGATTATTTTTTTGATAATTATACCTTGAGAAATTTATTACTACTAATCTTTTATTTCGGCAAAAAGTTCTCCATTACCCAAAGCTCCAGATTTATCAATATACCGTCGACTGCAACCCAGCGGCCGTCGGGGTGTATCAGTAGCGTCCCCGTCAACTGACCAGTAAAGTTCAGCCCAAGATACTGCGGTTCTCCGCCCTCGACTGATACACGCCACAGCTGCCATTGCCGATCCTTGTAAGGAATCTGCGCTTCCTCTTTGACACCTTTCAGAAAAGCGACATAGCGGCTGTCCGGCGTCCACGCCACTGAACCCCAAAATGGGATCTCCTTCTTGCCGTCAATTCTGACCAACTCCCGGGCCTCTCCCCCATCAGCCGGCATTATGAGTAGCACTTGAGACCCTCCTTCGTTCACGGCGATAAGTAGTCGCTGGCCATCGGGAGACACCAAGCCCGCGTATAGTCCTGGTTTCTCGATGACTACCCTCTCCTGTCCGGACAGCAGATTGTGAGCCATTAGCCGCCCCTTGTTGGGCATGAAGATTATGTTGCCATCCCGGGATAACTCAAAGCGCGGCACGCCGTGCAAAGCCGGAAGCGGTATCAGAGAAGTCACCTGCCCTGTTTGTACATCAATTCGTATCAGGTTTTCGCCCTTCCCGGCGTGCGATGCCGGAAGCACAAGTGACTTTCCGTCCGGAGTCCAGCGGATGCCACCCCACACGATTGTCCACTCGCCTATCCGAAGCTCTCGCTCTTCACCCGTATCCATGGAGCGGATGATCAAAGACTGGCTGGGTTCGCTGGCAACAACGCCCGCGAGCGAGCGTCCATCGGGAGACCAGTTTGGAGTCCGCATGTTGCCGTGCCGGAATGCAGATTGCGGCGGTGAGACCACTTTTACGTTGGCCGGGTCAAGTTCGGCAATTTGGACACCCCAAACGTTATTGTCGACCGCGTAATAGAATGCACCCGAGTGGTTGAACCCCATGGGTAGGGAGCCCCAGTCCTTCTTGACGAATATCGGTTCGCCCTGTGCCTTTCCGCTGGCCACCGCAATCAGCCATGCGTCGGCCGATCCCGACCGCTCGCTGGAGAACAAAATGTATTTCCCGTCCGGAGTCCAGCCCAGGACGCTATGGTTCGACGGATCTTGGATGAGCTGCGACTCAGTTCCCGTCTGGAGTTCAAACAGCGATAAGCCCTCCGTGGTAGACCAGGCAATATACTGCCCGTCGGGCGAGAACGCCACACCCTGAGATGGATTCTTTCCCTATCGTTTTCAGCAGCTTCGCCGAGCCGTCAGAAATGGCCACCAGCGTCATATCGCACGTACCATCGGTCTTCACGAATTCGGCAAGTATGTGCTTTCCATCAGGCGACCATGCTAACGGAATGAAGTGGTGGACTCCGTTTCCAGCGGATTTCAGGATCCGCAGCTTCGAACCGTCGATCCCAATGACGCGGAGGTCGCGCGTGCTGCTCCTCCATGCGTACGCGATACTCCTGCTATCGGGTGAGGGCACGGTGTACTCCTCGCACCCCTCGGGCCCATTCAGGCTGCCCTCTTCGGTCAATCGCCGGTTCTGGCCGGTGGCAAGGTCGTGGATGGCGAGATTGGAGCTCATGTCCGAGAACGATACGAAACTGCCGTCGGGTGACACATTGCCCGGCACATGCGCTTCTACCCAGACCCTCCTCACAGCCAACGTCGAACTCCCCGATGTTCCGGCTGCTCCCGCCAATGCTGCCAACTTGGTTTTTGCCAGGGCTACTAATTCGGTTTGATCGGGATAGGAGTTGACAAGGCGGGTGAAGTACTCATTAGCTTTTTGTTTGCCCATTTTTTCATTGACCAGTCCAAGATGATACAGGGCTTTAGCGGCCACCGGGCGGTCATTGGGGTATTTTTTCAGAATATCCAGGTAAAGCTCAACAGCCTTATCGAGGTTGCCGGTTACTTCTTCCTCATAAATTGCTGCTGTAAGCGATGCAGATGCCTTGTTGTCCTGGGCGGAAACGAAATCAGTCATCAACAAAAAGGCAATAATCAGGAACAGATGTGTTTTCATGATGTGGATTATTTTTTGATAAAAGTACCACCTGCCTGCGTTAAGCATGTGAACATCCGGACAAGTTTGGTTAAGATAAGGTTAAGATTAATAATGATCGAATTTATATCCAGTACCCCTTATGCCGGTAATCCAGTGCGATTGTTCCGGATCATCCTCAATCTTCCTCCGAAGGTTGGCAATATGGGTATCCACGGTTCTGGGTGTAACATAAACCTCCTCTCCCCACACACTTCGAAGAATGTCATCACGTTTGAGCACATGACCGGCATTCTGCATCAGAAGCTTCATCAGCGCAAATTCAATGGTTGTGAGCTGAACAGGTTCGTTGTTTTTCGTAAATATGTATTTTGAAGGATCCAGCTCAAAAGGGCCAATCTTTATGGTTGCTGCTGCAGTCTGCTGGTTCCTGATCTCTGATCTGCGCAGAAGGGCTTTGACACGGGCATGGAGCTCGAATGGACTGAATGGCTTGGTTACATAATCATCTGCTCCAAGCTCAAGGCCCAGCACTTTGTCAAATTCCTGGCTCTTAGCCGTCAGCATGATGATCGGTGTTCCGATATCGCGCCGCCTCAACTCCTTGCAGATCTCCAGTCCGCTCAATTCCGGCAGCATCAGGTCAAGAATGATGATGTCGAGGTCCAGATCCATCGCCTTTTCGAGCCCTTCCGGTCCGGTAGCGGCTGAGTCGACCTGATAACCTTCAAATTTGAAATCATCCTCCAGCGCCATCCGGATGTTCCGGGCATCTTCTACTATAAGGATCTTTTTCATGAGTGCTTGCTTATATCGTTGTTTTTAAATGTCTATTTGTATGTCAGTCCTCAGTCGGCAGTCGGCAGTCTTCAGTCGGCAGGCTTCAGTCTCCAGTCGGTCCCGAATCTTCGATTCGAGGATCCTCGAAAAAGCTGTTGCTTTTTCGGGACAGTCTTCAGTCGGCAGTCAGCAAATTGCAGACTGTGGACTGTGGACTGGAGACTTAGCTCAAAGGTATCCTGACTGTAACCTTACTTCCTTGACCGACCTCGCTTTCGATATTAATTGTGCCACCATGGTCTTCAACAATCTTCTTCACGATCGTCAGTCCGATCCCGCTTCCCCTGATTCCCAATCGCTGAGGATCAGTCGCCGCGATAGAACCTGTCAAATATTTTTTCCTGTTCTTTAGCTGAAATACCAATGCCGTAATCCTTCACACTCAACACCAATTCATCATCGCCTGAGTACAAGCTGATGTCAATATGTTTTGACGTCCCGGAGAACTTTATTGCGTTATCAACCAGATTATAGAAAACCTGGAGAATAGCATTTTTGTCAGCTTTGATAACAGGTATACGGTCGGGACGATTGTACCTGATGTCAAAACCTGGCTCAGGAAGTCCTTCCCGGGTTGATTCAAGAAACTTCAGAAGGAGCTCATCCAGATCCAGATCAGTAAAATCGTATTTCTTCCGATCATCGTCCATCCTCGAAAAATCCAGAATATTATCTATTAAATGACTGAGGTGTTCGCTTTCCTCCAGCATTGCTGAGTAATATGCCGATTTACGCTCTTCAGTCTCGACCCGATTATTATGCAGCATTTCAGTCATCATGCGGATGGAAGTGAGCGGACTTTTTAATTCATGCGATACATTGGAAATGAATTCTGATTTCAGCCTGTTCAGTCTGAGTTCAACATTGAGAGTATAAATGGTAAAAATAAAACCGAAGACCATAAGGAGTGCTATCAGGATAAAGACAAAAAGATAAATGCCGCTTCCTGCTTTCAATAAGGTTGTCATGAAACCAGGTTTGTTTTCACTCAGCATTAATTTCCAATCCGGAAGGTTTTTAGGAAAAGGGAAAGTGACGTAACTTGTTTCTTCCTTAAGAACCTTTGAAAAGATAAGCTTCCCATCATTGTCTGCAATCTTTATGTTTATTGAAGAGTCCGGATTGAGTTTGTTGATCAGCTTTTCTGATATTGATTTCAGATAGGCCGGGAAATCAATCACCAGACCTGTTTGTGTGTCATTGTTTTTATTCCATGATATGAATACGGCTGTAAGATCAGATGAATTAACCGGCTTACTGGAAATCTCATTTTTACTGTCAATAAGATGATCATTCACATTCGAGAAGGCCAATTCCGGTTCAGTGAGAATGCGGATAAGGTAATCAGTGCGCGCTCTTTGAGTATCAATCTGTTGAAAGAGGGAATCAATAACCGGATCGTTTTCAGGGATTATTTCTTTGAAAGACTGGTAAAACATGTTAAACTGATCCGGGCTGTATTCACATGAAGGATTAAGTAAAAGCTTCAGGTATTGCTTGCGATTATTCTTTAGTTCAATAGTTTCTTTGGAAGCCAGGTTGATCTTCATAATTTCCAGTCCGGCCATCAATACGAGTGGTATTTGTCCATTCAGAAGTTGTCCCGGGTAATCCTCCTGCATTTCATAATATAGATTTTTAGCTTTATCAGGCTGATTCATTTTATTGTACAGCCGGGCCGAAGCTACCAGTGCCTGGATTTTCTCTTCCTGGTTTGTCGTTCTGAGGATTATTTCCTGATAAAATCTCAGTGCTTCTGCATACTTGCGTTCGACAAATTCCAGCCGTGAACCTTCCTTCAGGTTCGAAGACAGGCCAGGCTGCTCCGGTTCGTTGGTAAGCAGTCCGGCAGGAAGATAAAGCAATTGATGGGTAATTAGTTTCTTGGAACTGCTGGAGTCTTTGACAAAAAATAAAAGGACCGACGGATCACTTTTCCCGGCACCGGGAAGTATTATGTTAGCTGTTTGTTTATTTAGGAACTGCACAAAGCCGGAATCAATTTCACTAAAGAAAGCCTGACTGTTGATTTCAAGCCTTCTCATGTTTTCCTTTTCGCGCAGAGCCTGGTCGTTCCGGATGCCCCGGTAGGCAAAATATCCCAGCAAAATACCTGGAAGGACCACGGCCAGTGTATAATACAGAATGATTTTTTTTCTGCGAGATCCCGGTTTAGTGGATTTCATTGGTGCCGTAACGCTTATTATTACCAAATTTCAGAAAAATAAGGCAGTTGCACGTTAAGAATCGGAGAAATTCTGTTAAGAATTGAATAAGGTTGCTGAACCGGATAGAAAAAATAGTCTTGATAATCTTTTACCTGTTTTATGCGCCGGTATATTCAATTTGTTACTGCTTCAATTGCCGTCGGTTTTAACCGACGGTTCGAGTCGCAACCTCAATCTTCCGGACTTTAGTCCTTCACTTTTTGGGCTAAAGCCCCGATTGGGCGGAGGTTCCAGATCCGTTGGCTGAAGCCAACGGTAATTGACTCTCCAAATAAGCTCGCTTCCTGCCCGTGCAGTCAAGCGGGACGCCAGCAGTAATTGCTTTAAAAAGACTATGCTACTACAAATATTGTGAGAAATCTATTGTCACTTCCTATATTATTGTTGCTATATTACCGTCGGTTTTAACTGACGGTTCGAGTCGCAACCTCAATCTTCCGGACTTTAGTCCCACATTTATTGGGCTAAAGCCCTGAATATAGGAGGATTCCAAATCCGTTGGCTGAAGCCAACGGTAATTGACTCTTCAAATAAGCTCGCTTCCTGCCCGTGCAGTCAAGCGGGACGCCAACAGTAATTGCTTTAAAAAGATTATGCTACTACAAATATTGTGAGAAATCTATTGTCCCTTCCTATTATTACTGTTGCTATATTACCGTCGGTTTTAACCGACGGAAGTTGCAAATCCACATCTATTTGGGACTTTAGTCCCTCATTCTTTCCAATTTGTATTCCTCAATTAAGTTATTTAATTCCTCCTGAAAAGATACTTTCTGGTGATGCTGATCCTGATTCCGGATATATTGTCTTAAATTTTCTAACTGTGTCATTCCGATAGAGACTGAATAAAAATCATCCTGCCATTCAAACTTTAATCTGGTTAATTTGTTTTTATTAATCCAGTATGAACTTTCTCCTTTTATTTTTTGCATTATATCAGAAATATTTTGGTTGCCACCCAAAGATATAAGAGCATGAAGATGTTCATGATAACCGTTAATGTGATCAATATAAATACCTTTTAGTTTTGCATTTTCACGGATGTGTGAAATTACTGCATCTCTTATCTGATCCCTCAAATAAGGAATTCTGTCTTTTGTGGTCCACACACAGTGGACCCAGATTCTTATATATGACATATTATTGGAAGTAACAGCGTTTGACAAATATAAAGATAAGTAATTTAAACTTTACTTAAAAGTCCTGTCGATAAAAATTGGATTCTTCTCAACCGATAAATTCAATTGCCGTCGGTTTTAACCAACGGTTCAAGTCACAACCTCAATCGTCAGGACTTTAGTCCTTCATTTATTGGGCTAAAGCCCGGAGTGTGGGAGGATTCCAGATCCGTTGGCTGAAGCCCACGGTAATTGATAAACTACAATATCTTTTTACTTGTATCGTAAATCAAGGATTAAAACAAATTCAATTGCCGTCGGTTTTAACCGACGGTTCGAGTCACAACCTCAATCTTCAGGACTTTAGTCCCTCACTTGCTGGGCTAAAGCCCTGAATGTGGGAGGCTTCCAAATCCGTTGGCTGAAGCCAACTGTAATTGATTTTACCAATCGATAGGTTGCTTATCCAATTTATGGTGGAAATCCAATGGTAATAGATTCTCCAAATCGGTTAGTTTTCTGACCATTCAGTAAGCCGAGTTGCGAAAAAAGGGGCACAATGATCAACCATTATGCCCCCTGAGAATGTTTTTATTTTGAATTTTTTATTTCGGCAGGAAGTTTTCCATTACCCATAACTCGCTTTTAGACTCCTCTCTGACGCTATAAACAAAATGTCTGTTATCAGGGTGAAGTGCAAATGAAATCATATCAGGAACAGAGATATCAAGCTTCAACGGAGTCCCGCTCTGTGCCGGAATACGCCACAAATCACTTTTGTTGTTATTTATTGCCCGAGCTATGATATAGCGTCCATCCTTAGTCCACCCCAATCTGTAATACTGCCCTAGAGTGTCACTTAACGCTTTCGGCTCACCTCCGTTGAGGGAGATAGTTTTAACAATGCTATTTTGATTGAACACTACATCCTGTCCGTCCGGTGAGATATCGTAACCCCATGCGACGGCCTTGGTAACTTCTGATTCCGCACCTGTCTCCAAATTAAGTTTTGTGATAGCCATCACTCCCCCTTTCAAAAAAACCAGGGTTTTTCCATCCGGGCAGAGGCGTGGAATAAACGCGTTTTGACCTGCCACTTTTGTGATTCCACTGGTTTCAGTGTCAATCCTGAAAACAGCACTTTCTTTTTCCGTAATCCCGATTGCCAGGATTGAACGACCGTCAGGCGCCCATGACAGCTGATTGACAAAACGAAGGCGAGGTGAAAGAAAACGTTCTTCTCCTGTTTTATCAGACCGGATTGTGGGAATATTGTTCAACGGACTGATACCACCTCTGCGTGAAAGGTAAAGAAGGTACCTGCCATCAGATGACCATGTAAGATCATAAGGCGGACCTGTATAGCGGGTTGTAATCTGTGCTGGTGATGTTAGCACTTTGCCGGTTTCAATGTCGATATCACCTTTGTACAGCCCTCCTGAACGTGTCTCTGTCCTGTAATAAACAGATCCGTCGGGTGTTATTCCAAGAACTTGTGAATCATATCCAAAGTCTTTCTTAAGCATTTCCGGCTCACCCTGCTGCTTTCCATTTATAATCCGGACGTTCCATATGTCCCATGTTCCCGAGCGGTCGCTGAGGAAGAGAAGGTTTTTTCCATCCGGTGTCCAACTAAGAAGCCGATCTTCTGCTGGATGCCCGGCAACAATAATCTCAATAAGACCATCAGCGGTCGTCAGGAATACATCACCATTTGGCGGATTCCCATCACGAATGTAACTGAAAGCGACAAAGCGTCCATCAGGAGAAAAACAGGACGCTTCAAACATGAATGAATACGAAGGAATATTCCTCAGAATACGGACTGAACCGTCTGTTGTGGAGACCAGTGCAATTGAATTCGTACCATCTTTATTAAGAAGCCCTAGTATTAGTTTTCCATCAGGTGACCAGTCAGACGGATAGAAATAACAGTCTTTTTCTTTATAAA
>CAWHGX010000075.1:0-35578 GCA_963828775.1 uncultured Bacteroidales bacterium | reverse complement strand
GGGTAGTGAGGGATAATCCCCATCCTGCTGTTCTGGGATTGCATCTGGAAGGTCCGTTTATCAGCCATTTAAGAGGAGGTGCACATACCAGGAACTATATAAGGGTACCTAAGAAAGATGAGATTGAATCCTTGCTTGCAGATGCTGGCGGGGTTGTGAAAATGTTAACAGTAGCCCCCGAAGTATGTAATTCAGAGATAATTAAATTGTTGAATGACAAAGGTGTAGTCGTATCTGCCGGTCATAGTAATGCTACTTTTAAAGAAGCCCTGCAGGGCTTTGACTGGGGAATCAGAACAACGACACACCTGTTCAATGCCATGTCGCAGCTGCACCATCGCGATCCTGGATTGCCTGGTGCAGCATTCCAGTCTGAAAAAGCCTGTGCAAGCATAATTGCCGACGGTATACATGTTGATTATAATGTTATCTCCATTGCGAAAAAACTTATGAAGGAAAGACTGTTTCTTGTTTCTGATGCTGTTGAAGAAAACCGGAAGGAGAGAGATCTGCATGTGCGTCAGAATGACAGGTTCACGTTGCCCGATGGTACGTTATCAGGGTCTTTACTCACCATGATGAAAGCTGTCAAAAATTGTGTGGAAAATGTCGGAATCCCAATTGATGAAAGCTTGCGGATGGCATCAACCTATCCGGCCACATTAATGAATATTCCTGACCAAGGACGAATTGCACCAGGCTTTAAGGCTGACCTGATAGTATTTGACAAGTATTTCAAGATTGAAAAGGTGTTTGTTGGAGGTGTTAAGGCATAAAGGCATAACCTCCCTGACGCTTTCGGTCAGGCTTGCCCTGACAAACTGCATATTTCGTCAGGTCTCCGCTATCGCTACGAATTAACCATGAGATTTAAGGTCTGAAAGTATATAAACATCTGTATTCTTCTGATGGCAGTGTTTTCATGCAGGAACGGGGAAAAGCATTTCACCTATGTTCATGGGGCAATTGTAAGGGGAGACACGACATTAAAAGAAATTGCCCTCGTATTTACAGGTGACGGGTTTGGAGATGGAGGACCATTTATTTCTGAAACCCTTGAAAAAGAAAATATAAAAGCTTCATTTTTCCTGACTGGTAATTTTTACCGGAACAAGGAATTCGGACCTGTTATTAAAGCCCTTATAGAGAACAGGAATTATCTGGGTTCTCATTCCGACAGGCATCTGCTTTATTGTGACTGGATCAAAAGGGACAGCCTGCTTATATGCAGGAAAGAGTTCACCGATGACCTGAACGACTCTTATCTGGAAATGAGAAAATACGGAATAAACAGGAAAGAAGCAAGATATTTCCTGCCACCCTATGAATGGTACAACGACACTATAGCTCAATGGACAAATGAGTCGGGACTTCAGCTTGTAAATTTTACAGCAGGCACCCGCAGTAATGCCGATTACACATACCCGGAAATGGGGAATCAATATGTCGACAGCAGAACGATCTTCAATTCAATAGTCTCTTATGAAGAGAATTCTCTTTCAGGTCTGAATGGATTTATTCTGCTTATACATATCGGAACAGATCCGCGAAGGGCAGATAAATTCTATTTATATCTGTCCGAATTGATAAAGGAGCTAAAAAGCCGGGGCTATAGGTTTGTGAGAATTGACGAACTCCTTCCCCTATGGGGGAAAGTTGGGATGGGGGTAAAAAAATAACAAATTAATATTCTTTACATGTCACTTTTAGGACTCGATCTTGGAGGAACAAAACTTGCGGCAGCTGTTTTTGATAATAACGGGACCATTTTATTCAGGGGGAGTGTTCCCCTTGAAGCGCGCTCAGGTGAAGAAGTTGGGAACCTGATCATGGAAAGGATCACCATGTACATTGAAGAAGCCGGACAAACAGGAAATGAAATTGACTCCATTGGCATCTCAGTACCCGGGATCAGCAACGCTAAAACCGGCATTGTCTGGGCTCCGAATATTCCCGGATGGAAAGAATATCCTCTGCTGTCAGAGGTCAGGAGTGTCACAGGTGATATTCCGGTTGTGATCGACAGCGACAGGGCCTGCTATATTCTTGGTGAAGTGTGGATGGGAAATGCAAGAGGCTGTAAAGATGCTGTTTTTCTTGCTGTGGGAACAGGTATTGGAGCTGGAATTCTGGTGAATGGCGAAGTTCTGCGAGGCAGTAATGACATTGCCGGTGCAATAGGATGGATGGCACTAAGCAGGCCATTTGAAGACAAATATATTGATCGCGGGTGCTTTGAATATCATGCTTCAGGAGAAGGCATTGCCAGAGTGACCAGGGATTTGTTAAAGGGAAATACATTATATTCAGGCATCCTCAGCGACAGGGATCCTGAAACCATAAGGGCCGGCGATCTGTTTTTTGCCTGGGAAAAAGGCGACTCTCTTGCAACTGCAGTAATTGAACAGTGTATCGGATTCTGGGGTATGGCAGTGGCAAATATTATCAGCCTTTTCAATCCCGAAAAGATAATCATGGGAGGTGGTGTTTTTGGCCCGGCGAAAAAACTGCTTTCTGCAATCATGAATGAAGCTTCAAGATGGGCTCAACCTGTCAGTATAACGCAGGTGACACTTGAAGTGTCAGGATTGGAAGGTGATGCAGGAGTATTTGGAGCGGGTTACCTGGCATTGAAGAATTTGCATAGTTTTGGATCTTTAAATAATTAAAAATGTACAATAGGAGAGTTGTCTTCTGGTCGGCCTGCCTGGGTATGCTGCTCTTTGGCATAGCATTGATATCGCTAGGTTCCATTACACCTGATCTTAAAGAAAAACTCAGCCTTGATGATTTCGCTGCCGGGACTCTCTTTTCGATACTTCCCCTCGGGATTCTGACAGGATCACTGCTGTTTGGCCCGGTTGCAGATAAATACGGATATAAGATCCTGATCTTTCTTTCCTGCATATTATTATCAGCCGGATTCGAAGGGATTGCCTTTACTGAATCATCCGGACTGCTGAAAGCAGCCATATTCCTTATTGGTCTGGCCGGAGGAGCAATAAACGGAGCCACTAATGCACTGGTGTCCGATATAAGCGAATATGACAAGACCGCCAATATCAGCCTTCTGGGTGTCTTTTTCGGGATTGGAGCCCTGGGAATGCCTCTTATTCTGGGCATTCTTGGTGAGAGCTTCAGGTTTGAAAAAATTGTTGCTGCAGTTGGGATCCTGTCTTTCCTGACCGGAATATTATTTGCTGTCATTAAGCTGCCGCCTCCAAAGATTGCGGAGAAGATCCCGGTTGCGGGCATACTGGCTTTTTTTAAAGATAAGGTATTGATCCTCATTGCCGTTTTTCTCTTCTTCCAGAGCAGTTTTGAGGGTTTAATGAATAACTGGACAACAACCTACCTTGCGGACCATCTTTTGGTGCCACAGGATGAAGCACTCTATGGATTATCATTATTTGTTGCCGGAATGGTAATAATGCGGTTGATAACAGGCACAATTTTAAGAAATATACCTGTCAGAAGAATTCTGATTGCATCCCTTATATTTGTTCTCCTTGGGATAATATGCATTAAATCAGGAATTTCTTCGGGCACCGCTTTGACAGGCTTTATGCTGGTGGGTGCCGGGTTAGCATGTGGCTTTCCCGTAATGCTTGGTTTTACCGGTGCCCGGTATGTCTCTCTTTCAGGAACGGCATTCAGCTTTGTGCTTACAATTGCACTCCTGGGGAACATGGTTATTAACTATTGTATGGGAGTTATATCAATGAAATATGGCATCAGTCATCTGATTACCGTAACGTTTGCAGAGATGATTATTATGGCGATCTTGGGTCTAGTAATTGTAAAAAAGTATAAGGGCTAAAGCCCGGATCTCAACCAGGTCTTTAACCACGGCCTTAAGGCCGTGGTTTTGGAATATCTGGAGCTTATGGACTTTAGTCCTTATAGTTTTCAATAACTTTTAATTCTTTATATGATGTTAGCAAAACAGTGGCTTGAGAATGCAAGGTCGATTATGACCGGCATTGAAGAAACACAAATGGAAAATATCAGTAAGTCAGCAGAGCTGATGGCAGATACCATTGAGTGCAAAAGATGGGTTCATACCTTCGGATGCGGACATGCAACCTTACCAATAGAAGAAATGTATCCCAGGATCGGCGGATTTGTCGGATTTCACCCCATGATAGAACTGCCTCTTACTTTCTTTACCAGGATAACAGGTGAGATGGGAGTGCATCAGTTTGTTTTCCTTGAGCGTGTTGAAGGATATGGTAAAGAGATCATGAAAGGGTATGATTTTGACAGGCGGGATATCATGTGGCTCTTTTCACATTCAGGCATAAATAATGTAAATATCGATATTGCCCTCGAAGCAAGGGATAAGGGTATGAAAGTTATTGTGTTCGGTGCAGCTGCCGCTGCAAAAGGCAGGAAGACCAGACATTCATGCGGAAAGACGATATTTGAGCTTGCCGATGTCGTTGTTGATACCTGTGCTCCGCTTGAAGATGCTTCAGTTCCGCTTAAAAACCACCAGGACAAGATCGGCCCTGTATCGACTATGGCTTTTGTAACTTGTGTGTGGATGACCGTCACTACTGTTGCTGAGATACTTGCTGAAAGAGGAGTGAGATTATATATTCATCCTTCTCATAATGTACCTGGTGATACGACAGCCAAACTACGGCTCGATGAAGCTCTGGACGAATACAAGAGAAGGATTGCCGGAGTTTAACATTTGTTAGTTTTGATTAGTTAATCTTATTTCCGGTTTCTGACTGTGGACTTCGGACATTTCATTTGTAAATTAAACACGGGAGGAATAAAATATGAACAGTAAAATAAACAGAGTATTTAACCTGGTCCTTATTTGCCTGGCTTTGAATCCGGTCATTTACTGCCAGGAAATCGGGCTCGTAAATATCAGACATTCCGGACAGATAATCACTGTCGGAGGGCCTGACGCTGACGTCCCTGGTTTTAATTCGCAGGCCATTCAGATTGCGCTTGATGCTGCTAAATCAAGGGGAGGCGGAACGGTAAAGCTTAATCCTGGCAATTACAGTATAATTGGCCCGGTCCGGCTCTCAAGCAACACTTCATTGATCGGATCAGGGAAGACCACCGTCCTGAAAAAGTGTGACGGATTCAAAACCAGTTTCATTATTGACGCAGACTGGGGTATGCTGAAAGCTGTGGTGAAAGATGCCAGCGGCTTTAAGACAGGAATGGGAATCCAGCTTTATGATGATGAGCATGATCAGGGATGGGATGTCACTACAGCAGTAATTACTGATATTCAGGATAATACAATCTATTTTGATAACAGGACTGTCAATGACTATGTTGCTTCATTGAATGGCACAATTACCAACAGTTTTTCTGTAATTGAAGCGGTTGATGTCGAGAATGTCAGGATTGCTGACTTTGTGGTGGAAGGGAATAAGAACACGAATGATTATATTAACGGATGCAGGGGAGGTGGAATTTATATCCACAAATCGAAGAATTGTCTTGTTGAGAATGTAAAGATAAATGAATTCAATGGTGATACCTTCAGCTGGCAGATCACCGAGAACATTACTATCCGTGGATGTGAAGCTGCAAACGGAGATGGTCTTGGATATCACCCGGGAACAGGTTCGGACCACTCAATAATTGAAAACTGCATCAGCCATCACAACAAGGGAGATGGCATTTTCCTGTGCTGGCGCGTACAAAACGGCATTTTCAGGAATAATACGGTTTATGGGAACGGCGATAACGGGATCTCGATTGGTCATAAAGACACCGATAATTTTTTTGAAGATAACCATGTTTTCGAAAACGGGTCACATGGAGTCCTGTTCCGCAATGAAAATGAGCAGAACAGTGGTCACCGGAATACATTTGTAAATAATAGCATTGAAAACAATGGGATCAGCAGGGAGTCAGCAGGATTCCATATCGGAGGGGAAACCCGTGATATCAGGATCACCAATAATATAATCCGCTCCGCAGGAAAGGGGAACCAGTCTGTAGCGATTCTTATCGGAAAAAAATCTTCGAAAATAACTGCAACTGACAATGACGTTTCAGGATCTAAAGCAATTGTCTACGAAAAATAATTCAAATTAATTCTTTTTACCAGCCCGGGACAAAATTGATCCCGAATGTTCCATTTTTAAAGCCGCCATTCTGAAGGGGGAAAGCATAGTAAGGTTCAATAACCAGATATCCGAGAAGATTTATCCTGACTGAAGCACCGGTACTGAACAGAGGAAATCTGACATTTTCTCCAATATCTGAAGCCGTTTTTCCGTCCAGTCTTATTTTACTTCCCTGTCTCCATGCCAATCCGGAATCAAAGAACAGGTTGATATCTGTTAGCAGCCATTTTGATTTAATAAGTGCCAGCCTTTCAGGACCTGTGAATGGAAGCCTCAGTTCAGTATTTGCCACCGCGATTCTTGTTCCACTGAGCCATGAGACATTGAACTGGTCAGCTTCAGGCGAGTAATAATCGAATGAAACATTCTCGTAACCCCTTATAAGCCATGGATAGCCAATGTAAAGCGGAGATATTATTCCATCTTCAGCGTCTTTCCCGTACATTCCGTAGTTATATAGCCGGAAAGCAATAGTGGCCGGCTTTACATAAAAATACTTCCTGAAGTCAATCAGTGTCGTAAAGATATTGGCCGCACCAAAATATTTTTCTACCTCATACCGGGACCGGTGTCCCTGCATTGGCGACGTCATGCCGAAATATGAATTATCCTCAATATAAGCTAACGAAACCTGCTGGAAGTCATTACCCTCCGGGGCCGGCATCTTTTCCCTGGACGCTCCTATTTCTATACCTTCCGGAAGGTAATAGTTATTATATCTGTCAATCCTGAAATAATACCAGGATGATGACGCAGATGCTTCGAACCTCCTGGTCTGGGAAATGGGAAAGGATGAGAAGAATGAAATATTATCCTCAAACATTCTCAGATAATCAATGACAAGATTGTAAACAGGGATACTGGCATCCTGGATATCAATAGTATCCAATTTCATGAACATATTTCCCGACAGATACGGGATATGAGAAACAGCGGCTCCCCACTTGATTTTGCCTTTCTGATTGATATAAGCAACCTGACCGCCAAAATCATAAATTTCGCCATTGAGCGAGAGTGCAGAATATAGCTGATTATTCCCGACCATATCGCTGAAAATAGCGTTAATACTGCCTCCCATGTTGTTTCTGAACATACCTGTCGAAACACCTATGCTGGCATTGTTTGAAATGTAATCAAGCTTAAATTTTGACCTGTATGGGATCTCTTTTATTGAATCGACCGGCAGTTCTGAAATTTTCCTGCGGTAATAAAGAGTCGTATCAACAAGGTTGACCGCGACGTGTTTTACAGGAGGCAGCGTCCCTGCATCAAAATTAACATAATTCCTGTCGGCTTCGGTACTTTGAAACTGGCTTTCATCGGCTGTCCAGATCTGGTATTTCCCATTGAGGTAGTAATTATAGGCAATCAGCTTACCTCCTGTCGGTACGCTTATCGCCGGAGAAAAAGATGTTATACCGCTGATACCTGTCATATAATCGGTCAGCCTGTAAACGCGGTCTGTTTCAAGTTCATATTTATAAAGGTTCCTGAACCCGTCGGCATCTGAAAGAAAATAGATAAATCTGTCATCATGAGAATAACATGGATTCATGTTCCATGCATCCTTAAAAACATCTTTTTTTGTTATTGTCTTTTTCTTCATATCAAGGATTGCCAGATCAAAGCTGAACTTTTTCCGGTTAGCATTTTCATTAAGTCTCTCCTGTGAGAAGACAATGTAACTACCATCTGATGACCACGAAGGATGCAAATTGGAAGCAAAATCATCGGTGAGCTTTTCAACTTCGCCGGTATTAATATTGAAAAGATAAAGGTCACTTATTCCTTCCACCAGTCCGGTAAGAACTATATTCTCCCCGTCAGGCGACCAGGCAGGATTTGAAAAGGATGCCACACCCGGAATTGTATATTCCCCTTTAATTCTCGATTTTCCAACGTCGAGGATAGCAAGTTTATTCACCCCCTTACTGAAGATCACAAAAGCAAATTTCTTTCCGTCCGGGGACCATGTTCCTGATGATTCAATAAAGCTGAAATCATCTATTTCATTGTTTCTGATCACACTCGAAAGCTTCTTAATTATTTTTCCGGTACTTGCGTCAGCAAGGAACAGATCGAGGGTAAAAAGATTCTTTTCAGAGAAAAAGGCAAGATATTTTCCATCGGGACTAATTGAAGGGGATATATTAATTCTGCCGCCATTGATTTCAGACACAATCTGCCTTCCTGCAAGATTGTCGGCTTCTTTTTGCAAAAATTGAGTGAAGTATACTTCGTTCGCGCTCTTCCACATACCTGATAGAGTGCTCTCGTTATATCCCAAAAGCTTTTTGGCCGCTTCATCAAAACCAAACTGGGCAGTTTTCTCGAGAAGCGGTAACAGGATGGTATCTCCCCAGGTCTTTCCGGCCATGGCCCAGAAAGACTGACCATAACGGTAAGGAAAATACTTCGAATCTGTCGACAATTGCTTCAATGTCGGGAAATCCTTGTTCAGCACTGCGTCCCTCATCCACATGGCAGTATGGGGATCGACGCTGCCCAATGATAAATATTCCGCCATACCTTCTATCATCCAGAGAGGAATATTGTTTATTGAGAGCTTTTTCAGCGAGTCGGTGTTCAGAAACATATTATACTGGAAAGCATGCACAAGCTCATGCCCCAGAGTATGATCAGTCTGGGCAAGTGATGTAGCGACAGGCATTATTACCCTGTTCTTTAAGCTTTCAGTCACGCCTCCGGTTCCGGTCCCGATAATACTGCTGATAGTATTGGTTTGCTGAAAATCGGGATGGTTGCTGTAGAATATTACAGGATTCTTTGTTTTGAAAGTATCTTTAAAAACAAGCTGGTGTATGCTGTACCAGTTCTCTGTCCACCGCGAAAGAGCACTACTTAGAGAGTCATTTTTTAAATAGTGGTATATCTCAAAATTCGGGGTTTGAATTACATCAAATCTGAATTTCCGGTAACCCGGTTTGTTCCTGCCGAAATATTGGGCATTAGTATCGATGCTGAACAGAAGAAATGCAGCCAGCATAATAAATGCCGGTCTCAGCTTGTCCCTCCCGCATGACTTAATATGTTGTATGAGCGAAGCCATAAATAATATTCTTTAATAATAGGACCTTTCATCAACTTAGGTTTCCCGTTCATCTGATTCTAAAATATTATATATGATCAAAGAATTCCTTTCAAAAAACATACCATTCCTGGTTAAGTTATTTTAAAAACTTCGTTAACAGAATATTAAAATAAAAAAGAGGGAGATCCGGTTGAGTTACTAAAATGAAACACTATTTTATTATTTCCCCTGGCGGGAAAAAACTACGGTCTGACTTAAAATCCATTCAAACCATTTATTCATGCCTTCCCCGGTTCTGGCAGACATGGTAATGAATTCAAGGTGAGGATTGATGATCCGGGCATGTTTTTCAAACTCTTCCGTACGGAAATCGACATATGGCAGAAGGTCCGATTTATTGATAATACACAGATGCGACGATTCAAATATATTAGGGTATTTCAGCGGCTTATCTTCACCTTCAGTCACGCTGATTACAAGTACCCGCTTTTTCTCTCCAAGGTCGAACATGGCCGGGCAGACAAGGTTACCGACATTTTCAATAAAGAGAATTGAATTTGTTTCGGGATCCAGGCTTTTCAGGGCCTCTTCAATCATCCGGGCATCAAGATGGCATCCGGAACCTGTATTTATCTGAAGGGCAGAAGCGCCGGCTTTCTCAATCCTGTCAGCATCGATAAGTGTTTGCTGATCGCCTTCGATGACATTTATTTTCCACGATGCCTTAAGATAATTTATAGTCTTTTCAAGTATAGAAGTTTTACCCGATCCGGGTGAGCTTACCATGTTCAGGCAAAGTACCATCCTGCCTTCAAAAAACCTGCGGTTCATCCCTGCAGTAATGTTATTCCCGGAAAGGATGTCGATGTCAAGATTGAGAACCTTCTCATGTGAATGCACATGTTCATGTTCATGTTCATGTTCATGCTCATGCTCATGCTCATGTGAATGAGTATACCCGTTTTCATGACTGTGTTCATGTTCATGAGTATGTTTCATGTTGTGAATTATATAACCGTCAGATTTACCGCATCCACATGTCTCACACATAACATGAAATTTATTTATTTTAATTTTATCTATTTCTTAACTTACCCCAGCACCCAGCACCCAGCCCTCACCCTAGAGGATCATTCCTCTTCTATCAGCAGTGATACCACCCTGAATTCACTTCCCCCCCTGATTTCGGAAGGATATGAGTGGCATTGGGGACATGTATCCATTCTCCCGTTCATCTCAAATTCCTTACCGCAGGAATTGCACATACCCCTGCCCCTGGTTTTCACTATATTCAGGAGGGCTTTTTCGAGTATGGAGCCTTCTGCCAGCAGGCCAAGTGCTGATTCGAAGGCGACAGCTTCAATTCCGCTCATATTGCCCACCTCAATTGTAATTTCACTTACTGAACGTGCTTTGTTTTTCTCAGCCTCATATTCAGCAAGCTTTACTACTTCTCCTGCCAGTGAAAATTCATGCATGGCATAAAGGTACATAAATCTGCGATAACTGGTCAAATTAAACTGACAGGCTTAATCCGCATATGCTCCTGAGAATATGGTCCGATCCTTTGCCGGCTTCTGAAAAGAAATTTTCATCCGAAGGGAAATATCTGCCGTGTTCATCTTTTGCCCTGAAAAAAATTGCAGCCAGGAGTGCTTTAAGAATAAGATCATAAGGTTTGCTCAGCCTGATTGCTGATCTGATTGGTGCAACCATCCTGTCCTCGGGACTTAGTTTCCGGTATAAATCACACCCCACTCTGAAAACAGTATCTCCCAAAGCTTTGTTCCGGAACCTGCAGAGCAGATCATCAACGTGAGCTTCCAGCTGAGTGTGAGTAAACTCATCCGGATATAGTGCCAGCAAAATATCAGCTGACTGAAGCATCGTTTCCCTTGTATTTTCAATTATACCCCTGTCATCGAGCACCTCATAAATATAAAGTGCCTCCGGGTGTTTCTCAAATCCAAGATATGCAGATGCAGCATGACCAAGATTATGTATGAACAATTTCCGGTCTACCCAGGCTTTTATATTCTCTTTCGGATCAATGTTTTGCACCTCCGGTATCTGATTCCTGAATCCTCCTTTGGCCACGATCAGGGTATTGTAGGGCTCGGCAAATACCTGAAGAGGATCTTCCCCGAGATCTTTTTGAGACATAATAGGAACCATCTTGCCAATACTGGTTTCAACAAGACCTGTAAGATCATTAACCGGATAATCGTGCGGAAGAAACCGGCTAAGCTCAGCTCTGATGTATTGGTCGGAATTTCGCATATTCTCAGCAATTATGAAATCAAGAGGAGTGTTGCCGTAGAGCTCTCTTCTCAAAACCAGAGACCTGGCAATAATGGGAATTGCATCGGGTATACCCTGCCGGCCAACTGACAGGGCGGCAATATCAGCGCCGGCCAGTTCACGGACCACCTGATCAGAATCATTCAGACACACTCCCCGGACATTCTTAATCATCAGGATCTCTTCGCCTGAATTATCTTTAATAACAACCTTGTATTGCTTTTCGCTGTTGAGTCTGCTGATCAGTTCTTCGTTGATATCCACAAATACCACCTCAAATCCTGAACGGCTGAATAACTGCCCGATAAAAGAACGGCCAATCCTTCCTGCGCCGAAAATTACTATTTTGCCGGTGTTAGTCTGATATTTGCTTTTTATATGAGTCATAATAAGGTTTGATCCATTCCATTTTTTCTCCGGGTCTTTCTTCAAAATATGTTCCGCCCATGTAGAAACAGGCAAATCCTCCTGATACTATACCCCAGTAGCATGCCTCCCTGAGGTCACACTTGTTTGCTTTGCCGGTCAGCTGGTTAACGATTGATGCGATGACACCACCAACAAAATTATCGCCACAACCTGTTGTGTCACCTCCTTTGTGACTTTTCAGCTCATCACGGATGACCTGTGATACAGGCAGGTAACTGACAGGAGTTAAGCCAAAAAATGTACCATCTGAATAAATTGTTACATCAGAGGATCCGTTGGTAATAATAAAAGACGAGACTTTTTTATCAAGCAGAAATTTCACCGCTTCACTTATATCAGATTCGCCACTGAGCCTTAAAGCCTCTTCCTGATCAGTGATAAGAAGATCTGTGAGCTTATAGCTTTCATCATTTTCTCCAAGCGGCCATCTTTTTGAAGGATGAGCTTTTTCATTCCTGAAATCAAAGACTGTGTTCACAACAGTGATGCATCCCCGCGATTTTGCCTTTCCAAGCAGGATCGCCAGATGATCGTGAATATTTGGTACAAGGGCTGTGCCTCCAAAAACAACCATCCCGGAATTAAAAAAATCCTCATCCAGATCGTCCGGATTATAATTCCAGGCAGCACCAATTGAATTTATGAACATCCTCTCGCCATGTCCATTATCATAGTCCGGATCGGACAGTACAAGTGTTGAAGGAGTACGGTTTTCGACAAGTTTAAAGTCTTTAAGTAATTACCGGGGTTTTCGTGAGAGATGATATCAGGTATTGACCATTTTTGTCATTTCCCGCCCTTCCGCAGAAGCGAACCTCGCATCTCTCCCTGCCGGTAAGCTGGGCTGCATGTATCAGGGAAACGATTGAAGGTCCTCCGATATTTATTTTATCAGGATTTCTTCCGCCTGCAATTTTATTAATGAAGTCATCCAGATTGATGCCGCTGTATTCTTCAAACTCTTCCTGAAATACAAGCTTGCCGGGAGTCAATCCTCCATCTCCCCGTTCTCTGGACAGATAATTCCGGATTGCATCACTTTTAAAATCTACATTATTGTACATTATATCAACAAGGCAGCAACCCACACCGGATACTGTAATTCTATCGGGCATACGATATTGATGTTAAGTATCAGCTATAAGTATTTTGAATAATCATTCACCAGGAGATGGACCGGATCCACATCCTCCTCTATATCAGGGAACCGTCCCACAAAATCATAAAAGCAATTATCATTGTTGTCATCATTTACAAGGCTCACCTCACCGATAAGTACCATACCCTTTCCGGGTTCACCGTAGAACCTGTGAAAAAGCCCTGATGTAAGGCATATACTCTGCCCGGGTTTCAAAACATAAGGTTCCCCCGCCTTTGTTGTAACCAATACGCCATCGATGCTTACAGTTACCGGTTCATCTGAAAGCTTTTTGTCATCAGTTGCCCGGTAAAGTTCCATAACAAGATTGCCTCCGCCCCTGTTTATGATATCTTCGGTCTTATTCCAGTGAAAATGCATTGGTGTAACCTGTCCCTCACAGGCTGCCATTATCTTCTCGCAGTATAATTTATCCTTTCTGGCCCAGCTGCCATTTCGTATAGTAAAAAGGGCCAGTCCTGTTTTATAAAAATCATTACTTCCGAAATCGGTTATGTCCCATCCGAGCTTATTGTCGACTATCTCTGAGCATTTTTCATATACTCCCTTCCATTTATCCGGGGACCAGTAAGCCCATTCAGGCAGCATGAATTTTTGTCTGGCAAAAAAGTCTTTTACATCGGAAATGATTTTATTTACTTCACTTCTTTTCATAATATTTTCAGGTCCTTTGATTTTGTTTTTCCGCGAACTGTCAATTAAACCAAAGATAGCTCAGACAAAATTAATATTTCACCGGTTTTATTCCTGGAATTTTAGGATCATTCTGTAATACCTGATCTGTCTGACTGCCAAATGCAGCTTGTCCTGAAAACCTCAAAAACTATCAACGTATTAAAAGATTTTTTACTTTGTTCTGATTTAATTGACACAGCAGATTTTAGACTTCTGTCTAATCAATGGTTCTCGGATTGTCCTGGAAGTCAGGGGCGTTTCAAACAGGATTTGAAAGAGCTATCAATAGAACTTTCTATTGACAATACTCCTGCTTCCCTCCCCGGATCCATAAAATAGCGGACATTGTCATCCCGAATCCCGGGTAACCGGGATGAGGGATCTCATGGTTCTAAAAACCAATTGGTCAAGAAATTTAGCCATTAGGATGGACAATACTATAGGCTGGAGCGATGGAAAAAGGCGAAATGAGGAATTTCCATTTGATATCCGAAATTCTTCCGGAAATATGTATAGAAAAGGTTGCTTTCAGCAGTGGGAGGAAAGACAGTAATGATTTGCTAATTTGGATCAGAGTGACTAATGCTTTTCCGGATAAACAAGATTGCAGCATTATTAATCCCGATTCTCTGAACTGTGTTCAAGGTTTTTTATTAACCAGCAATTAACACGACAACGCAGATAGCGAAAACGCAAAGTCAGATTTATTTGCTTTGGATTCAATACTTTAATAACTTTACTAAAATGAAGAGCCGGAATGGCAAGTCTCATCCCAGGTTAATAACCGATTCATATTCTCATATAGAAGTTATGTAACTAATAATCAATTCCTATGAAAACCATAATAGATTTGTTCGAGACCAGTACGCAAAAGTATGCTGATAACCCCTATCTTCTGGAGAAAAAGACTGACAGATACGAGGCGATCACCTACAAAAAGACGAAAGAACAGGCTTACAAAGTAGCGGCAGGACTTATGGCACTTGGTATCAGAAAAGGTGACAGGATTGCATTGTTGTCTGAATCCCGGACCGACTGGGTAATAAGTGAACTGGGGATACTTCATACAGGTGCTGTAAGCGTACCTCTTTCCATCACACTAAAAGAAGGTATTGATCTGAAATTCAGACTTGACCATTCAGGCTCAAGATGGGTGATAGTTTCAGGCCTCCAGCTCGATAAAATAAATCCAATTAAGCAGGACCTTAAGAATCTTGAAAAAATTATTCTTTTAGACCCGCAGGAAAGTTATTCCAGGGATGAGATATATATTGAAGAGGTCAAAAAAATGGGAGAGGATTACCTTGGTAAAAACTATGATAAATTCATTGAAACAACAAAATCAGTCAGCCCTGATGATTATGCAAATATTTGTTACACTTCAGGAACGACAGCTGATCCCAAGGGAATAATTTTATCGCACAGAAATTATACTGCCAATATTGAACAGACTCTTACTCTTATGGATGTTCCCGAATGGTGGTCAACATTACTGATCCTGCCATGGGACCACTCATTTGCGCATACGGTAGGGATTTACATAATGATGGCTGTAGGTGCAAGCCTGGCTGCTGTTCAGTCGGGTAAATCTTATCTTGACAGCCTTAAAAATATCCCGGTAAATATAAAGGAGGTCCGACCTGTATTCATGTTCAGTGCACCAGCCCTGGCAAAAAGCTTTCGGAAAGGGATTGAAAAGGCTATCAGGGACAAGGGACCTTTTGCAGAAAAGCTCTTTAAACATGCACTTAAGGTTGCATACGCTTACAACGGCATAGGATGGGACAAAGGAAAAGGTTTAAAAATATTCCTTCAACCGTTGAACAAGCTTTATGATATAATTCTGTTCAGGAAGATAAGATCCAATTTTGGCGGAAGACTTAAATTCTTCTTCGGGGGAGCTGCATTGCTCGATATTGAACTTCAGAAATTCTTTTATGCCATAGGTATACCTATGCTGCAAGGGTATGGTTTGTCAGAAGCTTCACCTGTTATTTCCGGAAATACGGAAAAAAGACACAAGCTGGGATCATCAGGCTTTTTAGTCAAAAATCTCGACATTAAAATATGTGATGAGGATGGAAAGGAGTTGGCTACAGGCACGAAGGGTGAGATTGTGGTCCGCGGAGAAAATGTTATGAAGGGCTACTGGAAGAACGAAAAGGCAACCAGGGAAACCATTCGTGACGGATGGCTCCATACAGGAGATATGGGACACATGGATCAGGACGGATTCCTTTATGTTCTGGGAAGATTTAAGAGCCTTCTTATTTCTGACGATGGTGAAAAATACAGCCCTGAAGGAATAGAGGAAACCGTAACCTACCGGTCAAAGCTTATAGAACAGATGATGCTTTATAATAACCAGAATAAATATACTTCTGCATTGATAGTACCAAACAGAGAAGCACTTGCAAAATGGGCAAAGGATAATAACATAAATCTGAATGAATCAAAAGGTCTTGAATCTGTTTTATATGAAATAGATTCTGTGATAAATCAGTATAAGCAGGGAGGTATATATGATGATCAGTTCCCTTCAAGATGGCTGCCTGCTGCAATAGCCATACTGGATGAACCATTCAGCTCGGATAATAAACTTATAAACAGTATGGGGAAATTGGTCAGAGCGAAAGTTGTTGACCGGCACAAGGATACAATAGACTACCTGTACACTCCTGAAGCAAAGAATATTGTGAATGCACGGAATATTGAAGCAATAAAGAAAATCTTCAACATAATATAGCTGAAGCTATGTCGCTTGTTAGCACAATGCATTAGAGGTTGTATCGAAAAACTGTCTATATTGCAGCATCACATGCAAAAACTAAAATCACTTTCAGCATCCGGATTGTCTGCATTTTTAAAAGTGCTGGTTGGATTTAATATGATTTCATTTCCGGCGTTTGCCGGGAAAGATCAGAAAGCCTCAATAATGCATGACAGCCTGAAACGAACATTTAATATATATATTCCATCATTCTATGACAAATCTGAACAGCTGCCGTTGGTTATGGCATTACATGGCAGGGGAGCAAACGGATGGAGCATGATACCCCTTACACGCAAAGGTTTTAATAAACTGGCTGATCAGGATCGATTCATAGTAGTCTATCCTGATGGAATTGAGTTGAACTGGAATGATGGCAGAATGGATGAAGAAGCAGACGACCGGGCACACAGGGAGAATATTGATGACGTTGGCTTCATTTCTGAATTAATAGACTACATGATACAGGATTATAACATCGATCCCAAACGGGTTTACGTTACAGGTATATCAAATGGAGCTATAATGTCATATCGTCTGGCTTGTGAATTATCAAATAAAATTACTGCTATTGCTCCGGTGGACGGAAATATTCCGCACCTGCTTTTTACAGAATGCCTGCCATCCAGACCTGTTTCAGTATTGGCTATTAATAATTTAGATGATCCTCTGGTTCCATTTGAAGGAGGTTATATTTATGGACTCCGCAAGATAAACCTGGGTAAAGTTTTATCTGTTGATGAATCAGTTGGTTTCTGGGTAAACCGGAATATGTGTTCGATCACACCTGTTGTGACTGAAGAGCCTGACAGGGATCCCGGGGATGGTACAAGAGTAATAAGGAAGGAATACAACAATGGCGTTGACGGAACTGAAGTAATTCTTTATGTTGTTGACGGAGGGGGACATACCTGGCCCGGTGGTTTTCAGTATTTACCTGAATCGTTGATAGGTAAAACCTGCAGGGATATTGATGCCAATGAAATTATCTGGTCTTTTTTTAAAGAACATTCCAGGTAATTAATTGTAATAATAAATTTCTAACAGGGGTAGAGCCATTAAAACAAAATCTTATCGGGAGAGGGGCTGGTTGAAGCTTGATAATGCTGCGAAGCTGTTTCCGGCAATCATTTCGGAAGATCTTACCACTGTCTTCAGGGTAACAGCTTCGCTGAAAGAACCTGTGAGATATTCGGCCATCAGGGAAGCTGTGGCAATAACTTCAAAAAGATTTCCATATTTCAGCGTTTCCCTGGGAAGCGGAATATTCTGGCATTTCCTCGAATTTAATGATCAGCTGCCGCGCATCCAGGCTGATGAAGAAATCCCCTGCACCGCTTTTGCCATCAAAAGGAAAAACGAACCCTTGTACAGGATTGTTATCAGGGGCAACAGGATCTCGGTAGAGTTCACACATATTCTTACTGATGGCGGGGGCGGACTCGAATACCTGAAATCACTGCTTTACACATACCTGACACTTGCCGGCAAGCATATCAGCTCACCCGGGAACATAATCCTGCCTCAAACACCGGTATCCGAAGAGGAGTTCGAAGACGGATATAACAGGTTCTTTCAGAAACTGCCTCCTCCGCCTAGGCTTGTTAAAGCCTGGCATTTGCCTTTCAGGCTTAATAAGAGGCCAAGACTTAGAGTACTGAGTGCTGAGATGAATGTTGATGAGATCCTTGAAATATCACGTAGGCATAAAGTGTCTGTTACCGAGTATTTTGTGGCTGTCTACTTTTTTGCCCTCCAGAAGATATTTATTTCCCGGAAAGGAAAAAGCAAAAAAGACAGGCGTAAGGTTTTGAGGATTGAGGTACCGGTTAACATGAGAAACAAATTTCCCACAAGGACAATGCGGAATTTTTCACTTTTTGTACTCCCCGAAATTGATGTAAGACTGGGAACTTACACATTCGAAGAGATAATCAGATCAGTACATCACCAGTTGCAGATAAGCACCGACATCAAACAAATATCAAGATTCCTCTCATCAAATGTAAGTTATGAGAAACTAATGATCGTCAGGATAATGCCATTGTTCATTAAAAAAATGGCCACTGCTTTTATTTACAGAAAGCTTGCTGCGAAGCGCTGGACTGGTATGGTAACTAATCTTGGATCTGTAACGCTTCCCGGAGAAATGGAGGATATGATTAATTCTTTCGAGCTCATCCCGACTCCACCCAACAGAAAAGTGAAGTCAGGCTGCGCATTGCTTTCATATAAAAACAAGCTAAGGATCTGTTTTTGTAATATCACGCAATCACGGGAGCTTGAACAGCATATTTTCAGGCATCTTTCAAGTGCCGGTATTCATGTTAAGATTTTGAACAACAACTAAAACACAGCCTATGACTTTATGTGTCAATTGCGGAGTGGAGCTGGATGACGGACTGAAGATATGCCCTCTTTGCGGCAAGGATCCTGAAAAAAGAGAAGAACAGGAACAAATTTCCGGTATTTATCCTTCGGATATCATTCAACTTGAGAAAAAGGAAAACAGAAGGTATCTATGGGAACTAAGCGGAATAATAGCTTTTTGCGGTATCGCTGTCTGTACGATCCTTGATCTGTTAACGGGCAAAGGGTTGAACTGGTCGCTCTTCTCTGACGTTTCAATAACAGCGGCATGGGTAATCCTGACACTTTACCTGTTTGCATATAAAAGAGTTTTGACAATAGTAACCTTACAGATGCTTACAATTCTGACAGCTCTCTTTTTTATTGACCTGATCGCCACCGGCAGGGAATGGTTCTTCCCGGTCGGACTCCCGGTCACGGTCACCGGATTTATTCTGGCAGGAACTGTCATTGTTCTCTACAATGCATTCCATTTGAAAGGGCTGAATATTATCGCATCAGCATTTGTTGCGCTATCAGGATATTGTATTGTAACAGAAATAATATTTGATATATACCGGAACGGCTTTGTGGATTTGCAATGGTCGCTCATTGTAGCTGTTTCAATTCTTCCAATAGCTATCATATTTTTTTTCTTCCATTACCGGCTGAAAAAAGGAAACCGGCTTGACAGCTTTTTTCATATCTGAGATTTAAAGAATAACGCCTGCCCTGTGAAAGCTATAACCAGTTTATGACCAACTGGAGTTAAAACAGTCTGGTTCAATATCCACAAATAAGGAGTTTAAATTTTGATTAAATTAGGTGGTAAATTTCTTGCAGAATGAAATCAGCAAAGCTTCTTTTTCTTATTCTGGTCCTGTCGGGACTGAGAGTATCTGCCCAACACGAGGAACAAATCTATGTTCCGGATCCTGATCCATTGATTCAAAAAAGAATAGATCAATGGCAGGACATTAAATTCGGACTGCTCATGCACTGGGGACCATACAGCCAGTGGGGTATTGTTGAATCCTGGTCGATCTGTCCGGAAGACGAAGGCTGGTGCGTGCCTGATACCGTAAAAGACTATTTTGCATATAAAAAACGGTATGAAAATTTGCAGAAGACCTTCAATCCGGTCAGATTCGATCCGGTAAAATGGGCTAAAGCAGCAAAGAATGCAGGTATGAAATACGTGGTTTTTACAACGAAGCATCATGATGGATTCTGCATGTTCGACACCAGGTATACGGATTATAAGATCACCGGAAAAGATTGCCTGTTCCACACCGATCCGAAAGCTGATGTAACCAAAGAGATCTTCAATGCCTTTCGCAATGAAGGTATGTGGGTTGGTGCTTATTTCTCAAAACCCGACTGGCATTGCCCGGATTACTGGTGGCCGCAATTCCCGCCATATGACAGGAATGTGAATTATGATCCGGCTGCTTATCCTGAACGCTGGAACAGCTATGTTGATTTCACGCATAACCAGGTGATGGAGCTATGTACGAATTATGGAAAAATCGATCTGTTCTGGTTCGACGGAGGATGGGTTCAGAAAAAGGAGGTAAAGGGTGACACTCCCCGCATCCCCGGATTCATTGTAAAGAAACCATACAATCAGGATATCAGAATGGATGAACTGGTCAGGAAAATCAGAACAAAACAACCCGGAGCTATTGTGGTTGACCGTGCCGTGGAAGGGAAAAACCAGAACTATCTCACTCCCGAAAACATGGTTCCGGATAAAATGCTGCCTTATCCCTGGGAATCGTGCATGATCCTGGGAGGCGGCTGGTCATATTCATTTAACGCTACAATGATGCCTGCCAGAAAAGTCATCCATATGCTCTCAGATATTGTATCCAAAGGCGGAAACCTGTTGCTTAACATTGGTCCGGGTCCCGACGGAACCCTTTACGAGGAGGCTTACAGCCGCCTGAATGAGATAGGGGACTGGCTCAGAATAAACGGAGAAGCAATTTACAGCACCCGCACCATAGCTCCTTATTATGATGGTAAATTGCGCTACACACAAGGTAAAGACGGATCAACATACATCATTTACCTGCCCGATGAAAACGAAAGACTTCCGAATGAGATACTAATAAAAGGTTTTATCCCCGCCAAAGGAGCTAAAATCAGCATACTGGGGCAAAAAGGATCTTCATTCAGATGGATCACCGGGGCAGACAACTTTAAAATTCTGATTCGCGAAAGTCAACGCGGAAACCTGCCTTCTAAATATGCTGCGGTTTTTAAGGTAAGTCAGATTTTAAAATAACTGCTATTTCGTCGTTTTTCCTCCCATTTGTGTAAATACGCTGTCGATGGGTTCCCAAAGTTCTATTGGGGCTTGGCAAAAATTGCTTCATCAACCGGCTTGTTCAACTCAACCTTTGTCACAGTCATGGACATTGTAAATTGTCCGCCTGCTAAAACCATTTCCATTTTGTATGGTGCTGAGTACCCATCTGTTTGCCTGTAGTCGGAATAGCTTATTACATTATCTATCATTTGCCCCTGCATCTCGGTCTCCTGCACTGATTTTATCAGATAGGAAGTGTTTGGATCAAAATAGTACAGTGATGAAGTGTTCTCAGGGGATGTAATATTAATTTTATATGCGTTTATATTGCCCACCGCTTCTGTTCCGACTAGTTCGGCTTTATAGCCTTTTTCAGCATAATTTATAAAAGGGGCTCCGACAATTATCTGTTCTTTCCCCGATTTATACTGTCCTTCAGGCATATCTTCGGCTGATGTGCCCCCGGCCATTGGATTAATGCTCCAGCCTCCTTTATCGGTATAGCATGTAGAGATCAGACTACCCGAAATATCCATCTCCTGTTTCATGCCTTTCCCATTCAGGGTGGTGGTTTTGATAGTACCCTGCATGCCCATAAC
Organism: uncultured Bacteroidales bacterium; assembly: GCA_963828775.1. Classification (GTDB taxonomy): domain Bacteria; phylum Bacteroidota; class Bacteroidia; order Bacteroidales; family VadinHA17; genus LD21. Next base: position 13,820 of record CAWHGX010000075.1, on the reverse strand, counting down.
ATCCATGGTGCTTTCGGTATATACCGAGGTGATTTTAGTTAGTAAGTCTGTACCGCCAACTACCTGAATATATTTATTTATTATCTCATCAGCTGTCTGGGCCGATACGGTAACAGTACAAAAGAGTACTGCAAATGCAAATACAAAAGATCTGAAAGTTTTCATTTTTAGAGATTTAGAAGTTTACCAAATTAACCGCAATTTAATAAAGTTCTTTATTTATTTTATACAGAATCCTTAATGTTTGATAGCTTAGTCTGGTTCCTGCATATGGTAGATTACGCTTCGGTGTGAACAATCGTTGATGGCCCTGTATATTGGTTGATTTTAAGATTAGCAGTAGAAAAGGATTCTTCCAGCTAATCACCTTATGCTGATGTCAGCCGGGGAGGTGCAGATCAAAACTGTCACCGCTGATAATGAGGTGTTGGGTGATATACAATACGGCGATAAGGTGGCTTTTCAATGGGTAGTGAACCCAAAGAAAAAGTCAATACTTGCCAGGTAGATGCATTTCAGTTCAGGTAGGATGCCATTTTTTACCCTGCCCGAACACGTGCTCAGTAACTTTATCGGATACTCATGCAATAATAGGTCGAAACAGGACTCCCTGTCGAGCCCTCCCTCTTGCAACTTAAAATGCCTTGCCATTCCAAACGAAGTGAGGAATCTTTATTAATTTATTGACAATCATGGAATAAAGACAATCTGAATCTGCTTTGTAAATTAAATCAACGTATTAAAAAACGTATTTAAAGCCGGCTTTTAATACGTTGATTGATTTATTAATGTGGAAAGGATTTCTCAAACTGATTTTTCTTTGGCACCTAAAGGAGTGTTATTATCAAAATTATTTGTATGAATAAGAAAAATTTGGGAACTTCATTTTCAAAGTCTTTCATTGATTTTTTCTTTTTTTGTCAGACCTAAGCTACAAATTTGGTAAAGATCCATTTTAATAATGTACTGTATATCAATAAAATGTTAATCCTGCAATTGTGTTATGCCAATAATCAATTAATTATTAAATTAAATTATGAAAAGACGTGATTTCATTTCCACGACAGTCAGCGGTACCTTGGGGATATCCCTGGATAGATCGGGTTTATCAACAGCTTCTTTTATGGGAGCAAATGATAAAATTATTCTTGCACTTGTAGGATCAGGCGGACGGGGGCTGGATACCATAATAAGTACGTGCAAAGTGAATGCAAATGTTGAGATAAAAACTGTATGTGATGTTAAGACACCCAGACTTGAAATCTCTGTCCGCACCATTGAAAAGGAATTGGGTTACAGGCCGGGATCAACGAAAAATATGAAGGAGATCTTCGATGATAAAGACATAGATGCAGTATGGATATCTACTCCTGAACATTGGCATGCACTTGCAACAATCCGGGCATGCCAGGCAGGGAAAGATGTATACGTGGAGAAAAATCCAACAATCAGTATCTGGGAGGGACGTAAAATGGTTGAAGCAGCTGAAAAGTACAGGAGGATTGTTCAAATCGGATTTCAGAACAGAAGTGCACCCTATGGATTTTCAGGTCGTGATTATATCAGAAGCGGCAAATTAGGTAAAATAGTCCATGTGAAATGTTATAATATGTTAGGCGGGAGGAAATGGAATCCTCAACCTGATCAGGAAGTTCCCGATTGGATAGACTGGGATGCCTGGTTAGGCCCTGCCCCATATCGTCCTTTTAATCCTGTAATAACAAATCCTGATGGACGAGGTGGCTGGCTGGATTTCTGGGCATTTGGAGGCGGAGCACTTTCAGATGATGCAAGTCATGTAATGGATCTGGCCCGTATGGTTTTAGGTGATCCACCTCATCCGAAGTCAATTTATGCCTGCGGTGGAAACTGGCCCTGGGGTTCAGAAAAAGAAACTCCCGAATTTATTTCCATAACCTACGATTTTGGACATTTCACAATGACCTGTGATAGTGGGACTGCTACAAACTACATGAAAAAAACTCCTGATAATATTCGAATGGATCCCACACTTTTCCCTGATTGGAGGACGAATGCAACCAGGACAGAAATATATGGTACTGAGGGATTAATGTATCTTGGCCGGCATGGAGGTGGATGGCAGGTAAAAGGTGAGGATTCCAAAATTATCGCTCAGGATGGTGGTATATTTCCGGATGTGGATCACCAGAAAAACTTCATTGAATCTCTCAGAACACGCAAAAAACCAAACGGAGACGTTGAGCAGGGACACCTGAGTGCTTGTCTTGTACATTTTGGGAACATTGCCTATCGTGCTGGTAATAAACAACTGATCTTTGATGGAGAAAATGAACGTTTTATTGGTAATGATAATGCGAATAAATATCTAAAAACAGCTTATCGGGAAAATTATAAAATTCCTGAAACAGTGTGACCGGAAGTAACTGACCACCAATATTGGACTTGAAACCTTTTTTGCTGAAGTATCAATACTTTGGCCATCCGGAAATTGTCAGAATTCAGTAACTTGTACTTTGTTTTATTGAATTGATTCCAACCATTATAAAAGATTTTTCGTAATAGGTTTAAAGAAGGAAGCAAATGATCCTTAATAAGATTAAACTGGTAATTATAATTCTGATCCTGTTCATTTCCGGATGCACAAAAAAGGATGAACTTACTCTTCCCGTCAAAATTCATCTTAAGATCGGCAGTAATCTTGAAAATCAAGAATGGGTTGATATCCCTGAAGATACGATTTTGAATCTGCGTATTTTGATTTTACTTCAGGCCGGATAGCTGTTCAGAAAATACTGTTTGAAGGTATCAGAGAAGCCGGAGGAGATGTTTTTTTTGAAACTGATCCTGAAATTGATTCACTCACTTTAGGATTTATACAACCAGTTTGAAATCGATATCTGATTTTGATATACCTCAGGGAATTTACAATACTTTTAAATGGGATATTCGTTTGAAAAAGTTAGAAACTAACGAATTGATTGACAAGGATGATACAGCTTCACTAAACACAGGACTTATCATTAAAGGTTATTATAACCATGTATGGTGGTCAGGGGAAGATTAGGATATAGATTCGGCTTATGTTATCCCATTTATTCTTGCTATCGATGATACAGAGATGTTTAGTTTCATTACATCCAATATTGTTTTGTCTGAAAATAAAGATTATGTAGTAAATCTTCTATTTGATTTTGCTTATGCTTTTGGTTCGATAAGCTCTGAATCGTTCGAAGAAGCAGAAATTTCAGGTGATAGTCTGAATCAGCGGAGTTATTATTTCAAGAGGGAAAAATAAGTATTGGTATGATACTATATTAAATCGGCTTAGGCTGAAATCCAGATTATATGTTTACTAAATAGGATCTGTATGTTATAATATAATGAAATCTGAGGAACCGGGTGACGATGATTTAATCAGGGGTTGCAGGGAAAACAACAGAAAGAGTCAGGAAATGCTTTACCGGCGTTATGCCAATCTATGTACAAGTTATGCCTTATATATGAAAGTGACCGGGATAATGCCAAGGATATACTTCAGGAAGCATTTATTAAGATTTTCAGAAACATCGACAGTTATGACAGGACAGGTTCACTTAAAGGCTGGATGAAAAAAATAGTCACCAATACTGCAATTGATCAATACAGAAAAAATTATAAAGAAACACAGTTGATCCCGATTGAAAATATTGTTGATCCCTGTTCTAACGAAGAATCCATTGCTTCAATTCTGAACACAAAAGATATTATTTCCCAGGTCAACAGGCTACCCAGAGGAGCAAGGATGATCTTTCAGCTTTATGCCATTGAGGGATATAGTCATAAAGAGATTGCGGACCTTCTCAATATTTCTGAAGGTACATCAAAATCCCAGATCAACAGGGCAAAACAACTGCTGCAGCAATGGATTGGTGGCAATAACATTAAATATAGAATAATTGAACGGAAAGGATAAAATACCGGAAAACTATCGTAAACAGGTTGATGAACTTCTTGATGATCAATCCGGATTTAATTTTAATAATCCATTGAATCAGGAAGAACTGGATGAGATATGGGAAGAGATATCCACTGAAATGGATATTGGTGAAGTTTGGAACGGCATTTCATCAGATCTTGATATTGTAATGCCTGTGGATTCAGGTTCCGGTACTATTGTCAAAGCCATAGCAGTTGTTCTCATTATCTTGTTTGGAATGATTCCTGTACAAAAAATATTATTGGATTCACATGATGATCAACCAGATAAGTTCATTGAGAAGAAGCAGAATGAGCAACCGGCAGAGATGATTGCCAAAAATAAATCCATGGATTCCACTGCAGGAGAACAGGTGAAAGGAGATTTATCACCGGCATTAAGGAGTTCTTTGGATAAAAGTGAGGATAGTAATAAGCTAACCCCGGCAGAAAGGAATAGAACTGTCCTGACCCAGGGAACACCGATACCTGTGAATAACGAGATCGTTTCCAGGGTCTTGGCTGTTTCCGAAATGGCTGATTCAAATCTGGTTATCTCACCGGATAAAATTCCGATTGAAAAATCCGGTATACCACCTGCATTAATTCCTGTCGATCTGAAAAAGATAAAACTGTTTACCAAAACAGATTTTGACAGCTTGATAATAAATGATAATTCTTCATCAACCGGATTCTCATTACCGTTAACTGACAGAGGAAGGATTTCCGGAGGTTTGATAACATTGTTCAAGAACACCTGGTTGTTGAATTACGAAACCCTGGATGGGCTTAAATCTGAATCTCTCAGATCAACTGAAATTGTGTTTTTCCCTGATGTTGGAATCAGTCTGGGTTATTCATTAAATGAAACCTGGTTGCTTCAGGCTGATGCATTTATTTCTTCAAATACCGGCCAGGAATACCTTGATTATATTTACGGACATTACTCAAGAAAAAAAATCACTCTCAATTATTCAACGATTGATCTTTTTGTTAAACACAAGTTTACCGGTAGCAGCAATTTTATTCCACGCTCTTCAATAAATGTACTTGCCGGAGGTCATATATCGTTTTTACATTATGCTTATCAGAAAATAAACAGGGATCTCGAAAATATCGGATCACAATATGAGAAATTTGATTTTGGTGTCAGCTTAGGCGGTGAATTTGAATTACAGATCTTTGACCGGTTATCTTTAGCCCCGGGACTGTTTCTGTCAATAGGAATACCAAACATTTATAAAGGTACTATCAATATTCCGGGTTATTTTCGAAAAACTCATAATGGAAGTGCAGAGTTCCACCTTGCGTTTTATTTGCATTCTGATTAAAAATTCAAATTTGCATTCCACCCTTTTGCCTTGTTTTTTCGTCCTATATGTATCAAGTTGACTTTGGCTTTTTGCCGGTGTATAGTAAAAACAAGTCTGACTTGTATTACAAGGGTTCTTAATATTGTTTTTGTCTAAGCCTTTACACGGCGTTTCGGGTTTGTTCTTGAACCCAACAAGGGGGGTACATCTATAAATTCTTACTAATTAAACCTGGTAAAATGAAAAAAAAATTATGGTTTTTTCTATTAATGATTTTGGTATTAACAGGTCTTTCCTATTGTGTTAAGGAGGAGCCAACTGCCCTGGAAACTACTGATAAAGAGGAGTCCGATGCGAAAGGATCAATAGACAAACTAATTGAAGTAACAAATACCGTAGTTACAATAGAGACAGCCAGAGATATCATAGTAAATTTTGAAATAATTAATAATGAAGGTGTATCAATTGGCAGCCCGGGTGTGTGCTGGAGTACTTCTCAGAATCCTACTACTAATGATAGCAAATGGAATGGTTCATATCAATCAAGTTATAAAGATTGGCAAATTTATATTGAGGGATTGGAGAAAAGCACGACTTATTATCTCAGGCCATATGCAATAATTGAAGGTGTAGGTACAGCTTACGGCAACGAGGTGTCATTTACTACACCTGCTTCCTCTCCCCCAATCGCTTTTAATCCAAACTTTACGTACGGCTCTGTTTCGGACATTGATGGGAATACATATAAAACCATTCAGATTGGTACTCAGACATGGATGGCTGAAAACCTGAAAACCACCAGGTACAACGACGGCAGCCCGATACCTTTTTATACTTGTGATTTAACTATTGTTTTTCCATACGATTGGTTTGATTACGGGGATGGTAATTATGGTTATTATAACGGTGCCTATTGCTGGTATAATAATGATGCTTCAACATACAAAGATATTTTTGGTGCCATATATAACTGGCATGCTGTAAATACCGGTAAGCTTTGCCCGACAGGATGGCATGTACCGACTTATCCAGAGTGGACTACATTGATAAACTCTTGTGGATGTGGAGTAGGGACTTTTGATGATACGAGACAAAATGCTTCGGTAAATTGTGAATCAATTTTTGGAAGTGGTTTTACACCCTTTATTCATGGCGAATTAGGAGATTGGGGTTTTATGAGGTCAATTTATTGGTGGTCAGCTACTCCCTGGCCTACAGAATGCCGTGTACCGTATGCGTATATTATAGGCTGGGTTCTTAATAGCGTCAACCCTCAATCATATGGTTACAGCGTACGTTGTTTGAAAGACTGAACCACCAAAAAAATTATCATGAGCCCCTGGAAAACAGGGCCATTTGGATAACCGGACTCTGCATTTGAATTTTTTTAATAAGAATCATCGAAATTGATATTGCATACTCTTTTATCTAATTTCTTTTTATTAACTAAAATCTTTAAGCTATGAAAACATTAAAAATTCTGTTGGTGCTTGTGGCTGTGATACTCTCCGGATTTTCCAGAGATTCACAGAGAACTGAGGCTGGGGTTACTAAATCCATAAAAATGTGTGGTCAAACCATTGATACAGGGGGGGAAACCATCTGCACTCCTGAACAGTACGGAATTTCGCACACACAATTTGGCTTGTTGAAGGGGAATCAAACGCATGGTGGAAAGATTATTCCCGAATTGAGCCAATGGGAAATAACCAGTTGCTGGACTGATCTTGCAGCCGGGTTTAATTACTCAGATATTCATGGTACGGTAACTGTTGCTAATGGAGACTCATACTTCTATGACTGTTTAATGACAGTCAAGATTTCCGATTATAGTGTTATTATGGACATCACTGTTACCGATGGAGTAGGCAAGTTTGAAGGTGTTACAGGTCAGATAACATGTACTGGAAGCCTTAATGGCGTGGTTACCTTTTGCGGTGAAGGGATTATGAACTTCCCGAAATAAATTCTGTAGCAAAATGATTTTTTCATGATCTGCCAGATAGTGTCAGGAACGGTTGTGCAGGAATAATTAAACAACCAAAGAAACTTATCAAAAGCCCCCGGAAATCAGCTCCGGGGGCTTTCTCTTTAAATCGTGTTCAGATTCCAATGCTGAATTTATTTGACGCCGGTGGCAACATAAAATGCTACCAGTGGATGCGTCCTGGACTGGAGGTTAAAGGGATCCGGTTCGGATTGGCAGTAAATCTTGATGAATATGGTCCGGATCCTTCAGTTGAAAGCAATTTTGGACTATTTTTAAGGCAGGAGATTTTCTGATGGCAATAATTAAAAAGCGGATCAAAATGACTAAAACAATTTCAGCAAGAATAATGATTTCATTGGCACTCGCAGCAGTGTGTTCACTTGCGTGGGAGACTGCAGGAAGTCAGACCAAAGATCCTCTGCTGTTCCCGAAGGATAACTTTTCAGTGGAAACAAGGATTGTGAAGACTTCTGCCGGCGAAAAGAAGGTCACCTGCAGGTTATATATGCATATTCCCTATGTTTCAAATCCAGTTGACAAGGATTATCAGAGCCTAAACGTCATAGTTCCCATTAAGGTTGATGATCAGGAAGTCGATGCTTCAAACGCCCCTGTTCTTTTTACTATTGGTGTCGGTGGTTATATGTCATCGAGTAATGCCCGCAGTGCTCCGGGCGGGGGTCCCGGCGGAAACAGAAATACAAGCAGCAACTCTGACCTGGCCCTGGCTGCAGGTTATGTGGTAGTATCACCCGGTTGCCGTGGTCGTGACAACAAATCTGCTGATGGCACATATTATGGCAAGGCGCCGGCTGCAATTGTGGACCTGAAGGCAGCCGTTCGCTATATACGCCACAATCAGGGTGTTATGCCAGGCAATGTCAATTGGATCTTCTCGACCGGTGTCAGCGCGGGCGGTGCACTCTCCGCACTTCTCGGCGCCTCAGGCAACAGCCCTTTGTATGACTCTTATCTTAAGGAGATCGGTGCCGCCAGGGCGGCAGACAATATCTTTGGCAGCGCCTGCTTCTGCCCGATCACCGATCTGGAGCACGCCGACGGAGCCTATGAGTGGATGTACGGCAGCTCACCGACAAGATCCGGCCTGGTTGATCAGGAGCTTTCAAAACAGCTGAAAACCTCCTATGCAGAATATCAGAAGTCTCTGAACCTTAAGGGTAAAAACGGATTCGGGACCATCACAGCTGACAACTACGACAAATACCTCCTGAAATATTACCTGATCCCATCAGCAAATAAGTACCTGCGAGGACAGACCGATGAAAAGCGAATTGAATATCTGGAAAACAATAAATGGATCACATGGACTGATAAAGGTGCCACTTTTACCTTCACTGATTATGTAGCGCATGTCGGGAGAATGAAAGGGCTTCCGGCCTTTGATGATTTTGACCTGAGGCAGCCTGAGCCCAATTTGTTCGGAAATACGACAACCGCCGCCAGGCATTTTACCAATTTCAGCCTGCGTCAATCCACCGGTAATATGAACGCTGAGGTTGACAATGAAGTGAAAACCCTGGTGAACATGATGAATGCAATGTACTTTATAGGTCAGAACAATAAAGACTGTGCAAAATTCTGGTGGATCCGTCACGGTACTTCTGACAACCACACATCACAAACAATAATTGCCAACCTGGCGACAAGCCTTGAGAACCGGAACAAGGATGTGAATACCTGGCTGTACTGGGATGCAGGGCACGGTGCTGATGAGGATCCGGAAGATTTCATCGCCTGGATAGGAAAAGTCACAGGCTATTCTAAATAGATTAAGGCGTTGATTGTACTGGTCAACAGTTTTAAAATAATTCACTAACCTGAATCAGAATAATACAAACCATTTCATTCCTGGATGAAAAGCCAGTGACCCTGATCATAATTGTCCGGTTCATAAAGAAAAATAAATAAAATCATTCAGCAGATCAGAATGTTGTTTCCTTAATTATTGATATCTGGTATCCGGCAGCCGGTTGTAAGACCTTTTGAGCTTAAGGAGTACCTTAATAATTGGGAAGTCGAGATCACCTCTAAAATAAAAATGTAACTTGGACATGAATCTAATTTAAAAACACTATTTTAAACTTATATGGAATGTTGAAAATCCGGTTGTTCAAGTATAAGCAGAAACGCTCACGGGAATTCCTCACTAATTGAAAATATTTATGAAGGGGAAAAGCAATAAGGGTGATAAGACATATCCCAGGTACTCAATCACTACAGGATTCTCAGGAACACCCAACATTCTTCCTGCTTTAAGCAGAAGCGGATATGTCAGGGAAGCATATAATATGTTTACATGTAATGAATATGCCTCATGGTTATATCCTGTTATTAAAGGCTCGACCTCGATCTGGAAACGTTGGAACGGCTATGAACTGGCGTTCCGTAAAGGTGGAGAAAACAGCATGAACTCTTTCAACCATTTTGCGCTTGGGGCAGTCGGACAATGGATGTATGAGTTTCAGCTGGGTATAACAAATGATCATGCTAATGGGGAAGCAGGATATAAGCATTTTATTCTTCAGCCGGCAGCAGGAGAGAAATACACCTCACTGAAAGGTAACTACACCTCCAGCTATGGTGTTATCTTTAGCAGTTGGACTGGTGATGGAAAGGGGAACATGACTTCCTTTAAAACAGTTGTACCAGCCAATACAACTGCTACACTCTATCTTCCTGTGAACGTAGCCCTGTCAAAATTCAAGGGAACAAAAGGTGTGAAATTTGTAAAGAAGACAACCCGCAATAATATTGTTGTTGCCGAATACGAACTGTTGTCAGGTAGTTTTAATTTCACCGTTACTGCATATGGTGTTGATGTAATTACATTGTAATTACATTAATTGTTTGTCACTCTGATCACGGTAATATTTTTCCCGGGCTTCAATAATCCGGACGGCAGATTATATCTCCCGGGAGCCAGTATTTATGCCAGCCTTCCGGTACAATAGAAGGAACGGACTCATTGGCTTCCACTGACTTCTCCAAATAATTGGGACAAGGACTTTTTTGGCAATCCAGGGAATAGGCTTCATAAAAGTCTCTCTGTCTTTGCCTTCAAGGTTATAAAACAGGAAGGGAAGCGCCAGGGGTCCCGGGCCGGGCAGGGAATTCATTCTTCGGTATAATGATTACCAGATCCAGTCTGTTTATTTTAAAGTTAATTTGACTTTTTTGACATCGCGGCTGTTTGGCCCGATCATTATATCAAAATCACCGGGTTCGCATACATAATCCAGGTCATGATCATAATATTTCAGATCCTCAGCTGAAAGTTCGAAGGAGATTTCCCTGCTTTCACCAGCTTTCAGGAATATTTTGCGGAAAGCCTTCAGCTCTTTCACAGGACGGGTGGATGTACTGTAAACATCACGGATGTAAAGCTGAACTATTTCTTTCCCGTCCCTGGGACCTGAGTTTTTTACTGTGACTATGGCAGTCACTTTTCCATTCATCGTCATCTCCGGAGCTGAAAGAGTTATATCTCCGTAATCGAATTTGGTATAGCTTAAGCCGTATCCGAAAGGATAAAGCGGAGCATTTATTACATCTAAATAATTGCTTCTGAAGCGGGAGTATTTTTCAAAGTCGCCATGCGGACGGCCGGTATTTTTATGATTGTAAAATATTGGCAGCTGACCGGCATTCCTCGGGAAGGTTGTTGTCAGTTTGCCGCTTGGATTTACATCGCCGAAGAGTATCCCGGCTATCGATGTTCCTGCTTCAGAGCCGGGGAACCACGCATTGAGGATCGCAGGTACATTTTCATCTTCCCAGCTGAGGATCAGCGGGCGTCCGGTAAAAATTACAAGTACAACAGGTTTGCCTGTCGCGACCAGCGATTTGAGCAGTTCCATCTGTGGTTCAGGAATGTCAGGGATGGAGCGTGATGCCCCTTCCCCGTTCATATTCGCATTTTCACCCAGCGCTGCAATCACCACATCAGAGTTTTTTGCGAGATCGAGAGCCTCTTTCAGCAGATCCTCCGGTCTGCGGTCATGTATCTTTCCGGTCTGCATTCCCGGAATTACAAATCCCATCATCCCGTTCAGCTTTGTTTCGAGGAGTGAATCAGCGACAAGATCGCTTCCTTTTGCATATATTACAGAGCCGGTAGTACCGATAGCTCTCTTTAATCCCTGATAAAGGGAAACCGACTGGTTTGCTTTTCCTGTGAGTGACCAGCATCCCGGCATATCACCCGCGGCATCACCCAGTGGTCCGATAACAGCTATTCTGCCGGTTTTCTTAAGAGGCAGCAGGTTATTTTCATTTTTCAGAAGCACCTGGCATTCATCAGCTATTTCACGTGATATGGTCCGGTTCTGAGCGCTGAACAGCTCTTTGGATGACCGGTCCTCGTTGCAGTATTTATACGGATCTTTGAATAATCCCAGCCTGTATTTGGCTTCGAGAATTCTCCTGCATGCCTGGTCGATCTGTGCCTGGGTTATCTTTCCCTCCGACAATGACTTTTTCAGTGTTGTGGTAAATCCTTCGCTTACCATGTCCATATCAATACCGGCATCGAGAGCCCTGGCGCTTACGGTTTGCAGGTTGCCGATGCCATGGTTTATCATCTCCGGTATCCCTGTATAGTCCGATACAATGAATCCTTTGAATCCCCATTGTTTTCTTAAAATATCATCCAGAAGGTATTTATTTGCCGTTGCAGGGATTCCTTCAAATTCGTTAAAGGAGGCCATATAGCTGCCTGCACCCTGTTCGCATGCCGTTTTATATGGCAGCATATATTCATTCATCATCCGCTGGCGGCTCATATCCACCGTGTTGTAATCACGGCCGGCTTCGGCTGCACCATACAGTGCATAATGCTTGACACATGCCATAACCGTATTCTCAACTGAAAAATCATTGTTCTTTCCCTGATAACCTTTTACCAGCGCTTTTGCTATCTCACCGCCAAGGTAAGGATCCTCCCCTGAACCCTCTGCTATTCTTCCCCACCGGGCATCGCGGCAGATATCGACCATCGGGCTGAAAACCCAGTTTATTCCGTCGATGCTTGCTTCGGTAGCTGCTGTCCTTGCTTCACGCTCGATAAGTTCCATATTCCACGATGTCGAAAGTGCCAATGGTATCGGGAAAGTGGTTTCGTAACCATGGATCACATCGAGTCCGAACAGTAAGGGAATATGCAGACGGCTTTTTTCCACTGCTATCTGCTGTTTTTCACGAATCAGTTTCGCACCTTTCATGCCAAACAGACCACCGATCTCACCTTTTGCAATTCGCTGCTCCAGAGGGCTCAGTCCGCCATCTTTCTTCTCTCCTGCTATAAAACTGCTCGAGACAGGAAGGTTTAACTGTCCGATTTTCTCTTCCGGAGTCATCTGCGACATTAGTTTATCGATGAATGATTTCATCTGCTGGTCGGTCTGTGCATTTAACTGAAAGAATTCAACACAGAAGAAATGCCAAAAGAAAATACAGCTTCTTCATATTAATATTATTTTGGGAAAGTAAATTTAGTGAAATTCAGGATAAGTTAATCGATCTCCCTCAAACTACATAACTCTGTTTCAGGCGGATATTATGCGGGTTAAGGATATCTCCCGCAAATTATGAAAGAAAAATGTAAAATATTACAAATATTGGCATTACGTAGCAGTCGGTGATCAGAATTTATACCTGCAGGCAAGTGTGAAAATCTGTGTTTCATAGAAATTCTGATATTCCGCATAGAAACCCTGTCCGTCGATCTTCTGCCGTATCCCCATTGTATTCAAAATATCAGTTACTGAAAGGTTCAGCTCTATTCTGCTTCCGGCAAGCGACTTTTTAATTCCGAGATCAATACCTCCCCTTGACAGCTCTTTGCCCTGTCCTATATTTTTACTGCTGAAAAACTGGCCCGTGAGTTCAAAAATAAAATCCCCCGGAAAGCTTACCTGGCTTGTCAGCTTTGCAAATACAGGAGTATCGGTCCGCTTTGTGATCGAATAGGTTTGGGGCTCCGGAAATTCTATACTGCCCGAATGAGCGAAAATCGTATTGATGTAAATGTTCGCACTGGCCGAAATTTTCCACTGTTTTAAGATCATCTGGTCAAATGTTAACTCCAATCCCGAATTTGTTGCCCTTCCAAGATTATCGTAAGCTTTTATCGTGATCTCACTGTGAAGGGGATCCTGGATATAGATCCTTGTAAAATAATCATCGATTATTTTATGGTAGAGCGATGTGTAGAATGATCCCTTCTGCCAGAGGTATTTGTGTGCAAGTTCAAAATTCCGGGTAAACTGTGGCCGGAGTGATGGATTCCCGATTTTCAGCAATTCCGGATCATCATATTTCGGAAATATCCTGAGAATATCCTCTCCCGGACGATCGATCCGGCGGTTAAAGAAAACAGAAAGCTTATTGGATTTGTTGATTTTCAGAGTAAGTCTGACATTCGGGAAGAGGCTGAAATAATCATACCGGTCCTCGCTGAAATACGGATTTGGCGCAAACTTATAGGTCACATTCGTATATTCACCCCGTAATCCGGCTTCAATGTCAGCTTTGGGGAATTCAGCTACCATGTTGACATAAGC
>CAWHGX010000074.1:0-77294 GCA_963828775.1 uncultured Bacteroidales bacterium | reverse complement strand
TGCCTGCCGGCAGGCAGGGAACGGAGGTTATAATAAACAAAGATGGCCTATATAGTTTACGCCATAAAGAGCTTGATTGACAAAAGGATATATGTTGGCATGACTGAAAACCTTGAAAGACGATTGAATGAACACAACCAAGGAAGAACAAAATCAACAAAAGGTTTTAGACCTTGGAGTTTGATCTTTTCTGAGGAAGCTGAAACAAGAAATACCGCAAGAAAACTTGAAAAATATTATAAAAGTGGTTGTGGAAAAGAGGTTTTAAAAGGAATGAAAACGGTCCTATAGTTCAATGGATACCTGCCTGTCGGCAGGCAGGGAACGGAGGTTGCCATTTGAAAGTTTGATGAATAAACGGTCCTATAGTTCAATGGATACCTGCCTGCCGGCAGGCAGGGAACGGAGGTTGCCATTTGAAAGTTTGATGAATAAACGGTCCTATAGTTCAATGGATAGAACGGAGGTTTCCTAAACCTTAAATCCAGGTTCGATTCCTGGTGGGACTACTATTTATTATGCTAATTTCTGTAAAATCAACACATTGCAGGGTCTTTTTACTATTCAGCAATTTTTAAGGCTGAGACATCAAGGGATAACAATCTGACTGAAATGCAGAATATTAGATACATTTTTACGTTAATTATTGCGGCCGGAAGGATCAAATCGGCATTTGCTTAATCGGAGCTTAACTTTGATATAACGGATTTGAAGAATTATTTTATAGTCTAAAAGATTCCAAAATGATTAAACTCGTCAGAATTCAGGTTACTACAATACTATTTGTCAGTTTGACATTATGTTTCACTTCGTGTGTAAAAAGACCACATCTGCCTGTTGTGAAAACCATAAACGTTACAGAGATCACACCGAAGACTGCAACATCAGGTGGCAATATAACTGATGACGGGAATTTAGATATCGCTTACCGTGGTGTTTGCTGGAGCACTACACAGAATCCGACAACCAGCAATTTTGTTTCACATGACGGGAAAGGGACAGGTCCGTTTATCAGCAGTTTAACCGGATTGACCCCGGGCACCATGTATTATGTAAGAGCATATGCTATAAGCAGTCTTGGAACAGGTTATGGCAATGAGGTTTCATTTACTTCAGGTCCCATGGTACTGCCAACATTAACAACCAGTGAGGTAACTTCAGTTAAATCGAGTACTGCTGTGTCGGGTGGTAGTATAGTATCGGATGGAGGAGGACAAATAACGGCTAAAGGGGTATGCTATAAAACATCCCCGAATCCGACAACATCTGATAAAATTACAACGAACGGAACGGGGACAGCGAGTTTTACCAGCAACCTTACAGCGCTGGATCCTAATACAACATATTATTTAAGAGCCTATGCTTCGAACAGTTCAGGTACGGGATACGGAAATGAGGTTTCGTTTAAAACAAGGCAATGTGCTTCTGTAACTACCAATAGTCCATCAGAAATCCTTATTTATTCGGCAAAATTAGTAGGAACGGTAAATGCCAATGATGAAGTCGCTGAAATAACATTTGAATATGGCTCTACACCCCTTTACGGATACACCATAGCAGCAACTCCTGGCACTGTTTCAGGGACATCAACTACCGAAGTCACAGCATCTCTTTCCAGTCTGAATTCAAATACTACAATTCACTACCGGGTAAAAGCAGTCAGTTCCGTATGCACAATCTACGGATCAGACCAGGTATTCAGAACAGCTCCGACGACTTTTGGAGATGTTGATGGAAATATATATAAAACTGTATTAATAAATAACCAGGTTTGGATGCAGGATAACCTCAGAACAACCAAATACAATGACGGATCTGCGATTCCAAATCAGACCGGTAGCTGGATTTCTTTGTCCACTCCATCATATTGCTGGTATAATGACAATAACAATTATAAGAACCTGTATGGAGCCTTATACAATTGGCACGCTGTAAATACAGGCAAATTATGCCCGACTGGCTGGCGCGTCCCGACTCATGATGACTGGACAGCACTTTCGACCTTTCTGGGAGGGCCGGCTGAAGCAGGTGGCCATTTGAAAGAAGCAGGCATAAGCCATTGGAATCCCCCGAATGCAGGTGCAGACAACTTCAGTGGTTTCACAGCAATGCCGGGTGGTTTTAAAAGCTCTGTCTTCAGCAATATAATGAACAATGGCTATTACTGGTCAAGTACACAATATGATGCCACCATGGCGCATTACAGATACCTTGATTATAACCTTTCCTCCCTGGGGAGTCAATATGTCGAAAAATATTTCGGATATAGTGTCCGGTGTATATATGGGAATTGATTAAACAACATAACCTGCAAATTTCAGGATCTGTAAGACGGGGTAATACATGATTTCGATTTTACATGTTTAATGAAAAGCATGTACTTTGTCAGAATTAATAATAATCACAATACTTATTGTCAGAAAATCGTGATACAATAACCAACAAGTTCTTTTTGGCACACATCCGTCGTGAGCTCTTAGCCGGATAGATTTTTTTTAGAAAAATGTCAATTATTTTATTGTTTGTTATTGTTTATTAATATATATTGATATATATTTGTAAATAAAATACCCTATGAAAACCAATCCATTTATCTTTAAAGTGTTTCAGCATAATGAGGAATACTATGAAATCCTGAACGATCCTGAAAATTCGGGGAGGTACGTCGTAAAACAGGTATTATTTATTCTCCTCTTCTCTTTCCTGTACGGAGTTGTCATGGGAAGCTACAACGGATTATTGCAAAGTATAGTAACAGGTATTAAAGTCCCATGCCTGATATTGCTTTCTTTATTGATCTGCTTCCCTGCACTGTATGTTATTCAATATATGATCGGGTCAACGATGACCATAAATCAGATGATGAATATCATTTTTTCAGGCTTTATTGTCTTCACAACTATTGCTCTGTCGTTTGCACCAATCGTGATATTTTTCATGATTACCAGCAATAATTATGCGTTCTTAAAATTACTTCATGTGGCAATTTTCACTTTTTCCGGAATTTTTGCTGTCAAGACAATTATTGATGGACTTACTTTTTCATGCGAAAAGAAAAACATTTATCCGAAGCTTGGCATGAAAATATTTAAAATCTGGGTTGTTATACTTGCTTTTGTAAGTTCACAACTGGCATGGAATCTCCGGCCTTTTGTAGGTAGTCGCGACCTCCCTTTTGAGTTGTTCAGAAAGCGCGAAAGCAACTTCTATGTCGCCATTATTCAGTCGGCTGCGAATCTGTTCGATCCAACCCGCGAATCAAACCAGGATAAGCAGGAGAATAAAATTAAACAATCGGATGATCCTATAAACAAGGTTGATGATCAGGGACGATAAAATAATGACTCTTGAGGAGGTGGCGGAATACCTAAGAGTAAAACCACAAACAATTTACACCTGGGCACAGGAAAAAAAGATACCTGCTGCAAAACTGGGTAAGGAATGGCGGTTTAAAAAGTCGATAATCGATCAATGGTTTAATGAACATATTGACGAAAAGTTCAGGAATTATTTTGAAGAAAATTCTTAAAAAGAATTTTATAAATGATCCGGAATAAAAAAACTATTCATGAAAAAACTCAAGATCAAACGGATATTTGGCATTATCGGAGCTTCTGTTCTGGTAATGTCAGCCATTTGTTTTTCTTGCACTGTATACCTGGATCGGGCATGATGTAAAAGGAAATATCAGGACAGCAGAACTGAAATACCCGGGGAAAGCTGAGGATGCCCTGATTTCATACCTACTTGACACTGCAAATCCGACATTTGACCGGTCTTCCCTTGCGGTCTGGACATTAGGTCAGATCCATTCAGAAAAGGCGTTGCCTGTACTTCATGAACTCTATAAAAATGATCCGGAAGGCAGGACCTGCAAGGGCAGGCATGATAAAGTACTCTGCCAATATGAGATCCATAAGGCGATAGTCGCCATTGAAAGGGGTAGATTTCTTTCGCACTCACGATTGAACAGATAGGATCAGGTTACCGACCCTGAATTATTATTTTAATCCTAAAAAGCCGGTAAAATATAATCTTCGACAATTTCATAACCTGATATTTTTTCATTGGTGAAATAATTGCCTCCGGTAAACACGACAACAGTCTCAAGATCAGGGATTATTATTATCTGCTGTCCTCCCCAACCGGATGCAAAATAAGAATGGTATGTTTCCCCGCCAGAGGTGTAATCCTTCTGCCACCATTGAAATCCATATCCATCCGACCAGTTATAACTGGTTGAGAAATCATTGGGATCGATATGAATGGAAGTTGACTCAGAACACCATTCTTCGGAGATCAACCTTTCCCCGTCCCATACACCTTTATTAAGAAATAATTGTCCGAATTTTGCCATATCCCTGGGACGAAGCATCAGATCTCCGGATGTAAATATTATTTCAGGTTTAATTTTTTGCCACTCATACGCGGATATACCAATTTTAGAAAATAACAATGAATCACAAAAAGTATCAAGTCTTCGCTTTGTTGCCCTGTGGACTATTTCTCCGATGAGGTTAGTGTTGCAGTTTGCGTATCTGAAAACAGTACCTGGAGTATTGATCAGTTCTTTTGATAATATGAACCTTATCGGGTCGTTGCTCGTAAAAAGTTTGTACATATCATTGGCAGGATCATAGTATGAAGTTGATTCATCGTCCCACTGCAAACCTGAAGTCATGGTTAGTAAATGTCTGATTGTCAGATTCTCTTTGCCCGGACTTAAAGGGATCAGGTCAGAATTCTCAGGAAAGAAATCAAATACTTTTTCGTCAATGGATTTTATATACCCTTTATCAATTGCAATGCCCAGAAGAGCTGAAGCGAAACTTTTTGTTGCTGAGCAAAGTGTATGAAGATCATCCCTGTCAAATCCGTATTCACCGGTATATTTCCCGAGTTTGAATTTCTCTCCGCTGAAGTATTCCTCGAAAACAAGCTTGTTGTCTTTAATTAACAATATACTGTGAATATTATGCCCTGAGGTAGCATAAATCCTGTTCATCAGGTTGACCAGCACTTTCCCATCTATTCCTGCATCACTCAGCGATTCTGTTATCCATCCGTCATCAAGCTGTTCGGGGGTATTGTATTTATAAACTTCAGGATAATTGTCTTTCTTTTCGCAGCCAATCGGTACAAATGACAGAATGAGAATTAAGGTGATTAAAAACCTGCCAGGAGTACGATATAAGTCTGATATAATCATCAGGTCAATTATGATTATCAGTATTAATAAGACCCTTCAGAAGCTTAAAACCCTGAACGAAGATTTTACCAGGTTTGACTTCGTCGAGTTGTTCACGGCTTCTTAACCGTGTAACTCTGTATATACTCCGTGTTACACCGTGGTTATTTTCTTACTTTCAGGAAATAAATATTGTCTCTTTCGAGAAGTTCAGTATTCACCTTAACAATCTCGAAACCTGCTTTCTGAGCATCGCTTTTCAGTTTTTCCTGTGAGGTGCTTTCTCTTCCTGTCTGGCCGGTTTTAACAGGATCTCGTTCAACAATAACAAGAACGCCATCTTTTTTAAGGCTTGGAATTGTATTTTTCATCATCTCAACCGGTTTTTCAAGATGATGATAGGTCACTGATCATAAATGCAATATCTGCTTCTCCGGCAGGCAGCATCGGATTTTCCACTATTCCCGGAAAAGTCTGTTACATTGGTCATATTGTTATTCCTGCATCTGTTCTCAAGATATTCAAGTGCATCCTTATCAATATCATTTGCGTATACCTTGCCGGTATTCCCGACTCTTAGCGAAAAGAAAACTGTCATTCGTCCCCTTCCGGCTCCGATATCTGCAATGGTCATGCCTTCTTTCAGGCCAATGGCATCCATAAGTTTTTCAGGCTGGTGCTGATTATTCATCCACGTTTCGGAAGGCTCGACAGCAACCTTATTATCCTGAGATATCAAATCAGATGAAATAAGAACCAGCAGAAAACAGAAGAAAAATTTAATCCTTCCCATATTAATTAATTTGAAGTTCTCTTTTGATTTTTTCAATGTCAATATCCATCACCCAGATATCAAAATTCCTTTCCTGAGTCCTGGTAAATGCGATCTTTTTCCCGTCAGGCGACCAGGCTGCACCTTCGGTATGGCCATCCTTTGTTACAGCAAGCGGCAAAGATTTCCCGCCTTCTGATGGCATTATGTACAAACCCAGGTATTTCCCCTCCATGGCAGCATATATCAGTAATGATCCGTCGGGTGAAAGTGCAAGTGACGGTAAAAGTTTTCATTATGACCCGTAACAGGTATTATTTCCCTGTTCTCTGCAGATACTTTCAGCATAGTACATTTTCTGGTCTGCCTGTCCATATTGGCAACAAGGATGCTCTTACCATCAATCCACCAGCCTCCCGGCAGTGGCAGCTTGCCTTCCTCACTGAACAGACTTTTCAGTTCGCCGGTTTTCAGATTGAATGTGCTTAGCGACAATCCCTTTCTTTCAAGGAAAGCAATTTGTGAGCCATCAGGCGACCAGCAGGGGAGGCCTCCGTTCTGAATGAACACTGAATCGGGAAGGAATTTTATAACATCTCCTCCTGCTGCCGGTATCATCCTGATACTGTTACCGGTATCAGCATCAAAAACTATGTACCTCCCGTCAGGCGACCATTTTGCATGTTCCGCAATACCTTTGAAGATATGCTTTGCTTCGGCTCCGTCAGCTGATACCTTCCATAATCCGTTCTTACCGAAAGTATCATTCAGGTCGGTATATTGATAAACAATATATTTGCTATCCGGAGACCATGTGGCAAAGCCCTGCTGCGCAGGATCAAAAGTAAGTTGCCTGGCCGGGAACATGTCCTGCCCTGATAAGGGAATTGTTATGAAGCAGATTGCTAATACCTGTAACCTTTTGTAAATCATTTCAGTATTATTTGGAATTATTATATGCTCATAATATTTTCAGCATCATTATTCCTGCGATCAGTCCGGCAAGAAGGATTAAAATGCTGATTAATACCCACCACCAGATTTTACTCCATTCTGGGGTGATAATTTCCCCTTCATTTCCGGCAAAGACATTCCATGCCTGATAACCTCTCTTTACTGCCCATTGCTCATAGAAGAAAATAAATAATCCACCGATCAGGCTGCCTGCGACAGTTATTGCCCACCAGGTCATCACAATCCAGGGTGATAAAGGTATTATCTGCGACATTGCGAGGCTCTTGTTTACCAGAGGCATTGAAACAGCGAAGATCCCGGCTAATCCCAGAAATGTCGTTACTAACACCTGCGGAAGACGCTGAAACAGGAACCTGACAAAGTTCTTTTTTCCTGCTAAAGCCAGCAACGGAGATTGAAAAATAATCCATGCAGTCAATAAAGGAAGACCTATTATAATCAAAACCTGTTGTTGCTCGCTGATACCTCCGGATATCATTTTTAAGATCAGGACAATCTGTGAAACCAGGTAAGCAATTACAACAGGTGTCAGGTTTCCGACTGTCTCAATAAGAGCATTCCGCCATATAGACTTTTTCCCGGAATTCAGAGCCATAAGTTTTGCCAGTAAAGCGATGGGACCAAGGACAATAACTGCAGGAATCCAGAATTTCAGTCCTTTTTTGCGCGGAAGAATAATAAACATTAAAATCAAACTGACAACTATCAGGGCTCCCCATGATCTGCCAGCAATATTGTTTATTCTTATGACCTTTGTTACTTGTTTGTAACGCTTTGCAGCTTCCTGTTGTACATCTTCCGGGAATAGTCTGCTTAGAGGACCCGCTTCCCTGGGATTTGCCAGTTCATCTTTTACATTTATAATGACCGGATCATCATACTGGTAAAAAAAGTACAGGTACATAACACCGTTAGTAAGATCAGCTACCAGGGTTTCAATTGTCCAGCTTGCACCTTCCTGATGTACAGCATCCATAACATTAGTAACATCATTGAAATTCAGCGGTTCTTCCTTTTCAATCAGTTGCCCCAGCAGTTCATTGGCTTTATCATACCGCCAGCAGGGGTAAGTGTATGCATTTGCCGGATTAGCAACATTAAAATTTGTGGATACCAGGAATCCGTCACCCGGAGTTTTCCTTGTAAACACCATTTCACCATCATTTCCTGCACTGATTATCACTGCATCGCCGGTTTTATCTGCAAAATGCATCTGATCGTGCATATACGGAAACCGCTGATGCTTATTGGCCCATTCGATGACTTCCGTCACAGTTGAGCACTCATGCATTATCTGCATTAAATAGTTGTGGTAATATTCTCCGCTGACAGGCATTCTTTCTGTATGCGGATTCACTTCAAACCTTGGAAGTCCGTTTGCATCATAAGCAAGACCCTTTTCGTTAACTCCCTGCTGAGGATCATCGGGTTTTCCAATCCAGATGACTCCGAACTTCGAAGAATCACCCTTTTCCACGAAATACCATTGGTCGGGATTGATAAAATCATCATTTCCGCCGAAGAATACACTGCCATCTTTGGAGATAGTGATAACTGAGCAGCCTGAAGGGACCTGTTCCTGTGTGAATGCAGATAAACAGAACAGGTGGAAAGTAAGAATTAAGAGTAGCTTTTTCATTATATACTTATTTAAGGTTTTCCAGCATTTTTTTTGCATTTTCACATTCAGCAAATCACAAAGAGCAATTCCCACCTTTGTACCCAACCTGATCAATGTCAATAACAATAATCAAGTTATTATATTGAATGAGTAATTGCCTTGTATGATTATACAAATGATGGATATGGATTGACAAACAGTTATCTTGCTTTCTTATAATACATCCCCGGGCTGTCATCAGGGCGGGCAGAAAATCCCATCTTTTCATAGAACTCTCTTTTCCCCTTAGCGCAAAACAGCTGGATATCCCTGATATTATTGTCGAAGCATTTGGTTAACAGTCGGTTTAGTATCTCCCGCCCGATACCTCTTCCCTGGTAATCAGGATAAACAATCATCTCGTAGATCATGGCATGAAGGATCCTGTCGGACATAATTCTGCCAAAGCCAATCAGCTTATCCAGGTGATAAGCAGATACACAATAATAGCTTTCCATGATGGTTTTACAGAGCTCATCTTTTGTCAGCCGGTATTCTTCATTCCAGCCGGTTGATTCAAAAAGCAGGAAATACTCTTCAATATCCGGTATTGTATCCTTATACTCAATACTCATAACTGGACCTCCTTCGGCTGTAAAAATTCTCCGTCAATTATCAGTAATTTTGCTCCTGATTCCGTTGAGGACCTGTGGGAGCTCATGTTGTCTGACACAATATATGTCATTCCCTTTTTCAGTACCTGTTTATTCCCATTTTCGAGTTCGCTGACAAATTCGCCATCCAGGCAATGCACGATATGTCCCTTCTGGCACCAGTGATCTGCCATGAACCCTTTGGAATATTCAACAATTCTTATTCTCAGGCCATTAAACAGGAGTGTTTGCCAGAAGGCAATGCCAGATTCCCCTTTATGTGCTGTTTTCGGTATTTCAGACCAGTCTGTTACCTGATATTCAATAACTTTTTTCATTACTAAAGATCTTATTTATTTCCCCTGTTGCAAAGATACTTCCATTCTTAATTTCATTATATCATGTCCGTTCCCAATAGAATTGGTAAAATGCAGAATGCTTCCAGTTTCTTCATATTCTCTATTATCCAAAAAATGGTTTTTTGAATGAATTATTTGGCTTTAAATAAATATACTTGTTCTTGTAATAGAATATCAGGTTGAACCTGTTCAGCGATCCGCAACCAATAACCGCATCGGCGTCTTTCTGTTTTGACCTTACTTGTGCTGGTGCTATGGATACTTTCACATCGTTCAATTAATAAGAACCGATAATCAGCTTTGAGATTCTTCCTTTGCTACCGTAAACATCACCGCTCGACCCTGTACCAATAACCTTTTTCTCCGATGCTTTGGGTAATCGAAACTTCATGGATGGTCGCTCAAGCAGTACCATCGGATCGTAGTCTGCAATTTTAACATAAAAGCGTTGCTGTTATTCCCTTTGTTTATTTTCAAAGAGGTCCGAGTAGAACTTCCTGACGTAATTCTCCGGGATTTTGTCAACCGGGTAGGATCCGTGCATCAGAACATGAACCCATTGGCCGTCCCTCTTTTCCAATACCCCTGTCTGAAAAACATCCTTAAGGCAGGTCTCCTTGCCCTGATACGAGCTGCAGTCGTCAAGAAAGCAGGAATACCAGGCTACATCACCGGATCGGGAAAAAACAATCCGCAGGTCCCTGAACTCAAAACGTGTCCCTTTGAAATCAGGATCTTTCCAGACCTCTGAATATTTCTTAAAGTCAGCGAGTCCCACAACCTTGCTGTCGTAAAACAGCCAGAAATGGAACAGATTGTCAGCCCACAATTTGTACATGGCTTCGAAGTCCTTCTCGATTGCCCAGCCGATAGCCTGTTCGATCGTGTGCTTCACGACTGCATATTCGCCTGATGTATTTGCCACAGCGGGAGTTTGTGCATTTGCGGCATTCGAAAATATAACAACGAAAATGCATGCGATTACTGTATTCTTCAGTGTTTTCATTTCTATTTTATTTATTGTAAATGGGTTACTATCTGTCAATTACAAGGAACTACGTACTTCTGTTTTTAATATCCATTGTGGTTTGTTTGACTCTGATATCAGGCAAGTTATATTAAAATCTCTCATCCAGGTCGTGCAGACCTGGCAAAATAATCTATTCGTACCTCAGCGAATCCGCCGGATTTGAAGTAGCTGCACGGAAAGTAATTGAAAGGACCGTAATCAGTGCAATGATGATACTTATTAGGGCACCAGCAATAAAGATTCCGGCATTTATGTTTGTTTTATATGCAAACTCATTAAGCCACTTCGGTCATGATCAATTTATCGCCGGAAATATCTTTTCCACAATTATTTTAATTATCTGTATCCAATGCTCACCAGCTTGCTCATCAGTAAGATCCGAAGTCCAGCATGTAGCTGTAATTACTGCATTATGATCCGGTAATATAAAGATAAACTGACCGCCCCAACCCATTGCCATATAGTATTTTTTCCCGCCCGCATTTCCCAGCCAAATCTGATAACCGTATTCAGGACCGTAAAGCACATCATTGTTTGTTGATATCTTGGATGTAGTCATTGCAGTGATCCAGTTTTCAGGCACTATCTGTTTGCTGTTATTTTTGCCCTTGTTAAGTATCAGGTTCCCGAATTTTACCATATCTTCAGGAGTTATCCGCAAATAAGCCGCACCTAATGGATAGCCTCTGTCATCCTCTGCCCACGTGAACTTTTTTATGCCAAGCGGATCAAAGAGGAATGTTCTGGCAAAGTCAGAGGTTTTAATTCCTGTTGCTTCTGTTATAATAGCTGAAAGCAGGTGTGAAGCGCCATCGCTGTAATTAAAAACTGTTCCGGGTGTGGTTACGAGCGGAAGATCAATTATAAACTGGAGATTATCCTCCGAGTCGAAGAAACACTCTTCAAACAGGCTCGATTCTGAAGTGCCGTTCCAGGAATGTCCGAATGACATTTTAAGACACTGGTCAATTGTGATACTGGCCTTGATATCATCGGGAAATGTAACAATGCCTGTAAGGTACTTGCTAATGGGATCATTCACGCTTTCAATAAAACCTTTTTCAATTGCGAGACCAACTAGGACGCCTGTAAAGGTTTTTGTCACCGACATAATGTTTTTAATGCTGTCGCGTCCGTAACTTTTGTAATCTGTATATTCTTCAGCTATAATTACCTCATCACGGCATACTAAAAGGCTGAGAGCTCCTTCAACAGTGATGAATTCTTCAAAAGCAGTGACAAGTTCTGTCTCATTGATATCATGCTGCCCGGCCAGAGGAAAGCTGAAATGAGGCTCTTCTTTTGTACAGGCGATCAGAATCAGCATTAATACAAACCAGACCTCTTTCTTTAATGGTTTCATTTATTATCTCTTGATTATCAGATTTTTGTAATAAAGCGGCCGACAAGTTCCATGACGGCCTTTGATTTTGGCCATGCATCAGGATCGAATATACCGGGAACATAAGCTGTTGCAACAACCACCATGTTTAAGTCATGGATGATCACAACCATCTGACCGCCATGTCCCCAGGCAAACCATATCTGGTGGCTTCCTGAAGTTCCGGACCACCATAGATATCCATATTTCAGGGTACGTATGTTAGTCAGTATCTCCCGGCCGTATGTTGATGAAGAATAGACCTGAAAGGTTGAATTACCCATTCAGATGGAATAAACTGAACATCATTCCAAACACCATCATCAAGAAACAGCTGTCCGAATTTAGCAAGATTTCTTGGAGTCATATAGATATCGCCGCTTCCATAATAGTATCCGTTGGCGTCTTTCGGCCATCCGGAAATTGAAATACCCATATCATTAAAAAGATAATTGCGGGCAAATGATAAAAGTGATTGATTTGCACTTCGGGCTATGATTATTCCCATAATATGTGCTGTAAAATTCGAATATCCGAATTGTGTGCCAGGATCATGTACGAGGGGGAACTCCTTCAGGAAAGGGATCCAGTTTGATGAACCGGTTAGAGTTTCCAGATACCCGTAAACCTCTTCCCACGGATAACCCGATCTCATTTGGAGTATCTGCTCAACAGTGATCTCTGATTTTTGTGGATCTGTTGATTCCCAGTCAATCTCAGGGAAAAAATCTTTCAGCTTCTGATCAGATGCCGGTTATCAGTTTCTCCCTTATTGCTATTCCGGCAAGTGCTGAAACAATACTTTTTGTCACTGATGCTGTTCTGTGCTGGCATCGTTCACTGTCATCCCGTTGAAATATTTCTCAGCTATCAGATACCCATTTTTTAAGATCAGGAGGCTATACAGGTTATCGAGTTGTTCTGCCTCCGTAAAAAGATTATTGACAGCAGCTGAGTCCATATCCTGTGTCCAGCAGACTTGCAACCTTACCATCCATCATCCATTTCTTCCGGCTTCCATGAGACAGGTTCCTGCTTCGTCCCTGGTACACGAAAAAAGCAACAGGATCCCTGCTATTATAAAAATATTTAAATGCCTGTGGCCCGGCATGGTTTTTTACTTATTGTTTAAGATCTCTTTTATCTTCTTAACATTGACTTCCATTATCCAGATATCAAAATTCCTTGCCTGAGTCCTGGTAAATGCGATCTTTTTCCCGTCAGGCGACCAGGCTGCATGTTCCGCAATGCCTTTGAAGATAAGCTTTGCTCCGGCTCCGTTGCTGCTTTTTCTAAATATCTGATTGCGGATTCAATCTGGGAGTCGATCCCTTTAAGTAATAATTCACGATTAAGCGCTACCTCGACATCCGGCACTACTCCCCGTCCTTCAAGCACTTTGCCATCAGGAGTGGCAAGCTGAGCCACAGGATACATAAAGATAGCTCCTGTCGGAAATATCATCATATCAGATTCCATAACAGCTCCCGGGCTTCGTTCGCCAATAACGACAGCCCTTCCTGCCGCTTGCAGGCTGCCTGCAAAAAGTTCACTTGCCGAACCACTTAGCTGATCTACCAAAAGGACCAGATGACCGCTAAAGGCACCTTCTGCAGGATCGATAAATACCTTTGTTTCCCCATTCCTTGTTCTGCTGAGATATAACAATTTTCTTTCTGGCAAGAAAAGATCGGGCATTCCTTCGATTTCTCCTCCGGAATTCCCGCGAATGTCCAGAATAATCCCGTTAACATCTCCCAGGGATTTGATTGCAGCAGATATTTGAGCTGTCAGAGGAGGTTGAAAAGTGTTTAATCGTATGTATCCGATTCCATTGTCAAATCGCTTTACTTCAAAATCAACTGCCAGATATAAAATGCCATTTGGTCCAACCGCAACTCCACTCCGTTTGGTACGGAGCAATTTCTTCTCAACTTTCTGTCCTTTTTCATCTGAATAACATATTGAAACCTCAGTGTCCGGAGTACCATAAATACGACCCAGGATTGCTTTTGTGATTATTGCTGTCCGGCCACTGCTGTTATACGGAGGGCGCATGGCTGATTCTGCTTCACGGATTATCTGACCGGCTGTAATTCCATCAACAGCCTCAATCGCATAACCGGGACGCAGACCTGTCTCTTTTGCAGAAGATTCTGGTTTGACGGATGTAATAACCGGTATACCATTAAGTATCCGGATGTCTATACCCGGGCTGCCTTCAGCGCAAATAAGCGGTTCTCTTAGCGCCATAAATCCGGGTGGTACCAGGTTGTTATGCGATACTTTAAGTTCCCATAGCATCCTGTTGGTCAGCCTGTAAAACTCTTCATCATTCTCAGCAGCGGAAATCTGAGGCAAATAGCGGTCATGTGCTTCCTTCCAGTTCAATCCGCCAAAGGTCGAATCATAATAAGTTTCATTCAGCTTCTTCCACACTACCTCGAAAGTGTTTAAATAGATGTTACTCTGGCCCCAGCATGACGTCAGTTCAATAAACATGCTCACTGCAATAAGCTGAAAAGTGATTTTTGGTTTCATGATTCGCTTTTTATTTTACTTAATCCTTATATAATCCCTGCAGAAGCCCATAATTCACAGTGTGTTAAACAGGACTTTTTTAACAACCGTCAATTATAAAAAGATAAGTTATGAAAACCCTGAAAATGAAATCAATATATTTTACAAACTGTAAAGGGGAGTTTACTAATTACAGAAATAAATAAATAGACGGTACAGGGTTTGCGGTGCGAGGTGCGAGGAAACCAAATTGTTTTGCTGACAGCTAAAAGTTTTCTCTGTGGCCCTCTGTGTCTTTTTTACCAGCCGAAGCTTTCTCTGACCGCCGAAACGAAGTGAAGGTGGTAGCGAAGGCTGGCTCTGTGGAACTCTGTGAAACTAAAAACCATGTTATATTTTTAAATCTTATCTTTAAACTAAAACCGGGTTATCGCGGTTTGTACAAAAATGGTAATGTCCAAAAGTTTTCGGCATTTCATATTATTAGTGGTTTTTATATTGCCGGCAAGCCATGCTGAAGCCCAGAAATCAGGCTGCACCGACCGTTTGGCAGCCAATTACGATCAGTCCGCAACCATCAACGACGGGAGCTGCAGATACAAAAAGGTCACTATCGGGCCGCTGGCAAGCCTGACCCTTGCTGATACTCTTGCAGAGACATCCGGACTGATCTTCTGGGAAAATCAGTTCTGGACACATAACGATGACAATGATACGAGACTATATGCACTTGATACACTATATGCCGGTATTGTTAAAAACTGTCCGTTAAGAAGTATTACCAATACCGATTGGGAAGAGTTATCGCAGGATGATGATCACATTTATATCGGTGACTTTGGCAATAATTCAGGCAACCGGAATGACCTGAAGATATTCAGGGCTGCGAAAAACTCTGTTTTGAACAATTCACCTGTTTTTGATTCTGTGTGTTTCACATATTCCGACCAGGTTGATTTTAATCCCGGTACCTATAATACCGACTTTGACTGTGAGGCCTTCATTGTTGCAGATGACAGCATCTACCTCTTCACCAAGCAATGGTCAGGCAAGGGAACCTGTGTCTATTCCCTGCCGAAAGATCCGGGAAATCATGTGGCAAAATTAAGATCATCATTTAACGTTAAAGGGCTTATTACCGGGGCAGTCTATCTCGAAGAGCAAAGGATCATTGTCCTGTCGGGCTACAATAAAAGGTTGAAGCCTTTTTTGTATTTGCTATATGATTTCAGGGGTTCGGATTTTTTCAGCGGAAATAAAAGAAAGATCAAAATATTGCTTCCGTTCTATCAGATAGAAAGCATAACTACCACCAATGGCTTAAAATATTTCGTGACAAATGAATATTTCTCAGCGTTTTCTATTGTTAAAATTCCCCAGCAGATCCACCTTTTTGAGTTAAGTCCCTTCCTGGGAAACTACCTGAATACTCTTATACCTCATCCTTAAGCCTTTATCCCGGCAAGCACCTCTTTGCCGAAGGCCATGCACTCGGGTCGCTTCAGGTTATCATATTCAGGCATCTTATATCCCTGCATCTGTTTGCGGACATCAGGTTCCATAAGTCCATAGGTGATCCTGCCCAGGAATACTTTCGACGGGACATCCGTCACTCCGCAGATAACTGCCAGGTGATCATCAATTAATGCTTTTGGTTTGCTCGGGACCAACAGGCTTCATCATATTACCGCAGACTGCGAAATATCCCCTGATCCTGCTTTTGAGAACTTCCTTGTTCTTTGCCAGGTAATCCTGAAGCTCCTGTGATGTTTTTCCACCACGGATGGCTCCTCCGATTACGATATGATCATACTTTGAGAGATCGGGATTCTCGCGTACATCAAACACATTGGCAATACCATCCATTCCTTCTGATATCCAAACTGCAGCATCCCTGGCTGTCCCGCACCAGGTGCCGTACAACACCGCCCATTTTTTATCTGAGGGCATCGGGTAATACTCCAGCGGAAATCCCTTTTTTGAAACCATTAATGCACCCATGGTTAATAATCCTGATTTAATAAAGGTTCGTTTTTTCATATAATTAAAATGTTTCGGTTATAACTTCGCTATTTACAATATTGTTTTGCAGTTATGCAGTTATGCGAGATTATGCAGTTATGCGAGTTATCGACGGTCGGATGCGGATTATGCAACTTATACGGTTTTAGCGGATTATACGGTTTTTTGCCAGCCCTCTGCTCCCTGCTCCCTGCCCCATGCTTTAATTTCCTACACAATACAGCTTTTCAATTCCCCTGAAAATATATACATCACCTGCCACTGCAACCGAAGACCAGAATTTGCCTGTCAGGCTGTTCTCGGCTACCTGCTCGTATGCGTCTCCGGCTTTGAATACACGGGTTGTTCCCTTTTCGTCAAGAAAATATATCTTGTCGTTATTGACCCATGGTGTTGCCCAGACGGATCCGATGCCACTGATCCTTTTCTGATATTTCAGAGTACCGGTAGCGGCATCCAGTACTGCTATTTCACCTCTGCCTCCGATAACATAAATACGATCCTTATAAAGCAATGGTGACGGATTTCCAAGACCTGACTCTTCAGACATCCATGCAACACCTGTTTCTGTGATATCACCTTCGGCCCCGGCTTTCACTGCAAATAATTTCGCTTTAATCTCCCTGCCACCCGGATTACCGAGGATGAGAAGCTCTTCATTTCCAACCGGGGAGGGTATTACCTGTTCACCTCCCACCTTCAGTTCCCACAGGAGCTTTCCTGTTTCAGGATCGTACGAGCGTGCAGTCTTACCGCATGCTACCAGTTCTGTTCTTACTTTATTCTTCCAGATATAGGGAGTGCTGTATGTTGTCTTTTCATCGCGCCGGACTCTCCATTTTTCATCACCCGTAGCTGCATCAACAGCAACAATGAAAGAGTTCTCCTCATTGTCAAATTGAATAAAAAGAACATCCTTCCAGAGTATCGGAGAAGAACCTGTTCCCCATCCCCTCTGGGTATAAAAAGATTCCAAGCTCTTTCTGCCACAGCAATTTTGCCTTCCATATCATAGCAGAAGAGCCCATGCATACCGAAATATGCAAATAACCTTTTCCCGTCAGTCACTGGTGTTTCGCAAGCATAGGTGCTGTTAGGATTCTTGCCTGCTTTGGGGGCACCGCTGTATGCAACCTGGTTCCAAAGTTCCTTCCCTGTATTCAGATCAAAACACTTAACCTCCCAACGGTATATTTCCTTTTTATAGCTGGTATCAGGTATATCCTGTGGCGGTGGTCCCTGCATAGGCTGAGGTCCCTGACCTTGCTGACCCGGCTGAGGCCCCTGACCAGGTTGCCCGGGTTGTGGTCCCTGTCCCGGACGAGGTCCCTGACCAGGTTGTACCGGCTGCTGTCCCTGGGCTCCCTGTGGTCCCTGTCCCCCCTGAGGAGGCGGACCCTGCATTGGTCCTCTTTCAGGCACAGGATTCACTTTTTCGGGAAATGTGGATGTGATGAACATTTTGTTTCCCCATACCACAGGCGACGAATAGCCTGGTCCGTCAAGAGCGGCGGTCCATAGAATATTTGTATCATTCCCCCATTTTTCAGGAAGACTGGAAGATGTAACTGTCATATTGCCCTCAGGCCCCCTGAACTGTGGCCAGTTTTTCTTCCGGCTGCATGATGCTGATATCAGCACAAGAGTTATGATAACCGGTAGTATCCAACTTGATTTTCTATTATGTCTCATACTTTTCCAAATTAAATTTTATCTAAATATTTTTTGTGGATAAATATAACTGGATTTAATTATAACACAATTGGCTTAAACCTTATATTTTGTCCTGCAGTCTTGCAGTCGTAGCAAGCGGAGATCCTGACCGAAAGCGTCAGGGCAGTCATGCACACAATCGTGTGGTCGCGCGGCCGTACATAATACATCGCCTATAATACATAATACATCTCTTTGTACCATTCATTCTTTTTGTAAATTGCACAATAAAAAACCACCTAATACAACCTTTACACAATGACAGAATTCACAATCCACCGGAATTTCTGCCCCGGGAAGAGTAACATCAGTCGATTTCTTCCGCGGATTCACGATGTTCCTCCTTGCAGGCGAAGCTGCAGAACTCTATTCTCACCTGATCCATTCCAACAGCAGTGTTGTGCATTTTATCGGAACACAGTTTCATCATCACCAGTGGCACGGACTGCATTTCTGGGATCTGATACAGCCTTTCTTCATGTTCATTGTGGGTGTTGCAATTCCGTTTGCTGTTGCCAACAGGATAAAGAAAGGGGAAAGCCAGCAGACAATCAACTTTCATGCTTACAAACGTTCATTTTTGCTGTTGTTTTTTGGCTGGGCCCTGTATTTCGTTGACGCAGGTCATCTGGTTTTCAGATTCCAGAATGTGCTTGCACAACTTGGGGTTACTTACCTGGTCGCTTTCCTGATAAGGAATAAGAGCTTTAAATTCCAGCTGATCTTTACAATGGCAATTTTGCTGCTCATTGATCTTGCTTACCGGTTTTTCCCTGTCGAGGGCTTTAATCATCCATGGGTAAATTACGAAAACCTGGGTGCATGGTTTAATAATAAGATTGAAGGTGTTGATAAGGCAAGCGAGTGGGCTACATTAAACTTTGTCTCGACAACAGCTCATACGGTCTGGGGAGTGCTGTGTGGCAAACTGCTTATGGGTGATAAACCTGCAAAAAAGAAAATCCAGACATTGCTGATTGCCGGAGGAGCAGCTTTGATCATTGGGTATTCCCTTGACCTGCTGAACATTACTCCCATAATCAAAAAGATAGCCACGTCATCATTTGTATTTGCCAGCGGCGGCTGGACAATTCTTGCTCTGGCCTTCTCCTACTGGTTGATCGATGTTAAGAAATTATTTAAAAAAGGATCCTGGTTCTTCATAGTAGTCGGGATGAACAGCATTTTTATCTACCTGTTCTTTTCAATAGGTGGTGCCAACCTTCTAACCAGGATTGTTGAGCCTTTCAGTGAACTGTTGTTTTCATGGGGCGGAGAGATGACAACCGGAATAATAACCAGTCTGGGTGTCTGGGCAGGATTGTGGTATTTATGTTACTGGCTCTATAAAAACAAGTTGTTTATAAAGATTTAGATTCACCGGATCCTGATAAAGTCATATGGGACAGGAAAAAGCGGTCGTCGGATTCATAGGAGCAGGAGGTATTGCACGCTCTCATGCCTTCTCGCTGAACTCATTAAAATATTACTATAATGATGCTCCTGATGTTGAGCTGGCTGCAGTTTGTTCTGCGACAAGGGAAAGCCGTGAGGCATTTGCCAGGCGCTTCGGATTTATAAGGGCCGGCGATCTTAAGGATTTTATCAGTGATCAGAGCATAGATACTGTCTTCATTCTTGGACCGAATAAGGTTCATTATGAACATTTTAAGGCAGTACTCGGGATGAAGGCAATAAAACGGATATATATTGAAAAGCCGGTCTGTTCAACTCCTGAGGAAGAAGCTTCCATCAGGAAATTAGTAGTATCAAATCCTTCAGTTAAGGTCCAGGTGGGCTATCAGTATCTTTTTACATCTCCGGCCAGGGAGGCACTTGCTCTATGGAAGTCAGGGAAGCTGGGGAAGCCGGTACATCTCGACATGAAATACTACCACAGCGATTATCTTAAAAAGGATTATCGCGACAGGAGAGCTTCACGTCTTACACCGGCACCCGACGGCGGGGCAATGGCTGATCTGGGCTCTCATGCGATCAGCTTCCTCATTGCTTTCCTTGGCGACAGGATACGTATCACAGGGGCATTGCAGGCTGGTCATTTTGATGATGTGACGGATGAATCGGATCTTTTCAGCCAGATCTCTGTTCATGACGAAATAAGCCATGCGGCAGGTACCGTGTCATCAAGCCGGATCAGCTCCGGCGCCGGTGATGATCTGTCCTTTGAAATTTATGCCGAAAAGGGAGCAATACGCTATTCTTCTGCCTCCCCTGATTATTTCGAATATTATACTGAAGAATCCGGATTATGGACCAGACAGATGACAGGGAGCAATTACAAACCATACACAACTTTTCCATCAGGACATGTTCCACCGGGATGGCTCAGACCTATGATCCATGCCCATTATATCTTTCTCACAGGTGGTTCCTCCGAACCGGTCATTCCTGATATCGAACATGGCCTGCAGGTCCAGAGACTGGTAAGGGAAACAGCAGAACATCTTAAAAAATTCCGGGATAGCATCCATCACTCTTGATGACAATCTTGACAAAACTGTATCAAATCTTTAACCTTAGCTGCTGAATTTTTCCTAAATTGTAACATCAAAGAATTTGGCCAGAATGAATTTCTTTCATCAGTATGATGAAGAAAAAAGCCGAAATAAAAAGGAAGAGGATCCTGATTTACTATGCCCTTGCAATCGTTATGCCATGCCTCATCCTGGGTATTCTTGCTTTAAGGGGAATCAAGAATGACCAGGCTCTCGTGGAACGCGACCAGAGGAGAAGCCTTCTTGAAATCAGTCAGCAAATTATCCGCGAAACTGATGCTTATCTCTTATCAATTGAAAGTGGTTTTGCAGAAATAATTGACTCAGCTTCAATTCCCCGGTCCACGATATTCACCGATTCATCATTAAACCGGTTCAATGCCCGGAACCAGGCTGTTTCAGGGATATTTTTCCTGTCCGGCTCCGGCGTTCCTTTGTTGTTAAATAATGGCTTAATATATGTGCCTGATGATTTTTTACCAGCCTCTGATGAAGTAGCCACCGGAACTTTTCAGTCTGTCATGGAAAAAGGCTGGCAGATTGAGTTCAGGGAGAATAACTATCCGAAAGCACTTGAATATTATCAACACGTTTTTCAAAATGTACAGGGAAATCAATCAGGGGGAGAAATATTGAATTCAATTGCCCGCATTCAGAAAAAAATGAAGCTGGATGATAAAGCTATGGAAACATATGAGTTGATATGGAATGACTACCCGCAGGTCCTTATTCAGAATAAGCTTCCATTAGGAGCAGTGGCTTTACTGGAAAAGAGCCTTCTTTACCTGGCAAAAAAAGATACAGTCTCTGCTTTTAAAAGTGTTCATCTGCTTTTAAGTCAATTGCATATACCCAGGTGGGAATTGTGTCAATCCACTTATGCCAATCTGCTTTCAAAAACTGATGAAATAATATCTATGTATGAAAATCCGCACAATGAAGAAACAGCTCAACTTCTGGAGAAGCTTCATATCATAAGAGATAGTCTGTCAATGTCAGAAAAACAAACGGAGTACCTGTTGGCATTACCGGGAAATAGTGAAATATTAACCGGTATTTCAAAGAAAGGGAGTGAGAATAATAACCACAGGTCCAAAATCATGATTAACGGGCAATCATATCTGGTTTCTCTTGTACCTGGTAATCAGGGTCAATGGGGATTGATCATGGATCACGAATATATACTTAACAACATTGTTGATCATTTGATACTCAAAAATAGTGACAGATCAAACTTCTATTGGGAAATAAAAGATGTTAATGGTGAGCTGCTTTCAAAATCAGAATATATACCAGACAATACACCACCTGTAAATACTTCGTTCCCATCGAATCTGCCGTCATGGTCATTAACATTATATCCCGAAGATCCAGGATTATTTGTTTCGTTGTTCCGTCCGGGGCAAAGCCTTTTCCTCTATATTTTTATTGCTATTGTGATCATACTGGCATTTGGTTTATTTTTTACGATTCAGACAGTCAATAATGAGTTACACCTTTCTAAAATGAAGTCCTACTTTATTTCAACTGTTTCGCATGAATTTAAAAGCCCGTTGACATCCATACGGCAGATGGCTGAGATGCTTGTTCACGACAGGGTTCCTTCGCCGGAAAGACAACGGAAATACTATACATCGATATTGAAGCAGAGTGAGCGTTTAAGCCATCTTATCAACAACATTCTTGATTTTTCAAAGATGGAAGAAGGCAAGAGATTATTCCTTTTCGAAAAAGCCGATATCGTTCCCGTTGTCACGGACATTGTTGAAACATTCCGGCAGCATAATGCCGATCAGGGATTTCTTATTGATCTTCTCATTCCCGAACCTTTGCCGGATGTTGTTTTTGACCGTGAAGCGATGGAGCAGGTGATACACAACCTGCTTGATAATGCCTGTAAATATTCAGGTGATTCCAGGAAAATTGAGGTTCATTTATCATCAAAAGGGAACAAGATACTTGTCAGTGTCATAGACCATGGTATCGGCATTAAAAAGGAAGACCTTGACAAGATCTTCGGCCGCTTTTACAGGGCTGGTGAAGAGCTTACGCAGACTGTGAAAGGAAGCGGTATCGGTCTCACCATTGTGAAGCAGATAGTTGAAGCTCATCATGGTGAGATCACCGTTGAAAGCAGTCCGGGAAAAGGAAGCACGTTTACGGTTATTATTGCCGTTGAGCGGAAACTGAAAGTCCACAGTCTGCAGTCCCAGTCGCAATTCGACTGCCGACTGGGAGGACGGAGACTGCATCTTTTGACTGCCGACTGAAGACTGGAGACTATAGAAAGGGGGTTAAAATTAAAGAACATGAAGAAGATCCTGATCATTGAAGATGAAGAATTGATCCGAATGGCTCTGGAAGATGACTTCCGGCTGGAGAATTATGAAGTTATGGTGGCTTCAGACGGTATAGAGGGACTGACAAAAGCAGCTGATCCCGATATCGACCTGATCATCCTCGATGTCATGCTGCCGGGGATGAACGGTTTTGATATTTGTAAGAAACTGAGAAGTGAGGGAATCAGGACTCCCATAATCATGCTGACAGCAAAGGGACAGGAGATCGACAGGGTGCTGGGACTGGAAATCGGAGCCGATGATTATGTTACAAAGCCATTCAGTCCGCGGGAATTACAGTCACGTGTTAAAGCTGTTCTGCGAAGGACTGAAGCTGAACCTGATGATAAAGCAGGAAAACTGTTCCGTTCGGGCGGACTGGAGGTTGATTTCAGGCAGTATTTATGTCGTAAGAATGGTAAGGAGATCAGCCTTACCACCCACGAATTCGAACTATTGAAATATCTTATCCGAACAAGGGGGAGGGTGATCACCCGCGATGAATTACTTGACGAGGTATGGGGAAAGGGAGTTTTTGTTACTCCCCACACTGTCGACACCCATATTGCTAACCTGAGAAAGAAGATTGAGGATGATCCCTCGCGGCCAAAGCTGATCTTCAGTATCCGAGGTATCGGGTTTAAGTTTATCTCAGCATAAATGCTTGATATATTCTTAATAAAACTCAACGGATCCTTGAGATTCATGCAGATGCAGGCCTGTACCTTTGAAGAAAAAAGGTCATGAAAAATATTATTCTGGTTTTGATTTTATGCCTTGGGCCAATGATGATGGCAGCAGGGCAGGAACAGCAGGCTCAAAAGCTGTTAAGTGAAGCTATTTACCAGGAAGAAGTGAACGGTGATCTGGATGGGGCAATTAAAACCTATCAGCTGATCCTGAACAAGTATCCTGATAACAGGAAGATATCTGCAGAAGTGTTGCTGCATCTGGGGATGTGCTATGAAAAGCTTGGGAACCAGGAGGCTGTAAAGACGTATAAGCGTCTGGTCAGCAATTTCCCCGAACAAAAAAATCAGGTGGCGATTGCCAGGGAAAGGCTTTCAAGATTGATACAGGCTGCAGAGAAAGTTCTGGCAGCTCCGCTTATGCCAAAATTTACAAAGATTAAAATCCCCACAAAACTTACTTCGGCTGTAAGTTTATCACCGAATGGACAGAATCTGGGTCTGATTTCAGATAATAAAATCTGGGTCATGCCGCTTTCTGGAAATCTCGGTCCTGATATCCCTGGTAAACCAGTTCAAATCAATACTGAGGGAATAGATGTAGAATATACTGACCTGTCCTGGTCAGGTGATGGCAAATGGCTTGCGTTCAATGATCCCGGAATGTCCGGTCCGAACCAAAAGATATACATAGTACCTTCCAGCGGAGGAAAACCCAGAGAAATAATTGAAAATTATCGTGATGCACGTATTGTAAACTATCGGATAAGCCTATCTCCTGATGGGAAGAAACTGGCTTTTTCATCGGTTGAAGGCAATATGCAGCACATCTTCACCATTTCAACTGAGGGAGGTACTCCTGTTCAATTAACTGATATGCAAGCCCGTGAACCGGCTTTTTCTCCTGATGGCAAAATGATTGCTTTTGTAGAAGATAAGAACCTTGGCAGAGGCGAAGGTGGATTAGGATTATGGATTACTCCAGCTCAGGGAGGAACATCTCACCTTCTTGCTGCTGCAAAGACAGCCTCAAGTCCTGTTTGGTCACCTGATGGCAAAATGATAGGCTTCATCGACAAGAGCAATAATAAGCAGATAAACCTTGTTGATGTCCCAAAGGATTGGAATGCTGACGGTAAAGTAACCAGCATTGATGTTCCTGAGAACATAGAAGAAGTTAAACTCCTTTCAGGTTGGACACCAGATAATAAAATAGGATTGTTAATAACATCAAAACGGGAGTTTTCATTATATACATTACCTGCAAAAGGTGGACAGGCAGCAATAATATCGAATGACTGCTATGCTTTTCAACCCCGCTGGTCACTCGATGGAAAACAAATTTTCTATGTAACACCACCTGCTGAAGGAGACAATAAATTTTACAGGCTGACACTTGCTTCTGTTTCTGCCAGTGGAGGAATCGGAAAACCTGATTGTGAAAGAACATGATGGTAAAGTGATCGGACAGTTACCCTACCAGAGTGGGAACAGGATATCTCCCGACGGGAAAATGATTCTTTCATCAGCTTACACATCTTCCGACACCATGGGTGTATCCGAATGGCCAAATTCCAAAATCTGGGAAATATCTATAGATGGTAAGGAATCAAAACAGATCACCAATACAGAAGGTCGGTTTGCTGATATGTGTCCAAGCTGGTCACCCGATGGGAAGAAAATTGCATTCATACGGGCCGGACTAAAAGACAGTCTTTCAGTATTTGATAAAGTGAGCATTTATACTGTCAGTTCCTCTGGTGGAGAACCAAAAATGTTAATGCCGGAAACCGACAAATATATTTTCTCCCCTGTCTGGTCTCCTGACGGTAAAATGATAGCTTATCTGACTAAAGATAAAGGAACTACGAGTGAGGTTCCAACATCCAGGTCTATGAATGTAATCAATGTTGAAAATGGTGTGGTAAGGGTTGTTGGTGAGGTTCCTGGTGCTCATGTCAACGTCGAATTAGCCTGGTCTCCTGACAGCAAACGGATCGCCTTTAATGTTGACAATGTAATTAAAGTAATGAATATTGATGATGGAAAAATTGAAGATATTAAAACCAATCTGGCAGATGTAGAGATTTGGCATCTCGACTGGTCACGTGACGGAGAACAATTTGTTTTTTCAGGTATGAAAGGAGGAACCACTGAATTCTGGTTCCTGGAGGATTTTATGCCGCTGGAGAAACTTGCACAAAAAAATGAAAAAGTGAATGCGACAGAACCCGAGGGAATCAAAATCAGACAAATATGGAAAGAACCTTATACGGATTATTTGGGTACAGTATCTTATGATGGACGTTTACGTGCTTATGTATATTGGGGGAATGGAGATGTGGCCGTTCAGAACATAATAACCGGCGAAAATCAGATACTGACCCATACAGCAGATCTTGGAGATTCAATTGGTTTTGCCGAAGAACCTTTGATTTCCAAAAATGGAAAGCAAATTGTTTATTCCTGGTGGAATCCATATAACACTTCCGATTTATTTATAATTGATGTAGATAATCCATTACCCCGTCATCTTTACAGACAAGAGGGAGTGGAAATGTATCCCGTCGCGTGGCTTTCGGACAAAGAAATTATTGTCACCAGGTACAATACAAAGACTGAAACAGCTCAAATCACTTCTTTTAACATTTCAGATGGGACATTTCATGTTCTGAAGACATTCGACAGGAGAAAGTGGCCACAATTATCCTGTTCACCGGACGGAAAATCCATTGCTTTCGATTTTGCAAACGAAACTGATAATGGGAATTTTGACATAAATATATTACCGGTTAACGGGAGTAGTGAAATTTCAATTGTAAAACATCCCGCAAATGACAGGGTACTTGGCTGGGCACCAGGAAGAAATGAGTTCCTGTTTATTAGTGACCGTTCAGGGTCATCGGATTTATGGGCTATGCCTTTTGATGACGGGAAACCATCAGGTCTGCCTAAGCGAGTCTATACCGATATCGGGGAAATGAAGCCAATGGGTTTTACTCAGAATGGAGACTGCTTTGTTGGCTTTTCCAGACAAACTTTTAATACTTACATAGCACCATTTAACGCAGAAACAGGTGAACTGAAAGAGGCATCAGGTAAATCCATAATAGGTTCAAACTACTGGGTAAAATGGTCCCCGGATGGACACTATCTTGTTTACACTAAAGAGCGGCAACTTACTGTTCAGGATTTGAAAACCGGAACAGAACGCAAACTCGCGGGTAACATGCTTATGTCCATGGCACCTTGCTGGTCTCCTGATGGAAATTCCATTTTGTTTGTTGGATTTGAACAAAATAAACTCCAGACAAAAGGATATAAGGGTGGTATTTATATGGTAAATGTGAAAACAGGCCAAACAACTGAAATCGTTCTTATTTCAGATTACGAATATCATCCTCCGGAGGATGACTCCTTGCCCCTCTCCGACCTTGAATGGTCGTCAGACGGAAAAAGCATTTTCTTCCTGTTTTTCAAAGACTGGCTTATAAAACATGATCTGGAAACCGGTGAGGACAAGATTCTATATAAACATTCTCTTTTTGAGCGGGGTGTACTGAAACTGTCACCTGATGGTAAAAATCTCCTCCTTGGATTACGGTACCCGGGTGAAGAGAAAAGCCGTCTTCTTACAATACCTGCGGAAGGAGGAAAAGAAAACCCAGTTTGCACTGCTCAGGAAGAAAAAGTGTTTGCGAGGGCTTTGTGGTCTCCGGATGGTAAATACATATATTTTACTGAAAATCGTGAAAAACCCAACTTATGGCGAGTACCGGCAGAAGGGGGAAAACCTCAGAAAGTCTGGCACTCGGAAAACATGGTGGAGATTTTTAGTTTTCACCCTGATGGAAATCAGATAGCGTTTTCAATACGCGAAAGAACAACAGAGGTCAGAGTTATCGAGAACCTGGTTCAGGAGCTTGAGAGGCTGGATAAAATAAGTAAATAATCCAGAGTTTTAACCACATGAGTTTCAAGGAATTTAGTCACAGAGTCTGCACTGTTTATGCCTCTCCCTAAATCCCTGCCACTCTGTGGGAGAGACTCTGATGAAACTCCGTGGTTAAACATATCCGCTGGTTAAGCAAACTTGAATACTAACATAAGTCGCTGATTTGAGATGATGACGCAGTAGACTCAAATACAAATTAAATCTTTACAACATACTTTTACATCTTTTTACAATTTATTAATTGATTTTAACTCAGGAAATTAATAAATTGTGATATGTTTAAATTTCTTAAACATATCGCCCCAAGGACAAAAATTCTCTTTGTTGCCTTTATCCTGGTTTTATTGCCGGTAGCTGTCATCAGCTATCTGAGTTTGCAGTCAATCAGGCAAAAAGCAGAAAACCTCAGAACAAAATACAGCGGTACAGTTAATCTGGTGCGCGATAAGCTGGAAAACGAAGTTATCCGGCTTGAAACAAACCTCAGGAACAGTGCCATCGAGACGATCCCCTGAATCTGACAAAGCCGGCAACCTTAAAGTCTGGCTGAAAACACTGGAATCTGAAAATCCTGCCTTCAAACATCTGTTCCTGGTCAGTGGTAACGGGGGTTTGATCTCATCGTCAGTTTCCCTCGGATGGAACAGCCTGCCCGGATATCAGCCTTCATTAAATCAGAAAGCATCCAAAATTCTCAGTATGGCAGAACGGGCTGAATTTATGGCGAAAGATTACACTGAATCAATCACTCTCTACAGGGAAGCCCTGGCTTCATCAGTATCTGCTCAGGAACGTGCTGTGCTCCTGTCACGGATTGGACGCTGCTATTTTAAGCTGGGAGAATACAGAAAAGCGATCAGCGAATACAAAAAGATACTGGAACCCGGACACGATGAAATAACTATAGGAAATGTCCCGGCATCGGTCGTTGCTCTC
Organism: uncultured Bacteroidales bacterium; assembly: GCA_963828775.1. Taxonomy (GTDB): domain Bacteria; phylum Bacteroidota; class Bacteroidia; order Bacteroidales; family VadinHA17; genus LD21. Next base: position 48,646 of record CAWHGX010000074.1, on the reverse strand, counting down.
TCCCAGATTACCGACAGCTATGAAGCACTGAAGGCTGATGAGGAGCAATACAGCGCCATGCTTGAATTGTACAAACATTTGCTTGATCAGCCCTGGGACCTCACAGGCGGTGAATACCTCTACTATCTGAACTCTGTCAGCGGGAAAATGCATAAGTCTGAAAGTTCAGCTGTTACCGGTGACTCTGCTGAAAAGAACATTAAGGATCTGATGATCAGGGAAGAGAATCTGCTCGAACAGATCAGTTTCATTGAGTTCATTAACAAAAATGTTTTATCCGGAATAGTGTCTGAACTCAGTCAGGGAACTCATTCTGAATTACAGGTGCATAACATTTCCCTGAAAGAAAATAATTCCACGCTTCAACTTGGTTTCTTTAAGCTTCCCGAAGCATCGCGCAACCCTGAACTGTTAGCATTAGGCTATCAGTTTAAGAATGATTATATCCTTTCAGATCTTTTTCCGGAAATACTGGCTTCGGTGGAACTCGGGAGAGATGTATTTGTTGCCATTCTCAACGGGAAGGACAGCCTGTTATATCAACAGCATGACCAACCAGTATCAAGGTATCTTGTTGCTGAGAATTTTTCTCAGCCATTCCCTGACTGGAAAGTTGCTTTGTTTGATCCGGATGGAAAATCGATTGAACAGCTTACAGGAAAAGAGAGACAACTCTACCTGATGCTTTTTATGGGAATAATATTGGTGATGCTTATAGGGATCATCCTGATGGTTCGTACTGTAATCCACGAGTCAGAGATCTCACGGCTGAAATCAGAGTTTGTCTCGAGCGTGTCACATGAGCTCAAAACTCCTCTCTCTCTTATCCGGATGTTCGGTGAAACACTCGATTCCGGCATAGTAACCGATGAGAAAGACAGAAGGAAATTTTACGGAATCATAAGAAAAGAAAGTGAACGCCTCACACACCTGATCAACAATGTGCTTGATTTTTCGAGGATAGATGCCGGAGTTAAAGAATATAACTTCCGGGAGGCTGATCTGGTTGAGGTTGTCAGGAATTCACTGGAAGCATATAAATTCCAAACCAGTGACAGCGGATTTAAGATTGAAAGTGAATTGCCTGATGAATCAATAATACTTAAAATCGATAAAGAGGCAATTCCACAGGTGCTGTTGAATCTCTTAAACAATGCAGTGAAATACTCTGAAGAGGAAAAATATATTAAGGTCAAAGTATCTAAGGATTCAACCTCGGCATTGATTTCAGTTACTGATCACGGGGTGGGAATATCTAAAGAGGAGCAGAGAAAGATCTTTGATAAATTCTACCGGGTGTCAACTGACAAAACTAAGGAAACACCGGGTACCGGGCTGGGACTGACACTTTCCAGACATATTGTTGATGCGCATCACGGGACAATTGAAGTTGAGAGTGAAGTTGGCAAAGGAAGCAGGTTTACGGTCAGACTGCCATTGGGCTGAAGTCTCCAGTCCACAGTCCACAGTCTGACAGTCCTCAACTCCAACTGTTGCCGTTAGAGCAGCAGCTGAAGATCTGAACTCGAAGATCTGGAGACTGAAGACTGAAGACTGAAGACTTAAAAATAAATATACAAGTGAATGAAAAAGATCCTGATAGTTGAAGACGAACAAGACATGGTCGAAGGTTTGAAATTCAACCTTGAAGCACGTAATTACAATGTAATTACAGCCTATGATGGTGAAACAGGTTGTCAGAAAGCCCTCACTGAAAAGCCTGATCTTGTGATCCTCGATCTTATGCTTCCAAAGCTCAACGGCTACGAGGTGTGCAAGATCCTGAAAAAGGAAATCCCTGACCTTCCGATCATCATGCTCACTGCAAAGAGTCAGGAAGCAGAGATCGTAACAGGTCTGGAACTCGGGGCGGATGATTACATCACCAAACCATTCAGTGTTCTGGAACTTCTCGCACGTATAAATGCCCTTTTCAGGCGAGTGGCATCAGGCTCCGGGCTACAGGAGGTTCACCGGTTTGGAGATCTGGAAATCAACTTTAAAAAATACTACGCCCGGAAAAAAGGCAGACCACTCAAACTATCGCCGCGCGAATATGAACTGTTAAAGTGTTTCATTGAGAGGCAGGGAGAAATAATCTCCCGCGAAGAGCTCTTAAAACAGATCTGGGGTTATGAATCATACCCTGATACCCGGACCGTTGATACCCATATTGCAAAACTGCGACGGAAGATTGAGGAGAAGCCTGAAGAACCAAAATTAATCGTAACGGTTCATGGCATGGGATATAAGTTTCTCTGAAAGATTTAGTTACATTGTTTTACACTCTTTTACATCCTGGTAATAACTATTCACAACTCCCGGTTTACCTTTCAGGTGAAAATAATTCTGACACCAAAATGAGGAGGTTATTATGAAAAGCGGAAAAACACTGACAATGATCATGGCCATCAGCCTGATGTTGTGGAGCCATCATACCTTTGCCCAGACAGCTGAGGAACTCCTTCCAAAAGCCATTCAGCTCGAAGAGGTAAAGGGCGATCTGGATGAGGCCATAAAAACATACCAGCTGATCCTAAACAAGTATCCTGATAACAGGGAGGTCTCTGCAGAAGCATTGCTTCGTCTGGGGATGTGTTATGAAAAGTTGGGAAACCAGGAAGCTGTCAAAACCTATAAGCGCCTGGTCAGTAATTTCCCCGAACAAAAAAATCAGGTTGCGGTTGCCAGGGAAAGGCTTACCAGGTTAATGCAGGTTACTGATAAAGTTTCAGTAAGTACTCTGATGCCAAAATTTACAAAAATCAAAATGCCAACAAATCCGGGGAATGGCCTTTTGTCACCTGATGGTAAAAGGATAGCATTTATTTTTGATGGATGTGTTTGGACAATACCTGTTTCAGGAGGAGTGGATCCTTTAATTGCAGGTGAACCCAAAAAATTAACCGACAACATTGGAGCCATGGATATGAACAGTTCATTTGCCTGGTCAGGTGATGGCAAATGGATAGCAGTAAATGCAGAATTAAAATCTTCTAGTACATCTATTTATGTTATACCTTCCGAAGGAGGAAAGCCTCAAAAAGCGCAGGTCCCATCTCATCAGTGTGGTTGGCCGGAAGAATTCCGATTGAGCCTGTCCCCTGATGGTAAAATTTTAGCTTATGCAACAGGATATAAAATCGGGGATTGGCAAACCAAATACACACAAATATATACCATACCGGTAATTGGAGGCAAAGCAAAAGAATTAACAGGACCGGGGACACAGGAGCCGGCCTTTTCTCCGGATGGAAATAAGATTGCCTTATGTGAAATATTATAAAGACAATAATGGCAAAGATTGTTCGGATCTTTGGGTAATCCCTTCAGAAGGTGGTACACCAATACAAGTTAGCAACCTGCAGTCATGGCAGGTAAGTGGGCCTTCGTGGTCTGCTGATGGTAAAATGATTGCATTCCTTAGAAGGCCTGAAGGGGAAGATCCTAAAGAAATCTGGATAGTCCCTGTAACAAATAAAGGAAATCCTTCTGCCCCTCCAAAAAAAGTTGATTTACCTCTTGTATCTTTTCATGAAGTAGCAGGCTGGACTTTAGATAACAAAATTGGACTTCAACTTATGAATCCTGAATATGAAATTATTTATACCGTGAATTCTTCCGGAGGTATTGCAACTCAGGTCACCCCGCAGGGGTGGACTTCGTATCCCAAATGGAGTCCGGATGGGAAAAAAATATTCTTCAGAGGGGATCGTGGAAAGATTGCTTATGTTCCATCCGGAGGCGGAGTCGTAGATTCAATACCTATCCAATCAGAATTTAATATTTACACCGCTGCCCCTGGTAGTGGAAATGATATCTCTCCTGATGGAAAAACAATTGTTTTTTCGGGTGCGAAATATTTTAATAAAGATGGTGAAAGAACAATGGGACGTAAACATTTTCACAATTCCGGTTGAGGGAGGCAAACCAAAGCAACTGACAACAATAGCAGCTGAACTTCAGGATCGTTTCCCCTGCTGGTCACCTGATGGAAATTCCATAGCATTCATTCGTCCTGAGATTAAAAACGGGAAACATATAATGCATATTTTTACTATTTCAAAAGAAGGTAACAACCTCAAACAAATTACCACTGAATCAGACAATGTTGCCTGGGCTCCCGTTGATTGGGCACCTGATGGAAAATCAATTGCCTTTTTCTCAAATGACAATTCAATTCGCTTTATTCCGGTTGAGGGTGGTGAATCACGTTTTATTAACAGAAGTAGATTCTGCGAACAGCCAGTTTGAATTAGCCTGGTCGCCGGATGGTAAGGAGTTAGCTTATACAGACAAAGGTAAAATCTGGATATATTCAAATGAATCCGGAAAATCAAAAGAAGTAAAAACCGGGGTAAAAGGACGTGCAACAAAGCTTGGCTGGTCTCCCGACGGGAAAAAGATAGCCTTTACTGCTTATGCCGGGGGAGACAATGAACTCTGGCTGATGGAAAATTTCCTGCCGCTTGAAAAGCTTGTTCAAAAAAATGAAAAAGAGAATGTGGCAGAATCGGAAGGAATCAGAATTAAACTAATATGGAAAGAACCTGGTACTGATTTTTTAGGATCTGTATCTCCAGATGGACGTTTTCATGCCTTTATCTACTGGGGAGAAGGAGACTTGGCCATCCGGGACCTGATCAGCGGGGAAAATAAAATCCTGACCCATAGCGCAGATGCTGCAAAGGGCTTTGCCATGACCCCTATTTTTTCTAAAAATGGTAAGCAAATTGCTTATTCCTGGTGGAATCCTAACCATACATATGATCTGTTTCTTACTGATGTGAATAATCCCTCACCACGAAGACTTTACCGCCATGAAGGCGAACATGTAGATCCCGTATTCTGGCTTTCGGATAAAGAGCTTATTTTCAGCAGATACACCTATTCAACGAAAAAAGCTCAGGTTTGCTCAATAAACATCCTGGATGGTACAATACATGAGTTGAAATCATTCGAAATCCAACAATGGCCTCGGGTGTCCGGTTCACCAGATGAAAAATATATCGCTTATGATTTTGCAAACGAAAATAATGGTGGAAACTTTGATATCAATATATTACCGATTGACGGAAGTAGTGAAATTTCTATTATCAAACACCCGGCTAACGACAGGGTGCTTGGTTGGATCCCCGGAAGAAAAGAGTTCCTGTTCATAAGTGATCGTTCAGGGACATGGGATTTATGGGCAATACCTGTTGATAACGGGAAACCATCAGGACCTGTGAAGCGCATATATACTGATATCGGCGAAGTACTACCGGTTGGGTTTGCTCAAAACGGAGATTGCTTTGTTGGTTTTGCCAGACGTATTAACAATACACTAATTGCTCCTTTTAATCCGGAGACGGGTGAGATCGACGAGAAATCAGGAGAACCCTTATTGGGTTCGCCGTGGACTGTAGGTTGGTCTCCGGACGGACGATATCCTGACCTATGATCGCAATATCCGGGATTTAAAAACGGGCGAAGAACGGAAATTTGCTGAGAATCTGGGATTTTCCCATCCAATCGTTGGTCTCCTGACGGGAACTCGGTTTTGGTGATTGGCCGGGATAAAAACAAACTCCTCACAGAGGGTTATAAAGGGGGCAGTAATACCATTGATATGAAGACAGGCGGATCACCGAAATTCTTCGTCTATCTAACTATCAATACAACGTTCCTGGTGATGATGCCTTTCCACTCTCTGATGTTCAGTGGTCTTCAGATGGGAAGAGCGTATTTTATCTGTTTTTTAAAGACCGGCTTGCCAGGCATGATTTGATAACCGGGGAAGATAAGATTCTTTACAGGCATTCAAATTTTTCTAGGGGAGTAATGAAAATATCTCCTGATGGTAAAAATCTGCTTCTGGCAACAATATCTCCTGAAGAAAAGAAAAGTCATCTTTTCACAATCCCCATTGAAGGAGGGAAGGAAAAAGAGTTATGTACTGCTCAGGAGGCTGATGGATTCTATTGTGCCGAGTGGTCCCCCGATGGAAAATATGTCTATTTTGTCGAAGAAAGGGATGGAACCAGTTTATGGCGTATTCCTGCCGAAGGAGGAATTCCTCAAAAAATCTGGCACACAAAAAGCAGCGTAAACTTTCTTGGACTTCACCCTGATGGAAAACAATTTGCACTTGCCTTCCCTGAAAGCACGACAGAGATCAGAGTGATAAAGAACCTGGTTCAGGAGCTTGAAAGACTTGATAAGGTGCCTTAATATTGTAGATTAATCAGAACTAACCTTAAATCGTAACCGCAGAGAGGTTTCATCAATACTAATAAATCAATCCCTCAAAATCACATGAACCGCGGAGAGGTTCCACTTATACCGACCAGTCAATTTGTGGAACCACTCCGTGGTTCTAAATATGTTATATGTCCCATTTTTCTAATATTGGTGGAATCGCTCTGCGATTGTTGATCTTCCTTCACGTTCCGCTTTGTAGGAAGCGAAGGTAAGGTTTAATTGGCTTTGCCGAACTCACCGCCAGCGGCGGTTCGGTTCCTCGGTGCTTGCACTGTTAAAGTTCCCAGAGCTTTCTCTGGGATTCATACCATTTGATTTGATGAGTTTTTCTAAATGATTACCGAATCTTGGAGCCGCAAATATCCTGCCTCAATTCGTTAGCATATTTCATCAGAATTTTTCTATGGATATTACATAACCATTGAGAGTGTCTCAAAAGTCCACCACCTCCCCCCTGACTGTACCGTCAGGGGTACTCCTCCTCAGAGATGAGGAGAAAGTTAACATATTGCTAATCAATACTTTCCCTTCCTTTATACTCCCCTTTATACACATCTCCCATTTTAAAACTTCTGTACTATATACGCTTAAATCATTTATTGATATGGGTCATTTATTTATCGTGTTAGGTATATTATTTGTTGCAATACGATATTAATTCCAGGATTTTTATATGAATGTGATATTAATAAAGAGATCCCTCGCTTCGCTACTAATGCAAGTTTCTTTTTAATTGGTGGATAATAGATAAAGATCCTTCACTTCGCTGGCGCTCCGCTCAGGATGACAGGTCGCTTTCAGGATCAACTGGGGAGTGAAGCGGCGCGTTTTGCAAAAAGATCTTCCCAGGCAGGATAATAAGATTCAAAACGCGCCGCTTCACTCCCCTTATTTACCACCAGAGCCCTGTCATTCTGTAGGAGAAAACCTGCTTTGCCAGCCACAGCTCAGCGAAGGCTGGAGTCTGCGAAGGTTTTCGACTGAAGAATCTTATGCTATAGCCCGATAACAATCTTTATAAAATGTTGTACTAGAGGATATCGGTCATACGCTTGTCATTAATGGCAGGAGTGCAAAAATTTCTGAATAAACCCTCGGGATGACAATCTGTTTTTCAGGTATTTATGGGAAGAAGCGGCGATCCGCAGAGTGTGTTAAATACCCCAGACGAGCCTTCTGCTGCGGATCGCCGCTTCTTCCTCCTGCCCATAAAAATGACCTGTCATCCCGAAGCGAAGCGAGGGATCCCACTGATTTATATACAATTACAATTTTAATTATTAAGTTCAAAAATGTCTTCAGGACTCATCGACACATTTGTGTATAAAGGGTAGTTTCATTTTAAAGGAGGAGTGGTTAAACTAATTATGATACAGCCTTATCTAAACTAGATTATGAATATAACATCACTCTTAAAACCGCTACACGGTTCATATAAGTTATAATATTTCTGTATCAAGTAGTGAAATCTACAACCAATCTGACTTTTTAATGTCACATCTCTGTATCTTTATACCTTTGTGATATCAATCAGTTATGCAGTTATGCAGTTGTGCAGTTTCACCGCTATGCCTTTGAGACGTTAAACATAAAGAACAGACCATATGAGAATTAAATTACCCTTAACCGTTTTGACCTTACTCCTTTTTCAGGTCACCCAAAATTGCTTTTCACAAACAACAGCTTCCTCCGGGAGCAGATTTCCTGCTTCTTTTGAAAAATATAACAAATCACCCCTGGGTGAAAATGTTTTTGTCTTTGAACCCGGCATGGATATGAAAGAGATCCAGACTGTAATTGACACTATCTTTGCCAGACAGTCAGCACGCCGCAGTGAATTCAGCAAAAACCGCTATGCCCTGTTATTCAAACCGGGGAAATATGATCTGGATGTTAAGGTCGATTACTATATGCAGGTACTTGGACTTGGGAGAATCGCCTGAAGATGTTGTAATTAACGGAGCAGTCAGGTCAAATACAACCCATGGCAACAGCGTGCTCACAAATTTCTGGCGGTCGGTGGAAAACCTTACAGTGATCCCGGCAGACAATTCCACAATGGTCTGGGGAGTTTCGCAGGCCGCTCCTTTGCGCAGAGTTCATATCAAAGGCAATTTGCAGCTATTCGATAAGGGATATGCCAGCGGCGGATTTCTGGCCGACTCGAAAGTTGATGGAGATATAACATCCGGACCGCAGCAGCAGTGGTTTACAAGAAACAGCGATATTGGCAAATGGGTCGGAGGCAACTGGAACATGATGTTTGTCGGAGTAAACGGGGCACCTGCAGAAAACTGGCCTGAGCTGCCCTATACAACAATCAATGAGACTCCCCTGATCCGTGAAAAGCCTTTTATTGCATTTGATGAAAAGGGATTTAATGTGAAGATCCCGGCAATCAAGCAAAACAGCTCCGGACCGGACTGGATCAATGGCGTTAAAGCAGAAAAGACACTGACTTTGAATGAGTTTTACATTGTCAGGCCGGGAACAGATAATTCGAAATCAATAAACTCTGCGCTGAAAAAGGGGAAAAACCTGTTAATTACACCGGGAAGATATTTCCTGGACAAAAGCATTAAAGTGACAAAGCCCGGAACGGTGATAATGGGAATCGGTCTTGCCACGCTGATCCCGGAGAACGGTAATTCTGCCATTGAGATCTCTGATATCGACGGAGTGATTGTCTGCGGCTTAACAATAGATGCCGGAACGGTATTCTCAGAAAAGCTTTTTCAGGTTGGAAAACCAGGTTCCCGCAGGTCGCACAACGTAAATCCGGTTTTCCTTTATGATATATTTTTCAGGGTCGGCGGTCCTGCTGAAGGATCAGCTTCCGCCTGCATGGTCATAAACAGCAAAGATGTCTGTGTCGATCATATCTGGCTCTGGAGGGCTGATCACGGGAACGGAGTCGGCTGGGATAAGAACAGGGCGGCAAACGGCCTGATAGTGAACGGCGACAATGTGACGATCTATGGCCTGTTCAATGAGCATTTCCAGGAGTATCAGACTCTCTGGAACGGGAACAACGGCAGGGTATATTTTTATCAGAGCGAAATGCCTTACGATCCCCCGACAGTGGAATCCTGGAAGCATGACGGCATATACGGTTATGCTTCCTATAAGGTCTCAGATAATGTGCAAAGCCATGAAGCATGGGGCATCGGGATATACAATGTGTTTTATGATGCCCCGGTAATAGTCGACAATGCAATTGAGACTCCGGCCCATCTTGAGGATAAGATCCACCACAAGATCATCTTCTGGCTGAACGGGAATAAGGAAAGCATTGTTAAAAGCATCATCAATGGTAAAGGTGGACCGGTAAACCAGTCGGTCAGGAAAGCTACTATGAAATGATATTTTGCGGTTCTGCGGTTATGCGGTTATGCAGTTTTGCAGTTTTGCAGTTTCAGACCATACAGAACAACCGCATAACTGCATAACTGCAAAACATCTTATTTGATCGCTTCCTTCCCTCCTACAACCGGTAGCGTTATTGATGTTCCGTTCAGATCGACTGTAAGCCTTGTTCCCGGATCGGGCCAGAGGGTAAATTCCCTGTCGCTCGAGAATATCATCAGACCTATCTGTTTCCCGGCCGGTATAATCTGGTCGTCAGGCTCCAGATCGAATGTCAGGTCATAAAACCTTCCCGGGACAAGCGGCTCGCTCTCCGACAGAGACCTGCTGTTCTGAAGATCGGCCCATCCGCGGGTGATAATATTATCTGTAATCCTTGCATCACGGGCGTTTGACCAGGGTAATACCACCAGCCAGACAGAAAGATTAACAGCCGGTTTGTCGCTTGCCGCCCTGATCTTTATTACCGGCACACCCGAAATATGAACTGCCTCCTTCAACGGAGGAGTCAGGTAGAGCAGTCTGTGTTCCGTCCACTCAGCCTGTGCCAGAGTACTGCCGCTGAATGAGAAATTATCGACAAGCGTCTCATAGCTGTTTTCCTTTGGTTTTGCCAGTACAAGAGATCCCGCTTCCGGGGCACCGGGGGAAAGGAAAAACTCAACAGGTGAAGCATCAGGATTAGGATAATCGGGATAAGGAGTTGGCTTAAGCCTGTCGTCCTTCTCACGGACGATCCATGCTTTAGGATCATTCTCAACACCGTTCTCCACGCCGAAGAGATACCTGGTGAACCATCTGTTCATCATGCTGAAAGGAGGTTCACCACCATGTCCACCCTGGTGAAAATACACTTGCAGGGGAACACCTTTTTCCCTTAAAACCTTTATGAAACGGGCATTATGGCTTATCATTACATTCCAGTCGTTGAATCCGTGAGCCATCAGTGTGGCAGCTCTGAAATCCTTCATGTAATTCATCAGGTCGCGCTGATGCCCAGAAATCATTGTAGTCGCCTGTCACCCGGTCAATATTTGCCAGCATAGTTTTCTTCCTGATAAACACTATCGCAGTATGCACAGTTATCGGGATTGGAATGGATAAAATCGTAAAGGACATCGACATCCTCACCAAGATATCCGCCCGGGCTGCGGACCAGTCCGTTGGAACGATAATAATGATAATAAGAGTTGTTTGGTGATACAGGGATGATTGCCTCGAGACCCTCGACACCTGTTGTTGCAGCTGCAAAGGGTATTGTACCATTATATGATGTTCCTGTCATCCCAACCTTACCGGTGGTCCAGTAAGCTTTTACCTCTTCAGAACCATCAGGTGTGGTATAACCCTTTGCCCTGCCATTAAGCCAGTCGATAACTGCTTTGGGTGCAAGGGCTTCTATTCTTGTTCCGACCGTGGGACAACCCTGCGAGAGGCCGGTTCCGGGAGCAGATGAGTGCACAACAATAAATCCATAGGGAATCCATGTCCTGGTCTGGGAGGTAGAAATAACAGGACGCTGGCCGCGTCTTACTATTGCCGGCATATCATTCCTCTTCGGAGGTTCAGCATTCAGTTCCTGTCTGACGTTCCAGAAATATTGACTGGCAGTGGAGCCTGTTCCGGCAAAATAGGGGCTTGACTCATAGATCACAGGGAGTTTCAGGCCTTCCGTTTCGGTCTGTTTTGGCCTGTGTTACATCAACATGCATCCTGTCTTTTTTACCATCGCCATCGGTATCAAATTCGGTTTCCACCCACAGATCGTGCCTTATCCATTCATCAGGATTATCAAATGCAGGGATCTTCTGTACTTCGCCATTTACAATAACCGGTACAATAGTCGGGATTATTTTTTGAGCTGCTGCTGTTGGTGCTTCCTTTTTTTGACCAATAAGGACAGGCTGTAAAAACATGGATATTACAGCCATCATTATCAGGACCAAATTTTTGATTTTCATATGTTTATTTATTAAGATTTTTATGGAAAGTGTAACTGACTGATAAACCTGCCCTGAATCCATTCCACCCGGGTTTGACAGGCTCTCCGGTTTCCTGGTTAATCAGTTTAGCATATTTATTGCCGGCAAGATGAAATGAACCGCTGCCAAACTGCAAAAGATAACCTCCGTTCAATCCGAAGTCCAGGTACTTAACAGGATAATTAAGATTGAAGCCGGGTTCAATGAAAAAATTAAAAGATTTAAACCTGTAAGCATCATCAATGAGTTTACTTTCCAGCAGAATGAAGTATTCACTCATTTTTAAGCCAGTAAACAAACATCCGAAAACAGAATAAAGACCTACCCGTACTTTATTATCCGGAATCAGTAAAATATCTCCGTATATCCCTGGCGAACCTGACCTTATGATCATGTCATACCTGTATTCAGCAGAGTAGTCCTTTGCCGAAACACGTGAACCGGTTGACTGGAAAGTGTAAACCAGTCCAAGAGTCAGGTCATTGATTTTCACCTTAACAGCAGGACGATAATAAAAAAACGGAGGGAAATCTGACACAATTCTTGAATCGAATGATAATCCGGAGACTACGGTCTCATTGATACTTTTTAATCCTTTCATGTGAAAAGTGCCGATTCCACCCTGAAGTCCGAAGCTTGCCTGTTGCGAATTACCACTGAATGGCATCAGCATCACGAAAAGTACAATATATACTATCTTTTGTGTCATCAGAATCAATCAACAAAATACATAACCCCGGTCTGGCAGATAACTGTATGATTTACAAGGATACATGAGTAATACCAGTTTGCAGGATCCATTGTGACAGGAATATCCTTTATTAAAGAACCGTCGGTATAACTGCGTACAAATAAATGACCTGCCGAACAGGTAAGCATTTCACCATTATGAAAATCGATATTGAGTATATTTTCATCTGTCATAGGGAATGTATACACATCCGAAAAATCAGAACAGTTTTTCACTGACAGAACTGAACCATCCCAGATGACAATCTGCATGACGTTTGTTCCATCAAAATCATAGAATTCCGGGATATCGGACAAGGAATGTTTCCAGACATCCGTAAAATCCGAATTATCAAAATGAACAAGGCGTAAAGAATCATCAGTAACAAAAATATATTTCCCATCTCCGGATAAATTATTTCCATTACAATTGAATCCTTTCCTGTAAAAACCCAAAGCTGCAGAATTGATGAAATCGTAAATGTAGAAACCTCCGCCAGAGATGTTTACAATTCCTGTATTAACATCAGACACAGGCACTTTGGTAAAAACATTCTGCTCTGAAAGGTAATTGAGATCCCTGATAACAGAATCCTTCAGATCTTCTGATCTGGTGAGCATCACTTTTGAATCGCAATCGACATGCGTGGAAAGATATTTCCCGGATGGAGAAACCATAAATTCAACAAAATTACACATACTGCAATAGGATGGCTGATAGCTTAACCTGTCAACTATCCGCTTCTGAGAAACTGAATATCGTACAAGAGAATCACAGCCTGATATATAAATGAACTCATCCGGGCTTACCTGGGTTATTTGATAATAATTCTCAATCCGGTTCTTAAATGAATATCCAATATAAACATCTGAGAAGGGTGATTCAAACAAGTAATAATATGAGGGAGAATACTGAATATTATTTTTAGGAATTACCTGAAGCTTAAAATCGACATGATCTCCAAAATGCAATGAACTGGCATTATAGGTTGTATCGTCAGGGTCGTGGGTAGCCTTGGCCCTTTTAAAATTCCATTCGTTGCCGGCATTTAATAAAAACGCGAAAGTGTCGATTGCATTATAGTATTTCGATTTGTTCCATTTAATGACATATTCGTTGTTCTCCGACGCTGAAAGAAATGGAGTGGGAATATCATTTGACAGCTCCAGGTAACCCCACGGGAACAGACCGTATTCATCAGTGCTTACCTCAACTTCATACCTTACTGCTTCGCCGGCGTATGAAATATCAGTATATGAAAGAGATGTTGTCCTGGCAATTTCAACTTTATTGTTCCATCCGACCATCCTGTAAATGATATATTCATTAAGATCATAGCCGCAATAACGCTTCCAGGAGAATTTAAGGTACCCGTTTTCTGCATCGCTGTCAATTTCTGAATAAAAATCTTTATCAACTACCAGTGTCCACAATTTCGAAGCTGCATATCCCTCAGCGCCCAGGATTTCAGCAATACTGCCCGTACCTGAACCGGTAATAATCTGCATTTCGAGCGTATGTAATCCATCCGTCAGACCACCGTAATCAAGAGTGTAGGTCCCGCTGACTGTTTCGGTAACATTTACTTCATTATTGTCAATCAGAAACCTTATTGTCTTTATCTTTTGAATATCGCTTTGAAACCTGAAGCTTACGGTCTTGTAATAATAGAGCCAGATGGTATCATGATCAAGGTTTAATTCAACAACTGTAATTTGAGGCGGGCCCGGATCTTCTTTTACAGTGCGGTTATAAACCCTTTGAGGTTCATATTCACATGAATAAAGCCACAAATAGCTTAATAGAATTAATACTGATCCGATTTTTGCCTGGTTTTGAGACATTATTCCTTTTTCTCAAGTCCAAAGATAATTGTTTCGGTATTATTATCTGATATCTTTCATCAATCGACATAAACCTGCATTAAACCGGTATTTTTGATCTATTCACCTTTTTCTTTCAGCCATAATGACAAATAATCATAAATTTGAACATATAATCTAACTCTGTTAATATGACAAATGAGACCAGTGATAATTCAATAATTATCATCGGTGCCGGATTTGCAGGACTTGCTGCCGGCATTTATGCACAGATGAACGGATACAAAACCCGGATCTTTGAAATGCATGATAAACCGGGAGGACTTTGCACCTCCTGGAAAAGGAAGGGGTATACAATTGATGCCTGCATCCATTGGCTGGTTGGCTCATCACCCGAAAGCAGCATGCACGACTTCTGGGATGAGGCTGGAATAACACAGGGAAGAGAGTTCATCAATATGGATGAATATATGCATTATGAAGGCTCTGACGGACGCACTCTGACATTTTATACAGATGTGAATCGTCTTGAAAAGCATCTTCTTGAATTCTCACCCCAGGATTCTGATCAGATAAAGGAATTCACAAACGCAGTAAGATTATGCATGGTATTTGACCAGCCGTCAAAGAATGTTCCTTTTATCAGAAGGCTTTTTAAGCGGATCCGGCTTATCCTTACCTTTATTTCAAAAGGTAAAAAACTGCAGGAATGGATGAAGATCACCGGTAAAGAGTATGCGGCACGTTTTAAGGATCCTGTGTTAAAACAGGCTTTTGATGAGATATGGATACCGGAATTTTCGATACTCTTCATGTTCTTTACATTTGCCTACCTTCATAAGAGGAATGCAGGATATCCTCTCGGCGGATCCATGCCAATGTCGAAAGCCTTCGAAGAAAGATACAAAGCTCTCGGGGGTACGATTTTTTATAATAAGAGGGTTGAGAAGATACTTACTGATGCCGATAAAGCAACCGGGATCAGGCTTGAAGATGGTACAGAACATCGCAGCAGATTTGTGATCTCAGCAGCTGATGGTTTTACAACAATTTTTAATATGCTCGATGGTAAATACGTTGATGACAAAATCAGAAAAATGTACGATGAATGGATCCCTTTCCCCTCTCTTATTTTTATTGGCCTTGGTGTTAACCGTCGATTCGATGATATCCGCATATTCAGTTTCAGGGTTCAGTTTCCCGCTGAAAGAAGCAGGTTCAGGTCGGTGATAAAAAGCGTGAAAGGCTGTCTGTTCACCTGTACCATCATGATCCGTCAATGGCACCTGAAGGGCGTACAACACTTACCCTGATGTTTGAAACAGATTATGAGTACTGGAAAAAACTCAGGGAAAACAAGATGGAATATGAACAGAAAAAGGATGAAATTGCCAGTACGGTGATCAAACTTCTCGAACAACGTTTTCCCGGTATCTCATCACAGGTGGAAATGACAGATGTTGCTACACCTATCACTTTTGAAAGGTACACAGGTAACTGGAAAGGCAGCTTTGAAGGCTGGCTCATTACACCGGAAAATGCAAATGTCCTGATGAAACCAATGTCGCAGACATTACCGCGATTGAGCAATTTCTATATGTGCGGACAGTGGGTGGAGCCGGGAGGCGGACTGCCGACAGGGATCATGTCGGGAAGGAGACTTATCAAAACCATTTGCAGGGAGGACAAAAGGAAGTTCAGGACGACCACTGCGTGAGGGCGGTGAGCGTAGAGCGTAGAGCGTAGAGCGTAGAGCGTAGAGCGTAGAGCGTAGAGCGTAGAACGTAGTCCTTATAATTTGATCAACCCATAACATTTCCCTAAATTTGTCTGCACTGATTTTATCAAATATAAAAGCCCATGAAAAGATTATTTTCTCTTATTTTCATCCTGACTGCATTTTCCATTACCTCAGGTGCTCAGAAGAAAGGGATCGCTGCAATCGGTCAGAACGACCTTAAGGCGTATATGACATTCTTTGCTTCCGATGAAATGGCAGGGCGTGAAACCGGTACCACTCAAAACGATGCTGCTGCCACTGTATCTGAAAACAAACTCAATGAGACTTGGATTAAAACCTGCCACGGGAACTGAAGATTACTTTCAGAAGATACCATTGGAAATGACAAAAACCGACAAAAAGAACTCTTATCTGAAAATAAGCAACAGCCAGGGAGAAAACATATTTTCCACCGATTCCCTGGTGGCATTGATCCGTCCGGCGGGCAATACGGAGTTTACCGGAAAACTGGTTTTCGCAGGCTACGGATATACTGACAAGGCAACAGGGTATAATGACCTGAGTGGCATTGACCCTAAGGATAAAGTCGTTCTTGTCATGACTGGAAAACCAGATACTGTAATATCTGACAGATCAGAATTTTTTAATGAAGCCATTGAAGGAATAAAAATTATGTCGCTTATCGGCGGAGGAGCAAAAGCCGTGCTTCTGGTTTATGACCCGAAGAGCAGGTTCAAAGATGCATATGCATCCGGTCTGGCAGAAATATTATCATCCAGTTCAGTAACTTATAAGGATCAGCGGGGCGGCTCTCTGCCTGCCCAGATCTCCTTCATAACTCAAAACGCAGCAAATGCACTATTGAAAACAACAGGAAGCAACCTGAAACAGATGCAGGATAAAATCCTGGCAACAGGGAAACCAGTCTCCGCGGAATTGCAGGATATAACGGTTACCCTGAAAACATCTCTTGAAAAAAAGGAATTCCTCGGGTCCAATGTGATTGGCATCATTGAGGGATCCGATCCTGTTCTTAGAAATGAGTGTATCATATATACTGCGCACTTCGATCACACAGGAATAAGTGAAAATGGAGTGATTTTTAACGGCGCTGATGATAATGCTTCCGGTTCAATGGCCCTGCTTGAAGTTGCCGAAGCATTTATGAAACTCAGGAAAAAACCGCTGAGGACAATAGTGTTTGCCTGGGTGAACGGGGAAGAAAAAGGACTGCTTGGTTCCAGGTACTATGTCGACCATCCTGTTCTTCCGCTCGAGAAAACCGTTGCGAACATCAACCTTGATATGGTTGGGAGATCGAAAATGGCGGCTGACACCGGAAAATTATATGGTATGGAACTGAATATCACACAACCTGATGAGATAATAGTATATACAGCTCATGAAAGTTCAGAGCTGCTTGAGATAATGAGTGTTTCAGCCCGTGAATCAGGTATGAACGTAAAAGATATGGGCAGGAACATTCCCCAGGGCAGCAGCGACCATGCCCCGTTCAGGGATAAAGGGATCCCTGCGCTGTGCTTTCACTCGGGTGTTCATGCAGATCTTCACGGTCAGGGGGATGATCCTGACAAGATAGATTACAGTAAGATGGAAAAATCATCCAGACTGGCATTTCTGATCGGCTACAAAGTCGCAAATCAACGCGAAAGGATTGTTGTTGACAATCCGGATAAGAAAGAAACACCAGGTAATTAAAAATCCAGGTTATCTAATACTTTCGTTTCAGCCATTCCTCCGGAACAGGAATGATACAGATATTCATCGACCGGTTATTCTGTGACAGCATTGCAGATTGTATCTCAATTTTTGTCCCATCCGGGCTGAAGGTCGGGTGAGGGTGATCAGCAGCGGTCACTTTATGACCTGCTGAAAGCAGTATCATCTCATGGGTATGCCTGTCGATGAGGTAAATATTCCTCGCAAAATCATCTCCTACAGCCCATCGGCCATCAGCAGAACCGTTTACGTGCCATAATCCGCTGCCTGAAGCAGTCTGCCCGGCAATTGTCATTTCCCTTGTCCTCAGGTTTACAATACCCAGGCCTGTAGGTTTTTCCCTTGTACCTGAAGGGCCCCATCCGGGTTCCTGACCTGGATTTGCCGGATCAGCCGGTTTTGCCCGGTCTGCTGTTCCTTCCTGTCCGGTCCCGGTGCCTACAGGCCGGTGACCCATAATTGCAATGGCAACCTCATCTTTTGTTATTACTGACTCGTGTGTAACCCATTCATATTCCGACTCGGGATAGAGTGGTCTCAGACCGGTGCCGTCCGATCTGACTGTCCAGGTCCTTTGTGGTGCCTTGCCTCCGGTCTCCCAGCAAAACACTATTTCTCCCGGCACCCATTGATTAGCCTGAATATGTCCTATCTGGAAGGGTACAGCAACAACTATTTTAAACTCCCTTGTTTTTATGTTCATGCTTCCTATGCCTGTCGGTCCTGCACCCATATTCCGCGGACCAAAGGAAGGTTCAATTTTTTTCCCGGGCGGAAGATGTTTTGCGGCCTCTTCCTTTCCAATTCTGAAATAGACCCATTCCTCATCGGCATCCAGGGCCATATCGCCGCCCGCTCCTATCTCGGGGGGAATTGTGCCGCAAACCCTCTGATATGCATTCTCCGGTTTCATTTGGCCTGCTTCGCTGTCGGCAAACAACTTGTCAAGATCCACCTCCACGACCTGTACAGGACCTCCGCGAGTCTGGCCGGGCTGACGGAGGGTCATCCGCAGGAAATAGAGTTTCATCGATTTCCGGGCAACACTGATCATACCCATATAACCACCTTCAGATACCTGGACGATATCGCCTGTCACTTCATTTACAGCCAGTGTTTCGCCCGGAACCCTGTTGGAGCGGAATATGATCCAGTTTCCGTCGGCGGTCCATTGACGGTGTGTCTGATAGATCTTGGAATCTCCGGCAGGAGTGCTTGTCAGAAATGTAAGCCGAGTTCCGGTCACAGGATCGGTAACTGCTTTTTTCTCTGACGGAAACCTCCTTCCGATCTGGGCATTTACTGATATGGATGATAAAGTTGAAACTAAAAGAATAATAGCGTCAATCCGGAAGTTTTTTTCTTTTAATAATTAACATAATACATCATCTTTAATACATAATACATTAAAATAATCCACCCCCAACCCCACCAGAGATAGGAGCCCTGAAGAACATCCCCCTGCCCCCTGCAAAGTAGGAATTCCAGGTCCTGTACCCTTGCTGGCACAGATTTACTTTTTAAGCCAGGCTCCCCCCTGGGGGATGGGGTTTGGGGTGAGGTTCCCTCACACCAATTTTTTATACTTGATTCTCACCGGTGTCGTATCCGCAACACGTTTCTTATAGTTTTCTTCATAGTCGGAATAGTTCCCTTCGAACCATATCACTTTTGACTCACCCTCAAATGCAAGCATATGAGTGGTCACCCTGTCGAGGAACCACCTGTCGTGAGAAATTATTACAGCGCATCCTGCAAAATTCTCAAGCCCTTCCTCCAGAGCCCTCAGGGTGTTTACATCAATATCATTGGTTGGCTCGTCGAGCAGCAGGACATTGGCACCCGATTTTATTGTAAGTGCCAGATGGAGCCTGTTTCTTTCCCCTCCTGACAGCACTCCGCATTTCTTTTCCTGATCGGCTCCGGTGAAGTTGAACCTCGAAACATATGCCCGGGCATTCACAAGCCTGTTACCTACCATAACATCGTTCTGACCTCCCGAGATGACTTCATAAACTGTCTTCAGGGGATCGATTGCCGTATGTGCCTGGTCAACATAACCGAGGACAACAGTTTCTCCGATCTGAAAATCACCTTTCGTTACTTTTTCCTGACCCATTATCATTCTGAAAAGAGTTGTTTTACCAGCGCCGTTCGGGCCAATGACACCGACGATCCCGTTAGGAGGAAGATTAAACTCAAGGTCATCAAATAAAAGTTTATTCCCGTACGATTTAGCCACGTGTGATGCCCTGATTACTTTATCGCCCAGCCTTGGTCCGTTAGGTATAAATATCTCCAGCTTTTCTTCCTTGGCTTTAATATCCTGGTTGAGCAGGTTTTCATAAGCTCCCAGTCTGGCTTTGGATTTGGCGTGTCGTGCTTTTGGCGACATCCTTACCCATTCAAGTTCCCTTTCAAGGATCTTCCTCCTCTTGACATTCCCCTTCTCCTCAATTTCAAGCCTTTTAGCCTTCTGTTCAAGCCATGATGAATAATTCCCTTTCCAGGGGATCCCTTCTCCCCTGTCGAGCTCCAGGATCCAGCCTGCAACATTATCAAGGAAATATCTGTCGTGTGTTATGCAGATTACAGTACCATGGTACTGTTTAAGAGTAGTCTCGAGCCATTGAACCGATTCTGCATCCAGGTGGTTGGTGGGTTCATCGAGCAAAAGGATATCAGGCTGCTTAAGGAGCAACCGGCAAAGAGCAACCCTTCTTCTTTCTCCGCCTGAGAGAATGTTGACTTTTGCATCGCTCTCCGGGCATCTCAGTGCATCCATTGCCCGCTGGAGCTTATAATCGATATTCCAGCCATCGTGGTAATCGATCTTTTCCTGAAGAACCGCCTGCCTGTCCATCAGTTGCTGCATTTTAACGGGATTCTCGTAGACTTCGGGTTCACCAAACCGGGCATTTATTGATTCGTATTCTTTTATCAGGTCCATCGTCTCCCTGACACCCTCTTCAACTATTTCACGGACACTACGGCTCTCCTCAAGAAGTGGATCCTGAGGCATGTGACCTACTGTGTATCCGGGAAGGAATGTGACTTCACCCTGGTACTCTTTTTCCAGTCCGGCAATTATTTTAAGAAGTGTTGATTTACCTGATCCGTTCAGACCTATTATCCCTATTTTAGCACCCAGGAAAAAAGAGAGAGAAATATCCTTAAGAACCTGGCGATGAGGAGGGAAAGTCTTCCCGACACGGTACATCGAAAAAATGATCTTATTGTCGTCGCTCATGGAAATTATTTTTCGACAATTTAAAAAAAAAACAGGGACCAGTGTCCCTGACAGTTAAAATTCATTTACCAACGGCTTAAAAGCCGTTTTTAAATACGTTTTTTAATACGTTTTTAAAGCCGTTGATTATTGCATTACCCTTTTACCGTTGAACAACTTAATTGTTTCATCCTGAAGGAGAACCCACAAGGAATAAACCCCTTTCAGAGTTCCGATCGGGATATTCAGACAGCCCAGAGCTGCAACAACAATTATCAGATATCTCGCCCAGCTTTGAAATGACAGCAGGCCGATTCCTCCCACCAGGCCGAGAGTGGCCATAAATCCGATAAGCAGGGGAACACTGATCGCCAGGAAACTCAGGACCATTGTGGGGACCTCATCATTACCAACCACCTGCCGTGCGAAATTCAGGGCAAAAAATGCCCCCAGTGCAAGTATCAGATTAAGTATTCCGAAGCCTATATGAATGGCCCCCACCACAGTCACATGCTTTTTCATTTTTGTATCTTCCATGACATTAGATTTTTAAATCAGAAGTATATTTTTTCATTCCAGCTTAATGACTGATTTTTAATTAAATTGTTGCATTAAAATACCTAATAATTTTCGAAATCTAACGTTTTTAAAGAAAATATGGCGAGGTTGGAGAGAACTTTATAATTTTAAAACCAAATTCAAGTTGAATGAAACGGAAAATTATTCTTGGTATATCATTCATAATCATGACACTGGCATTCAATTCATGCGAAGGATTAGGTACATGCAAAATCTGCAGGCAGGTGACCTCTGAGATTGGGGGCGGAGTCATCTCGGAAGAGCCTGAAGCAGAGTATTGCGATGCGGCGCTTATTGCCATAGAAGCAAAAGGTGATATTATTGTGGGAAACACAAGAATTTCCTGGGAATGCAGGTAGAATCTCTCTCCTTTTAAATAGATTCCTTTTATTAAATAGATTCCTCTTAAGGATTTTAATCACTGTATATTTAATAATATCTGTAGTTGCTGGTGCTGTTGCTGGTTGCTGGTTAAAAACAACAAGCAACAAGTAACCAGGAACCACGATTTATCTTTTTAAAAGATTTATTTTTTTTTCCTGAACAAACTCTTTGAAAATTCATTTTGCCGCATTAAATTTGTTCATAAGTTGTTAATAATTGTGATCTATAAAACGGCCGGTATCTATTTCTTGTCGTAATTTTATAGAGGTCAAAATCCATTATGTAATGTCCCTGAATTTCAGCAGTTTAGAATTAACGAATAAGACCATAGTTATTGTTGAAGATGATGTTCCTTCCATGAGATATTATGAAACTCTTATTCAAAGTTCAGGAGCAAACGTAATTAAATTCCGTACGGGCAGGGATTTTGTTGATCACATAAAGAACAAAGAAGCGAAGATTGACCTGGTGATTATGGACTTTCTTATTCCTCTTATTAACGGAATTGATTGTGCCAGGATTTTCAGAAAAGACAGGAAAAATGTTCCGGTTCTCATGCTGACCGCATATTCTTCCGAACAGTCGAAATCCGATGCTTATATAGCCGGATGCAATGAATATATCCTGAAACCTGTTTATCCTGAAAACGTATATTCCCTGCTGGAAAAATATCTTAAGCAGGAAGTGCTAAATCCTGTATTTTACCGTCCCTGATCCTTTTATTCATCTGCCGGCTGTCGCTTGCCGACATAATCAGCATAATAGGCTTCAAGCTTTTCATTAATCTCATCAGCAATTTCCTTATTACCATTCGACTCACAGAAATTGGCTGCTTTTGCGGCATACTGTATAGCTGATTGTATTTCATATTCAGCCGAGCTGACCACGTATGGATTCTGTTTAAGGTAATAATTCAGCCTTTCAAAGTAATAATCACTGAGTTTTCTGGTCAGTTCAACAGCTTTGGCTGACGCTCCTGCCGTAAAATATCCCTCGATGAGATCAGAGTAATACGGATCAGGTGGAAATTTATCGGCAGGCAGCAGCTCAAGGCAACGGTCGAGGACCTCGACAGCTTTTTCATTTTTTCCCTCTGCCGAGAGTGCTTTTGCGAGCCGCGCATAGATCAAACGTGATTTCACTACTATCAGGGTCCTGATATGGTGATAATCGAGGTTTACTTTCGGATCATTTGCTCCTCTCCACACAAACTTGTTCACGATATTGTCGTACATAATATCTGAATCTATCCTGCCATAATCAATCCAGCTTTTATTTTCTGATTTTATAGGGACAAGCCTGAAAGCCAGCCCTTCGAGCTGAAAATATTCCTCAAGGCCAAGGGCATCATTATGATACCCTGTTACAAAATAGATAGGTCTTTCCCAGTTATTATGAGCCAGAATATCAAGAATAATAAGCTGGCTCTTGAGTATTGAACTGCCTTTCAGCTTAATATCTATATAAGGAACTATCTTGCCGGCATCTTCGGGTTTAACTGTTCCGGATGCTATTACTTTCGCTGAATCGACCGGGATCCTGATTGTTCGTGAAGGTATAACATCCAGTATTTCTGTGGCTGATACCTGGACCTTTGTTGCCTTGTTATCGCTGTTTACATAATCAATTATTGTAGAAATATTGACAGGTTCCTTTACCTTTTCCACGATGAACACCTGGTTGTTTATTCCGTCGTAATATTTCTTTGCAGGAAGTGAGACAGGCAGGGGATCTGATTCATATGTTTTCCTTTTCATCTGGTTGATGTACCAGTCGGTATTAAGGAGCATAAGGTTACAGACCCTGATATCTGTTCTCATGCCTTCCACCTCCTGGGCGTACCAGAGAGGGAAGGTATCATTATCTCCGTTAGTGAACAGTATGGCGTCCGGCGCACAGGAGTTCAGATAGTTAAATGCCACATCCCGTCCCAGGTAACGACCCGACCTGTCATGGTCATCCCAGTTCTCGGATCCCATGATAACCGGAACCGCAAAAAAGCACAATGCACCTGCGACCGGTGCTGCAATTTTTTCTCCGGTAAGTTTTGAAAGAGCCTCAAAAAGTGTCAGTACTCCCAAACCTATCCAAACTGCAAAAAAGTAAAATGAACCGGTGTAAGCATAATCCCTTTCCCGTGGCTGATTAGGATACTGGTTCAGGTAAAAAACGATGGCAACCCCCGTCATGAGGAACAGCAGTAATACTATCCACCAGTTCTTGTAATCGCGGTTAAGCTGATAAAATAATCCTATTATTCCAAGCAGAAAAGGCAGGAGATAATAAACATTCCTGGAGGTGTCACTCTTCATCCCTGCCGGCAGATCAGAAGTGCCTACCCTTGGTTCATCGAGGAACTTTATCCCTGTGATCCAGTTGCCGTTGACAGCTCCGCCCGTTCCCTGGGTGTCGTTCTGTTTGCCGGCAAAGTTCCACATGAAATATCTGAAATACATATAACCGAACTGGTATGAGAACATAAACCTCATGTTCTCACTGAATTTCGGTTTTCGTATTATCTCCTTTTCACCCGATTGATTTGTGACGGATACCGGTGTGCCCTTGATCTTGCCCCATTCCCTGTACACCGGCTCATGCTCACTCTGATCGCTCCACATACGGGGGAAAATAGTAATAAACCTTGGATCATATACACGTTTAAGGTCATGTGCACTGATAATATATTTGCCATCTTCAAATACGTATTTGGGCTTTCCTTCCTTGTAATCAATAACAGGAGCATTGAAATACTGACCCCTGAAAACATTGAGAAGCGGATTCTCCCCGTATTGCTCCCTGTTCAGAAAATAAAGAAGGCTAAAGGGGTTCTCAGGCTGATTTTCATTCAGGGGAGTGTTGGCGGCCGATCTTATTACAATGATCGCATTTGATGAATACCCGATCATGATCACCATTACTGCAGTAAGTATGGTGTTTAAAACCACACGGTTCCTGTCTGCAATGTACCAGATAAAAACTGCAATTGCAGCAAGCACCAGCAGGTTAAGAAGTGCCGAGTTGAAAATTACCCATACTCCTGTCAGAAATAGTGCCCCGGCAGCAAATATTGAATTTTTTACTTTGTCTGCCGATGACAATGTTGACATTATTGCAAGAACAAAAAAGAGTATTAAAAGAACGAAATGGAATATCATCCCGCTGTTGGGAGATAATCCAAGCCGGTTCACAAAAAACAGATCGAGCTTTGATGAAACCTTCACTACACCCGGCATTATTCCGTACATTAGCAATGCAAGAAGCAAGAGTGAGATTCCGAGGGAGATCAGGAATCCTTTCCATTTAAACTCATATTTCCTGAAATAATATACCAGCACGATGGCAGGAAGAGTAAGCAGGTTGAGCAGATGCACACCGATAGAAAGCCCCATCAGGAACGCGATCAGGATGATCCACCTGTTAGCATATTTCTCATCAGCCACGTCTTCCCACATAAGAATTGCCCAGAAAACCATGGCTGTGAACAATGATGATGATGCGTAGACTTCTCCCTCGACAGCAGAAAACCAGAATGAATCGGAAAAAGTGAATGCGAGCGCGCCGACTGCACCTGCTGCCATTACCGCAGTGATCCTTGACACAGTAAGATCATTCTCATTTCTGATGATGATCCTTCTTGCCAGGTGTGTGATGGTCCAGAAGAGAAACAGAATAGTAAATGCACTTGCAAGAGCTGACATTGCATTGACCGTTGCGGCGACAAGTGATGTGTTGCCTCCGGCAAAAAGTGTGAAGAACCGCGCCATTACCATAAATACCGGATTTCCGGGAGGATGTCCGACCTCCAGCTTATATGAAGATGCAATATATTCCCCGCAGTCCCAGAGGCTGGCAGTCGGTTCAATGGTCATAAGATAGGTGAATGCTGCAACTGCAAATATCACCCAGCCGGCTATATTATTTATTAACCTGTATTTAGTCATCACTGTTAGTTTGTTTTTTCCGGAAAATGATCCGGATGACTACCCGGTGAAATTAGTAAAATTTTCAGATTATGGCTCAGGAATGAGGCACTCACTTATTTTGCTATTTTTGGGTAACTGATTTTTCATGAAAAAGCTCTCGTTTTTGTTTTGCATATGCTTTCTTCTCAACTCCCGGGAAGCTTCCGGGCAGTACTATAATACCGGGCAGGATCCGGGCACAATGAAATGGATGCAGATTAAAACCGGCAGGTTTACAGTTATTTATCCAAAATCATACGGGGAGGCAGGAGTCAGTTTTGCGAGATCGCTCGACGACGCATATTCAAAGCTTACGAATCTCTATCCTGAAAAAAAATTCAGGATACCGGTAATTATCCATAACTATACCACAGAGTCGAACGGCTATGTTGCATGGGCGCCAAGCAGGATGGAAATATATCCGACACCCGAACAGAACTCCATCCCTCTCGATCCCAATACGCAGCTTGCCGTTCATGAGCTGACTCATGTACTCCAGATGGAATCGCTCAATAAAGGCTTCACAAAAGCTTTGTCGTATGTTGCAGGTCAGCAGATCACCGGAGTAGTGGCAGGGTTGCTGCCAATGTGGTACCTCGAAGGTGAGGCAGTATTTGCCGAATCGATTCTTACGGAATCGGGACGGGGAAGAAGCGCCTCCTTCCAGAAACAGCTCAAAGCACTAATGGTGGAAAAAGGGAACGTTTACAAATACGACAAAATAGTTAACGGTTCATTCAGGGATTTCGTTCCGAATAGCTATCAGTCAGGATATCAGATGATGGCGTGGTCATATTCAAAGTATGATCCCCTGCTCTGGAGAAAAGCACTTGATTTTACTGCCAAAGCCCCTTTTACAGTCAACCCTGTTAATTTCAGTCTCAGAAAAACAGCTTCACTTACCAAAAAGAAGCTGTTCATGGAGGCATTTGATACACTCAAGACATTCTGGACATCAGACGACCTGAAATCAGGAAGTGAAACCTATGAAACCTTAAATCCTCCGAAAGGGAAAAAATATGTCAATTATTATTCCCCGGTCCTTACAGGAAGCGACAGCATTGTTGCCATAAAGACATCACTATCTGAATCTACTTCCTTTGTACTTATAAGACCCTCGGAGAAAACTGAAAAAAAAATCCATATTCCCGGTTATATGGGCAACTCATCTCGCTACCCCTGGTTTCTTTCGTTTGGAAAAGGCCGGCTCGTCTGGGTTGAAACTCATACTGATCCCAGATGGGAGAACAGAACATGGTCGGTAATAAAGATCATGGATATCAGGGAAAAAACCGTACGTCAGATTTCGGCAAGAACAAGGTATATGTCGGCTTCTATATCTCCCGATGGCAACTATATTGCCGCAGCAGAGAATACTATTGATAACAGAAACAGCCTGGTGATCCTGGATGCATGGAACGGTTCGCGGCTGCAAAGCATACCCGCCCCCGGGAATGCATCGCTGCAAAGACCACAATGGGACAATTCAGGGAATCTGGTATCTGTTATTTCTTTAACAGAACAGGGAGAAGGAATAATGTCATATAATTTATCCGACAAAACCTGGAGGACCCTCATTGAAGCCGGGAACAATGATATTCAGTCATCTTTCCTCCGGAATGACTCATTATTCTTTGTAAGCTCAGCATCGGGAACTGATAACATTTATTTATGCAGGCCCGATAGATCAGTCGTGCCGCTTACAAAGTCAAGATTCGGGATCGCCGATCTGAACCTGAACGGATCTTTATTGCTGTTCTCCGATTACTCCTCTTTGGGCAATAATATTTGCTATACCACATTACCGACTGGTCCGTTTGAGGAAGAAATAAACAAGAGTGAATCATCATATCTGATTAACAGGATTAAATCCGATCCCGTCAGGCTTAATGGTAATACCGGCCAGGTGTATACTCCTGTTCCTTACAGGAAATGGCAGCATTTATTCAGGTTCCACAGCTGGATGCCATTCTATGCCGATATTGAAGCGATACAGGATGATCCTGCATCAATAAGGCCAGGATTCACTCTTATGACACAGAATAACCTCAGCACACTTGTTTCATCTGTTGGCTATGAATATTCTGACAGCAGGCATAAGCTGCATACCACCATTAAATGGCTTGGCTGGTACGTTGTTTTTGAAACCCGGATAGATTTCGGTAATCCCCTTTATATTGAAAAATTCAAGGAAGATGTCGCCGATCCTGACGACATTACCAATGGGTATGAACTGACGAACGAAATATCCCTGCCATTATCATTTAAAGGTGGCCGGTTCACAAAATACTTTAACCTGTCGGCTTCCTCGACATTCACAAATAACCATATCTATTTAAAGAACAAAGGAATTTATGATACCGGGCAAAACATGTTAACAGGGAGGTTTTATTTTTCAAATTATCACAGGTCAGCACTTCGTGATATATATCCAAGGTGGGCACAGGTTTTTGACGTGAGTTATTCATTTTACCCCTTTGACAAAGAGATTTACGGGGATATCTTAACAGCCAGAACTGCTTTCTATTTCCCCGGTTTTCTGAAGAATAACGGATTCAGGTTACGTCTGGAGAACGGAATACAGCACCCCGGGAAATTCATACTTGGGAACAGGACCTCATTTTCGAGGGGCTATAACAAAATAATATCAAAAGAAATCCAGTTTGGCTCTGTCGATTATTATATGCCGCTGGTATATCCCGATTTTAACCTGTCAAGCCTGCTTTATCTGACAAGGATCCGTACAGGATTCTTTTACGACTTTACCCGGGGAACAGGAAACTATGTCGTTAACACAGGTGAACAGGGAAACATGCTGAATTACCATGATTACACAGAAACGTTCAAATCGTTCGGGGTAGAGCTGATGTCAGATTTTTATCTCTTCCGGTTGCCCTTCATGATTTCAGCAGGAGTACAGGCTTCATGGAAGCGTTTCGGTAATTATCCGGATCTTGGATTTTTGTTTAATATTGATATCTTCGGAATGAGTATCGGGCGAAAGCGTATTTAGCGGGACCCGTCTTTATATGGATCGGGCAGTATTCCTGATCAGATCCCATGCTTTTTCAACATGTTCCATCCTGACGTTTGTCTGACCGGTCACCATGCGCAAAGTATAGATCCCATTTAGTATTGTATGGGTAAGGTATATTTTCCCTGAATCATTAAGCTGATGATTAAGTGTTTCATTGATCTTATTGATTTCAGTCTTCTCCAATCCTTCAGGTTTATAGCGGAAACAAACGACATTGATCGTTACAGGTGCGAGGATTTCAAAATCTTTTTCCCTGGTAATCATTTCCGCAAGCTGTCGGGCAAGTTCTATATGATATCGTATTTTCTCCTGCAGACCTTTTACACCATACATCCTTATAACGCTCCACAGCTTCAGTGCCCTGAATCTTCTGCCAAGGGGGATCCCCCAGTCACGGTAATCATTGACTTTACCCCTGGTTCTGGTTTTCAGGTACTCAGGCAGAATCTCAAAAGTCTTTATAAGATGCCCGGGATTTTTCACAAAATAGGCTGAACAGTCAAAATTGGTGAACATCCATTTATGCGGATTGAAAACAAATGAGTCGATATATTCCCTGCCGTCGATCATCCACTGGAATTCGGGTAAAATAAGCGCTGTACCGCCCATCGCCGCATCGACATGGAGCCATATATCATTATTGGCACATATCTCCCCGATCGCCCTCAAAGGATCAACAGCTGTAGTACCCGTTGTACAAATCGTTGCGATAACACAGCAAGGCCTGAATCCCATTCTTTTATCGTTTTCAACAGCCTCTTTAAGCTTTTGAACATCCATTGAAAAGTCGTCCTTAACCTGGATCTTTATCAGGTTTTTCCTGCCGATGCCGCTGATCTTTACTGCTTTTTCAACAGATGAATGTGTCTGTTCAGAACAGTATACTCTCAGGATACCGGCATTTTCAGCACCGTCATTATTTATTTGAAAATCAGTTGTTTTCTCCCTGGCAGTCAGTATAGCCGCGAGAGTTGAGGTAGAGGCAGTATCCTGGATCACTCCTTCAAATTCCGGCGGCAGTTGTATGAGATCCCTGAGCCAGATCATCATCTTCTCTTCAAGCTCTGCGGCAGCCGGTGATGTTTCCCAGATCATGCACTGGGCACTTAATGTGGAGATGATCATTTCGGCAAGGACAGAAGGAGGACTTGTATTGGCCGGGAAGTAAGCAAAGAAATTCGGACTTTGCCAGTGTGTTATACCCGGCATAATGATCTCTTCAAAATCCTTCATTAAAATATTGAACGATTCAGGATTCAACGGGGGATCATCAGGAAGCCGGTTAAAGATATCGCCCGGTTTTACCGGCGATCTGACCGGATATTTTTCTACATTTTCCATGTAATCTGCCATCCAGTCGACCAGTTCATGGGCATGTTTCCGGAATTCTTCGGGAGTCATGTAGAATCTTTTATTTTACCGATTCGGCAAGAAGAATGATCCTGTTGGTCTTGACCTCTATTACTCCTCCGTCGATTTCAAAGACCATTTCTTTATTGGCCTGGTCAATAATAATTACAGGTCCGTTTTCGAGTGTGGAAATTATGGGAGCATGGTCTTTCAGAACCTGAAAGGAGCCCTTTTTGCCCGGGACCCTTACTGATTTGATCTCCCCCTCATAGATCTTCCTGTCAGGGGTTATGATTTCTATCTTCATTTTGAATGCGTTGCTAGTTGCTGGGTGCTAGTTGCTGGGTGCTGGGTGCTGTTATAACCAGCAACCAGTAACAAGCAACCAGCAACAAGATTATTTTGATTGGGCCAGAATTTTCTCTCCTTTCTCAATAGCGTCCTCAATTGTACCTACCAGCATAAATGCAGATTCGGGATACTGGTCAACCTTTCCTTCGAGTATCATATTGAATCCCTTTACAGTATCCTCAATTGAAACCAGAGCTCCCTTAATGCCGGTGAATTGTTCAGCAACATGGAATGGCTGGGAAAGGAATCTTTGAATTCTTCTTGCCCTGTGAACAACAAGCTTATCTTCTTCCGACAGCTCATCCATCCCGAGTATCGCAATGATATCCTGCAGTTCATTATACCTCTGCAGTAATTCCTTAACACGCTGTGCACAGTTATAATGGGCTTCACCAACAATTTTGGCTGTGAGGATCCTTGAAGTTGAATCGAGTGGATCGACTGCCGGGTATATTCCCAGCTCCGAAATTTTGCGGCTCAGCACGGTGGTTGCATCGAGGTGTGCAAATGTAGTTGCAGGGGCCGGGTCAGTAAGATCGTCGGCCGGCACATATACTGCCTGAACCGAAGTAATTGATCCATGATGGGTTGATGTAATACGTTCCTGCATTATACCCATTTCGGTAGAAAGAGTTGGTTGATAGCCTACTGCCGAAGGCATACGTCCAAGCAGGGCAGATACTTCAGAACCTGCCTGGGTAAAACGGAAGACGTTATCCATAAAAAACAGGATATCCCTTCCTCCGCTTTTGCCATCTCCGTCCCTGAAATGCTCAGCTACCGACAGTCCCGACAGTGCAACCCTTGCTCTTGCTCCGGGAGGCTCATTCATCTGTCCGAACACAAGGGCAAGCTTTGATTCTTTCAAAGCTGCCATATCAACTTTGGAAAGATCCCATCCTCCCGATTTCATGTTCTCAAGAAAATCCTCTCCATAATTAATAACACCTGCTTCAATCATTTCCCTCAGAAGGTCGTTTCCCTCCCTGGTTCTTTCTCCCACACCGGCAAAAACCGATAATCCCGAGTATGCTTTTGCGATATTATTAATAAGCTCAAGGATAATAACAGTCTTTCCGACACCAGCACCACCGAACAGCCCGATCTTCCCTCCTTTTGAATATGGCTCAATAAGGTCAATTACCTTGATGCCTGTATACAGGACCTCTTTTTCAGTTGAAAGATCATCATACTTTGGAGGCTTACGGTGGATAGGGTATCCGCCCTTTTTATCCAGCTTGCCAATACCATCAATTGCTTCGCCTGTAACATTCATCAGACGTCCTTTAATCTGCTCCCCGATGGGCATTGTGATAGGTAATCCGGTAGCGATAACTTCCATACCCCTCCGCAGTCCATCGGTTGAGTCCATGGCTATTGTTCTGACAGTATTCTCCCCGATATGCTGCTGGCACTCCACAACAAGGGTTGTCCCATCCTTTCTCTTTATTTCAAGAGCATCATAGATATCAGGCATTTCAGAGCCCTGTCTTTCAAATGAAACGTCAACCACCGGTCCGATGATCTGGCTGATTTTCCCAGTATTCTTTGCCATAAATCCGAATTATTTATATAGGTTTAAATTTAATATTGTTTGCATTCATTTAAGCATTTTACAATCCGGCTCTGATTTTAACGGTCACGTTCTGCCAGTGATTCTGTCATCAGTATAAGTTCTTCCTTTCTTTCCTGAGGCACACCTGTCTTTTCGAGGAACCCTGAAGCAGTTTTGAGATAATCAGCGGCCAGACTTTCAGAGATAACCCTTATATTCAGCTGATCAAATATTTCTGTAACCCTTTTTATTTTTGCTGAGGGATCAGAGATTTCAGATGCATATATTTCCTGAAGCTTTTTTCTCTGTTCAGATGAAGCTATTTCACTTGCCTTTACATATAGAAAAGTCTTTTTGCCGGCTATAATATCGCCTCCGGAGATCTTGCCAAAGACTTTCATGTCTCCATAAGTGTCGAGGATATCATCCTGGATCTGAAATGCAAGTCCCAGATTCCTGCCAAATTCATAAAGAGTCTCCGCATCCTTATCATCGGCTCCGCCGAACATTGCACCGATTTTCACTGAAGACGCAATCAGTACTGCAGTTTTAAGTTCAATCATTCTCAGATATTCTTCATGCGATACAATAGTTGCCTTTTCAAAATCCATATCGAGCTGCTGCCCGATACATACTTCAATTGCAGCTTTATTGAAAACACGGAAGACTTTCTGTAAAAGGTGCGGAGGAGTCTGCAGGAAGCATTCATTTGTAATAAACGTCATAACATCGCCTGAAAGGATTGCCTGGTTTAGATTCCATTTGTCATGTACTGTTGCAAATCCCCTTCTGATAAGGGCTTTATCCATGATATCATCATGAACCAGGGTAAAATTGTGAAAGATCTCCAGACCTGTTACAGGTATCAGGGCTTCATCAATCTTGTCGCTGAAGAGGTTGCATGCCATCAGGGCAAGTACCGGGCGCAATCTTTTACCGCCCATCGAAAGGACGTACTTCACCGGGTCGATAAGCCGTTCTGATTCCGTATTATAAGAAAGATTGATTAAAGCCCTGTCAACTATTTTTTTGAGTCCCGATTGATTGTACATGTCCCTTGAGGCAATCTAAATCTAAATTTAAATTATATTCCTATCCTTTCAACGCCTCAGCCCCGCTGACAACTTCAAGTATCTGGCTGGTGATCGCAGCCTGACGTGCCTTGTTATACTGCAAAGTCAGATCGCGGATCATCGTAGTTGCATTATCAGTAGCTTTGTGCATGGCTGTCATTCTTGCGCCGTTCTCGGCTACAAAGGAATCCAGCACAGCCTTATAAAACTGTATCTTAAGCGATTTAGGAATAAGTTCTGTTATTATTGAACCCTTGTCGGGTTCGTAGATATAGTCAACAGGTGCCGCTGCTTTGCCATTTTCCGGAGTCGTCTCAACAGGAAGGAATACTTCGTTTGTCAGCTGTTGAACCGCGGCATTCTTAAAGTGGTTATAAATTATTTCAACCCTGTTAAAATCGCCAATGACAAAACTTTTCATCACCTTTTCAGCCAGGACTGAGGCTTTTTCGAATGTAACTTCATTAAGAAGGTCATTGTTTTCGCCTGCAAATTTAAACTTCTGCTTTCTCAAATAATCAAAACCCTTTTTACCTATTGCAAGAAATTGAACATTTCCTTTTTTATACTGTTCATAATAGCTGTCAGCAACTACTCTTCTTGCCTCTCTGACCACGTTTGAATTAAACGCCCCGCAAAGCCCCCTGTTTGAGGTAATGACAATGATCAGGATCTTTTCAGGCTCAGATGTTTTGCTGTAAATATTCTCAATTTCAGATTCAGCAAGGCTTTGTGAAAGGTTAACAAGTATCTCATGAAGTTTATTCGCATAAGGCCTCAGCCTGACAATTTTATCCTGTGCTTTTCTCAATTTTGCAGCAGCCACCATTTTCATAGCAGAGGTGATCTGCCGTGTCGATTTCACAGAGATGATCCTTGTCCTTATAGCTTTTAAGTTCGGCATTCAGGAGTTGTTTATTCAGTTTGTCAGGACGGTTCAGGGTTTGTATTTGCTCACCAGATCCCGGGCTGTTTTTTCAAGAATATTCGTAATATTACTGTTCAGAATCCCTTCACTCAGCATATCAAGAATATCCCTGTGTTTAAGATCGAGATACTCCAGGTATTCGCTTTCAAATTCTTTGACTTTGTTTACCGGCACATCTTTTAACAATCCCATTGTTCCGCAATAAATAATTGCGATTTGTTTTTCGATAGGTACCGGGGCATACTGGCCTTGTTTAAGGATCTCGACGTTTTTGGCGCCTTTGTTCAGGATGGCCAGTGTTGAAGCGTCAAGATCGGAACCGAATTTGGAGAAAGCTTCAAGCTCGCGGTATTGAGCCTGGTCGACTTTAAGGGTCCCGGCAATTTTTTTCATTGCCTTGACCTGGGCATTACCTCCCACTCTTGAAACTGAGATACCGACGTTAATTGCCGGACGAACTCCCGAATTAAAAAGACTTGATTCGAGAAAGATCTGACCGTCGGTAATAGAGATCACGTTGGTAGGGATATACGCTGCAACGTCACCTGCCTGGGTCTCAATAATCGGCAGAGCTGTGAGTGATCCTCCTCCTTTCACCATATGCCGTATTGATGCCGGCAGATCGTTCATCTGCCTGGCAACATCATCAGACTCAATGATCTTGGCAGCTCTTTCAAGAAGCCGCGAGTGAAGATAGAATACATCTCCGGGATATGCTTCACGTCCGGGGGGACGGCGAAGCAGAAGGGAGACTTCCCTGTATGAAACTGCCTGTTTTGACAGGTCGTCATATATTATCAGGGCATCACGTCCTGTATCGCGAAAGAATTCACCGATAGCAGCTCCGGCAAAAGGAGCATAAAATTGCGAGGCGGCAGGGTCGGAGGCAGTTGCCAGTACAATAACCGTATATTCAAGAGCCCCGTACTCCTCAAGGGTCTTGGCAATATTGGCGACAGTTGAGCCTTTTTGTCCTACTCCGACATAAATACAATAGACCGGCTTCCCTTTTTCGAAATTGCTTCTCTGATTTATTATAGTATCGATCGCAATAGCCGTTTTCCCGGTCTGGCGGTCGCCGATTATAAGTTCGCGCTGGCCTCTTCCGATGGGAATCATTGCATCGATTGCTTTAAGACCTGTCTGAAGCGGTTGTTTTACAGGCTGTCTGAAAATGACTCCCGGGGCTTTTCTTTCAAAAGGCATTACAAAAAGTTCACCTTCAATCGGACCTTTGCCGTCAAGCGGCTGACCTGTCGTAGTAATTACCCTTCCAAGCAATCCTTCACCGACCCCGATCGAGGCAATTCTTCCGGTACGTTTAACTATGTCGCCTTCATTTATTTCTTCAGTCGGGCCAAGCAGCACGGCACCGATATTATCTTCTTCGAGGTTGAGTACTATTGCCTCGATGCCATTTTCGAACTCAATCAGCTCATTTGATTCTGCATTTGAAAGTCCGTATATGCGTGCAATACCATCACCAACCTCAAGTACCGTACCGACCTCTTCGAGTTCAACACCGGTCTGAATACCTTCAAGCTGCTGTCTGAGTATTTTTGAAACTTCTGCTGGTTTAATACTTGCCATATTTAATGTACTTAAAAGATCTTATTATTCAGATTATATCCGGTTTCCCATCGAACCGGCATTAAGTTCCTTCCTTATTTTTCTGAGCTTGTTCCTGACACTTGCGTCGATATAATTATCCTCAATTTTCAGGATAAATCCTCCAATTATGGATTTATCAATATTTTCTTTAAGATCAACGTTGGTTTTGAATAAGTCCGCGATCATATCCTTTACCTGCTTTTTAATACCAGAATCAACTTTTACAGCAGTTGTAAGGAGAGTCTCAGTTATCCCGTTATGTTTTTTTGTATCATGGATAAACACCCTGGCAATGGCAGGAATATAGGCTTCTCTCCCGTTTTTCACGACAAGGTCGATCATCAGCATTGTCAGCTTATGCAAATCCTTCCCTAATAATTTACGAAGAACTTCTGCTTTCTTTGAAGGTATGATCACCGGATTGGAAAGCAGTTCCTTCATTTCGGGGACTGCTACAAATATCTCTGACAAGGATCATATCCTGGTTTATCCTGTCGAGTATTTTTTTTTCGAGTGCCGACTGGAACAAAGCTCTTGAGTACCTTACTGATATCCTGCTTTCGTTCATTAATTGAAAATATGTTTAATTTTTGTTGAAATCAACATCCTTCAGGTAAGTATCAATAAGTTTTTCCTGTTCGCCGGTATGTTTGAGCTTTTCTTCAATGAGTTTCGAAGCAATTTCAACAGAAAGGTCCGCTATCTGTTCACGGATGGATGCGAGAGCTATTGTTTTTTCTCTTTCAATGCCAGCTCTGGCTTTTTCAACAAGTTTTTCAGCTTCCTCCGAGGCTTTACCCTTTGCTTCAGCAATCAGTTTATCCCGTATATCCCTGGCCTCCTTCAATATCCCCTCGCGTTCTTCACGGGCTTTTCGAAGGATAGCTTCATTATCACTTTGCAGTTTCAGCATCTCTTTTCTGGCTTTTTCAGCTGAGATCAGAGATCCTTTTATCATCTCGTCTCTCTGTTTAACTGCATTCAGAATTGGTTTCCAGGCATATTTTTTCAGGATAAGGAAGAACAGGGTAAAGGTCAGTACTGTCCAGAAAAGTGTCCCGATAGCAGGATTTATCAGACTATTACTAGCAAGGATCATATTTTTTGTTTTAATAATTTTCTAAAAGGAAATCCTGCAACCAACCGTTGAAGGATTTCATTTCTTTTAAGCAATAAGAGCAACAACAATAGCAAACAGAGCTGCTCCTTCAATAAGAGCGGCTGAGATAATCATTGCCAACTGAATTTTTGTTGCAGCTTCAGGCTGTCTGGCTATGGCTTCCATAGCTGATCCGCCAATTCTTCCGATGCCAAGCCCTGCACCTATAACTGCAAGACCTGCTCCGATTGCTGCCAATGTACCTGTCATAACATTTACTTTTAATAAAACAATAGAAATTAATGATGTTCATCCTGTACTGCCATGCTGATAAACAAAGCTGACAATAAAGTGAAAACATATGCCTGCAGGAAAGCCACAAGTAATTCGAGGCAATCCATGAATATCACAAATAATATTGATGCCGGCGCGACTGCAAGGGACCTGAATATGAAAATCAGGCATATAAGACTCAGAACAATTATGTGGCCGGCGGTAATGTTCGCAAATAATCGGATCATCAGGGCAAAGGGCTTTGCAATCATCCCTATTATTTCAACCGGTATCATAATGGGTAATAACCAGAAAGGAACTCCCGGAGCTGCATAAATATGCTTCCAGTAAGTCTTTGTTCCGTTGATCTGAATGATGAGGAAAGTAAACACAGCCAGGGTCATGGTAACTGCTATATTACCTGTAACGTTGGCTCCGAAAGGAGGAGGAAATGGAATAAGTCCCATTAAATTGTTAATGAGAATGAAGAAGAAGACTGAAAGCAGATAAGGCATGAATTTCTCAAATTTCTTTTCCCCGATATTCGGAATAGCAATATCATCGCGAACGAATAGAACTATAGGTTCCAGAAAACTTTGAATCCCTTTGGGATGACTTATTCCTGTCTTTTTATAGGACCGTGCCAGGGATAGAAACAGCCAAAGGCCGATCAATGCAGCAAACAGCATCCCTACAACAGCCTTTGTCACCGAAAGATCGAGAGGAATATTTTCTTTGTTAACAGAGCCATCTGCATTTATCCTTACGATTTTCCCTTTCAGGTCACCCTCTTCTTCCAGCTTGTAGCCTTTATATTCATGTCCATGAGCAAGTTTCTTTGAAGAGAAAAAATCTATTCCGTTCCCTTTTGTGTAAACAATTACCGGAAGGTATATTGCAACACTTTCACCGTTTCTTTTTGTTGTTATATGCCATTCATGCGAATCGGCAATATGATCAAGGATAAATGAACTTGCATCAAATTCTTCCTCTGCTGCTTCCGGAGCCTGGTGTTCTTCCTGGGCAGTAATGCGAACAGAAAGCATCAAAAGAAACACGATGACCAGAATACCTTTGAAAAATCGCATTATAAAGCAGGTGTAGTTTTATAAAGGTCTATTTTTCAGTGTGTTCAACATAAATAATATTGAATACAGAGAGAGTGCTAAATATAGCATAAAAAACAATATGAGCGAGGAAGTGTAAGTTTTTTCTGCAACAAAAAACCAGATAAGCGCAAGGACCATTTCCAGGGGCATTTTAAGGACAATAGCAACTAATACATGCATCGTCTGACTGCCTGTATCCTTTTTCAATCCCCTGTTAAAAATAAAAAAGGATAACAGATTAATTGCCGAAAAGCATAAAGTCAGGAGGACAATATCGCTGATATGGAGATTTAATTCTGTAAGAGTAACCAGGAGGTATCCGGTTAATAAGACCAGCAAATCAATAAGCAGCAGGGTGAATGAGTATTTTTTAAAAATCACCGGAATGAAGGATCACTTTATAAAATCTTTAATTGCCGTATAGATGCCTGCAAAAACACCAAGAAGGGACAGTATAATAGTAAAAACCGGTGTTGATAATCCAAGAACTTTGTCCAGTTTAACTCCGCACCATGTCATTACCCCGATTATTAATGCCATCTGGAATGCCAGGCCCGAGTATTTTGCATAATCCTGAAACCCTTTATTTTCCGGGTCGTTCGGAGGTTTTTTCCGGTTCTTTTGTTTTTGCGAAAGTTGCTCCTTCATTATTTTCGCTTTCACTCATTTTGCAGTTTCCCGTAAATTTTGCACCCGGTTCAATCGAAAGCTTGAAAGTGACTATATCTCCTGTTATTTTTGAATCAGACTTAAGGGTAAGAAGCTGACTCACGCAGATCCTGCCTTCTACAGCACCAGACACTTCAGAGTTTTTACAGTAAACCTCACCTTTTACTTTCCCGGTAGGTCCTATCACTACTTTTCCCTTTGTGGTCAGATTTCCGGCAAGAAATCCATCGATCCGGATATCTCCATTGGATTTAATATCTCCCGTGATTTCTGTACCGTTGCTGAGAAGGTTGATAGTAGTGTTGTCAGTCTCATTGAATTTTCCCATGTTTTGCCAGAATTATACGTACAAACATAATAACTCACAAATATAAAAACTATTGCCAGAAAAACAGAATGATGAATAATGATTTGATGAATTACTATTCCGGGTCGTACGCCCATTTCAGATATACCGAGCCCCAGGTAAAGCCGCCTCCAAAAGCAGCAAGAATAAGCTTGTCGCCTTTCCTGAGCTTCTTTTCATACTCCCAGAGACATAATGGAATTGTGGCTGTAGTTGTATTCCCGTAATTCTGGATATTTATCATGACCTTTTCGGGGGGCAGTCCCATTCTTCTTCCGGTCGCATCGATAATCCTGAGGTTTGCCTGATGCGGTACAAGCCATGCTATATCATCAGCCTTTAGTTTATTACGCTCCATTATCTCTGCAGCAACATCGGCCATATTGACCACTGCAAATTTAAATACACTCTGCCCTTCCTGGTAAATAAAGTGTTCACGGGCATCAACGGTTTCATGTGAAGCCGGTTTAACTGATCCGCCAGCTTTCATATGGAGATATTTCTGTCCTGATCCGTCCGTATGAAAAATATAATCCATAATACCATAATCCTCTTTGTTTGGCTCAAGCAAAACCGCTCCGGCAGCATCGCCGAAAAGAGGACAGCTTGTCCTGTCGGTATAATCAGTTATTGACGACATTTTGTCGGCACCGACGATAACTACTTTTTTATATTTTCCTGATTCAATATATGCAGCACCTGTCTGCAAAGCAAAAAGGAAACCGGAGCAGGCTGCATTAAGATCAAAACTGAAAGCATTTATAATCCCTACTTTGTCGGAAATAATGTTTGCTGTGGCGGGGAATGCCATATCAGGAGTGACTGTGGCACAGATCAGAAGATCAATATCTTCGGGTGAAGTATTGGTTTTTTCAAGCAATCCCCTTACAGCATTTTCGCCCAGATCTGAACTTCCAAGCCCTTCTTCCCTCAGGATTCTCCTCTCCCTGATTCCGACCCTTTGCATGATCCATTCATCGGAAGTGTCAACCATTTTTGAGAGTTCGAAATTGGTGAGTCTGTATTCCGGCACCCATGCATGGATCCCTGTAATGGCAGCCCGCTTTTTTCCCATAATTAAATAGCTTCAATGATCCTCTGAGCCAGGTTGGCTTGCACCACAGCCCTGGTTTGCAGGATCATATTCATTACAGCCTTTCTTTTTGAAATGCCATGTCCGATAACGACATTGGCGTTGATCCCCACAATTGGAGTTCCGCCAATATTTTCAAAATTCATACGGTCAATAAACGGATGTGAAATGTTAATTTTCTTACAGATTGAATAAAATGCTTCCGCCTCCTTAAGAACAACATTGCCAACAAAACCATCACAGACAATTACATCAGTAATATTCTCATGGAAAAAGGAATGGCCTTCAATGTTTCCGGCAAAATTCAATCCTGGTTGCTCTTTCATCAGTTCAAAAGCCGTCTTGACCGCAGGAGTACCTTTTGTTTCCTCTTTACCGATATTCAGCAAACCGATCGTTGGATTCTCTATTCCAAGTACAAATTTTGCATAAAGCCTGCCCAGGATTC
Source organism: uncultured Bacteroidales bacterium (assembly GCA_963828775.1). GTDB lineage: Bacteria > Bacteroidota > Bacteroidia > Bacteroidales > VadinHA17 > LD21. Next base: position 7,925 of record CAWHGX010000074.1, on the reverse strand, counting down.
CATACTGAAGCAATACATCAGGCTTGCAATCAGGATTTAATCCTACATCAAGGATTACGGAATCGCGACCGTCAATACAAGGAAGTATGGTAGCCAGAGCCGGTCGGAAGACTCCGGGGATGACATTTACCGTATAGCTTGCCCCAACCAGCATTGCCCCTGTATTTCCGGCGCTGCAAAAGCCGTCGAGAATACCTTTTTTAAGCATCCCGTAGCCAACAGCAATGCTTGCATCCTTTTTCTGGGAGAAAGCTTTTGCCGGATGGTCGCCCATTTCGATGACCTGGGTAGTCGGGAAAATCATGAATAATGAACGGGGAACGTTCATTTCATTCAGCTTTCGGATTATTGAAGCTTCATCGCCCAGAAGAACAATAGTTTCATCAGCAGACAAATGCTCCAGAGTATCAACTGCACCTTCGATTATAGCGTCGGGTGCAAAATCACCGCCCATAACATCAAGGCCAATTTTCATAGTATTACAATTTAATTAAGAAAATCAGGCTGTTGCCTTTTTCTCAATAGCTGGTTTGCCTCTGTAATACCCGCATTCAGGACATACCCTGTGATAGTGTACTGAAGACCCGCAGTTAGAGCATGTTCCTACCGTAGGAGCTGTGGCTTTATAATGTGTTCTGCGCTTATCTCTTCTGGTCTTCGAATGTTTGTGCTTGGGATGTGCCATTTTATTCTTTTTTAATTATCATTTATTAGATTTTTTAATTTGTCCCATCCGGGATCATTTCCGGTCTCCTCTTCAACCAGATGCTCTTTCAGCTTCTGAAGCATGACAGGATCGCAGGTACTCATCCCTTTTGCATCGTCGGGATGTATTCTCTTGATCGGAAGGGCCAGATGGATAAATTCATACAAATATTGCTTCAGATCCAGTTCATGCTCATCACGAGGTACAGCAATAATCTCAGGATCGCTTTCGTCCTTTTTATTCCCGAACTTTACCAGCAGTCTGTTCTCACAATCAACAGGATGATCAAACATCTCAAGACACCTGTCACAGCATATCCTGACTTTACCCGAAATCCTGATATTCAGGTCAAGATGCGAAGGGCTCTTTTCAATCTCTGCAACCACGATAAGCTCCCCTTCTTTTATTTCCGATTCCTCAAACAGGTCAAAAAATGCCTTTTTTATCTCAAATTCAAACAGGTGATCTCCTTCTTTAATCCCACTTACTGGTATGGCATACAATCCGGACATCATTCTGAAATTTGGTTTGCAAAAATATAAATCCTTATCCAATTAAAAAAATTATCAACAAAAAAGTAACACTTATTGCCTAAAAAGACCATTTGCCGGTTTTTTGCCGCAGTTTACCGAATTCTATTAACTATTTTTTATTTTCAGGTGTATTTTTGGAACAGAATAATTGAAGATGTCATGAAAAACAAAGATCATTTCCTCGAAAGGCACAAAGAGCATCATCCCCAGGTAGGTATCGGCCTGTTCCTGATTGTCCTTGGGCTTGCATTGCTGGTAGCCACAAACGATTTGCTCGGACTTGGAAGCGTTAAAGACTATTTCACCTGGGAAACAGCACTGGTGTTCATTGGTGCTTTGCTCCTTCTGAACCTCCAGTTCACGGGGGGATTGATACTTATCGCTATCGGCTCCTGGTTTTTTATGGAAAACCGAGATTATGAACTGCCTGAGATTTTAAGAACAATATACTGGCCGGCGGTAATTATTCTGATCGGCCTTGGATTTATAATTTCATCTTTTATAAAAAGAAGACGTAAAAGCAATTAATTCTTATATATTTAAACTATGGAAACAAAAGATGACTTCAGAAATGAGCATCGCCGTCTGGACGAAGAAGGCCGGCAGGTGCCTAAAGAAAATCGGTCTGGTACAAACAACAGGATATTGATTGGTGTGGTACTGGTCTTTGCAGGATTGTTTCTGGTAATAAGAAATACCGGCTTCTTTCCGGAATTCATTGATAATGTGATATTCAGCTGGCCGATGCTGCTTGTGGCAATAGGCCTTGTAATGACACTCGGGTCGACTGAAAAGACAGGAGGTATTATTGTGATGGCGGTAGGAGGTTTTTTCATGATACCTCTCCTATTCCGGGAGACTTTTCATATGTATAACATGTTCTGGCCCTCAATATTTATAATTGTCGGGGTAATTTTTATTGTCTCACGGCGACGAGGGTGGAACGCTGTAACAACAAAAGGAGTCATCGGAGACGACTGGGTCGATTATGTAAATGTGTTCAGCGGAGGTGAACGTCAGATTGTATCACAGAATTTCAAAGGAGGAAAAATAACTGCCATCTTCGGAGGGATCGAACTTGATCTTACCAAGGCAGGTCTTGCACCGGGTATTTCCTACCTGGAGATTGCATGTGTTTTCGGTGGTGCAACACTTATTGTCCCCGATGACTGGCATATTACAATTGAAGTTACTCCGGTGCTCGGCGGATTCACCGATTCGCGCAAATTAAGCCCTGGCAGGACAGTTGATCCTTCAAAACACCTGGTTGTTAAGGGAGCTGTTGTATTTGGCGGCGGGGAAGTGAAAAGCTACTAAATCCTGCCCTGAATGAAGCACCCCGTACTTACAAACAGAGTAAGGCTTATAATATGGTGGCTGGTCTGGCTGTTCATTACTTCAGGCCAGCTTTTATTGTATTATTATGCTTACGGGAGCTTTACAACCACTGCTATTCCCGACGGGATTATTTCCCTGGGCATTTATTCCGGAATCGGCCTTTCGCTATGGTATCCTTTCAGGTATTTCAATGCAACAGGCAGCAAGTCAATTTCCGTTATTGCGAATCTGGTTCTCAGCGGTTCAATTTCAGTGACTTTATGGGTTCTGATAAATAAATACTTTGTTCTTGCTGTCCTGCCAAAGGTTAACGACTATCAGGCCTACTGGGAAGCAACCTTCCCCTACCGGGTCGGAACAGGGGTTTTCATTTACGGGCTGATCGTTCTTGCCTATTATCTGTTTGTAAGCCTTTACAATCTGTCGGAAAAGAATGCGAAGGAGGCCCGCCTTGAAAGCCTGGTTAAAGAGACTGAACTTAAAATGCTGCGGTCACAGATCAATCCTCATTTCCTTTTTAACAGCCTGAATTCAATCAGCTCACTTACAATTACCGATCCTGAAAAAGCAAGGGAAATGGTCATTAAATTGTCTGAGTTCATGAGATATGCGCTTTCGAAGAAGGATGAACAGCCTGTTTCGCTCAGAAGTGAGCTTGAAAACCTGAGATTGTATCTTGAGATAGAAAAAGTCCGGTTTGGCGACAGGTTATTTACTGAGGAGAATATTGAAGAAAAATGCCTTGAGATCAAAATGCCTGTAATGATTCTTCAGCCGCTTTACGAAAATGCAATAAAGCATGGTGTTTATGAAACTACCGATAGTGTCAGGATAAGGACTAACGTATCATGCAACAGCGGATATCTTGAAATACTTATAAGTAACAATTATGATCAGGCGCCTTCTTCAGTAAAGGGCACAGGCACCGGCTTGCTAAATGTTTCCAGAAGGCTTGATCTGTTCTTCGGGAACAGGGCATCAATAAGAACGACAAAGGAAAACGGGGTCTACACAGTCTCACTTTTTATCCCTGCCGAGGTCTGATTTCCGGGAAATAATTTAAATTTGTTACAAAACATACGACTTGAGGTTGAATATCTGACTTTTCTCAGTCCCAATCACAATTGTTTTGCCCCCTTCCCCCTGCCTGCCGGCAGGCAGGCCTAAAGGGGGTTTTATTAAGAAAGTTTTTGGAAGTCCCCTTCAGGGGATTTAGGGGCGATTTACAAGGGATATGATAAATAGTCAATAACGTATTAAAGATGGAAAAGATCAGAACTGTAATAATTGACGATGAAGCTCCGGCCCGGGATATAATTAAGTATTACCTGAAAGAACTGGATTATGTTGAAGTGATCTCTGAATGCGCTGACGGTTTTACCGGATTGAAAACAATTTCATCATTGAAGCCGGATCTGGTTTTTCTTGATATCCAGATGCCAAGGCTTACCGGCATTGAAATGGTTGAGGTCATGACCGAGAAGCCTGAAATCATTTTTACAACCGCATATGATCAGTTTGCAATAAGGGCATTTGAGCTGAATGCAGTTGATTATCTTCTGAAACCATTTCCAAAAAGACGGTTCCTGGATGCAGTTAAGAAAGCGACTGACAGGATCCAGTCAGGGACAGGTAATATAGTGCCGGCGAGCCAGCTCCTGGCAAAGAGACCGGAATCGGTTTCTCCGGTCAACAGGATCGTAGTGCGCAAGGGGAATGCAATCAACCTTATCCCTGTCGAACAGATTAAGTATGTCGAAGCGCAGGATGATTACGTAATGATATACCATTCCAGCGGCAAAGCCCTGAAACAGCAAACGATGAAATTTTATGAGGACAGCCTTTCAAAAAAGGATTTTGTCAGAATTCACAGATCGTACATAGTCAGGGTTGAGGAGATAAAGCGCATTGAACCATACGGAAAAGATAATCATGTAGCTATCCTGCAGTCGGGTGATAAACTCCCTGTGAGCAGGGCCGGCTATAAACAGCTGAGGGAAGAGCTTAATTTCTAATGTCGTGCAGTCATGCAGTCGATGCAGTCGTAGCTTTGGCAGTCCGAAGCTGACAGCGTCAGGGCTTGCAGTCAATGTTTCAATCTGTTACATTTACTGTATAATCTGAAACGATTATATCTTTTAAACCTGTAAAGCGGGACGGGATCGTAACCATGTGTGCCACCCGGCCGGCAACGAAGAATCCTGTTTAATGCCATAACCGATCCCCTTCCGGGTCCGTGGAGTCTTAATGCATCAAGGGCATACTGCGAACACGACGGAACATGACGGCAGGATGGCCGCAGCAGGGGTGATATGGCATACCTGTAAAAATGAACCGGAAGTGAAAAAAGTAAAATCAGGATCTTGTTCAATGCCTTTAACATGGGGCAAAGATAGCAATTAGAGTAAAAGAAGTTTTGCGGTTGTGCGGTTTTGCAGTTGTGCGGTTGTGCGGTTTTGCGGTTGTGCGGTTGTTGCAGTTGTGCGGTTGTGCGGTTTTGCAGTTATTTAGTCAGTGTGATTCTCTATCAGGCGGAGCCACATTTTTTTGTTCCGGAGTAGCTCCTCTATTCTTTAGCCAGTCTTAATTTGTAAAGTCTGAATCCCACCATAGGGAACCAGATTAAATATAATGGTCCTGCAATAAACATAATAATGTTACCGAGAGATGGTGCAAAGAATCCAATGAGAATATGAGTAAGATCCAATCCATGAGTTGCAATCCCGGTAATTGCTGTCGATTTGTTAAATACATTTGATCGAAGCATTAAAATTGATATTAAGATTGCTCCGGTCTGGAGTAAGAGCCCGCCAATTTTTGCACCCGTTCCATGCCACATGTCAGAGGCCAGGATAGATTCACCAGCAGCTAATAATTGGTTTTTTTGAAAATCGGAAATAGCGATAGCAAATTTGTCACTTAGGTAAAGATATGAAAACACTGAAGGAGTTGCCAGGAAAAGAGTCACCCCTGCAAATGCCAGGATCATGGATATCGTTGAAATTGTGTGGTCAGTGTTTTTTAGTGCTACAAATAAGCTGTAGAAGAGCAAATAATAAAGTGGCATGACAAGTACAGTCAGGATATCAAGTCGCAAGAGTCCGGAAAGTTTGTCATCCTGAAGTATTGAAAATGTTTGCTCAATAGTTTCGGGCGGTCCGCCAACCAGGCTCATTATCAGCAGTGTCGCCAGTGAGTACACTAAAAGAACAAAGCAAGCGGTCCCTCCAATCCAGTACACAGTTTTTTGAGAAGTCATAGGCAGGAGTTTAAATTCATCCTGAAGATTTAATTAAAAGTACTTCTTTTTTTGGAACGGCCAAACCGCACGTCAGCCAACTGGTTACGCCTGACGGCCCGGTAGATGAAGCCAGGAAAAGGCACTGGTGCAGTATCGCGCCGAAGGCCCTGACTGAGCTGAAAGTACTGGGCCAGGTTGCCGCGGCGGCGTGTTACCTGACGCCGCCGAGCTAGACGCCGCACCGGGCACCCCGTCCCGTCCCGATAGCTATCGGAGCTATCGGGAGCTATCGGGACTCAGTGGCTCTCTGTGTAAGTTTTTAAATTAGTTAAGTAGTAGCACGCAAAGAATCATCCACCGGGAGAATCGTTACTTTTTCGGAGTTATTACTATAAGCAAATGGAATTGACTCCGGTATTAAGAGGTCAATTTCTTCCGGCGGGTGGTGGTAAGGGTCTCCGGCTTTTGCATCATTCCCAATAATATTGTTTAACTTGGATTGATTTTGCGGAAATTGAAAGTCAGGCAAGAGTAATTGGTTGAGATCATCTATAAAAGGGGGGTGTAGCTTATGTGACTGACGAGGCTGTGGTTTATCAAGAATGGAGAATAACATTGATGGGAGTATTCTAATTAACAATCGCAAACCTGACTTTATCTGCATAAAATTGATCCTGAACAGTAGTTTTTATACTTCTTTAACAAGTTATGGGCAACCCGATACAAACCAGACAATTAATAAACATCAAGTAACTTTGTAGCACGTTAAAGTTCGTTATTTTATATTGTAATTTTAAAATCTATAATAAGGATTTAAAGCACAAGTAGTAATCAAGTATTTTTAATTTTATCCTATTAATAGACTACACAGATATCCGTTACTCACGATTATATAGAATAAGCTTTTGTGATGCACTGTAAATTATCGGGCTGTTCATCCAATTCATTTATTCCATTTACATAAGCCTTCAGTTATCCGAAACTTGCTTTGTTTGAATGATCAGTCACCTTACAGTGATACTAAATAAAAATCATCTTGAAATTATATTGCTTTAACACTAACATGATCAAGCAGATAACACAAAATAAAAAAATACGAATTTATTTGCATATTATAATAATATTTATATATCTTTGTAATGTTGTTTGTGTTACTAACTTAATTACATTACTAAAATTATGAAAAAATGGAACAAAAAATGAATCTAAAACAATTGGAGAAGAATACTGCAGCAGCAATATTTCAAACCGGCTTTATTGAGATTGCCATAGGGTTAACATGGATTGTCTCTTCTTTGGCTATGATCTTTGATGATATAAGATATTATATTGATATTCTCTTTGTCGTACCGGTAATATTCATCATTTTGGCCATAAGATATATTGCAAGTCCACGGATGGGAACGGTGAAACTTGCCAGGAAACGCATAAGAAGAAACACGTGGTTCATGGTGACTGTTACCGTTTTTCTGATAATAATGGTCATTCTTATTATTACAGGTAAGGGTCATACCAATGGTGAACTTATCAGTGGGAGATGGATCATCAGTGGGATAATTTTTCTCATATGTACGGCGATCGGTTATTTTCTATATTTCAAAAGGATGTACCTCTATGCTTTTCTACTGGTAGGAGCATTTAATCTTTCAGAAGAAATAAGGGAAAATCCCGGAATAATTTCGGATGGAGCCTATGTTTATCTTTTTGTTTCAATTGTGCTTATCATTATTGGATGCGTATATCTGATCAGGTTTCTAAAAAAGTATCCACTTCCGGAAAAAGCTTCCTATGACAAATAAAGAGAACATTGAAAAGCAGCAGGTTGAAATTGATAAATTAATTCATGAACCTGCACGCCTGAAAATCATTGCCCAGCTATATGTGGTTGAGAATGCCGATTTTCTTTTTTTAATGAGACAAACAGGACTTTCTCAGGGAAACGTATCAGGTCACCTCAGCAAATTGGAGGATGCTGCTTACGTGGAAATTGTAAAAGGGTATATTGGAAAAAGGCCGCAGACAATTATTTCACTCACAAAAAAGGACGGGAGATGTTTAAAATATATATTAAAAATATGCGGGAATTATTTGATGATCTGGATGAATA
>CAWHGX010000073.1:0-161953 GCA_963828775.1 uncultured Bacteroidales bacterium | reverse complement strand
ATTTTACAGATAAACCCTGAATATATAATATATACCTGTTACTATAAATAAAACAGCAATAATACGCCTGAACCAGATTTCAAACGATTTGATTCTGTTATAAACATTCCCTAATCCTGATATTGTATAGGCCAGCACCCAGGCAAGAATTATTACCGGGATACCCGTGGCTATTGCAAAAACGATTGGCAGGTATAATCCCGATGCACTGGCGACTGTCAGCGGAACTAACATTCCGAAATAAAGAACACCACTATACGGACAAAATGCAAGTGCAAAAACCAGACCGAGTAAAACAGCATCAATATATCTCCATTTCTTTTTGTTCTGTAAACCTGATGTCAGCCTGCTGAATCCCGGAAAATTTATTCTGAAAATGTCGAGCATGAATAAGCCGATTACTATCAGCAACGGTCCAATAATCTTTTCCCCATAACGCTGAAAAAAACCTGAGAATTTCAGCTGATCGGCTCCAAGAAAAATAATTAACGCTAATGCTGAATAGGTTATAGCTCTGCCAAGGGTATAGAATAATCCGTTAAAAAAGACCCTGTTACGATCTTCAAGGTCTTTGCTGATAAATCCTATCGCAGTGATATTCGTAGCAAGGGGACAGGGACTTATTGCTGTCATTAAACCCAGCAATAATGCGGTCAGCCACGGCATTGTGCTGTTATCTAATAAATCCGTGAGAAACTCCATACAGTTATCTGATCAGCAAACCATCAACTTTTTCGTTGATAATCTCTTTGAATTTCTCGGGTTTTGCCACAGCATACATAAATCCGTCATTAGTAAGATTGATCTTCTGATCTCCTTTTACCAGTAACAGTGTTTGCCCTGAGATACCAAGTCTTTCTGCAAGTGGTTTGCTTGAAGCTTCTTCGAGATTGACGGATTGAAATGTTATCAGACCCTGTTTTACCTGATCAGGATAAAGAACCTCGAGATTCTCCTTAGCTTTGGCCTCAATAGTTCTGCAGGTAACACACCTGGCAGTGAAATGGAAATAGTAGGCTTCAATTTTATCAGAATTGCTGTCAGAGGTTTTAACCTCTTTCCCTGAAGTTTGGGCGTTACAGGATAAAAAAGGAATGAATAACGCAATTCCTAATAATAATCTGATCGTTTTCATAAATTATTGATTTATTGATTTTTTAATAAAATTTCTTTCATTTCAGCAGGTGATGGAATGCGACCGCTCATGATAACCTTTCCATTAATTACCAAACCAGGAGTGTGCATTATTCCATATTCCATAATTTTTACAATATCCTCGACTTTACTTACATCGGCAGCAATATCTAATTCTGCCAATGTATTAATTACTTCTTTTTCAAGTGTTTTACATCTGACACAACCAGGTCCCAAAATTCTTATTTCCATTGTTTGTTCCTTAATAATTTATAAACTAATTGGTTGATAAAAAATTATTTATAATTAAGAGATTCCGATTCTACACAGGAAAAATTTAGTGATTGTGAGTTGTTAAGAAAATCATCAAGTAATTTCTTAGCCGTTTCCCAATTCGCCCTGTTGATGCAGTACTTTATATAAGGTGGATTGATTTCTCCCTGAATTAATCCTGCATATTTCAATTCCTTCAGATGTTGTGAAAGAGTGGAACGACCAATAGGGAGTTCTTCAACGAGGTCTCCACTGTAGCAGCAAGAATTCATCCGGGACAGTTTCTGCAGAATATATACTCTCACAGGATGACTGAGAGCTTTGGATATTCTGGCAATTTCCTGCACTTCCTGAGCAAATTCTAACTTGTCGGACATGATTTTGATTTTTTATTTCATTATTTCGCAAATATACGAAATGTTTTTATATTTGAACCATCAATTCATTGAATTTAAAGTTACTGCATAATTTCATGAAAATATTGATCCTTTGTACAGGGAACAGCTGCCGGAGCCAGATGGCCCAGGGATTCCTGCAATCATTCGACAACAGATTAGAAGTACATTCTGCAGGAACACTCCCGGCAGAACAAGTTAATCCAAAAGCAATTAAGGTGATGTCTGAAGCAGGTATTGATATAAGTAAGAGCTTCCCAAAATCGGTTGATGTATATATTGAAGATCAATGGGACTATGTTATAACCGTATGTGATGATGCAAATGAAACTTGTCCTGTTTTCATAGGAAAAGTTAAGCATCGTTTGCATTTAGGATTTGAAGATCCATCACATATTAAAGGGTCCGAAGATTTTATTCTTAGTGAATTCCGCAGAATAAGGGATGAGATAGAGGAGGAATTCTACAAGTTTTATAATACCAATTTGAAAACTAAATAATTTGATTTTTATGAAAGATGCAAAAGAAATAGTCAAAGAAAAATATGGCAGAATTGCTGAGCAAAGTAACACTGGACAATCATCATGTTGCGGTCCTTCCTGCTGCGGACCGCAGGTAGACTACACTGTTTTTAGTGAAAATTATAATAACAGGGAGGGATACAATCCTGATGCTGACCTGAACCTTGGTTGCGGAATTCCAACAGATTTTGCAGGGATCAGGAAAGGGGACCATGTACTTGATCTTGGAAGTGGTGCCGGTAATGACTGCTTTGTAGCGAGAGCAATAGTGGGGGAAGATGGCAAAGTCACCGGACTTGATATGACGGAGCCTATGGTCTTAAAAGCCAGGGAAAATTGTACCAAATTGAACTTTCAAAAATGTTGAATTTGTGCTTGGAGATATAGAGAAAATGCCATTTGATGATAAGTTGTTTGACGTAGTTATCTCCAATTGTGTTCTGAACCTTGTTCCGGATAAAACAAGAGCATTCAGGGAGATCTTCAGAGTTTTAAAACCAGGAGGGCACTTCTGTGTATCAGATGTGGTCATAAAGGGCAATTTGCCTGAAAAAATGCAAAAGGATGCTGAGATGTATGTCGGATGTGTATCTGGGGCAAGTGAAATAACTGAATATCTTAAAATCATTGAGAATTCCGGATTTATCAATTTAGTAGTGCATAAACAAAAAGAAATATCGCTGCCGGAATCGGTATTATTGAATTATAATGATGAAAATGGATTGAATTTATTTCATACCGGAGAAGTCGGAATTTTCAGTATTACAGTCTCTGCTTTAAAGCAAAGTTAGCTATCTAATTATCTAATTTTCAAATTGTCAGGTATGGGAACAACAAAGCAACTATCCTTCTTTGACAGGTATCTTACCCTGTGGATATTCCTTGTTATGTTTGCCGGGGTAATAATTGGTTATTTTATGCCGGGAATCTCCGGATTCTGGAATTCATTAAGCTCAGGCACTACCAACATACCTATAGCAATTGGGCTCATCCTGATGATGTATCCACCGCTTGCCAAGGTGAAATATGAGAAACTGCCACTGGTTTTCAAAAATCTTAAACTGCTGGGCTTATCGTTATCAATGAACTGGATTATAGGTCCAATCGTAATGTTTTTGCTTGCAATAATATTTCTTCATAATCATCCCGGTCTGATGGTAGGAGTTATTCTGGTCGGATTAGCCAGATGTATTGCTATGGTACTTGTCTGGAATGACCTGGCAAAAGGAGATACCGAACTGGCTGCAGGATTAGTAGCATTCAATGCATTGTTCCAGGTCTTCCTGTACTCGGTTTATGCATATATTTTTATTACTCTTCTTCCACCATTATTCGGATTAAGTGGTTCAATAGTGGAAGTATCAATTACAGAGATAGCTAAAACGGTTTTAATCTTTCTTGGTATTCCTTTTTTTGCAGGCTTAATTACCAATGTTATCTTCCGTAAGGTTTCTGGTGATGAATGGTATTATGGCAAATTCATTCCGAAAGTATCATGGCTGACTCCAATTGCCCTTTTGTTTACAATATTTGTGATGTTCTCCCTTAAAGGTGAAAACATTATAAAATTACCAATGGATGTCCTCAGGGTTGCTATCCCCTATACAATTTATTTTGCTGTCATGTTCTTCTCCACATTCTTCATTGCAAAATGGATGGGGAGCGGATACGAAAAGTCGACAACAATGGCTTTCACAGCAGGGAGTAATGATTTTGAACTGGCTATTGCAGTAGCGGTTGCGGTTTTTGGTATTAATTCAGAGGCTGCTTTTGCTACGGTCATTGGCCCGCTGGTTGAGGTGCCAGTTTTAATAATACTTGTAAATGTCGCTCTGTTCTTCAAACGAAAATATTTTTAACCATAACATGGAAGTACAAAAGTTGCTTTCAGGTAGTATCAAAAAAAGGAAACTGAATTTGTTCAATCCAGGTTGTTGTCAAATTGGTCAATTAGAATTTTTAATATGTCAAATATTGGTTCGTACGAAGAAAGACTAAGAAAATTTGAGTGGTCTTTGGCGGAAAATGAACTCGGATACAGGGATGGAGATATAATTAACATTGGTTGGTATTGTTCTGACAGAATTTGCCAGAAAGGTGAGGGGGGAAAAATTGCTCTTTATTTTGAAGATTTCGAAGGTCTTGGGAAAAAATATACTTTCAACGATATACGTCTTGCAAGCAATACTATTGGGACATTTCTCGACAATCTCGGGTTGAGGAATGAAGACAGGATTTGCCTTTTTTTGGACAGAATACCGGAATTGTATTTTTCGTTTCTTGGAATTTTGAAGATAGGTGCGATTGTACAACCATTATTCTCTGCATTTGGGGATGAATCACTTTTTGTCAGGCTGGAAGATGCACAAACACGTGCCATAATAACTCAAAGGAAGCATTTACCTAAAGTCAGGAGAGTCCGCGATAGGCTACCCTATCTTGAATATATCATTGTTGTTGATCACCTCAAAACAAAAAAGCTGGAGAATAAGGAGATTGCTTTCAGTTTTGAAGAAATGCCTTCTGTTGAAAAGATGAATATCTTCCCAACAAAAGCTGAATCTCCATCTGTCCTGCACTATACATCCGGAACAACCGGACAACCTAAGGGAGTACTACATGTTCACTATTCCCTTATTTCACAATATCTTACTGCCAAATGGGCACTTGACTTTCATGAAAATGATATTTTTTGGTGTACGGCTGACCCGGGTTGGGTAACCGGTACGTCCTATGGAATTATAGGTCCCTGGAGCATGGGAATTACTCAGTGCGTTCTGGATTCGGGCTTTTCAGCACATGCCTGGTATAAATTTATTGAAAAATACAGGATTTCAATGTGGTATTCATCTCCTACTGCTATAAGGTCACTGATGAAAGCCGGTGATGATTTAGTTAAAAATTATGATCTTTCAAGTTTACGTCATCTTGCCAGTGTTGGTGAACCTTTAAACCCGGAAGCTGTTATATGGTCTGAAAGAGTCTTTGGGAAACCATTTCATGATACTTACTGGCAGACAGAAACAGGATCCATAATGATTACCAATTTCCCTGGCATGAAGATAAAACCAGGGTCAATGGGTAAGCCCTTTCCCGGGATAACAGGTGTCGTGCTGGATCAGAAGAAATATGAACCTATAAGTGAAGCAGGTATAATTGGGCTTATAGCTTTCAAGCCTGGTTGGCCTTCGATGATGAGAGCCTATTGGAACAATGAGGAAAAATACAGAGAGAAGTTTGTTAATGGCTGGTATATTTCGGGTGATAAAGCAACTTCTGATAATGAAGGTTATTTCTGGTTTATAGGAAGAGATGATGATGTAATAAACACAGGAGGTCACCTGGTGAGTCCCTTTGAGGTTGAATCAGCTCTCCTGGAACATCCGGCTGTCGGAGAATCAGCTGTTGTTGCAAAGCCTGATGAAATAAACATGGAGGTTGTAAAAGCATTTATCACTCTTAAACCCGGATTTGCTCCCAGCACAGACCTTGAACTTGAAATAATGAATTTCATCAGGAAAAAATTATCATCTCTGGCAATGCCTCAGGAAATAGAGTATATGGATAAATTACCAAAGACAAGAAGTGGTAAGATAATGAGGAGGTTGCTTCATGCGAAAGAATGGGGTGAAAATATTGGTGATATTTCCACTCTTGAGAATGAATAAATTAATTCAACGTAATTACAAACTCAAATAATTATTTAAAAGTGATGGAGAAAATGAATTTGGAAGAAATGAAAGATCTTGTTTTGAAATATATTATCAGAGAATATATGGAAGATGAGGAAGCTGAAATAACCTATGATACACCCTTGATTTCGAGTGGGTATGTCGATTCCTTTTCAATGGTTTCCTTACTCGTTTTTCTTCAAAATAAATTCAAAATAAAGATTCCTCCCAGTAAAGCGTCGCCTGAGGCTTTCGACAGTGTAAATAAAATTGTTGCTCTGGTAAATCAATATATCACTTAGTTTCAAATAGTGATCTATCGGTGTGATGCGAAAATCCTGGAATAAATAAATGTTTATGAGAAAACCCTTCTCATTATTAATTTTCTCTTTTACTGAACCATCATCTGTTTTGGTTTGTCTACTACAATAGTAAACATCATTGATTGTAATGTTATTTAACTCAATTGGATTTGCGATCTTTTTACCAATAGTATTTATACTTTACTGGTTTGTTGTAAACAAAAATCTGAAATTACAAAATATATTACTATTGCTTGCCAGCTATTTCTTCTATGGGTGGTGGGATTGGCGATTTCTTTTTTTACTGGTATTAATTTCCTTCTTAAATTATTTTATTGGGATTAAGATTGATAAAAATGAGATAGGTAAGAAATAAGAAAATTTGGCTGATAGCAGGTCTGATTATTAATATTGGGATACTTGGAGTTTTTAAATACTACAACTTTTTTGTTGACAGTTTTATTAACTTAATGTCTTTTGTTGGTTATGATCTGCCAAAATCTACCACAAAGATTATACTTCCTCTGGGAATAAGTTTTTATGTGTTTTTATCATTAAGCTATATTATAGACATATATAAACAAAATCTAAAAGCAAATGGAAATATTTTGGAGGTTTTACTTACTCTGAGCTTTTTCCCGATAATACTTGCTGGTCCCATACAGCGTCCGTCTTCACTGCTACCTCAGATTATTAAAACCCGTGATTTTAATTATAACCAGGTTATAGACGGATTAAGGCAGATTTCGTGGGGGTTATTTGCAAAAGTTGTAATAGCGGATAATTTAGCTATAAGAGTTGATAATATCTTTTTAAATTTTTCTGAGTATTCCGGAAGCACTCTTGTGATAGGAGCTGTATTTTATACTATTCAGATTTATGCTGACTTTTCAGGATATTCTAATATGGCAATAGGAATAGCAAAGCTTTTTGGTTTTAACTTAATGCAAAATTTTGCATACCCATATTTTGCAAGGGATATAAGTGAATTTTGGAAGCGATGGCATATTTCATTGGTAACGTGGTTTCGGGATTACCTTTTTCTACCAATTTCATTTGCTCTATCGTGGAAAATCAAGAGCGATAAGGTATTGTTAATTAAGTCAGATCTTTTCATTTATATCGTGGCAAGTACAGTAGTCTGGTTCCTGACCGGTCTTTGGCATGGTGCCAATTATACATTTGTTCTCTGGGGAATAATCCATGGATTTTTTCTGATAATCTACCAATGGCAGAGAAACCCAAGAAAAATGATTTTAAAAAAAATGGGGATTAATAACAAAAATTATCTCATTGTATTTGTTGAAACAATGATTACCCTCCTTATCGTAATGATTTCTTGGGTGATTTTTAGAGCAGAAAGTGTAAATCAAGCTTATACCTACATTTCCAATATTATTTCTCCTTCCCTATTTTCATTTCCTCAGGAATTTCCAGTAATGCTGATAATAATAACAATACTTTTTATTTTGGCAGAATGGTTTCAACGCGCTAAGATGCATGCCATGCAAATAGAAAATATTAAGAATAAGATTATAAGATGGGGAATATACTTTGTTCTTGTTCTGACAATATTTTCGTATGGGGAATTTAATCAATCAAGTTTTATCTACTTCCAATTTTGAAAAATGTATAAGAAACTCATATTAAAAATAGCAATATTAGTGATTCCTTTGACCATACTTATTGTAATTATAAACATAAAAGTTGATAGTGGATTTTTATTGAATGATCGAAGCAGGAAAATAGCAAGAATTTTTGCCTCAGGTAGAAATGCAGGTATTAGATATGTCCCTTCAGATTGGGGATTTCTACAAATAGCCATTATTGAAGAACGTTTAAACCAAAAAGATACACTTTCTAAAGATATTTTGGTTTTTGGCACAAGCAGGTCTTCGGAAATAAGTTCCGATATTTTTCCTCAAAACACTTTTTTTAATTGCGCTATCCCTAATGGTAATGTTTTAGACTATATTGCCTTGTATGGTCTATATAAGCGTTATGAAATGCTGCCTAAATATTTGATAATTGCTATTGATCCCTGGACATTTCATGCCAGAAAAAGTATTAAAACCAATAAAGAAATTCAAGCTGTCTCAGATATATCAATTCCACTAAGAGTAAACAGTGATTTAATTAACGATTGCTATACTGGCTTAAAATTCTTAGAGCTATATGGTACAAACTTCAAATTGAAGAAAAATAATAATTCGTTTAATGATATTGCTGGATTTTTCAGTCCTAATTATTTTCAAAATAACATACGGTCAATATTTGATTCAAAGAAGAATATCATTGAAACCGATAGTATTAATGTAAATTCTTATTTTGTCATTCTTTCTGATGGCAGTTATTCTTTAGCTCAACGATCCCGAATTGATAGTGTTTCAGTTAAGGATGTATCTTATAAGTTTGTTAATATTCATAAATCAAAGTTTTTTATTTCATCAGATACAAATAGTATTTATTTTGGTTATTTTAAAAAATTGCTAATAAGTTTAAAAAAAGAAGGGGTCACGCCTTTAGTTTATATTTCACCTGTCAATCCAATTTTGTTTGATAATTTATCAGATTCTGCAAGAGTCCCATTGGAAGAAAAAATTGATCTGTTCTGTAAGGAAAACATTATCACACGAATAGGCTCCTTTAATCCTCATAAATATAACTTAAATAGTGTGTCAAACTTTTTCGTAGATGGATATCATCCTGTAAAATCAGTAGTTGAAAACATATTCTATTATCATAAGAATGAATTAATGACTATTGGTTTAACAACTTTTCCTGATAAATCGCACAAACCATAATTTGTCCAAATGTCGGAGCAATCTGAACAGAAAAAGACAGAGAAAACAGAAATCAAATCCAGTGAGAGAGAGTCTTCCGCTGAATATCCCTGATCCCTTACAAACCCTTCATATTTCCATGATCATGTCCGTCTGAAACAACACCCCCTGAAGAATTCATCATACTAGGTTTCCCTTCAAGTTGTGCCGCTGCATCTACACTGAAAGTACCCCGGGTGACAATTTCTTCTCCCTCCATTAATCCTTCCTTAACAATATAACTATCACCAAGTACAGGACCAAGTTCAATTTCACGCATCTTAAAGATCGGATCAGCAGAACCCGGCTGCTTTACATAAACGACAGAACGTTTACCGGTCCACAGAACTGATGAGCGCGGAATCACCAGGTTGTTTTTGTATCCTTCTACTGACGACGAGACAATGCCCGTTACAAACATCCCCGGTTTAAGCTTACCTGACCCGTTGTTTGCCTCTACCCTTACCCCGGCAACTCGTGTAACGGGATCAATAACAGGGTCTATGAAAATTATTTTACCGGAATAGTTATTGCCGGGCAGAGCCTGAATCGTGAATGAGATCTTTTCTCCTTCATGTAAAAACTGGAGATCGCTTTCATAAGCATCAAACATGATCCATACCTTTGAAAGATCAGCTATATCAAATAAAACCGTACCCTGCGAAACATAATCACCTGTGTTTACTCTCCTGGATATCACAATTCCATCTGTATTAGATATAATATTAACAGTGTTCTGTATTTTTCCCGAGACTTCAATTTCTGTAATCTGTTTATCAGT
The DNA here is from genome assembly GCA_963828775.1 of uncultured Bacteroidales bacterium. GTDB lineage: Bacteria > Bacteroidota > Bacteroidia > Bacteroidales > VadinHA17 > LD21. The sequence continues at coordinate 152,054 of CAWHGX010000073.1, read as the reverse complement.
AAGTTTCCACTGTCGCAGTCTTTCTTTGGCAGCCTCATAAATATCAGGTTGATTCTCTTTTGTCTTAAATGCTTCAAGCAGTTCCTGCTGTGCAGTTATCAGTTCAGGTGAATAGATTTTCCCGAGAGTCTGACCAATGACTATTGATTCTCCTGTAAAATTAACTGTCAGGCTTTCTATGCGACCAGGAATATGTGCAACCTGATTTTGAAGCAACCTCTCGTCTGCCTGAATTTTGCCATATAGACGTACCTCTTTTACCGGCGTTTGTTTCGATACAACGGATGTAAGAACATTAGCAAGCTGGGCTGCTTCAGGTGTCATCCGGACTGCATCAGGATCCAGGGAATCAGCTCCGCTCCGGCTGAGAGGAATTAAATCCATTCCGCATATTGGACATTTGCCGGATTGTTGCATTCTTATCTGAGGATGCATTGCACATGTCCAGATTGTCTCCTGTAATGTCTCCGTCAGATGATCATGTTTTAATTCAGTCTTATTAGAAGGATGAAATATCAACCAGCCTATAAAAAACCCTGATATCAATAACAAACTGTAATTGACATACTTATTTGAAAATATTATACTACTTTTCATTGTTCTGATTTTTTACCGATTAATTAATTTGTGAAGATGCCATTAACCTTTTCAGCAAAGCTGTAGTCGTATTAAGGTCAGCTGCTGCCTCTGCCTGCTTAAGTTCATAATCAAGCACCTGCTGACGGATTCTCAATAAATCTGTCAGGGACGATGAGGAAGTTGAAAAGCTTTTTAACATGAGGTCGAGGGATTTGGATGCAAGCAAAAATTGATTATGATAAAGTTTTATTCTTCGCAGCGCATCCTTATAAAGCTGAACAGCCTGATAATATTCTGTTTGAAGTGTATTTGCGGTTGCATCATAATTATTTGATACTGCTGTTTTTAATAATTCAGCTTCGGTAATCATTGCTTTGTACTTTTTTCTGTAAACCGGTAGTGTAACAGAGACCATCGGCATTACCATATCCTTCCCGTTCATTGAGGATACTGACATTTCATTTTTTCTTATCAGTGAATAATTCAATCCAAACCCAAACATTGGATATCCCATATTTTTAACCATATTTTTCCTTGCATCAATCGACCGTTCTTCAAATTTCAACATACTCAACATAGGATTATTGGCGAGAATGCTGTCCGGAACAGAAGATAATGACATATCGAGTGTGTCCACTGGAAAAGAATCAGGTACAAATACTGGTGTTGCAGGCGGCCTGTTCAGATAGCTGTTGAACTTTGCAGTTATTGTATTTTGTTGATTCTTCAGCATCTCTATACTATTCTGAAGTTCTCCTGTTTCAATCTGTATCCTGTACAAATCAGAGAGTCCTGACATTCCCGGAGAAGGTTCCATGGAACCCGACTGCATCAGCGGAGATGATTGCATTGAGGCTGTGTTTGAGAAAACCCCCTGAGATACAGCCATTGATTGCATGCCCGCAGCCCCGGATCCGGAATTCTGTGATGATAGGTGCATTACCAGATGTTCTGCCTGCATTGGTCACGGTACCTGAAGATATAGGTGCCTGAAATTTTACAATTGCCAGGCGTTCTATCGCTTTCAGAATTTCAATATTTTTTTCAGAAATACTTATATCCTTTTGAATTTTGAATATCTCGTACCATGCACGCTGGACATCATAGTAAACCTGCAATTTGGCATCCCGAAAGAGTTCAAACCTGGCATTTGCCATAAGACTCATTTCATCTTTGGCCGATTTAAGAACACCAAACCATGGAAACATTTGCATCAACCTTATGTCAGCAATCTGATTGCCACTTACCAGTTCCATTGGTTTCAGAAAGACCCCGGCACTTAATTCAGGATCTGACAAACTGCCAGCCTGAGGTACCTTTTGTAAGGCTGCCTGATATTCATTGAATTTTTGCAGAACTGCAGGATTATTTCTTGCGGCTATTTCAAGATATCTTAAAAGGGAATCGGGGATCTCCTGACTCCATCCTGCAAGTATTATCCCGGTAAACAGAAAAGCCAGCAGTGATTTTTTAAATAGTAGTGTTTTCATTTTCTGTTTTATTGTCTCTGATTTGCACAGGATCAACTTTGATGCGACTGACAGCCCTCTCCCGCCAGATCGCCTGAAAAAGAGGCACGACAAAAATTGTCATTACCTGCAGTATCATTCCACCAAAGGCGGGAATTGCCATAGGCACCATTATATCCGCTCCTTTACCTGTTGATGAAAGAACTGGTAAAAGAGCTATGACTGCAACAGCTGTGGTCATCATAGCCGGGCGCACACGTTTTCTCCCTGCGAGGACAACAGCTTCACGAACATCATGAACCGTTCCGGGTTTCTTCTCTTCAAAGACCTGATGGATATATGTCCCCATTATTACACCATCATTTGTTGAAATACCAAAAAGTGCAATGAATCCCACCCATACAGCAACACTAAGATTTATGGTATGCATCTGGAACATATCACGCAGGTTTATTCCGGCGACTGATAAATTCATAAACCAATCCTGCCCATATAACCAGAGCATTATAAATCCACCTGAAAAGGCTACAAAAACACCGGAGAAGTGAATTAATGATGCAGTAATGGTTCTGAACTGAAAATACAGGAGAAGCAATATCACCAGCAGACTTAACGGTACAACTACAGCCAGTCTTTTTGTTGCTCTCAGCTGGTTCTCATAGGTGCCTGCGAATTTGTATGTTACTCCGGGTGGTAAAGTTATTTCACCCGAATTGAGCTTTTCCTTTAGCATTTTACCGGCTTCTTCAACCACATTGACCTCAGCTTTTCCTTCCACCTTGTCAAAAATTACATATCCGACAAGGAAGGTGTCTTCACTTCTTATCATTTGAGCTCCCTTTGCATAATCTATGTCAGCAATTTCACCTAAAGGGATCTGAACACCACTCATTGCAGGGATAAGTATTCTCTTTATATCCTCCGGATTGTCTCTTAATTCACGGGCATACCTTACTCTTAAAGGGAATTTCTCCCGTCCTTCCACAGATGTTGAAAGAGTCATCCCTCCTATGGCTACCTGGAGTATTTCCTGAACATCATTTATTGTCATTCCAAACCTCGCCATCGCTTCCCTGTTAAGCTTAATTTCAAGATACGGTGCACTGACAGCACGGTCATAAAAAACAGAAGATGCACTGACTGACGGAACATCCTTTCAATGCTTTCTCAAATGCTATTCCTGCCTGCTCTATCGAACCAAGATCCGGTCCGTAGACTTTCAATCCCATTGGAGCACGCATTCCTGTAGACAGCATTACAAGACGAGTTTCAATAGGCTGTAATTTCGGCGCTGAAGTGAGTCCCGGAATATTGGTTACCCTGACAATTTCATTCCAGATATCCTGTGGCCTTTTAATATCCGGCCGCCATTGACGAAAATATTCCCCTCTCCTGGCAGGGATAAGACTATCCGCAGGAATAACCCTGAATGTTTCCTTTTCAGGATTATATATTGAATTGTTTATCAGAATATAACTACCGTCATGATCAACTTTAAACTGCATCCTGTGTCCGTTTTCATCAAGTATATATTCAGGCCGGTAGTTTATAGTATTCTCAAACATCTGGATCGGCGCAGGATCAAGAGCTGAATTTACACGTCCCCATTTACCTACAGCTATCTCAACTTCAGGAATCATGGAAAGTCTTTTGTCAAGAATTTCAATATATTCAAGATTCTTTTCAATACCCGAATGTGGCATGCTGGTCGGCATTAGCAGGAATGAACCTTCATTCAATGATGGCATAAATTCCTTCCCTGTTCCCGGAAAGGTTCTGGTTGCACCCTGCCAGAATGAGGTTTGTCTGAAACTTTTCCATCCTGCTTTTTCTGATCCTGATGCAACGAATCCAAAAATCCTGTCAAAACCCTGCCATATCAATATTCCGAAAAACAGGGTAAAGGCAGGTATTAAAAGAAATTTCCATTTGTTGATCAACGCCCACCTGAGAATTTTCTCATAATAGCGGACCATTGACATTAAAGCAACCAATATGACTGTTACAATTCCTGCCACAAAAAGAAAGTTAATAAACTCACTGTTGTGCGCGCCAAGAGGAAGCCATTCAATTGAAAGGTACCATGTTGAAAACAGAACAGCAATCGCGATATTAATGTAACCCGGGAATTCTTTTCGTTTTTCAGACCATTTATGATCCAGAAGATTATTAATACCTACTGCAATCAATGCAAGTGCCGGCCAGATATGCCAGAATATAATTATCAACAGCCCGGCAGCAATAAGAATTACATTCCATGCTTTTTTGATTCTCTTTGTGTCGAAACGGATATTAAAGAAAATATGTACCAGTGTCGGCAATACAACAATACCTAAAACAAAGGCTGAAAGAAGTGCAAAAGTTTTGGTGAAAGCCAGTGGATGAAAGAGTTTCCCTTCCTGCCCCTGCATGGCAAATACAGGAAGGAAACTAACTATTGTTGTTGCAATTGAAGTCACAACAGCAGCTCTTACTTCAGTTGTTGCCTTATAAATCACATTGAGAAGCTGTTTCCCCCGGATACCCTTATTTTGTGGCATTTCAAGATGCCTCAAAATGTTTTCCACATCCACAATCCCGATATCAACCATAACTCCGATTGCGATTGCGATACCTGATAATGCAACAATATTGGCATCAATCCCGAAAAACCGCATGAGGATAAATGTCATCAGCACACCTATAGGCAGCAATCCGGCAACAATAAGTGAGGCTCTGAGGTTAAGAACAAGTACAATAATCACAATAATGCTGATCAGGATTTCATGTGACAGGGCCGATTCAAGTGTGCCAATAGTTTCTTTTATTAATCCGGTCCTGTCATAAAAAGGTACTATGGTAACTTTGGAAACAGAACCATCTGAAAGCACCTTTTGCGGCAGACCTGCTTCAATTTCCTTTATTTTGTCCTTTACATTATTAATAACCTCCATAGGATTTGATCCGTACCTTGCAACAACAACTGCTCCCACAGCTTCAGAACCTGCTTTGTCAAGACCACCTCGCCGGGTTGCCGGGCCAAATGAAACCTGAGCCACATCCTTAATCCTGACAGGTATATTATTCCTGACAGAAATAACGGAACTCTCCAGATCCTCCAGATTCCTGACATAACCCAGCCCTCTGATGATGTATTCAACATTGTTCAGCTCAATGGTTTCTGCACCGATATCAAGGTTACTTTTTTTGACGGCATTCATGACATCCATTACAGTGACGTTGAATGCTTTCAGAGCTTCGGGATTAAGATCGACCTGATATTCTTTTGTAAATCCCCCGACAGAAGCAACTTCCGATACGCCTTCAGCTGCGGAAAGGCTATATTTAATGTAAAAATCCTGGATCGTCTTCAATTCCTGGGGATCCCAGCCACCAGCCGGTCTTCCGGTTTTAGGATCACGCCCTTCCAGGGTATACCAATAGATTTGTCCAAGAGCTGTAGCATCAGGTCCCAATGAAGGCTGGACTCCTTCTGGTAGTGTTCCGGCGGGTAAGGAATTAAGTTTCTCAAGGATTCTTGAACGGCTCCAGTAAAACTCAACATTATCTTTAAAAATGATATAAATAAATGACATTCCAAACATCGATGTGCTCCTGATGGTTTGCACGCCCGGAATGCCAAGCAATGCTGATGTTAAGGGGTAAGTTACCTGATCCTGAATATCTTTGGGTGACCGGCCCATCCATTCAGTTGCGACAATCTGCTGATTTTCGCCGATGTCTGGTATTGCATCAACCGGCACAGGGTCACGAGGTAATAACCCTGATTTAATGCCGAACGGCATGGTTACCAATCCCATGACCACAAAAGAGATCAGAAAGATAAAGGTTATAAGCCTGTTTTCAAGAAAATATTTTACGATTCGGTTAAACATCAGACTGTTTTGTTTTCAGTAATTTAAGATTTAATACAGGTCACCGGCAAATCAGGATATTTATACCCGGAGATTCCGGTGACCTTCTGATCGATGCTGAAGCACTTATTTTTTTTCAACCAGAGCCATACCACATTTGGGGCAATCTCCTGGTTTATCACTAACAACTTCAGGATGCATCGGGCAGGTGTATTGAACCTTTGCCATCTCCTTTGTTGTTGATTGTTTTTCTTTGGATGAGCTGCTGCTGCATGAGTTGAACATTGAAACTGTCAGCAGAACGAAACTAATTACTAATAGACTCTTTTTCATTGTTTTAATTATTAATTATTAAAAAGGAATAAATGAATTGAATAAGTAATTACCAATACAGAAATAGGCAATCCTGAAAGCCCAAAGACTATCCATTTCAGATAATCTGTAAAAAGCTCAGAATCGGGAGAATAAAGTGAAAGAATTCAAATGCGGAAAACGCAGATTTCTGATTGTGTCAGACCGGACCAGGAGATTATACCCGGGAGGTAAAATCCATTGAACTAAATTTTGATTATATGAATTGTCAGTAATAAAATTATTTGTATGTATGGGAATAATTTCCCTTTCTGAAGTCAGATGAGCTAATCTGAAGTATTCAGGATAATAATTGCTGCTGATCTTGTAGAAGAAAAGTTGATCTTCGCAGCACTTGTTATCAATAATTGGATAATCCGGACGATCCGGTTCAGATTGCTCCATTCCGCAGGAAGCCATCTTGCCTGTAAAGGAGATCCTGATATCTGCAAGACTGCCGCCACAATAATGACGGTCCAGGGTAACCTGCATCCCGGATACAAGTAAAATAACTGCAAAGATTGAAGTCAGTGCCTTTTTCATCATAAATAGAACAACGAAGAAACAAAAAAGTTATGCAATTACCAGCTTTCCCATTCATTTTCTTCCGTTTAGTTCCATTTTAAGTTAACTTAAACATAATTAACTGATATCTGTTATAGTGATAGTCCTGTGGAGGAGTGACTTAATTTTTAACTATGAATGCTTCTGTTTTAGATGTAATTGTGATTGGTGCAGGTCATGCAGGGTTAAGTATAAGTTATCACCTGCAGAGACTTCATTTAAATCATTTAGTATTTGAACAGGGCAGGATCGGACATATATGGCGTACTCAGCGATGGGACTCATTTAAATTAAATACACCGGCCAAAATAAACTTGTTGCCAGGACAGGAAAATATCTTCTCTGATGCAGAAGGATTCTGTTCAGCATCAGAGTTTATCTTATTTCTTGAAGGTTATTCCAGAACATTTCAATTACCGGTAATTGAGAACTGTAAAGTTCTATCCGTGGAGAGCATTCCTGATACAAAAGATTTTTCTGTTTATGTCTCAGAAAATGGTTCTGAAAGAAATTACAGAAGCAAGCAGGTTGTAGTTGCTTCAGGTGCTCAGAATATAAAGAATATCCCGTCATTTGCGAAGAATATTTCGCCTGAAATTCTGCAATTGCATACCAGTGAATACAGAAACGCTTCTTCCCTGCCTGATGGTGCTGTTCTCATTGTTGGCAGTGCTCAATCAGGAATGCAGATAGCCGAAGACCTGATTGATACCGGAAGATCAGTTTTTATCTCGACAAGTAAGGCAGGCAGGGTTCCAAGAAGATACCGCGGTAAAGACATCACTGACTGGCTTGTACTTTCAGGATTTTATGATATCCGGACAATTGATATTACCGATCCTCAACTTTTAACAGTGAAACAACCACAGGTTTCAAATGTCGGCTTACGGGGTCATACTATAAGTCTGCAGTCACTTGGACAAAATGGAGCTACCATCCTGGGGAAGACAGAATCTGCTGACAGCACAACTGCTTTTCTTCAGCCAAATGCAGCATCTCATATCAGATTCGCCGATGAATCCTCTCTGAAAGGTAAAAGAGATGATTAATGAATATATTCAAAAATTTCAGCTAAATGCACCGTTACCTGAGGAGGATCCTGCTGATGAACCTGATTTAGCAGCAACTTCCGCATCAAATCTTACGACACTTAAGCTTACTGAAAATAATATAACCTCCATCATCTGGACAACCGGATTTACAGGTGATTTCAACTTCTTAAAGCTGCCAGTCTTCAACGGTACCGGAATCCTGAAACACCATGAAGGAATTTCGGATACTGAAGGCTTATACTTCCTTGGTTTTCCATGGCTCCGTAAAAGAAAGTCAGGGATCATTTTAGGAATAATAGAAGATTCTGAATTCCTGGCGGAGAAAATATTGACATACTCCAAAACAAGTCTTTAGCAAAATATGCTTTCTTAATTATTTCACTTTCCTTTTCCGGATCAGACAATATGTTTTATCAAGATAGATTGCTAACAACAGTAAATGATGCAAAAACTGCCAGGAACCAAACAACGTTCCTGAGATTTATTTTCTTACCTCCGGGGAATTCCCCTCTTCCCCGGCCTTCACTGTTTCTTATCCCTCCTTCATAAGGGCCTCTGCCAATTCTTCCCTCTTCCCGTGGTCCGAACTGTTGTCTTAAACTGTCAGGGATATTTCTTTCCCTCATCTCAGGAATCGGACGGCCCTCTCTTCCGCCGGTTCTTTCCCTGCCTTCAAATTGTCCGCCTCCCGGACCTCTGCCCATCCTTCCTTCAAAGGGGGCAGCTGAGCTGAAGCTGAATATCCTGACACTTCTGTCCCAGTAACTTAATTTACTGAATGCTATTATTCCGATAACCAGTATTGCTACTGATAATATCAAAAAGCTAATTTTCTTTACCATTTTTTGATTTTTTAATTTTTAACCTCTGCAGAACCCAGTTCCAGTGTAATCCAAGATGTATGCCGAACAATGCAAGAGTTATAAATGAAGAACTTGTGTGCATAACTCTCCAGAACATTCGTGAGCCGCCCAGATTGAGCCATGAAAAGTCAATTGTCCGGGCTATGGCAATTCCGCTGAGTATCATAAGGGTGATGCCAGCCAGAAGCAGAACATCGAGAATGTAATTAAATCTGGCTCTGCCTGTGGTTCTTCTGAAAAATCCAATAGTAACTTTCTTTATCCAACCCCAGTTAAGGATCTTGTGAAGAATGAAAAATAGTCCGATTATCAAACCGGCCCATTCATGAAATGCAAGACCGTAGAATGATCTCGGATCCATCAGCAAAAGCATAGCTATTGTAATGATAAGACTGAGGAAAAACTTGAAAAGGTTCATATTTGTACAATTACGGGATTACTATATTTATCATATTGACATCAAAAACTTAAGGATTATTTCACAAACAATATGGATTAACAGAGCATTAACATGATCTATAAAATGAAAGTATGGGTATACTTGACCATTATTGTCTTGTTGAAAAATTGAGGTATAGCTGGAATTGAATTATTACTGCTTATACCACGGTAATCGTTGTATACCAGATAAAAGTCGTTGCCCTCGCGGGGATTATACCTTAGTCGGAAGTTGGTTATCAGTTCATCTTCTGTATTTACATATTGAACGAGCATCGACGCTGACAATTTTGTACTTAACATGTATAGTGCCTTAATACTCACAGCATGTATATTGATCGAATTGTAAGTTTCTCTTTTGGGAAATCTTATTGCATTGAATTCATATCCGGCCGAAAGCTTAAAACTCGAAGAGAAATTAATATTTGGTTCAAGTTCCCATCCTATTCTGTTCCCGTCATAAAACTGCCCGCCGAATATTTCTCCCCTCATTGAGATGACTCTTGATTCAGATGTTCCGAATCTGCCTTCAACCCCAATGAAAGAATAATTTCCTGCATTTATCCAGATGTTCTCTGCCAGAGGAAAATTCTCAAGAACGCCCTCTTCCTGATATTCAAGTGAGATCTCTGCATGAATATTTTTCTTTGTATTTATTTCAAATCCAGGCGAGATCTGCATTGATTCAAGATTTCCGTCTTCCAGTCTGGAGAATCGTTCGCCCCTTACATTTATGCTGTAATTAAAGAGCTTTGAATTCTCCCCGGGGAGCCATCCGTATAACATCTGGCCGCTTATTCCCTGAACACCTTCACGCATGATAAATCCTGCACCCGGAGTAAATTCCTTCCCTGCATAAGTATAATTCATCTGATATGCAAATCCCTCCTCTGATCGCCGTTCCCAGTTTAACATTATAAAGGAGGGATCAAGTGAATTCATTTTATTCCCTAATTTACTGTCATAGGTCTGGGACCATTTTACATTGATATAATCATCGCCAAAAAGCTTGAAAATACCATCGAGCCCGTATGCTATATTCTGGTCACCGTTCATTCCAAGCCTCGAAGTCAGTATCCCTCCCACATAACTGTTTTGGTTGATGACCTGACGGCGCATTCTGAGGACCCCGAAATTCTCACCTGGTGTTTCCGCATGTTCTGCTGTCTGCATATCCATGAACCCCATGTCCCATTTCCCCATTCTGCCGACTATCCTTGCTCCTCCGTATATTCTTATAAGTTCGCGCCCGGCGATCCCTATATTCCGGCTGTAAAACAGGTTATCGGAGTGTCCTCCGAGGCTGAAATCGAACAGGCTTGACCGTTCCTGGAAGAACATCCTCTTTTCAGGGAAAAAAAGCGAATACCTTGTTAGATTGACCTGCTGATCGTCGGCTTCCACCTGGGCAAAATCGGTGTTTGCAGTAAGGTCAAGAGTGAGATTACTGTTTATATTGTATTTAATATCAATGCCTGCATTGTACTCAGGATCATCCTCCTTAAAGTATGCAGTCTCTTCCTCATTCTTTAACCAGCTTCTCGACAGGCCGCCTATAATATAAGGTGAAATATAGACAGGCTTTGATGGCCTTGCTCCCTCGATTTCGATTGTACCTGCCAATGAGGGCTTATTGGGTGCCATGAATCCGTACTTCGGATCAATTGCCGGATATGTGTCTCTTTCATTGTTTGCGCTTATATTGCGGATAATTATCAGTCCCATTGTCGCAACATTATTTTCGGGCTTGAATTTCAGGCTTGAAAAAGGGATCCTCATTTCCACATACCATCCCTTGTCATCCCTTGTAGTTTTTACATCCCAGAATGTGTTCCAGCTTAAATTCATCCCCGCAGGTCCGCCGGGCCCTCCACCTTGTCCTGCGGCGTCATTGTAGATTGTGTAATCGGTTCTCAAACCTGTCGGGGCAGTAAAAAATGCCAGACCGTTCTCATTGTCATTATAAGTGTCAAGAATGATTCCAAAAGCGTCATAGTCAAAAAGCTCCTCATCCCTTTTTTTTGTGACTGCGAATATTTTCGATGCATCCTGCATGTAGAGACTGGCAGCCACCCATAGGAATTCATTATCGTATCCGATCCTGACTTCACTTTTTTCTGAAGGCTGAGCCCCGAAATTTGGCCTGTGCATAGTCAGGGGAAAAAAATCAAGGGATTCCCAGGCTGATTCCTGCGGCATGCCGTCAAATTCAACAGGAACAGTAATCCTTTTAATCTTTACGGCATCCTGACCTATAATATTAATCTGAATCCAGAATAATAGGGCAATCATTAAAAACCGATGAACCCTTTTATTTAACTCTGCGTGTTTTCTTCGCATCCTGTTATAAGTTTATAATTTTATACAAGTTCAAATCTATAGAATATGGAATGCCAATAATTTAAAAACAGGTTGAAGCTGAAAAAATTGAAGCTGAACCTTCCCTGGATCAAGGTGAATTCCTTATTCCCCGAACCATTTTTTAAATTCAGCGATCCTGGCTTTACTGATTAGTATTCTTTCAGGAACACTTATCTTTAAATTCACAGATAAACGACTGTTGAACCAGATATCAATATCCTTTATTGCTGTTCTTGAAATTATATATTGACGATTGGCACGGAAAAACAATTCAGGATCCAGTAACTCAGCAAGTTCATCAAGTGTATAGTCAAATTTCCAGGATTTGCCATCGACCGAAAATGCCTTAACAATGCCGGCATCTATGTAAAAACAGGCCAGGTCACTTGTCTGAACCGGTATCAGCTTGTCTCCTTTTGAAGGGATCAGAAAGTGTTTTTTGTATTTTGAAGTCTTTCCGTAGGAAGTAATGAGGTTATTTAAGGCCGTTTTAAAGCTTTCTGAAACTGTCAGACTTCTTAACTTTTTTAACGCATCCTGCACATCACTTACTTCAATCGGTTTAAGGAGATAATCAATGCTGTTGACTTTAAATGCTTTCAGTGCATATTCATCATAAGCGGTAGTAAAGACGATCGGACAACTGATGTTTACATGTTTAAAAATCTCAAAGGCTGAGCCATCAGCTAAATGGATGTCCATGAATACAATATCCGGTTGAGGATTTCTTCCGAACCATTCAATTGTTTCAGTTATGGATTCAAGTACCGCAATAACCGAAATATCTCCAGCCTCATCAAGGACCTGCTTCAGATGTCTTGATGCAAGAATTTCATCTTCAATTATTAACGCCTTCATTCGTTATGGTCTTATTAAAGGAACTTCCACACTGAACTTGTTATCTTCTTTGCGAATGATAATTTCTTTATTAACAAGCAGTTGATATTGCTTTGACAGGTTTACAAGACCTATCCCGGTACCTTCTTCGCCGGTGATCTTTTCATGGATATCATTGATAATCCTGAGGCTCTCATTATCAGTCGTCAAAATATCGATGCTGAGTGGATTTCGCTTACTTATCTCATTATGTTTGATTGCATTTTCAACAAGTGTCTGAATTGTAAGAGGCGGTATATTGAGTGATAAAAGATCTTCGTTTATACTGGTATTTATGGAAAGATTGTCACCAAACCTCATCCGGATAAGAAATAAATAAGATTCCATGAATTCCATTTCGTCCTTCAATGTGACAAGCTGTTTTTCATTGCTCTTCAGAGTATATCGGAGTGCCCTGGAAAGGCTGTTCACATAATTTTGCGCTGTATCAGGTGCCTCCTTGATCAATATTTTAAGAGCTGTCAATGAATTGAACAGAAAATGCGGGCTTAACTGATTCTTTAAAGATTCAAACTGGCTTTGCAGAGCCTCTCTTTTTAATGTCTCATTCTCCAGGGTAATGGTCTGCTTCAGAAAGATCAGCCTGATGATCAATACACAGCCGATAACGAGACCCGAAACAAAAAAATTAGTATAATCGAATTCATCCCTGCGTCCCCGTCCTCCTGGACGAGGTTCGGAATCAATCATGTCCTGTAATGAAAATAACAGATCATTCAGTATGTAAACAGAAACCACTGTAAGCACTATTGCCAGAAAAACATTCTGTAATTTAAGCTTCCCATGTGTCTCAACCGGTTTTAAAATGAAGAAATTCAGGGCAAACATAAGGAGTGCAACAATATAGGTTATAATAAGATGCCCTCCCAGGTGGGTAAAGCTCATCAGGAATCTATGCCTGTCCCTGCCTCCTTCATCCCGGAAAAAGTATTCCAGTACGACCGGAAAATGTATTGTTATTGCGATTGCGAATGAAAGGAGCAATGCAATTATGAAATATTGTCTTGTTGAATTTGACCTCATCAAATTCTAAAATTCGCGATTCTAATAATTTAAATCAGATATCATTCTCCCGGTTATTTTTCAGCTCTTTTATAGCTTATCAATGTTCCGCGGTTCAACGTGGTTTCATAGTTTTTTAAACTCCTGACGTATTCGAGGTAATCTCCGGAACCTCCGTTTCCTCCCCGGCCTCCCTGTCTGCCATATCCGCCCATGCTTCTGTCGGAAATATTATGAGTGGTGTAACATCCACCAATTTTTAGTTTTGGATTAACATCCATAAAATAGTTTTTATACCAGTCCTTGTCAGCATCGCTGAAGACAAAATCAAAAGGACCCTTAAGCTGTTTAACAAGTTCATGTGCATCAGCAAGACGGGCATCAATATATTCCGAAAGTCCGGCTTCCTTAAAGTTCTGAAGTGCCTGTCTATGTCTTTCTGCATCAATATCGACAGTGATCAGCCGACCACCTGTCTTACTGAGTGCCCATGCTATCCAGATGCCTGAATGTCCCGTGGATGTACCTATCTCAAGTGCACTTTTATAATTGCCCTTAATGATAATATCATATAGTAACTGGCCGTCATAAGACGAGATATTCATATCGCGCCATTGCCCGGAATGATCTGCAAGGAATTTTCTGACTTTTTCATCAAGAGAAGGATTATTTTTCAAATCCTGTGCGCCGAGTTGACCGGGTTTTATTGCTCCTGAGATGAGAACACATATGATAATGCAAAGAAGTTTAAGCGTTTTCATATCCTTCATATTTTTATCAAAGGTATACCCTTACAGGAGACTTAACTGAAAAACGTCTGTGAAACGGTAAAAATCAGACCTGAACCCGCTTTTCCGATGAGTGAAATTATATTAATCGATTTTTATGCTTTTCTCCACTCCTCCAATTCAGTGATCTTTAGATCCCTTATTAATTCTGACATCTCAATTCTTGCCTCCTCGAACGAGCTGTATTTGCTGATTACTATCTTTAACGATCCGTCATTATTCAAAAGTGCTAATCTTATGTCGGCGTTCTTTATTGTCAATGGTACATTGGCCCTGCTGTAGGTCGTATAACTGCGGTTGGATTTATAAATGCTGAACTTACTTGAAATTGTTCACGCTATACCATTTACCAATCTTAAACAAGCCAAAAAAGCAGGTATAGCTTTTAATTCTTCTGGAATCATAATCAATTTTAGTTCCGTCAAATGTTAATGCCATAAACATTCCTGTCACAACAAAAATCAATCCGGCAGGATTGGAATATGTCCAGATTATCCCAAAGATCATAAGGGAATATCCGGCAAAAGTACCGGATGTTCCCAGGAATTTATCAATCTTATGATCAGCTATCATTTATTTCACAAATTAATATAAACAATTTGATTTTTTTTACATAATCATTCAGGGAGATCAAACTGACGTCCGCACAGTGACCAACAATTTATTTTTTGCCAGCTTTTTTCTACCTTTAGTTAATATTTAGACGAATTATCCCTGATTATTAATCCAAAAATCTGAAGGATGAAAAAGAACTTGTTATTTATTCTGATACTGATTTTTTCAATTGGTTCTGCTGGTGCTCAGGTAGATTTTATCTGGGGCAAGCAATTCGGTTCTGATAGCGATGAAAGAACGCGTAACCTAATGATTGATTCATTAAATAATGTTTATGTCGTCGGTAAAACCAGGGGCAAGGTTGGTAAAGAGTACTTTGGCAAATACGATGGCTTTGTTGTTAAAATTGATAGTTCAGCAAATACAAAATGGGCAATACAAATTGGTTCGAAGGAAGAAGATGATCTTATTTATCCCGCAATTGACCGATCAGGAAATCTGTATGTTACGGGGTACATAGGAGTTGGCGCCCAGGATAAATCAAGCCCTGATACTGATGTTCTGGTTGCAAAGATAACCAGTAATGGAGAAATTGTCTGGCAGAAGCAATATGGTACTGACAGCACAGATATCGGAGCGGGCATTGCGGTTGGTACCGATGGGGATATATATGTTATCGGATCTACTGAAGGAGTCATGGGCAAAACCTCCGGAGGGAAGGCCGATTGCTTTATTCTTCATTTGGATAATGAAGGAACCCAATTGAATGTTTTACAATTTGGCACTCCCGGTGATGATCAGGGATATGGCATTTCGACAGGAATGGACTCCAGGATTTATGTATGTGGTACAACTGAAGGGAACATGGCTGGAGAAAACGCCGGTAAATCCGATATGTTCTGGGGAATATATTCCAAAGATCTCAAACAGCAAAAGATGAAACAATCCGGTACAGAAAAATATGATTGTGCTGTTGAAATAAAAACGGACAATAAAAACAATATTTATATTGCAGGAAGTACAGATTGGATTTTGGTCCCAAAAGAAAAGCTGAACGGGGATTGTTTCCTTCAAAAATGGAATGAAAAAGGAGAAATAAGCTGGACAGAACAATTTGGTACGGGCAATTGGGATGGCATTAACGGCCTTTCTGTATTTCAGGATAAGGGAGTTGTTGTAAGTGGTTGCATGAATAATCCCATGTGCCAGTCATTTTGCAAAATGTATAATGAAGATGGATCACTTCTTTGGAGCAGGAATTTTATTGCGCAGGGGGGGCGCGGAACCTGTGGAAAAGGCGTTTGCGTCAACCGGCAGGGTTATATATTTCATACAGGTTATACAGGCGCAAATCTGTTCTCTGATTTAAAAGGTGTCCATGACGTGTTTTTAATCAAGCTTAAGGCAGATATAAAATAACAAATATGAAAAAGCTATTAAAATATCTCCTGGCCAACCCATCCTTGATAAAGCTTATTACGCCTGAGGGTCTGCCGGTTTCAATAAGACAAAACTAAATTAAGAAAAATACCCCAATTACAAAAGCAGCCGGTTGCAGCCATGTGAAAGCGAATAAAACTGTTCACCTTTGATAAGGGGAAATGAGATTATATTAAATTTGATTCGGGAGGTATAAAAAAAGGCGGCTTTGTTCAGGATCCTTGCTTCAGTTCGTCACCCGTGAAGAATTCTATGATAATGAGATCCCGAGTCTGGGTTTTTACGGACACAGGGATTTATAGAAATATATTTTGAAGAAATTGACGGAAAAAGAATGTGTTAGGCAATGCAAGGGAATTGCTGAAGCTTGTGGTTAAACATAAATCATTTATCCGGAAGCGTGAATGTGATCCGAATTATTCGAAGCTTACCTATAATACCCATTTCCCTGGGAAGATCAGGATCCGCTAGGTGGAACCTCAATGGAATACAGTTTCCGTAGTCTCGATCCGCGCGATGTCAGAGGAGATGATATAAACTTTTATCTTACCGGGGTTACTGTCAATAACAGCTCAGATAAGAATAAAACATACACGACGTCACAGAGCATGGTTTACAATGGTGTGAAAGACGGAGTGATCTACAGGCAGGCCATAATGAGGAAACCTCCCAACAACGGAGTGGGTTATATCATTGACCTTGCCGATATTATCATTCCCGGAGGAGTAATAAGAGTGGATCGGTCCCGGCTGGCATTTGAACACGAACTGACTTTAGGACATTTCGGACTGCCGCATATAAAAGGGGCAGGGGCAACTGTAAATAATTACGATGATGGAAGCAAAAAGATCATGACAGCATCCATCAAAGGCAGGCAAATAGCATTGATAGCTTATACCGGCTGGGACAAGCTGGACAGCCACATCCATAAAGACCGGAATGCTGAAGCAGATGAAAGCACTGTCTTGTACGCTTACAGAAAGAGAACGGCAAAGAATCCTGCAATGGAACTGATGATCACAGCTTTACTCCATAAAATGGATGACACTGACTGGACTGAGGAAGAGTTGTCCCCTTTAAAGGAAATTAAAATCATGGAGGTAACTCCGGCTTTCTCACCCCTGGGAGCTGAGATTACTTTATCGACAGGGAAGGTTTATAAAATATATTTTGAAGAAATTGACGGAAACAGAATGTGTTAATATGAACATCAGATATTTCTTAGTCCGCCCTCAAGCTTAGTCATCATCGACGGAACATTTTTTCAATCCTCAGGATGTCAAGTGAGAAAGCATACCGGAGCCATGTACCATACGTTTACAGGCTTCCCTTCCTGTGCGCCGGGCAGCCAGCCGGATAATAATCCTACAACCCTTAGTGCCTCAGCATCAAGCAATGGATGCACCCCTTTTATAACAGCTGCATCTTCAACCTTTCCTTTTGTATTGACAACAAATCTAACAATTACTCTACCCTCTGCCTTTTCAGCTCTGGCGGCTTCAGGGTATCTCAGGTTGTTTCTAATGAATTCCAGAAGTGCTGTACCTCCTCCGGGGTAATCTGGCATCTGTTCAACAACAATGAAAGTATCATCGGCAGTGACCTTATCAGGCAGTTCGAATTTTACAGTAACCGATGTGCTGAAGGGATCCTGAATTTCATTATTTTTTGCAGGTTCCCAGCGGGGCGATTCATTTATTGCCTTAACGACAGCTTCTCCCAGGGATTGATCGGATGCGCTCATTACTGTCGGCTTGCTTATCGTCCCGTCAGGTTGTATGACATAATTTACTGTAACGCGGCCATCTTTTCCTCTGGCAGCTGCATCTGCTGGATATTTGATTTTACCTGCAAGATAATCTCCGAATTTTGCAAAGCTCTCCCCGCGGAACGTCGGATAGTCTTCCGGGCTTTTCCTTTGGGCTGGAACTTTGATCCCAAGTTCTGCCGCTTTTTTCCTTGTTATTATTTCAATAGCACCCTTTCTGCCTCTTTCACCGTATTTTCCCACTGCTTCTTTTTCAGGAAGTAGCGACATTTTGGCAACCTGGTCCACATCGATATCTTTTACAGCATCAGGATATAGTTTTTCCGACAAAACGTTGTCAATTACTACAATTGCATTCTGATATGAACTGCTGACTCTGATACCAGGGTAATCCGGATCTTTTGACAGCTTAATGTTCATTGATCCCGAGAATTTGGATTTCAGGACTTGTGTCAGGTAACCCCTGTATGAAAAAACCAGGTGCGAATCTTCCGGAACTCCGGTAAGTGTAAAAATTGCCTGAAGCATCAGTTGTTCCCCTGATTACTGTTCCTGTTACCGCTATCTGGACACCCTCGAATGGCTGACCGGTCTCTTTAAGAACAATTCCTTTAACATTACCGGCAGCTGATTGATCAACAGCTTCAGCAGAATCAATGCCTTGCTCTGAATATTTCTTCTCAGGTTCGGCAAAGGCATAAAAAATAATTGCAAAAACAGGGACTATCAAAAGCACCTTCAATTTCCTGTAAGGAGAAGTTATTATTTTTTTCATCATTTCAAAACGGTTTTTGTTGAGCGAATAATTGAATGAATTTGTAAAGCTGATGACAGGAGACCTGTAAATTTGGTTCAGCAGGGCTAATTTATATTTTGTCGGATTGGAAGTGTGCTGAAGAGCTGCTTCATCAGCAAGGTATTCGTGATTCAGCCTGATAAAACCGGTATAAATCCACGCAAATGGATTTGCCCATTGAAGCATTCTTAATAAATCCTGCGAGGAGCAAGTCAAGCCAGTGTTTCTGTTTCACATGCACAAGCTCGTGATTTATTATTTCCCCCATTTCGCTCTCCTCCACCGAAGGATTGATAAATATATAATTAAAGAAGGAAAAGGATGAGGGATATTCTGATGCCCTTATAATGATCGCTGAGTCTTTTTTACAGATATTATTTCCGGATATTGATTTGAGTATCCTGAATAGATGCAGAAGACTTTTTGCTGTGATGACTATTAAACCTGCGATATAAACTATCAGCAGTAAATTCCTGAAATCAAATTCATTCCCGGATACCTCCTGCTGAATTCCTGATGAATCCGGCACGAAATACTCCGTCAGATCAAAAGACGCCGCCGCAGGGGCCAGCACTTCAACCTGGTAGTGAAAGGATATAAATGGGAAAACCAGGGAAACCAGAATCCCCGTCATCAGAAAGATGCGCTTCAATATGAAAAAGCGTTCATTCCGCAGAAATAAAAAGTACACCAGGGTGAAACCTGTAAGCCAGCATGCTGATTTAAACAGGTATAATGCAAATTCATTCATTCTTTGTTCCTCCTTTCAGTTCATTCCTAAGTTCTTTAAGAACCTTGTCGAGCTCCCCGATAGTGAGGTCCGTTTCTTTAGCAAAGAATGAAACCATGGCCGGGAAGGAATTATCGAAATAATTCTCCATAAGGCCCAGCAGCTGGCTTTTTGAATATGATTCCCTTGAAACCAGCGGGTAATAAACATGAACATTCCCATAGGTTTTATGTCCGACAAAACCTTTTCTTTCAAGGATCCGGATAACTGTTGAAACAGTATTCCTGACTGGTTTCGGGTCAGGAAACCGTTCACGCACCTCCCTGACCAGCCCTTCCCCAAGATCCCACAGGATTTGCATAATTTGCTCCTCTGCCCTTGTAAGGTACATTTCTCTTTTCTCTTTCATTACTGCCTCTATTTTACCTTTTGCCATATCTCTTCTATTTTATAACCATCAGAGAGTACCCCTGACAGATAGAACATCCCGTCCTCAACCTTTATTTTGAAATTGCTTTTTGTGCCCAGGTATCCTTCCATATTGTAACCGTAATCAATTGATTCAATATAATTCTCCCCGCTAAGTGTATATGCTCCACCGGCTGATTCAAGTATTTTTTTCGTCGCTGCATCATAGGTTACCCATAAAAACCTGTTCTCAGTTATTAGTTTTACATGAGGTCTGTCAGGAGTTATGGGTGCAAAAGAACTTGATGTAGTTCCATATTTGTATGAATCGAGCTGCCACGTACCTATAATTGAGTTGGCGGCCTTCTTCTCCGGAACGGACCCGGGCTTGCGGAATGCCAGGACAGCAAACGAAGCGACTAACAGCAAAGTTGCTGTTACAAGGATAACACCAGATTTTTTCATTGATATTTGTTTTGGTTTATTTAAATAGTTCTTTTTAAAAATGTTTTTGTCAATCCTTCATAGCAAACATACGACTAATATTTTAGTCGTGCAAATATTTTATTGAAAAAATGACTGTTTTTTTAGTCGATAAATAAAATACTATCCTGAGATTAAAGCTTAATTCGATTTGAATACCGTAAATCAGGATGATTTAATCGCCGCCAGTATTCTCTCAGGTGTCATTGGCAGTTGATACAGCCTGGCACCAGTAGCATCATAAACTGCATTGGCAATAACGGCTCCCATGCAGATAATTGCAGGTTCTCCTCCTCCATTTGGTGCCTGATCTTTTCTGTCCATTATCACTGTTTCAATCTGAGGAACCCATGAGAAACGGGGTATCTCATAAGTATCAAAGGAGTGGTTTTTAATATCACCTCCCTGGAATTGTATTTCTTCTGTCAGGGCATATCCGAGCCCCATGGTTATACAACCTTCCATCTGTAATGCAGCTCCCTGCGGATTAATGCACAGACCCATATCCTGGGCACAGACCACACGAATGACCTGAACATGTCCGGTATTTTTATCCACCTTCACCTCTGCAAAATGAGCCACCCAGGTTCCGACATCTGTCCCGCAGGCAATTCCATATCCTCTGCCGCTAGGATTTTTTGCGGGAGTATAACCGAATTTATCGGCTGCTGCTTTTAATACAGCTGTCATTTTCTCATCCTTCAGGTTTTTAAGCCGGAACTCCAGCGGATCAATGCCCGCTTTAGAAGCCATTATATTTATCTGCGATTCCCTTGCAAATGTGTTGGTATTGTTCCCCGGAGCGCGCCATGAGCCTGTACCAAAAGGATGTACCGATCCCCTTCCGTAGTCGGTCGTTTTGGCATTCGGGACGTCATAGATAGTGTCTGATCCCCTCGATCCGGCATAGTAGGTGTTAAAATCCCAGAGCGTGATCCTGCCCGATTTATCCATTCCCGAGGTGATTTTCACGACAGCCGCCGGCCGGAATGTATCATAGAAAAATTCTTCCTGCCGGGTCCAGGCAACCACCACAGGCCTGCCGGTTATCTTTGCAAGCTTTACAGCCTCAACTGCCTGTGCATGGGGTGACTTGCCGCCGAAACCGCCTCCTACAAAAGGTGCTATTATCCTTACCTTTTCAAGCGGAACTTTCATTTCCCCGGCAATGGTTTCCTGCGCCCGGAAAGGTGCCTGTGTGGAAACCCATACTTTAATCTTATCACCTTCTATCACAGCCGTTGCAGCATGTGGCTCAATTGGAGCATGTGCCACATAACTGTTATGAAATTCCGACTCTGTCAGATATTTCAGAAGTTTTCCGGCCGGTTTCAATATCTCCGCTGCTTCTTACAACATTGGCAGTTGAATCCGCTTTCAGGATCCGGTCAAAGATTGTTTTATCATCAACACTTGATCTCATCGAATGAGTACCTGGCCTTAACTTTGACAATAGCCTGGTCAGCCCTGTCACGGTCATCACTCAATACAGCAATAAGATCTCCGTCGCGCACAACACGGACACCTTCCATTTTTTCGGCTTCAGAAATATCGGCTGATAATAATTTCGCTCCATGTGAAGGTGGCCTGAGTAAACGGGCATGTAACAATCCAGGCAGTTTAATATCTGCGGAAAATTTTGCTTCTCCGGTGACCTTAACAAGTGAATCCTGATGCAGATATGGCTTACCGACATATTTGAATTTTTTATAATCCTTTAATTCCGGTTTGCCGTCAAGATGTTTTTCAATTTTTTTGCCTTTGGCCAGCTGGCCATAACTGACTTTGTTATTACTGTTCCTGATATCACTGATAATGCCATCCTTTACTGCCAGCTGTGATACAGGCACATGCAGGTAATCTGACCCCAGTTGCATCAGAACTGTTTTTGCCTCTGCCGCTGCAAGCCGCATGCGCGGGCTGAATGTACGGATGGTATTGGACCCGGTTGTACCACCATCCCATGGACACAGATCGGTATCACTCATGACCATCTTTACCATTTCAAATGGCACTTCAAGCTCATCAGCCATTATCTGGACAAGTGATGTAATGGCTCCCTGTCCCAATTCGACCTTTCCGGTATAACAGTTTACCAGGCCATCTTCCGCGATCTGGAGGAAAGCATTGAATTCTGTTGGCAGAGACCTGCGTTGTTGTGTTTGTAAATCAAGAAGCTCAAAAGGATCCCAGGGCTGGAAGAAAATGAATATGCCACCTCCAAGAAGTTTAAAAAAATCTCTTCTTTTCATTCCGGAAAGTTCCTCTGACTTACATGATTTATTTTTATATGTAATTCTTTTTACCATGGTAATTATTTTGTTTTCGTCCAATCCCTGTAGTTGTCTGTAAGCCAGGCAGGATTCCCCGTGCCTCCGGTAAAGGAGAACCTGGCAGGATCCCATTTTATATCAGAGTTATTGAAATAAAGCTGATTTATCAGATGACAGCTGATAACTGTGCGGCCGCCGGCCTGTTCACTGGCAACCGGTTTTTTACGGCTTTTGACACACGACAGGAAATCCTCATAATGTGAATTGCTTTCGTAGAGCTTGATCGTGGCGTTTTTCAGCAGCAGCTTTTCAGCTTTTTCAACTTCTGCCAGGCAGGTGGTGTCTTTGTTCTCAGAGCCTGTAAAGGAGGCAATTGTCTGACCTTTAACAATCACTTTGAATCTGCCCCGGTTAACCATCACCTCTCCATCACTTCCAAAGAAGTGAATACCAAAACCACTCCTTTTATGGAATACCGGAATACCATTTGAATAAACCAGCACAGCTTCTTTATTTATTAATTTAATTTCAACGGGGCCGCTTTCATCCATTCCAAGCCCCCACTGAGCAATGTCAAGGTGGTGGGCACCCCAGTCACCGACGTCTCCGGTACCATATTCCCTGTAAGAACGCCATAGCGGGAAATGAGTGTGCACTCCACGTGGACTCAATATCGAGTTATATGGGCGCATTGGCGCCGTACCAAGCCACATGTTCCAATCCAGACCCGGTTCCATAGTTTCTTCAGGTAGATCGCAGAATTTGGGTGGCCCTCCGAAACTGCAATCAACATGGTCGATCTTTCCGATGCAACCGTTACGTACCAGTTCACAGGCTATCCGGAATTCCTTGCTCGAACGTTGCATCGATCCGGTCTGAAGTACCCGTTTGTATTTATCCACAGCCTTGATGACATCTATTGCCTCCTGAATATTATGTGTCAATGGTTTCTCACAGTAAACATCCTTACCCTTTTTCAGCGACAGCAAAATAGGTACACGCATGCCAGTGATCAGGTGTAGCAATGCAGACTGTATCGATATCCTTACGTTCAATAAGTTCACGGTAATCATTATATGCCTTGCAGTCAGCAACACCTTTGTCCTTGTTCTCAGTGTAGAACTTATGAACTCTCTGTTGTGCATCGGTACGGCGTGTGGTATCTACATCGCAAACAGCAAGAACCTGTGCCAGAGGCATAAATTTAGTCAGCAGGTATTGCGATCTGTTTGCCCGTCCCCACAAAACCCATGGTGATACGGCTACTCGGGGGAAATGTCCACACCCGCGATGGGAGGATCAAAGGTACTGCAATCATCGGTGCAGCCACTGTTTTGATGAAATTTCGCCGGGTTGTTTTCATAATGTGAGTTCTGTTTTATTCTTTGTAATAAATATCGGACAATTAATTGAATGACGGTTTGAAGTAAAGATAATAAATAATACAGGTTGCGGGTTGCCTGCCCTGTGAAATAGGATGAAGCCTTTGCCCTGGCCATATTTCACAGGGTGTGGGTTCCAGGTGCTGGATGCTGTTTATTTGATAATAAGAATCAGGAAAATCTAAATATTATCCTATATTTGACTATAGATATTCCCGACTGCAACTTTAATATATTATAAAAACATAGAAGGTACTTGTAACTATTCGTTTTGGTGTGTTATGTTTACTTTAATAACACATATAAACGAAGTAGCTGATGCCTGAGCGGTAAATAAAACTTTCAATCATTAAATTTCAACAATATGAGTTTCATACCAATTACCCTTGAGGAGTATTTAAAAATCCACTTAAAGAGTAACCCTGACGAAAATGGCAAGGAATTCCGGAACAGACTAGAGGCAGCATTGGATGCTTTTAACAATGGTATAAAATGTGAATGCGGAAATGACATCTGGGTAGTCGGATCGGCTTCTGCCGGATATCGATGTTTTACCTGCATTACCGGTGAGAGTCATCCAGCCGGTGACTATGAAATAGATTCAGCAATTAATAAGATTGATAGAAAAGGTCGACGGCACATTGATGAAATGGATCCCGGAAAGATTGCTGGATTTTTCGATGACGAAGGATATCAAATCAATCGTGATAATATCAAAATGCCTCTTCTTTGTCTGTCTTGCAGAAAACACTATGAACCTGGTCCTGAGGATGATATATTATGCAATCTTAACCGGATTGATCAAAAAGACAAAGATGCTTTTATTTGTCATACATATAAAAAGATCTGAAATTCAAGGTAATCCTGATTAAACTGTTACCTGGTAAGATAAAATAACTACACCACCTACTGAACGATGCCATGAAAGCTAAGTCCGGCATTTGCACTTGATTCCTTTTTGCAGACGGTCTGCAGAGCCACAACGGGCACTGATTGTTGGTGAACGCAGCCCTGAAGCGGTTGTGAACAGGACATGGAGTGTTACCGGACATTGAGGTCAGGTCGGATGGTGAAGTACCGTTTGCTTTCTTCCGTTACAAGTTGTAACTTTTCAGATCATCAACAGTTATTAGAGGTATAACAGGGCTAACTATTTTAAAGAATTGGATGACAATAGCCTGATGGCAGATGTAATTGCCGGTGAGATTGACAAAATGGGCATTTTGTATGAAAGATACAAAAGGGCGCTTTATGCTTATTTTTTCAAACTTACCGGTGGCGATAATCAGGCAAGTGAAGATCTGGTTCACACTGTTTTCTACAGGGCAATAAGGTACAAAACCAGTTTTACGGGGCAGGGAAGCTTTGCAAAGTGGTTGTTCAGGGTTGCTCATAATGCCGGAATTGACTACTTCCGGAAAATAAAGCATGCAAACAACTACAAAATTGAAGTTAAAACAACCCCGGCTGACATTTATGAAAATTATGACCTGGAAAAGGATGAACAGCGCGCAACTCTTGAAAAAGCAATGAGCAAACTTAAACCAAATGAAAGGGAACTGATTGTTCTTGGGAAAATAAATTGTCTCAAATACAAAGAAATAGCAGATATACTCAATACAACTGAAAGTAATGTGAAAATAAGGATATTCAGGATATTGAGAAAACTTAAGGATATTTATACAAAACTGGAAAAAACGGGATATGAAAAGGCAAGAGATTAAGGAAAAGTTATTAGACCTGCTTCATGGCAACCTGTCACCGGAAGAAAAAGAAGAGGTTATGGCCGGTCTTGAAAAATCCGGAATTTCCCGGGCAGAGATTGAATCTATACTTTCTGTCAGTCAAATTATTGATAAAACACCTTCCCCTGAACCATCAGAAAAGATGGACAAAAGGTTTTATGCCTTGCTTGAGGAAGAGAAAAGGAAGGCTCTGCTGGGCGAACCGGAGATTAAACCGAAAAGATCATATTCAGTTTCTTTGTTAACACCCGGTTTGAGGATTGCTGCAGGGATAGCTCTTTTTCTTCTTGGCTGGTTCGCATCAGGCTGGTTGGGTTCTGTTACTCCGGCAGGGAATAAACAAATCGCAGATCTTACAGATGAGGTAAAACTGCTAAAGGAGACACTTGTATTGACAATGATGCAACAAAGTTCCCCGGTGGAAAGGATCAAAGCAGTTAATATGACCGGCGATTTTGATAAGGCAGATAACCAGATAATTGAAAGTCTGATGCGTGTCCTTAATAATGACAGCAACAATAATGTGAGACTGGTTGCTCTTGATGCCCTTATCCGGTATTCATCCCTGCCTGAAGTTCGCGAAGGGCTGATTGCATCGATTGGCAACCAGACATCCCCCCTGGTACAACTTCGTCTGGCAGAGATCATGCTTGCACTTAATGAAAAACGTGCTGTTCCTGAGTTTCAGAAAGTACTTCAGAATGCAGGCCTGAATTATAGTGTCAGAGATAAGCTGAATGAAGCAGTTGTTATTTTATTATAAGGCCTTTTATTATGATAAAGAAGTTTTTAATAAGCACATCAATATTTGTATGCATTGCATCATATACCTTCTGCCAGAGTGAACAGCTTGTGATAAACTTTACTCAGACTTTGCTTCCCGGTCAGCTGACATTTGAGAATCCGAAAGGTTCAATTAAGGTTACAGGATATGACGGTGAAGTAATTCTTGTAACCAGTATGTTAAGGTTCAGGGATACGGAAAAAAATGTTATTAATGGCATGAGACGGATCGTTCAGAACACTCCGGATATTTCGGCTGAGGTAAATGGTAATAATGTAATCCTGCTGTGCAGAACAATTGGTAAAACTGTTGACTTCGACATAAAAGTGCCCAGGAATTTTTCTCTGAAACTTAAATCACTGGATAATGGAAATGTGGAAGTAACTAACATTAATGGAGAAATTGAGGTTGAAAATACCGATGGTGATATTTTGCTTGAAAATGTTGCAGGATCCGCTGTATTAAGTTCTGTTTATGGAAAAATCTCAGCTGTTTTCAGGGAAGTGAATCCCGATTCGCCCATGATGTTTACATCTTTTGAGGGGGACATTACGATTACTTTCCCTGAAAAAATAAATGCCAGATTAAAGATGAAAAGCGAAAGGGGAGAGATATTATCAGATTTTGATATAAAACCTGTTAAAAGACAATCGGTTATGACCAATGTTGAAAATACCAGGATCTATTCCCTCGAAGATTGGATTGTTGGTTCGATCAATTCAGAGGGTCCCGAATATATTATTAAAAACTACAATGGAGATATCTACCTCCATAAAAGATAGATTTTTTGTAACCTTTTGCATACTGAAAGGTTTTTATACAAAAGTCTAATCAATTAAAATTTAAAGCCATGAAAAGAAACTTGTCAATCCTGTTAATTGCCGTTGGAGTACTTCTTTTGTCTGCAACTTCGTTATGCGGACAGACCGGTACAGGAAAACTGCAGGGGATATGGAAGATGAAGTCACACGACAGCGGTGTGAAAATTGAGTTCTCAACTGTCGACAGAAGCAACGAACGAGAGACAAATTCAATAACCATTAACAAATCCGCTATATCCGGTTTCACCAGGGATAATGATGGCGGCTTTTCTTTGAAAAAACCAGGCGGGGAAATAAAATTTACCGGTGATATCACGGCAGAAAATGGTGAGGGTACATTTGTCTATACTCCAAATGGCAATTATGTAAAATCTTTGGCTGATACAGGTTTCAGGGATCTTTCCCTGCATGCTTTATTGCTTTTTACACTAAAAAATGCCGATGTAAATTATATTGAAAGTGTTAAAAAACTGGGATACAACGACATATCAAAAGAGAATCTGACTGCTCTTGTTGCACTCGACGTTTCAGCCGATTATATTAAAGACATACAAAACGATGGCTTTGAAGATATTGCATTGAGTAAACTGATTGGTTTTAAGGCACTGCAGGTAGATCCGGCTTATATTGCAAGAATGAAGAAACTCTCAGGTGGTGACCTGTCTGCGGGAGATATTATGTCATTTGCAGCATTGAAAATTGATGAAAAATATGCTGAAGAAATGTATAAAACAGGCTATAAATTAACTGGCAATGATCTCATTGAGTTCAAAGCGCTGGGGATTACCCCGGAATATGTGAAAGAAATGATGTCCACGGGTTTTGAAGAAATCTCCCAGGATGAAATCGTTGCAGCTAAAGGCTCAGCAGATAACCCCGGATTATATAAAAGAGGTTAAAGGTATGGGATTCAGGGAAAAAATATCAGTTCCGATGATAGTCAAGCTTAAGATATTCAAAGTAAACAAGGAATATATCGACCAGATGGAATCTGCCGGATATAGCGATTTATCACCTGATCAGCTGGTTGAGTTTAAAATCTTTAAGATCGACAAAGCTTTCATTGACAAGGCCACGCAATTTGTGGGATCAAAACCTTCACCTGAAAAGCTGATTCAGTTAAAAGTCGCAGAAGGAAATAACCATAAAAATCCCTGATATCGAAAATATTTTATCAGCGTTCTCCGACCATTTGTTCATGGCAAAAGAGGCAAATGGTACGGCTATAATGTTCTAAAGACTGTCTTATAATAGTTCCCACTTTAAAGGTAGAGATAAATTATTCCGGTAATTTAGCATCTTTGCCCGGGAATATGGAAACTATTATTCGCAAATCTTTACTCTATAAAAGTGGTCTCGGTTTTTACTGTATTAACCACGTCCAGGGCTGCCGGCACGGCTGCCGTTATCCATGTTATGCATATATGATGGCCCGTACCCACGGACGGGTAAAGACCTATAATGAATGGTGCTCCCCAAAGCTTGTGGCCAATTCCATTGAATTGCTGAAAAAAGAGCTTCTCCGTCTGAAGGCAAAACCTGACTATATCCATCTGTGCCTTACAACTGATCCGTTTATGAATGGTTATCCTGAAGTTTCGGACATGAGCCTGAAACTCATCGCCCTGATCAATTCCCATGGAATAAGGTGCTCTGTACTCACCAAAGGCAAGCTGCCGGTCGAACTATCTGACAGGGAGCGCTTTTTTGCCGATAATCTTCTGGGCATCAGCCTGATTTCACTGAATGAGGAATTCCGCAAACAATGGGAACCGGAGACTGTTTCATACTCCGAACGGATTAATGCATTAAGATCTCTTCACAACCGCGGCTGTCACACTTTGGTGCACATCGAACCATACCCCACACCCAATATTGTGATGCAGAACATTGAAGATATTTTGAAATCTGTAGACTTTGCTGATCAAATCTTCTTCAGCGGCTGGAATTACAATCCTCTGGTTAAACAATACCTCCGTTACCGGGAGTTTTATCGCGACAATGCCAGTCTGGTGCAGCGTTTTTGCAGGGAACATGGCATTCAATGCGACGTGGGTGTATAGCAGACAAAGCCGGTTTTTTATCCGGTAAAATAGGGTAATCTGGTAGCTTTTGGATCAAAATTCAGTCTCAATTCTATCTTTTTAGCTTCTTTTTCAGATAGCAAAGGTTCTTTACCGACCTCCACACACGATTCGAGGGGGGAAAAACCGTCCATCCCTACATTAGCAACTGATATTGGCAGACTTAATCCATATCTTAAAAGATCGTCCCCCGATACATTTCCAATAAGGGCATTCTGTCCCATGATCTTAATTGCTACTACACCAATATCTCTTTGAGCTGCAAGAGGTAACAGGTTATCCTCATTACCGTTGTATCTCGAAGCATTGATCACGCACAGGATCGCATCAACATCAAATTCATTGAATGATTTCTGAGATGCCTCGTTCCATTTGTGAAATGAGAAGCCAATATTTTTCACCACGCCTTCATCCTTCAGTTTTAATATTGCTTTGTATCCTCCTGAAGGGCTTAACAGCATATCCACATCTTCCACCTGGTCGATCGAATGCATGCAATAGAGGTCGAGATATTCGGTTTTCAGTGTCTTCAATGATATTTCTATATCCTTCATCACCCCGTCATACGTTCTTTCCATTGTTTTTGAATTGAGAAATATCTGATTCCTGTATTTCGGGGTCAGATATTTTCCATAACGTTCTTCAGCCAATCCATTGCCATACACCCGTGCAGAGTCAAAGTATGTAATCCCGAGTTTAATTGCGTGGTCTATATGTTTTTGCAGAGTATCGTCATCTGCCACCCAGTTGCAATACCGCGAACCACCGCCAAAGCCGATGCATGAAACCATTCTGTTAGTTCTGCCTAACCGGCGTTTTGGCAGTTCTTCTGACTTTATCCGGGATACATCACCATCAGTAGAAGCTGCAATCCCTGCTACGGAGGGAAGTATGGCTGCGGTGGTGGTTACAGCAGCTGTCTGTAAAAACTTCCGCCGGGTAACATGTGTCTTCATATTATTCTTATTTGATTTTTCATTGTTGGATTTCAAATATAATCTTAAAAATGCAGGTGTTATTTATATGCCGGTCGGCAATTTAGTAATTTATCTCAGGCGTGTTTCACAATTTTCCTGAGCAGTTCGGTCAGAATTGCAGTTTCCGCGTCACTTAACCCTGATTTTATTTTTTCGGCCATCCGCCGATGTGCAATTTCACGAAGTGCATTGATCTTAGCACCTTTTTTATCAATATGTAGATGCATTACCCTTCTGTCTGCATCCGAATGAACTCTTTTTATATACCCTTTCTCTGTCAGTTTATCTACCAGAACGGTTACAGTTGGTTTTGTAAGGCCAAGTTCTCTTGCAAGTTCTGTCAGAGTAGGATTTTTCATCTTAACCAGTACTTTAAGGTAATGCAGCTGCTGCTGGGTAAGATCCTCAAAATCAGATACTGCAATTGTCTCCTCAAGTATTTTTTCAATCAGATCAGAAAGGTAAATGATGGTCTCGTTCAGATTATCCATATAAAGATTTTTGCTAATATAGTTAGATTTATCTAATTGTTAAAGATTCAATTGCCTTCAAGAGCCAACCTGAAAGCCGCCATTTCCTGGGTGTTGCGAACAACCAGGACATCGTTGACAAGAACGGGGTGATTCCATGTCTTACCCTCAATTGCAGGGAACCGGGCAAGTTCTTCGAATCGTTCCGGGTCCGCTTTAACCAATGCCAGTTCACCTTCTTCCGAGAGTATCAGCAGTAGATCCTGATCTGCCAGAAGTAAAAACTGGCCTCCATAGCGTCCTCCTCTCCATTTGCGATCGCCATTTGAGATATCCATGCATATGAGGCCTGGGCCTTCAAAGCCGTAGGCATGTCCTTTGTGAACAACCAGGTCGTTATGATTGGGCCTCAACTTGTTTGACGTCCAGAGCTCTTCGATGGTACAATCGCCTGATCCGTTTTTGATACTGATACGGCGCACTCCTTTTGCATCACCTGCGTCAACCAGGATATCATTTTCATTTATCAATGCCGGCTGGATAACACGGACACCACTCTCAGGCAGATCCCATAAAACCTTCCCGTCATAAGGTTTGCGGCTGGTCACGCCAGCTTTGTTCATGAATAAAATATGCTTTACGTTATCAATTGTCATAAGATGCGGAGAGCTGTAGCTTTCTCCGCCGTCAGGGCCAATCCAGCGCGGATTGCCTGTAACAATGTCGTAAGCAGCAAGATTGCCTGCTATAGCAACTATAACGGTGCTGTCAACTACCAGGGGTGAAGAGGTATATCCCCAGCCGGGAATTTGCACTTTAGTATCGGAAGCTGCATCACGTGACCATATAAGGGTGCCGTTACGCTCATCCAGAACGTTCAGGATTCCTGTGGCTCCCAGCGTGTAAACCCGTCCTTTGCTGAGAGTCGGTGTCGAACGCGGTCCCGGACCTGCATGTGAGTCCCAGAAGCGGGTTGAGTCGCTATGTCTCCATAACGGATCACCGGTTTCCAGGCTGTAGCAGGTAACCATCTCATAATCTCCACGCTGTTCCTGGGTAAAGAGTAAAGCACCATGAACCGCAAATGATGAGCAACCAGGTCCGACAGACCGGCGCCAGATCTCAACCGGTGGTGACTTAGTCCAGTCAGTTCCGAATTTCATACCCCGGACTATTCCATTCCTGTCAGGACCCCGAAATCCGGGCCATTCAGCTTCAGTTGCCATCACTGCCGAATCCAGTACTATTTTTGTCAGTTCATTGCCGGCTTTCTCCAGAAAGCGTTCTTCAGGTGTCTTTGCCCACCGCCATGCCAGATCGTGATGGACCTCACTATCCATTCCGTCAGTACGCAACAGCGCCCAAAATCCTGATGCCACCAGGATTGTTGCAACCATTGTTGCACGCCGGAGCCTGTTTGAGAGGTTTCGTGTGGCCACTGCCCAGACAACAAAAACAATAGCTAATACGGGAATGGAAAACATTGGGAACATAAGTCCCACATTCGCTGTTGCAATCGACCTGTCAAGAATTTGCGAAGTTGCCAATAATGCAGCTATCATCAGTACAGGGGCAAACCAGCGTTCGAAACCCGGCGCCCTGCTGAAAAATATCCACCAGATAACAACAGCCAATCCTCCAAAGATTCCACCGAAAACACCGGCATAAAGAGCACCCGGTGCAATCTCAGGAATAACATACCTGATCAGCAATAGCATTATTGCAATTACAACACCCGGCAGCAAGCGAAGAGGCTTTAGTTTAGCCGGTTCATTGGATAGAGATCCTTTTCTTGTTTTAAGCATTTCCTTCAAGGATTATTTTATATTGAAATACGATTACCAAAGTTAATTCTGTCACATCAGAATTACTGTGTATGTACAGGAATATTATTGCAGTTCTCCCGGTATTACGCCGATGATCTGCTTCCAGCCACCCCGGAGGATTCCCAGCGATACTTTTTTCCTTATAGCTCCTTCATTCAGGCATTTATGAAGGTTATCAACCGTGGCTATCGGGTTGCCATCAAACTCAACTATAATATCTCCTATGGCCAATTCATTATTATAAATCCCCGATGACTTATTGATCTCAAATACATACACACCGGTTTTTGTCTTCAGCTGATTTATTTCAATGATCCGCTGTGTAAGGTTAACCCTCTGTGCAGCAACGCCCAGCTGAGCCCTTTTTACTTTACCGTTAATGATTAATTGACCTGCTATATAAGCAGTCAGATTAGAGGAGACGGCAAAACATAAGCCCTGGGCTTCAGATATTACAGCCGTATTCACTCCTATCACCTTGCCTTCGGAATTCAAAAGAGGTCCTCCGCTGTTTCCCGGATTTAAAGCTGCGTCGGTCTGAATTACATCATCAATTAACCTTCCGTTAATTGCTCTCAATGACCTTCCCGTGGCACTGACAACACCTGTTGTGACCGTATGCTGTAACCCGAGTGGATTCCCTATGGCTATTGCTATCTGTCCGGGTTCGAGCAAGGAGGAATTGGCAAACTGCAAAGGCTTATAGTCCCCGCCATATACTTTTATGATCGCAATATCAGTTGAAGGATCCGCTCCGATCAGAGTTGCAGCCAGCTCAATCCCGTCAGCAAAAGAGACCTTTATGGCAGGTGAGCCTTCAATAACATGATTGTTGGTCACTATATATCCGTCAGTCGAAATTACAAAACCTGAGCCAAATGCAGGCTGTTCGGCAATCCTGGCAGTCCTGGGATCCTGAACTTTCTTCGTAACATTTATATGCACCACCGCCGGTGCCACATTCTTAAATACGCCCGTGACCGTTGTCGAGTAGGCATCCAACAGCTGATTGTCGGTCAGGGTGATAAAAACCGGATTTAAACTATTGTGTTCCATATTGTCAGGATTGCAATAATCAAACCAAACCACCAAGACTGCAAATTTGTCATCTTATGCATTTACACGACCACAGTTTTTCACTCTGCCTTTCTGACAAAGTGCGTTTTCCGGTTTATTATGCTGATGACAAAATGAGGTACGATTGGTAAAAGCACAACGATCACTTAGTTTCCCGGACACATTCCCTCGAATGCTGCAGCACGTATCGTCCTGTTACGTAGAGTTATGGGACCAAGTTTAAATGGTGTAAAGAGTATACTTTCTGTTGAATTCAAATAAGGATACTGTTTCTTTATCTTAATTCAAACTCTGCAAATTCGTTATTGCTTCCGGGACATATTTATGTACTGATGCAACAATACTGCAGGTTTGCATCTCCTGGCAATCTCCACATGTATTGAATCCCTTTGCCTTCACACAATTTCTTATTTCACACTCATCACAATGACTGAACTTCACACCTTCTTCCCTGCAGCCTGTACAGTTTATCATTTCATACGAGAGACCGGGAACATTATAAGCAACCCGCCATTTATCAGCAACAGCTTTCCTCAGTTCATCATCATCTTTAACAGTAGCAATTCTTGCATCACAAGCAGCACAGTTTAAACCGCAACAAGAAATGAGTTTTTCCATTTTAATGAGTTTTAATAAATTATTAAATGATAACCAGTTTAAATGTTGTCATAAAATTAGAAAAATAATCAAATCCGGATTAATCGCCTTTAGCTTATCTTTGCTGTTCTATGTTAATCGCATAACCAATTTTGGTTATTTTATGAAGATCAGATTACATAATTATCTGATATCACTGCTTATAGCGGCATATGTTTTTTCAGGATGCTCTAAGGAGGATCATGGTATTATTGATCCCGAAAAAGAAGTATTTAACTTCATGGTTACCGATGCACAACGGCTATATATCAACGCAAGCCGCGGTGAACAATATGAGATCACTGATCCAATCCCTGAATTACATTTTGCCGGTGGCATTTACACAATCGATCGTTTCGAAATCAGGGGCGATGGCTCTCTTAATTTCACCCGCAAGGGATTTGGAGTGAACATGGACCGTAAGATTACACTATATGATCCCGTGGAACGGACAGAAAGACAATATGAGGAATTCAAGCTGCTGGCAATGGTTTTCGATTATACCTATATCGAAAACAGTATAGCGGTTGGATTACTCAGGGAAGTTGACCTGTGGCCGGTTTGCAGCTTTTTCACGGAGGTAAGGTTAAATGATCGTACCCAGGGCTTGTACCACTTTATTGAAGATCCATTTGAATATTTTATTGAACGGGAAAATGCTTCATCCGTAATACGCCGCGGGTATGATCATGTGATAAAAGCATTTTCAACCAGCCCGGGCAGCAGATATGATCAGGAGGAATATGTTGCCTTTTTTAAAAGAATTTACTCAGGTCTTCCGCTCTATTCCGGCCGCCAGATGTACGATACCTTGTCCGCCTGCATGGATCTGGAGCAGTACTTTACCAAATTGAGCATCGACCTGCTGATCAGAAACGGGGATTACACCGATGAGATCATTTTTTATACAAAAATCAAAGATGGCAAAGAAATATTTGGTGTATTTCCATGGGACCTTGATGATATTTTTTCTGTTCAGCCACACGAAATAGGAAATCCCTGGGCAACAGGTACGGTTTTTGGCTCCAGAGAATATTCCGATATGAACGATATACTGGCTGATGTGGGAATGAAACTGCTATATTCAATTGAGGATGATCTGGATTATAAAATTGCCAGGGATGGTTTTCTTTATCAGGAGTATCTTAAAACACTGCGTACTGTTATTGAAAAAATTGATCCGGCTGCCATTGACAGGATATTTGATTATACTTTCGATCATATTGACCCGTTCTATTCCAATGATTCAATAGTTGCTCAATCGCATTATGATGCTGATGATACCAGTTATGACTTCTTCATTACCAATCTTGCCGGGAAAAGACAGATGCTCAAGGACAGGAGAAACTGGATCCTGCAGGAGCTCGATAAACAGCAATCCAAATAGAAATGAAACTTAAATTTCCGATTACCTGCCTGGTATTACTACTTTTTGTTCCTGGCTGCAAAAAAAATGAAAATGGTAAAATTTCGGAACCTCCGGAGGGATGCATTAATCTTTCGGAGCTTTTAACAAAACAAGATTATTACCTGCCTTTTGCATTGGAAAATGATAATAATAATGTCCTTTTGACAATGCTGAACAACGAGACAACAGATTTTTCATACGGAAGTTTCATAGAATTCAAGGATAACGGATTTCATGAGCTGGTGCTGATTTACAGGGATCCCCAACAGGAAAACGATACCATCTTATTTACAACGATGACGGCAGAGAGAGAGGCTTCTGAATGGGGGATCGGGGCGTGGGTACCGGCACTTTATGAAACTGAGATGCTGAATCAGGAAAATATTGAAATTTATTATCCGCGCAGGTTTACAGACCTGATAAACGTTCCCCTGATTATTTATGTTAATGAGTCAGGAACTGTAAAACCGGTTTATTGCGAGGTAATTAACCTTGCTTCCGGAAACTCTTTCAACATTAAACGCGGCGTTGGTTCTGTGAACATGGCCGCATCTTCAATTACAAACCGCGTCGATTTCATTGTAGGTGGCAAAAGAATCAGTGCGACGCTTGCCAGAATTTCGGATACCAATATGGAACTGAAGGGAATAATAAATTCAGATGTTGAAATTCCGGCCAACAGACTTGTAAGGATCACGGGGAATCTTGATATTGCGTCCACTGGATCTCTGACACTACACGAAGGTACATTGATACTTGTCGACGAGGCAGTCGATATTAATATCAGCGGACCGGTAATCTTTTCAGGCACTTCCGAAAATCCCGTAACTGTAACATGCAGCCGGAGCAATAAGTATTGGGGGGGATTTATAACACGGGTAGCAGGAGGTACCCTTGAAGCACATTACACTATTTTCTGCCAGAGCGGATACCATGATACGGAGGGTTATTATTGGGGCCATTCCGGAAGACAGGCACTGTTCTATACTGAAAACAGCACTCTTGCCCTGG
Organism: uncultured Bacteroidales bacterium; assembly: GCA_963828775.1. GTDB lineage: Bacteria > Bacteroidota > Bacteroidia > Bacteroidales > VadinHA17 > LD21. Next base: position 115,162 of record CAWHGX010000073.1, on the reverse strand, counting down.
ATCACTGTTTTATAACTGATCACATAGGTCAGATCTTTTATCCCCGGAATGCCACAATTACTCTCGATAACATATTGGTACAGCGGGCACAAACGGGCGGACAGGTCAATTTTTCTGAACTAACCCTGCGGAATTCTGTATTTACAGATTTTCCTGATGATTCCTATGACTATGCTGATGGAGATAACGACGCCCTGTACCTTACCGGATCCGATGCAGAAATTGATAATACCGTATTCATGTTTGCAAAAGACGACGGACTCGATTCAGGCGACCCGGAAGGAGGTGAAATCACTGTTACGAATTGCAGGTTTGAGGCTTGTTTTCACGAAGGCGCCGCATTATCAAGCGGGGAAACCGTTGTTAAAAATCACTACTTCAGGGATTGTGTCTTTACCAACTGCGGTCAGGGCCTGGAGCTTGGCTTCAGTTCGCCGGAACATTCAGTAACGGCTGAAAATTGCCGGTTCCTTAATAATGGAATTGGTATTCGGTATGGTGATAATTATGAATGGTCGGATGTTAATGGTAAAATGCATATTAAAAACTCACTTTCATTATTCAATGAAAAAGATGTCTGGAATATGGTCCGTATGACCTGGAGTCCCAACCTTGCAAACCTGAGTTTTGAAAATACCATGGTTTCACAATTTTGTCCTCAATATCCCGGTCTCCCTATAAAAGAGGAATAAATCCCGGAATATTATTCTTTTTCAATTACTAATTCAGCTTTGTATTCCTTTTGTTCTATCCTGTTATCCCGGACAGGATATGGCTTTAAACCTGTAAGTGTAAATCTGTAACCGGAAATAATGATACTGTAGGTAAAACCTCTGTGAGTATTTAATTCAAACAGAACAGGCTTGTCATTTACTTTCGAAAATCTAAATCTGACAGTTGCATTCCCTTCCCAGAAACACTGAACTCCTGTAGGACAGCGGGAGTCATTTAAAACAGTATCCAGACAAACATATATCTGATTTTCAGGATCACATAAACACTCATTATAGGATATGGTAACCGTATCACCCAATATCAGGTTGTTGGATTTCTCGAAATCCGTCACATATACGTTTTTATAATCATATGATGGATATAATGTTATGCAAGGCTTTAATTCATCAGTTTCGGGTTTTCTGATTCTTACTTTCAGCATCTGCCCAACCTGATAATCATTTTTATTCAAATTGACAGTCCCATAATAATTTTCCGGGCTCTGTCCTATTTCTTTCATTACTATCTGGTTATCTTCAGGAAATTCCAGTATGCAGGTAGAGCAGTTCAAATCAAAGCCTGCAATACGTGCTGTAAGGTAAGAGCCTGATTCGCCAGAGTCCTTTTCACATGACAGCAGTAATGCAAGAATAGTTGAAAACAGTATCAATTTCTTCATTGTCTGAACCTTAATAATTAGTTATGCAGTTTGCCCTGATAAATCGCTGCAAAAACTATTCCAATCCTGATTTGAATGTTCAGGTATCCGGAATCTTATGAATCAGCCAGTTTGAAAAGTGCAGAGTTCAGGCTGTCGACGAAAAAAATCAGGTTTCCCTTGTTACTTTCCCTGATAAAATCCTGAAGGGCAGTACTCCTGTATTTTGAAAAATCCCCGATTATGGCCAGCTTAACACCATAATTGGAAAATTTCTGAAGAATATCACCCGCAAGTTTGGTTTTTAGATGAAAGAAGTCATCATGAAGATTTGACTCTTTAATAATGATCCTGTTACAATCATTAATCCCTAAATCACTTATTAAATCCAATGCATCCTGGACCTGGGTGATTATAAAATTATCACTCGTTAACTCAGCAATAACGAGACTATTAAGCGCCCTGTGATATTTTATCATGATACTTCCTTCTGTTTAAGACTGCGCAGCTATATCAGTCACACAGCAATTTTTCTTCCGCAGATAATTTAAAGATAACCAAAATGCTGTAACCTGATAATCTGTCTTCATAATCAAATATAAGTTATAAATATTTCTTAACCCCGGAAAGAAGAAATTTATATGGTGGGTATTATTGGTTTTAGTGCTACATTTGCCCCCCTGATAAATTTATGATGGACCATCTGAAATCGAATCCGATGTACCGCTACCTGATGATCCTGGGAATATGCGCCAGCGCAGGCCTCCAGGGATGGACGGCTCTGTTCACAAACTTTGCAAAAGAAATGGTAGGTGTGAATGGCTTTCAGATAGGCTTTTCCCAGGCTGTTCGTGAAATACCAGGCTTTCTGTCTGTCGCTGCTGTTTATCTTTTGTTTGTTTTCAAAGAACACCGGCTATCGGCCTGGTCGGTTGTGTTGCTTGGAATTGGAATAGCAATCACCGGAATATTTACTTCATTTGGCGGATTGCTGACAACAACTTTCATTATGTCGGTCGGATTCCATTTTTTTGAAACTACCAATAAATCGCTCACTGTTCAGTATTTCAACATAACCGAATCGCCGGTGGTATTTGCAAGACTCAGAGGATACGGGGCTCTGGCAAATATCGCGGTCGGATTTATTATCTGGGTATTATCATTTATCCTGCCCTACATGCACATATTTCTTATTCTTGGTCTGTTCATTGGTGTGTCGGGGATCAGCATGTTGTTTACTGATCCCGTAAAACAGGAAATTCCTCATCAGCATAAAAAGCTGGTTTTCAAAAAAAAATACTGGCTCTTTTATGTCCTGAATTTCCTGGCCGGCACCCGTCGTCAGATCTTCACTGTTTTTGCTATTTTCCTGCTTGTTGACCGCTATAATCTGGGATTAAGGATTGTAACAGGCATCTATGTAATAAATTATGCCCTTACATATCTTCTAAATCCTCAGATATCAAAAGCATTAAACAAATATGGCGAACGGATTGTGCTTTCACTTGAAAGTGCAAGTCTTATTGTGCTTTTTCTTGGCTATGCTTTCATCGATAATGTATGGATAGTTGTAGGATTATTTATCCTGGACAGTATCTTTTTTAATTTCTCTATTGGACTGAATACCTATCTTCAGAAGACTGCAGATCCTGAAGATCTTGGCTCTTCCACTGCAGTGGGATTCACCATTAACCATATTTCAGCAGTAATAATTCCTGTGTTCGGAGGTGTTTTATGGATGCTTAACTGGCGCTTGCCGTTCCTGATCGGAACAGCCTTTGCAATGTTATCGCTCTTCTTCACTCAAATGATTACCACCGGATATCACAAAAAAGGAATTTTATTCAATAATAGTCATGGAAGGTATTGAAGAATTTTGCACTTTTTTTAAATTTGAAGGTTATTTCAGAGGATTTACAACTATTTAATAATTTCAGCCATGAAAAACAAAAACCGCCGTGAATTCCTAAAAAAGAGCATTCTTGGGATTTCAGGTGCTGCCCTGGTACCTGGTACTTTAAAAGCTTATCCTGCTTATGCTTCGTTAAATGCACCACCTGATTTACCGGTCAGGCCGCTGGGCAAAACAGGTATTAAAACTCCGCTTATCAGTTTTGGAACTTCCGGTGCGCTGGATACTGGTTTTATCAGATCAGCCTATGAAGCCGGCATTAAAATGTTCTTTTCAGCCACATACTATGGAGAAGGCAATAACGAAAAAATAGTCGGGGAAGGACTTAAAGGGCTCCCCCGCGATTCCTTTGTGGTCGGTACCGCTGTTCCGCCGGATGGATTTGATAACCGGACAGGAACTTTTTCCAAAGCTTTTGATCCGGATGCATATATTAAAAAAGCTGAAGGAAGCCTGAGTCGTTTTGGCCTCGGCTATGTTGATTTCTTCCTGTTCCCTTATGCTGGTAAAAGGGAAACTGTTTTGAACGATGGTGTGCTCAAGGCATTGGCTCAGCTTAAAAAACAGGGCAAGACACGTTTTCTGGGTATTGCATCTCACAGCGATACGGAAGAAGCTTTAAAAGCAGCCGCAGAATCAGGTGTATATGATGTAGCTATGATTTCATATAATTTCAAAATCAAGAATATTGACTCCCTGAACTCAGTTATTGCAAATGCTGTAAAAGCAGGTATCGGAATAGTTGCCATGAAGACTACTGCCGGTGTTTACCGTGATAAATCCGGTCCTCAACTTAATTCAGACGCCATTTTGAAATGGGCGCTCCAGAATGAAAATATTGCATCTGTCGTATCCGGAATGACATCACTGGAACAATTAAAAAAGAACATCTCCATGCTCAGTAACCTGAAAATGTCAGAACAGGAGCTGAAAGACCTTAACCTTGCGATGCTTGATTCTGAAACCGGTCTCTATTGTCAGCAGTGCAGGCAATGTATACCTCAATGTCCTTATAATCTTGATATTCCGACAATTATGAGGAGCTATATGTATGCATACGGGTATAAGAACACCTCACAGGCATACCATAACATGGCAGGAATTGACCTCTCTGCCAAACCATGTGAAAATTGCGGGACCTGCAATGTAAAATGCCTTGCACGATTTGATGTTAAGAAAAAGATAATGGATATTGCAAGGCTCAAAGATATCCCGGAGGAATTTCTGACAGCCTAAAATATTCCAATCTGCTTCATCCACTTAATACAGAGATCAGGCCATGACGATTCTGTTCCCCGGTCGGGAGCAAGACCGTAACCATGGCCTCCTTTCTGAAATACATGAAGCTCAACAGGTATATTGTTTTTTTGTAATCCCCTGAAATATCCAATGCTGTTCATCACGGGGACAGCCTTGTCATCAGCAGAATGCACCAGAAAAGCCGGTGGTGTTTCGGCAGTGATCTGCAGTTCATTTGAAAATCGCTCCACTTGCTTTGCATCAGGTTTAATTCCGATAAGATTATTCCGGGAACCTCTGTGGGTGATTGCAGTATCGAATGAAACAACAGGGTAGATCAGCAGGGAAAAATCGGGACGCGCACTGGAATTATCTTTTACCTCATATACTTTTTCGGCATAATGTGTTGAGAGGGTTGACGCCAGATGACCTCCCGCTGAAAATCCGATCACCCCGACCTTCTTTGGATCAATTTTCCAGTCATTTGCATTCCTCCGGATAACTCTCATTGCTTCCTGTGCATCCTGTAAAGGACCTATTGACTTATCCTTCATGATCTGGTCTGAAGGAAGGCGGTATTTCAGGATGATCCCGGCAATTCCGTTATCATTCAGCCATTTTGCGATTGCATTGCCTTCATGGTCAAATGCAAGGGCACTATATCCGCCTCCGGGACAGATCAGCACTGCTGAACCGTTTGCCTTATCCTGTGCCGGCAGGAATACTGTAAGATCAGGAGTAACTACTTTCTCACACCGTGTTATCCTTCCATCGGCAGTTGTGATCTTTTCAACGTAGGAAGGATTAGTAATTGAACCGGGAATACCATCAGGCCATAACTTTATTGTCAGAGTCTGAGAAAAACCACTTATCATAAACGCATTCAAAACAAAAAAGTATACAATTGAAACCCGTTTTTTCATAATATAAGGGTTTTTTGATTGAATTTTTCATTTACTCTCATCCCAGGGCACGGTGGGTGATTTATAAAAATTGATTCCCATCGCATTAAACCATTTTTCATGTTTTGCCAGGCGGAATTTATACTCCTCCCAGTTTCGCATTGAAGACGGGGTCCAACCTATTTCAGCATAGCCCGGAAGTCGTGGAAATACCAGATATTCAATTTCATCCAGATTAGTTACAGTCTCGCTCCATAACGGAGCTTCAATTCCAATAATATTTTCCTTTCCCAAACCCGGGACCAGAGAAGCAGGATCCCAGTTAAAAGCCTTGTCTACTTCAATATAAGCTGCCCAGTGAAGTCCCAGGGGTGAGGTGGAATCATACTGCATGTCGAGATAGGCGTTGACTGCCGGTGACATCAGGATCTTCGCCCCCTGATTTACAGCCTTCTCTGCATTTGATAAATTTGCCCAGTGTTGTGCAACACTATTTGGCTTAAGAGTTGCCAGGGCAATTTCGTCCCAGCCTAAAACCTGTTTCCCGTGTGACGTAACAATTTCCTGAACCCTGTTAATGAAAGGGATATAATCTTCGATTTTCGTAGCATGAGATTCATCTCCGCCAATATGAATATAGGGGCCCGGAGTCATTTCAGAGAGTTCCCTGACAACATCATCAATAAATTTGTAAGTAATTTCTTTACTGGTACATAAAGTGCTGAATCCCACATCGGTGCCGGTATATAATTCTGTTGCCTTCCCATTGCAGTTCAGCTCCGGGTATGAAGCAAGTGCAGCATTGGTGTGACCGGGCATTTCGATTTCAGGGACGATCGTAATATAACGGTCTCTGGCATATTTTACAATATCAGTATATTGTTCCTGAGTGTAATAACCACCTCTGCCCCCTCCTACCTGTGTGCTTCCGCCATGATTTGCAAGATCCGGCCAGGATTTGATTTCGATCCTCCAGCCCTGGTCATCGGAAAGATGCAGATGAAGTACATTCATTTTATAGTACGCCAGGTATTCAATAAACTGTTTTACATCATTAACACCAAAGAAATGACGTGAAACATCAAGCATGGCTCCGCGATAGGAATAATCAGGAAAGTCCCTGATTGTCCCGGCTGCAATTCTGATCGGTCCGGGCTTCTCCTGTTCTGTACCTTTATCTGCGGGGATGATCTGCAGGATAGTTTGAATACCCCTGAATAATCCGGCCGGATTCCCGGCAGTCAGTTTAACCGATTTCTTCGTTATAGTCAGCTCATATCCCTCCTGCCCGAAAATAGAATCCAGATCTGATAATTTAAGAAAAATGTTGCCTGACCATGGTTCCCCTGAAGTTGATTTCACTTCAGCTTCAAAACCGGTTAATGGTTCAAGCTTGCCGGCAAGGTATTGTCCGATCTGTTTCAGCTCCTCTGATCCGCCTTCCACATATATATCACTTTTTTCCTTCAGAGTAAAGTAATCGCCTGTGGAGGTGACTGAAACAGGTTTGGGAATTATATTTTCTTTCGCGAGATCGGATGGTATTTCAGTTTTACACGACAACAGAATAACTGTCGTAAAGACTGCAATCAGGACGGGAATAAAAAAGTTCTTTTTCATATGTCTCATAAGTTTATTTGTTTAACGGATTCTCAGCCCGTTTATAGAATTCATCCTGTAATTCTTTAACTGTATCATTTTTCTTAAGATATCGGATTAATTCAACAAGCTGATCTGCTTCACTCCTGATCAATAACTCACCTAGTCTTTTATTCGGTTGGGCAACATCACTCGCATAATGATTGGGGTAGCTTGAATACCACCAGATACCTGTATAACCATATGGTAACCGTTCCAGCCTGTTTTGATTAAGGCCAGACTGACTCGTAATTACCTGCTGATCAACCAGATCGGGTCTGATGAAAAACATCATCGATGTCTCTTCTTCGCCAGCATGCCCATCGAGTTTAGCTTTTTTCAATGATGCAATCTCCTTTTCATTAGCCGGGTCATTTCCCGGATTGAACAATACTACAACATAATCTTTCCGGGATGCGAGCTGGGATTGACAAAAAAACTGAAGAAAATTGGTGCTCCCGCCATGCCCGTTTTTCAGAATGATTTTCTTTATTCCGTTCCTTGACAGCTCGTCACACGTTTCCTCAAGCATTTTCCACATGAGTTCGTTACTGTAGGCAATTGTACCTGGTTGATGTTTCGCTTCAAAGATCTGCCCGACGTAATAAGGAGGATAGACTATTGCATACTCTGTCTTTGCCGCTGTAAATGCAGTTTCCCTTGCTTCAAACATATCGGTACCAAGGGGAAGATGAGGGCCGTGTTTTTCAATTATACCCAGAGGGATGATGCAGACACCGCCTGAAAGCTCAACAGCTTTTACAAACTGAGGAGATGTAAGCTCTTCCATCTTAAAAGGAATTCCGGCCGGGGTTGTTTGCTGTGAAAGCAAAACAGGAGCCGTCAACATCAGCATAAGAATGATCGCAATCTTTTTCATAATTATTTTTTAAGGTTATTAATCCGGGCTTATTATTCTATCCGTGCAAGTCGGAATGGTTTGATTTCGATTTTCTTCCATACTCCGTAAATCACATATGGTTCTTTCTTCAGGCTTTCATCGAGAGCATTCCTGTCAGGAAATTCATAGACTATCATCGATCCGGTCATTTGTTCTTTTTCGTCAAGAATAGCTCCTCCAAGAAGAAACTCACCTCTGTTTTTCATTATTTCGATCTTTTCGAAGTGTTCAGGACGGGCTCTCATCCTTCTTTCCAATGCTCCAGGATCGGTTCCGTCAAAAGCAATAAGCAGAAACTGCATTTGATTGTATTTTTATTTGAAAATGAAATTTATCAAATATAAATAAATATTACAAAGTTGTACCGTGTAAATTGTATCTGTGTGTTTTATGTATCATTGTTTATATTTGGTATTTGTCAGAACTTATGCCTCCAATTCTATTCAATCCTTTTCGCTTCTTCAGGGATCTTAAGAGAAAAGATCATAAACCAGCTTTCGGTGCACTTTATATTTTTAAGTACATCGGTCCCGGAAACTGGGCTGCGAATATAGCAACAGTGCTTTTTTAAGAGTACTTTTACTGATAATTGCAGTATAAGTGACCTAATCTTAATTTGAGACTGCTGTTTTCGTTAGTATTCAACCAGAAATAAATAAAGGTGCTTTTATGAAGCTGAAAAAATATAAGACGGGAATCGTTTTAAGCGGCGGCGGAGCCAGAGGATTTGCTCATCTGGGTGTTTTAAAGGCACTCAATGATGCAGGCATATACCCTGATGTGATAGCAGGAACAAGCGCAGGGGCACTGGTGGGAGTACTGTATGCTGACGGGTATACTCCGGATGAGATCCTTAAAATAATGAACACAACAAGCAAACTCCATTATATCAGACCAACTGTGCCCCGCGAAGGTCTTCTTCAGATCTCCGGTATAGAACGTATCCTCAATGAAAATCTCAGGGCTAAGAATTTCGAAGATCTGAAAATACCCCTTTATGTTACTGCAACGGATCTCAATAACGGCATTGCAGAATATTTTTGTTCCGGGGAATTGATAAAACCCGTAATTGCATCAGCAAGCATTCCGGTCCTTTTTAATCCGGTTATAATTAATAAGATACATTATGTCGATGGCGGAGTGCTTGATAACCTGCCGATCAAACCTATCGAAGGCGATTGTGCTCTTACAATAGGATCTTTTGTTAATCCCACCGGTTATGAAAAAACAGTAACAAGTCTCGTTCAGATCGCAGAGCGTACTTTTATGCTGAACATGGCTAAGGAATTGGATCAGAAAGAAAAAAAGTTCGATATTTTCATAGCTCCTCCTGAACTGAAAAATTATAAGATACTCGATCCGGAAAAAGCAATAGAGGTCTTCGAAATAGGCTACAAAGCAACAGTAAACAGGCTGAGGGAACCTGAGATACAAAGTTTAATTAAAACTAAATTTAACAGTTGAATTTAAGATGATATTTTTTTATTTCACAAGGGAATAGAGTTTTTTGATCTCGGCTTCCCAGAGCGATTCCTGGGGAGTTTCAAGAATAAGCGGCATATCATCGAACCTGCTGTCGTTAACTACAAACGAGAATGTCTCTTCCCCAAGGAATCCGGTTCCGATGTTTTCATGCCTGTCAACCCTCGTACCGAAATCTTTTTTGGTGTCATTGAGATGCATTCCTTTAAGATAGTGTAACCCGATGATTTTGTCAAATCTCTCAAATGTCTCATTGAATCCTTTCGCAGTTTTTACATCATATCCTGAGGTATAGGCATGGCAGGTATCTATACAAACCCCAACTCTTGACTTATCCTCCACCCTGTCAATTATGAACCTTATCTGTTCAAAGGTATGACCCATGTTGGTACCCTGTCCGGCGGTATTTTCAATTACTGCAGTTATGCCTTTTGTTTTATCAAGTGAAATGTTAATTGATTCTGCAATTCTTGAAAGACATTCTTCAATGCCAATCTGATTAAGGTGGCTCCCGGGATGGAAATTAAGCCTGTCAAGTCCGAGAAGCTCACATCGTTTCATTTCATCAAGAAATGAAGCTCTCGATTTTTCAAGGGGTTCTTTTTCGGGGTGTCCGAGATTTATCAGGTAACTGTCGTGGGGAAGAATTTGAAATGGTTTATAATCCAGATTTTCGCAATTCTCCCTGAAAGCGGTTATGCTTGTTTTTGTCAGGGCACTTGAAAACCATTGTCTCTGGTTCCTGGTAAAGAGTGCGAAGGCTTTTGCGCCGATCTCAGAAGCATTTAATGGCGCATTCTGTACGCCTCCTTCTGCACTGACATGAGCTCCGATATATTTCATAGTATACAAATGTTGATTATTTTCTAATTTGGATGCAACCGGTTTCAGGCAACAGGCATCAGGTTACAGGAAGAATTTTATTAATTTTTTTTGCCTGACGCCTGACGCCTTATGCCTGACGCCCTAATCATAGTAACTCGATCCGTCCCAGCAGTGGGTACATAGTTTTTCCTTTCGGAAGACCGATTGCATCAACAAGGTCATCCAGTCGCTGGTAAATCAGGCTGTCAAGATCGAGTGTCTTTGCAATTTTATCGACCATCTTGCTATATTTTTCTGAATCGGGATTTGAATACTCTGTTAAATCGTCTGTTCCGCCTTCCAGCTGAAAAACTGCTTTTCGGCCTGCCAGCTCAAGGGGAGTTCTTGACTGGGAAAAGTTCAGGAACTCGCAGGGGTAGAGAAGCGGCGGGCATGCAATTCTCATATGAACCTCGGCTGCACCCGATTTACGGAGGTCAATAGTGTTGTCTTTTAACTGCGTGCCTCTTACAATGCTGTCGTCGAGAAAAACCATTTTTTTCCCGTTAATTATTGCCTTATTCGGAATGAGTTTCATCCTGGCAACAAGATCCCTCAATTCCTGGTTCTGAGGCATAAAGCTTCGGGGCCATGTTGGAGTATATTTCGCATAAGCTCTTTTATACGGGATTTGTTTTTCATTGCCATAACCTATCGCATGGCCGACGCCAGAGTCAGGTATTCCGCAGACAAAATCAGCATCGACCGTATCCCGCCGCGCAAGTGCAGCACCGCATCTGTTACGGCATTCCTCAACATTTATACCTTCATAATATGATGGCGGATAACCGTAATAGACCCAGAGGAAAGCACAAATCTGCATTTTATCTCCGGGCTTTCTAAGCTGTGTGTAACCATCAGATGTTATGTGCATTATCTCTCCCGGACCCAGATAGTATACGATTTCATATCCTGTGTTGGGAAAGGAACAGCTCTCCACAGCAACTGCATAAGCATTTTCCTTTTTCCCTATCACAACAGGTGTCCGTCCAAGATTATCCCTGGCTGCAATTATCCCATCTTCGGTCAGTATCAGTAAAGAGCATGAGCCTTTTATACTTTCAAAAACATTTTCAATACCTGAAACAAAGTTTTCCTTTTCACAAATAAGGTTTGCCACTACTTCTGTCGGATTGATATTTCCTTCAAAATTCTCGGTGAAATGGTTTTTCTTATTAAGAAATCTGCTTTCAAGCTCATCAAGATTGAGCAACCGGCTGACGGTCACAATGGCAAAACGTCCAAGATGTGAATTGAAAAGAATCGGCTGAGGATCTGTGTCACTTATTATTCCCAATCCCGAATTACCCTTGAAGCCTCTTAGTTCATCTTCAAACTTATTTCTGAAATATGAATTTTCAAGATTGTGTATTGAGCGGCGAAATCCTTTTTGAGGTACAATAAAAACCATGCCTGCCCGTTTAGTCCCCAAATGAGAATGGTAATCCGTCCCATAAAACACATCTTCAACACAGCTGGACTTTGAAATTGCACCAAAAAATCCACTCATATAATTGAATAATAATTAATTACAAATATTATGCTCAATGGTAAAATTAATCATTGAAATGGATTTATTAATAATCTCAATGATATTATTATTTTTGCATTATTAATTATTTTAAACAGAAGCAAATAAATGACAGACACAAACACTTTCACTCCGGTAGAACAACCAAAGAAGAAAAGCGCTCCGATTGCCATGATCTTCACTACAGTTATTCTGGCTGCTGCTTTGATCTTTCTGGTTGTGACGTATTTCGATCAGAAAAATAAAATGGTCGAGATGGAAACAGTTCTCACCCAGGAAAAAGATTCCCTTGCTAATGAGCTCAGACTTATGGTTCATGGGTATGATACATTAAAGACAGATAATGATACTTTGATGGCAAATCTGCAGAGGGAGAAAAAAAGGATTGTACAGCTCTTGTCAGTAAATGCTACAAATGTTCAGCTGATTAAAAAAATACAGGGCTGAAATTGGAACGATGAGAGAGATCATGAAAGGATATATCGTTCAGATAGATTCGCTTAACACTCTCAACCAGCAGCTTGTTGCTGAAAATATCGGCATTAAGCAACAGATTACTGAAGTCCAGAGTACAAATGTTGAACTGACAAAAGCCAAGGAAGAGCTTTCTTCAAAAGTTACAGTTGCTTCAATAATACAGGCAAAAGACATCAACGCAGTTACACTTAACAAGAAAAGAAAAGAGACAACCAGGCTTAACCTGATAGATAAGCTGAGGATCTGCTTCACCCTCCGTGAAAATCCAATTGCAGCCGCAGGAGAAAAAGAGGTATTCATGAGAGTAATAAGGCCTGATTCCCTGATCATTACTACCAGTCCGGAAAATTTGTTCGATTTCAACGGAAATAAACTGGTTTACTCGGCCAGCCGCCTTGTGGATTATATGAATCAGGATATTGAAATGTGCATTTTCCTGGATAATACCGGTGACTATATTGTAGGTACCTACAGTGTTGAGCTTTATCTTGAAAATAATATTATCGGCCGTACAACATTTGCGCTGGCAAAGAGATAATCACTTCTCGGCCGGCAGCATAAGCTCAGAAATTACATTATCGGATATCATTTTACCCTGATTCGTAAGGATCAGGGTTTTTTTATCCGGTTTCATAAGGCCGTAATCGATGAATTTACCTGCCAGATTTACTATATAATCATATCCTTCCTTATCAAAAGTCCTCTCCACATAATCCAGATCAATACCCCACATTGTTCTTAAGGAGGTCATAATATATTCATTGAACCGGGTTCTTTTATCAAGCTCTTCTCTTTCAAATAACAGTGAACCTGAATTTATCGCTTTAATGTACTTTTTGACATCCCTTACATTCCATTGACGTGAATATCCGTTAAATGAATGAGCTGATGGCCCCAGACCAAGGTAATTAACCTGCTTCCAGTAATTTGAATTATGCATTGAGAAGAAACCGGGTTTTCCGAAATTTGATATCTCATAATGCACAAATCCTGCAGACTCAGCTTTGTCTATCAGGATGTGAAACTGAGTATTGCTTTCTTCTTCTTCAATTTCAGACAGTAATCCTTTTTCCTTCATTTTTCCGAAAACTGTCCCAGGTTCAATAGTAAGATGATAGGCAGATAAATGCTTAATATCAAATGAAAAACTGAAATCAAGGTTTGAAGACCAATCCTGAGATGTCAATCCGGGAATTCCATAAATAAGGTCAATTGTAACATTCTTAAAACCTGTCTTTATGGTTTCTTCAAGAGCATATACTGCCTGAGCGACATTATGACGCCTGTTCAGCAACTTAAGATCTGAATCCCGCCACGACTGAATTCCAAGGCTTATCCTGTTTATATCTGAATATTTCAGATCGTTCAGATAATCTTTGCCAATATCATCAGGATTCATTTCAATAGTCATTTCACAATTTTCTTCAATTGAATAGAGTTTCCTGATATTGTCAAGGATCGATTGAATTTCTTTTACTGATAAGAGTGATGGGGTTCCTCCGCCAATGTAAACAGTTGAAATGATTTCATTTCCAATATATTCTCTCCGTATAGCTGATTCTTTGACAAGAGCATCTATAAAAGCCCGGTTATCCGACCGCGAAACAACATGGTAAAAATCACAATAGGAACACAATGTCTTACAAAAGGGAATATGAATATAAATACCAGCCATTATGATTTGATGAAACGTCTAAAATTATAAAGAAAATATCATTCTAATATCTAAATTTGCCCCAAACTGATAAAATGATAAAGAGGAATAAGTTTTCAATTCTCATTTCCCTGGTCATACTCTACTTAAGCCTGGCGAATGCAGAGACTTTTGAAAGTGCCGGATTATTTGATATTCCATATCTGGATAAATTTACACATTTCGGACTTTACTTTTTTTTCATGGCCGTTATAATACTGGAACATAAAGATTTTTTTACTAATACCAGGCAATTGATACTGATTGCCCTGATACCTGTTTTTTTCGGAGGTCTGATGGAGTTGTTTCAATCAGTTACTCCGGACCGGAAAGCGGATATTCTTGATATTATGTTTAATTCTGCGGGAACTGCAACAGCAGTCTGTATATGGTTATTTTATAAACCATACTATAAAGACCAAATCAGATAAACATATTTTTCGAATCGTGTACTGTTTTTACCAGCTCGGCTATTGTTTTGTTTTTGAATAAATTTATCAGTTCCGTCCTGATTTTGGAATAATCGTCATGTATCGGGCATGTCTTTTTATTTCGTCCTGACCTCAGCACATGATCCGTCGTGGATAATGCAGTTTTTAAGAAAACCCTCACCGTCTATTATTTTTATAATATCCAGTAATGTTATTGATTCAGGTTTTTTAAAAAGTGAAAATCCACCATTTGGTCCCTTTGTTGAGCTAAGAATTTTTTCTTTCGCCAGTTGCTGGAGTATCTTTGCCAGGAAAGGTGTTGGCAGTTCCAGATCTTTGGATATTTCTTTTATGCCAAGATTACTTTTTTCAGGATAACGGCTGGCAAGGTAAATAACAGCTCTGATCCCGTATCTGCAGGAATTTGAAAGCATTCTAATACATTTTTAATGGGATCTTATCTATCCGCCTCTTATGCCGGCCACCATCAAACTCTGTTTCCAGAAATGTTCTCACTATCAGACAGGCTTCCGATTCATTTATAAATCTGGCTGGCAATGCGCATATGTTTGCATCATTATGTGCCCTGGCCAGACGGCTTATCTCTTCATTCCAGCATAATGCACTTCGTATACCCTGATGCTTGTTAACTGTCATGTTCATTCCATTCCCTGTTCCGCAAATAGAAATTCCCAAATCAAATTCCCCGCTGGATATAGCTTTTGCCAACGGGTGACCAAAATCAGGATAATCGTCGGTTTCTTCATACTGAAAACAGCCCAGATCTTTAAAAATGACCTTTCTTTGAATAAGAAATTTCATAATTATATCTTTCAGATAATAACCAGCATGATCGCATACTATTGCAATTTTCTTGTTTTTCACCTGCTTAAATTTAGATCGATCCTAATTATTTGCAAATTAACATAATTGATCTGTTAAAAGAAAATAATAATCTTTTATCTTTTATTCTGATATTATAAAATAACACATTTTATGGTTAATTGTTTGTCAATAACATGCTTTTAAAATATCATATGTTCCAAATTATCAACTAAGGGGGATACTTTAGCGGGAATTTGAAATTTCTTTAAAAAGTTATAATTAAATAAAGTCAAACTATAAACCTTAAATAAACACTAAAACATATACTTTTGTCCGGATACTACTATCAGTAACCGGAATTTAACAGTTGTTGATTATTTTACTAATTGACTGATTGTCAAAAATGGTATGTTTTTTGAGTTGTTGAAAAAGTGTTTACCTGGTATTAATTATTTAAATTGAAAGGTAAATCTGTTTTTTATTTCAACAGAATTAACAGGATATTATAAGCATTAATAATAATTAAAATTTTTATTGTTTATAATAATAATGATATCAGTACTGATAATTATGACGGAATCTTGTTTTTGAGTAGTATTTTTGATGAATAAACCCCGGCATTAATGCCGGGGTTATAGCCCGACGATAGAAAAGGGCTATAGTCCCTGCACTTGATTAATAACGAGACACATTCCAATGAATGAAAAGGATCATACATATTACATTTCTGAGATCAAAAGGCTGAAGAAGAACAAGAATGCAATAATCCTTGCTCATTATTATCAGACGGGAGATATACAGGACATTGCGGATTTTGTTGGTGACAGCCTTGCCCTTTCACAGAAGGCTGCTTCAAACAATGCTGATATTATTCTTTTTGCAGGTGTGAGGTTTATGGCTGAGACAGCAAAAATACTTTCACCGGAAAAGAGAGTCCTGCTTCCCGATATGAATGCTGGTTGTTCTCTGGCTGATTCATGCAAAGCTGAAGACTTCAGGAAATTCATTGAAGAAAATCCGGGAAGGATAGTTGTGACATATGTCAATACAAATATTGATATTAAGGTATTGTCTGATATTATTTGTACTTCATCAAATGCTGTTGAGATAATAGAATCACTTCCGGCTGGAGAGAAGATAATTTTTGGTCCCGACAGGAACCTGGGAAATTATATACTTAACAAGACCGGAAGGGATATAAAAGTATGGAATGGAACATGTCATGTTCATGAAGAGTTTTCTCTGGAAGCGATACTGAAGCTGAAAAATGAACATCCGGAAGCTAAAATTATAGTTCATCCTGAGTGTGAACTGCCAATCAGAATAGTTGCTGATTTCATAGGTTCAACCTCAGCACTGCTTCAGTTTACAAAAAAAGATGATTCAGGAACATATATTGTCGGGACGGAACCTGGCATTATACATCAGATGAAGAAAGCAAATCCTTTGAAAAAATATATTCCGGCACCGCCAAAAGATTCAACATGCGGTTGCAGTGAATGCAATTTCATGAAGCTGATCACTATTGAAAAAATATTCAAATGTCTCAGAGATGAAAAACCTGAGATACTGATTGATTCTGAAATACTTAATAAAGCCAGAAGGCCAATAATGAGAATGATGGAAATATCTGAAAAACTTGGTCTTTAAAAAATGAAAAAAGCATTTATCACAATTATATTTTTGCTGACAGGGATCCTTATTTTCGGACAAACAGAAAATAACCTGCAGGATGGCTATCAGGTCTTTAAATATCCTAATGGGACAATTTCGAGCGAAGGTTTGTTCAGGAACGGAAAACCCGAAGGTTACTGGAAAAGCTATTATGTAACCGGGATAAAAAAATCGGAAGGAAAATATGCAAATTTTCAGCTCGACAGCATTTGGGTATTCTTTGACCAGACCGGAGATACAATTGAAAAGATAAATTATCTGTTCGGTAAAAGAAACGGATATTCATTTAAATATAAAAAAGCCCCGGCAGAAGGCCTTTATGTATATTCTAAAGAACTTTTTGCCGGTGACAAAAAAGAAGGTACGGCATATTTCTATTTTCCTGATGGTAAAGTTCAGCAGACATTATCATACAACAACGGGAAAAAGGAAGGATTGTCAAAAGAATATGACAAAAACGGAACAGTTTTAACATTACTTGAATATAATAACGATTTTCTGATAGGCAGGGAAAGGATTAACAGGACCGACAACAAAAAGCTTAAACAGGGTGTATGGAAGGAATTCTATCCTAACGGAAGTGTAAGAACTGAAAAAAACTTTAAAGATGACCAGCTCCATGGTTATTATAAAGAATATGATAACCGCGGAATTCTTGTTCTTACCATGCTCTATGATAATGGTTCAATTGTAAAGTCGAAGGTGGAAGATGAACCGGATATTGAAATGGAAAACAGGTATGATCAAAATAACAAACTGATTTACAGCGGACCTTTCAGAAATAAAATTCCTGTGGGTGTCCACCGGGAATTTGGCGCTGATGGAAAGGTCATCAACGCGTATGTTTATAATGATAACGGGCTGCTTCTGTCGGAAGGTATTGTTGATGAAGGTGGTAACCGCAACGGAAAATGGAAGGATCTGTATCCTGACGGTAAAGTACAGGCTGAAGGTCAATACTCCGATAACAGGCGTTCCGGAATCTGGAAATTTTATAATAGCGCAGGCAAAATGGAACAGACCGGGTCATATAACAACGGACGTCCTGACGGATTATGGAAATGGTATTATGAAAACGGAACGTTACTGAGGGAAGAAGAATACTTTCAGGGGCAACGCGACGGAACATATACAGAATATTCGCCTGCAGGAGAAATTATTGCCCAGGGTCAGTTCATAGACGGAGAAAAAAACGGAGACTGGAAATATAAGTCCGGAGACAATACAGAAGAAGGTAATTATATAGTCGGATTACGCGACGGACTGTGGAAATCCTATTATACCGATGGAAAAATAAAATTCAAGGGGACCTATATTCAGGGAAATCCCGATGGTCAGCTTACATATTATTATGAAAACGGACGACCAAAGGAGGAACAATTCTACCGTATGGGGATCAGACAAAAGACCTGGAAAAAGTACGATGAGCAAGGAATTCCTGTGCTTTCAATAACTTATAAAGATGATGTTGAAACCAGTATTAACGGGGTTAAAATAAATCTTCCGGAAAGTGATGTAAAACTGATTAAATAACTCTATGGAAGATAATTTCAACATCAGGAAAGAAGATATTACGACCGGCGACAAAGAATTCGAAAAGCAGCTCCGTCCGCTTAGCTTTGCTGACTTTAAAGGACAGGAGCAGATAATAGATAACCTGAACGTATTTGTTACTGCCGCAAAACGAAGAAAAGAATCTCTTGATCATGTACTGCTTCATGGTCCTCCGGGTCTTGGAAAAACAACTCTTGCCACAATTATATCAAACGAGCTTCAGGTAAATCTCAGAGTCACTTCCGGTCCTGTTCTTGATAAACCGGGAGATCTTGCCGGCCTGCTTACAAACCTTCAGGAAGGAGATGTTCTGTTTATTGACGAAATTCACAGGTTGAGTCCCGTTGTTGAGGAATATCTTTATTCAGCAATGGAAGATTTCCAGATTGACATTATGCTTGATAAAGGTCCGAGTGCACGATCGGTTCAGCTTACTCTTAATAATTTCACGCTTATCGGGGCAACAACACGCTCAGGATTGCTCACAAGCCCGCTGAGAGCAAGATTTGGCATCACTTTTCACCTTGAGTATTACGATCATGATGTTCTTACCGGTATAGTAAAAAGATCGGCAGGTATACTTAATGTAAAAATTGACGACAATGCGGCTGTAGAGATAGCAAAACGAAGCAGGGGAACACCAAGAATAGCAAATGCAATTCTGAGAAGGATCAGGGATTTTGCACAGGTAAGAGGTTCAGGCAAAGTTGATCTTGAAATAACCAGGTACGGGCTTAAGGCATTGAATATCGACCAGCACGGACTTGATGAAATGGATAACAGGATCCTGTCGGCTATTATTGATAAATTTGGTGGCGGGCCGGTAGGCTTGAACACCATATCAACAGCGGTGGGAGAGGAAAGCGGGACCATTGAGGAAGTGTATGAGCCGTTCCTTATAAAAGAAGGTTATCTCAAACGTACACCAAGGGGGCGTGAAGCAACAGAACATGCATACCGGCATTTGGGAAAGCAATTCGGACGTGACCTCAATAATACACTTTTTTGATTTAAGTCAAACCACCTGAAGTAAAGACTAAGTCCTGGTCAGAACATTACTTATTTTCTCCAGCCCTTTCTTATTAAGGATCTTGATTTTTCTGCCATTAAGCTCAACAAGCTTATCAGATTTAAATTCCGACAGTAATCTTATGACAGATTCAGTTGCTGTTCCGACAATATTTGCCAGCTCTTCCCTTGTAAGGGAGATCTTTAGATAATTCTGTTCATCAAGACTGAAATCATTTACCAGCAGTAATAGTATTTCGGCCAGTCTTTCCCTGACTGTTTTCTGGGCAATGTCGGTAATAAAGGAATTTGCCTCTCCAAGCTCATGGCACGCCAGTTTCAACAGTTCAAGGGCATATGACGAATTGGTTTTTATAAATGAAATAAGTATTTCCGAGGGAATAAAGCAAACCTGACAATCTTCGATCACTTTGGCAGAAGTACAGGCGACTTCATTGCTGAGGACACTCCGGTAGGCAATAATTTCACCTGCCTTCGCAAACCGGATTATCTGTTCTTTGCCGTCAAATCCAGTCTTATATACTTTAATGATCCCGCTGTGGATACAATAAAAACCGCTTATCCGGTTTCCTTCCTGGTACAGTATATCACCCCGCTTATATTGCCTGAAATCCTTTTCGAAGTTGATCATTTCAACTTCTTCGGCAGTCAGATGTTTGAATATTGAACCTGTTTCAAGTGCACATTTTTCACATAACGGAACATGTGTATCATGCTGTTTCATTTTTCATCCGGTTACATTAAGATTAATAACAGTACCCTTAAATAAATGTTCAAAGCAATCTATAGGGCTGTCTTAAACTGATCAAGGAATCTGAGATCGTTTTCAAAGTAAAGACGCAGATCATTAACCTGGTATTTAAGCATGGCGGCACGTTCTATACCCATACCGAAAGCAAATCCTGTATATTTTTTACTGTCAATATTGCAGGCTTCAAGCACATTTGGATGGACCATACCACACCCCAGGACCTCAAGCCAACCCGTATATTTGCAAACGTTACAGCCTTTGCCTCCGCAGATCCTGCAGCTTACGTCCATCTCCGCTGAAGGTTCTGTAAAAGGAAAATATGAAGGACGAAGACGTATCCGGGTTTCTTTGCCGTAGAGTTCCCTGGCAAAGAACAACAGTGTCTGCTTGAGATCCGCAAAAGAGACATTTTCATCAATATATAATCCTTCAATCTGATGGAATATGCAATGTGCCCTGGCGGATATTGCTTCATTCCTGAAAACCCTTCCGGGAGAAATTGTACGTATCGGAGGCTTCTGGTTATGCATTACTCTGACCTGAACAGAAGAAGTGTGTGTCCGCAGTAAAATATCATCAGGGTTAGAGTCTTCACCTGAGTTCCTGAAGATATAAAAAGTATCCTGCATGTCACGGGCAGGATGCTCAGGGGCAAAATTGAGCTTTGTAAATACATGATTATCATCTTCAATTTCAGGTCCTTCAGACACAACAAAACCGATTCTTGAAAAAATATCAATAATTTCTTTTCTGACTATTGAAATAGGATGACGCGATCCTGAAGGGTAAGGAAATGCAGGTTTTGTCAGATCGTTTTCAATAACTGTATCTTCTCCTGTGCCGAGCTCTTTCCTTAATGTATTGTATTTGTCCTGGATACTCTGCTTCAGCTCATTGAGCTTCTGACCCACATTCCTCTTTTGCTCTGCCGGAATATTTCTGAACTCCTCGAACATTTCCGTTATCAATCCCCTTTTGCTGAGATATTTAAGACGGAACAATTCAAGATCCCCGGATGTGGTAATTTTTATCGAATTGATCTCCTCGAGGAGACTTTGTATTTTATTAATCATCATTTTATCCTTTATGATCAGTTGATAGTTATCTGCTGACCAGTTTCATTGTAATTATTTTAACATCATTTAAAGGTTTATCAGACTGATTGGTCTGCACAGAGGCTATGGCGTCGACTGTTTCAAGTCCTTCAATTACTTCACCGAAAACTGTATAAGTACCATCCAGACGCGGAGTGCCTCCTGCATTCATGTATGAGTTGATCTGTTCGTCAGAGAATTTGAAATCTTCATGGGTAGTCAGGTAATCAAACATTTTCATCGAAGCACGCTCCTGGATCTCACTTTCCTGAAGAGGTTTTCCCGATAGCCTGGCACTGTCGGCTACCTCCTTTATCAGACTGCTGAAAAGGGACTGTTTGATATTACTGTTAATCCTGTCCTCAGTGGTTTTCAGTTCAGCATCGGAGTATTTTTTGCCCTGTACAATATAAAATTGTGTTCCTGAAGACCTCATTTCAGGATTTACATCATTACCCTGACGGGCTGCAGCAAGAGCGCCTTTTTTATGAAAATATTCATTACGAAATTCAGCCGGAATTGTATAATTGCTGAGAGTGTCAAGCTGTTCTTTCGTCAGGCCTGTCCTGGTTAACGGATCTCCTGCCTGAATCATGAAATCCTTTATCACGCGGTGAAATGAAATGCCGTCATAAAAACCCGATTTGACAAGTTTAATGAAATTATCCCGGTGAATCGGAGTATTGTCATAAAGCTTTATTTTGATTTCACCCGAGGTGGTTTTTATTAACACGACAGCATTCTCAGTTCCGCCCGGGGCAGTACATGACATAAAAAGGAAAACAAATGACAGCAGGAAAAAGCGCTTGAAAACTGTGTTCATGAAAATTGAATTTTGGTTAATAACGTATCTACAAATCTGATGGCAAAGATATTTAACTTTGGGCGATACTTGGCAAAATTAATTTTCAAATTGAGCGATTTTAAGGCAAACTTTATTAAACAATGACAGATTGCTCTGTTAGAGCTATATTTGCCGTCAGATTTTTAAGATGAAGGAAGTCAGAAAACTCGCCGGTCAGACATTAGTTTATGGACTGGGAACCATAATTCCACGATTCATGAACTATGCGGTGATGACACCTTTCTATACAAGGATCTTCTATAAGGAACTTGGTCAGTATGGTGTCATAACGGAGCTGTATGCCTGGATGGCGATGCTTCTTGTGGTGCTGACATACGGAATGGAAACAGGATTTTTCAGGTTTTCACAAAACAGGGAGGATGCGGATAAAGTATATGGTACTGCACTTGTCAGCCTTCTTGTAACTTCTGTTTTATTCATTGTTCTTGTAAATATGTTTATTGCTCCGGTATCTGCACTTATGAATTACAGGAACAATCATGATTATATCAGAATGTTTGCAGGGATTGTTGCAATTGATGCTTTCACCGCCATTCCTTTTGCCAGACTGAGGAGGGAAAACAGACCTGTAATTTTCAGCACCATAAAAATCATAAATGTTTTTATTACAATCGGATTGGTAGTATTTCTGCTTAAAGTAGCTCCGGGTATCTGGGAAAAAAGCACAGGCTGGTTCAGGAATGTCTACAATCCTGATTATAAAGTCGGATATGTTTTCGTTGCCAACCTGGTTTCAAGCGGTTGTACGCTGATCATGCTTTTACCTTATATCCTGGGGATTAAGTTCAGGTTCGATACAGGATTGTGGTACAGGATGATAAGTTATTCATTTCCTCTTTTGCTGGCCGGGTTGAGCGGAACAATAAATGATGTTCTTGATAAAGTGATACTGAGGCGTATGATCGGCGAAGCAGATGGTCTTGCAATTGTGGGGAAGTATGGCGCCGGCTATAAAATAGGAGTTCTGATGGCTCTTTTTATTCAGATGTTCAGGTTTGCCGCGGAACCATTCTTTTTTGAAAGAGCCAGGCATTCTGATGCACGACAGACCTATGCTGAAGTAATGAAGTACTTTATTATCATTATGCTCGCTGTATTTCTGTTCATAAACCTTTATATTTCTGGATTTAAATATATTATAGCTTTTACTTACAGGGAGGCAGTTATTGTTGTTCCGGTTATCAGCATGGCATACCTTCTTTATGGTATCTATGTAAATCACAGCATCTGGTATAAGATTAATGATATGACAATATTTGCAGTGTATATTACATTTGCAGGGGCTGTCATAACGGTGCTTATAAATGTTTTATTGATACCTGTTTACGGATATATGGCCTCAGCCTGGGCTCATATCGCATCCTATGGAAGCATGATAGTTTTATCTTTTATTCTTGCAAATAAAAGATATAAGGTTGATTATAATATGAAACAATTTATACCGTATTTCCTTATGGCAGTTATCATGGTTGTTTTCAGCCGTTATTTTAAATATCCGGGGCTTGCAGCCGAACTCCTGATAAATACAATATTTATAATTATTTTTATCGGATACGCACAGTATAAGGACAGGATATTGAATGTATTTTTCAGCAAAACAGGAACTGACCGAATAGATAGCCGTTGAAGAACTTTTAAGGACAGTAAGAGGAACAGGAGGTTTTGACCATACAGGAAAACACTAAGGATGAAATCAATAAAATATCTGGCATTTATAGTATTTGCAGGAATGGTAATAGCATCCTGCAGTAATAAACTTGTCCCTGGTCTGAAACCGGGGAAAACAGGCAAAGAATATGATCTGGCTTCGTTCAATTACCGTTATGTGGAAGCTGTTAAACAAAAACTAATGGGAAATCTGGGAGACGCATTGAAATATTTTGAACAATGTGTGCTTATTAATCCTGAAAGTGATGCGTCTTATTATCAGATGGCTCAGATCGTTTTGAGTAACGGCGACCTTACTAACGGCAAAAAATATATCAAAAAAGCAAATGAAATTCAGCCCGGCAATCTTTGGTACAATATGCTGCTTGCAGGCATTTACCATCAGCAGAATAACATTGACAGTGCAATTATGTGTTATGAAAAGGCAGCTGAGGCTTACCCGGAAAAGGAAGATCTGCAGATTTCACTTGCCCGGTTGTATACACAGAATAAGAATTACACAAAAGCAAGAAATATCCTGGACAGATTTGATGCAAAGTATGGAGTAAATGAAAAGACAACCCTTTCACTTATTGATAATCTGATGGCAGAAGGAAGGGGAAAAGAGGCGCTTAATAAGGTGCAGGAGCTTCTGGTTCAGGATCCGGATCATATAATTTATAATGGATATCTGGCAGAAATCTACCGGAATGAAGGTGAAAATCAAAAAGCTAAAGATGTATATAACCAGCTGATAGGACGAAATCCGGACAACCCCGGGATTCAAATGTCCTTGTGTGATTTTTTATTGTCAGAAAAGAGCTTTGAAGAATTATTTGATCTTCTTAATACCGTTATTCTGAACATGAAAATAACCAGGGAAGAAAAAATTTCCTTTATATCTGAACTTATAACAAACGAAGATATAATTAAAAGCCATGGTGTAAAAATGGAGGTTGCCTTAATGATTCTTGAGGCAAATTATGAAGATGATGATATTATTATGCTGTTAAGACCTGAGTTTTTACAGAATGAAAAAAAGGAAGTTGAAGCCGCTAACCGCCTGGAGGAGATAATTAAATTAAGACCTGAAAATTACTATGCATGGGAAAAACTATTGATGGTGTATTATGATTTAAAGGATTTTACCAGACTGCAAAAAAGAGGGGAAGAATGTGCAACAAAATTTAACCGGTCGGTTTTGGCCAAGCTCTTATATGCCAGCGGCGCAACGGAGAATGAAAACTTCAATGTCGCTCTTGAAGAACTCCGCAAAGCAGATATTCTGGCAGGGGATAACAAGGAAATAAAGCTTCAGATCCAGACTTTGAGAGCGGATATATTTTACAGGATGAAAAATTACACAGAAGCCTTTAATGCGTATGATGAAGCACTTAAACTGGATGGTAGTGATCTTACTGTTATGAACAATTATGCTTATTATCTGGCGGAACAGAATATGAATCTTAAGGAGGCTGAGAAAATGGCGGAGATCGTAATAGAAAAGGAGAAAAATAATAACACATTTCTTGATACTTATGCATGGGTTTTGTTTAAAAGAGGGTAAAACAAAGGAAGCATCAAAGATAATGGAACAGATCATTAATTCGGAAAATGGAGCGGATCCGGAATATTATGAACATTATGGATTTATACTTAAAAAACTCGGCAAATGCCAGAACGCGGTCAAAAACTGGGAAAAAGCAATATCGCTTGATGAGTCAAAAAGTAACCTTAAAAAAGAGATAGAAAATTGCGGGAAAAAATATTAATATCGATCGTCGTGGCAGCCGTTTTGTCAGGGTGTTCCGTTACAAGAAAATCAGGAAGACAATGACAGTTACGCTGAAAAGGCAATAAGCAGTGATAACAATGTCGGATCAGTTGTCAGAAATAACATTTCAAACAAAAATTTCTATATACAAAGAGCTGATATAAAAGTAACTCAGGAGAATATCACTGCACGTTTTACAGCAGGTATCAAATTCAAAAAGCCGGATACTCTATTGATAACTGCCAGGTCAAGGACCGGAATTGAGGCGGGAAGAGCATTTATTACAAAGGATACAATACTCCTTAAAGACAGAATAAATAAAAAACTGTTCATAGGCAACCCGGAGATGATCGAAGCAAAATATGGAGTTAATCCTTCATTGATCTTCGCTGTTCTGGGAGATGTTATTATCGAGGAGAGTGAAATGAAAAGATCTATGGACTGCGTAAAAGGAATTTTCAGGAAAGAATTCAAATTCCGGAATAAAAGTGTGGAATATACAATTGATTGTAGCAGAAAGAAAGCGATCCAGGCATATTTTGAAGGGGATATTAAGACAGGAAATATAACAATTGACTTCAGCAATATTGTGATCCTGAACGGTGTTCAGTTTCCTCAGAGAATAGAAATAATAGATGACCTGAAATCCATAAATATCCTTCTTGAAATTAAAAAGATAGAAAGCCCCTGGGAGGGGAAGATTGAATTTATTCCGGGAACGGATTATAAAGTGATTAAAATACGATGAAAAGGATTCTTTTACTGCTTTTTTTAATTTTCGGGATGATAGCAAGGACAGAAGGCCAGAGCAGAAGGGATCTGGAGGATCAACGGAAAAAAACTCTGGAAGAGATCGCTTATGTCGACAATCTGCTGAATGAAACAGCCAGGGAAAAGAATGAAAGCTTAAATGAGTTAAAAATAATAGGAAGAAAGCTGAATTTAAGGGAATTGATTCTGCAGGGATTGCAGGAAGAAATATCACTTTTAAATGACAGGATAGAACTTAACACACTGGCTATTAATATGATGGAAAGCTGATCTGTCAATATCTGAGGGAAGATTACGAAAAGGCTGTACTGAGTTCATTCAGATCATCAAAAGGAAATTCAGAAATAGGCTATGTTTTATCAGCGAAGGATTTCAACCAGGGATATAAAAGGCTTAAATATCTTCAACAGATTACAAGATTCAGAAGGCAGGAATCGGAAATTATCCAGGAACTGAAAAGTGAAATAGAGGTTTCAAAGCAGAAAATGGAAGAGGACATGACAATAATATCCCAGTTAAAATCAAGGGAGGAGCAACAAAAATACCTTCTGCAGGATGAGCAGGGTAATAAGCAAAAAATAGTAAAATCATTGAGCAATAAAGAAAGGCAGCTGCAAAGAGAACTGGAAGATAAAAAGCGAATCGCACGAAGAATTGAGTCAGAATTAGAAAAGTTGCTGGAGGAAGAAAGAAAAAAAGCTGCGAAATCCGATATGTCTCCTGAACAGAAGCTTGTAAGCGAAAATTTTTTTGAGAACAAAGGCAGGTTGCCATGGCCTGTTGAAAAAGGATTAATAACAAGTCATTTCGGAATTCATAACCATCCGGTCTTAAAGTATGTTAAAGAAAACAATAGCGACATTGAAATAACAAGTTCAGGTAAAACACCTGTGAGAAGTATTTTTAATGGGAATGTGGCAAAAGTCTTCTCAATTCCAGGGCTTGAATATGTCGATCATTATAAAGCACGGAAGATATTTTACCGTATATTCAAACCTGGTTAATGTTTTAGTAAAGACAGGAGATAAAGTAGAAACCGGAAAGATAATCGGTGAAGTATTTAATGATAAGGAGAAAGGCAATGAAGCAGTTTTGAAATTTATGGTTACTGAGGAAAGAGTTAATTTGGATCCGGAATTGTGGATCTCGAAAAAAAATTAGAAATTGCATAACTTTTGCTGGTTTAATTGAAAAATAGCAACAGAATGGCTAAAATGTACAAAAGGCTGAAAATTGAATCAAGGATGAGCAACCTGCGGATAATTGAAAATGCGATTGATGAAGTTACCGGAGCGATTGGCATAAAGCAGGATGACTATGGAAAAATTATGGTAGCCTCGCTGGAAGCAGTAAACAATGCTATAACACACGGAAATAAGGCAAATCCTCAAAAGCTTGTTGATGTAGAAATAGAATTCGATAATGATGAGATCAGGATAACGGTCACAGATGAAGGAGAAGGATTCAAACCGGATAAGATCCCGGATCCTACACTGCCTGAGAATATTGAAGAATTAAGCGGAAGAGGGGTTTTTCTGATGACTAAAGCTTGCTGATTCAATTAAATTTAATGAGAAAGGAAATAGTGTAACCATGAGCTTTAAGGAGGTAACTACTTGAGCATTAAGATTTATTATGATAAGATAAAGTTCAGGATTCATAGGACAGGGGAAATAAAGAAATTTCTTGAAAAGGTCATCACGGAGGAGAAAAGAATACCGGGTGACCTTAAATTCATTTTTACCAATGATGTTGCTCTGCAGGAAATAAACGAAGAATTTCTAAAACATAAATATTACACGGATATAATTTCATTTGATTACTCGGACCGGGATGTAATTAACGGGGAGCTGTACATAAGTGCAGAAGCATTGAGAAGAAATGCAATTATATATAAGGCGGGTATCAGGGAAGAATTATTGAGGGTAATGATTCATGGTGTACTTCATTTATGCGGGTATGATGATAACACCAGAAGAAACAGGGATTTAATGTTCGCAGCTCCAGGAGAAGAGACTGAAGGAATTTCAAAATTTATGTGAATGAGTTTCAATTATGATATAATTGTTGTTGGGGGAGGACATGCGGGATGTGAAGCAGGACATGCAGCTGCAAGGATGGGAGCAAGAACCCTTCTGATAACTATGGATATGACCAAGTTAGCACAGATGTCATGCAATCCGGCGATGGGAGGAATAGCAAAGGGCCAGATAATCAGGGAAATAGATGCATTAGGAGGCATAAGTGGTATTGTTACAGACCGAAGCATGATCCAGTTCAGAATGCTCAACAGGTCAAAAGGTCCGGCGATGTGGAGTCCGCGGGCACAATGCGACAGACAGAGATTCAGTGTTGAATGGAGAAAGGTCCTTGAGAATACAGATAATCTTTATATATGGCAGGAACAGGCAAAGAGCCTTTTAATTGAAGGAGAAAAAGCCGTAGGTGTGGAAACAGTGTTCGGTACGAAATTTTTCTCAGATGCTGTTATATTGACAAATGGGACTTTTCTGAACGGATTGATGCATGTAGGTTTCAGGAATATAACCGGCGGAAGATCAGGCGACCCTGCATCAGCTGGTTTGAGTGATCAGCTGAGAAAGATGGGATTTTCGGTCGAGCGTTTGAAAACCGGTACAAGCGCCAGGATAGACGGCCGGACTGTTAATTTCTCGGTGATGAAGGAACAAAAAGGTGATGAGGAAGGAAGGACATTTTCCTATCTGGCAGAGAAGAGCAGTTTAAAAAATCAAATGAGTTGTTTCATAACACACACAAATCAGGAAGTGCATGAGGAACTCAGAAAAGGACTTGAATTCAGTCCCCTGTTTACAGGCAGGATAAAGGGCAGAGGACCAAGGTACTGTCCAAGCATAGAAGACAAAATAGTCACATTCAGGGAGAGAGACGCACATCAGCTTTTTATAGAACCTGAAGGAAGGGAAACTAATGAATATTATATTAATGGATTTTCAAGCAGTCTTCCGATGGAGGTGCAATTAAAAGCATTGCGAAAGGTAAAAGGCCTTGAACATGTTGAAATATTCAGACCCGGATATGCAATCGAGTATGATTTTTTCCAGCCGACTCAATTGCGTCATACTCTTGAAACAAAACAAATAAAAGGACTTTATTTTGCTGGTCAGATCAACGGCACAACAGGGTATGAGGAAGCTGCAGCGCAGGGATTGATGGCTGGAATAAATGCGGTTTATAAACTAAGAGACAAGGAAGAAATGATCCTGAGCAGGGATGAATCTTATATAGGAGTTCTTATCGATGACCTTGTAACAAAGGGAATAGATGAACCATACAGGATGTTTACTGCCCGGGCTGAGTACAGGATACTGTTACGACAGGATAATGCTGATGAGCGATTAACAGGAAAGGGGTTTTCAGCAGGACTCGCCGGAATTGAAAGAATGGAAAAAGTCGAAAAAAAGGTAAAGCTGGTCGAAAAAATAGTTGTTTTTCTTGAGGGGACAAGCTTAGAGCCTGATAAGATAAATTCCTTCCTTGAAGAAGCTGGAACCTCAGGAATCTCACAGAAAGTAAAAGCTATCTCAATTGCTGCAAGACCTCAGATAAAACTGAAGTCGTTATTAAAAAAGATATCTGAAAAGCTAACAAAAGAAATTTCTGAGACGGGATTGTTTGACGAGGTTATTGAATCAGCGGAGGTGAAAATCAAATATGAAGGATATATAGTAAGAGAAAAAATTATAGCTGAAAAGATTAAAAGGCTGGATAAGGTAAAGATACCGGATGATATTAATTACTCGGAGTTATTGTCTATTTCAACAGAAGGACGTCAGAAGCTTGCAAGAATAAAACCGGCTGATATTGGCCAGGCAGGCAGAATAAGCGGAGTATCGCCATCTGATATAAATATTCTTTTAATGTATCTTGGCAGATGAATTGTTCCACGTGGAACAAATTAACTATTTCGTACTAGGAGAAATTTTGTTTTTAGCTTTAAGAAAAATATTAAGATTAACTATATTATAAAGCTAAGCGCAGACACTGTGGAAAGTTAGATATTTACGAGGACGAAGTAACGAAGCAAACGACTTGAAAAGTAAACAGCAGCATTATGGTAATCTCAGGTCAACTTATTGATATTCACAACCGGCTTATCTATCCTGCCCGGATAAAGATAAAAGGAAGATTAATTGAGAAGATCGAAAAGACACGATCAGCTCCTGACATATATATACTTCCCGGATTAACGGATGCACACATCCACATTGAAAGCTCCATGGTAACGCCGGGATCTTTTGCAAAAGCTGCTGTTTCACGTGGAACAACTGCCGTTGTTTCAGATCCTCACGAAATAGCAAATGTTCTGGGTGTATCTGGTGTCCGCTATATGATTCAGGATGCTGCCGGAGTACCGTTAAAGTTTTATTTCGGAGCCCCTTCATGTGTTCCTGCCACAACATTCGAGTCAGCCGGAGCTGTGATTGATCATTCGGGAATTAAAGTTCTGATGGAACTTGATGAAATAAAATACCTGGCTGAAATGATGAATTATCCGGGTGTTATTTATAATGATCCTGAAGTCATGATGAAAATCGACATAGCGAAAAGTCTTGACAAGCCTGTCGACGGACACGCCCCGGGAGTCAGGGGAGATTCTTTGAAAGCTTATGTCGCGGCCGGAATAACCACAGACCATGAATGTACTACAATAGAAGAAGCCAGGGAAAAAATTGGCCTTGGTATGAAGATCCTGATCAGAGAAGGTAGTGCGGCAAAAAACCTTGATGAACTTAAAGATCTGTACAGAACAGATCCGGACAAGATAATGCTTTGCAGTGATGACCTGCATCCTGAAATGCTGATGAAACAGCATATTAATGCGCTGGTGGCAAAGCTGATATCGGAAGGATTTGATGTGTTTGATGTGGTCAGGAGCTGCACGTTAAATCCGGCATTGCATTATCGTCTGCAAACAGGATTGTTGAAAGCAGGTCAACCGGCTGACTTCATAATCGTTGATGATTACAGGAGCATGAAAATTATTGAAACCTGGATAAACGGAAAAAAAGTTTTTGAAAAAAACAGGATCCTGTTTGATTATCAAAAAGCTGATCCGGTAAATAATTTCAATTGTTCCGGTATCAAGATCCAGGACATCCGGATCATAGCAGAAACTGATAAATTAAGAGTGATCGAAGCTTCTGACGGAAACCTTTTTACCAAAGGAAAGATCGTAAATGCAAACAGGGGAAATGTGATTGAATCCGATATTAAATCTGATATTCTGAAAATTGTAGTCAAGGACCGTTATAAGGATCTGGCGCCTGCAACGGGATTCATAAATGGATTCGGACTAAAATCGGGTGCATTTGCCAGTTCGGTAGCTCACGATAGTCATAATATCATCTGCATAGGTACAAATGATGAAGATATTGTGAATGCAGTGAATGAGGTTGTCCGGATGAAGGGCGGACTGGCTGTTGCAAGCAGGGAGAAAATAAATTCTTTTCCGCTTCGGATAGCCGGAATTATGTCTGACGAACCAGTGAATAAAGTGGCATCCGATTATGAAAAACTGTCGGATATCGTAAAGTCATACGGGTGCGGGATGTCAGCCCCCTTCATGACACTTTCTTTCATGGCGTTGCTCGTAATTCCGGAATTGAAACTAAGCGATAAGGGATTGTTTGACGGGAAGAGATTCTGTCATGTGCCGTTGTTTGCAGATTAAAATGCCATGATCTCTGAAGTACAGTTTGTTTGATATAATTATACCACCTCTCTTTACGCTCAAATCCTCTCGGAGAGGGAGAAATTCACAATATACTTTTAAGATCAGGATTTATTAATGAGAATTTTTACCCCCTTTTGGGGGAATTAAAGGTCATACCTGATCATTTAAAGCGACTATTAAATACCAAATATTATCTTTGCTCCCGGAAGAGGATTCTCCATGTCATACATTAAGGATATAAAATCAATTCTGCTTTCACTTCCAGGTAAGCCGGGAGTTTACCAGTTCATTGACTCCTACGGAAAAATAATCTATATCGGCAAGGCAAAAAATCTGAGGAAGAGAGTTACATCCTATTTTGCAAAAAACCAGACGGGTAAAACGACAGTGATGCTGAAAAAAGCTGCTGATATACGGCATATTGTCGTGGACAATGAATCAGATGCATTATTGCTCGAGAATAATCTTATTAAGAAACATCAGCCCAGATATAATATACTCCTGAAAGACGACAAGACATTTCCATGGATCTGCATTAAGAACGAACCATTCCCCAGAGTTTTCAGTACGAGAAATGTAATAAAGGACGGATCCCTGTATTTCGGACCGTACACTTCCGGACTGATGGTCAAAACATTGCTTGATCTCATCAGACAGCTGTTCAAGTTAAGGACATGCACCTATAACCTTACTGAAGCAAACATTTCAGCAGGTAAATTCAAAGCATGCCTGGAATTCTATATTGGCAATTGCAAAGCACCATGCATAGGAAGCCAGACAGAATCTGACTATACAGAGAGCATCTCGCAGATAAGATATATATTGAAAGGAAATATACTCACAGTTACAGGGCATCTGAAGGAGAAGATGACTGAATTTTCCAGGGAGCTTCGCTTTGAGGAAGCGCAGATCCTCAAAGAGAAGATCGATACCCTCACAAAATTCAGAAGCCGTTCGGCAGTTGTCAGCAATACGATACAAAATGTGGATGTATTTGCTTTTACCCAGGATAATGACAGATGTTATGTTAATTATCTTAAAGTTGTTGAAGGCGCTGTAGTTCAGGCATTTACATTGGAAATGAGGTCTAAGGTAGATGAGGAAAAGGAGTCTCTCCTGGGATTTGCCATTACGGAGATACGGCAGAGATATTTAAGTGATTCTCCGGAAGTTATTGTTCCATTCAAGCCGGATATTCAATTACATAAAATCAAATATACAGTACCAAAAATAGGTGAAAAGCTTAAACTCCTGGAACTCGCTGAAAGAAATGCAATATATTACAAGCTGGAACAGAAGAAGAAAAACTTTGAGCACAGGCCTGAATCACGAACCGGAAAAAATCTCGAAAAGGTGAAGAATGATCTTCATATGCCGTTTCTTCCTGTCCATATTGAATGTTTCGATAATTCAAATATAATGGGCACCAATCCGGTGGCAGCCTGCGTGGTATTCCGGCAAGGGAAAGCCAAGTAAGAAAGATTACAGGCATTTTAATATAAAAACCGTATCGGGGCCTGATGATTTCTCTTCAATGGAAGAGGTAATTTTCAGAAGATACCGGAGAATGCTGGAAGAAAACCAGCCGATCCCCCAGCTTGTAATAATCGACGGAGGAAAAGGCCAGCTCTCTTCGGCAATGAAAAGCATTGACAAACTGGAACTCCATGACAAAATAACCGTGATCGGGATTGCTAAAAAACTTGAAGAAATATATTTCCCGGGTGACTCTGTTCCTATTTACCTTGATAAAAATTCTTACAGTCTGAAATTAATCCAACAGATCCGGAATGAAGCTCACCGGTTCGGAATAAATTTTCACCGTGCAAAACGCTCATCAGAAATGTTAAAATCCGAACTCGATAACATTAAAGGAATCGGTCCGAAGACAAAAGAGATTTTACTTAAAAATTTTGACTCAAACGAAAAAATCAGAAATACACCTTTAAGTGAGCTCGAAAAACTGATAGGAAAAAGCAAAGCGGCAGTTTTGTCAAAATTCTTCACAAATTGACTCTGGTTCATACATGGATCAATGATTTACTTCATGCCGGTTAAGTGTCTCATATACACTTTATTAACTACTAGGAAAAGATAATTTAACTCAATGAGAATTGAATATTTTTAATTGTCCCGGGAACTGGTA
Source organism: uncultured Bacteroidales bacterium (assembly GCA_963828775.1). Classification (GTDB taxonomy): domain Bacteria; phylum Bacteroidota; class Bacteroidia; order Bacteroidales; family VadinHA17; genus LD21. The sequence goes on along the minus strand of CAWHGX010000073.1, from coordinate 80,874 downwards.
GGGAATTTGGAAGTTTGGGGGAGCAAAATTATGTCCATCCTGATGTGTCAAATGAATTCGCTGTTCAGAAAGTGGAATTATTAAAACTCCAGCCTGAAATTAAAGACCGGAATCATACCCAGGCTAAAAATGTCATTTGACACGATCCGGCCATTTTCATAGCTGAACCTTCTCTTGAAAACATTTCTCCTTCCTGTGGCATTCTGAATATCGAGCATTACTATCCAGGAATATTTTGGATGGTTCTTTCTGAAATTGATTCCCGCATCAAGCCTGAGAAAATCCGGAAGCTGGCTTTCATATGACTGAAAATTATCATATACCACTTTTTTACTTTTCAGTGACCTGTACTCATTCACAGGAGTATACCTGTACCCGCCCCTGAGAATAAATCTGCTGTTTAATCCGATACTGCTCCTTTTGTTCCTGCCTGCTGGAAAATCTTTCCCTGCAATTATGTTTGATATATACCTGGTGTTATAATACGTATTATACCTCCGATGATCACCTGCACAATACCATGAATCAATCAGCGATCCGGTGATGAGGAAATAGTAATTCCTGCTGAATGCTTTTTCAACAGTAATTTCAATCCCTTTGTTCATGCCGGTTCCAAAATTTTCAAGTATTGCATCAGTAAGCCTCTCTGCACTGTTTATGGTTGAATACTGGCTGGTGCTTTTGTTTACAATTGGTATGTTGAAGAGATACTGGATGTAACCCTCGATCCGGAACCTTACATCACTGGTCATCATCAGATCAAGTCCTGCAACCCAGTGCAGTGATTTTGAAAGTTCCAGATCATCATTTAAAGGCTTCCTTTTACCATCCTTATCCCTGACGAGGGCATTGTAAACAGCCAGTGATTCGGTCCTGGAATGCAAGCCAAATCCGGCAAGAAAAACATTTCCGGGAGCCATCTGCCAGCGAATGCCTATCCTGGGCTCAAAGCTTGACTGATCATTCAACGAAAATCTCATAAAATGGAGTCCGGCGATAAACTCAAGATTTGATGCGCTCCTGTATTTCCACTGAAAATATCCCTGGTATAAATTACCCGATGCAGAAGGAACCAGCAATGTATCATATCCCCCGGTGGAGTTAAGCCTGTAATCATACATCTCTCCTGAAAGAAAATTCAGGATTACTCCGCTTCTGAAAATATTCCTGGAGTTTAATTTATGATTGGCCAGGAAAGAGTATCTGAGTGAAGGGTACCTGTAATCAGATGTATAATTATCAGTATGGATATAGGCCGAATCGACATAACCTTCATGCCAGGAATCAGAATACAGGGAATAGACTACCACCGATTTCACATAGGTCTTTGCTCCGGGCAGGGTATACAAATATTTTGCGCCAAACGTTGAAGAGCTTTGAGTTCCCATCTCTTCCCACCGGTCCGAAAGCGTTTTCCAGGCTGATGAGTCATGAACTACGGTTTTGCCAATCCGGCTGGAGGCTAACAGACCGAACAGATTTAATGATCCGGCCTTCCGGAATGGTATGTTTATATTAAAAACAAGGTCCCTGGTGGAGGGAGCAACATTGGTTTCTTCCAGGTCGATGATTTTCAGGTCGCTCAGGATCTTAAAGCTTGTGTACCGTGCGTTCAGCAGATAAGAAGCATCAGATCTTGCTGAAAATGGTCCTTCCATCGATATTTCAGCACCTATCATTCCGGTCTGAAAAGCATATTCACGCTTATCGGAGTTCCCTTTTCTAAGGTTGAGATCCATCACTCCCGAGAAAGCATTACCGTATTCAGCCGGAAATGCCCCGGTAAAAAAATCAAAATTATCAATGACATTTGAGGTTATTGCAGAAAAAGCACCCCCGCTTCCTCCCTGCCCGTCGCTGAAATGGTTCGGATTCGGTATCTCAATTCCTTCCAGCCTCCACAGCAGACCACGTGAAGAATTGCCCCGGATTACAATGTCGTTACTGTAATCGTTATTGGAGTTGCTGATCCCGGCAAAACCATTTACTATCCTTGACGGATCATAAAAACCTCCTGCATACCGCATCGCATCCTTTGTTCTGATTGTATTTACACTTGCAGCTGCCATGTGATTCAGGCTTGTTTTCCCGGTATCTCCGGGTCTGATTGTAACTTCCCGAGTCTGTGTAACTTTCTCCTGAAGCTCTGCCGTGATGAATATTTCCTTTCCTGATGCGATTAATATATCATTAATTGCAAGGTCCTCATATCCAAGAAATGTCACCTTGATCGAAATTCTTCCGATTTCAGCATCAAGCCTGAATTTTCCTTCACTGTCAGCTGATGTGCCGGAGGGAGGATCAGTATTTAATATCAGAATATTGGCTCCGGCAAGCGGCCTGCCAGTCTCTTTGTCGGCAACAGTCCCCTTTAAAGTCTGTGTAATTGTTTGGGAATGAATTGTCGGGCCAATGAATGTCAGGAATGTCAGAAGAATAACATGCCGTATCATTTGGTGCTCAGTTTCCCATCCTGGTTTTCAGTTTTTCTTCAAGCTCATCAGAGATCTTCGTGGATCCGTATGTTAAAAAAACCTGCATTCCGGTTGATGCAGCAGCCAGGACATTTTCTTCCACATCATCAATATAAAGACATTCATCCGGCTTCAATGCATATTTACCGAAAAAATATTTGTAAATTCTTATGTCAGGTTTTGAAATCTTGATATCGGCAGATATAATCCCTCCGTCGAAATATCTGAAGAAATAGTAATCATATCTTATCACTTCAAAAATATCAAGATGGAAGTTCGACAGATAAAACAGCCGGAAACCCCGTTTTTTTAGCTCAGGAAGAAGTCTGACATTGTCATCAAGGGGAAACATCATATCGGTCCTGAAATTAAAAACAAGGGCTATTTCCTCCTTTTTGAGGGCAGATTTAAGAGAAATTGATTCTATGGCTTCCGCTACTGTAATATCTCCGTTATCGAGCTTTTTCCATTCTTCGCTTCGAAAGACATCATTAAGAATAGTATTTCTTATGTTTGTCGGATAGTTTTTCTTCTTCAGATACGCGGAAGGGATAAAACTTATAAGAACATTTCCAAGGTCAAAAATAATGTTCTTAATCATATCAGTGATTTTTCATGCTAATAGGCTGGCCGGTAGCTTCAAGTACATTCCACCATAATTCACCTTCAATGTCAATCTTCTTCCTCTTTGCAACAGCCATTGATATAGGGATCAGGGTGAATTCATAGTTCCAGTATCCGACAACAAAGTCGGTCTTACCGGCCAGGGCTGCATGAACAGCATTCTGGGCCAGCAGGTTGCTGAATTTACTGTCGTTTGCATTTGCCGGAGCGCTCCTGATTATATAGCTCGGGTCAATATATTTTATTGAATGTGCCAGACCTTTGGCGTTGAATTCCTCCCTGATCTTTTCCTTAAGATAGACTCCGATATCTTTATGCTTTATGTTTCCTGATGCATCCCGTTCGGCATTTTCATTATCAAAGAATTCCTGCCCGGCCCCTTCTGCAACAACAATAACAGCATGGTGTCGCTCATCAAGCCTTTTTTTCAGTATTTTGAGAAATCCTCTTGGTCCGTAAAGATCAAAGGATATTTCAGGTATAAGGACAAAGTTCACCTCCTGCACGGCCAGGGCGGCACTTGCAGCAATGAAACCCGAATCACGGCCCATGAGCTTTACAAGTGCAATGCCATTGTAGGCACCATGAGCTTCATTATGGGCATTCATAATTATATCGTTGGCAATTGAGAAAGCTGTCTCAAAACCGAATGATTTCTGGATCAGATCAATATCGTTGTCAATTGTTTTGGGTATCCCGGCCACTGCGATCCTCAGCTTCCGCTTTTCAATCTCCTTATGAATTGCATGGGCTCCGCGGAGAGTTCCGTCACCACCGATGCAGAACAGGACATTGATATTTAGTATTTCAATCGTATCTACCATCTGCCCTACGTCCTGATTACCCCTGGAGGTTCCGAGGAATGTACCGCCTGACTGATAAATATCGCTTACCATAGGAGCTGTGAGCTCAATCACAGGATGGTTATATTTCGGGATTAGTCCTTCATATCCATATTTTATTCCGAGGATGCGGGTTATGCCATACCTGTATACAAGCTGATTGACAAGAGCCCGGATGACATTATTTACCCCGGGGCATAATCCGCCACAGGTGACTATTCCGACTTTAGTCTTTGCAGGCTCGAAAAAAATAGTCTCCTTGGGCCCTGCCTTCTCAAATGAAACCGGAATCTCTCCGCTATCCTTGTATCTGTTAAAATCATCAAGTGAAACCTCATAAAGGATGCGCTCATTGTCATTGACGAATTTGTAAACAGGACTGTCTTCGCGCTGGGAGGTTTTAAGCGGTGAAACAACACTCCCTTTACCTAAAGTAGTGACAAGTAAATCCTCATACTTCATTTTCAATGGATTTGAATTAGAAATTAAGCTAATGTACGAAAATTTTAAGGATGCTGATCAATTCGAATGTATGATATGCTTTATTCTTCCAATCAGTCCGTTCTCGAGCATTACTTTTATCCCGTGAGGATGTGTGGGAGCCGTCGTAAGAACCTCTTTCACCTTTCCTCCTGTAAGCCGTCCGGTACGTTTATCTTCTGTAAGTTCAACCATCACATCAATTCCCGGCCTGACGTCTGCTCTGCGTGTTCCTTCCATTGCCACCTGTTTTTGAAATGCAATTATTAAAACTTGATCTGATATAAAATTTCAAATCAGGCTACAATTATAAAGAAAATTTATTTCAGGAATAAAAAAAAGTCAGATGATTTGATCAGTCCATGGAATTTGTGGATCAATAAGCCCCCTTTATCCGTGTTCTTACCATATAAAAGCCTTTGCTCGCCGTTATAAAAAGTGCTTTCCTGTTTTTACCTCCGAAACAAACATTGGCAGTCCAGTCCTCGGGCACTGAAATATTCCCGATTCTCTTTCCCGTTTTATCAAATATGGTAACTCCTTTTCCTGTCAGGTAAATATTTCCTTTTGCGTCGATAGTCATACCATCCGACCCCATCTCGCAGAAGAGCTTTTTGCCGGTCAGGGTCCCGTCGGCGTTAATTAAGTATGTCCAGGTCTTGTTGCCCCTTATGTCGGCAACATACAGAATTCTTCCATCAGGGGTTCCCACTATTCCATTTGGTTGTAACAGCTCATCCTCAACCCGTTTCAGAGTTTTACGGTCAGCGCTGAGAAAATATACACATTGCTTATCCTGAGGCATTTCAGTATGGTCCCACCATGATCTTTTGTAATACGGATCTGTAAAATAGATACTTCCGTCGGGCGCCACCCACAGATCGTTTGGGCCGTTCAGCAGCTTGCCGTTATATTTATTAAGAATTACTTCAATACTTTTATCGGGACTGATCCGCCAGAGTTCATTCTTTTCATCGGCACATGACCATAAATTCCCCTTTGTGTCGAAGAACATGCCATTGGAGCGGCCGCAAGGCTGCATAAAGGTCGACAATTCCCCATCCGTTCCCCACATCATTATCCTGTCATTAGGCTGATCGGTGAAATACACATTACCTGCCTTATCAGCAGCTGGGCCTTCTGTAAAAGCAAAATCACCCGGGAGCTTTTCGAGATTTGTTCCGGGTTTAATAATTGCAGATAAACCTGCGTCCTGGGAAAATAATGGCTGCGAAAACAGGAGAAACATCGCCAGCAATGTATTTATTATGAATTGGGTGGATTGGTATTAATGTGTATGGTTGCGTAGCATGTAATGTCTGTACCCTCTTTATCCGTTCAATATAATTGTCAATCTGTTCCGGTAATTCAAATCCTATAATTATCATATCAACGGTACCAAGCCCAAGAACAAATTTAAGCGATTCATCAATCTTCTGAGGATCATCTTTAAGTCTGCCTCCGCCTATGAGTTTCATCCCGATCACACCCTTCCCTGCTTTATGGAATTTTTCGATAACCGGAACAACAAGTGCAGGATCCCTCTGGTCCATTGATTCTCCGAACGGATTTATGCGGACATGGATTATATCCACCCATGGATTTTCTGAGGCAACTTTAAGTGCATCGAATGAATGTACCGATACTCCGTGAGCCTTTATGATATTCTTTGCTTTCAGGTTTTCCAGACCGTCCGTGAATCTTTTAAATTGATCGGTCCATTGTCCGTTGGTCATGCAATGCAACTGGACAACATCAATATAATCGGTGTTGAGCTCTTTCCTGAACCGGTCGACAACAATTTCAGAATCAGGTCTTTCGCCTTCAGGGATCCCGCCTGAGGCTACCCACATTTTGGTACCCAGCACATAATTTTCACGAGGAACACCCTTAAGGGCGGCTTTTGTAAATGGATGAGTGCCATAGCTGTCAGCGCAGTCAAAATAACGGATCCCTCTTTCATAGGCTGCCCGGATCACTGATTCGGCAACCCCTGCCCGCGTAATATTTGATGAACGATTGTAGCCACTGTATCCTGTTCCCATACCCAGAAGTGTTGTTTTTATCCCTGTTTTTCCAAGGGTAACAGTCTGGAACGGATCGAACATTGCGGGCTTATTTCCTGACGGGATCGCACCGACCCTGCTGCCGATAAGAGCTGTTCCTGCACCGGCGGCTATAGTTGCCACAAATTGTCTGCGGGTAAAGTTGCTTTTTGCCATGATTATATTTTTAAAGTATTTTATTTCTTTTCATAGAACAAAATAAAGAATTTTTTTGTTCAGATTTCTAAATTATTGTTTTCTATTGAAGTATGCTGACTTTAATACCTGAAGGATATTTACCGTCATGGTAGATCCTGTGAGTCGCCTTTTGAAAATCGCTGTCGGAACATTTATAGATATTGACAAATTTCTGCGGATTCCTGTCTACCAGGGGGAACCATGAATTCTGAACCTGGATCATGATCCTGTGTCCTTTCCTAAAGGTATGAGCCACATCCGGGATCTCGTACCTGACTTCTGTAACTTTTCCGGGAATGAATGGTTCAGGATTTTCAAAGCTGTTACGGTATCTGCCTCTGAATACTTCACCGCGTACAAGCATCTGATATCCTCCCGGAGGATACCTGTTGCCGGAATCACCGGCTTCTGTATCAGCAGGAAAGACATCAATCAGTTTGACAACATAATCGGCATCAGTTCCTGTTGTGGATACAAAAAGATCAGCAGTAAGAGGACCGGTCAGTGTAATATTTTCAGTCAGAATATCGGTCTGGTAAACCATAACATCAGGCCTCCTCGATGCAAACCTCTGGTCATCTGTCATGTATGCTTCAGTCCTGTTTGTATGGACATCTTCAGTATATGGCACCGGATTCATAGGGTCAGAAACATATTCATCAAAACCTGTATTGCCCGCAGGAGCATTGAACGAAGCAGCTTCCCCCGGATGGAAATACAGATATTTTTCAAGTATGTTTTTCGGAGGCCACTCAGTAAAATCTCTCCATTCATTTGAGCCAGTGACAAATATTGTGGCTTCAGGCATATCAGGACTTCCTGTTCCTTTCAGATGATAATTAAAGAAGTTCTCTTCCTGAATGATATATTTGTCATTTGCATTTAAGCCCCAGTAAATATTACCCAGGTTATCCCCATCGCCGGAAGCCCACTGGCCATGAGCCCATGGACCCATTACAAGATAATTACCTGTAGCTGGAGAATTTTGTTTTTCAATAGCTTCGTAAGTATTAAGAGCACCGTACAGATCCTCTGCATCGAACCAGCCGCCGACCGTCATAACCGCCGGAGTAACATTTTTTAAAAATGGACGGGGATCCCTTGATTTCCAGAAATCGTCATAATCAGGGTGCGAAAATGCATCATTCCAGAATTTTATACTGTCGCCGAAATATCTGGGAGCAATGTTTTTTACGGCACCAAGCGACAGGAAAAACTCATAATTATCAGGTACCGGATATTTGAAACGCGGATTGCCGCTTCGGGTCGGGGCCCTGCGCGGCTGGCCAAAGCTGTAATAAAAACTGAAACAATCCTGAAGGAAGAATGCACCATTGTGATGAAAATCATCTCCGATAAACCATGCGGTAACAGGAGCTTGCGGAGAAACAGCTTTCACGGCCGGGTGTGCATTGATAATACCCATGGTTGAATAGAATCCCGGGTATGATATTCCGAGAATACCTACTTTCCCGTTGTTATTCCTGACATTCTTTACCAGCCAGTCAACAGTGTCCCATGTATCTGTTGTTTCATCGATATCCTTATTGCTCTTTTTTGCCGGAATTACTGGACGGATATCTTCAAACACACCTTCGCTCATGTATCTTCCCCTGACATCCTGGAAAACCATAATATACTCTTCATCAATATATCTCTGGTAGGAAAGCAGCAAGTCAGTGAAGTTTTCAGGCCCTTGCGGCTCAATGTTGTAGGGTGTCCTGATAAGTAAGACAGGATGATCTTCAGAATTGTTTTTAGGGGTATAAACCGATGTGAAGAGTTTAACCCCATCCCGCATTCTAATGTAAACTTCCCGTTTATCATATTTCTGCTTCAGAGAGCTGTTTGATTGTGAATAAACGCCTGAAAAAAAAGGTACAATCAGAATCATGATAAACACTGCTCTGAACGAATAATTTTCAGATTGTTTCAGCATATTTATTCAATTTAATCCAGACCGAGTCTGGTGATAACTTCCCCGGGATAAACCGGTTTACCATTTTTAACTGCAGCGCATGTTATTCTGGCACGAACAACCATCTTCATGTCAGGCAATTTGTAAATATCCTGGAAGAATACCAGCCTGATATTTCCTTCTTTCTGAATATTTGTTTTTACTATGAATCTGTCATGGCTTCTGAGAGGATATTTATATTCTATTTCAACTTTTGTTACAATAAGTTCAAGTCCGTCTTCGTGAAGCTGAGCAAAGCTGATTCCTCTTGAGATAAGGAATTCATGCCTGGCGTGCTCAAGGTAATGCTGATAATTTGCATTATTGACAACACCCTGTATATCACATTCATAATCTCTTACTGCAAACTCAATGCTGTGTAAATATCCGGGTTCCTGCATGGGACTTTAATTAAGCTGCTGTATATATTAATGCAAGTTACAAAGTTTAGTTTTTTACGAATCAAAAACCTGTTTTTATCAAAAAGAATTTTGATTCAAGTGGTTTTATAATAGTATCAGAATCCATTATTGATTTTCCGGTAACATCTGATCCGGAAATATCCAGCTGATTTCCTGTCAGCCCGTTTTTCAGGTTCAGATGAGCCTCTTTTCCGTCAGTTTCACGCAGATGAATAAGGATTGTTTTTCCATCGTCAGAAGGTCGGGCGCTTACCAGTATAACATTCCCGGGCCAACCTTCAATAAATGATCCCTCTCCTTTGTTTTCTCCGGTACCTTCCCCTGGAAGGATCCTTGTCAGATATGGTATCCTGGAGCCCCATCCAAAACGGGATGCAAAGTTGTCAGAGACATCATCAGAAGTAGTCAGATAATATGACCATGTATGTCCTCCCCTCTGGTCAGCATTGAAATTTGTGACCCAGTAATTATTCATCGGCCATGAAAAAACATGCGTGCCCTGTGGCATTGCTCCGGCCTGGTACCGCCCCGTATTGATTGCTCCGAACTGCATCAGCGGCATCTCACTGCAACCCATTACCAGCTGTGCGTCCGGGTTCCTGACAGAGGTGAAATTCTGAACACTGTACCAGTCATTGGAGGAACCTTTTATCTGGTCTTTGCCTGTTTCTATAATGCCTCCCTGTACTTCGGTAAAATGTTTTCCATCTTTCAGGTTGAACGGGAAAGCAATATAAAAACTCTCGGGATCTGTAATGCTTTTTTTAATAATTGAACAGACAATTTCAACTAGTTTTTCGGTATTGTAAAGCCTGATTTCAATGGAATAGCCTTTGGGATTTATTGCAGTTTCAGATTCACCATAGAATTTGATGCTGTTAAAGACAGGTCCTCTGGTAACTGAATCGAACCATAATGTATCAAGCGGGGATCTTTTATAATCAGTAAGCATTTTTCTTTCCATCTGGCTTCTGTTTCCGAGCTGCTCCAGGATAAATTCCGCCATTCCGTATTCCGAATTCCTGTCAACAAGTTCAAGAGATAATTCCTTATCAAACCATGAACTGATGATCCCTCCGGAATAGTCAGGAGCGATCTTATACCATTTATTTTCAAGTAGTGCCGGAGCTTCTTTGCTGATTGTGCCGTTTTCCTCATTCAGCTGACGGACCAGAAATTTCTTAAATCCAAAAGCAGGGATATCATCCAGCCATACTGCCCAGTATGTACCATCGGCGCGGTACGAAAGAGCCTGCACGGGAACGCGGTGATCATCAGTATCATATATTCCTGCCGTACTGCCCCGCGGAACTATCTGATGGTCAATATAAATCACGGTCAGACCCGACCTTTTCCAGTTCAGGGTATTAAATACGATCAGAGATGGTTCTTTTTCCCTTTTAAACATGCTTTGCAGTAATCCCATTGCATCCTCACCAAGGGATGCAGTACGGCGGTTGGCTTCCCATGCATAGGATTCCTTGAGCGCCCTTTGTTCCATTGTTGGCTGGCTGAATGGTTCCCTGACACTCTCAGAGTATCCGGTAGTATGCTCTGTGTAAAACATCAGGGCTTCGTTAACCAGGTCAATTTTCCTTTCTGTGCCCTCCGGGAGTTTAATGCCTGCAATGGCTGCCATTGAAAGCGCCCCGGTATTTGCCTTAAATGAGGCGGCTGCATTCCGGGTGACCGAAGTTTCCCTTGCTGCTGATCCGAAACCGTCCGTCCACCAGTCCGGCCACGCTCCTCTTATCACCGGAAATTCGGTACTATGTTCTTTTTCCATTTTCCTGAAAAAGGATTCAGCAGTTGAGGTTGAGAGCTTTGGCCATTCGAAAACCTCATCCCATTTTCTTATCATCTCGCTTGCCAGGGTCGATGGAGGCGAATTATCTGTAAGATAGCCTGATAATTGAATAGCTATTTCGTTAAACGGATACTTAAGGGCTTCAAGATTCTTCAGATATGTCAGCAGGTTGTACTGGAATTTGTTCAGATCCCCGTTCTGGATTTCGAGTAGAGTATTCCCGGTCATGTAATGTTCAGCCCTGAAAGTCAGGATCTTGTTTCCTGACGGGGATTCCCACCAGAACATTGTCGGCTTGTCAAAACAAATAAGCGCACGGTGTCCGTGCGTGCCCATATTCAGGTATTTAATTCCAAGCTGACTGAAGTAGTCAATCATACACCAGCCGATACCGTTTACATCATTTTGCATAGCAAGGGTCAAAGGTATGCCCCTGGCCTTGATCCTGCCTGCAGCTGCAAGAGAGGCAGCCAGTATTTGTTCATCAGGGATCTCATCAAAATTAAAATACATACCTGTAACTTCAATGCGGCCCTCCTTTATCCGTTTTAAAAGACGGCCGACCTGATCCGCAGGCCTGGATTTCAAAAACTCATCCACAGGCCATGAAGCTTCACAGGTCCATCTGAATTTTGCATTCTCCGGATAATTGTCCGTTGCATCGCAATAATCAAGGGCGTAATCAATGTACCTGAGATGTTCTGCCAGAATCTCTGTTTGCGAACGGGTATACCCGATATCGGTATGAGAGTGCTGGATCAGATCAATGTTCCATTTTTTAACAGGATTCAGAGTTACGCTGTTTGACATTGAAAAGTCACCGGCAATGACCTTAAGATTAATCCTGGAAGGTTTCAGGACCTGCCGGAGCCCTATGTTTACAGTGTTGTAACCGAATTTCAAAGGGGCACTGGCAACCAGCTTATTATTAGCAAAGATTTTACAGTCCTTTTCCTTTCCGAAATAGAATATTGCTGCCTCAACCAGCTGAAGATGTGCATTGTCCTTTTTTAGTACGGCAGGAAATGGATTAAGAGCGACACCGGTTTTAACCTCCTTTTTATAAGTCATATACCAGGATGTAAGATTTGATTTGCTCCCGGTCACCCTTAACTTAACAGGTTTTCCCTTTATTAACTTTCCTGATGGGATCCGTAACACCATGTATCCATGATGATCTCCATGCTGATCGGTCATTATTGAACTAAAGCTCAGACTGGAACCATCATCTGAATTGATTGTCCAGGCTGCCTGTCCGTCGGTATTGAAACTGAATTTATGATTCAGATCAGTCGTAAGATACATCCTGGCATTTCCGGGACTTGATCCGATTGCAGTAACCCAGATGAAAGCAGAATATTTCTTTTTATCCGGAAGCAGCGGAGCATCAGTTGCCCACTCCATGTAGTCATTGCCGCTTTCAGCCCTTATTATAATGCTCTGTCGTAGCCCGGGAATACACGAGTGGTACTCATAATCAGTTCCTGAGATTTTGTCCGAATAACCGTTCACCAGTTCATCATCAGAACTGATAAATGATTGAGCTTTAAGTGCAAAAACTGAAAAAGAAAAAATAACAGGCAGTAGTAAAAAATATCTTTTCATAAGTTTTATTATTTCATGAATGCTTTAACAAGTACAGCTCCCGATGATGAATTGTTGGTTATTCTGACACTTTGAGCTGCTGCAGGAATGACAAAAGTCTCAGCATAACAGAAGGTTGTTTTAAATCCGTTCATTGTTTCGATATCAATGCTTTGTCCCTCGGTCAAACTCATTACAAGACATTTATTATTTGTCCTGATTTCAATCTCGCTTTGAAAATGATATCGGTGGATATCATAGGAATGGGTTTCATGTGTCTGCAGATGAAGGATCTGCCAGTCTGAACCTTCGGCAATTAATACCGGTCTTGCAATAAGATCAGCATATACAGAATCTCCTTTCCTGTCAAAGCAGAGATTTGCCATTCCCCGGTCAATGTTCAGCGGTCTTGGTTTTCCATCCAGATCAGGTCTTAGCCAGTCATACATCTTAAAGGTGAAAATATAAGGTGTAGTACTAATTTCAAGGACCAGATTATTCTTTCCCGAGCCATGAATCGTGCCGAACGGAATCAACAAAAGGTCATGCTTGTTTACCGGATGCCGGAGGATATATCTGTCAGGATCAAATACCTTGTTCCGGTTAAAACTATTTTCCAGTTCCTGTCTGAAATTTCCAGATTCAATATTTTCGCGGAAACCCAGAAAGACAGTTGCATTATCTTTTGTGTCAAGAATATAGTATGTCTCCTCCTGCGTAAGGTCCTCACCAAAGTGTTCCTTCATATATTGAGGACGAGGATGACACTGTAATGAGAGGTTGCCACCATCGAAGGTATCCAGAAAATCGAAACGGATCGGAAAATCAGTCCCGAATTCGGGATAATGATCTCCAAGAACTGCCTCAGCTTGCTGGTACATAAGGCAATCGAACGAAACCTCACAGAGAAGAGAAGAACTTTCGAACAGTAATCCGTTTTCAGGAGTAATAAGTTCAAACGACCATGCATAATTAGGGACATTTTTATTCAGGCCGGTAATATTATCCCTGATCCAGGTTCCTCCCCATGTTCCGGGTTCAAACCATGGTCTGACCCTGAAAACATTGCGGCTTATAGTTAAAAGTGATTTCCTTAAGGTTGTTCCTTCCATCCAAACCGGCAACTCCGGACGTTGTCCGTCAACAAACAAATCCACTGAAGGCAGAATTTGCTTTTTATGTTTGTTTAATACCACCCAGTCGATAAAGTAAAAACGCTTATACATTTTCTTTGGATCGGGAGAAGCTATTGCTCCCAGGTTTGAAACGGAGCCTGCCCGTGAGCGGTATTGAATTTCATTTTTGGGGATATCGATATAGATTAACAGTCCTTCCCATGAAGCCAATGCTGCACCCGGACCAATCAGGATGTTAACTTCGGAATCCTTATCAGGACGGACTGATTTAAGTTTTTCTGTAATGAAAAAATCCTCCAGATTTAAAAAAGTCCTTCTCCCGAAAACAGGATCATTTCCTCCGAGAAAAGGAGCGGTCATATCAACGATCTGTGATGCAGGCTTGTAGAAATCGGATGTCTTTTTCCAGGAAACCTTGCAGCCGTTCTTTCGTAAGATTTTATTAAGCTGAGCCTGAAAAAAGTCAAAAAAAACTCCATTGTAACCGTCTATAATAACATTCCTGAAATTTTTGATTTTACCGGCAAGAGTTTCGAAACCTGCAAAGATCTGATTATCATTTATTTTGAGTGACGGATAAATATCGTATTTTCCTTTCTCAAAAACAGGTTTGCTGACCGGTAATAAAAACTGGTCACTTCTTCTCAGTTCTTTTCTTTTACCGGGAATGTACAATCATTTACTATTTGCAGGGTAATAATACTAAGGCTATTTCAGGTATTCCACCGAAAAACCACTACCTGGGGAACCTTCTGAAAAACTTTCTTATAGCAGCGTGAAACTTATGTATGCTGTGAGGTTTATAATGCATCAGAATACACTCCTTTGTGATATAATTGATACCTGATCCCTCCAGCTCGTTCAAGGCCTCTTTGCTTTCGGCCATCTGCTGGACCCAGATGTTTTTGATCCCTTTCCCCTTTGCTTCCCTGATTACTCCCGCAGTCTGAGTCTTTACCGGTCATGACAATAAGTCCTTTCACATCGTCAGGAAGGCTTTTGATGTCATGATAGACTTTTGATCCGTGGATTTCATCAGCGTGCGGATTAACAGGAATAATATTCATGCCTTTTTCCTTTAGTTCCTTGAAAGCGGCAAATCCGAATTTTTTTGGATTACGCGACACTCCGGCCATTGCAATTGGTCCGGATCCTAGAAAATCTTCAATTTGTTGTAAGGTTACCATCAACTTAGTTTTTAAGATTATACATAAAATGAAATTAATCCCATGAAAACTTACATTCAATAAGTATAAAGACTTAAAATTACTACAAAAAAAACAACAAAGACTAATTTTTATTTACTTGGTCAAAGCCTAACCTATTACATTTTCTATGAAAAATACTGAAATCAAAGAGGGATACCTGTTTTCAAAAAGGTATTCATACTATGTCTTTGCTTTGTTGTTCCTGCTTTACATGTTCGATTATATCGACAGGATGGTAATAACATCCATGTTCCCTGCGATTGAAAAGGACTGGGGTATTTCCCATACGCAAAGCGGAATGCTTGTTTCTGCTGTATATTGGGCGATAGTGTTGCTGACATTCCCGGTATCGTTGCTGGTTGACCGGTGGAGCCGGACAAAAACCATAGGGATCATGGCAATAATGTGGAGCATAGCCACAGCCCTCTGTGCCCTGACAGGCAATTATGTACAGTTGTTTATGGCCCGTATGCTGATCGGGATCGGAGAGGCCGGATACGCGCCGGGAGGAAGCGCCGTGATATCCGGATTATTCCCACTCGATAAAAGATCGAGGATGATGGGTCTCTGGAATGCCTCGATTCCGGTAGGAACTGCAATAGGGCACCTCCTGGGAGGATTGATTGCAGTTAAACTGGGGTGGAAGCATGCATTCGGAATCGTAGCCTTACCGGGTTTGATAATTGCAATTCTTTTCCTGTTCATTAAAGACTATAAAACAGTTGATCTTGCATTTATTGACAGGGCAAGCAGGAAAATCAAAATGGAAAAGAAAGGATATGGTCAGAGAATTTTTATCAAGACCATCGGTCATTTTTACATATTTTGGCATGGCGGCGGTGGTTTTTGTAACTACTGCACTAATAACGTGGCTATCGACATATTTTCAGAATGTAAATGGCGCACCAATGGATAAAGCCGCAAGAGATGCCAGTTTGGTAATGGTGCTGGCAGTGGTCGGAGCTCCCCTGGGTGGTTATCTGACCGATGCCTGGCGTAAGAAACAGGTAAATGCCAGACTGCTGTTACCGGCGATTTCCACACTATGTACAGCAGTTGTCCTGTTTATTGCCCTGCAGTTAAGAGGAACAGTCCAATATCTAACTCTGCTGCTTATGGGTGTCCTTATAACCTGTTTTATTGCCGGAGCTGCAGCTGTAACCCAGGATGTCATTCATCCCGGATTAAGGGCAACATCATATGCCATCGCCGTGGTGGTTCAGAATCTGGTGGGCTCATCAATGGCCCCGATAGTCCTGGGAAGGATATATGACCTTTCAAATATCCAGACAGCCTTGTCAATATTGCCTTTTATCCTTCTGATAGGTGCTCTCCTGTTTTATCTGGGATCGAGGTATTATGAAAAAGATATGGAGAAGGTGGCAAAGATCAGACTGGAGGCAGCGGAGTAACTATTTCTCCCGCGAAACTGTATAATATACAAATTCCCTCAGGGAATTCTTGACATCCGATTCGGGATATGTGTCAAGTATCGCCAGGGCTTTATCGCGATATTGATTCATTTTAAGTGCTGCATAATCCATTCCTCCGTTTTCGGCAACAAACCGGACCACTTCAGCAACATCGGATCGCGATTTTTTCTTATTTCCGATTACTTTCAGAATTTGCTTTTTACGGGTAACTGAAGCTTTTTCAAGTGCATGGATCAGCGGCAGAGTGATTTTCTTTTCCTTTATATCATTGCCTGAGGCTTTCCCGGTCAGACCATTGCCATCATAATCAAGAAGATCGTCGCGTATCTGGAAAGCAATTCCGAGAGTTTCTCCGAAATCTTTCATGAGCTGAATAATATCAGGATCACTGGTTACTGACCGGGCGCCGCATGCGGTGCAGGCACCGATCAGTGCCGCAGTTTTGCAGCTGATGACCCTGAAATAATCATCTTCACTGATTTTAAGCTTACGTGATTTCTGAAGCTGGAGAAGCTCCCCTTCGGTCATGGATTTGACAGCTTCCGAGACTATTTCAAGCATATCAACCCGGTTTTTTTCGATGCTTATCAGGAGACCTTTTGACAGCATATAATCACCCACGAGAACGGCGATCTTGGAATTCCATAAGGCATTTATTGAAAGAGCACCGCGTCTTTCGCTGGCATCATCAACAACGTCATCATGAACAATCGAAGCAGTATGAAGAAGCTCGATGAACGTTGCAGCCACAAACGTAGGCTCCCCGATAGTCCCGTTCAGCTTTGCACTCAGGAAAACCAGCAAAGGCCTCATCTGTTTGCCCTTGCGTCTGAAAATATAATTTAATATTATTTTCAGGAGGGGGATCCTGCTTTGCATGGTCTTGCCGAAATAGGCTTCAAACTGTGCCATTTCCTCCCTGACAGGTTTCTTTATATTCCCCAGATCCGGCATTAAAGGATTTTCGTCAAATATACTAAAATAGGTATTCCCTGATAAATTATAGAATTTTTATCAGTCTGTCAGAGAAGTGATTTAAATTCAGGTCTGGAAAATTATAATATATTTGTTATAAGAAATCGAACATTAATGGAAATAAAAGATCTGAATCCGGAAAATCTCGAAAAGGCATCTGGTATGCTGAAAGCAATGGCACACCCTGCAAGGATATCAATAATTGGCTGCCTGGAACTGGGGAAAACCATGAATGTCACAGAGATACATAAACATATTGGAATTGAGCAATCGACAGCATCGCATCATCTTGGCATATTGAAAGATAAAGGTGTCCTGGGTTCCAGGAGGGAGGGCAAAAACACTTTTTACTACCTGAAACATGAGAAGATAATAGCCCTTTTGAGGTGTATAGGGGATTGCTGCCAGTAGTTCGCACCCACGCCCTGTGAAATAAGACCAAGGCGAAGGCATCATGGTATTTCACAGGGCAGGCAACTTTGTTCATTTAAGATCCCTGAACATTTTTTTCTGGAAAAGGATTATGGCAAAGACCCCGCAGGTTATTGAGGAGTCTGCAATATTAAATACAGGTCTGAAAAACACCAGTGATTCTCCGGGCCTGAACGGGGACCAGTCGGGCCATTGGGTATTAATTACCGGGAAATATAACATATCAACCACTCTGCCAAGAAGAAAGGAGGAATAACCGCCTTCAGGAGGAAACAGAACAGCCGGCTGGCTGAAACTCTCGCTGAAGATCAATCCATAAAAAGCACTGTCGATAATGTTTCCCATTGCTCCGGCCAGAATGGCACTTACCGACAGGATCAGACATAAGTTTGATTTTTTTCTTATAAGGGATAGCAGAAACCAGGTGATCCCGATGATTGCTGCAATCCTGAACAGGCTCAGCACGATTTTCCCGGTTTTTCCTCCCATCTCCATTCCAAATGCCATCCCGTTATTTTCGATAAAATGCAGCAATCCCCAGTTTCCGAACAATTGTATTTCCTGCCCGATGACCATGTGTGTTTTTACCCACAATTTAAGAATCTGGTCCGCTATGAGGATCAGGATGATCAATAATAGAGTTTTTTTCCCCGATGACATCAGTATCCTAATTTTAAATCAGGTGCGCAAAATAATAAAAATGTGGATAAAAGCAGACATTTCAGGTCTATAAAAAACCCCCCATGCACCATGGGGGGTAAATTATAACACATCAAGCCTTTCCTCCTATATTGCAGCCTGTTTATCAGGGACAGGTAATATTCAAATGGTTGCCATCCCAGCAGTACCAGTCGGATGTCTGGAAATGGACAGGACATTTTACCCTTCCGTTGTGCAGGGTAGTACTCCACTCGACATCCAGATCAAATAACTTTTCTTCTGTGGAATTGTAATAATGAATTTTATAATATGCATTTAGTGCATTGGTTGTCAGACCATATTCAATATAATTACCTTCATATGCTCCTGTTTTGGTATAAGTATATTTTATCATACCGACTTTATCACCAGTCACACTCCAGTCTATCTGGAGGATCTTCACAGGAACCAGAGGGCTTTCATACAATCTCCATTGACCCTCGGTGCCATCAAATTCTGACGTCCCGTCAAACCAGAGAAAATCAGTAAAACCACCCGTCCCTTCTTTTGTGATGTACATCTTCCAGACTACATTTGTTTCGGTGATCTGGCCGGTCAGCCTTGCAACGTAAGTTACACTCAGCAGGGTTGCACTGCAACTCCATTGCCAGGTCTTGTCATCAAGATACACCGGGGTCTCTTCAACAGCCAGCTGAAATGAGTAAACAGGAACCGCAAGAGTGGTATAAATAATTGCTTTCCATAAAAGGGCAGCGCTGGCGGATAGCTGCCAGTAACTGTCTTCACTGCCTTTCGGTATGGATATTAATGCGTCACCTTTCGTGCCATTTTCAAAGTTGCTGAAGTCAATGGCCATCGATTCAGCCGGAGGTAATACAGGTGGATCTCCCTTATCTTTTTTGCAACCATGCATTAGAATGCCTGAAAGAATAAAGACAAGAATAATTATAAGAGACTTTTTCATATCCATTTAATTTATTTATATCAAATAAACGATTAAGACCTTAAAAAATTATTATCATGGAAGAAAGATAAGCTGATGTTGCCGGCAAAACATTTCAAATTCAATTATTTATTCTTTTATTTAATAATGCAATTTTGTGATTCAGATTCCACTAAATAAGGATTCAGCTATAAGTAATAACATTATCAGAATGCTGAACGAATTGAAAAGGATGAACGCATTTCTTGGATGATCAGATCCTTTTCTTATAAAAAGCAAAATGAAGAAGAAAATAACAAATGAGATGTTCAGAATGATGAGCAGGATCGAAAAACTTTTAGTTAACAAACCTGTAAACCGGGAGAATAGATTAAGGCATACTAAAGACAGGAGAACCCAGAAAAATATAAGATATTTTATCTGTAATTCATTCAGATGATCAGAAATAGTCCTGAATCCTGCGGCCTTGTACTCCTTTCCGTACCTGATCAGAAGAAGCCAGAAATGTGGTATCTGCCACAAGAACATAAAAGCTGAAAAAAACAGAATTTTATCATTCAAAACTGTTCCGCCTGCAGAGGTATATCCGATAAGAGGAGGAATAGCCCCGACAAACGCCCCGGGTATTATGGCCAGGAGCGTGATTTTTTTCAGGGAAGTATAAAAAACGTTGTATAAAATTACTCCCAGGCAAGCTAAAGCAAAAGGAATGAATCCGTTTAGAAGCAATAAGAAGATCCCTGAAAAAAGCAGAAATAAAATTACCGGAATTGCCAGTCCGGGAGATATTTTTTTTGCAGCAATCGGTCTTTTCATGGTTCTCGCCATGATAGCATCCTGTTCTCTTTCAGAGTACTGATTCAGAACTAATGACCCGGCAGCAAGCAGGAAAATCCCTGTTATAAGAAAGAAAAGATGCGAATCAAATGTTTTCCGGTAAAGGAAAAAACCTGTTGCTGCAGACAATGACACAGCAAGCGACAGTTTGTATTTTACCAGACTAAAATAAACTGAAAACTTCCGGATGTGATTATTTTTCTCCCGCAAGGGTCTTTAGATAATCAATAATTATTTGAATGTCATCCTCTTTGAGGACATTCTTATATGACTGCATCAATCCTTTGCTGAATCCTGTAACTACTTCAGAATCGGGATTATAAATAGACTTCTTAATATATTCTTCATCGACAATAACTGTTTTCCGGATGGTTCCGGTCAAAACAGTCGTTTCCTTTCCAAAGAGATTTTTAAATGAAGGACCTACAAGCTTTGTTCCGTCCAGGGAATGGCAGGCAATGCAACCAGTATTTCTTAAAAGAAGATAACCATCCGGCTCAGGTTCACGCGCGGTATTTTTAAATTCACTGAACCAGGTATCATATCTATCCTGCTCCAGAACCCTTGCCTTTGATAGCATGGATGAGTGAAGCAATCCGCAATACTCCGTACACAGGATCTCATATTCCCCTACCATAGTGGGTACAAACCAGAGATAATTACTGTAACCAGGTATTGCGTCTTGCTTTACTCTGAATGCCGGAATAAAAAGGCTGTGATTTACATCTTCCGATTTAAGGTTTACACGTACGGGTTTGTTGACAGGAACGACCAGTTGCTTCGACTTCATGCCATTACCGTAATCGAATTCCCACTCCCACATTCTTCCAATTGCTGTAATCGCCATTGCATCGTCAGGTACATCACGCATCGGAGCAAATCCAATCCGTCCATATCGGAACATGATCAGCACCAGAATAACCGGTATGATGATCCATGCTGCTTCGAGCTTGATATTACCGCGGAATTGTTTTGCTTCTTTCCCCTTTTTTCTTGAAAAGTGGATTACAGTATAAATCATGAATACTGTTATTCCTACAATAAAAACAGCGGCTATTGAGAAAATAAAAATAAATGTCCTGTCTACTCCCTCCGCCATATTTGATGCACCTGTAAACATAACAATGATTCTTGGTTTTTATCTTAACAAATAATCAATGAACGTAATTATTATAACCAGAGCGTATAGCACAAACACTCCCATGACTAAAAGTTTTAAAAACAGGCTCTCGAATTTCAAATGCATGAAATAAGTAATTACGGTACCGGCTTTGAAACTGGCAATAATAAGAGCAACAGCTACGGTAAGAGCACCCAGATGCCATCCTGTCACCGAAACTGAAATTGTTGTAAGCGTAAGCAGAATTATCAAGACAACCGCATGAGAAAAATAGCTGGAAATATGTATCTCTCCTTGTTTCATATGTCAGATTTATGGTATCAGGTTATCAGGTATAATAATGGGAATATGAAAATCCATATCAGATCCACTAAATGCCAGTAAAGAGCACTGTTTTCGAGAAGCAGGTAATGAATCCGGTTCACTTTTCCTGATTTAATTTTAAACAGGTTGATTGAAAGAAGCACCATGCCCGCTAATACATGAAGAGCGTGCAATCCTGTCATCATGTAATAGAGACCGAAAAATAAAAGCTCTCCATGGGGAAGGTTTTTAAGCACATCCGATCCCGGATAAAGCTTGAAATGAAATTTATGGGACCATTCAAAATATTTATTTAACATGAAAAGAGCTGCCAGGAATATAGTCGCAAATACAAGAAATAATGCAAGATTCCTGTTGTTTTTCTGAATAGCTGTAAGTGACATGGCAACCGTCATACTGCTTGTAAGGAGAAACACAGTATTAAGTGTCCCTATAAGTGCATTTAACTCTGAGGCAGCTGAATGAAAATCTGCGGAATATTTTGATCGGAATACAGCATAAACCAGAAATAATCCTCCAAAAAGAAATAATTCGGTAAACAGGAATATCCACATTCCAAGCTTCCCGGTTTCGCTCTCCTGCTGTTCAGTATAAAGGTTATTACCTGACATATAATTTTATCTGGAATTATTTTGGGCATCGTTTCCAAACAGATAAGGTTTGGATTTTATTTCAGGGATAACATCAAAATTCTCATGCGGAGGTGGCGATGGTATCTGCCATTCAAGTGTAACTCCATGCCATGGGTTTGCGGGAGCAATTTCTCCTTTTTTAATATTCCGGACCAGGTTATAAACCATCAGCAATAAACCAGTAAAAAGGATAAATCCGCCGATGGTAGAAATAACTTCTCCGGTCTTAAACTGCGGCAGGTAATCAAAATACCTTCTTGGCATGCCCTGAATGCCAATAATAAACTGAGGGAAGATAGAGCAGATTAAATCCTGTAAAATTAATACCCCAGGCAATGTTTGCAAGACGGTTGTTGTACATCCTGCCAAACATCTTGGGATACCAGTAATGAATACCTGCAAAAGTTGCAAATCCCATTCCTCCGAAAATTATATAATGGAAATGTGCAACCACAAATGATGTGTCGTGAACCTGAACATTGGCAGAAAGAGCTCCAAGTGTTAAACCTGTAAATCCGCCTATCATAAACAGGAAGATGAATGATATTGCATATAACAGAGGCGGTTTAAGGTCAATGGAGCCACCATACATGGTGGATATCCAGTTAAAAACCTTAATTGCACTGGGGACTGCAACAATAAATGTAAGGAATGAGAAAAACCATCTGGATCCGTAGCTGATGCCTGCATTAAACATGTGATGTCCCCAGACAAAATAACCAACGAATGCGATTGCAAGGCTTGAAAAAAGAATTGCGGTATATCCAAAAACAGGTTTCTGGCTGAATGTGGGAAATATTTCAGTCACAATTCCCATTGCAGGAAGGATCATAATATAAACAGCCGGGTGCGAATATATCCAGAAGAGATGCTGAAATAATACCGGATCCCCACCTAAGTGCAGGATCGAAGAATCCGATATTTAAAACTCGTTCAGCGATAACCATAAGAAGAGTGATCCCGATTATCGGTGTGGCAAGAACCTGAATCCATGCGGTTGCATATAATGACCATGGAAACAGGGGCATCTTGAACCAGCCCATTCCCGGAGCCCGTAGGCGGTGGATTGTAACTATGAAATTTAGTCCGGTAAGAATTGATGAGAATCCCAGTACAAAGGCAGCTGAAAGGGCAAAAATAACATTGGTTGAAGATTGGGCACTGTATGGTACATAAAACGTCCAGCCTGTATCAGGTGGTCCGCTACCTGCAAACTGGGACAGAACACCAAGAATTGCCCCTGTGAGGTAAAGATAATATGAAAAAAGATTCAACCTGGGGAATGCCACATCTTTTGCCCCGATAAATATTGGCAAAAAGAAATTTCCAAAAATGGCCGGCAGAGCAGGAATAACAATCACGAAAATCATAATGATCCCGTGAATCGTAAATATCCCGTTATACATCTGCGGCCCCATAATGGTTTCTCCGGGTGCGATCAGCTCTATTCTCATCAGCACGCCGAGGATGACTGCGATAAAGAAAAAAACCATAACCGAATACAGATATAACAAGCCGATTCTTTTATGGTCGGTGGACAATAACCAGGACCATATCCCATTATATTTTCCTTTATACTGAAGGTAACTTATGTGGGTTCCGGATTCAGAATTACTCATATCAGGCTGATTATCATTTTTTTCTTTTCTTCAATAACAGAACAATGAATACCACCAGGGCAATAAACAATATTATACTTCCTATTATTCTGGTTACCTGCAGTGTATAAGTATGACTGCTGGGATTATAAACAAAACAGTATTCAAGTATTTTGTTTATCGTCGGGCGTGCAATCCCTTTCTGTGCTTCAATGATTGCCATTTTAACATCAAAAGGCAGAAATGTTAAGCCATACAGATACCTCGTTATCTTTCCCTGAGGGCTTAAAATATAAATTGCAGAAGAATGGGCGAAATCAAGCCCCTGAGCTTTATACTTAAAACCTATTGCCGAAGTAATTGTGCTAATGTTCTCCTGGACTCCTGTTAAATAAATCCAGTTCTTTTGATTTTCCTTGCTGATTTTCTGAACAAAATTTACTTTTTTCTCTCTTGCTTTCTCAGGGGTATCTTTTGTATTGAAGCTTATGGTAATTATCTGATAATCTGTTCCTAAAACCATGTCAAGTTTACTTACCATGTCTGCGACACCATCCATTAAAGGACTGCAGAGATTCGGGCAATCAAAATAAACAAAGAACATAATTGTCGGCTTGTTAATGAGTTGCCTTAAGGTCACCGTATCGCTGTTCTCGTTCAAAAACCAGAGATCCATTGGAATAGTGTCGCCGAGCTTTTCAACAATTCCAATCTCCACCTCTTTCTCAAATAATTCAGATCTGACCAGATCCTGACCATTCAGATTCAGTGCGATGATCATCAGGAATAACACAGGGTATAATTTTTTCATGGAAGTCATATTATTGTTTCACAGCTTCACCCTCAGAATAAATACCTGCAATCATTAACGATCCGCCCATAAGTGATATATCCTTTAAGAGAGCAATCAATGTAACTGTTGTATCAACACCATTAATCAGGTGAGGTATGTGGATTGTTACAATAAAAATAAAAAGCAGAACGGCCAACAGCAGTGTAGATATTTTCACAAGCTTTTTTGTTATTATACTAATACTGGCAGCAAGGAGCAGTATTCCTGTCAGAATCATTACAAAGGCTGTTTGAGGAATAAATGATGTTAACATGCCCATATAGTAATCCATCATTACAAAATGATTGATACCGAAAACAGCAAATGGAAGGGCAAATAAAATTCTACCAACCGTAGTGAATTTGTTCATATTCAGTTATTATTAGATTTTAAGGATTTTGTATCTCCTCCTTAAGGTCGTCTTTAACAGACTTTCCAATAATGAAAATATCACGAAGCTTTATCAGCACAATAATAATGAAACTCCAGACAAGAAGAAGGCCCATGCTGAATGTAAGAATAATCCAGACCGGAGCTTTTCGTACAGTGTTCCACATAGCTCTTTCCGAAACCAGGCTGACCGGAACTGTCTTTTGAGCAGCACATAGCAAAGTGTCTTTGGAGACGGATCCGAAAACCGTTTCATCAGAAAACCTGGCACTGATTTTAATATTCCCGGCAGTATCTCCGGGTAAATCATCGGGAATTCTGAAAATTGCCAATCCGTCTTTACCGGTGGTTTTTTCCTCGTCCAGCGGAAGTATGCCGAAATATCTTGAAACAAAAATCCGGACCGCTGCACCGGTAACAGGAACAATTACATTATCTTTTACAGCCAGGGCAGATAAAGTGATTATTGTATCTCCCGGATTATATGACAGATTGATTTTTATTTCAGCCCCGGGATACGCCGGGGAAGTTATAACTTGTACAATCTTCTGCTTGTAAGAACTGTTAAAGCTCCGGAGATATGATATGACATTCCATATCTCTTTTGTTGAAAGTACAGATCTGAATGACGGCATCTGCCCTCGTCCGGTTAACACTTTGTAGAATATTTCCCCGTCTTTGTTGTGCTGTATCTTTTCGGTTGCGGGATCTCCGGGAGGGGGGACAAGGTTAATGAAATTTGCCTTACCCGGAGTCCCGTGGCAGGACATGCAATTGATGCTGTAGATCTTTTCGCCTTCTTTTCTTGTTTCATCACTAAAGGGGAAAGTGCTGAGACGATCCTTCTGGTCATCCGGCACTATCCACTCCTGACAATATAGGCCGGAAGCAAAAAATTGCAGTAAGAAAATAGTAAGCAGAGAAAATCTCATATGGTCAGCGTTTTGCTTTTTCATACTTCTTTGTTTTCCTTTTTAGCTTCATCTTCAACCATTTCCCAGATTGGAATAACAGGAAATAGCTTTGATAAAATAGTGATTATAATCAGGACAAGCAGAATTGATGCTGCCGTAACCATAATTTCAATCAGGGTGGGTTTGTAGACAATCCACTCCACCGGGACATTCTGAACCGGCAGATAAGGATGGGCCTGTGGAGGAACAACTATAATGAACCGTTTAAACCAGGCGGCAACAAGCATAAAAATTGAAATCACAAGCATAGGAACCGGTCTTCGCATATTTCTGAACAGCATCAGCAAAACCGGGATAACCAGTCCAAACAACTGAATACCCCAGAACAGCAGGGCATGACTACCAGTAAAAAGCTCTTTCAGATGAATGGCATCATGTGTTTTTAATTTGTATCCTGGAACAAGGAACTCGTTGATATTAAAATAAATATACAGTACTGAAACAAGAATAAGAACCCTGCCCATCTTTTCAAAATGATCAGTTGTAAGGTATTTTTTCAGATTATAATTTTCCCTGAAGAAGAACATTGCAATTATCACTGCAGCCGTACCTGAGACGAATGCACCGGAAACAAAATAGGGACCAAAGATTGTACTGTCCCATCCAACCCTTGGAGTAAACGCAAACAGCCAGGAGGTCACGGTATGAATAGCAAAAGCAGTCGGGATAATAAGGATCAGTAAGATTCTTATAGCCTGACGGAGAATCTTATATTGTGCCTCGTGATGGATCCATTTGAATGAAAGCATTTCGTAAGCTTTGATAAGAAGCTGCGGACGGTTATTCAACCTGGTTTTGGCAATTGCCAGATCGGGGATCATAGGCAGGAACCAAAGTAAAAGACTCAGGACGAAATATGTGGTCACAACCGAAACATCCCATAATATTGGTGATTGTACCCGTCCGAAAATAAACACATAAGGCAAACGGTCTGGTCTTCCCATATCTGAAATGATCACCAGCCCTGCCACAGCGGCAAATGCAACTGCAATAATCTCAGCAATGCGTCCTATCGGTTTAATCCAGTTTGCCCCGGCCAGTCCCAGGACGCAGCTGATAAGCATTCCAACCAGACTGGTGGCTACAAAAAATACAAAATTTGCAATATACATTCCCCAGCTGGTAAAATCACGCAGCCCGGTAACGCCTAATCCTTTTCTGAGCTGGATTGAATAAGCAAAAATACAGGCACCAAAAGCTACAACGAGGAATGCCATCCAGATGATAAAACCTTTATTTATTCCCACATTCCTCAGTATGTCGGACGATACTGAATCCACCTTTTCGTTGTACTGTCCCGAGCTGAAAACCGATCCTGTCATAATATCAGGTATTAAGTATTTTCCTTGTACTCAGTTTCAGGCCCTTTTCTAAATTCGAAAAGCCTGTCTTTTGGAGGCAAATAATAAATCCTTGGTTTTGTTCCAAGTTCTGCCATTAACCTGTATCCTCCGTTTTTTTTGAGCAACTCCTTCAGATCCACTGTCTCCTTTGTAGTTCCGTTTGTTACTGCATTCTCATTTTCATCGCCAAAATAGAATACACCGTTAGGGCAGGCTGTAACACAATAAGGCAGAATCCCTTCTCTCAGCCTGTCAGCACTGAAAAGGCATTTTGAGATAGTTCCTTTTTTGTGAGGTACATTCAGTTCTATATCATATTCCAAGCCCTTATCTGCTTCTGCAGCTGATGGTTCCTGCCAGTGAAACATCCTTGCAGAATACGGGCATGCTGCCATACAGAATCTGCATCCGATACATCTTTCATTATCTATCAGAACAATGCCATCCTGCCTTTTAAATGTTGCGTCCACAGGACAAACTGATACACAGGGAGGATTATCGCAGTGCTGACATTGCTTTGGCATGAAATAAGCAGGAGTATTCACTGATTCCTGCATTACCAGCGTATTAATATGGTATTCGTATGGACGCAGATGATGCGCGCTCTGACATGCATTCACACATTTTCTTGCATTCCTGCATCTGGAAAGGTCTATCACCATAACCCATTTCTTTCCTTTTATACCTTCCCTTCCCCTTGTCTGAAGAACCTTCAGATCAGGTTTATAGTCTTTTACCTGATCGCGGGGGATTTCTACAAGTCTGTTATCTTCCGTAAGGACCTTTATAGTATCCTCATTTTTTTTCGATTTTTCAAACATGTGCCCCGAATATATGGCAGCACCTCCGGCAACTGAAGCAGCTCCGACGATGCTGACTTTTTTCAGAAAATCGCGCCGGGATGATTCCAGTATTTCATCGATTTTCGTTTTATCAGAACTTTTCTTTTTTGCAGGCATAATGACGATTTTGAAATACCCGATAATTAAACAATATGCAGAATCCCTTTATCTGTTCATTCCGGTAACACGTTTTTAAATTTCTTCACGGTATATCCGGTTTCTGTAATGGCATCTTTAATTTTGACAGTATCAACCAGCCCCGGAGAATATTCGATTAAAGCATTAGCCCCGGTATGTGAAGCTTTAACCGTTTTAACACCTTCCAGCCGGCCGACACTTGTCTGGATCTTCTGTTCACATCCGGTACATGTCATTCCGCCGATTGAAACTTCAATAAATGATGTTTCGTTTTGCAGCCCGGTTTTATCAGCTTTTTTATCTCTGCCGCATGATATAATCAGCATGGCAGCTAAAATGAAAACAAAGTAATTGGCAGGAGCTTTTCTATACATACTCAATAAATTTAAGTATAGACAGTTGCGAGGTTTTATTACGATAAATGTATAAATAATTTTAAGTCAGATTCCCAAAATAGACTAAAAATCATTAAAGAAATAATTTTTTAACCTATATTGAACAAAATCAGGGATACAATGTTTTTGTTAAAAACTCTATCAATGGAGCGAAGAAATTTTTTAAAAAATCTTGGAATGGGAATTGCTGCTTCTGTTATTGCAGGAAAATCCATTGCAGGAGGGTTAACTAAATCAACAATTTTTACTATGGAAAACTTTAATACACATGAATTTCCGGCACTGCCTTTTGCCTACGATGCTCTTGAGCCATACATCGACGCCCGGACTATGGAGATCCATTATGACAGGCATCATCGTGCATATTTCAATAATTTTATAACTGCGATCAAAGGCACAAAGCTTGACGATCAGCACTATTGAGCAGATCTTTGCCAGGGTTTCTGAAGCAGGAGATGCGGTCCGGAACAACGGCGGCGGTTTCTACAACCATGTTTTTTTCTGGAATAATCTTGCACCGAAATCAGCTGGGCCTTCACCGGAATTATCAGCTGCATTGACCAGGACATTCGGGTCATATGACAAGTTTAAGGAAACCTTCAGCAATGCTGCAAAGACACGCTTCGGAAGCGGATGGGCATGGCTCTACCTGACAGCGGATAAGAATCTGGCAGTGGGAAGCACCCCTAACCAGGACAATCCATTAATGGATGTTTCAGCAATCAAAGGTATACCCTTGCTTACATTAGATGTATGGGAACACGCTTATTATCTTAAATATCAGAATAAGAGAGCTGATTACGTCGATGCTTTCTGGAATGTGGTAAACTGGGAAGAGGTCAGCAAACGCTATCAGGAAGCGGTCAGATAATATTGTACGGGCGTTGCATGCAACGCCCCTACTGCAACATAATCTATGTATACAGGAACCTCTTGATTTTCAAAGTGGCGGTCTTCTGGAACGGCACCGGCTGCAGAACTACCTTATTGATCTGACTGAACTTATTAACTTTTGAATTTACGTATTCCTGAAGTTCTGCCAGCAATTCCTCTTTCTTCTCTTCGTACTGCCGGGTCATATCTTCTTTAAGGATCTGATATTTCTTTTCAAGCTCTTCCATATTCAGATGGACATATGCAACCAGCTTACCTTTTTGCTGGATCACGAGCGACTCAACAACAAACCTGAAATTATTGATAACCGATTCTATCTCCTCCGGATAAATATTCTCTCCGCTTGCTCCCACTATCATATTCTTGAGCCT
The DNA here is from genome assembly GCA_963828775.1 of uncultured Bacteroidales bacterium. Lineage (GTDB taxonomy): Bacteria > Bacteroidota > Bacteroidia > Bacteroidales > VadinHA17 > LD21. Next base: position 50,964 of record CAWHGX010000073.1, on the reverse strand, counting down.
TCCCTTGATATAAAGATTGTTATTGGAATCAAAAACTCCAAGGTCTCCGGTCTTGAACCAGCCGTCCTGAGTGAGAACTTCACTTGTCATTTCAGGATCCTTGTAGTATCCTTTCATCACGTTTGGCCCTCTTGCCCATATCTCACCTTCCCCGGTTTTGCTGTCGGGGTTGTTTATTTTAAGTTCGATTCCCTCAATTGCCGGGCCTGTTGAATCATATACTGATTTTGAAGGATTGGCTCCGGCAAGCAACGGAGAGGTTTCGGTCAGACCATAACCGATGGCATACGGGAATTTTGCCTCAATGAGAAATCTCTCAACGCTTTTGTTCAGCTTGGCACCGCCAATGCCAAAGAATTTCAGATGACCGCCAAATGTCTTGTATAATTTCTTTCCCGCAACTCCATTTAGTTTCTTTCTGATGAACGGGATCTTATACAGGATCCTTAATATCGTCTTGTCATTGAAAGAGGGGAGTATTTTGTTAAAATAGACCTTTTCCATTATCAACGGGACCGTCAGCATAACCGTTGGCTTGATTTCAGCCATGGCTGGGATAAGAACAGCAGGCGTAGGCGGTTTCCTGAGATAGTAAACACATGCTCCGCCTAATATCGGAAGAATGAGCCCAAGAGTATTCTCGTAAGTGTGCGACAACGGTAATACAGACAGAAATCTGTCATTTTCATCGATTGACTGAATAACGCTACCCTTTACAGCATTGAAAGAGATGTTTTTATGAGTAAGCATCACCCCTTTGGAGCGCCCCGTCGTCCCGGATGTATAAATAATTGATGCAAGATCGTCTTCAGCAACAGTGTAAGTTTTTTCAGGCCGGGCGGAAGGATCATAAACAAGAGATTTATTCCCGGAGAAGAGAAGTGAAAAATCTTCAATAAGAATTCCGGTCTTAAGATATTCAGATTTATATCCTTCCAGCTTCGATAACTGGGATGACGAAACAAAAACAGCCCTGGATTCCGAATGGCTGAGTACATTTCCGACTTCGGTCGATGAAAAATCAGGCAAAATAGGAACAACAACAGCCCCCATAAAGGTTATTGAAAAATATGCGGAACTCCAGTTTGGCATGTTATTGCTGAGAATCGCTACTTTATCTCCCGGCTGAATACCGGTTTTTTCAAGGAAAGCTGTAAGTGCACTGATTTCCCTGGCAGATTCATTATAGGTTTTGGGCTTTTCGCCAACAAAAGCATAGGAGTTATGACTGCCGTATTTCCGTACAGTATCATTGAATAATGCAGGAAAGGTAAGCTGGATATTATGTTCTTCCATCTGTACGCCTGATTTAAATTGTGTAAGGAACTGCAAAGGTACAAATTAATTAGCATCCTGTTATTAACATGATAAATATTGCATTATTGCATAAATAACAGGGATAAATAAAAAAACTTTATTCAGGGAAGTTGGTTAAATTTGCAGATGTTATATGATAAAATCAATGGCAACATTAATCAGGGTAACAAAGGAATTCTCTTTTGAAATGGCTCATGCGCTGTGGAATTATGACGGACCATGCAGAAATGTTCATGGTCATTCTTACCGGCTGTTTGTAACGCTCTCAGGGATACCGGTTAACGATTCCGGGAATCCTAAAAACGGCATGGTGATCGATTTTACCGATCTCAAGAATATTGTGAGGAAAGAAATAATCAATATTTTCGACCATGCGGTCACAGTATCGGGAAATTATGACAAAGAAAAAACCGGGGCGTTCAAAAGCCTGTTCGGGAACACTGTTGTTGTGGATTATCAGCCAACCTGTGAGAATATGGTAGCAGATTTTGCAGCAAGAATAAGAAAACATCTTCCGGATAAAGTCAGACTGCACAGTCTCAGGCTTTATGAGACGGCCACATCTTTCGCCGAGTGGTATGCTTCAGATAATGAATAAATTCCATATGTCAGAAAATCAATCAAAAAGACTGTTTTTACTCGATGCTTACGCGCTTATTTTCCGCTCGTATTATGCATTTATTAAAAATCCCAGAATAACCTCAAAAGGGATGAACACTTCTGCAATCTTCGGATTTCTTCTGACACTGAGGGAAGTTCTCCAGAAACAAAAACCGACTCATATTGCAGTGGTTTTTGACACCCCGGCACCTACTTTCAGGCACGAGATGTACAAGGAATACAAGGCTACCCGCGACGCAACACCGGAGGATATCATAAAGGCTGTGCCCTATATCAAGAGACTGCTTGAAGCATACAAAATACCCATAATCGACTATCCGGGTTTTGAAGCTGACGATATTATAGGCACACTGTCAAGAAAAGCATCCGGGAAGGGATTTGTGACATACATGATGACCCCTGATAAGGATTTTGCACAACTGGTCACCGACACTGTTTTTATGTTGAAACCATCAAGAAGCGGGAACGAATCCATAAAATGGGGAGTTGATGAAGTTAAACGCGAGTTTTCAGTCGCAAATCCCGAACAGGTAATTGATATTCTTGCTCTTATGGGCGATACGGCGGATAATATTCCCGGCGCCCCGGGAGTTGGTCCGAAGACGGCAATGAAGCTGGTATCGGAATATGGTTCGGTTGAAGAAGTGTTCAGGAATACCGGTAAGCTCAAAGGTAAGCTGAAAGAGATCATCGAAAACAATAAAGAGCAGATTGAGCTTTCAAAAAAGCTTGCCACCATCGAGCTTAATGTACCTGTCGATCTTAAGGAAGATGAGCTTGTTCTTGAAACTCCCGACCGCGACAAGCTGAAGAGCCTGTTTAATGAGCTTGAATTCAGGACTATTGCTGCTGACATACTTCCTGAAATTGATAAAGAGGTCAGACACTCCGAAACTGAGCCGGTTCGGATGCCTTCGTATGAATCAACTCAGGGTACCCTTTTTGGAAACAATCAGGTTTATGTACCCACTGATAAAACAACCATTTCGACGGTCCCGCATAATTATTTCCTGATTGAAAATGAAAAGGAGCTGAGCGAATTTGTCACCCGGGCAATGCGACTTAAAGAGATCTGTTTTGATACTGAAACGACAAGTATTAATCCCCTCGATTCAGAATTGGTAGCAATTGCTTTTTCGTGGGAAAAAGGATCGGGATATCTGGTGCATTTCCCGGAGTCGCAGGAAACTGCCAGGGAGAAACTTAAAATCTTAAGACCGGTTTTTGAGAATCCGGCAATAGTGAAGATCGGTCAGAACATGAAATTTGATATTCAGGTTCTGGCAAATTACGGATTAGAGGTAAAAGGTCCCCTCTTCGACACCATGATCGCACATTATCTTCTGGAACCCGATATGCGACATAATATGAACCTTTTATCGGAGACTTATCTTTCGTACAGCCCTGTCCACATTGAATCCCTGATCGGGGAGAAAGGCAACAACCAGAAAAATATGCGATCTGTTCCGGTGGAACAGATAAAAGAATATGCTGTTGAAGACGCCGATGTGACTTTTCAGCTGAAGGAAGTGTTTCAGCCCAGATTAAGATCTGAAGGATTATCTGATCTCGCCGGCAGCATCGAAATGCCCCTGATAAGGGTGCTCGCAGATATGGAAAGAGATGGTGTAAAACTGAATCAGGAGGATCTGAAAATAATTGCAACCGGACTTCGTGAAGACATTATTGCACTTGAAAAGGAGATCTTCGTCCTTGCCGGATCAGAGTTTAATATTTCTTCACCAAAACAGCTTGGAGATATTCTTTTTATACGTTTGAAGCTCGATGATAAGGCCAGGGTTACAAAAACAAAGCAATTTAATACAAGTGAGGAAATCCTGCAGAGGATTACAGGCAGGCATCCAATCGTGAATAAGGTGCTTGAATACAGGGGGCTTAAAAAGCTGCTGTCGACTTATGTAGAGACATTACCCCTGCTGGCTGACAAAAAAACAGGAAGGATCCATACTTCCTTCAACCAGGCTGTTGCATCCACTGGCAGGCTGAGCTCAAACAATCCGAATCTCCAGAATATTCCTGTAAGGGATGAGAGGGGAAGGGAGATCAGGAAGGCATTTGTCCCGGAGAAAGGAAACCTTTTTCTGTCAGCTGATTATTCCCAGATCGAACTGAGGCTTATGGCTCATCTGAGCGGCGACAGGAACATGATTGATGATTTCCTCTCGGGAAATGATATCCATGCCGCAACTGCATCCAAGATTTTCGGAGTGGACATTAAAGATGTCACCAGAGAGATGAGGGGCAGGGCAAAAACTGCCAACTTTGGTATTATTTACGGTATTTCTTCCTTCGGGTTGTCAGAAAGGCTCACCATTGGCAGGAAAGAAGCTAAAGATCTTATCGACGGATATTTTAATTCATATCCGGGTGTAAAAAAATACATGGATGAAAGCATCAGAAAAGCGAGAGAACTGGGATATGTTACAACAATGTTCGGCCGCCGGAGATATCTTCGCGATATTCAATCGCGTAATCAGGTGGTAAGGGGAAATGCTGAACGGAATGCTATCAACGCTCCCATCCAGGGATCTGCAGCTGATATAATAAAAATTGCCATGGTAAAGATCCATGAAATAATGAAGGCAGAAAAATATGCTTCAAAAATGATACTACAGGTTCATGATGAACTTATCTTTGAAGTTGTTCCGGCGGAGCTTGAAAAGCTTAAAGAAATGGTCATACATGAAATGACAAATGCCGTGAAGCTCGATATACCGCTAAAAGTCGACTGGGGAACAGGGAATAACTGGCTGGAGGCACATTAACCCCCCAACCCCCCATTTGGAGGGCGAAAAAGGAAGTAAAGTGATTATGGAGATCAGTGTATTATTTTTCGGAGTCCTTGCAGAGGTAACCGGCACACAGCGTAAGCATTACCTCAGCATTAAGTCATTCGGAGATCTGAAGCACAGGATCGAAGATGATTTTCCTGAGATAATGCATTATAATTTCCGGATTGCGGTCAATAACAAAATAATAAATGAAGAACCATTGCTCACCCACGGTGACGTGATCGCTTATCTGCCTCCCTTCGCAGGAGGATAAATAACACTTATATCGGATAACCCAAAATATTCTAATATGCGCTTAATCGATGGGCCGGTTTCACCCGGCACAATTTCAGAGGTGGTTACGAAAGGCAGAAAAAATTCCGATTGCGGGGCTCATTCGCTTTTCCTCGGACAGGTAAGAGGAGACCTTATCGAAGAAAAGCAGGTTAAAGCGATCGAATACTCTGCATACGAAGAGATGGTAATAATGGAGGCGGATAAGATCAACAAGAGCATCCTGTCGGAGTTTGATGATGTAAAGACAATTGAGATAATCCATTCAAAAGGAGTTGTCATGGCCGGCGAGATTTCACTTCTGGTTATGGTGTCGGCAGGGCACCGCGACCAGGCATCAAAAGCCTGCGCAAAAGCAGTTGAGCTTATTAAGGATAAGCTTCCGATCTGGAAAAAAGAGGTGTTTGAAGACGACTCCCGACAATGGAAACAGAATGAATAATTCTTAAATAAGCTCCAGGAAACCCATATTTCCGGCCAGACTTACCTCCTTTGCAGGACGCTGTCCATCGTGTGTTATCAGAATTGATCCTGACTTTCCCTGCAGGATCGAGTTATAATCTTCCCTTTTATTCAGGATCTCAACTGCCCCTAAAACCTGCTCATCGGTTTTGACTGACCAGGCAATCGATCCCTCTTCGTAAAAATACCGGCCTAATATTTCATCCTCAAGAAGTCCGGTGATTTCACTTTTAAAGGTTAACAGATCCTCATCAAGGGTATGATTAAGTTCTTTTTCGAGCTCAGTGAAGAGGTCCTTGTGAAGATCATAGTATTTCTCCCTTTTTGCATTGGTGATAAGCTCATTAAGCGACTCTTCGGTAATGGTCCTGTAGTTGAATTTACGGCTTATCAGATAATTCCTGAAATCGGAATAATCCTGGTCGGTGAATGAGAATTCGTCAATTGTCTTTATCGCTGGATGCGACCAGTAATAATGGCTTGCAAAGTCAAAGATATAATTCCGGAAAAAAAGTTCTGTAGTGATCTGGCTGAGAGGAGCAGGTAATATTTGAACATCAGGGGTTATTCCTCCCCCGTCTTTTACCACTCTTCCGTTCCTGGTTTTAAATTCTGAAATCAGCGAATCAGGGATGATCCCGACACTGCCATCCTCATTGGGATGAGAAAAATCGAGCGCCTGGATGCATCTGCCGCTGGGGATGTAGTACTTGGCGGTAGTTACCTTGAGTTGTGTATTATAGCTCAGGGGACGGGTTATCTGAACCAGCCCTTTTCCGTATGACCGCTGACCGACAACTACCCCTCTGTCAAGATCCTGTATTGCTCCAGCTACTATTTCGGCGGCTGATGCTGAACCTCTGTTGATAATAACTGCAAGCGGGATCTTTTCATCAACAGCCGATTTTGTGGTTTTAAATGCCTCGTCGAACTGCTTGATTTTTCCTTTAGTCGAGACAATCTCATTTCCGGTACCCACAAACAGGTTTACAATATCAACAGCTTCCGTAAGGAGACCTCCCGGATTGCCCCTCAGGTCGAGGATTATCTGTTGGGGATTATTGTTCTTAAGCGAAACCAGGGCATTTTTGACCTCTTCTGAACAATTTTGAGTGAAACTGGTAAACCTTATATATCCGGTTCTTGAATCAATCATCCCGAAATAAGGAACTGAAGGGATCACTATTTTTTCCCTTTTCACCGAAAAATCCATTTCTGCTCCGTTCCTTTCGACAGTCAGTTTTATAATGGTTCCGGGATTACCTTTGAGCTTTTCGCTTACCAGGTCCGTACTGAAACCTTTCAGTGAAACCCCGTCAGCTTTTATAAGCCGGTCTCCGGATTTTATGCCTGCCACATCTGCAGGAAAGCCTTTGTAGATCAGAGAGACCACTGCATATTCACCGCCGCCTCTGACAAGAGAACCGATACCGCCGTATTTACCTGTTGTCATAAAAGAGACCTCATCACCTTCCGATTCAGGATAATATACGGTGTATGGATCCAGGATCTTAAGCATATTGTCAATGCCGGTTTTAACCAGTTTATCCGGATCTAATTCATCAACATAAAAGGTATTCAGCTCCCTGAAAAGGGTAAAAAATATATCCAGATTCTTGGCAATCCTGAAATCTCTTGTCTCCTGTTTTGAAAGAAATGCAACACTGACTCCTGCCGTGATCAGAATTACCACAACTATTGCAAACCTCACATAACGAATTCTTTTCATAAACTATGGTTGTTTAAATCCAAAGGACGAAATTAACAAGAAAATCGGCAATTAACCCGGAAATGATATATCTGAAAACAACTTTAACATTTATTCACTTTTTTTTCTGATATCATTACAGAGTTTTTCAATTACCTCTCCGACAGATTTTTCAATAGCTGCATAATCAGATATTGTTTTGTTCCGGTAGATTAAGATAAATGTTATCTGTATGTTTTCTGCTGACAGGAAATCATACAGGATCTGTTTCTTTTTACGATAGGCTTCCCTGATCCTTCTTTTAATAAGATTTCGGTCGACAGCAAGTTTATAACCCTTTTTCGGAACACTGAATGCAACCTGTGCAGACGACGGTAAACTCAGGCTGCTGACGATCCAGGCCACTTTGAATTGTGATGTATAGAAAACATCTCCGTTCTCAAATATTTCATCGATCAGTTTAGTCCGGCAAAGCCTTTCATTCTTGCCGAATGTCTGCCTTTCACCTCTGTTCATGTCAGAATGTCCAATTTCCGGATTAGTTCAGAATGTCTGACCGGGACCGGGAAGAATCAGTATGTTGAATATTTATTACCTGCAGTTTCTGTTATGCTCCTTGAGGAAATCATCAAGAGCCATAGTCATTGAAGGAGCCCTGGGGTTGGGAGCGTTAATGTCGAGCCTTAATCCTTCATGCTCGACAGCGCTGGCAGTAGTTGGTCCAAAGGCAGCAATCTTTATATCACCCTGGACAAAATCAGGAAAGTTCTCTTTCAATGATTTGATACCGGAAGGAGAGTAGAAGACCAGAATATCATAGTCAAAATCATTGTTGTTCGAGAAATGACTGCTAATGGTTTTGTACAGGACCCCGATAGTGTATTTGATATTGTTTTTATCAAGCATTTCGGGGATCTCGGCATTATGAGGTTCGGAAAGAGGCACAAAGAAATTATCATCCCTGTGCTTGATTATTAAATCAATCAGATCCTGAAACCTGGCTTTGCCATGGAAAATTTTCCTTTTTCTGTAAACGATATATTTCTGGAGATAAAAAGCGACGTTCTCTGTAATACAGAAGTACTTCATAGTATCAGGAACACATATTCTGAGTTCATTGCATATCCTGAAAAAATGATCTATTCCGGTTTTGCTTGTAAAGATGACTGCATTGAAATCAAGAATATTGATTTTTTGCTGACGGAAATCTTTTGACGTAACTCCTTCTACCTCGACAAAAGGTCTGAAATCAATTTTCAGATTGTACTTTTTTGCCAGATCGAAATAGGGAGATTTCGGATTATTTGGCTCTGGCTGTGAAACTAAAATTTTCCTTATTTTCAATTTTTTACTGATTAAGTTTTACTTTTAAAGTAACACTTCCCGGTTTAAATAAGGCCTGTAAAATATTTCAACAAAATCAGAACAGGCAAAATTTCCAGCGCACAAAGGTATAAAATCAAATATAATATTGATATATTCCTCTTCATAAAAATTAAAAGTAATCGCGTGACACGATATAAATAAAAGATAATTAACACTATCGCTCCTGATGTAAAATATACCCGGGGCGGCAGAATAACAGTATAAAGCAGAAATACAACGATTGCGAAGATCACGATAGAGCTGAACCGGAATGATTGATAAACAGTCATCAGATACTCATTGAATGCTTCTGTTTCTGAACTGAGACTGCCTGCCCCCAAACAGATAAAATGGCGGGAGGTAATACTAAAAATTACTAATCCCAATGATATAAGCATAAACCAGAAAGGTCGTATCCCCGCCGGAATAAAATCATAATAAACCGCAGCACAGTATGCGAATATACCGATGATCAGGAATGAAACGAAATTCATCACCGTAGATTGCCAGTAAAACAATGAACCGGTGTCGCGTGATGAAGACTCATTAATTCCGCGGAAAAGAAAAAACCTGGTTAATTCATGGAACATGCTTCTGGTAGTCGTTTTTACCACAAGCCAGAGAAATGCCGACAGGATTATTAAAATGGTCATCCAGTCGTTATGGAAAGGTCTTTCCGGCAAAACCAAACCCTCCTTCAGGGGTTTAATTATGGTTAACGCCTGTTGCTTATCAGGCGATTCTGTAATTTCTGCAAGCTGAAAAGGGAACAGACCCTGAGGATAAGGCTTCAGGTTCCTTACAAAACCCGACGGATCATAGAATGTGATATCGGCTATACTGTTTCTTGAGTTAACAGATGTGGTATCGGTTATTATAACTTCCGGATAGGCAGGGGAAATTCTCTTTTTTAGCCTTAACGAATCAGCATACTTAATATACGCAGGGACTTCATCAAGTTTCCGGAATACTGAATCCGGAATAAGGTTATCAGTATTTATCCGGATAACGAGCGTAGGCTTTATTGTATCCTGGGGAACGAAGCCTGTTATCATAATCGTTTTGCGGGATAAACCACAAAAGTAATGATTATTAACTTTACAGGGATAAGGTTGAAGAAAACAGAATTATCAGAAATAATCATTACAGGTTCCGGAAATATCTGCAAGGATATTATTTGCCAGCCTGCTTGCTCCGATCCTGAACAGGCTGTTTGTCAGCCACTCCTCACCCAGACAGCCCTTCACGATGTGGTAATAGGTCAGGGCATCAGAGGTTGTGACTATGCCTCCTGCAGCTTTAAACCCCACCTTTATACCGGTCTCGGTGTAAAAATTCAATATTGCCCTGCACATCACAAATGCAGATTCGGGTGTTGCCGAAACAGTTGTTTTTCCGGTGGAAGTCTTGATGAAGTCTGCACCTGCATCCATGGCTATCATGGATGCCTTGAATATCTGTTCAAAGTCTCCGAGCAATCCTGATTCAACAATAACCTTAAGGTGTTTTTCTCCAAGAGCTTCCTTGATTTCGAGGATTTCATCAGCAACAACTGCAAAATCATTTCCAAGAAAAGCACCGACCGGCAGTAAAATATCAATTTCATCAGCTCCTGCTTCAATTGCCATCTTGCATTCGGAAACCTTGATGCTCCTGAATGTCTGGGATGACGGGAAGGCTCCTGCTACTGAAGCGATTTTCACATTCTTTACTGTGAGCTTCTCTTTAACAACCGAAACAAAATTAGGATATACACAAATGGCAGCAACGTTCGGAATATTTGAAAACCGCCCTGAAAAGCTGTTGACCTTTCCTGTCAGGCGCAATATATGACTTTTATTATCAGTGGTGTTAAGGCTGGTCAGGTCAATTGAATTCAGGATGTTCATTAAGAGATGTTTGTCTGGGACCTGTGATGTTAAGGAATTAACACTTTTCAGACCTTTTTTAATCTCGGCTTCCGATGGACAGTGTTTAATGAGTTTTTGATATAGTTTCGTCATATAACTATCGTTGGTTAAATCAGTCAAAAATTAAAAATAGAAAAAAGAACGGGTTCAATATAATGTTTTTTGCAATCATAATTAATTTATTTATGATTTTAAGTTGTTTCCTTGTTCCCGGCAGGCAGCCCCGGCTAATTATTACCAGGTCGGTTTGAAAGCTTTTTGTTCCTTGCGAGCGAAGCAAAAATCCCAAGGATGCAAAGGAAGGAGAATATTATAAAACCGGTCCGCATTCCGGCAATCAGTCCGGGATACGTTCTGGGAACAATAGCCTCCTGTCCGATATAAAGAGCCAGTAGCATCATAGCTATGCCCATGCTGAGCATCTGGCCTATCATACGCATTGTCCCGACAACCCCGGATGCTACACCAAGATGCTTTTTCTCCACAGAACTCATGATGGCATTGGAATTTGGTGAGGAAAAAAGGCCAAAACCGATGCCCATAATGATCAGCAGACAGATGATCAGATACAGCGGACTCGTATTCTTTACAAAACAAAGCATTATCAGACCGGTTGCGGTAAGTCCCATACCAGATGATGCGATAATTCCCGGATTGTATTTGTCGGACAGTTTTCCTGCCAGCGGCGACAGAAGAGCCATCATAACCGGTTGTGATATCATAACGAATCCGGCTGTACGGGCATCAAGTCCCTTAATATACTGAAGGTAAAGGCTGATGAAAAAACCCGTGGCTGAAGTTGCCGAATAGTGTATTAGTGCTGCAATTCCGGAAAAAGCAAAAATCCTGTTGTGTATCATGAGCCTGATATCAAAGACAGGATTGCCTATCCCCTTTTCAAAAAACAGGAAAAGCAATCCGAAAATAAGGCCTGTTCCCAAAAAAATCCATCCCCCGACAGACGGAAGTTTTGAAAATCCGTACATGGAGGAGGCCATTGAGATACCGTAAATGACCGATCCCTTCCAGTCGAATTTCTCACCTTTCGCTTCCGCCCATTCGGGCCTTATCTTTTTGATTATCAGATAAAGGGATACAATTCCCAACGGAACAAGAAATATAAAAATACTTCTCCATCCGAAATGTTGCGTCAGCAATCCGCCGATAACGGGTCCGCCTGACAGACCTGTATATACGGCTGTAATATTTATGCCCATTGCCCGGCCACGCTCTCCCGGCCCGAATACCGAGGTCAGGATCGCCAGGCTTGTGCCAAATATCATCGCGCCGGAAATACCCTGGATAATACGGAATATTATCAGCGATTCGATATTCCATGAGAAAATGATAAGAAAAGTTGACAGGGTGAAAAGAGAGATCCCATACATAAAGATCTTTTTCCTTCCGGTAATGTCCGCAAGCCTGCCAAATGGGAGGAGGAACATTGCCGAAGAGAGGATAAAGCTGCTGGCTATCCAGCCAAGCTCTATAGCACTGGCATTAAGATCCTTACTTATTGCAGGCAGGGCGAGATTAATGGCAGAACCCAGGAACGGAGTGAGAAAGGCAGCAAATGCAGTTACAAGCAGAACAGATCTTTTCAGTGTTTTTTCATCAACAGCGTAGCTTTTTTCCTGCATCGATTACTATTCTTTGTTTTTAGTATCAATAATTATTGTGACCGGACCGTCATTGTGAATTTCTACCATCATCATGGCGCCGAATTCTCCTGTTCCTGCAGGTTTCCCAAGCAGTTCCGACAGTCGCGACACAAATCTGTTATACAGGGGAATTGCAGTTTCCGGCGTGGCAGATTTTATATATGAGGGCCGGTTGCCCTTTTTCGTTTTTGCATGCAGGGTAAACTGGCTTACAACAATAATATCTCCGCCTGTTTCCAGTACCGACAGATTCATTACGCCATTGATGTCGTTGAATATTCTGAGCTGAACAATCTTATTGCAGAGCCATTCTATGTCATCCTGGTTGTCGGATCCCTCAATCCCGATAAATACCATGAGTCCTGCATTTATTTCGCACAGTAAAGATCCATCTGCTTTAACGGATGCACGTCGCACTCTTTGGATAACAGCTCTCATTCCGCCATCATTTTTGCTGACCAAATATATACATTCAATTAATAAAATGCCGGATAATGATTTATATTATATTTGCCCGGATCAATGATATTTCATGGATTTTATCACAATAGTTGCCGTTGCTCTTGGATTGTCGTTCGACACTTTTGCCGTTTCCCTTTCCTGTGGCGTGATTCAAAGCAAGATCTTATTCAGGCAGGCTGTAAGGATTGCTCTGGTAATGGCATTTTTTCAGGCAGGACTGCTTGTGACCGGGTATTTTCTGGGGTCATTTATAAGTGATTTTATGAAAGCAGCCGATCACTGGGTAGCCCTGATCCTGCTTGCTGTCCTTGGTATAAGAATGATAACTGAGGGTTTAAAGAAGAAAGAAAAAGATCAAATAAAGGATTACGGCAATACAATGACACTTGTCTCAATGGCAATCGGGACAAGCATCGACGCATTTGCCATCGGAATAAGCTTTGCACTTCTGAGTATCAGGATCTGGTATTCAGCGGTTATCATAGGAGCTGTCACTTTTATAGCATCAATGACGGCAATCAGGATCGGCAAATCAGCAGGAGGGAGACTGGGGAATAAGGTTGAGATAATTGGTGGTTTAATTCTTATTGCAATCGGGATTAAGATATTTCTTGAGCATACATTAGGAGCCTGATTGCCCCCCTGCCCCCTAAAGGGGGGTTCAAATCCTTGTTTTAGCCCCCTTTAGGGGGTTGGGGGCTTAATGTTGATAGTCCTTACTCCGAAAACCGGTCCTGCCATGTTTCCCGGATGTGCCAGAAATTTTACGGTAACCCCGGATCTTCCGCGGGTGATCTCTTCCGGGATTTCATATTGAATATTTATAAACTGACCATCTTTTTTTCCTGAAATATTTTCAGTCGCAATCACAATGTCATTTATCAGTATATCAAATGTTTTTGCACCAGGAAATCCTCCCCAGTATTCGACTATCAATGCCAGTGGCACACCTGGATTTATTTTCATGTCGAAGGAAAACCAGCCGCTCCTTGATTCCCGGTTCGGCCTCTCCTTGAATCTGCCAGGCGTTGTCTTTTCTCCCTTGAAATTATGATCCCGTTCCGGTTGCATCTCTCCTGGCTGAATAAAATCAATTGTGGCTTCCTTGATTTTATTTATTCTTTCAAGCTCAGCTTTGTATTCTGCTTCTCTGGCGTTCCAGTCCGATTCATTGAAAAGGTCCCAGTAAACAGAATACCTTCTGTCGTAAATTGTGTAAAATGGTTTCATTTCAACATCCCGCGGCCTGCCGGTTTTAACTGTCCTAAAGGTGTTCACTTTACCTTCGACGGGAATTAGCCATGCAGAGGGATCCCTGTTTTCTGTCATAAGCACCGGGACATACATGGGATCTTTTGATGCTGAATCAGTCAGCGGTCCGAGATCTCCCGCCAGTACAAGGGGACCATACATAACAGCCACCCTGCTGCTGTCGTCAGGCATCAATTCAAGCCTGAGCGAAAATGGCAGCTTAACTTCAAGAATGTCTCCTGTCTTCCATTTTCTTTCAATAGTGACAAAACTTCCCGGATCCTGCCTGACTCTTTTGCCCTTTCCATTGATCAGGACCTCTATACCGTTTTCAGCCCAGGAAGGGTACCGGACTTTTACAGCCAGCCTGGCAGGATTTTCACATGTAAATTCCAGAGTAGATCCCTGCTCCCCGGGATAGTTTGTTCTCTGGACAATTTTCAATCCTTTATCCTTCCATGCAAGTTCAGAGGCGATATACTGAAAGATATACAATTCATTGTCACTGTGATAATAGATGTTTCTGCCGTACTTTGAATGGTTCTCCATGCCTGTCCCGATACAGCAGGTAAACCATTCCGGATCCTGAAATTCCTTAAATCCGCCCATGTCGAGTGACAGATTATAAACCACATGCCCGTTCACAGGATTTTGTGTCGCCAGTATATGATTGAAAAGGGCTCTCTCATAAAAGTCAGCAACCTCGGGACGAACCTTCCCACATGAACAGGTGTTCAGACAGCTTCAGCATATTATATACATTACATGATTCAGTGGTCCCTTCACCAAGGCGGTTTCTCAGTTTATCAGCCGGCCCGAAATATTCATTATTACAATTTCCACCGGTTACGTAGGAATGATGATTTACTACTCTGTCCCAGAAAAATTCAGCTGCCTTTCTGGAAGACACGTCTCCTGAAAGTTCATAGATTCGTGAAAGAGCAATCAGCTTCGGGATGTTGGTGTTTGCGTGTTTTCCGGGAAGCACATCTTTTCCTGCTTTCAGTGAATCGAGAAATGATTTCTGATAAAAGATCTCCGCGAGTGTCAGGTATTTTTCATCGTTGGTATCGGCATAAAGATCTGCAAATGTCTCACTTATCCCGCCATATTCACAGCGAAGCATGTTCTGTACCTGTCCGTCGTTCAGGGGAGTGACAATTCCTTCGATCCAGCCGGAAAACCTTTTTTCCACTTCAAGAGCTTTCTGATTACCGCACAACTGATAGGCATCCCTTAATCCTGCCAGTACTTTATGATGAGTGTAAAAAGGTGACCAGATCCCATTGAGATCAAATCCCTGCGAGCGTATATTGCCTTTTGCAACCTCCTCCTCAAATATCTTTTTACCATTCGTGAAAGCTCCGATATACCCGTCGCCGTCAGCTTCCTGCAAACTGCCAAGTTCTTCGACAATGTAATTAATCCTTTCAAGAAACCGGTCGTCGCCGGTGGTCTGGTACATCATTGAGCAGGCACTCAGATAGTGTCCAAGGCTATGACCCGCCAGCATTTCATTTTCCCATCCCATATAATGCTCTGCCTTTGGTTTCATCCCGGCTTCAATATAAAATTTTGCCAGCAGGCGATCCGGTTTATAACCGAGCAAGGTATTTACATTCAGTTCGGTTGCATGCAGGAAGGGCCCTTCGAGGAGCTTTACATCGGTGAGCGAAAATGGCAGTGCGGAAAATGAAACAACTTCAGGTCCTTCAGTTCTGATTCCGGTTTCGTTCAGAGGTAGAACAACCCTGCATCGAAAGAATTAATGCAAAGCAAAAAAATGATAGATCTGATGGTCTTTATCATGGAATTATAAAATAAAGTGTAAATAATACACGTAATAATTTATTATAAAAAAAAGAAAACAATCATTTTCAGAACGGAATCATAAACCTTTCCCTCTTGTCAAAAACAGCCATCTCTGAATAACCAACACTTTTTAGAAGTTCGTATGCTTCATCGAAATACTGCCCTACCCTTGAAGGCATATGAGCATCGGAATTGACACATACCGGAACATTTTCCTCTTTGAAAATTTTTAGAAACCGTCTGTCGGGATAGAAATCGCTGATGGGCCTGTTCATGCCATTTGTATTGATCTCGAATGCGACATCATGAATTTTAAAACTTCTGGCCATTTTCCTGTACAGATACTCCGGATCGGCAGAGGGTTTAAAACCATAAATTCTTATCAGGTCACAGTGAGCGATAATATCAAAAAGTCCTGATGCGGCAGTTGCTATTACCTGCTCAAAATATATTTCGTACAACCTGTCGATATTCTTTCCGTTATAAAATTCAGTCCCCATATCTACTGCTGAATCTCCAAGGTAGTGAACAGATCCGATGGCATAATCAAGATTTACTGAACTCAGAAATGAACTTATCTCTTTTTCTTTTCCCGGGAAAAAATCAATTTCAAGACCGGTCCTTACAATAATATCCCTGACATTTTGGCTCAGGGCTTTTATGTGGGTCAGATATGGTTCAACAGCGGAAGCATTCATGCTCCATTCGAGCGATTCCCTGAAAAGTGTCAGATGCTCGGAAAAACCAATCTCTTTTAATCCTGCTGAAATTGCCGGTGCAATGTAATCTTCAGGCGGTGACTTTCCGTCACTGAACCTTGAATGTATATGATAATCAGTTTTGTAAATCATTTTATTTTAACAAGTTACATGTCAGTAAATAGTATACTCAAAGTAGCCTCAATTTTCTTAATAAAACAAATTATGGTTTAAGAAAGTAATCCGGAAAATCATAACTTTGTAAAAAACTCACTATTGTGGACAAAAAAATCAAACCCTGTGATTGCGAACATTGTGATTTCAGAGAAGTGGTGTTTTCGACACTTGATGATCAAAGCATCATGGAATTATGTCAGTACAAAGAAGAGCACGTATATCGTAAAGGAGAAATAATAAACCACGAAGGTGAAAGAATAACTGATTTTAAATATCTTAAAACCGGACTTGTTAAACTGTACCGAAGATCTATCACCGGGGAAGAGCAGATTATTACCATTACACGGCCTTTTGAGTTTGTCAGCAATATGAGTATTTTTTCAGAAGATAAATACAAATATTCTGTTTCAGCACTTGAAGATTCAGTGGTATGTTCGGTAAAGCTGGAATATATAAAAAACCTATTTCTGAAGAATGGTGGTTTTGCCATAGGCCTTCTTACCAGGATCTCCAAAATCAATGATAAGGTCATAAACCAGACTTTGGATATGAGGCAGAAAAATCTTGCCGGTCGTGTTGCATATGTTCTGTTGTATTTCACCAGGGAAATTTATAATTCACGGATTTTCGACCTTCCCGTATCGAGAAAAGAGATTGCCGACTATATAGGAATGAGTTCAGCAAATGTTATCAGGACCCTGTCGGATTTCAAGAAAGACGGAATAATCAAAGTGTTTGGAAAGACAATAGAAATTGCTAATATTGAAAAACTGGAAATAATTTCGAAAAGAGGATAAATACCCCCAAACCCTCCCAGCTGGCGGGGGGCTTTTTGTTTCACTTGACTTATAGAACCTCCCTCCGGGGGCAGGGGGTAAATAAAGGTTGTCAGAGTGAAAAATACTTTTATGAAAAGCAAACCTTTACTTGACAGGAATTCTTTTATTTCTCAGACTTGCTTTCCGCTCAGCCTGGCAGGCCGGAGCTGTCATCAGACAAGGAAGCAAAAAAGGAGAAATATACACTCTCAGGATTCAGGCATGGAGTCAGTTTTTTCCCTGAAGTGAAGTTTCCCGGCGTTCAGTATGAATCAACAGATACACTCAGCTTTGACGTGTATCATTCCCTGGATGTAATTTACTCATGGCTCCGGAGATGGGAAAAAGAGTACCCGGACCTTATTGATCTTTACGAGATCGGAAAAAGTTTCGAAGGCAGACCTATCTTGCAGATGACTGTAACAAACAAGAAGTTGGGAAAAGACACCGATAAGCCTGCTGCCTTTTTTGAGGGAGGAAGGCATAGCGGCGAAATTACCGGTTCAGAATGTGTCATGTGGATGATACAATACCTGCTTACGAATTATGGGAAGGATACTGATGTGACACATCTCCTCGATACCAGGGCGATCTATTTGAAACCTGTAAACAATCCCGACGGACATAATCTGTATCTGAATACATCCCAAAGCAACAGAAGCACTGTAAGGCCTGAGGATAACGATGGTGATGCCCTGCTTGATGAAGATGCTCCTGAGGACCTTGACAATGACGGCCTGATACTTACGATGAGATGGAAAGATGAGAAGAAAGGAAATCTTATTCCTGATCCAAAGGATTCGACAGGAAGGATTATGAAACGGGTCCCTGCCGGACAGGGTATCTATCTTTCATCTTCCGAAGGGATTGATAATGACGGGGACGGCCGGATAAATGAAGACGGGATCGGCGGACTCGATCTTCACAGGAACTACCCTGAAAACTGGAGGCCTCAGAAAGAACAGACCGGCCGGGGCTTTACCCAGGGTGGAGCAGGGCAATTCCCGTTAAGTGAGACAGAAACAAGAGCAGTGGTAGATTTCCTTCTGACTCACCCGAATGTGTATGTCGTCAATTCGATGGACACCAGCGTCCCGATGCATCTTAGGCCGCCTTCCACCTCTCCTTCTGATGAAAGGATGTACCCTGAGGATCTTGCCTGGTATAAGACTTTCGATGATATTGGAAAGAAGATCACCGGTTATGAAAAAGCCGGAGATGTATATGATGATTATGGTGAGGGTAATCCGCTTTTCGGACACGGACCTGATTTCGGATACTGGTATTACGGAGCTATCTGGTATGGTGATGAGATATGGAACGGGGCAAGGTACAAGGACTATAACAATGACGGGGAAAAAGACCAGCTGGACATGATAATATGGGATGATGAAGAAAATGACGGTGCCGGATTCATCGAATGGAAACCCGGGAACCACCCAACTTACGGTGATATCGAAACAGGAGGATTTAATCCGAAGTTCTTCTCCCAGAATCCTCCTGCAAAGCATCTTGAGCCATGGATAAGAAACGAAGCCATGTTTAATATTGAAATGGTGAAATATCTGCCTGAACTTGAATGGGGAAACATTGAGGTTAAAAGAGTTAAAGCTTATAAAGCGGATTCAGCGGACTACCAGCTTAAAATCGGAATCAGGAACACAGGAAAGCTCCCTACTGCGCTGAGGCAGGCTCATCTGGTAAAGATAGTCAGGGAAGACAGGATCGAACTGGAATTTGATACTGCCGGTTCGGTAAAAGGTAAACCAGGTTTCAAAGTGATAGATGACAAAAAAACAGCACCGGAAAGACCCGGCAGAGGAATGTCATCCGATATGGAAAGACCGGCAAGGCTTCCCGTTGCAGCCAAAAATATTCCTTTTACACAGGGCGGTTCAACTACCAATGCTGTTTTTACAGTACGGCTTTATAACAGACAGGAGCTTAAAGGCAAAGCCAGCATGTATTCGACAAGGGGAGGCATTCTGAAGGACAAAGAATTTACAGTCAAATGAATAAATAAATCAAATAATTAATATGAAAATTGAAAAACACAGTGTCAGCGATATGCCGCGCAGGAAGTTTCTTGAGCTGAGCCTGAAGGGGGGATTGCTTATTGCAGCAACACCGGCTCTTTTAACCCGGCTGGCATCGTGCCGGAACGGAGCCGGAGTATCTTCCGGTACTGATATTGACAGGGAGACCCTGGCAAAGGTTATCGCAAAAGCGCTTGAAAAAGGAGGTGATTTTGCCGATGTCTACATTGAAAACCGGACTTCCCGTCAGATAGTGATGGAAGAGTCAAAATTTAAAAGTGGCCTGTATGGTATCAGCCAGGGTGCCGGTGTAAGAGTTATTTCAGGAAACAAGACAGGATATGCCTATACTGATGAGATAACTGAAGAGAAGCTTCTGAGGGCTGCAGAAGTTGCTTCATATGTTGCGACAAATGGAAATATGGTTTCTCCGGCAGGGATTTCCGTAACCAGCCGTCCTTCATTTGTAACAGTACGGCAGCCTCTGGGAGAAATTGCTGATGAGAAAAGAATTGAGATCATAAAACGGGCCGATCAGGCTGCAAAAGAATATGATCCGAGAATAAAAATGGTGAGCATTGATTACAACGATGAGGTCAGAAGCAGAGTTATCGCCAACAGTGAAGGCATTTATCTGAAAGACGAACTGCCTCTCCTGTTCTTTATTGTCCAGGCAATGAGCGATGATGGTAATGCCAGGCATATGTCGCGGGAGAGATTAAGCCAGCATTCCGGTTTTGAAATATTTGAGCAGGTAACTCCCGAAACTGTTGCAAAAAATGCAGCAAGAGAAGCCATTGCAATGCTTGCTGCCGGAGATGCACCTGCCGGGATTATGGATGTTGTTATGCAGAACGGATGGGGAGGAGTACTGGTTCATGAAGCTGTTGGCCATCCCCTCGAAGCTGATAACATTGCAAAAGGTGTAGGCGCTTTCACCGGTAAAATGGGCAAGAAAGTCGCTGCCGACTGTTTTACCATGGTGGATGACGGTACACTGCCAAATTTCAGAGGTACAATCAATTTTGATGATGAAGGCACTGAGGCAAAACGAAATGTACTTATCGAGAACGGAGTACTTAAGGGATTCATGACAGATGTTTTAAGCGCAAAACAACTATCCATGGCCCGGACAGGTAACGGGAGACGCGAGTCGTTCAGATATATACCCATTCCCCGGATGACAAATACTTTTATTGATACAGGTAAAGATAAACCGGAAGACATACTGTCATCAACGAAAAAAGGAATATATGTCCAGAGTCTTAGCGGAGGAAGTGTGAATCCTGTTACAGGTGTATTCAATTTTACATGCCGTGAAGCCTACATGATCGACAACGGAAAAAAGACCACTCCGGTAAAAGGAGCAACTCTTATCGGTTCGTGCATGGATGTTATTTCAAATATTGATGCAGTCGGGAATGACCTGGATTTTGGCCCGGGTATCTGCGGCAAAGGTCAGTCAGCAGAAGTTTCAGCCGGCATGCCGACAGTAAGGATAAGAGGGATAAATGTAGGGGGAAGCAAAGCTTAACCAGTTTTAAAAGAGAAGAATATGAATAATACAGAATTAACAGAAAAACTAGTAAATAAATGTATCAGCCTGGGAGCAGACGCGGCAGAGGTTTATCTTGAAACAAACAGGAACCTGTCAGTGCAAGTCCTGAATTCAGAGATAGAAACAATTGAAGAAGCCTCATCACAGGGTGTGGGATTCAGGGTTTTTGTCAGCGGCAGAATGGGATTCAGCCATTGTAATGATTTCAGCGACAAATCACTCGAAGATACAATTTCAAAGGCGATAGGATTTGCCAGGTTATCCACACCTGATGAAAACAATGTTCTTCCTGAAGATAAGGGTATGACGGAAGTAGCAGACTTATATGATGCCGGGATAAAGTCCGGTGTGATGGATAAAAAAATAACCATGGCTATTGATCTTGAAAAGCTGGCGATGAAAACCCCCGGCATCACTAAAAGTTCAGGAGCAGGCTATGGGGAAAGAGAATCCGAAGTCTTTATCGGCAATTCAAACGGAATACTCAAGAATTACAGATCCTCTTCATGCTCCCTTGGAGTATCGGTAGTAGCTGAAAAGGGAGAGCAGAAAAACACAGGAGGCGAATACTGCTCAAGAGTATTTTTCTCCGATCTGCTGCCCCTCGAAGAGATCGCTTCCGCTGCTTCCGGTAAAGCCCTTGAATTACTTGATCCGGTAATGATAAATACACAGAAGGCTGCTGTTATTTTTGATGCGGATGTTGCCCGTTCCCTGTTTGGAGGAATAATAACTTCACTCGACGGTGAAAGAGTTATCCAGGGAGCAAGCTTTCTGAAGGATTATCTGAACAAGCAATTTGCCTCACCGACTGATAACAATAATTGATGACGGAACATTAAGAAGGAGTCTTGGCAGTGCTCCGTTTGACGGTGAAGGAGTGCCGACAAGGAGGATCGTACTGGTTGAAAACGGAGTTATTAATAATTTTATTTATAATACAAAAGCAGCCAGGCGGGCGGGAGTTCAAAGTACCGGCAGTGCATCCAGAAGAGGCTTCAGCAGCCTGCCGGGAATAGGCACTCATAAAGTATATCTTCAGGCAGGGAAATATTCTCCCAAAGAAATAATAGCAAGTACAAAAAGGGGCCTTCTTCTTAAGGAAGTCACCGGTTATGGCGTTGATCCGGTAAGCGGAAATTTCAGCGGCGGAGCCAGCGGGCTCTGGATAGTGAATGGCGAAATTGCACATCCCGTAAAAGGCGTGACCATCGCCGGAAAAGCTTTGGATATACTTAATGCAATCGATATGACAGGCAATGATATAGATATGAACAGGTCCTATTCAGCCCCGACCGTCAGGATTGCTGAAATGCAGATAGGCGGGAAATAATCCCGGTTTTTTGAATTCACTAAAAAAATATACTTTTGAGGTCTAAATTTCAGAAAATGGTTTCAAATAAAAAGCAGAAGATCATGGCAAACATTATCACATCAAAAGGAGTAATTGCTATCCTTACCGGAGGAGGAGATGTTCCGGGTCTTAATCCTGCAATAAGAGCAGTAACCATCCGGGCAAACAGGGAAGGATACAAGGTAATAGGCCTCCGCAGGGGATGGGCAGGAATAACAGAACTGATAAGGGATCATAAAGCAGATAACAGTAACTGCTATCAGCTCCTTACCGATGATATAGTAAACAAGGCAGGCCGTACAGGAGGGACCTTCCTGCATACTTCACGGACAAGACCCAGCCATATGACTAAGGGAAATGTACCCGAGCATTTGCAGGACACCTATAATGCCGAAATGAACGATCTGACCCCGGAAATAATTAAAAACCTCGAATGGCTCGGGGTTGATTACCTGATACCTATTGGCGGTGACGATACGTTAAGCTATGGGGTTCACCTGTATAAAAAAGGCGTTAAGGTAGTAGCGATTCCGAAAACAATGGATAATGATGTTCCGGGTACTGATTACTGTATCGGCTTCAGCACATGTGTCACCAGAACAATTCAGATGACCAACAGCCTGAGAACATCCGCCGGATCGCATGAGAGGTTACTGGTACTGGAAGTATTCGGAAGATATGCCGGATTTACAGCGATGCTCCCGACGATGGCAGGAGCTGCCAACAGATGTGTGATCCCTGAATATGAGTTTGATATTGACCTTCTTGCTCAGCTTCTGGTTGAGGACAGGAATCATAATCCGAGCAAGTATTCAGTCGTCCTTGTTTCAGAAGGTGCTATGTTCAAAGGCGGGCAAATGATCTTTGCAGGTCAGGAAAAAGACGCATACGGACATGCAAAGCTTGGCGGAATAGGTGATCTGGTATCAGATCAGCTAAAGGACCTCTCGGGTAAATACAATAAAGGAAAAACCATAAACACAATCACTCAAAAGCTGGGTTATATGGTTCGCGGAGGTGATCCTGATGCCCTCGACTCAATTGTGCCTATGGCATATGGCAACCTTGCTCTTGACCTTATCCTTAAAGGAATGCATGGCAGAATTGTGGTATTGAAAAACGGAAGATATGATAATGTTCCAATAGATGTCGTGACCTCGTCGAAGAAGATAGTAAAAGTATCCGAACATTATAATACAGAAAGGCTGAGGCCATATTATCACAGCTTTGAAATGAAACCATTCCTGCTGATGGCTTCGGATAATTAAATTGGATGATTCTAATGAAATGGTGGTACGGGCGTTGCATGCTACGCCCCTACAGCATTTCTGCGAAACCATTATTCAGTTGAAAACTGGCATAGTCATTAAATCTGTCGGCAGCAGATACAAAGTCCTTTCCGGCGAAGGAAGCACAATTGATTGTATACTCCGTGGCAAGCTGAGGGTAAAAGGAGTGCAAACCACAAATCCGGTTGCAGTTGGGGATAATGTTCTGGTTGATGAAGAAACGGACAACAAAACCGGAATAATCACTGAGGTTCTTGAAAGAAGGAATTATATTTTAAGGAAGGCTTCAAACCTGTCAAGGCAATCACAGATAATTGCTGCAAATCTTGATCAGGTCCTTTTAATGGTAACTGTTATACTTCCGCAGACTCCGGTAGAATTTATTGACAGGTTCCTTGTTACGGCCGAAGCTTACCGGATCCCGGCCAGAATCATTTTCAACAAGACCGATCTGTATGGGCAAGAAGAGATGGAACGTTTGGAATATCTGATCTCTGTATATTCAGTGATCGGGTATAAATGTTTCAAATTATCGCTGGAGGAAGGAACCGGTCTGGAAGATCTTAAAAATACGATGAAAGACAGAATAAGCCTTATTTCAGGTAATTCAGGCGTAGGCAAAACAACTCTTCTGAACATCCTCGATCCTGCACTTGATCTTAAAACTGCTGAAATCTCAGAATATCATAAACAGGGAAAACATATAACAACATTCCCGGAAATGCACCGGCTGCCTTTTGGCGGATTTGCCATAGATACTCCTGGCATCAGAGGATTCGGGGTTGTGGATATGGAAAGGAATGAGATTTACCATTTCTTCCCTGAAATATTCAAAGTATCGAAATTTTGCAGATTCTATAATTGCCTGCATCTGGATGAACCGGGCTGTGCTGTCAGAAAAGCGGTGGATCAGGGAAAAGTCGATCCTCTGAGATACCGAAGCTATATAAGTATTTTAGATGACAAAAATACTAAATACAGGTGAAATTGAGTTATTAGCATATCTTTGTTTACTTTGTCTGAGTTCACCTTGTCTGATAACAACATTTATAATGTGAGAAGAATATTAATTATTGTCATTGCAGCATTTATGACAATATTAACTGCAAATTTTTTCTCTTATAAAAGCTTGTATTCTAAGCAGATAAATTACAGAACAAAATTACTTAACGGACAGGTCCGGAATGTTGGATTGTCAGTAGACAGTTTAGACCACGGATTTGCAAACGACCTCAGGCGGGTCATCTTTTCAGAGGATATTGCATCATTTTTCTCCGATCCTCAAAACAGGACAAAGACTGTAGAAAGGATGAAACTGTTCTTCTCAAAATATGATGACTTCATTACTGGTATAAAGTTGTACGACAGTAATAAGAACGAATTTACCATAAAGAAAGATGAGACAGGAATAAACTGGCTGGAACAGACATTTGTACTTCATGTGCAGCCCGAGATCCTGTCAGAAGAGCTCCTGGCCGGTGAGGACAGGAACTATGAGTATTATCTTCCGGTGCGGAAGAACGAAATTCCTGTCGGGAATATTGTCGTCAGTGTTGATTACCATAAGTATTTCGATGAGATCTTTACAGTGTTCAGTTTTCAGGACTACCAGTGGCAATGGGTAGTTGGTGATTCGGGAAAAATTATTTACAGCAATTTTGAAGATAACATTAAGTTTTCCCAGTTCCAGAAAATTACTGCAGCACTTGAAAAAGGAGGATCTGAGAATCTGATTCACAGTGCAGAAGGTAAAAATAAATACGAAGAAATTATTTCATCATTTTATTCCACACAACTTCTTCAGAAGAAGATTGGAATAGTTTTTTCTTCACCGACTGATAATTTCAGGAAGTATACCATCAGGAATTTTCTTATTCTGGGGCTGGGAACCCTGTGTTTCGTCCTGCTTATATCTTATTTGTTCTGGAAGTATCTGAAAGTACAAAAATCAGAAATTGACCGGTTAAGTGGTGCTGAAAAGATGCTTTTCAGAATGATCGAAGAGATGCCGGTTGGTGTGATAATCCATAATAAAAACCGGGAAATTATCAGGGCGAATAAAAAAGCAGCAGAACAATATTCATATCCCGGCGAGGCAGAGATGACAGGCAAGATTTTTCCTGAAACGGCTGTAACTGATGAAAACAGCTATTTTTCAAAGCATCTGGGAGGCACATTCAGTCCGGATCAGTTTATTATTCTCAAAAAAGAGGTTGGAGAAATTATTTTATTCAGGACCAGCATTCCTGTTAACTTCCTGGGTGAAGATGCCAGTATGGAAATGCTTGTAGATGTAACCATGCTGGAATCGGCGAGAAAGCAGGAAGCCAAAGCAAGTTCGGCCAAGTCAGAATTCCTTGCCAGGATGAGCTATGAGATCCGTACCCCCCTTAACGGTATTATCGGGATGACAGATATTCTGGAAGAACAAAAGCTGACCGGTGAAGCCAGGAATGTTCTGAGTTTGCTGCGCCGTTCAACGGAAGTTCTATTGAATATAATCAATGATATTCTTGATTTTTCGAAAATAGAAACAGGAAAAATGATCCTGGACGAAATACCCTTTAATCTCAGGGAAGAGGTTGTTTACTGTTACGATCTTGCCAGGACCAACATAGATGAAGAGCAGATTACCCTGAAATGCAATGTTGATGAAAATGTTCCTGATAAAGTGATAGGCGATCCTTTCAGGCTCAGGCAAATCCTGACCAATTTCATCAACCATTCGGTCGAAAGCACCGGTAAGGGACAAATAGACCTGAAATGCAGTTTAAAAGATATTGCCGATGGGAAAATACTGCTGGGATTTGAACTGGCTGATACTGGTAAAAGCTTTGACAAAATAACCCTGAAAAAAATATTTGGAGATTATGTAAATATCGAATCCAAAGTTCATAAGGATGATGACGGATCAGGTTTCGGTACAATTCTGGCCAGACAGCTGGTTGATTTAATGGGAGGTGAATTTTCTGTCGAAAGCCCCTCCGGACTTGACGGTGAAAAGGGTAAAAAAATCAAGTTTACAATTGTAGTATATTCAAATGAAAAGCCTGATAAGGACCTGCATTTTGACAACATCGTAACATTCTCACAAATTAAAACGCTGGTTATCACCGGAAGCCAGACACGCGATGAAGAGATTCTTGGTACACTTCATAAGCTCGGCCTCACCCTGACAATCACAACTTTCCAGAAATCGACAGTCAATCAGTTAAAAGCCAGCCTGAACTATCCCGGGAACAGATATCATCTTGTAGTCATCCTTGATGACAATGAATTCAACGGATTTGATGCAGCCGAAGAGATCTGGAAGAATAATCTCCCGGAACAAT
This sequence comes from uncultured Bacteroidales bacterium, assembly GCA_963828775.1. Taxonomy (GTDB): domain Bacteria; phylum Bacteroidota; class Bacteroidia; order Bacteroidales; family VadinHA17; genus LD21. The sequence continues at coordinate 24,047 of CAWHGX010000073.1, read as the reverse complement.
TCATCATTGTAATTATCAGCTCAAATGATGTCACGGGCAACCTGCTGAAATGCATTAAAATGGGGATCGATCATTATATCGTGAAACCCTATGAAATCAAAGAACTTTATGACACCGTTAAAACCAGTTTCCCGCAAGTTGATAAGAATGTTCCTGGGGGTGAAAAAGAAAAGGTAAGAAAAGATCTCCGTATCCTGATTGTCGAGGATAATAAAATGAATCAGAAGGTAATAGGGACTATGCTGAAAAGCCTTGGTTACTCCTTCGACTTTGCGGATAATGGTTTTGAGGGCGTCATACAGGCAAAAACCCGCAGATATGATATTATATTTATGGATCTGATAATGCCTGAAATGGATGGCTTTGAATCAGCACGCAAGATCCTCGAATATGATAATTCCCTGCTGATAGTGGCATTTACAGCTGATAATATGCCTGATTCAAAACGCAAGGCAGAACTTTCCGGAATAAAGGAATTCATACCCAAACCCGTAAGAATAGATGACCTGAAGAAATTCTTCTCCAGATACTTTATCCGGAATTGACATATCTCTGCCGGTATGATGCATGATATATGCCGGGATTATCTAAATTTACGGCCCAGAAGATGTATCAGGAAATTACCAAAACAGATATAGCCACCTTTCTCAGACTGGCTGAAACTATCCCGGTTATAGATGTCAGGACTCCTTCTGAGTTCAACACGGGTCATATCCCTGGCGCTTCCAACATACCTTTATTTGAGGATGAAGAAAGAAAAATCATCGGCATCAAATACAAAAAAGAAGGACGTATAAAAGCAATACTTGCAGGTCTGGAACTTTCGGGTCACTCAATGCACTCAAAACTTGAGCATGCGCTAAGAATTTCAGGGGAGGGGAGGCTTCTTGTCCACTGCTGGAGAGGAGGAATGAGATCTGAGGCAATGGCCTGGCTCTTTTCACTCGGCGGCATAGAGACGGATGTACTGGAAGGAGGATATAAATCCTACAGGCATTTTGTCCTCGAAAATCTGTCGGTAAACAAGAATATGTTAGTTCTCGGGGGTCTTACCGGAAGCGGCAAAACACAAATCCTGAAATATTTGCAAAACTCAGGTTCCCAGGTTATAGATCTGGAGGGACTGGCAAATCACAAAGGCTCGGCATTCGGCTCGCTGGGACAGCTTCCACAACCTACGTCCGAACATTTTGCCAACCTGTTATTTGACAAATGGAAGCGGATTGACCTGAATAAACCGGTCTGGATTGAAGACGAAAGCAGGAATATAGGCTCAGTATTTATGCCCGAAGAATTTTATCTTAATATGCAGAAGAATCCTGCAATAGTGCTTCTGATGGATGTCAAAACCCGGCTTCCCCGGCTGATCGAAGAATATTCATGTTATTCTCCTGATGAGCTTGCTGACACAATAAGGAAGATAAGCAAAAGGCTGGGCGGAGATAAAACAAAAGAGGCAATTGATGCAGTTGATCGCAGGGATTTCGCAAAAGCCATTGAAATTGCGCTTCAGTACTACGACAAAGCCTATTTATTCGGGCTGAAAAGAAAACAGGGTAAAGAGATTGTCTATTTAAATACCGATACGGATGATATTGAAACGAATGCAGGTAAGATTCTGGATATTGCAGGCAGGATCGTAAGGTAAAAGGCAATTATTTATGTTCAGGATGATCTGCGGAATCTATCCATTTATATACTTTATCGGAGCGTCTGAGCTGGCCGGGTACTTTTACTGAACAAAACTCCCCTTTCTGAGCTTTAATTGTCTCCTTCAGGTCGGTTCGGATTTCAGCTGCGGTGAATTCAATCACCCCGGTGGTGCGGCCAATAATCAGTAAGGTATCACCTTTTTCAAGATCCCCGTTTTCAAGCTTGATCTCAGCCACATTCAGTTTAGAAAAATAATTTGTGATCCTGCCAAGATACACCTTTCTTTTAGTGGCACCGGAACCATACCGGTCGTTCCATTCCCCGAGCTTCTGACCGAGATAATATCCATCCCAGAAACCGCGGTTGAAGACTGAGGAGAGTCTCATATTCCATTCAGATATTTTCTCATCAGTGTACGAACCATCCGATACAGCTCTGACGGCTTCGTCGTAACATGACGAAACGGTCTTTACATATTCAGCCGGTCTGGCCCTGCCTTCAATTTTAAAAACCCTTACTCCTGCATCGATAAGCTTGTCTACGAATCCTATCGTACAGAGATCCCTGGGCGACATAATATATTCATTATCTATCTCAAGCTGATATCCTGATTCTTTATCGGTAACCAGGTATGACCTACGACATAACTGGTAGCACTTACCGCGGTTAGCCGACATGTTGTTCTCATGGAGACTCAGATAACATTTGCCTGAGGTTGCCATGCATAGAGCGCCATGAACAAACATTTCCAGCTTAACCGGTTCATTGCCTGGCCCTCTTATGTTCTGTTCATTGATTTTGTCAAAAATATACTTTACCTGGGTCAGATTCAACTCTCTTGCCAGAACGACTACATCTGCCCATTGTGAATAAAACCTCAAAGCTTCGATATTTGTAATGTTAAGCTGTGTGGAAAGGTGCACCTCAATCCCTGACCGGAACGCATAATTAATCACCGACAGGTCAGATGCTATTATTGCAGAAATTCCGCTTTCAATTGCAGCATCAATGATCCTGTGCATCTGTTCAATCTCCTGGTCGAAAACGACAACATTGATTGTGAGATAGCTTTTTATGTTATTCTCATTGCAGATACCTGCAATAGTCCTTAAGCTCATCAAGTGAAAAGTTGATTGAGGAGGCTGCCCTCATATTCAGATCTTCCGCCCCGAAATAAACTGAATCGGCACCTCCCTGAACAGCAGCCATCAGCGATTCATACGATCCTGCAGGGGCCATTATTTCAATATCATTCCGGTTCATCCGGGAACAGGATTAAGTTTTATATTACGGGGATCAGTTTATGCCGCTTTTCATCATGATCCTGATGCAGGTACCTTTGCCAATTTCAGAAGACCTGACAAATATCTTTCCATGATGATACTCTTCAGTGATTCTTTTTGCCAGGGAAAGGCCGAGTCCCCATCCTCTTTTTTTGGTTGTAAATCCCGGATTGAATATTTTCTTCCAGGCTGATTTAGGCATACCCTTTCCCGTGTCCCAGATATCAATAATTGCATATTTTTCAGATTCTTCAATCCTTATGGTAATCTCTCCGTTACCCTCCATTGCATCAATTGCATTTTTACATACATTTTCAATCACCCATTCAAAAAGCGCAGGATTGACAGGGATATTGATTTCTTCGTCGGGAGAAAAAGGCAGGACGAACAGTACTTTTGATGAAGATCTTGTTTTGAGATAATTGACGGAATTCTGAATAAGACTTACGATATTTTCCCGGGTAAGAGATGGCTTTGATCCTATTCCCGAGAACCTTTCCGTTACTTTTTCAAGTCTTTTGACATCGAGTGCAAGCTCTTTAGTTACCGGGATATCCGGGTAATTATTCTGAAGTATCTCAATCCAGCCCGACATTGAGGTTGTTGGTGTTCCGAGCTGATGTGCGGTCTCTTTTGACATGCCAACCCATACCCGGTTCTGCTCAGCCTTCCGGGAAGAACTTAAAGCCAGATAAGAAGCAAGGATAAAAAGGATTATAAATCCAAGCTGAACATACGGGTAATAGATAAGCTGACTAAGTATAATGCTGTCTTTGTAGTAAATGCAGTTTGTAGATCCTGAGCCCAGATCAATTATTATTGGTTCATTATAGCTCTTCATCTTTTCGAGTTCCAGTGCCATAAAACCAGGATTTGCTATTTTCTCCTGTTCAATATTCTCGGCAGCGATGATATTGTCATGTCCATCAGTCAGTATAACAGGTACGGTTTTGTTGTTTTCGATAATTGAAAAAGGGAAATCCAGATTCTGTGTAGAGTCTGCTGAATTAATCAGCCGGATTGCGGCGGCCCACATTTCAACTTTCTTCCTCTCCTCTGCTTTAAGGTCACGCACAAGGAACTGAGTATAAACAAGTGAACCTACGCCGATTAGTATTGCAAAGAGAAATAAGAAAACCTGCCAGTTGCTCCTGTTGCGAAAGATATTCAAGGTTTAATTTTTTTTAAGTGAAAAAGTACTAAATCTTTTTGAAAAGCCTCTTTAAAAAACTCTCTTTTCTTTGAACCGGAGGTTGGGTTTCTGTTTCAGTTGTATCCGATCCTTCCCATTGAATCCTGAACCTTGGCCGTGTCCCTTCTCTTTTCTCCGGTTCAGGATCTTTCTTATACAACCCGTACTCCTCGTCAAATATTGTTTTGAGAGCCTGCTTTTCTTTTTTAATGTCCTCTTTGATCTGACTGCCTGCAGCTTTCATATCATAGCTGACTTTTACCTCTTCGCCCCTTCCGTCGATCTTCAGAAATACAGATGTTCTTCCGAGACCATCATCCTCCACTTCACCGAATTCATCCGATAAAGTTCTGTTTTTTCGTGCTTTGTTACTGAGGATCTCGGAAAGAAGCATTTTGACATGATACTGATAATCATTGTCAAAGCTGTGCTTCCCGTTAACAGATAGATCAACCGCTGATGATTTTATATCCATCATAGGCACATAAAAGACATTGCTTCTGATAAAGAATTCATTTTCAAGCCTGTCAAATTTGATATTCTCAAGCTCCGAGAGTTCAATAAATGTGGACAATGCCATCACCGGATCAAAATCGATAAGTGCCCCGTCGGTCAGCACATATTTCCCTTCCGCCGTAATGGATCTTATATCCGGATTCAACAGAGAGTCAACAGGTAGAATCAGTGTAATGTTGCCTGAAAGGGATCCTGCTAATATTTTCAGCTTTAAGAAAGTCCTGTCCGAAATTATTGAATGAAGTAAATGCTTCATTGACATCCACACCGGTTATTGCAAAGCTTCCTCTCCCGATAAAAGATTTATCACGATTCTGTACCACCAGTCCGTTACCCGCGACGCGGCCTTTTTGGGAATTCAGGTTGATGGTCCTGAAATTCATCATCTTTGGCCTCATACTGAGAGTTCCGGTAATATCTCTGGCATTAAATTTCTTATAGATAAGCGTGTCGAAGCTGAAATTCATTTCCAGCATAACATTGTCAGGCAGTGTAAGCGGGGCCTGCTGTGGATTATCATTTCCTTTTTGTTCCTTTCCGGCTGAAGTATTCATAAAAAGCTCAGGCCTTAAAGATGAAGCCGAGATTGAGGCAGACCCCGTCAGATTTACAGGATTCCTTGTCAGCCAGCCGGGGAAATTCATAAATTTACCGGAAAGGATTATTTTATGGTTATTAAATGAAAGCCTGAAGTTATCGGTTGTGGTGCTCTCATTGATAAGGAATCTGCCGTTGACATCCCTTATGTCGATCTGTTTTTTATCAAGCTTTAAGCCTGCTGAGTTGAAAACTACTTCTGATTGTGAATTCAGGTTAAAAATGTCCCTGAATTTATAAGAATCCTTTTTCCCCGGTTTGCCTGAAAACTTCAGATCAAGATCAATTGATCCACCAGCCTTGCTGACATTCTGAATATTCAGGAATTCCTTGAGATCAGCAGGCAGCAGCTTCCCTTTGAAGGTCAGTTCAACCAGGGGATTTGAAAAATCTGAAACCGAAAATGATCCTCTGTAATCGGATGATCCAAGTCTCGTGGTAAAATCGCTTATCGTTAAAGAACTGGTTTCCGGTCTGTTTTTAGGGCCGTTGGTAAAAGAACCGTCAAATGAAAATTTGTCAATCTTCAGATCAGATCTGATGTTATTAATGCGGGCATTTTTCATTGACCAGGTGATATCATAATGCGGATCTTCAGTCGTGGAAGGTTTTCCTTTGATCGTCCAGTTAAACTTTAAATTTCCTGATGGATGATAATCAGATGCAGCTTTCCTGTATTTTTCCGGGAGTAAATTGGTAATTTTTGATATATCGATATTATCTGCAGATATATTCAGATCCTGATAATTATCGGACGCAATAAAACCATTGAGAATAAAATCCCAGTTTTCTATCCTCAGAGTGCTCTTTTTGAAAAATATTCCCTTATCATTCTGATTTAATCCAACTTCCAGATCAGCAGGGATACTTTGCTTTATCGTAGTGGTGCCAAGCTGAAACAGGTTAAAAATCACTTTTGAATTTCCGTCGAAATCGATATTATTACCTCGTAGTTTGCTTTTAATCCGTCCTTCCTTGAATCTGCCTTTTATAATCAGGTCAACTCTCAGATCATGATAAACAAAATCCACGTCTGACAGGTTGATCCTGTTAAGGTTCAGGGCGACATTACCGGCGCCGGATGTTTCATCTTCGCCAGCCGAAACATCGTAATTACAATAGCCGGAGGTATCTGTGTATAGATTCAGTTTACCTGAGCGGACACTTATTTTTGTGAAAGTATATGCTCCTCTCAGCAAATCGAACATTCTGAAATCGATGGATGCTGATTTTGCGGCAAGAAGTGTATCGGTATTAATTCCGGTGAAGCCGGAACGGTCAAAATCCGGAGAAGAATGGATATAAACATTTTTCAAATCCACTGAAGCTTTCGGAAATTTCTTAATAAGTGAAAGCCTGTAAGATCCTGTTTCTATTTTGGTTGAAAAATTATTATTCAGGGTTTTAAGAAGGAGGCTGGCAACCTTATTCTGCATTATCAGGGATAGGGAAAACAGCAGTATCAATACAGAGATAATAAGTATTGAAGTTATTTTCAGAATCTTCGCCGCCAGTTTCATTTATATACAGGAAATATCCTTCAATCAGATAAATTAACGGGGAGCAAAGTTATATTATTTGGATTAAAGTTTATTTTTATTTGAGAAGGAAGCGAAAATCATCATTTTCTCCCAGCTCAAGAGGCAGGTGACTCTTTTTAAAGATCCTTGCATTTCTTGGTCCGATCAGCCGGATATTTCCGTTCTCTATGAGGAACATTGTCCCTTCCCTCAGACCTGCGACCCAGATATCACTATTAATCTCAATGAACTCCTCGATGCGCTGTTCTCTTGTCTCGCCTGCATGCCCGGCCGGATTAGTATCAAGATAATGAGGGTTTATCTGAAATGGTATAAGATTGAATGCCCTGAATGAGGAAGGTTCGACCACCGGCATATCGTTTGTTGTGCGGATAGTCGGACAGGCCACGTTCGATCCTGCACTCCAGCCAATATACGGTGTGCCTGCAAGCACTTTTTCCCTGACGGGATTGATAAGCTTATTCTCCCGCAGAAGCTTCAGAAGCATCCAGGTGTTTCCGCCACCAACCACAATAGCTGAAGCATTCTGCACTGCCGCAACAGGATTTGTAAAATGATGGATCGAAATTATATCATGCCCGGTTTCCCGGAATCTTTCACGCACCTTTAATTCATAGTCATCGTATGAAAATGTCACTGCGGCATAAGGGATGAAAAGCGCTTTAACATGCTTCCTTCCCAGAAATTCTTTGATCCTCAGCTTTGGATATTCAAGATATTGTTCTCCGGAGTTTGTTGAGTTGCTGATAAGTAATAGTCTCATTTCGGAATAATTTAATATTATGATTTTCTTCGTTTGCCCCTTACCCTAAAGGGTGCGAAGACATATACTCCAAATCCTCCCTTTAGGGATGGGGCAGATTATTGATTTTCAAGCACCGTGAGGATTAGTATTTAATAAGCAATTTACAAGTCTCTTAATAGTTATCCTTAAGTTGTGTTATATTATGATTTTCAGGAATATTCTCAACTTCAAGAATGTTAAAGGAATAGTCATAAATATTGAAAACCAGCACCCTGCCTGAAAGAATGTTTCCTGATCCGGTAATGATCTTGATCACTTCATTTGCCATAAAGATTCCGGTTATTCCGGGGAGAACCCCCAGGAGCCCGGACCCGGCTGGCTGAGGATTCTTAAAATCCCTGTTTTCAACCTGCGGATTAAAACAGCGGTAGGTTGGTCCTCCCCTGTAATTAAAAACAGAAACCTGGCCTTCATATTTATAAATTGCCCCATGTACCATTGGAATACCCAGTATCACACATGAATCATTAATAATATACCTCGACTGAAGGTTATCAGTCGCATCTACAGCCACATCAAATTCCTTTAAAACACGCAGTGAATTGGAAGTATCAATTTTCAGATTTATCCTGTCAGTTTCAACAAGGTCATTAAGCTGTTCGACCCTGTTTGTTGCAATGATTGATTTGAGCTTCCCGATGTCGTCAGAGCCGTACAGCACCTGCCGCTGAAGGTTTGACTCATTTACCATGTCAAACTCTGCAATGGCAATTCTGCCAATACCGGCAGCTGCAAGATATTGAAGGACCGGGCAACCCAGACCTCCGGCTCCGATTACAATCACCTTTGCCTGTTTTAACTTCTCCTGACCATGGATACCAATTTCAGGCAGCATGATCTGGCGGCTGTAACGTCTGATCTCACGCGGGGATAAAATACTGTCTGCCATCTGATGAAAAGATATGCGCTTTCTACAAATATACGTGAATTATAAACATAAAATGGTAAGGGCGTAGCATGCTACGCCCCTACGGCACTACCAGTTACAAAAGGAATGAAAATAAAATTTAATCGTTAAACGTGAATGCCAGCCCTATTTCGAATGGTTCAAGATTATATCCGTCAGGGCCTTTAAGATCCTGGAACCAGGGAGTGAGATAATAAGTTCCATAAATCATTAAGTTTTCATAACCTATCCTGGCTGTAACTCCTCCGCGCAGCAAATTCAGGTTATATTCACCTTTTGCCCTTACCTTTTCGCCGTCTTCGTACACAAGCTTTGTCCATGCATTCAGCTTTACTCCTCCAATGACCCCGGCAGCAATATTTAACCTGTTGTAGCCTGCAGGGATCTGGACTTCAAACATAAGGGGAACAGACAGATACAATGTGTTGAATTTTGATTTCTTCACCGGAACCGTATTATCCGGAATGAGTTCCCCTAAAATACCGTCAGTACCTACTGTTATGCTGTTTGTGTCTTCAAACCTGTAATTATTCCAGTTCAGACCGATACCGGTAACAAGACCGGAATACCTGCTGAATCCGATATTTACCTGGGAGAGATTAAGGTTAAAGCAATTGGAGCTGCTGGTGTTAAGCTTCATATAGGAAATTTGTCCGGGCAACGTCATTGATTGGGCATGCAGATAATTGTTGAACCCTGCTTCCAGTCCTGCCCAGTGACCCCTGAAGTTCCTGCCTCCCCTGTAGCGTTCCTGATCCTCCTGATCCTGGTCCCAATTTTTGTCCCGGCTGTGATTCCTGTCCCCGACAGCCTCCTCCAGATCGCGTAATTCGTTGTCATATTTTTCAATGTCAACTTTTTTCCCTTCGGGTGAATCCTGGATGTTCAATCCCCTTTCGCCCATTTTTATTACTACAAGAGAATCGTTCCCGTCAAACCGGAAAAGATCATTTCCTATAATTATTGTTATGTTATCGCTGGTGTCAACAACTGCGGCTTGTTTCTTTTCTATCACGGTTATTTCGCGCGATTGCAGTGTGAAAGCCTGGCAGGCCAGTGCCGCTGCTAAAACTATAATCAGACTCTTTTTCATGGCTGTATCTTCTTTCTGTCGTTTTTCAATGCTGTGACGGATTCGTGAATTAAAAAGTTACAGCGCTTTTTGTGACTTTTTGACGGGAGCATTAAATTTCAACAATCTCGAACTGTAATTATAAGACCTTATTTCCCCGTTTGTATCAGTGTTTTTATGAAGGGCGATTTCCCATCCGAAGAGCTTGTTCAGGCCTGTAATTCCTGCCTGTGCTATTTCAAATGATTCCACAGGTCTGGTTCCCGCATCAGGGTTTTTCATGATCTTTTCGTGGAACAATCTGGCAAGGAACAGTTGCACATTGCTTCGGTATTCTATAAGGGGCGGGACATATCCCGGATCGAATGGCAGAACAGCATTGGACTCAGGCATGTAAGCCGTAAAAATGTTCTCAGGTATTGCAATCTTCATCATCTCCAGGGATTCAGCTCTCTGGAACCGGGATGCTGAATCGGTCATTTCCTGATCTGGCAGTTCTGCCAGCGGAACAATCAATTCACCTGCCGGGATTTCCGGGATTGATTTTCTGACAAAAGCTTTAGGGCTCCTGCTGTCAGTCGCCGGTTCTTCTTCTTTGTATGTAAAAGCCTGCCGGGATTCTATTACAAGTGTGTCAGGGGTCATGTTCTGAGCAATCCGCTCTGTTCCTCTTCCGGAGTTTTCAGGGATAAGGAGAAATAGTGAAATTAAAAGAGCAATTGTTGCAGCTGCGCTCAGACCAATAACTGACAGCCGGTATATTTTCTGGCTTACTGTTAATTTTTTAATGCTGCTTTTTCGTGCAAAACTGCCGGCCAAAGGCTTAAGTTTCAGCTTCTGAATGAGCTCAAAACTCTTTCTTTTCGTCTCATCGCGGCCAATGACCTCATCCAGTTCAGCTTTCTGCCCGGGCGTAAGATCATTCTCAAGACTGGCTATGCATAAATGTTCAAACTGCGATTCAGAGAGGCTTTCGGGTGATTGTTCAAGCTCTTTTTTTCCGCCGAAAATCGAATGAGGCGGGTTAAGGAAGACAAGAGCAAGCCCGTTCAGCTCCTCTTCAAGATCGGGATTCTCCTTCAGAAAAACCTTAAGCTCCCCAACCTGTTTTTCGCTGAGATTGCCGTCGAGCCAGTCGGTAAACCATATTTCATAGTTTGATCTGTCGGGTCTCATATTCATATCACAGTTTCAATTTTTCCTATAAAATTCTTTAGCGCCACACGGCCACGGTAAATATTGATCTTGACCTGGGCTTCGCTAAAGCCTGTTATTTCGCCTATCTCTTTGTAGCTGTATCCTTCGTAATCGCGCAGAAGAACAAGCGATTTCTGGTTTTCAGGCAGGCGTTCCAGGGCAAGATGCAGTATCTCGTTAAGATCGGAATATTGCGACTCGGATGTCCATTCATTTTCAACTGAAGCCTCAAGAGCTGTCATTCTGTTTTCTTTCCTGATTATATCGATCATTGCATGATAAGCTGTAGTAAATAACCATGATTTAACTACAGGATATTCAATCTCGGTAACATTTCTCCAGAGCTTTTCATAGCTGTCCTGCACGATATCATTTGCCCGTTCTTCATCCTTGAGATTTGACCGGATGAAGCGGTAAACGGAATCAGAATACTCTTCAACAGATCTGTTATATTCCTTTACTGTCATAAAATGAATTACAGGGTAAAGACGGGCAAAAACGGGAAAAGTTACAAAATACCTGCAAATGACCGGGATTTTGCCTGTAACGTAGTAAGGGCGTAGTATACTGCGCCCCAACCATTTGAAATATATCAATTAATATTGATCAGTTGAACTGGTAAATCCTTACCCAGTCAACCTCCATCGTGGTCATTCCGTTGATTGGCTTATCAAGGCCGCCGGCAAGCAGGACATACATTGGCTCCTGAGGTACATTGGATGTCTGCCTGGAGATCTCCACGTCGTTGATTTTCCAGACAAGCTTATCCTGTGTCCATTCAAGGGTATAGATATAGAAATCATTTGCATAACGCGGTCCTATTGATGATTTGGAAAACCGGCCGGGATCTGCAACAAAATCAGTCCAGACTTTATTGTTCGAAGTGCGGCAAATATCAATGTGGGGAGTTATTTTTTCCGCGAGCATCCAAAAATTATTTCTTGCAGCCGGATTTCCTAATTTAATTTTGGCGGAGAATATTCCATACTTCTGCCTGAAGCTTTTTCCTGAATTTATAAGTCCTGATGTATAGCTGAATTCCCTGGTCTTAAATCCCGATGATGCTGACCACACTTTTCCTGTAATTTTTTGAGGTTTGGTATGGATCTTCAGAAGGCTGTTGCGCACCTCGAAATTATCTTTTTCTGTATATGCCTGCAGATCAGTCTCTACTGAATACCTGTCTTTTAAGAGCTTATCACCCCAATAATAGTTGGTCAGCCATTTTTTTGTATCGAGCCTGTCGCCGTCAAATTCATCATTGAAGGTTAATTCTTTTTTCTTCAGGATATTAAACTTATCAGAATCCTTTACCTTGAAATACCATATGATATCCTCATGTTTCTTCAGCTTTTCGTACTCCACAATTTCTTTGTACTCTTCAGTCTTCTCAAATCTTTTGGTGTCGATGAGATAATCCTTCCTTTCCTTAAAAGCCGGAGATGCAACATACTCTTTAAGCTCATGATATCGTGCCAGCCTTGCCGAACCATCAGTGTTCAGATAGTTGGCATATTCCTTCGACAATTTGAATTTGTAGTACTCCTTTATTTCAAGGCTGTTTTTCTGTCGGTTGTATTCAAGAAGCTTCTTATACTCTTCAGTATCCTTGAATGTAATAGGCTTCATGTTTTTCTTTGCAAGGAATTCGGCACTTTTAACATAATTGCTTAGTTCTTCATATTTTAAAACAGTTTTTGTTTTTGTTACATTCGATGGATTCTTACGGTATGCTTTTATCTCCGGATCAGATTTTAATGAATTGAATTCGAGCAGCCTCCTGTACTCATCCGAATCTTTAAAAGTTATGGGCTTCATCTTTTGTTTTTGCCTGAAAGCATTTGATTTTATAAAACTCTCAAGCTCTTCATAATCCCTTATCTTCTTCGAACCGTCAAGATCCTTGAATCTTTTGAGAATGCTTCCTGAAACTGTTTTAAAATACTGCACAATATCCTTCGCTTTTTGCAGTGACAGGAACTCCTTTTCCTTGTTATACTCTTCCGAGTTTTTATACTGCAAAGACTCTATCTCCTTTCTATTCTGAACAAAAGATGAGGAGTTCACACGGTCATGAAGTGCGGTATATTTTGCCAGCAAATCAGATTTTATAAAAGCTTTGAGCTTCTCGAATTCATCTATCAATGCTTTTTCGGCCAGTTCAATTTTAGATGTTGAAGGGATCAATCCAAGTAAAAGCCTGAGACTTGACATCGTATAAAGGTTTTAAGCGATTGGTTAAAGATAAGTAAACTTGTGTTATAACGTTCTGGCACGGCAAATATTTGATTCGGGAAGGAGAAATGATAATGTAAACCGGATTCTGATTGCGGATTGAAACATTGAACCTGTGGTGCGGGAATGGATTTCTGTAAGCTCGCTTTGATTTTTTTTGAAAAAAATTTGCTTTTTAAAAATTATCGTTTTAGTTTTGACTAACCGTTTAATCAAAAACGGTTTTTAATAGATATTGTTGGTTGAACGAACGTTTAGTCATAAAATGTCGCCGAGAACGCCAAAACAATATGAGGAGATAAGGGAAGAGAAGATTGCTCTGATAATGGATACTGCCCTTGAGCATTTTGCCAACGAAGGTTACTATAGAACAACCATAAACCACATTGCCAGGCATGCCGGAATCTCAAAAGGCCTGATGTATAATTATTTTGAAAGCAAAGAAGCTTTACTGAAGGCTATTATTCATAAATCAGTGAATGAAGTATATAAGTATCTTGATATTGACAGGGATGGATATCTTTCGGAAGAGGAGTTTGAATTTTTTATCAGGAAGATAAATGTATTGTTGAAAGAAAAACGTTACTTCTGGCGGTTATTGATGCAGCTTTTAATGCAAAATGATGTCAGGGAACAGTTTCTAAAGGCATTTCCGGAATCGGATTCATTGATACACCCCGGACATGAGCCAGGAGACAACTATTACCCACTGCAGATGATGAAAATGATCACCGATTATTTCTTAAGAAAAAAGGAGAGTATCGGAAAGCAACATGATGCTGACAGTGAGATCAATATGTTCCTTATTACCATGATAGGGTTTGCAGTGACAGAGTATTTATTCAGATGCTGATGATAATGATAAAGCTATAAACAGGATAATTGAATTATTTAAATAGATTGTTTATGAAAAACTGGTTTTCAATTATATTTTTTATTCTGATTCAGGGATTCAGCATGAATGCTCTTCTTGCTCAGGATCTTAGTGCAACTGATATTGTAAGAAAAGCTGATGAAAAGTTCAACGGTGAAAAGAGTAGTTACAGTGTAATGTCAATGAAAGTTATCAGGCCTGAATGGCAGAGGACAATTGAGTTCAAAAGCTGGACCCTTGGAAAGGATTTTGCGCTGGCACTGATCACTGCCCCGGCAAAAGAAACAGGGCAAACGTTTCTTAAGAGGGGTTCTGAAATGTGGAGCTGGAATCCTTCGATCAGCAGGCTTATTAAACTGCCTCCTTCGATGATGTCGCAGGGTTGGATGGGTTCGGATTACACGAACGATGATATTTTGAGGGAATCTTCGGTGGTAAATGATTATGTACATGAAATAGTTGGAGAAGAGAATATTGACGGGCGGTCATGTTATAAAATCAATATGACAGCCAGGGAAAATGCCTCCATTGTCTGGGGCAAGCAGATCCGGTGGATTGACAAAAAGGATTTTCTGGTATTGAAGGCAGAATTGTACGATGAAGATGGTTACCTGGTCAGGACTGAAACCGGTTCAGACATCAGAATTATGGATGGAAGAACAATAACTTCAAAAATAGAACTTGTGCCGGAAGAAGAACCCGAAAATAAAACCCTTATTGAGATCCTGGAGATAAAATTCAATTTACCTGTTGAGGAAAGTTATTTTTCCCAGCAGAATATGAAGAGGGTGCGTTGATATCAGAAAATAAATGCCATGAAAGAGGAATTCAAAATAGCGTGGAGAAATCTCTGGAGGAACAGGCGCCGTACGGTAATTACTTCGGCATCTGTTTTTTTCGCTGTTTTTTTTGCAGTTATCATGCGGTCATATCAGCTCGGATCATATGACCATATGATATCCAATTTTATCGAGTCGTTTACGGGCTATTTGCAGGTGCAACATGCAAAATATCAGGATAATCCGTTGGTTGATTACTCTTTCGACTATAACGACTCGATCGCTGCAGCAATCTCAGAGATTGACAACGTTGTCTCCGTTACTCCTCACCTCGAATCTTTCACTCTTGCCTCAAGCGGGCCGCAGACAAAAGGAGTGGCTATAATTGCAATTGATCCGGTTAAGGAAAGGCACTTTTCAGATCCTGAAGAAAAGCTTGTAAAATACAGGATCACCGATGAGGCAATAGAGAAGTTGAAAAAAACAGGCACTATTCCGGATAATATCCTGGACAAGCTGAAAGAGAACCTGGGGAGATCTTATTCATCATCTGCCAGGCTTAAGCTGGAACTGGGTCTTTCCGATGAAAACAATGAGCTCTGTTTACCGCAGATTCTTAAATGTTCTGTGGTAACAAATGGATATCTTGCAAATAATGACGATGGAATACTTGTGTCGGACAGGCTTGCCAGCTATCTGAAAGTAGCTATAGGCGATTCGGTGATTCTTATGGGGCAGGGGTACCACGGAGTTTCTGCAACCGGGATATTTCCCGTAAGGGGAATAATAAAAATGCCTGCACCCGAAATAGACAACAGACTGATCATTATGACATTATCAGCAGCGCAGAAATTTTTTGATGCTGAAGGCAAGGTTACCTCTCTTGCGGTTAATCTTACAGGAAAGTCAAACAGGATAATGAAAACAGCTCAATCTGCAATTAACTCAGTGCTGCCCGATCAAAATACAGTGGCCAAAACCTGGTATGAACTTAATCCGGTGCTTTATCAGCAAATTCAGGGTGACAGTCAGAGCGGAGCCGCCATGCTCGGACTACTTTACTTTATTATTTTCTTCGGCATTTTTGGAACAGTCCTGATGATGGTTTCCGAGAGAAAAAGGGAATTTGGTGTTCTTGTAGCAATCGGGATGCAGAAAAAGAAGCTGAAAAGGATTATCACAATCGAAATGCTTTTACTTGGCGCAATTGGTTTATTATGCGGATTACTTGCAAGTGTGCCGCTGATATTATACTTCTACTATTATCCCATAGTGTTGAAAGGTGATTTGGCCAATTTGATGGAAGATTACGGATGGGATGCTGTGATGCCCAGCGCCTGGTTCGGCCCTTATTTTTACTGGCAGGCGGTGATTGTTGCACTGATGGTACTGCTGGCAATCCTTTATCCTTTAAGGAAGATTGGTAAATTAAAAGAAATTGAGGCTCTCAGAAGTTAAAAAATATGTACTATGATATATTCGATCGCATGGAAGAATGTATGGCGTAACAAAAAAAGGAGCCTTGTAGTAATAGTGGCCGTGACACTTGGCATTATTTCCGGGGTGCTTCTTGTTGGTATTATGGAAGGCTGGATTAAGCAACGCCTTCATGACGCTGTTTATAATGAAGTTTCGCATATTCAGATCCATAATAATGAATTCATTAAAAACGAAGAGATAGATCTTACCGTAGGAAATATTGATGAGATTACCCGAAGTATAGATTCCCTGTCAGAAATATCCGGCTGGGTTAAAAGAACCAAGATAATCGCCCTGGCAAATACTCCATGGGCAAATACAGGTGTGATAGTCTATGGCATTGATACTGAAAAAGAACGACTGGTAACTGAGATTTATAAGGAAATTGTGCCAGACGGCGGAGAGTATCTTGATAATCAAAATACCGGTGATATACTGATCAGCGACAAAACTGCCGAATTACTTAAGCTGAAGCAATATATTGTCACTGACAGTATAATTGAAGGATTGAGGAAGGAAAAAGTCCCGGAAACTGTCTTGATAAAGCTTGAGACTCTCAAGGATAAGCGATTCAGATCACCCAGGGACTTCCGGGAAGCCTTAAGAAAAGAATTCAGTAAGAAGGAACTTGACAGGTTTGGTCTGCTTATAACTGACGAGGCTCTTGATTACAGGATAAGGAACAAGGTCCAGATTACAATTTCAGATAAGGAAGGAAATCCTATTCAGGGGATATTCAGAGTATGCGGTATCTTTAAAACAACAAATACCGGGTTTGACCAGACCTCAGTTTTTGTAAATACCGGGGAACTTGCAAAACTGTATGGAGGCGATGAGATCCTCACTCATGAAATTGCCATTTTACTCAGTAACATTGAAGATGCCGACACTGTCAGAGAAAAGCTGAGCCGCTTTTCCGGCGATAATTTAGTGAGGACCTGGAAAGAGCTGGCCCCGGATGCGGCAATGATGAATGATTACATGGCTATGTATTATTTCATATTCATTGGTATAATAATGCTGGCTCTTGCATTCGGGATTATCAATACCATGCTGATGGCAATCCTTGAAAGGACCAAAGAGCTGGGCATGCTGATGGCAATAGGGATGAACCGCAGGAGGATCTTTAACATGATAATGCTTGAGACTATCTTCCTGACAGTTGTCGGAGCGGCGGTTGGCATGATTTCGGGATGGGCAATAATAGAGGTGCTTGGTAAGACAGGTATCCATTTTACGGGCTGGGGCGAAGGATTTGAAGCTATCGGATTTGCAGCAAGGGTGTATCCGGTTGTAACTCTTGAATTTTTTGTGTTTACAACGATTATGGTAATAGCCACAGCGATAATTTCTTCGATCTGGCCGGCTCGCAAAGCTTTGAAATTAAATCCGGTTGAAGCACTCAGAACAGAATAATATAATGTAATATCTAAACAGGTAAGCCATGAAGGTACTTGAATTAAAGAATGTGAATAAGATATATAATTCATCAGAGGTTAAAGTTCATGCTGTAAATGATGTGACTCTCGACTTTTCAGAGGCTGAATTTGCTGCTATCGTCGGACCATCAGGTTCGGGCAAAACCACCCTGCTGAACCTGATAGGCGGTCTTGACATGCCCACGTCAGGGGAGATTATCATTGGCGGCACCAACCTTTCGAAACTTAAATCATCGCAACTCATTGATTTCAGACTGAATAATATAGGATTTGTATTCCAGTCATATAACCTGATACCCGTATTGACAGCAAAAGAAAACGTTGAGTTCATAATGACACTTCAGAAATGGCCGGTGAAAAAGAGAGATGAACGGACTCTGGAGTTATTGAGGGCAGTAGGTTTGGGCGACAGGATCAACAGCCGGCCCACGAAGCTTTCAGGCGGACAACAGCAACGGGTTGCCGTGGCAAGAGCCCTTGCTTCAAGGCCGAAATTTATTCTGGCCGACGAACCTACTGCCAACCTTGATTCAAAAGCCGCAACAACGCTTCTCGGGATAATGGAAAAACTGAATCACGAATCGAAGATCACTTTTATATTTTCGACACATGATCCAAGAGTTGTCAAAATGGCTCATCGGGTAATTACTCTTGAAGACGGGAAAGTAATTACTGATGATATAAGGGAACTTCCTGCGTAACATTCCAGTTCTGATGAAAAAATATTTGATCGCTGTATTATTCCTGCTATTGCATTCCAACAGCCTGATCTCCCAGGAAAAGAAATCAATCACCCTGAATGGCTATCTTACGACGATGCAAAGTGTAATGTTCGATTCTCTTTCAGGGTCTTTCATGAATGAAAACCTTTTGCATAACCGGCTGAATTTCAAGGGATATTTAAACAGCAATGTTTCATTTGCTGCCGAGTTCAGGAACAGGCTTTTCACGGGAGATCTTGTCAGGCTCGGGAAATACTATACAGGATTGATCGGAGCAGACCAGGGCGTGGTTGACATGTCATGGAACATAGTTGAAAAACAATCCTTTCTTCTAAATACAACCGTCGACCGTCTCTGGCTTGATTTCCATTTCAGCAAGATCCAGGCTACAATTGGCAGACAGCGTATTAACTGGGGGCAGACTTTTGTGTGGAATCCGAATGATATCTTTAATGCATACTCCTTTTTTGATTTTGACTATGTTGAAAGACCGGGAAGCGATGCAGTCAGGCTCCAGTACTTCCCTTCCTCATCTTCTGTTGCAGAGTTGGCCGTAAAGGTTGATAGTGATAATGATGTAACCGCCGCAGGACTTTACAGGTTCAACAAGTGGGGCTATGATATACAATTTCTTGCAGGATTGGTCAATGGTGAGGATATTGTGATTGGAACCGGCTGGTCGGGAGCGATAGGAAGTGTTTCATTCAGGGGCGAAGCTTCGTGGTTTGATCATTATGAAGATTTTCCGGGAGATGAAAGTACTTTTCTTATTACAACCGGTTTTGACAAGATCTTTAAGAATAACTCAATGGCCCAGGTCCAGGTTATGTATTGCAACAATCCTCTTGAGCTTAATAACTTCAACAGCTTTTATTCGGGAAACCTGTCAGCCAAAGATCTGGCTTTTTCAAGGTTTTCAGCTTTTGGCTCGTTCACCTGGGCTGCCAGCCCCTTGCTGAACCTTACTTTTTCCGCAATGTGGCTTCCTGATCTCGATGGATATTTTGCCGGTCCATCGCTGGATTACTCGCTGGCGGAGAATCTCGATTTCTCTTTAATCTGGCAGCATTTCAACGCTGTAATGAACGGCGAAAAATCGCGGATAAATCTTGGTTTTCTCAGATTAAAATACAGTTTCTGAAACCCACATGATTATAATCACTACCAAGGATGAAAGTATCTGACACATGTGGGTTCCATACGACCATTAAAATTAAAATTATTTACGTATGAAAATTTCATACTTTTACCGCTTCAAAAAACCACAATTTCATAATGGCGCTGGTACATGAACTTGAAAGAAGCGGCAACTGGTTGTTCAAACACAGAAGCTGGCTCCCCGTAGTGCTGATAATTGCGGGAATAATAGTTTTATATCTTACAAACAGGCAGGCAATCCTTTATGATTTAACCGAAGAATTGATATTTCTTGGAGTAAGCCTGCTTGGTCAGGCCATAAGGATTTATACTGTGGGATATGCGCCCAGGAACACTTCGGGAAGAAATACAGTAGCAGGACAGATTGCCGATGAGCTGAACACAACGGGAATCTATTCACTTGTACGGCATCCCCTTTATCTCGGGAACTTCTTTATGTGGCTGGGTCCGGTACTTTTTGTGAGAACTCCGGTTTTTCTTATCTTCATTATTCTGGTTTACTGGCTATATTATGAAAGAATAATGTTTGCGGAAGAGCAGTTCCTGCGCGGCAAATTCGGAGAAGCATACGACAAATGGTCAGAAAATGTCAGGGCCATTATTCCCCGGTTCAAAGGATTTGTCAAGCCCTCCCTTAATTTTTCTTTCAAAACCGTTCTTAAGCGCGAATACAACAGTTTCGTCAATATCTTTATAATTTTTGTCGGTCTTGACCTGTTCAGGAACTATTTTGTATCAGAAAGAATATACCTCAACCCTGTGTGGATCTATATCGGATTGCCGGCAGGAATAATATGGATCGTGATCAGACTGATCCATAAAAAAACCAGCTGGCTCGAAGATGAAGGAAGGTAAATATCTTATCAGTCCCTGCTGCCTCCTGTAAAAATCATTATATAATAGAGAAGGGTTGCCAGAGAACCTAAAGCAGCAACAACATAGGTATATGCAGCCCATTTAAGTGCATCCTGCGCTTTATCATGATTCATGGATGATGTGATTCCTGCATTTGACAGCCATGAAAGGGCCCGCTGGCTTGCATTGACCTCTACCGGCAATGTAATAAAGCTGAAAAGGGTTGTAAGTCCGAACAGGATAATACCGGCAAGCAGAAGAGCCGGAAAGGTATTCACAAGTAATATCCCTGCAAGAAGGACCCACTGTACCCATTTTGATGCAAAGCTTACCGGAGGTACAAGCTTTGACCGGAATCCGAGCCAGGCATAAGCCGTGGCGTGCTGAACAGCATGTCCTGTTTCATGGGCGGCAACAGCCGCTGCAGCAATACTCCTGCTATTATAAACATCCTCGCTTAAATTGATCGTTTTTTTATCAGGATTATAATGATCACTAAGCTGACCCCGTACAGATTCCACCTTTACATCATATATGCCATTATCCCTCAGCATTTTTTCGGCGATTTCACGTCCCGACAATCCGCCGTCAACAGGTATTTTTGAATATTTTTTGAATTTTGATTTCAATATTGCACTCACGATCCAGCTGAGGATCATGAAAGCAATGAAGATCAGCCAGATATTTAAATTTGCATGTTGTGCTTCCATAGTTATTAAATTTTAATGTCGTTTCACTGTTCTCCAAAACTCCTGCCAAAACTCTTTTAGCCGGTCCTTAAGGTCATTTTGTCATATTTTACAAAATTAACAAATAGTATGATATTATTGTTCTGTCATGGGGTCAGGGAAGTCATGCAGGTCATGCAGGTCATGCAGGTCTTTCACAACGTTACGCCTTAATATGACCGGGCCGCAGACGAACGTCAAGGGCACAAAGTTTTGAGCGTACGTCGACAGGAGGAGACGAACCGGAGCGAAGCGGAGGACGCTGACTTCGTCGGACCGTCCGTGTTATGTGCTGTTGTATTTAAATTAGTCCAAAGCAAATTGCTATAAAGCTTGGTCCATTTAATCCCCCGTGGAGGATTACTCCGGTCCATGAGTTTTTTGTTTTTTGAACTATAAAAGACTGTATGAAAATCAGAGGGATCAAGGTTATCAGGAGCTTCCATCCGAACGCGATATGAAATAATCCCCAGCCAAATCCATGAATGATCCAGGTATATTTTCCGAATACAAGTTCTTGTCTGGGTAGCATTACTCCACGCCAAATAAACTCTTCGCCAAGGATGTTAAGAATCCAATAGGGAAGCCAGACTAAAAGAATCCAATAACGTCCTTTTGACAGGGGTTCAAAAGCCATGAAATTGGGTGAAGGATCAAATTGCCCAACTACTAACTCCAGAAGTTTCATAACCAATCCACTCAGTAAAGCTACTGCCAGGAATCCTATTAAAGTCCAGAACAGATCAGATTTGGTTAATTTTCGAAATCTAAGTCTTGATGAAATTGTTTCTTTGTTTAGTTTAAGTCCCTCGTTTTTGAGTATTAGAATACCAAGAATTATCAAAGGAGTGAAGATGCACAATCCACCGACAATGAACCAGAAGAGAATAGTTTCCTGTCCGGTAATTTGGCTCAGATATGGGATAAGGTATTTGGTTAGGAAGTACATTATCAATGCAGCAGAAATGTATACCGCGAAAGATGGTACAAGTCCAAGTTTGCTTAGTCGGGTTTCAGTAGTCATGTTAGAAAAATGAGTTCTTAAAATTACAGCAAATTATCCTGAGGGTAGGAATTTTTCTGAGTCTTTGTCACAGGCGGCATTTTTCGCCAATGGCACATAACTTGTTTTCGGTGTTCGTAGTGTTATTAATTTTTTTTGTCCGGAAAACAAGAATGATCCCGATAACGCTAATTAGCTCAACAGGTAAGTCTATCATGGCATTTAAAATATTATACTCGCCAGTTATGACTGATCCTAAGTCCAGCAGTATTGCAGATATATTTGCGAATAAAGCAACAAACAGGGCCCATGACTTCTTGTAGGGATCCCGGGCAAGGAAAATGTAAAGAAGAGAATAGGGTATGATTGAACCTCCTGCACCTCTAAGCATTCCGATAATTGTTGGATTAACAGGAGTATCATTAATGCCTCCGATAAGAAATTCTGGTATGAATATTAAACTGGTACCCATTAAGAAAAAATAGAATGCACAAAAAACAAATATTATCTTAAAAGTACGTTGAATAATTTTTAATGTTTTAGCATTAATCATTGCGATAACTTGTCTATTGAGTCAGTTAAGATTGAGGTTTTGACTAACCGGAGACTCTGCTTTTCATAGCATTTCCCGTGTTATATTTAGGCCAGTGTTAAAATCTTCTAATGTTGATTAGTTGTCTCGTTGTGCAAAATACTTTATGTTTCAGTGTTTTTCTGCCACAATAAAGCTAATAGTCATCCCATTAAGAAATAATATTTCAGCTTTAATGATATTAAAATTCTGCCTGTTTATTAATTGTTCTACATCAGAAGTCGTAAACATATTCAGATGTAATGGAAAAATTCCAAGTCGTTTCATGAAGCGATATGTAGTAAATTTCAGTCTGGTTTTAAAATTCATCTTGTCATTGAAACAAGCTGTTTCAGAAATAAATAAACCACCACGTTTCAACAGTTCATGTATTCTTTGAATTACTTTTTCACTGTCTTCCAATAAGTGAATTATTGAATATGCAATAATTTTATCGAATGAAGCTTTCTCTAAATCATCATTGAAAATCGTTCCTTGTGAAAAGGAGACATTTGTAATATTTACTTTATTTTTCTTATTTGTCGCTTCGCTAATCATCTCAGCAGAAAAATCAAGTCCATGTATCTGTTTAACCACATTGGACAGTTCAAATGTTTTAGTACCGGTTGCACATCCAAAGTCCAGGACATTATCATTTGGATTAAGATATTCTTTTGTTCTTGCAATTATTTCCTGAGACGAAGGCTCGAATTGCAATTGGCTATCCTCAAATCTCTTTGCCTGTTTATCCCAAAATTTTTGTGCTTTATTCATCATGATTTAGGGTATTTAGTATTTTCTACAACTAAGGTATTTAATTACTCATTGCTTTATGAGTTATATTTAGGCCATTTTATCCGAAATGTCTCACTTGCATTCGCAGCATGGCTTAAATATAACGGGAGTCTGTCTTTTAGATAAAAATCAGTTGCCGTTGATGAAAGGACAATCGACAGGTTGTAGTTTTTATGAATTATTGCTTGCTCTCTAGCATCAGCGAGTAACTGTAAGTGATAGGGTACTGGCTCATTTGAATTTAAATAATCATTGAATTTTTTAAATGCATCAATCTTCATTGGATCTTTAAAATATCCGGTGGCATTTATAGGCAGCCATGTCATAGTTCTCATTAGGAAATAATATGAACCTTCAATTATCTCATCCTCATCAGTCCAGTTTTCTTTTGAATATGCAAGTTCAATTGCTGGCAGGTCTAAATGTGATGGATTGTGAATATCAGGTTCATTAGTTACTGCTCTATATGAATTAATAAAAAAACTTAGTATTTGAAATGCTTTGTCTTTTATAAGATCTTTAGCTTTTTTATCCTTTTCTAAATCAGTATCAGGGTAGCTAAAGTATATATCGAAAAGTGTTGATTTTAATAAAACTATTGTTCCCTCAATATCATATTATTATACTTAGCAGAATAATCACTATT
>CAWHGX010000072.1:0-22196 GCA_963828775.1 uncultured Bacteroidales bacterium | reverse complement strand
ATGAATTCCATGATACGTTGAAGCTTCCCTTATAGATCAGATATATGCTTTCGGATATAGTATCCCGTTCCTGTTTTTGAATTTTACCGGTTTTGTCTTTTATAATTCCGTTCCATGCAATTCCCAGGCTGAAATCCATTGAACCGTGCCGTGTACCACTGTAATCAGACATCCTTCTGCGACCGGTGATATATCTGGCATTTATTGCAGCGTCGAAATTATCATCCAGAGGGAAGGATAATCCGACTGAATAAACAAATCCGAAATCCTCCTTTGGAGGATCAGAAGATCCGTAATAATATCCTATTATGATCGATCAGAAATGAATTGAAAATACCTGCCATAAAATCGAGCCTGGGAACTGAAGGAACAGATAACCGTATCTGGGTCGGGAAGGAAATAAAACTGAAGTCCATAATTTCATTGCCGGGATAATATGGCCAGGGTAGTATTGAAGAACTGAATGAATAATAAACAGTGGCACCTGATAGTTGGTTACATGTTCATAATAGAGAGTCGAATAATTAATTCCTGTACGGAATCCGAAAATCCTGTTAAAGGAATAATCAAGATAAAGACCCTGGACAGGACCCGGTTTGAATTTCCACTTTCCCGAAGTACTATTGCCGTGAATATCAGAAATATTTACTCCCCCGTAATATCCGGTAGTGAGTTTCTGCGAGCTGACAGGTGTAAAACAATTGATCAGTATGATGAAAATCACAAGGGATTCGATCTTTCTCATCGGTCAAGGGTTAGTAAGGTCTGGTAATCCGGGCACAATAATCATGCCGGATTCAACCGCCGGTGAGCTGATTTATGTTTGTGATTTGATGTTGTTTCCTTAGTCTTTTCCTGTGCGCCTTGTTATGATGATTACGCCGTTCGAACCTCTGGCCCCATATGCTGTTGCATCAGGGCCCTTGAGCACCTCAATTGATTTTACAGTTTCAGGGGCAATATCATCAATCTCTCTTACTATCACTCCGTCTACAACAAAGAGAGGTTCAGTGCTTACATTAAGTGAATTGGTTCCCCTGACCTTGATTGACCTGCCCGACACTTCCACACCCGCGATCCTGCCCCGTATCATATCGTAAATATCCTGATAAACAGGTACAGCTGAATCTTTGACATTCACAACTCCGGATTTCCGCGGAACATTTCTACCTGAATCTGCATTGTTTTCCTCACCGGCCTTTTCATCCTTTCCGGATAGACCCGGATTTACAGTGGAACATGAAAAAAGGAGAAATGAAATAAATAGTATTGATTTCATAGCAACCATATCTGATCTTAATCAAGGATATTTCTCATATAGTCGATACTTTTTTTAACCTCTTTTGCAGCATCAGAACCTTCAGGGATCCTGTACTCAAGCTCAAGGTCGACACTTATCGGCCATTTTTCCTTTTTGAGCAGTAACAAGACATCGGCTATCGGGGTCTCCCCTTCACCGAAAGGCTTGTTTGTATTGGGTGTTGCATGTTTCGGACCTGTCTTATCCTTGATATGAATACTCCGCATCCTGTCATGGTATTTAATGATAACATCATTCGGATGCAGACCGGTAGCTCCGTAATAATGGCCTGCATCGAGATTGAGCATGTTTGCCGGTGAATATCCCAGATACTTATCGAATGAGAAGCCCGGATCGGCGACCTGCCCATGTGTATGGTACATTGCCAGGCTATTATGCTTTTCGGCAAATTTACCCAGACGCATGCAGTTTGCTTCGGTCATCTCATCGGTAATGCCAATCGAACCAAGCACTTTTGCTGCTCTGTATGCATAATCTATTTCCTCATCCGACCAGGCCGAAGGAGCAAATTTTGCAATATACACTTCAATTCCCGCATTATTGAACTTTTTGCGCATTTCGGCATACCGGTCCATCGGAAGTGACAGTCTCCATTTGCGCTGTTCTTCCCTGATCCCTTCTGCGGCTTTTGCGAGATCGGCTCTTTCCTTTTCGGTTAATTCCACTCCGCGTGCAGGCCTTTGTACCTGAGGAATACCAAGATCTTCCTCAGCAACATTCCTCAATTCAATTGAATTGACACCGGCATAAAGTAGATACTGAATGCAATCATCCACCTTATGGGGCATGCTGCCATAGCTGTAGGTTGTTACACCCAGCTGAACACCTCCGACCTTTGAATTGGGTTTTTTACCCTGAACGTTCGATGCAAAGGAAATATTGAAAGGCACACTGCTTAATACAGTTGCTGCGGCGGCAGTGCCTAAAAATCTGCGCCTCGAAATTGTCCTGTTTTTCATATTGATAAGCTTGGTAGATTGTTAACTGATTTTTAAAATTAAACATTTAAAGATACTAACATTTTACCTGAAAATCAAATCCACTTGATCAACCTAAAACATAAGAACCCGTGCATCACGGCATCTAAAAAGACCGGTATTTTTAATACAGTTTTTTCAGGTTGACTCTTTCCCATGCAACAATATTGCTTTATCTTTATTGAGGAATGAAAATATCCTGACATACATTTCAAAACCATATAATCTGAACTTATGATTTTTAAAAGAAGAGATTTCATTAAAAGTGCAGCGATGGGAGCAGCTGGTGCAATTGCAATGCCAACTATTATTCCCTCATATCTGCTTGACAGGAAGTCGCCCGCCAACAGGATCAATGTCGCGGTGATCGGTATCGGACGCCAGACAGTGAGTCCGAACATACCTCAATTCCTTAAGTCGGAAAATGCCCAGATAGTTGCTGTTTGTGATGTTGACGCCTGGCGCCTGGCTAATGGTCAAAAACAGGTGAACGATTATTATTCACAGCAAAAGGGATCTGTCTATAAAGGTTGCGATGCCTATGCAGATTTTCGTGAGGTTCTGGTTCGAAAGGATGTTGATGCAGTAATGATTGCTACCCCCGATCACTGGCATATCCCTATGGCGATTGAAGCTGCCAGGGCAGGTAAGCACATCTCACTCGAAAAACCTATTTCAACCTGTGTCGAACATGGCCGTCACCTGGTGAAAGCAATAAAAAAATCTGGTGTTATTACCCGTAACGACAGCGAATTCAGACCATTACCAAAATTTTCGAAAGCTATTGAGCTTGTACGTAACGGAAGAATTGGAAAAGTACAACGCATTTATGTCGCTGTACCTGCTGAACTGTCGGGTGATTCGCTTAAGCCTGAACCAACAATGCCTGTACCTGAGGAACTGAATTATGATATGTGGCTGGGACCTGCTTTCGAAGCTCCTTATACTGAAAAGCGTGTCCACGCCATTAAAGCCTATGGACGGCCTGGCTGGATGAGGGTCGACTCTTATTGCAACGGGATGATATCGAACTGGGGCGCCCATCTCATGGGAATAGTCCAATGGGGAAATAATACAGAGTACACAGGACCGGTTAGCATTGAAGGTAAAGGCGAATTTGATAAAGGATTATGGAACACCCTTAACAGGTTTGATATTAAATACCGTTATAAAAATGGTGTAGAGGTTTTTTTTAAAATTGAAAGGCCTTATGTGCGTTTTGAAGGTTCCGATGGATGGATCGAAGTTGAGTACCCCGATAAACTTTCAGCGAGTTCACAGACAATCCTCGATTCACAACCTGCCCCGGGAGAGATTTCTTTCAGCAATCTGCTTTCCGACAAGGAAGATTTTCTTCAGGCAGTAAAAACCGGGAAACAATCTTTTGAACCTCTCGAAACAGCTCACCGCACTATCTCCATGTGTCAGTTGGGTCTGATCGCAATAAAAACGGGTTCAATCCTGACATGGAACCCTGATACCGAAGAAATCGTCGGTGATAATGCCGCCTCAGCCCTTTTAAACATACCAATCCGTGAAAAATATTTTAAATTCTGAGAAAAGGTACTCGGTACTGGGTCCTGGGTGCTGGGTACCTGGTAACTAGGAACGAGGAACGAGAAACAATAAACGAAAAACCAATCACTATGAAATTTTCCAGACGCAAATTTGTCAAAGCAACCGGAGCAGGCGTTCTTGCTGCAGGAATGCCTTCAATAGTGTCCGGTGCATCAGCAGATCCTCCGGCACCAAAAGATCTTTTCAGGCTTGCGGTAGCAGGCTATACTTTTGCTAAAATCAGCCTCGATGATTCCCTGGCAATGATGAAAAGAGTTGGAGTGAACCTTCTGGGTGTAAAAGACTTCCATCTTCCACTGACCAGCACCAAAGAAGTTATTGATCAGACACTTGCAAAGATGAAATCATTCGGGGTAGAGCCATATGGCGTCGGCCCTATCTACATGAAATCCGAAGCGGCTGTAGATCAGGCTTTTGCATATGCAAAACTCGCAGGTGTGACCCTCGTTGTCGGTGTACCGGATGTTCAGTTCCTTCCATATGTTGATAAGAAAGTAAAGGAATATAATTTCCGCCTCGCAATTCATAATCACGGACCAGATCTTCCTCTGTATCCAAGCGCTGAAAGCATCTGGAAGGAGATAAAAAATCTTGATCCCAGAATAGGTTTTTGTTTCGACATTGCCCATGAAACAAGGCTTGGTCTCGATCCAATAGAGGCTTACATTAAGTACAAAGACCGGATTTTTGATTTCCATATCTGGGATTGTGATAAGCCTGAAAAGGCCGGCTGGTGCGTCGAGGCAGGTCGCGGAATAATCGATTTTCCGAAGTTCTTTAAAACCCTGCGTGAGAATAATTACACTGGAACCTGCAGTCTGGAATATGGTAAAGACATGGGTGATCCATTGCCGGGAATAGCAGAATCTATCGGCTACTTCAGAGGTGTATTAGCCGGACTGAAATAATCCGATGACTAAAAAAAGAGAGACCGGTTTCCGCTGGGTCATACTCAGCCTTCTTTTCATTGCCACTACTATCCTGTATATTGACAGATCTGCACTGGGTATACTGGCACCTCATCTGCAGGATGAGATCGGATGGAATGAGGAACAATACGGACTTATAAACAGTGCTTTCATGGTTGCTTACGCGATCTGCTTTCTGCTTATGGGAAGGTTGATAGATCGCGTTGGTACAAAAAAAGGATACCTGATTTCGATAGCGATCTGGAGTGTGGCTGCAGTTGCCCATTCACTGGCGCGAACCTGGATAGGATTTGCCTTTGCGAGGTTCACACTTGCAATCGGCCAGTCAGGCAATTTTCCTTCGGCAATAAAGGTAGTTGCTGAATGGTTCCCCAGGAAAGAAAGGGCTCTGGCGATCAGTATCTTTAATGGAGGATCAAACATGGGCACTATTCTGGCTCCCTTGATTATTCCGGCGTTTGTTCTGTCGGCCGGAAGCTGGAAAGTTGCATTCCTCTGGACATTCCCAATTTCAATCTTATGGATGATCCTGTGGTTAAAGTACTTCAGGCAGCCTTCAGACCATCCAAAGGTGTCAGCATCTGAACTGGAACATATTAAAAGTGATGGGGAAAATGAAAATTCTAATGAAAAAGTGAGATGGATTGATATTCTGCCTCACAGAGGTACATGGGCCATTGCTGTGGGTAAGTTTATGGCTGATCCGATCTGGTGGTTCTATCTGTTCTGGGGTGCCAAATTCCTTAACTCTAAATATGGAGTTGACCTTAAGGAGATCGGCCTGCCATTTTTTACAATTTATCTGGTTTCGTGGGGTATAGGGATATTCCTTGGTTGGCTGTCATCTAAGTTTCTGAAGATAGGTCTGGGTATTAATAAAGGCAGGAAATTCGGCCTTCTGACCTGCAGCCTTTTTGCAATTCCGGTGGTTTTGGTTCCACATACTGATAGCCTATGGATCTCTGTCGGACTGATTGCCCTTGCAGCCGGAGGACACTGCGGCTGGTCTGCTAACATTTTCAGTCTTATGTCGGATATTTTTCCAAAAAAGGCAACAGCGACTGTTGCGGGATTCGGCGGATTTTCAGGTGCTGTCGGAGGAGCCCTGGTTGCATTTGCCGTGGGCAGGATACTTCAGGATAACGGTACCGGTGGTTACGTTATCCCTTTTGCTGTCGCCGGAACAGGTTATCTTCTTGCACTTCTGATAATACATCTGCTTGTGCCAAAAATTAAAACGATCGAAATATAAAAGAACCATATGAACAGCAGGGAAAGGATCCTTACTGCACTTAATCATGAAGAACCTGATAAGGTGCCTTTCGATCTTGCGGGAAGCACCTGGAGCGGTATCACCAACGGCGCGTATCAAAAGCTCCGTCTCTATATGGGTATGGATGCAGAAGAGCCAGTCTGGTCGGATGTTGTGCAGCAGATAGTTATACCACCGGATGATATGCTTGAAATGCTCGGGGTCGATACACGCGGTTTATTCCCGCTTACCAGCCACAACTGGGATGTTTACAGCAAGCTTGCCGATTTGGGTGACCGCTGGGAATACAATGATGAATGGGGTTTTACGCACCATTTCCCGAAAGAGAACGGGCATTGGTTTTCGCTGGTAAAATTTCCAATGGAAAAGATTTCCCCGGATGTAAAAAAGATCAATGAATATAGCTGGCCCGATCCTTCGTACAGGGAGAGGACTAAAGGATTAAGGGAAAAAGCTCTCCGATTCAGGGAGCAGGGTAAGCTGGTAATGCTCAAAGGTCTTTGCGCCGGGATCTTTGAAATGCACCAGCGGTTCCGAGGTATGAGCAATGCGCTTGTGGATTATTTATTATACCCCGAATTTTCAGATGCCCTTGTCGGAAAACTGGCTGATCTGAAAATAGAATTCTGGAATATGGCTCTGGGTGAGCTGGCTTATGTTGTGGATGTTATTGCAGAAGCTGATGATTATGGCACACAGGAATCGCAACTAATTGATCCTGAACACTTCAGGCAGTACTATAAACCACATGTTACCAGGATAATATCTGCAATGAAGCATTCGGCCCCCAAAGCAAAAATCATGTTCCATTCCTGCGGTAATGTCCGTCCGATGATACCTGATTTCATTGAAATGGGCATCGACATAATTAATCCTGTTCATATAAACGCTGCCGGCATGGAACCATATCAGCTGAAAAAGGATTTTGGAAAGGATATTGTATTCTGGGGCGGCGGTGTTGACACTCAGAAAATTCTCGTTCAGGGAACAGTAAGTGATGTTGCTGATGATGTCAGAAAGAACATTGATGCCCTTGCCCCTGGCGGCGGATTCGTTTTTGCTGCGGTACATAATATACAGTCAGAGGTCCCGCCTGAAAATATAATGGCTATGGTTGAATCAATAAAGAGATTAGGCTGACGGCGAACCTATTTATATCAATTATTGTATTACAATAATTACTTTCACTATTGTCCGACTAAAAGTATGAGATTCTTCGCTTCGCTCAGAATGACAAACGTTTAGTGAGGTAGGTGATAGGAGGGGGTGGTTGGAGGCATAGCCTCCAACCACCCCCTCCTCAAAAACGCAAATAACTGTCATTCTGAGCGGAACGAAGTGAAGCGAAGAATCTCATTCTCAATTCAAAAATTATCTGTTCAATAATGATATTTTTTACCTGTAACGATGATATTTATTGAATAATATTCCTCATTCCGAGTCCTCGGGATTCAGAATGACAGGTATTACTTTAAGAGTTAAGGGGATGAAACAGAGAAGGTGCCGGGGGATGAGTTAAGAATAATAAAAAAATCAGTGGACATTTATTTTGTCCACTGATTCTGTTTTTAGTATGAAATGATCTTAATTAATCCTTTCCTGATCTCCCTCTAATTTGACGGATACCCCGGGTTCTGCGGGAAATCAGCATCAATATTCAAATCAATCTGAGATTGAGGAATTGGGAATAACACATGATAATCCTGAATATTTAATCCCGGATTTTTAGGATTATTATTTAATGCCCGGACTCTTTCGAGAAGTTTTCCCATCCGGCGTAAGGTAATAAATCTATTCTCTTCACCGTAAAGTTCTCTTGCCCGTTCATCAAGGATATAATCCAGATCGACATCGGCTTCAAGGACAGGAGTAGCATTTGCCCTGTTCCTGATCAGATTAATATCAGCTGCAGCCAGGTCTGGCTGATTCAGTCCGACATATGCCTCAGCACGCAACAGGAGAGTTTCAGCCAGCCGTATTGCATAACGGTCTTTATGATCGTTGCCTCCGCCCGATCTTGCCGGATCAGTAAAATAATGGCATGGATCCGCAAACTTCATCCAGTATGGATAAATATACTGGCATGAATCCCTCATTGCATCCCTCTTTCCTTCTGCGTATTGGGTAGCGTAGTCAACCAGGAGGTTTATTTTCTTCTTATCATAAGTCGAAGCCGGATTGTCGTAATAAAAGTCCCTCTTTATATTGTACTTTGCATTACGGACATCATTATTCCAGTCGCTGGTCCATATGTCATAAGCAGAGTAATTGGTCGGATGAACCCATGCAACCGGACGACCCAGTGTATCAGAATACCCTGTATACTTACCGGCTACAAGCTGACCTCTGAACGCTGGTTTCCCATCAGGAGTATTTCCGAGCCTGAAATACGCAGGTCCGAATGTCCTGTTACCTTCAACTGATCCTCCTCCGATAGTTGGGGGCGGCTCCACCTGTATCACCCAGATAGCTTCTTTGTTTGTACCAAGAGTCTGATTTCCGAAAGCAAAAAGGTCATAATAGGGATCTCCCTTGCCGAAAACAACATTCTGCCTGTCTCCAAACCGTGTTGTCATAAGTGCGTAGCTGTATCCTTCTATAACTTCCGTTGCTGCGTCTGCAGCTAACTGAAATTTACCCTGGTTCAGATAACACTCACTCAGCATATGCCAGGCAGCTCCCTGTGTTATTCTGCCCGGTGCTTCTTCCTTGCCTGGTTCCGGCAAATTGGTGGTCCCGAAAATAAGGTCGTCTTCCATTTGCTTATAAACCTCGGCTTTTGGTGTTCGCACAAAGTCAGTTTTTGCACCCTTGATAACTTCAGTTACCAAAGGAACGTCACCATAAAACGAAACCAAAATCCGGTACGCATAAGCCCTGAAGAACATCGCTTCAGCCAGATACGCATTTTTCTGGGCTTCACTCGTCCAGATAGCGATATCGGAATTATTGATACCATCAATAAGAACATTCGCTCTTTGAATAAGTTCGTATTTCCATATCCAGATATTCCTGTAATCTGTATTTGATGAAGTCAGATTAGTTAAATAATTGCATAAAAACATGTTACTATTCGGATCTTCACCATGATAAGCCACATCTGTTCCAAGGCCTCTCATAACAGCTATTACGGGCTGATTGGTTCCATAAAACCACCTCTGGCGCGTTGAAAAATGCAACCCTGTTATTCCCTGCTTTATGCCCGGGAGAGTCTGATAAGCGTTCTCCGGAGCAAGGAAATCGAGAGGTGTTTCGTCAAGTACATCTTCACTGCATGAGGGAAAGATTAAAAGCATTATCCCTGCATATAATAAGAATTTCTTACTAAATAGATTTAAATATTTTTTCATAGTATTAAAAATTATCGGTTTCATAATTATTCCTCTTTAAATTAGGTTAAATCAATTTAGAATGTAACCCTGAAACCTGCAGTTATATTTCTCATCAATGGTGAGTTTTGCGAATCACTCCTCCAAACTTCCGGATCCCAGCCGGACCATTTTGTCCAGACATACGGATTTTTGCTGGATAGAAAGATCTGGCATGCATTCAAATTTAATTTATTCAGCACCTGGGGACCTAGCCGGTATGACAATGATATGTCCTGAAGCCTTACAAAGCTTCGGCTTTCATATATCCCGCTCGCTTGCGCAGGCGAGTTGTATACACCGGTTGCATTATTTACACCATTGTCGGGTGTCCAGTAAGGACGTACTGCCGAGGCGTTTATCCTTAATACGTTATCTGATCGGAAATCGACATTAACAACAGAAGCATTATTCTCCATATAATACTTTTTACCTCCCTGGATTGAGTTAATAAAGAAGGAGAAAGTGAAGTTCCCATACGTAAGAGTGTTGTTTATGCTGAACCTGTAGCTTGGGGTACGATATCCTATAACCTTTCTGTCAAGATTTGGTTCTATGACACCATCACCGTTCTGATCGATATATTTGTACTGACCCGGGTACCAGTTATTGTATGTTTGTCCTGCATAGAGTTCAGCTTCCGTCCAGACGCCTCCCATCATTTCAAAATCATAGATAGCGCTGATTGGTTCTCCGACAAACCATGAGTTCCCTACGTCTTTATCATTTTCATCGCCATAGAGTTTGGAGATCTTGTCGCGGTTGAGTGAAAATATGAAATTGGTTTCCCAGCCAAGCTTGCCGGTAAGGTTAACAGAGGTCAATTCAAACTCAATACCTTTGTTGTCAATAGCTCCGATATTCGTCCAGACACTGGAATATC
This sequence comes from uncultured Bacteroidales bacterium, assembly GCA_963828775.1. GTDB lineage: Bacteria > Bacteroidota > Bacteroidia > Bacteroidales > VadinHA17 > LD21. The sequence continues at coordinate 11,867 of CAWHGX010000072.1, read as the reverse complement.
CCGTTGTAGGTGGAAGTGCCCTGCTGACAAGGACATCTGTTGTTTTAGCTTTGTATAAATCCAAAGAACCGGAAATTCTCCTGTTAAACAGGCCAAAGTCAATCCCGATATTAAGTGAAGCTGTACTTTCCCATGCAAGGCTTGCATTTCCCAGGGAACTCGGGTAAACGGCAATTGCCGTTGTTGGTCCGTAGACATAAGAATCAGCCGTCATTCTTGAAAAGCTTGAATAACGTCCGATCCCCTGGTTTCCATTCTCTCCGTACGATGTTCTAAGCTTCAGATAAAGCCATGGAATACCCTTCATGAAAGACTCATCAGATACAACCCAGCCAAGCGACACTGACGGGAAGTTGGCAAATTTCTGCTCCGGGCCAAACCCTGAGAAGCCATCTCTGCGGATTGTTGCTGTCAACAGGTAACGGTTCATAAATGAATAGTTAACACGTGCCATGTAAGAAATACTGTTTTCTTTCCATGCTGATGAACCTACAGTTACTGTAGTTCCAAGTCCCACATTATTATACCCCAGGACAGGATTGTCAAATCCCTGGGCATTCAGAGTTGAGCTTTCGGCATTCCGGCCTTCCTGGCTGTAGAGCAATGTCGCATTTACCTGGTGATTACCGAACGTTCTTAAATAGGTGATTATGTTGTTATAAATCCAGTTCCTCTCTTCTGTGGGATTCTTAATAGCCTGGCCTTTGTTACCGGAACCATCAGGGACAGTGGAGGGATAAAACCTGTTGTATTTCCTGGTGTACAAATTGTTGGAATAATTAAACTCATAGGTTAATCCCTTTACCCATGGTACCGTTATCCTGGCATTCCCTACAAGTAACAGGTCATTTCTGTTATCCAGATGCTTAACATACAGATTATTAAGAGGATATGGCATATAAGCCTCCCCGGTAAGGTACATGTCATAATTCGGCAGGCCGATCTTATTGTTTGCCAGAGGACTGCATTGTCTGGCATCGCCAAGACTGGCTTCAAGGCCCGAATAATCGCGGAAAGAATATGAAGAATTCAATCCGACAGTAAGCCAATCCGTGATTTTGCTCTCAACGTTGGAGTGAAGCGTGATCCTGCTGAATTCATCGTTCAGCTGAATGCCCTCCTCATCTGTATATGAGGCAGAAACATAGTAATTTGATCTGTTGCTTTTACCCGACATACTGAGGTTATAATTCTGTATCGGTGCAATTTGCAGCACTTCATCCACCCAGTTGATTTCATTGCCTGCAATATAATTATCCCTTTCTTCCTGACTTCTCAGCCTGGCAGCAACAAGTTCCCTGTTAGTGATATCGGGTCTGACAGGCTTCCCTGTTGCACTTGTGGGTTTGGTCTTATACCATGTATAAAGGTCCTGCTGATAGTAATAATCAGTGAGCCTTATTGCATATTCTTCGGCATTCATAACCCTCATCGGATTATTGGTCATATCCTGATAACCATAGTACATATTAAATGTTATGACCGGTTTTTCAGTTTTTCCCTTTTTAGTCGTGATCAGCATAACCCCGTTTGCTGATCTTGATCCATAAACTGCAGCAGCACTGGCATCCTTAAGTATGTCTACTGATTCAATATCGCTTATGTTAATGTTTGAGACAGAACCGTTATAGATAATCCCATCAAGAACCACCAGGGGAGCATCGCTTGCTGACAATGAAGTCTGACCCCTGATTGAAATTGATGGATCGGTGCCGGCCAGGCCTGATCCCTGAACGTTCACCCCTGCAGTAGTTCCCGACATAGCCTGGGACAGGTTCAGGTTAGCAAGAGTTGCTTTTTCATCCATCGTAACTCTGACCACAGAACCGGTCAGGTCACTTTTCTTCTGAGTACCATACCCGGTAACAATTACTTCCTGAAGTTCCTGTGTTGAAGATACAAGTGCAACATTAACGGTTGTCCGGCCTGATACAGGCTGCTCTAACGTGTTATATCCAATAAAAGAAAACACCAGGACAGCATTGGGATCAGAAACTGCCAGTGAGTATTTTCCATCAAGGCCTGTAAGTGCTCCAAGAACAGTACCTTTTATGATAACATTAACTCCCGGCATGGGATCTCCTGTTGATGCATCGGTTACTGTTCCTGAAACAGTTATCTGCTGAAGATCAAATCCTGACAAAGTATTTGAAGCCCCAAGCAGTAGAACCAGGATCAGAATTTTAAGATCCAATAAGAACTTTTTGAGATACCGTACAAACGGCACCCCAGGATAAGGACTTTCTTTCATAATTTAAGTTAATTTGTTAGGTAATAAAAAGGAAAAATTAAATGCCTTTAATAAACAGATTACGGGATATTTCCTCCCATCTGAAACAAAAGGAGATTTGCATAGGCAGATTCGGTTAGGTTAGTACTATGTCAAGGTTAGTTGTACTGGTAAAATTAATATATTCTTTCCAATATGCCTGCAGCGTTCTTTATAATAATTTGTTCTTATTGGCGTTTAACAGGAACACGGGAGTTATACAACTTAAACCTGAAAGTTGATGCGAAGAATGGATTTTGCCGGTATCAGATATGCCCTGACATTTGGTTTGTTGATGCTTCCCTTTACAGTGAACAGCCAGACCACCATGCCTGAAATGCTGATTAAGGGATCCTTGAAAACACAGATGGACTATATTCAGGAAAAAACCAGGATTTATGAAGATTATCGTGCTGTCAGGGAGGATATGTTTCAGAAAATCAAAGGTAACGCTCTTGATTCGCTTAATACTGCTAAAACTGTAATAAACAGCCTGAAGATCAATGCAAGGGACCAGAATCTTACTATCGATTCATTGAATGCCTCTGTTGAAACTGTCAGGGCAGACCTTGATAAAATGACCAAAACCAAAAACAGTATCCGGTTATTGGGTATGGAAATCAATAAGGTAGCTTATAATGCTGTCCTATGGACCATAATTGCCGTGCTTGCAGGTCTCCTGACAATCGGATTCCTGGCCTTCAGAAGAAACCGCACTGTGACAGTTCATACCAAAAGAGAAATAGAAGAACTTAAAAAGGAATTCGAAGCTTACCGCAAAGCCGCAAGGGAAGCCAGGGAGAAAATGTCAATGACGCACTTCAACGAGCTGAAAAAAATCAGAGGAGCCTGAAGAGCGTAGAGCGGAGAGCTCTCATGTTCGAAACCTTATTAATTATGTGTAAAAGAACTTTTTTAATAATTTGTTTATCATTGATATTTAGTGTGATAGCTTTCTTACTGAGCAGCTATCGAAAAACAAGGTTGGGATCTCCACCTAGTCGTTCCACCAGCATCTCACCATATATATCATCGAGTTGGTAAAAAAGTTGGAACATAGCAAGCTTGTATCCAAGGTTATTAGCTTTTTTGTACACAAGAATAAGCATTGAAACAATCATAGTCATGTACAGCATGATCTGTAGTCCATTGATCTTTGTTGAGAATATGTGTTTGAAGTTTAATTCCTGCTTAAGGAATCTGAAAAATACTTCAATATCCCAGCGTTTTTTATAGATTTCTATTATTGTTTCAACCTTATCTTCCAAAAGATTAGTAACGAACCATAAAGCTTTACCCTTTTGATCTTCAGTCTGAATAAGACGAAATGGATTGGATCTATTATGACGTTTATCAAACAGAATAACCTTGTCATCTGACTTTATGGTAAGGTTGCCCACAATCAGATTCTTCTCCAATTCAAATGACTCTACTACTTCATAAATTGCTCCTGGGTTGATTCTGGTAACAAACCACAACTCCTCATCCAGTTCGTTGTATACTTTTCTGCTTTTTACGCCACGATCAAAAACAAAAACATTGTTATCTCTTTTGTCAATATAGTTTTTAATTACCTGTGGTATTGTAACACCTTCATTAAGGTCACTTTGATCAGTAAATATCTCTGCACTGCTTGGGAAAAGATTAGTCATGCTGAAGGTATATTTTACCTGCTTTGACTTTTTATCGGTCTGATTACCTATAATCATACCCTTTTCCAATTTATTAGCAGCTTCTGCTACCATTGTGGAGTCTACCCTTACTATGTTGTATGAGAGACGATCGGACTCGGTATAATAAGTTGAAAGTAATTCATAGAGCATCTCATAAACCTCTCTGAAAAAGTCAACATTCATCGTAGCCAACCTGTCGACTAAGAGAGTTGTATTTTATTTGCTGAAGAGGGTCTATTTTAAACAGAACCTTAAACTTATTGGTTTTAAAGGATTGCTCAAGAGTTCGTAGACTTGACCTTTTACTATCGAGCAGTCCATATAAAAGTAAAAAAAACATGGTTCGCCCAAAAAGCTTCTTGACCTGAAAGTCTACGTTGGTATCTTTTATGATTGAAGCAAATTTATCTTCTGGAATCAACTTCAGAAGATCTCTGGCATGTATATTTTTTAGTTCTTTGTCCACAGCTAATTGCTGAGACAAATATAAAAATATATATAAATTAGTATATTTGTAATATATTTGATTTACAAACACTTAAGTTTATTTTTGTTGATAACCACTTAGTTTTTAAAAAATCCCTATATTTGTCTTAACAGCAGTTGTTAACAAGCATGATTCATTGTTGAAAACCATTAAGTTTTCAATAAATCATTTTTGATAAAAATTAAAAGAAACGTTTCGAACACTCGAGCGCCGCGCCCCGTGCGAGCGCAGCGAGTGACGGGGGTAAAATGTTGATTGGGAGCAGGTAATAAGTCAAGGTATACAAACCCTAATAGAAAGCAGGTGCGCGCGAAAGTCCCGACTGAGCTTGCGAGCGTCAGGAGTCCGGATTTGTCACGTTTTATAGAGCTGTCTAAATAGCAGAAAACCAGCGCAAAAGCCGTGACAAACCTATTAATTTTAGCATTGTCCGCATTAGGCTTAGATTTTTTTTTCAGGATTGAACCTACGGCTTTAATCCGATACGCTTCCTTTCTTTCAGATTAGTCTCCTCTTGTTTGGCTTGCTCCAATTGTTTTAGATATTCGAAAATAAGTAGGATCTTTTCGTCCTGTTCAATGTCTTTCTTTTCAATAGAATCAAGTTTTCTAATTATTTCAGCATGAGACTCAAGTAGTGCTCGTAGTTTGGTAAACACTCTCATTATTTGAATGTTTACTACAATTGCTCTATCGCTGTTTAGAACGCTTGATAGCATCGCTACACCCTGCTCTGTAAAAACATATGGAGGTTTTCTAAGCCCCATTTTATCGTTCTCGGATATCACAATTTGTGATTTCCAGGTTTTCATTTCTTCAGGTGTCATTTGAAACATAAAGTCAGAGGGGAATCTTTTTATGTTTCGTTTAACAGCTTGATTTAATACTCTGGTTTCAACTCCATATAGGTTAGCAAGATCGCGATCAACGATTACCTTTTGGTCTCGTAGTACAATTATCTTATTGATTATTACTCTATCAGGTAGTAGTGGTTGTTTTTTCATGGTCATTGGGTAATTAACCAAAGATATTTTATTAGAAAATGGAAATCACAACTTGTGATATCCAATTTTTCAATATTTTTTAACTTTTAATACAAATTTATCATTCGAGCGGAAATCTTGAGAACCTGTCTATGTGGCAGAGCATTATCAATTTAAGCCTAACGGGAGTCTGTCTAAGAACCTTTTTTACGAATGTTTTTCCAGTCACTTTAAAGCGATTTAAGCGATGATTGTTTTTACCAATAACCAATTACACTTTTGGTAAACAACAGCCTCTAAACGGCTTATTATTCGTCTGAAAAAGACTGAAACAAGCAAAAGCAACGAGATAAGTATCTTCAGATACTCCATCAGCTGATCTTTCCCCAATATGCTGATAATGCGCCTGAGATTGTATGCAATAAAAATAAAACCGACATCTGCAGCGGCACGGTTTATCCCCCGTTTAGTAAGGATATAGCTGAAGCCCCATTGTCGTTTGATCGTTCCGAATGGGTGCTCTGCAATAGCCTGACGCCGTCTGTAAAGCTGCTCCTTCTTCTCCTTGTTTGTCCTGTTGCGTTCGTAGTACTGAGCATACATGCTTCGCTCAATTACCCTTCCTGCTTTTGCTCTTGTACATTTCATTCTTGCCGGACATGTTTTGCAGGCTTTGGTTTTGTACTGCTTAAATGAGATCAGAATGTTCCTTCTTCCATGAGTTGTATACCAGTTCCCGTTTGTTCTGAGGACCTCATCGCGAACCATTATCTGCCTGCTCTCGGGATCTGAAAGCGAGATCTGCGATTCTCCCGATTCTTTCAGCTTATCCTCCAGTTCCCTGTAAGCGGTTTTTCTTTCATCAAGCTTATTGATCTCATCCTCGATCTGATCCCGGTTATCTCCATCGTTCCCGGCCAGCGTCCTGGTATAATCTTCAAGCTTATTGTCAATGTAAGCTATATGACGGTCTATTTTAGACTGGTTAAAGTTGTTCTTCTTGCTGTTCTGCGCCCTCAGCTTGGTGCTGTCGCCTGCAATAAGTTTTCCGCCGATCAGGTCAAAATGTTTCGCTATCTGAACAGTCGCCCTGAAGACTTTCTTTATCGCTTTCGGATTGTCTCTTCTGAAATTGGCAATAGTATTGTGATCAGGTTTGAGACACTTTAAAAGCCACATCACCTCGATGTTTCGCTTACATTCCTTTTCCAGGTCGCGTGAAAACCGCACCTTGTTCATATACCCGTAAATGAAGAGTTTCAGCAAATCTGAAGGATGATAAGCCGGACGGCCGTTTTCGGGAAAGTCGGTTCTGAATCCATAATCTTTAAGAGAAAGGCTATCGACAAAAAGGTCAATTATCCTCACTTCATTATCGGGGTCAATGGATTGATCCAGCGAAACCGGGAAAAGATTAATCTGAGTTCTGTTATGTCCCTGTATGAATTTCATATAGTTAAGATACAAAACTCAGGGTAGACTGAGGGAAAAGCAAGCTCTTAGTTATAAACAAAAAAGGCAGGTTATTAGACAGTCTGACGGCCCGGCGGTATAATTTAGTGGGCGTTACCCGATCCTGCCCCGACCGAAGCGTCGGGGGCGGCACCGGTCACGGTCCTGATACTTTAGCTCCGCCAGCTGGCGGATCACGGTGCAGGATTTCAATTGCGTGCAGATGCGCGTGCCTGTCCTGAGCGGAGCGAAGGGTTCGGGTGCAACAACCATTACAAATTTGTCTTGAGTGCAGGAGCACCTGCCTGCCGGCAGGCAGGAAAGCAAAAAGTGTGACAAACAACTTACCCATATTGTCCGTGTTATGTGCTGCCCTATTTTATTCAATTTTTTTATCAATAGCTACATTTTCCAGTCTATTGAGTAGACTGAACTTTGATATTAACATATAAAAGTTATTCCTAGTTTTAATTGCCAATTTACTCGGGAAAACAAGCTAAATGGATTTTTGAAAGAACTATTTAAAGATTACCATCGACTATCAATTATTTTGAATTTGTGAGTATCCATTGAGAAATAGTATTCAGGACCAACGGAGAAATAGTCTCTTCGATGTTGGCATATTCCGATATAGTCCCTTTTTTACAGGTCTGCATCATGTGGTTTATTCCGGGTAATTCAATGAGTTTGTAATTTTTATTTCCCCCTGATTTAAATGCTTCATCCATTGCTGCAAGATTTATCGTTGGAGATGCCTGAAGGTCTTTTTTTCCTGTTATTGCAAGTACTGGACATTTTACATTTTGAAGAAATGGGGAAGGATCACACTTAATAATATCTTTAAAATATGGAGTCAACAGGTCATTTATTCTCGTATCAATATTTTTCTTTTGTTCTGGAGATAAAAGCTGGTATCTGTTCATAGTATAAGCCGATCTGAGTTTTTCAGCAGCCACTGAATCATTTGCTTCTTCTTTAATTATTGAGAAAATCTGTTTCTGAAGTGAATTATATAGTCCGATCATATTTGAACTTTCTCCTTCTGCCATTCTTATCATTTCGTTCTGTTGATATAGGTTTTCTTCAATACTTGTTCCAGGCGCTCCCAACAAAATAATATATGCAATTTGTGGACACTTACTTGCCACAATTGATGCAATCAAGCCTCCTTCACTGTGCCCAATTAAACCTACTTTCCTTTTGTGTATATCTTTCCTGGACCTTAGGAATCCGGTAGCATAAATTATATCTTCGCTATTTGTCTTTGATGTTGCCTGAAGATGATCTCCTGAACTTCCTCCGACACCTCTGTCATCAAACCGCAGCACTGCAACTCCATTGCGAGTGAGATAATCCGCGATTACCAGAAAAGTCTTATGCCCAAAAAAAGACTCATCCCTGTCCTGTGCACCTGAACCAGATATTAAAATAACAGCTGGGAACGGCACCTTTCCATCTGGAATAGTCAACGTCCCTTCTAGTCTGGTGCCATCATTTTCATTAATAAAAGTAACTTCTTCCTCTTTATATGGATAAGGTTTTTTTGGCATTTGCGGTCTGTTTAAAATTAACTCGGATTCTGTCTTTTTCAAAACTAAAGGAAGATTTATTTGCCCGTTTCGAATATACCATCCATCTATAACCTTATCATTATTATTCATTACAGCATAGTACTTACGCTGTATGGATCTAATATCCAATTTAAGGCTGTCATCTTTAATTATTATTTCATTGACGGGTATATCTTTTAAATCTTGCTCAGGAGAATCCAGAGTTCCTTTTAATATTTTATCATCGTCGATCCAGAACTTAAAAACAAATGTAAATTTCATGACTCCTGCATTTATTGTTCCCGTCCAATTTCCGATGAGAAATTGAAAGTCTTCATTATTCAATTCTGGCTCATTATGCTGACATATTGATACTTCATTAAAAAGCAAAATGATTATTATGGATGAGATGATGGTTTTCATAATTATCTCAATTTTATGATTCTTTTATTAATATCATATTATTATACTTGGCAGAATAATCACTATTATTCATCCAAATCATCAAATAATTCCCGCATATTTTTAATATATATTTTAAACATCTCCCGTCCTTTCTTTGTAAGTGAAATAATTGTCTGCGGCCTTTTTCCAATATACCCTTTTACAATTTCCACGTAAGCAGCATCCTCCAATTTGCTGAGGTGACCTGATACGTTTCCCTGAGAAAGTCCTGTTTGTCTCATTAAAAAAAGAAAATCGGCATTCTCAACTACATATAACTGAGCAATGATTTTCAGGCGTGCAGGTTCATGAATTAATTTATCAATTTCAACCTGCTGTTTTTCAATGTTCTCTTTATTTGTCATAGGAAGCTTTTTCCGGAAGTGGATACTTTTTTAGAAACCTGATCAGATATACGCATCCAATAAGGATAAGCACAATTGAAAAGAATAGATAAACATATGCTCCATCTGAAATGATTCCGGGATTTTCCCTTATTTCTTCTGAAAGATTAAATGCCCCAACCATTAGAAAAGCATAGAGGTACATCCTTTTGAAATAAAGAAAATAACCAATCGCCGTACATATGAAAAAAATGATCCCACTGATGATCCATCTCCCATTGATAAGTTCACCATTGGTATGACCCTTACCTGTAATGGTAAGAATGACCATTATTATCAGAAAAACGGTAACAGTCACCATGAACCACGTGTTTCTTCTCATGCGTTTCCTGGCAAGTTTCACCGTTCCCATCCGTGGACTTGCAATATATCTGATGGCCAGAATGATGAATATTACCGGTACGACAAAGAGGATATCAATATAATATCTTATATCATCAAAGATCATGGCCAAAGATGAGACAATCCATGTTAAACCTATTGCAATCTCAACAAGGCCGGTCTGAAATATTGCTGCTGCAGTATTCTTCTCCAATTGTTTTAGATTCATTTTTTGTTCCATTTTTTCATAATTTTAGTAATGTAATTAAGTTAGTAATACAAACTACATTACAAAGATATATAAATATTATTATAATATGCAAATAAATTCGTATTTTTTTTATTTTGTGTTATCTGCTTGATCATGTTAGTGTTAAAGCAATATAATTTCAAGATGATTTTTATTTAGTATCACTGTAAGGTAACTGATCATTCAAACAAAGCAAGTTTCGGATAACTGAAGGCTTATGTAGATGGAATAAATGAATTGGATGAACAGCCCGATAAATTACAGTGCATCACAAAAGCTTATTCTGTATAATCGTGAGTAACGGATATCTGTGTAGTCTATTAATAGGATAAAATTAAAAATACTTGATTACTACTTGTGCGTTAAATCCTTATTATAGATTTAAAATTACAATATAATATAACGAACTTTAACGTGCTACAAAGTTACTTGATGTTTACTAATTGTCTGGTTTGTATCGGGTTGCACATAACGGGAGTCTGTCTAAGAACCTTTTTTACGAATGTTTTTCCAGTCACTTTAAAGCGATTTAAGCGATGATTGTTTTTACCAATAACCAATTACACTTTTGGTAAACAACAGCCTCTAAACGGCTTATTATTCGTCTGAAAAAGACTGAAACAAGCAAAAGCAACGAGATAAGTATCTTCAGATACTCCATCAGCTGATCTTTCCCCAATATGCTGATAATGCGCCTGAGATTGTATGCAATAAAAATAAAACCGACATCTGCAGCGGCACGGTTTATCCCCCGTTTAGTAAGGATATAGCTGAAGCCCCATTGTCGTTTGATCGTTCCGAATGGGTGCTCTGCAATAGCCTGACGCCGTCTGTAAAGCTGCTCCTTCTTCTCCTTGTTTGTCCTGTTGCGTTCGTAGTACTGAGCATACATGCTTCGCTCAATTACCCTTCCTGCTTTTGCTCTTGTACATTTCATTCTTGCCGGACATGTTTTGCAGGCTTTGGTTTTGTACTGCTTAAATGAGATCAGAATGTTCCTTCTTCCATGAGTTGTATACCAGTTCCCGTTTGTTCTGAGGACCTCATCGCGAACCATTATCTGCCTGCTCTCGGGATCTGAAAGCGAGATCTGCGATTCTCCCGATTCTTTCAGCTTATCCTCCAGTTCCCTGTAAGCGGTTTTTCTTTCATCAAGCTTATTGATCTCATCCTCGATCTGATCCCGGTTATCTCCATCGTTCCCGGCCAGCGTCCTGGTATAATCTTCAAGCTTATTGTCAATGTAAGCTATATGACGGTCTATTTTAGACTGGTTAAAGTTGTTCTTCCTGCTGTTCTGCGCCCTCAGCTTGGTGCTGTCGCCTGCAATAAGTTTTCCGCCGATCAGGTCAAAATGTTTCGCTATCTGAACAGTCGCCCTGAAGACTTTCTTTATCGCTTTCGGATTGTCTCTTCTGAAATTGGCAATAGTATTGTGATCAGGTTTGAGACACTTTAAAAGCCACATCACCTCGATGTTTCGCTTACATTCCTTTTCCAGGTCGCGTGAAAACCGCACCTTGTTCATATACCCGTAAATGAAGAGTTTCAGCAAATCTGAAGGATGATAAGCCGGACGGCCGTTTTCGGGAAAGTCGGTTCTGAATCCATAATCTTTAAGAGAAAGGCTATCGACAAAAAGGTCAATTATCCTCACTTCATTATCGGGGTCAATGGATTGATCCAGTGAAACCGGGAAAAGATTAATCTGAGTTCTGTTATGTCCCTGTATGAATTTCATATAGTTAAGATACAAAAATCAGGGTAGACTGAGGGAAAAGCAAGCTCTTAGTTATAAACAAAAAAGGCAGGTTATTAGACAGTCTGACGGCCCGGCAATATAGAGGGCCGAGCGTTAAGTCCCGACATGGTATGTCGGGATAGCGAAGGAGCCAGATGCCGCGGTGGCGTGTTACCCAATCCTGCCCCGACCGAAGCGTCGGGGGAAGCATCCGGGCAGAGTCCTGGTACTTTAGCTCCGCCAGCTGGCGGATCACGGTGCAAGGAGGGTATGGCGCGCTTTTTGCCGTCATGG
>CAWHGX010000071.1:0-384328 GCA_963828775.1 uncultured Bacteroidales bacterium | reverse complement strand
AGGAAATCTGCTGGTACCAGGAGGCACCCAAGAAATCCCAGTCCCAAAGAGATATAGGATCAAAAATAGCAACTGCCTGGCTTGATGTTAACGGAAACCCTGGTGAAATGGATGACATAGAAGAGTCGACAGGAAATACCAATAACGGAGATGGATTGACTGCATATGAAGAATACCGTGGATTTATACGCATATGAAGAAAAAAACGGACTCATTATTGGGCCTAAATCCCGTCGGCTTGATCCGCTTAAAAAAGAATTGGGTGTCGGTGAAAAAGACAGAATTTGCCCAGTTTTCTGAGGGACTTCAATTGTTTGAAAGAGCAAGCAGGTTAACTGTTATTCGTTTTGGTGAAACTGAAATTGATGTAGACAGAAGGCTAAACAAAAATGCATTGTCCGCAAATAGCTGCAAACAGTATGTTTTAAAACTTGAAAATGGAACGATAAATGGAGATGCAAGTGGCGCAAATGAACCAATTACTGTTACAGCAAAAACTCCCGCCAATTCAGAACGGGTAGTTATTGAACATTAATAAAAATAAACAGGTTTACCTAATACAGGTAGCTGACCTTATCGCTGCCAACCGTCGCTACGGAACAAACTTAAGAATGCCTTATACAGAGGCTGAAGACCTGGCTAATACAGTTGCCCATGAGCTGGCACATGGGGTAAATGTAAATCATCATGGAATGCCATCTGATGAATCATCTCCGGACTATTCCGCCAAACGGTGTGAATATTTATCATATCTATGATGATAACGGTATAGAAATAACTGAGCGTCCCTTTACAATCAATGGCAGTATTGGAACAGTGGGTAATGATGAAAGCGGCGATCTTTCCTGCATTATGGCTTATACCTCTTATTATCAATGGGCATATAGATACAACCGTCAGGATGGTTCTCTCAATTATTATTTCAGTCAAATTATTACCAAAGGGGAAAACCTTATGCAATTCTCAATCGGGTACAGGTATCAATAATAATAATGGGTATTTCGGAGACGCCACACCCCCTTTTGGCAATTGTTTAAGCCAGATAAAATTGAAATAATAAAAATCAATTTGAAAAATGAAAAAAGAAATCATCATACTCTTCCTCCTCGGCATTCACCTGCAATCATATTGCCAGAAGTCCTTTACGCTTTCTTCCGGTGAATGCAATGACTGCTGTACTCATGTCAATAAAAGGAAAATACAGGCAACAGGAGGATGCCATATCTCCGGAGATTTCCTCCCTTCTTTCAAGAGCGCAACAGCTGGAGGTTTCACAGACTGGATGCTGTGCATAAACTGATGCAGGAAGCTTATCCGGAACCAAAAGGAAGTGAAGGCTGGCTGGCATAGAACCTGAACTCTTATTTGTTTGCACATAATTATAAATTCACCACAGGCATCCCTACTTGCAATTATTCTTATTCCTGTGGATTCCTTCCCTACTTTTGTTACCAGGACCAACCAAATAAAGTCTTCTATTTTAGTGATGCACCAAGCAGCTGTAAGGTTTTTGCCAATGACTGGGGCGAACTGGTCGGCAAGATGATGATGGATAGCAGCATGACTGATTAACGGAGTGCCCTTTCCTATGCTGACTCCTGTAAAAGAAAGATGGAAGGGGTATGAATTATGTTATCAAAATAACCAAAATAACCGCACAGTGTTGCTACACCGCGAAGGCATGTTGCCCTATATACCCGTTACCCGAAAACAATACCTTGATTATTGCATCAACAGGTTCAATAAAACTTTTGATGATATGATACAAATCTTCAAAGGAAATGCCCTTCTCCACCCAGCAACAGAAAGATGAAGCAGTTAAAAACATAAGCAAACAGAAAGATGAAGTAATTACCTTATACAAAAATGAATTGGAAAAAAACAGGACTGCCAACCTCCTTGACTCCCCGGCTATTGTCAGAATACTGGATAACATGTATCCCGATGTCCCCATCTTCACCACCGGGGCAGAGGATGGCAGTATGCTGGTAACAGAAAACCCGGCTTATATCCGGAAAGACCTGCCTAACTATGTACCACAGTTCATTGTTCTGTACTGGTCACTGGGTCAGCGACTTCCCTCTTCGAGGTGGTGCACAGGGTGAATATTTCCGTAAAATGATGGAAGCCAATTTTCCAATAGAGAAACTGCAGGCGATGATTGATAAGTAAAACAAAGAGCAATGAGACGGTTCAGCTCAACTATAAAAGCCTAAGAATCCGTGAAAACGAACCCCGCTAACCATTGCCCTGGTCCTCTTCAAGAACGGAACTGAATGAGTGCTATAATAGATTTGACCCGGTATTGAAAAGGTTCGTACTTTCGTTACAAACCTCAATGTTACATTACTTTATAAATAACAACTTAGTGACCAGATTAAGTTAATAAGGGCAAATCATCTATGTTTGGGTCCTGCTGGAGGCTCTATTTATTGCTGAATCCGGATTGGCTTCGCCGGGCTCGCCGGAGTCTATCCCGCAAAGCGGGGGCCCGCTTTGTGATTTCGGATTTATTCTTTAAATTCGCAATCTAAAATCTGAAAGTAACAAATGCGGGAGTAGCTCAGTGGTAGAGCATCAGCTTCCCAAGCTGAGGGTCGGGGGTTCGAGACCCCTTTCCCGCTCACAGATAATCAAGGAGTTAGACAATGTCTGACTCTTTTTTATTCTTATCCGGTTGCAATATGGTTGCAACAATTAAAAGATCAGGTGGGTCAACAAAATTAAAAGCGCAAATAGTCATATTATGGCTGTATGCGCTTTAATATTATAATCTTTACTGAAACAATTATGTCATTTAAGCTATTTGGTGATATACTACAATTTAACTGAAAGGGAAAAGTATGGGATTTTGGGGCTGGGAGACTAACTTTCTGTTTCGGTATTGAATTGTTAGTTAGCAGATTGAGTATACCGGATGAAACTCTGATGCTTTTACTTTTGTTCGGTAAATCAGTTTCACTTCTGATATTGTTTACATATTTGATTTCATATTTTAATAATTATGGTTTAACAGAAATAGAAAAGCCCGGAACCAAAGTCCCAGGCTTCAGAGATACTCCTTTTATGTACTGCCATCCGAAAACTCACCATGTGCCTTCATAAGGAGAGTTTACTTCTTTTTATTGGGTACAGCTTAAGATTATTAATGAAGCGACTGCAGTTAAAAAAACTATTTTTTTCATAGGACAGGTTTTAGTTTTCAATACAGAAAAGAGTTTTTATATGTAATCATTTCAAACTACTCAACCATAGTTGTTCAATATCAGTTAAAGAGATATTATAGATTTCCTCAAACCTTTTACGATTGTTATTAGAGATAATAGGATCATAACTATTTTCCAAGGATTTATATGTTTCGAGGAATTTATCAATACCATATTTTTCAATAATGAACTTGATAAAAGATCCGGCTTCGGGATAAGCGATTGCATATTGGCTTTCCACAGAACCAATTTCAGCAAATTTAAACAAGTTAGCCAGTGGTATCAGGTTATTATTATGGAAGTAATCTGCAGTTACATTATTGATTTTCTTGCTTGGAGCGCTGGGAGAATCTATCGAATCACCACCAAGTGCTTCAGAGATGTATACTGCAAATCCCTCATTAAATAGAGCCGGTGGCTCACCCAGTTCTCCGGCAATGATATGTGCTGTTTCATGGAACGGATTTAATTTAATACTATCGTTATATATTTCAACTATATAGTTTCCGTCTGCTAATCCCGAACCAGTATGACCCGTTTCGCGTGTTTTTATTTCAGCATTGGGATAAAACATTAAAATAATCTTGTCCTGAACTGTTGTCTGGAGCAGATCTGAGATTTTACGAAATCCAGACTCACGATCATTGGCTATTTTATTTATCTCCGTCTCCGAAGGGGAGTTCTTATAACAGTAGATTCGGAAATGGTCAGTTTCTTTTCTGGTAAAGTTGTTGAGATCAAAACAATGTGCAGTGTCATTGATAAAGTATTTCTTTTCATAAAAGCGATTGACAATATCAAAATACAAATTGGATGCTTTGGCGATCCCCATCCGTACTCGTACGAATGCTTCGCTAGATATTTGTTTGAAAATATAAGCAGCTTCAATTTGCTTTTTTTCAAATGGTGCAAAGCCAAAGGCAAATCCTTGTTGCATTCTCCTTAAACGAAATCCCGGATCTGCTTGAAGATCTAAGCCGAGAATCTGCGTTTGATTAGTCTTGTTTTGTACAATCGCAGTAAAGAAGTTTATACCAGGTCCTTTATAACCAATATCCAGACTTTCAATTCGGAATGTATCCGTTTCAATAGGGACAATTTGTTGAGGGTAACTGATTTGAATGTTAGCCAAAAAATATGAATACATCAATATTGCTAATTTTAATCCTTTAAATTTCATCATTTTAGTAGTTAGATTAGATATAGTCAAACCTTTATAAATAAGGACGGGGTTTAAAGAAACTTGCTGCTTGAGTAATTATATTTTATTGGGGTGTTTTACTTCTCAAAGTCACACCACAAAAAAGCCGAGGCCTGCTTTGCTTCAATGAGTTGAATATATTTGTCAAATCTTTTTGCCTGCAGAATGAACAATATACTGGATTATTTATATAGACTTCCACGAAGCTGGTCATGCTGCTGCTTGAAGTCTGGCAAAAAGAATCAACAACTTTAGGGTTTTTGCTAGATTTCGTTGTAAGTCATGACCTTCGTAAATTAAAATGCTTCTTCTTCTTCGATTCGATCAGCATAAAAGGCGTTCTTTCGAAGAGACATGAGAAATACACTATTTCCTCCATTTACCTGGAAGTTCATTCCTCTCTCAAGGCAGAATCCTTCATCAAGGCATATCTCTTTGTACGAAATTTCATCTCCTGGTTTTATCATAGTGTGAAGTTAGTTCGCATAGTTTATAACGGGAGTCTGTCTAATAACCTATTTACGTGGTTTATGTATCCGGATACCTATCCGTGAAAAATTTCAAACATTCGATTCTCAAGGACATCATTTTAGTTATAAGACAGTCTGACGCAGCAGTATTATCATATTCGATATTATATTTCAATACACTACTGTCCGATTAACTACAGGTCGCTCCCCGCTTTTGCGGGGCAGGCTCTACGGAGCTAAAATAATGATGGTGGTCCCAATTTCTACAAACAGGTCACTCCCCGCTTTTGCGGGGCAGGCTCTATGGAGTTTGGCTTTTGTAAGTCCCGTTAGGGACGACCTGTTTGTAGAAATTAATACTAAACAGAAAAATGAGCCCTATCGGGGCGACCTGTTTGTGAATGATGAGAAAATCAACCGGTTACCTCGGACTCAATACATTTCGTCGGACACTAATGATTTCAATATAAGCTTAATGTTATCCTCTCAATGTAACAATTTTATTCAGTCGATTGTTTCTTCAAAAGATAATTAAACGGAATTGCAATCACATCTCCAATTATGTATGTAGCAAAAATCATTATAAAGATTAATGCATACCAGGGTAATTGTCCTTTGAATACCATGGGTAAGATTACACCAATGAACCAGATTATTTTGTAAGTCATCTGCAATAGCAAGACAGGTGCAAACTTAAGAGGAGATTTTAATCCGAATATTGAAACAAGACCGAAAGCCAGAAAAACACTGCCAACAATACCGTAAATGACGGGATCTTGAACTGGCATTTTCCAGATGGAGGCGAAGGTTTCTGGCATCAATATCATTCCAAGTCCTGATAAGCCTGCTCCCAGGGCTGTATAAACATACATACCTTTAAGCCAGCCATAACGAATTTTGGGTTTATTTTCCATAATTTATTCCTATAGTTTTAAAATGAAATTTCCCTTTTCAACAAAATTTGGTTCCAATGAAACAGTAATAAAATCCTGCTATTTGGGCTAAACCTACTATTGTTTTATAAATAGTCTTATTTAAGCTAATTACCAAAGTTACACCATGTCCAGGCTAAAATCAAAATTATTTAATATTTCAACCAGGTATTTGCCAAAGGACCGATGCCTTAATCAATAGACCATATATCACTTGTAAAACAAACGGTTTCCCAAATACCCTCAATCAAATTCATTTGACGGCTCGCCGTTGCGAGTAGCAGACAATTTTCGGAATATGAAGTGGGATTATTGAATGATTATAATAACTACCTTATAGCCGGGGAACTTTTTATAAGATACTGGTATTTTCGCTCCAGAAGAATTAACAATGAACTGCTTCCTGACAAAGCCAATCAGGCATTAAGTATTGTTAGACTAATTACAGCAATCCGTTGAGCAATAACCGTTACAGACGGATCTATAAATTAGTTAATTCATTAAATAAGATGGGGCTTACGCCCGCTCAAAGGGTCGCGGGTCCTGACAATCCCGACCATCAGCGTCGGGATGTCAGGATGCTGCCCTGACGAATCATATTAAATGATTGTCAGGGTAAAACCGAAGAGTCAGCATTCGAGACCCGTTTCCCGCTCATGGAAAATCAAGGAGTTAGAGAAATCTGACTCCTTTTTATTTTTTCAATTTGCACAGAATTTGCAAACAGCTCCACTAGTTACAATAATCTGAATTATACCTGTTTATAAAAAAAGCCCCCGGAGCTGATTCCGGGAGCTGAGGATTGCAGTAATGTAAACTTTTTATCGGTCAGGATAAAAGAAAATATTTTCTTTAGCCCATATTGCCATGATCATGATTACTTAAGAGTCGGATCATATTCCCAAAAATCCTGCCAGGCATACATAAGATAATCACCAAATCCAGTTCCTATGTATCCTTTGTTCCCGATTGAAACACCAACAGCTGATATTCGTGGATTTCCTTTAAAATCGGCTAATTTTGTCCATACATTAGTTGCCTGATCCCATTCCCAAAATTCCTTGGAATAAGAAGAACCATTATATCCTGTTCCTATGTATCCCTTGTTCCCGATTGAAAAACCGACAGCATAACCTATTGACGTTTCTCCAAGGTCGGCTTTCTTTGCCCATACATCAGTTGCCTGATCCCATTCCCAAAATTCATTACTATAATTAGTACCATCAGACCCCGTCCCTATGTATCCTTTGTTCCCGATTGAAAAACCGACAGCTGCTACCCGTGCATTTCCCGGAAAGTCGGTCTTCTGTGTCCATATATTTGTTTCCTGGTCCCATTCCCAAAAGTCCTTGTAGTATGGATCGGAAGCGAGGCCCCACTTATATCCAATTCCAATATATCCTTTGGTGCCAATAGAAAAGCCCACAGCCCCACTTCTTGCGGGTGCGACTGGAAGGGATTCTTTCTGGGTCCAGCTATTTGTTGAAGAATCATATTCCCAAAAATCATATGTTGAGCTGTTGGTACTAATATAATTTCCGGTTCCTATATACCCTTTTGTTCCGATTGAAAAACACACGAAATCGCCTCCGATGTTTCCCGGAAAGTCGGCTTTCCTTGCCCACGTATTAGTTGCCTGATCCCATTCCCAAAAATCAGTCCTGGGATTGTCACCATCATCCCAACCTAATCCTAAATATACTTTTGTACCTATGGAAAAGGCTGCGGCCTGGTATCTTGCTCCACCCGGGAAATCAGCTTTTCGTGCCCCAATACCTGGTGGAAATGAAGTTGTGAAACTAAACAGGTTGCCATACGCTACGCCTTCACTATTAACTGCATAGGCTCTAACGAAATAAGTCGTTCCCGGGATTAAACCGGTAAGATTACTTGTGAAGCTCCCTGTGGCGGCCCCATCTATTGTTTTTGGGTCATAAATTGTTGGCACTTGCTGTATACTCCAGCAAACCCCGCGTTCAGTAACTTCAGTCCCTCCGTCAGAAGTCACATTTCCTCCAGATGTTGCAGTTGTAATTGTGATCCCGGAAACGAAAGCCGTGGTCAGGGTGGGAATGGTTGTCAGATCGGGGATTTCAGCATCTTTTTGGCAGCCATAGAATGCTGCCATACTGGCAGCAAATAATGTCAATGTTAGAAATTTAAATGCCTTTTTCATAATTCTTAGTTTTAGGAAGTTATGACAAACCAATACTTATTATGAAGAAACAATTTTCAGATGATTCTGTTCACCCGGTGATTAACAATTTTCTGGAAATAATAATTGAACGATAGGATTAAGAAGGAGAGATCATTTTTGCATTAAAAATTGTATTTTTGATATTTGGACCGGCTCGATTTTTGCTGTGAAAAGATTAACTCTGAATCTAAGATCATGAAAAAAACAGCATGGATATTTATCATGTTTCTGATTCTGCCATCATGTGAGAAAGATAAGCAGTCAATAACTGAAAATACGGATACACCATTGATAGGACAGATATTGGCAGAAGGCGAACTCTTCAAGGTATTCGAATACAATGATGCAAACCTGGTGACCGAGGAAAAGACCAAATTCCATTACACAAGGCATCATTACAATGACAATAACCAGCTAACAAAGTCTGAATTTTATATGGATCCGGCTATGTGGAGCAGTCTCGGCACCGTTGTTGAAGCAGCAATGAAAAGAAAGGAATGGATCAATCCCGGACAATACTGAAAAAAGCCTTACCCAGACTTTTAACTATAATGACGAAGGTCAGTTAGTGAGAAAAACATATATCCGCCCTTCGGTCACCAATTCCGAGTATTCGGAATTCACATGGGAGAATGACAGAATCACCAGAAGACAATGTACTGGAAAGACAAATTATCCGGTTACATCGATTATTTCTATGACACGAATGGCAACCTGGTAAAAGAGGTCAAATACAGGGTACCGGATTCAGGGATCGCAGAGTTGAGCACAACAACAGAATATATATTTGATAACATGCAAAATCCTTTCCGGGCGTTTAAGCGGCTGATGACCCCGGGGATATATACCAACCCGAACAATATCCTGATACAAACCTATACAATTCATTTTGAGGTTGATCAATGGACTGAAAAAGTAAGTACCATAGAAAACTCATATGAATATAATCATATTGGATACCCGGTCAGGTAAACCGGGAAGCAGAGTATATATACAAATAAATAACTCCCTTTTAATAATCCCTGTAACTCCGTGATAATCCGTGGTTAATGGATTTTCAAACTGTTAGTTTTATTCTTACATTTGCCTCTGATTTGCTGAAATCAAGAATATGAAAGCAGAAATAATCACAATAGGGGATGAGCTTCTTATTGGCCAGACAATAGATACAAATTCAGCCTGGATGGGAGCTGAACTAAGTCTTGCAGGGTTTGATGTTCATAAAAAGACTACCATTCATGACAACAGATCTGATATACTTCAGGCATTATCAGATTCGTCAGGGAAATCAGATGTTGTACTGATAACAGGCGGACTCGGCCCGACAAGCGATGACATCACTAAACAGACTCTCTGTGAATTCTTTAACACTAAACTTGTACTGGACGAAGAGGTCCTTGATATGATCGGAAAGATGATGCTTCGCCGTAATTTTCCAATGAATGAAAACAACAGGAGGCAGGCTGAGGTTCCCGAATCATGCATGGTTCTGACAAATGCTGCAGGAACAGCACCAGGCATGTGGTTCGAGAAGGATGATACAATTTTCATTTCAATGCCCGGAGTTCCTGTGGAAATGAAATACATAATGAACCAGCATGTCCTTCCGGCACTTAAAAAACGCTTCACCTCACAAGTCATAATCCACAGGAATGTAATGACGTACGGGGCCCCCGAAGCAAGGCTTGCAGAAATTCTTACAGGCTTTGAAGCCGCTCTTCCCGGTCATATCAAACTGGCATACCTTCCATCTTCAGGAATTATCAAACTCAGACTGACAGGATCAGGGACCGATCACAAATCAGTTTCAGATTCGGTTGAAATACAGGTTAATAAGCTTTATACCATAATCCCGGATCTTATCTACGGGGAAAATGAAGAATCGCTTGAAATGGTAATTGGAAAGCTGCTCCGGGAAAAGAAAAAAACACTTTGTACCTCCGAAAGCTGTACAGGAGGGAATATCGCTCATTTAATTACATGTATACCTGGCAGTTCAGATTATTTCGTTGGTTCGGTTATTGCATACTCGAACAGCGTCAAAACTCAGTTACTTGGAATAGACGAGAGGATCATTGAAAAAGAAGGTGCTGTCAGTGAACCTGTTATACGGGCAATGGCTGAAGGGGCGAAGAGAATTCTGAAAACCGATTATTGTGTTGCAACATCAGGTATTGCAGGTCCCGGCGGAGGAACGCCGGAGAAGCCGGTTGGGACGATATGGATCGCTGTAGCTTCGGGATCAGGGAC
This sequence comes from uncultured Bacteroidales bacterium, assembly GCA_963828775.1. Taxonomy (GTDB): domain Bacteria; phylum Bacteroidota; class Bacteroidia; order Bacteroidales; family VadinHA17; genus LD21. The sequence goes on along the minus strand of CAWHGX010000071.1, from coordinate 374,072 downwards.
AGTTGCAGAAAAGCACACTTTCGGCACTGACCGCATTGCAAACATTACACGTTTTTCACTTGTCGCACTCAACATGCTCAGGAAACAGATTATCAAAGGATGAAATGCAATTTGAACTGCTGTTGAAAAATTTTGAGATAATTATTTGGTTAATCAGATAAAAATCACGTATTTTGCGCTTCATTTTTTAAGGACAGAGGTAAGTTTAGAAGTAAAAAGCACATCAATGTCAAAGATTTGTCAGGTTACAGGGAAGAAAGCGATCGTGGGGAACAATGTATCGCATTCAAAAAGAAGGACTAAGAGGAAATTTTATCCCAACCTTTTTGTAAAAAGGTATTATCTCCCGGAAGAAGAGAGATGGATTTCCCTCAAGGTTTCTACTTCCGGTATTCGTCTCATCAACAAAAAGGGACTCACAGCGGTTTTGAAAGAAGCAAAAGAAAAAGGTTATATTCTGAATTACTAAATATAAGATCAGGAAATGGCAAAGAAGGCAAAAGGTAACAGGCAGCAGGTTATATTGGAATGTACTGAGCATAAGGAAAGCGGTATGCCGGGAACGTCGAGGTACATAACGACTAAGAACAGGAAGAATACACCTGACCGTATGGAACGGATGAAATATAATCCGGTACTTAAGAAACATACACTTCACAGAGAAATAAAGTAAACATATAACGCCATGGCTAAGAAAGTAGTAGCAACACTTAAAACAGGAAGTGGTAAGCTTTTTACAAAGTGCATAAAAATGACAAAATCAGACAAGTCAGGTGCATATCAGTTCAAGGAAGGAATAGTTCACAATGACCACATTAAAGATTTCTTCAATAAGAAATAACTGTACGCCCTCAATAAGATATCAAAAGCTTTCTTCCTGTCTGAAGAAAGCTTTTTTTATATTTGTCTTTCAATAATTTATATCCTTCATGGGTTGGTTTGGCTTCGGCAATAAAGAAAAAAAGGAGGTCCTCAACAAAGGCCTTGAAAAAACCAAAGAGAATGTTTTTTCAAAACTTTCCCGTGCTGTAATCGGTAAATCAAAAGTAGATGATGAAGTACTTGATAATCTTGAAGAAGTACTGGTATCATCAGATGTAGGTGTTGCAACCACGCTCCGTATCATTGAACGCATCGAAGCGAGAGTAGCAAAAGACAAATATCTGAATACCAGCGAACTCAATACGATTCTCAAGGAAGAGATAGTCTCACTTCTTGAAGCCAATATTTCAGGTCCGGAATTTAATTTTGATTCACCTCTTCCCGCATTGCCATATATAATCATGGTTGTGGGAGTTAACGGATCCGGTAAGACGACGACCATAGCAAAGATTGCATACCAGTTTAAAAATGCCGGGAAAAAAGTCCTGCTGGGGGCAGCTGATACCTTCAGGGCTGCTGCTATCGACCAGTTACAGATCTGGTCCGACAGGGCCGGAGTTCAGATGATCAAACAGAAAATGGGATCTGATCCGGCATCAGTAGCTTTCGACTCGGTCAAATCTGCTGTCGCAGGCAAATATGACGTTGTACTCATTGATACAGCAGGCCGGTTGCATAACAAAATAAACCTGATGGCGGAACTCTCAAAAATAAAACGCGTCATCGAGAAGGTAATCCCTGAAGCCCCCCATGAAGTTTTGCTTGTGCTTGACGGATCAACGGGACAAAATGCTTTTGAGCAGGCGAAACAGTTTACAGCCGCAACAAGCGTATCAGCTATGGCTATTACAAAGCTCGATGGAACAGCTAAAGGAGGAGTGGTGATTGGAATTTCGGATCAGTTCAAGATTCCGGTCAGATATATTGGATTGGGGGAAAAGCTGACTGATCTGCAGATATTCAATCCTTATGAGTTTGTTGATACGCTATTCACCTCTGAAAAGTAAATTAAACCGTTTCATTCTCTCCCGTCAGTCTGTCGCAAAATGGGCATAATAAGAAAATAAATATTGTAACCCTGGGTTGCTCAAAGAATACTGTTGATTCCGAGAAGCTTCTGAAGCAGATCCAGGCTGGCGGTTATTCGGTCGTTTACGATCCGGCAGATATTTCTGCAGATATTGTTATAATAAATACCTGCGGATTCATTAATGACGCCAGGGAAGAGAGCATTGATACCATCCTGCGATTCGTCAAAGCCAACAGATCAGGTCATAATAAAAAGCTTTATGTAATTGGCTGTCTGTCTGAAAGATATATGAATGCCCTGAAGAATGAGATACCGGAGGTCAATAGATATTTCGGCGTAAACAATTTAAAGGAGATTCTTCAGGAACTCGGGATCAGCCTGAACAAAGATCTGATATCTGAAAGGATGATTACAGGCCCGCATCATTATGCATACCTGAAAATATCAGAAGGATGCGACAGAAGTTGTGCATTTTGTGCCATACCATTAATAAGAGGTAAATATATTTCCCGGCCTGTTGAGGAACTGATTGATGAAGCTCAAAAACTGGCTGTTACCGGTGTAAAAGAGCTGATCCTGATTGCACAGGACTTAAGTTATTACGGACTGGATCTTTACGGGACACAGAAACTGCCGGAGCTCATTAAGGAATTGCTTAAGATCGGGTCGCTTGAATGGATCAGACTGCATTATCTCTATCCGGCAAATTTTCCAAAGCAACTGATCGCATTAATGAAGGAGAATTCAAAGATATGCAGGTATATTGATATCCCTGTCCAGCATATCTCAGATAAAATGCTCGGATTAATGAAGAGGTCGCACAACGAGAAGGAGACCAGGGAATTGTTGGATACCATCCGAACTGAATTACCCGGTGCAGCTATCCGGACAACACTTATTACAGGTCATCCGGGTGAAACTGAAAAAGAGTATGACAAAATTAAGGAGTTCATCACAAAATTCAGGTTCGACAGGCTTGGTGTATTTGCATATTCTCATGAAGAGGGAACTTTCTCATATGATAATTATGAGGATGAAGTATCTGAAAAAGTAAAAGAATCAAGAGTTGCTGAACTTATGGCTATTCAGCAAACTATCTCAGAAGAGCTGAACAATTCCAGAACCGGAAAAGTATTAAAGGTCATTATTGACAGGAGGGAAGGTGAATTTTTTGTTGGAAGAACTGAGTACGATAGTCCGGAAATCGACAATGAGGTTCTCATAAGCTCAAAATACGATCTTGAACCCGGCAATTTCTATAATATCCTAATAACCGGGTCGACAGATTTTGATCTTTTCGGATATCCGGTATAGCGGGGCTGTATAAAAAGCCACCTGTCGGCAGCCCCCTAGACCGCCCTACCGGTCAGGGTGTCGGGGGCGATTGAACTTCTTTCTTCTTCAGTATCTTTATTTTGATTTCCGACTTTGCCGTGGTAAACCCTACATGAATTGTATCTCCCTCTTTAAGGTCAGCTTTTATAAGCACTTCGGCCATCGGGTCTTCAAGGTACTTCTGAATTGCCCGTTTCAGCGGCCTGGCGCCATAATTGGCATCAAAACCTCTTTCAGCAATATAGTCCCTGGCTGCAGTAGCTATTTTAAGCTGGTATCCCAGTGATTTTACCCTGTCGTATAATCCTGTTAGTTCGAGGTCAATGATTTTGTTAATTTCTTCTTTGCCAAGCGAATTAAACATAACCACATCATCGATCCTGTTAAGGAATTCCGGAGCAAATGTCTTCTGAAGGGCTTTTTGAAGTATGCTCTTTGTCTGTTCGTCTCTTGTGGTTTTCTTTGCGTTGGTATCAAATCCGATACCATGACCGAATTCAGATATCTGCCTCGTCCCTATATTTGAAGTCAGTATTACAATCGTATTCCTGAAATCGACCCGGCGTCCGAGGCTGTCGGTGAGCTGACCTTCATCAAGCACCTGAAGGAGAATATGAAAAACATCGGGATGAGCTTTTTCTATTTCGTCCAGAAGTACGACTGAATAAGGTTTTCTTCTCACTTTTTCAGTAAGCTGTCCGCCCTCTTCATAACCAACATATCCGGGAGGAGCACCAACAAGCCTTGAAACTGAGAACTTCTCCATGTATTCACTCATGTCTACCCTTATAAGATTATCAGTAGTGTCGAAAAGAAATTTGGCAAGTACTTTTGCCAGTTGTGTTTTACCGACACCGGTAGGGCCAAGGAAAATAAATGTTCCGATCGGCTTATTCGGATCCTTGAGACCTGCCCTGTTCCTCTGAATTGATTTTACCACCTTCAGAATAGCTTCATCCTGTCCGATGACGAGTCCTTTCAGCTCATCGGCCATTTTAAGAAGCCGTGTACCTTCAGTCTGGGCGATCCGCTGGACGGGAACACCTGTCATCATGGCAACAACTTCAGCCACTTTCTCGGCATCCACGGTTTCACGGTTAACTGCAAGTTCCTTCTCCCATTTCTTCTTTTCAAGGTCGATCAGATCGAGAAGATCTTTTTCCCTGTCGCGAAAACTGGCAGCTTTTTCGAAGTTCTGGTTTTTCACAGCCATCATCTTCTCTTTTTTTGTCTCCTCGAGCTGGCTTTCAAGTGATAGAATTTTTTCCGGAACAACTATATTGGAAATATGCACTCTTGATCCTGATTCATCGAGTGCATCTATTGCTTTATCCGGAAGGTGTCTGTCGGATATATATCTGTTTGTCAGCTTAACACATGCATCAATTGCATCATCGGTATAGATCACATTATGATGTTCTTCATATCGTTCCTTTATGTTATGGAGTATATGAATTGTTTCTTCGACTGAGGTCGGATCGACAATGACTTTCTGGAACCTCCGTTCAAGCGCTCCGTCTTTTTCAATATGCTGCCGGTATTCATCAAGGGTAGTTGCTCCGATGCATTGGATCTCACCCCGTGCCAGTGCAGGCTTAAGCATGTTGGCTGCGTCGAGCGAACCCGTGGCGCCGCCCGCGCCTACAATAGTGTGAATTTCGTCAATGAACAGTATGATATTGTCATTCTTTGACAACTCATTAAGAATCGCTTTCATCCTCTCCTCAAACTGACCTCTGTACTTGGTGCCTGCTACTATTGAAGCAAGATCGAGAGCAACAACCCGCTTATTGAATAATACCCTTGATACATTCTTTTTTGTGATTCGCAAGGCAAGTCCTTCAGCAATAGCTGACTTCCCAACTCCCGGCTCTCCGATAAGCACAGGATTATTCTTTTTTCTTCTGGACAGGATCTGGGCCAGCCTTTCGATTTCCCTTTCACGGCCAACGACCGGATCAAGCTTGCCTTCCTCAGCTGCCTTTGTCAGATCAATGCCGAAATTATCAAGCACAGGAGTATCGGACGAAGGTTTGGGTGAAGAGGAGGATTGTCCTTTGCCCTGACCGCCTCCAAAGACCTGTCCTTCATCATCTTCCTCCCTCGGAAAATCTGCTTTAGCAGAAGGGGAGCTTGCTTCAACTGCTCTCCTGACTGACTGATAATCAACATCCAGTTCAGCCAGGAACCGTGTTACAAGCGAATTTTCATCCTTTAGTATGGCGAGCAGCAGGTGTTCTGAATCTATTGTTGTGCTCTTCAATGCTTTAGCTTCAAGATATACAAGCTTCAGAATCCTTTCGGTGCTTCTCAGCAAGGGGATTATCTCATGATCTGAAACAGAAACCGGACTATCCACTTTAATGCTTTTTTCGAGAGAACCCTTAAGTACCAGCAGATCAATTCCCTGGTTTATAAGAATTTCGACCGCAACACCTTCTCCGTCCCTCAGAATGCCAAGAAAGAGATGTTCAGGACTTATATGGCTGTTGCCCAACCTAATTGCCTCTTCCTTGCTATATCCGAGAATATCCTTAACCCTTTGCGAAAATTGTGAATCCATATATCGGCTTTAGTTTTACAAAAGTTATCGCCACAAGCCATTCTGTCAGTAAACTCCGACAAAAATGCTGATGACTTAAAAATCAAAGTTAAATTTAATACAATATATGTACGGCAATTTTCGTGCCCATTTATAAACAATTAATGTTAAAAAGTCACCATCCAAATTATTCAGAATTAACCAAATAATCACTATTTTCGTAATCAAAACACTCTGGTTGAAGAGTTGTTTTATCTATCTAATTTATAATAGTTTATGTCAGAAAGAGAGAGGATTATTCAGGTAAACATTGAAGAGGAGATGAAGTCGGCATATATTGACTATTCAATGTCAGTAATTGTGTCGAGGGCATTACCTGATGTCAGGGACGGGCTGAAACCAGTTCACCGGCGTGTGCTTTTCGGGATGTCAGAGCTTGGAGTTCTTTCGAACCGGCCGTATAAAAAATCAGCAAGAATAGTAGGGGAGGTTCTCGGTAAATTTCATCCTCACGGTGATTCATCTGTATATGATGCGATGGTAAGGATGGCTCAGGAATGGTCGCTCAGATACCCTCTTGTTGACGGTCAGGGAAACTTCGGCTCAGTAGACGGAGACAGTCCGGCAGCAATGAGATACACCGAAGCCAGGCTTACAAAAATTGCTGAAGAGACCCTTTCAGATATTGAAAAGGGAACTGTCGATTTTCAGCCAAATTTTGATGATTCACTTAGTGAACCGGTAGTACTGCCAACCAGGATTCCAATTCTTCTGGTGAACGGAGCCTCAGGAATTGCAGTTGGTATGGCAACAAATATGCCGCCGCATAACCTTTCGGAAATTATTGATGCCACAGTTGCCTTTATAGACAACAGGAATATCACTGCTGATGAGATATTAAAATACATCAAGGGGCCGGATTTCCCGACGGGCGGTATTATTTACGGCGAACAGGGCATCAGGGATGCCTGCGAAACCGGAAGGGGAAGAATAGTTGTGAGGGCTAAAACTGAAATTGAGATTACCCATTCAGGGCGTGAATGTATTATAGTTACTGAAATACCTTACATGGTAAACAAGGCGGAGATGATCCGTAAGATCGCCGACCTTATCAACGAAAAAAAGCTTGAGGGAATATCATATATAAATGATGAATCGGACCGTAACGGTATGCGCGTCGTAATAATACTTAAAAAAGACGCGAGTGCGAATGTAGTACTTAATAATCTCTTTAAATTTACTTCTCTTCAGACATCCTTCAACGTTAATAACATTGCTCTGGTGAAGGGCAGGCCCAGGACGCTTAACACCAAAGACCTGATTGATCATTTTGTCAGACACAGGCATCAGGTAATCCTGAGAAGAACAAGATATGATCTCGACCAGGCAGAAAAAAGAGCCCATATACTTGAAGGATTGATCATTGCAAGTGATAATATAGATGAGGTCATTGCAATTATCAAAACATCAAAGACTCCTGATGAAGCCAGGGAAAGACTTATGGAAAGGTTCAGCCTGTCGGACATTCAGTCGAGGGCAATCGTGGAAATGAGGTTGAGACAGCTGACCGGACTGGAGCAGGAGAAGTTAAGGGATGAGTATAAGGAAATCATGGATCTGATCGAATACCTGAAAAGTGTTCTGGCCAGTGTCGATCTGCAGATGAAAATAATCAAGGATGAACTTATCGAAATAAAGGAGAAGTTCGGAGATAAGAGGCGCACAGAGATCGTTCCCAGTGCAGAAGAATTTAATCCCGAAGATTTTTATGCCGACGACGAGATGGTGATAACCATATCGCATATGGGCTACATAAAAAGAACTCCTCTGACCGAATTCAGACGCCAGAACAGGGGTGGGACAGGAGCAAAGGGAGGTTCGACAAGGGATGAGGACTTCATTGAACATCTGTATATCGCAACAATGCATAATACGATGCTTTTCTTCACCCGGAACGGAAAATGTTACTGGCTTAAAGTATACAATATACCTGAAGGCTCAAAAACCTCGAAGGGGAGAGCAATGCAGAACCTCATAAATATTGAGCCTGATGATAATGTAAGGGCATTCATAAATGTAAGGAATCTGAATGACTCTGAATATATTAATAACAACTTCATCGTGCTCTGCACGACAAAAGGTATCATCAAGAAAACATCCCTTGAAGCATATTCAAGACCCAGGACTAACGGAGTCAATGCAATTACAGTGAGGGAAGGGGATGAGCTTCTTGAAGCCAGGATGACAAACGGGAACCATCATATAATGCTGGCCGTCAGGTCAGGAAGGGCTATCCGTTTCCCCGAAGGATCTGTCAGACCCATGGGCAGAACAGCTTCAGGTGTCAGGGGGATAAGGCTCGCCAATGATGCGTCAGATATTGTCATCGGAATGATCACTGTGGAAAACAGGGAAAAGGAGATACTTGTGGTCTCAGAAAAAGGTTATGGGAAAAGATCGGATATCGAAGATTACAGAATAACAAACAGGGGAGGGAAAGGAGTAAAAACAATCAATATCACTGAAAAGACAGGATCATTGATCGCCTTAAAAGATGTGACCGATAATGATGATCTTATGATTATTACGCAGTATGGGAATATCCTTAGAAGCTCTGTTTCAGCCCTGAGGATCATGGGAAGAGCTACCCAGGGCGTGCGGCTCATAAACCTGAAGGAGAATGATATAATTGCATCCGTAGCTATTGTCTCGGTAAATGAAGATGAGGAAGGATCAGATAAAGAGGATGTTGCACAGAATAATGAAATTGTTGAGGAAAATGGCAAAGAATTTGAAGATTAGTAAGTAATGTTATAAATTTGAAAAATTATTAATGACAATTTAAACGAAGATTATAATTATGAAAAAAGTGTTACTGCTAACTGCAGTTATTTGTATTTCTACAGGTGTCTTTGCCCAGAAGGGTAAAGTTACCAGTGCCATGACGTTAATCGAACAGGGTACTCTGGATAAAGCTAAAGAGGCTCTTGATCAGGCAATGACACATCCTAAATCCATGAACTGGTTTAATACTTTTTTTGCCAAAGGAAAGCTATGCCAGGCTGTTTTCAAATCAGACAATCCTGCATTCAAGGCGTTTTATACTGACCCTCTTGGTGAAGCATATTCTGCCTATGAAAAAGCAATGGAACTTGATACCAAGGGTGGAACCAAAAAGAGAATTATTACCGGGATGGTTTATAATTCTCTGGCTCTTGACCTGTATGCACAGGGAGGCGCACAGTTTGATGCAAAAGATTTTGACGGAGCCCTCAAATCATTTGAAAATCAGATAAAAATCACTGAAAGCGACAACTATGTTGGCGTTACAGATACCGGAATGTACTATAATGCCGGTCTTGCAGCTGCAAATGCTAAAAAACATCCGGAAGCAATAAAGTATTTTGAAAAATGTGCAGAAATGAATTACCTCGGTGTTACTCCATATTTTCAGATTTCACAGAGCTATCTGCAGATGGGCGATACGCTTGAAGGCCGAATCATTGCTGACAAGTCTTCCTGGTAAATTCCCGGGCAACAAAAATATTACACTGCAGCTTATAGACCTCTACATTAAAGCAGGTAAGAACGAGGAGGCGCTTAAAAATCTTGCCATAGCCAAAGTTGAGGATCCGGAGAACTACAGTCTGTACTTTGCTGAAGGCATCCTCTACCTTAATGATAATAAATATGATGAAGCTATTGCTGACCTCACAAAATCAGTTGAGCTTAAATCAGATCTTTATGAAAGCCAGTATGGCCTGGGTGCAGCTTATATAAACAAGGGTGCAGATATGTTTGTCAAGGCCAATGACATTATGGATGTAAATAAGTATAATGCTGCAATTGAAGAAGCCATGGCAGTCTTTGCCAAGGCACTTCCATACATGGAAAAAGCAGATGAACTTAAACCCAACGATGTGGACGCAATGAGAGGTCTGCAGCAGCTGTATTACAGACTTAAGATGACTGATAAATACAATGCTGTCAAGGCTAAAATTGATGCAATGGAACAAAAGTAATCTTAAAAGCAAAGTTTAATATAATAACAGGAAAAGCCTTTCCGTTTAAACGGAGAGGCTTTTTAATTGCGCCGGTCCCAACCAGTAAAACAGAAATATACTGATACATGCAAAGAATTTTTATTTTCTGTACAGCGATTCTCTTTATTGCATTAACAGGCTGCTCCAGGCAGGATGATCCTGAGCCGGCAGGAGAGGGTAAGATCATTGTTCTCATGTACCACAGGATTGTAAAAGGTGAAGCGGCCAATCTTTATGAGCGGAGTATCGACAAACTTGAGGCAGATATTAAATACCTGAAGGAAAATGACATTAATGTACTCTGTTTCAGCGATTTAGAGACAATATTGGCAAAAGGTACGATGCCCGAAAAAAACTCAGCTATCATAACTTTTGATGATGGTGATAGTTCGTGGTATACATTGGTAAAACCGTTACTTCTTAAGTATCACTTAAAAGCCACATTCTTTCTCTGGACTCACATGATCGGTCACGATTCTTTTTTGAGCTGGGATGAAGTTGAGGATATGAGCCATTATACTCTCAGAGGAGGAGAACATCCGTTTATATTCGGTTCGCATACATATTCTCATCAGTACCTGTTTAAAAGCAAGACCGGATTTGCCAGTACAACTGAATATAATGCATTTCTTGATTACGAGCTCGGAAAGTCAAAAGAGATCATCGAAAGTCATGCTCCGGGAGCTGTTTCAATTCTTTCTCTGCCATATGGTGATGGAGCAGGAGATGCGGAAATAATTTCTGCAGCTGAGCGGAACGGCTATAAATTTATACGGACATCAATCTGGGGAGTAATTGAAAATCCTGGTCAGGATCTTTTTGTTATCCCAAGTCTTCCGATACTTGATAGTACTGAATCTGAGCTGATAGGATCTTATCTCGGTCTGTAACCTCTTAACATTGCGTTTTCTGACCCGGTAGGAGGTCGGATGTTGAAATATCGGCTTCCTGGTTATTAAATCCAAATAATTCTATTTTACATAATATTAATTATAGGAAAAACAATAAGAGAATTTGCGTCCAGCTCTGCTGGTTGACATAAAATCAGATATAGGACGAGGTAGCCGAGTTCTATATCGGTAACGATTTTATGTCAAAGCAAATTCTCTTATTATATCTGTCCTGCGTCCAGCTCTGCTGGTTGACATCTGGCTCAAACAGCCTTTTCCTATCCTTTGCGTATTTCGTCCTTTAACCGCTGGATATGGCCACGTCCAAGCCCCTTGACTTCACAGCCAAGCTGGAAATAACGCCTTATCTTGTCATCGGTTAAGACCCCGAAACAATCAATAACTGCAGTCGGATGACCAATTAATTCTACAACTTTATCCGGATCAAGATCAAGATAAGCTTTATGTGGCACGGCAATAATAATCGCTTCAACTCCTTTCAGGGCTTTGTCCAGATCCTTTTCGACGTGAATTTCCTTTAATTTTTCCTGATTCCGGAAGAACCGTGCTTTGCTTTGCCCTACACCGGGAAATGTATCCTGCTGTTCAAATTCCCACCAATGTTCAACATAAGGATCATGCACCTTGATCTCGGCACCCATTTCGGCAAGCTTACGGATCACGATTTCGGATCCGCTGTAGCGGGTATCGCCAACATCCTCGCGGTATGCGGCTCCAAGCACCAGAATATCCGCGGCAGCAATCGGCTGACCCATATTGCGCAAGGCATCACGCGTCAGCTGTCCCACGTGCAGACCACGGGTATCATTTATGTCTATCGCCATTGGCGTTATTTTGAAGATATCATCCTCAAAACCAAGAATATGCTTGTAAGCCCAAAGTCCAAGACCACCGTCTTTCGGAAGACAGTACCCTCCTATTCCTGGTCCGGGGAAAATAATATTGCTGTGAGTCGGCCGTACTTTAATTGCTTTGATAACTTTCACCAGATCCACACCATTTCGTTCCGCATAGAGGCTCCACTCATCAAGAAAGGCAAGGATAGTAGCACGGTAGCTGTTTTCAACGATCTTGGCTGTTTCTGATTCAATCGGCCGGTCCATCACTGTCAGCGGATATTTCTCAGTGTTGAGCACCTCATTCAGAAATTTAACCACTCTTTCCTTTGCTTTCTCATTAATACCGCTGCAAACCCTCCAGAAATCACGGATACTGGCGACATAATTTCGTCCCGGCATAACCCTTTCATAACTATGGGCAAGCAGTGGATCAGATTCTATTCCCCGTTTCTTAAATACCTTTTTCATTATCGGATAAGCAACCTGTTCTGTGGTTCCGGGGGCAACTGTCGTTTCTATCAGGACAAGAGCATCGGCCGGAATATGCTGAGCGATTACATGAAGTGATGCTTCAAGAGCAGCCATATCGGTCTGACCCGAGCGCACGTTACCCAGATCCTCTTTCAGATAATCACATTGAACGTCAACTACCACAACATCAGCTAGTTTAAGTACGTCATAAGTATATGTGGCAATTAATGTCTTCTTTTCTTTTACGCATCGCGCAATCATCGGATCCACCTCAGGATCTTCAGCTTTCACCGGAGAAATGCCCCGGTTCAGCAAAGGGATTTTCCAGAAACTCCTTGCGCTTGGACGCTGCATTCCTATCACAAATTTCGATGGCTGGCCATTCTTTTTGTCGACTGTATCTGCAACAATAGCGGCCATAACTGCACCAACAAATCCAACGCCCATTACTACAACGATCTCCCGGTTTTTGGCTCTTTCAAGTTCAACACGTTTCTTAAGACTCTCAAACTCAGTCATGTAGTCTTCAGGCTTTGGCAGCGGGAATTTCTCTCCGCTGGGGCTGATTGAATAATTTTCACTCATATTGCTTCAGTTCTTTTATTTGGTAATTATAAGGAATGTTTGTAATCTGATCTAAATTAATAAAAAGTATATTCGATTCAGTATTACGGATGAATTAATATGTTATTGTGTTCACTTTGCTTTATAGAATAAATTTCTTTCGCAGATCTATCAAATAGTCATTTTAAAGTTGCTGAATCAGGTCCATCAAAACTAACAAATTACACAGACTCTGGTTCATTTTACTCCCTTATCAACATTACTTTTTTGGTTATAATACTTTTACCGCCCGAACCTGCAGCTTCAATACGGTAAAAGTATATTCCTGTTGGTACTTTGTTGCCATTCATATCAAGGCCATCCCATTCAGTCCTGTAAAAGCCCTGCAGCTCATTTCCATTTTTAAGGAACGTCACTGGTTTCCCGGACAAATTGAAAATGGTGATTTTTATGGTTGCTCCGGTATGAAGGTGGTACGGAATAACTGTTATCCCTGAGAAAGGATTCGGATAATTCTGATAAACACTGATTATTTCAGAAGACGATCTTCCTGAACTGTAAATATCATCTGCTCCCGGCGATCCCCCTATGTTACAGGAGGCTCTCCAGGAGGCAGGAAGTCTTTGATTGTCAGTTGGATTCATTACAACAGGTACAAGTGATTTTCCGTCACCATCTGCTGATTCGGGCCAACCGTTTTCGTCATCATAGGTAAATGAACAGAGTGTGTCTCTTTCAGCACTTATCAGGACCAGCTCATCACCGCTGTTATCAAGCTGTCCGTTATACTGATCAAATGGCATGAAATGGTACAGTTCATAGAAATAATTGCTGTTGGAAGCAAGTACTATAAACTCATTTGGTTTCAGAAAGCATTCTGACGGGAATCTGTACCTGATGCCTTCGGTAAATTGTATTCCTTCGAGGTAGAGTGTGGAGGTCCCTGTATTCTTCAGCTCAATAAATTCATAGACAGAGTCCTGAATTTCATTCTGATTTTTCGGGTGGTAATGAACCTCAGTGATTTTAATATCCTTAAAATCAGCCGGGACAATGAAGTGCTGTTCACTTAAAGCGCTCCATGTCCCATTGTTTAATGTACGTGCTTTAAAATGAGCTGACTCAGTAATTGTTACAGGCCCTAAATACATTTTTGCAGAAGGTGAAATGCCGGTCGCCGGCTTATAAACTGCCGGATCGCTGCCGTCGGTAGTGTACCAGATATTTCCATTTCCTGAAGATATTGCCAGTACATCACCAGGATTTACTTTGTTCTTAAAGATTTTATTGCCATTAAGCAGATACACAGGAGCGTCTATTGCCGGGAAAAGCTTTGCTTTCCTTAACTGACTGATAAATACATCTGTACGGCCAGGGAAATATGTGTCAAGCATATAATTCATCTGAGGGAGCCAGTGATCCTCCCTGGTATAAAGTTCAAACGGTCCCGCAGTCTGATACCGGTGAACATCACGGCGGTAATCGCCCCATCGTGCCGATTCAGCAATAACAGCCCTGTCGATCTGATCTGCCCTCACAGCCCAGCGCCCCGCAGCTGAAGATGGGGTCAGGACTCCGTTATTAAAACAAAATTTCTGAACCCTGTCGGCGAAAAGCCTCCGGAAATCATCATTCTGACATAATTGCTGAAATACCCGGCTCGGACATTTATCATTGTTCTCCGAAAGAATGTTAGCATTTAAACCTTCTACCATATGTTCAGCATCCCAGCTGAAGAACCTGAATCCTTTGCCGGGAGAGACACGATTTCTGATGGCTACCCAGTTGTGGTGATCCCAATCCCAGTTACCTCCATAGAAATTCAGGATCATATAATCGGCAAGGCTTACCACATCAACCATCGCTCCTATCTCAGGATTCGGAGTACCATCAGGATTATTACCCCTGATGAACTGGTAAGCATCATTGCCGGTTAATCCGGCATTTGCCATGGCAACTAATGTATTCCATGCAGTAATTTCACCATCTACAGCTTCTGAATAATCCTTAATAACATCAAAATCCTGTTCATCGCCATACAGATAGGATTCCGCAAAATCATTGTCCATCCTTTCTGAAGGATTATATAATCCCCAGTACAATCCATTGATAAATAAATGCACATAATTGCCATGGCTTGAATAGTGTCCCATCGCCCGCTGGGTATCTTTAGTCCATCTGTCCCTGAGATATTGTGCCATTGATCTTTCGCTGTGACTCCAGTGTATCCAGGTGTTGCCAAAACCAGCCCTTAATATTATGGTATTGAATTCCGATACTGCATCCTCGCCAAAAAAGGGATAGAGCAGCTTTGAAGGACCGTATTCGCTTTTAAAGACAAGCCGGAATGAATGCTTCGGTGATTTTTCAGGTCTCCGCCCCTCCCCTCCCTGGATCTGGATTCCGCAATCCACCTGGAATGAGCCGGTATCCCTGGCGCTGAAGTATTCAAAGGATACAGGCCGCTCCCATCCATAGCCAACTCCTTGTGAGACACCTGTATAGATATAAATTCCACCTGTATTCTGATCAACATTCTTTGAGAACAGATAACCTTTATCCGTGACCAGTGAAATGACCGGAAGATCGAGCAATGCATCTTTTACTGACGCTGCAAATTCCGGATCTGCCATCAGCTCAGGATCCATCTCATAATCTCCGGGAGCTACACCGTTGATGCTTGTGAATGGCGCCCACTCTGAAGGATAACCTTCAGGATTGTTTGGCTGATGTATTATATCGTCAGGGAAAAGGTAGGTCCGGGTAGCTGGTTTGCTTACCGAGTTATCGGTTGCAACACACACAGCCCGTATTACCGAGGTACTATCGATCAGAACAGGTCCCGTATATAAGTTTCCGTTGTCTGCCGCGGGAGTGCTTCCATCCCTGGTATAAAAGATCCTGACATTCGTTTCAATTGAAGATGATCTCAAGAGAAAAAGGAGCATTGAAAAAGCCATGATCAACGCTGAATTCAGGACATGCGGGTGCAGTGCCCATCAGGTTGCGTTACTGAAGGACTTTTCAGATCAGCAGCAGGGATCCATGCAATGAATACAAATAAAAAAAATAATCCTGAAAAAGCCATTTTCAATCACTTAAAATGTAATTACATTGTAATTACACAATCTCACCTGTTGGTTACCAGAATATTTTTCCTCCCGATCCGGTTTCCTCCCTGGGATACCTGCAACACGTAATATCCGGAGGCAAGCTGGTTAATATTGAAGCTAAGATACTGATAGCCCTGGTTTTCCGGAACGATTTCTTCCTGAAAAACTTTCCGCCCAAGCAGATCCATCATTTCAATCCTGATTTCGCCGGAATAGGTCAGGTAGAAATACAAATTGATCTGATCCCTTGCAGGATTCGGGAATACCAGTATTTCATTCCCGGAATAATTCTCTGACACATTCTCAGCCAGCATAATATTGGCATCTATCCAGTTTACCCTTTCCATGATCCATCCTTTCAGAAAGTCCACTTCATCTATATAGGTTTCACCGATGTAATAATTAGGCCAGACATATTGCCCCAGGATCGGCCACCTGGCAAAATTGCGGTCAATTGCTTCACCAAGTGACTCAATGGTATCATCGAGGTACATCATGATTGAATCAGTATGGAATGTTCCTTTCCTGAGCTCTTTCCACCGTGCAACAAATACTCCCCTGTAGCCCGGATCTTCCATCAGACGGGCCCACCAATGCATCCTGCCGCCATATTTGTCTTCAAATTTTGAATAGAGCCAGATATTGGTTGCCAGATTGAAATCAGTATAATCTTCATTTCCGTAACACAGATCGAAGTCCCACAAGGGACCTGCATGAAGTTTACCGCCCCTGGAGTCCTTGTCCTTATAAAAAAACGTGCTGAAACGATATCCGTCAACATTATTGACCAGTTCCTGAATGATCTGAAAATCAACAAACGATCTCACATCCAGGTATTTTCTGAATCCCGTTGCCGGATCTGTAAATGAGCTTCCGTTGATACTGTTTTCCGTGTCGGTCAGAAACTTTTTTATATAGCTTTTTTGTGCTGCTGCTATCTCATTGTGTTTCGGGTAAACGTAGGTGAATCTGTAATTATCCGAATTCCGGTAATGAACTGAAGGAGTGATCTGAAAGAATTCGTCGGATCCATAGTTATCAATTTTATCTGCCTTGACAATATATCCGCCTGTAAGATCATCACCGGAGATCTCATCAGGACTGAGCTTGCTGATGTCAATCCTGTTGCTGTCGCGCTTAATGCTCTCCATCAACTGATAAACACCAACGTAGTCCCCATTAAGGTAGACCTCGCAAAAACGGTTTCGGGGTTGCCATCCTCCCATCCTGCTGGCCAGATGAAAAGTCAGAGCATTTCGAAGCATTGTCTTATCCGAATAAGGGGCATAAAGCACCCAGTCCTCTTCAGCAGGCATCCCAAGCAAACTTGCAGCTGTATCTGTGCCTGCTCATGGTCCTGAGCTCCAGCGTATAACATTTCTTCGGAAACATCTGTGATGATTGTCCCCTGATCTCAATGCCCATATTGCCATCATAATCAGTTCCCTGCTGAAACTGATCATTCATTTTTCCTGGTCCGTTATCTATCACTTTTAACCAGGCATTTATCTTTGGATCATCATTGATGGCCTGCCCCCATGTATCGATCACAACCAAAGGCAGGTTCGAAGGAACAGCACTCTGAGAATTCAGTCTGGAACATGTTATAAAATGCAAAAGAAGAATAAAAACAATTCTTCCGGAATGATTAATTCTACCAGGTATCACAATTTCATGCCAACTAGTTACCTCCTTTAACATTCATTCTCAATAATATATTGCACCAGTGGTCATAATTTTCAACGGGTGCTTCCAAATATAGCCAAAAAATCAGCATTGCACCGGTACACTATCTCTTCAAATATGCTTATTTTGTTATGCCTGAATAATAAAAACATCATTAACATATGGAACAGATTAAGCAGTCAACCCTCGATTTTCTTTCAGACCTGAAACGGAATAATGAAAGAGACTGGTTTATAAAGAACCGGAAAAGATATGATGATGCAAGAATGAATTATGAAGCCTTTGTCCAGGCTGTAATTGATGAAATTTCAGAATTTGATCCGATAATCAGGGGTCTGGAAGCTAAAAGCTGTACCTACAGGATCAACCGGGATATCAGGTTTTCGAATGATAAGACAATTTACAAGACTCATCTGGGAGCTTTTATTGTAAAGGGAGGAAAGAAAAATGGCGACAGGTATGCGGGGTATTATGTGCATGTGGAACCTGGCAATAACAGCATGATAGCTGGCGGAGCTTACATACCTCCAATGCCCTGGTTAACAGCGATCAGGGAAAAGATAGATGAACAGGGTGATATTTTTATGAAAATTATCTCCGAATAAGGAGTTAATAAGCTTTTTTGGAAAGATCGAAGGGGAAAAACTAAAGAGTTCCCCAAAGGGCTATCCCAGGGATCATCCATATATCGAATTGCTTAAGCTTAAGAGTTTTCTGGTATCAAGAATTATTCCTGACAGGGAAATTGTGAGCAAGGGTTGTTTTGATCTTATCATAAGGGCATCCAGGGCAATGAAGCCTCTGAATGATTTCCTGAATGACTATTGAACTTTTAAGGCTTTTCTCATATTCGATAGTTACTGCTTGTTTTAAAAAACCTTAATGTGCAGGTCAGATTTTTATCTGTCCGGGAATTTTTCTTATCCTGAGATTCAATGGAGTGACCTCCAGGTATTCATCATCTTTGATCTGTTCCATCGATTCCTCAAGCGAGAACTTAAGCTTTGGAGAGATTTTGTAACTTTCGTCCGAACCTGAAGCTCTCATATTTGTGAGTTTCTTGCCTTTAACAACATTGACCTCAATGTCTTTAGCTCTTGTGTTCTCGCCTATTACCTGGCCTTTATAAACATGTTCCCCCGGATCGATAAAGAACCTTCCGCGATCCTGAAGCCTGTCTATTGCATATCCTGTTGCCATGCCTTCATCAAGCGACACCAGAGAACCATTTTGAACAGGTAACAGGTCGTCTCCCTTGTATTTATCATAAGCCCTGAACCGGTGATACATAACAGCCTCTCCTGAAGTAACTGTAAGCATATTGTTACGCAGGCCGATAATGCCTCTTGCCGGAATATCAAATTCAAGATGGATCAGGTCTCCTTTAGGTTCGATTACGGTCATCTCGCCTTTTCTCATTGTCACAAGTTCAATTGCCTTTCCCGAGAGGTCAGCGGGTACATCAATTGAAAGTGTTTCGTATGGTTCACATTTTATGCCGTCAATAGCTTTTAACAGCACTTTTGGTTTTCCAACCTGAAATTCATACCCTTCCCTTCTCATAGTCTCTATCAGGATGGAAAGATGCAGTATTCCTCTTCCATAAACAATAAAAGTATCTTCCGAACTGGTTTCTTCAACTTTCAATGCCAGATTTTTCTCAGTCTCCCTGAACAGTCTTGTCCGTAAATGCCTTGATGTCACAAATTTTCCTTCCTTTCCAAAAAGAGGCGAGTTATTGATCGTAAAGATCATACTCATTGTTGGCTCGTCAACCTCGATCCGCTGAAGAGCCTCGGGAGAAAGAAGGTCAGCAAGAGTATCACCAATCTCAAAATCTTCCAGACCTATGACTGCACAAAGATCTCCGCATCTTACACTATCGGTTTTGACCCTGCCGAGACCTTCGAATACAAAGAGTTCTTTTACCCTCACTTTTTTGACCTCTCCATCCTTTTTGCAAAGTGTGTAATCATGCCCTGTTACAATTTCGCCCCGGAAAACCCTCCCGATGGCAATTCTTCCCACGTAGCTTGAATAGTCGAGCGAAGCAACCTGCATCTGAGCTGTTCCCTCAATATACTTTGGTGCAGGTATCTGCTCAATGATAGTATCAAGAAGAACTTTGATATCGGATGCAGGTTTCTTCCAGTCTCTGCTCATCCATCCGAATTTAGATGATCCGAATACTGTTTCAAAATCAAGCTGTTCGTCAGATGCGTCGAGGTTAAACATCAATTCAAATATATCCTGCTGTACTTCATCAGGTCTGCAGTTTTCCTTGTCAACCTTATTAACCACCACAATAGGTTTCAATCCCAGACTCACGGCTTTTCCAAGTACAAACCTGGTTTGAGGCATAGGTCCTTCAAAAGCATCCACAAGAAGCAGAACGCCATCGGCCATCTTCAGAACTCTCTCAACCTCGCCACCAAAATCGGCATGACCGGGTGTATCTATAATATTGATCTTTACTCCCTTATAATTAACTGAGACATTTTTTGAAATTATGGTAATGCCTCTCTCCCTTTCAAGATCATTGCTGTCGAGTATCAGATCGCCAGCCTCTTTTCGGGCATCAAGAACCTTGCATTCCTGTATAATCCTGTCAACAAGAGTAGTTTTTCCGTGATCGACATGTGCAATGATCGCAATATTTCTTAATGACTGCATAAAAATATTTGAGACCTGCAAAAGTAATATTGTTGGCTGTATTAATGTAAAAACACACAAAATTAATTTATAGGAAAAATTTCATATATTTCGTGAAATTTTAAAATCACAATCATGAAAAAACTGATTTCCACCCTTTTCTTTACTCTGGTTGCCATGACTTCATTATTGGCTCAGACCGGCAAGCTTGAAGTTGGCACGAAGGCACCTGAATGGATGTTTACCGATGCAGACAAACAGGAATTCACCATGAATTCGTGGCCAGGTAAAGTACTGCAGATCAACTATGTAGATCCAGATGAATCGGATTTGAACGATCCCTTTAATGATGCAATTGATAAAGCAACGGATGTTGATAAAAGGATAAATAAGGATTTTTTCAAAGGTTTCGGCATAGTGGATTGCAAGTCAACCTGGAAGCCCAACGGACTTATCAGGATGATAGCCGGTAAAAAGGCAAAGAAATATGATACTACAATCCTGTTCGATTATAAAGGGATCCTCCATGAAAGCTGGGGTATGCCAAAAGACAGTTATACAGTCGTGATTGTTGATAAAAACAGGATCTGCAGGGCTCTCTATAAAGGCAAGATCCCTGAATCGGAAAACGAAAAGATCATTCAGATGATAATTGAACTGACAAAGGAATAAAGTATTATTGGTTCATTTGACTCTGTGATTCTCTGTGTATTGCCCCTAAATCCCCTGACGCTACGGTCGTGCAGGCCAGAAGGGGACTTGATTTAGAGCCCCATCAGTCTGTGTATTAGCCCCTAAGTCCCCTGAAGGGGACTTGATTTAAAGCCCCCTTCAGGGGGTTGGGGGCGAATCCAAACAGAGATCACAGGATTTTGTATTTATATGAAACTATGATATTCCCCAATCTATTGATAATAGCCGGTACCGGAAATAAATCCGGAAAGACCTCAGCAGCTTGCAGGATCATTGAACAATTCAGGCAATTAAAAGTGATTGGTATTAAGATAACCCCGCATTTTCATGAAACAACTGACGGGCTGGTGACGATAGTTGAAGAAAAGGGATATTCGGTATTCGAGGAGACAAACCGGGACATATTAAAGGATTCATCAAGAATGTTGCAGGCAGGAGCGGCAAGAGTCTTTTTCGCGAAAGTGAATGACAATACATTGACGGATGCTTTCACTGAAATTATGGAACATGTATCGTGCAATACGCCTGTAATTTGCGAATCACCTGCGCTGAGAAACTATATTGAACCCGGATTATTTTTAATCATGATCTCAAAAAATGATAATAAACAAAAGGAGATCAGACCATTACCTGAGATTACCTCATATAAAATTTAACCTTGATTATCTATCCGGAAATGAAGCATTGCCTTTAAGCTTCGGTAATGGGAAATGGATCTGCTGGCATTATGGCTGCTGATCAGTTAATTTCCTTTATATCTGAAATATCTTTCCCCAGTTTTGCCTTTAATTCTTTCAAGATCGTTTTTCATTACAGCTATAGACTGAAAGATCTGCTTTTCAGGAAGAACCGGCTCAGGAAGCTCGCTGCTGATATAATTTACAAACTTCCAGATCTCTTTGACCTCACTGATGTGCACCTCATATGGTTCATAAAGAGGATTGAGAGAGAAAAGAACAAGTTTCCCATCGCTGGAGATGTTGTTTTCGAGGATCTTGAAAACAATCCCGTCATTCAATGTAAAAACAATATAGGCCTTGCCTGTTACTATGTTCATCCAGTCCTGCAGAAATTCTCCGGTAACCCACGATCCGTCAGGTATAGGGAGCATTGAGTCGCCTTTCAGCTGGAATGTTCTGTATTTTCTCTTATCGGAAAGAAAAGGGAGCCTGAATACAGGAAGCTCACCTATATATTCAGGATCGGCATATCCTGTCGTATAGCCTGCTTTTGCCTTTTCTGCCACAAGCTCAATATTTTCCCTGTTTTCAGAATTGACTGTCGTTGTCAGAACTCTCAGGTTGCTACCCTTTATATAGGCATCATATCCTCTCTCAAGTTCCCCAAGCTGGCTTTCCGATAATTTTGTCATATCGATCTTCAGCAGTGTATCGATCGACATGTTGAAGTACCCTGAAAATGATACAAGAATGTCTATTCCGGGCTGGGCCACGCCGTTCTCATAGCCGCTGAGGGTTGAACGCTTCAGGTTAAGGGCAACAGCAACATCATCCTGTGTTCTGCCCCTTCTTTTTCTTAAAAATTTTATGTTGGAAGTGAAGTACATATAAAAATATTGATTATATTGTAATCATAAAATTGATTAATTTCTAATCAAAAGTAAAACTTAATTGTTATATATACAAGGATTTTTATATATTTTTTATTATGAAACAGTAAGAGGAAAAGATGGAGGGCTAAAGCCCTTATTGATGGAGTATCTGATAACCCCGGCATTAATGCCGGGGTTTAAGGAAATAAAACCAGCCGGGCTTCAGCCCAATAATATTAAAGTTTCTTAATCAGACAAAAATGTTTCTTGCCGGCAACATAGACCGATCAGTTCTCCATCTCGACATGGATACATTTTTTGTATCGGTTGAGAGGCTTAAGAACAGCAGGCTCATCAGGCAAGCCTGTCATAATCGGCGGCATGTCGGACCGTGGTGTGGTGTCGAGCTGCAGCTATGAGGCAAGAAAATATGGTGTAAGTTCAGCCATGCCCATGAAGATGGCCAGGAGCATGTGTCCCGATGCTATTGTCATAAGAGGCGATATGGAGATGTACAGCAACTATTCGCATATGGTTACGGAAATAATTGCGGAAAGATCGCCGCTCTACGAAAAATCATCGATTGATGAGCACTATATCGACCTTACCGGCATGGACCGCTTCTACGGATGCTACAAATGGTCGCACGAACTGCGGCAGTACATAATAAAAGAAACCGGATTGCCTATATCTATCGGCCTTTCAGTTAATAAGACCGTATCAAAGATTGCAGCAGGTGAAGCAAAGCCAAACGGCGAAATAGAGGTAAAAAAAGAGATAGTACTCCCCTTTCTCGATCCGTTGTCGATAAGCAAGATCCCGATGATAGGTCAGAAGACTTATCATATACTTCGCTCGATGGGTATAGCAACAATATATACCCTGAGGAACATCCCGGCAGAGATGCTTGAAAACCTGATGGGCAAAAACGGCATTGAGATATGGAAAAGAGCCAACGGGATAGACTCCACCCCTGTTATCAGCTACTCTGAACAGAAATCAATAGGGACCGAGCACACTTTCGAAAAAGACACCACCGATATGGTGCGGCTGAACCAGCTGATGGCAAGCATGGTGGAAAAAATTGCCTGGGAGCTCAGAAAACAGGAAAAGCTCACATCGTGTGTCACAGTAAAAATAAGGTATTCAAACTTTGATACACATACCCTGCAGAAAAGGATACCATACACCTCTTTCGATCATGTACTGTCGGATGTGGCAAAAGAACTGTTTGGCAAGCTCTACCAGCGGCGCATGCTTATAAGGCTTATCGGGGTCAGGTTCAGCCATATGGTCAGAGGAGTTCAGCAGCTTGATATGTTCGATGACACCCCCGAAAAGGTAAGCCTTTATATGACCATGGATAATATCAGGAAACGTTTCGGCCGCGATGCAGTACGCCGGGCCGTCGGGGTAATGACCGTCAGGGAAAGAGAGGAAAAAGCGCTTAAACAGCTCGAAAACGCCGTGAATGAGCAGAAGATGATGGAGGAGAGATTAAAGGGATATATGATGTACGGATTTTAAGATAAGGCGACAGGCTGACGGGCGTACAGGCATCAGGTACTAGGACACTAGTATTTCCTGACGCCTGACGCCCGACTGCCTAAGCACTTAAAAAAATGTATTTAAACTGTCACTCATATTACAGTCTCCGCTACGGAATGATGTCCGTGGAACAGCTTGTGCAGAATGCAATTGCTGCAGGTGCTGAGAGCATTGCCATGACTGACATCAACAATTCAACCGGGATTCCGGAATTTGCCGGTGAAAGTGCCAGGAACAACATAAAACCTGTGGCAGGAATTGAATTCAGAAATGACAATGAACTGCAATATATAGGCATAGCACGGAACAATAACGGACTGAGAGAGCTGAATGAATTTCTTTCAAAACATAATTTTGAAAAAACACCTATCCCCTTCCCTGCACCAGGATTCTCCAATGCCTGCACAATATATTCGCTGAAAAAAACTCCCGACAGGAAACTACTTGATAACGAGCGTATTGGAATAAGACCCGGCGAGATCAACCGCCTGGTGACCCTGACTGAATCGCCTGACAAAAATCTGATGGTACTTCTGCAGCCTGTGACTTTTGCCTCAAATGACGATATCTTCATTCATAAAAGCCTGAGAGCAGTCGACAACAACATACTTCTCAGTCATCTGCAACCCTCACAGTGTGCGGGCGAAGATGAGTTTTTCAAAACGCTGTCATACGAAAAACAAATCGCTGATAAATATCCATGGATTGTAAACAACACCAGAAAGCTGCTGGAAGATTGCTCCCTGAACTTCGACCTTGATACTCTGAAGAATAAGAAGGTCTTCTCAGCCAGCAGGTACGACGATAAGCTTCTGCTTGAAAAACTTGCATGGGATGGCATGGTATACAGGTATGGAAAACAAAATTCTGAAGCAAAAAAGAGGATTCAGCACGAGCTGGAAATTATTGATAACCTTGGTTTCTCAGCATATTTTCTTGTCACATGGGATATTGTCAGGTATTCCATGGCAAGGGGGTTTTACCATGTAGGCAGGGGCAGCGGGGCAAATTCAATCATCGCTTATTGCCTGAAAATCACCAATGTTGACCCGATCGACCTGAATCTTTACTTCGAGCGGTTCATAAATCCGAAACGCAGCAGTCCTCCGGATTTTGATATCGATTATTCATGGAAAGAAAGAGATGAAGTTATCGATTATATCTTTAAGAGATATGGCCGCGGTCACACCGCTCTTCTCGGAACAATGAGCACTTTCAGGGGTAAATCAATAGTGCGTGAACTCGGTAAAGTGCACGGACTTCCAAAAGAAGAGATCGATTCCCTGATCGATAATCCGTCATCAGAATCTAACAGGAATGAGATAACCGATATTATTTTTTCGACCGGACTGAAGATAGCCGACTTTCCCAATATGAGAAGTATCCATGCCGGAGGTATCCTGATTTCCGAGGAACCCCTTACTTGCTATACAGCGCTTGACATGCCCCCGAAAGGTTTCCCGACCACACAATGGGATATGTACACTGCTGAAGAAATCGGATTTGAAAAGCTCGATATTCTCAGTCAGCGCGGTATCGGCCACATACGCGAAAGCGCCGAGATAATAATGCGGAACCAGTCGGTTGATGTTGATGTTCATGCGATCCAGAAATTCAAGAATGATCCCAAAGTCAAGGAATATCTTAAAACAGGCGAGACAAAAGGGTGCTTTTATGTTGAAAGCCCTTCGATGAGAGGCCTTCTGCAGAAACTGCAATGTGAGGATTATCCTACCCTGGTGGCCGCAAGCTCTATTATCAGGCCGGGAGTAGCGCGTTCGGGAATGATGAGGGAATATATTTACAGGTTTCATAATCCCGATAAATTCGAATACATCCATCCGGTTATGAAAGAACAGCTTGAAGAGACATTCGGGGTTATGGTTTACCAGGAAGACGTGCTGAAGGTTTGCCACCATTTTGCCGGTCTCGATCTTGCAGATGCAGATACGCTCAGGCGAGCCATGAGCGGCAAGTACAGATCGAAACAGGAGATGCAGAGGATAGTTGACAAATTCTTTTCAAACTGCCGCGAAAAGGGCTACAGCGAAGAGATCACGAAAGAAGTCTGGAGACAGATTGAATCATTTGCAGGTTATTCATTTTCAAAAGCACACTCAGCTTCCTATGCTGTTGAAAGTTTTCAGAGCCTTTACCTGAAAGCGCATTTCCCGCTCGAATTCATGGTCGCAGTCATCAATAATTTCGGAGGATTTTACAGGACATGGGTATATGTGCACGAAGCCAGAAGATACGGAGCAACGATCGAGCCACCATGCGTGAACAAAAGCACATATAAGACAACTATTTACGGGACAGATATTTACCTTGGCTTCATTCATATTCTCAGTATTGAAGAAAAACTGGCAGTATCGATCGAAGAGATACGTAATGCCGATGGCCCGTTCAGCGATCTGAATGATTTCGTTGAAAGGGTTTGCCCCGGGCTTGAACAGGTTGTTCTTCTGATAAGGGCCGGTGCCTTCAGGTTCACAGGGAAAAAGAAGTCTGTACTGCTATGGGAAGCTCATATGATGATGAACAGGAACAAACATGAGAACATCCGTCCGCTGTTCTCCCAGCCGGTGCGCAGCTTCACCCTGCCCGACCTTGTTCACGGAAGCCTCGATGATGCTTATGATGAGATCGAGCTGTTCGGCTTTCCCGTCACCGTAAGCTGGTTCGATATGCTTGAGACATCATTCCGCGGCGACATAACAGCGCGTGACATGATAAAATATGTCGGGAAAAAGATCAGGATGGTCGGTCACCTCGTCACAATCAAGTATATAAAGACAATCAAGAGGGAATGGATGAATTTCGGATGTTTTATCGATGCTGAAGGCAACTTCTTTGATACAACTCATTTTTCGCAATCGCTGAAAAACTACCCGTTTAAAGGTAGCGGCACCTACCTTATTCTCGGGAAAGTCGTTGAAGAGTTCGGATTCCCGTCACTCGAGGTTGAAAAACTGGCAAAGCTTCCTGTCAGGCCTGATAAAAGATACTAAGGAATTACCGGGGATATTGGCTGCCCGGCAGAATATCATCATCAGATGATCTTCTGAAAGAAGAGGCATCTGAAGCAATGGACATCTTTTTGAATCCGGTGATCCAGAAATATATGAATAAAGGAATAAATATCGTCAGGAGAACCGGAGAGTTACCCATCAGTAAAAAGTCATATAATCCGTGAAAAACAAATGGCATGGAAAAAGCCAGGATCAGATAAATCGTCCGGCGGCCCGGGATAAACCTTGCCAGGCTGAAATAATACCCCATTACAATTCCAAACAAGGCGTGAGCCGGGACAGCAGTAAGTGCACGAACCAGACCTACTCCATAGCCACCCGTAAAAACATACAGTACATTTTCGATCCCTGCAAAACCCAGTGAAATATATACTGCGTAAACGATGCCGTCAAATTTCTCATTGAAATTCCTGTTATTCCAGAAGAATAAAGTAAAACGCAAGGAATTTCATTCCTTCTTCGGTTAAAGCGGCAACTATAAAAGCAGTATAGGCAGCAGCAGGCAATCCTTCCATTCCTTCGGCGGGCATTGTAAGAAGCTTTTCAATTAATACAACAGGTAATACTATCAAAACACCTGCTAACAAGGCTCTTAACAAGATAGACAATGGTTCTTTTTCATATTTATCCCGGCTATATATATAAAAAGCAATAATCAGGATAGGTGCAAGGGAAATAAACAAAAGGCTGTTGAACATTGACAGAATGTATTAATTATTATTTATTATTTATTTTACCCGTTTTAATCACTTGTCTGTCGTGAGGCTTTTAGCACTCCTTTGATTGACTGAATCTTGCGGATGATCCCATAGAGGACGTCATTATTGGGGACCATGATATTCAGGGTTCCCTCAAACATTCCCTCATCCATGTTATAACTGAAGTTCCTTATACTGACATTGTATCCCGCAATTATATCGGCTATCCGGTTACCGATACCGATATCCTCAACTCCTGAAACCTTTATTACGGCGGTGAACGTGGGAGCTCCTTTAGTTTTTGTCCAGCGGGCCGCAACCACCCTGTATGGATACCTTGCCATCATGTTGTGCGCATTCGGACAACCGGTCCTGTGGATCTTGATACCTTCAGCGATTGTGACAAATCCGAAAATTGAATCACCGAATACCGGATTACAGCATTTTGAAAGTTTATAGTCGAGTCCATCCACCCTGTCCTCAATAACCAGATAATCAGAGTATACAGAGCTGGCAGTCTCTTTCAATTCCTTTTCAGGAATAACCGCCGGCTGAACCGGCTCCGCTTCCTTTTCGTCTTTTAAAAGAACTTCTTTAATTTCCAGAAGATCCAGCTTTCCTGATTCAATATTGCAGTAGAGATCCAGTGCAGTTTTAAGGTCATAATGAATGATAAGCTTCTGGATGACGGCATCGCCGTAATTTATTTTCCAGTTCTTCAGGCGGCGCATCAGTATCTCTTTGCCTTCGGCTGCAGCTTTTGTTTTTTCCTCACTCAGAGCCTGCTTTATTTTGGTTTTGGCTTTGCTGGTGACAACAAATGAAAGCCAGTCCTGTTTTGGTTTCTGATTTTTGGATCTTAATATTGAAACATGATCCCCATTCTGAAGGACATGCCTTATCGTAACATTCTTACCATTTACCTTACCGCCAACACACGATGCTCCCACCGCAGTATGGATATCAAAGGCAAAATCGAGGATCGTGGAACCTGCCGGAAGCTGACGGAGATCACCTTTTGGGGTGAATACGAAAACCTCATCTGTATATAAACCTGACCTGATCTGGTCAAGAAACGTATCATCTTCTTTTTCGGACGATTCAAGGATCTCACGCATACGTGTAAGCCAGGTATCAAGCCCCCCTTCTCCTTTTATGCCCTTATAAATGAAATGAGCTGCCAGCCCCTTTTCTGCTATCTCATCCATCCTGGATGATCTGATCTGAACTTCAACCCATTTGCCCCTTGGTCCAACCACCGTAGTATGCAGCGATTCATACCCGTTTGACTTGGGCACCGAGATCCAGTCACGCAGACGGCTTGGATTAGGCTGAAAAAGGTCTGTAACAACTGAATAAACCCTCCAGCAGTCTGACTTCTCATTCTCCTGACTGCTGTCGAGGATGATCCTGACTGCAAACAGATCATACACTTCATCAAATTCCACACCCTGTCTTTTCATTTTAAGCATAATGGAATGCACAGATTTTGTGCGGCTTCTAATAGTAAATCTAAAGCCCTGCTTTTCAAGCTGTTCACTCAGGGGGGCAGAGAATTCCTTTATGAGCTTATTTCTTGAAGCTGTTGTCTGTTTTAACCTGTTGTTGACATAATTATATTGTTCAGGCTCAAGATATTTAACAGCCAGATCCTCCATCTCCGATTTGAGATTATAAAAACCAAGCCGGTGAGCCAGCGGTGCGTACAGGAAATAGGTCTCAGATGCAAGCGGCAGTTTTTCTTTCTCCGGTGCATTGTCGAGTTTCCTCATATTCTCAAGTCTTTCAACCAGCTTGATAAGGATCACTCTGACATCATCGGCGAGACTAAGAAGAAGCTTCCTGAAGTTCTCAGCCTGATATGACGATTGCATCGAGTCAATACCTGTAATGCGCGAAAATCCCTGCAATATCTCCACAACTTTTTTCCCAAACTCCTTTTCAAGTTCCTGTTGGGAAATATCCAGTCTTTCATAAGTATCATGAAGGAGAGCTGTAATTATTGAGGTCAGGCCCAGGCCCAATTCTCCGGCTACTATGGTAGCGACAGATAAAGCATGCAGGATTTCAGGTTCCCCTGTCAGGGTAAGGTTGTTTCCACAGGCCTTGCATGCAAGGTCGACAGCCCGCCGGATCTTTAAATTGTCACCCGGTGCCAGGGTATTCCCTGCAGCTTTAAGCAGATATCTGTAGGCGGTATTGATTCTTTGTGCTTCCAAATTCAGATACTTCTCAGGATTTAAAATACCTCTGAAAGTAACTAATTTAGATGCACTTTAACAATTATTTGAGACACTAAATTCGCAACAGGAAGACGGAAGACCGAGGTAATCAGTAACCAGTAACCAGTAACCAGTAACCAGTAACCAGTAACCAATAGACCGAATAACCAGTAACCAGTAACCAGTAACCAGTAACATCAAACTTATTCCTCCTTCTCTTTCTTTTCTATCTTTTCGAGATCCTTGAGTTCGTCAATCCCGGTTTGATCTGACAGTTCCGAAAGGCTTTTCAGATCAATATCGCCTTTTATAGAGATCAGAGTATTGTTACCAGGTCCTCCTGTAATCATAAGCAGCTCGGAAATAATATCTCCTTTCTGTTTTATAAAGAACAGAGTCGACATCAGAACCTTCCTTGACGACCATCAGTTCCTCATAAACAGACAAATCCAGCTTTTTGCTAAGCTCTTTATAGAAATTGACGCTTTGATTCAGGAGTGAATCTTCGACCGACAGAATTCTAATTGAAGTCAGCCGGTTTACAATATTGCTTCCTTCAGCATTTGCATTCTTTCCGGCAAAAAAGACTTAAAAGTTTACCTGAAATTGTCACGGTTGTGAAATCCGTCCCTTTCTGAGTACTTTTCAAAAATATCATCGATTGCACTGGTTTGAGCATTAAGTAATGTAACCATGCAAAGAGCTGTGCTGAATAGAATTAGCTTTTTCATATCTGGTGATTCGTGATTATTATGTTTTGGTGATTGATTCCGGATTTTTGGTTTTTAATTTTCATCATACTCCCTGTCGATTTTTCTCAATTCCTTAAGTACATTATCAAGCGGTTTCATTTTTTCTTTGAGCATTGAAGCAGATCTGTTAACAGTCGTAATGCTTTTCTGAGTCTCATCCTGCAGAACACTTAAATGTTCCAGAGCCTGAGTTCCATGATTGAGACGGATGGAGACTTCATTCAGTATTTTCATGGTTTCTGCGTATGCTACCTCAGGATCAGAATATGTATCACGCGGCCCTGACTTCTGAACAAAGAAAAAATAGGTCGCTGTAAGCAAAAGCATCACGGCAGCGATACCTGTTAAAATCCCGAAAATCCTTCTGCGCTTAAATCCACTGTATTGATGGTCCACAGTGTCAAGTGCTGAAATTATATCGTTTTCGAAACCGGAAGATGGTTCAGGAACTACGGATGACTGTAAATAGTAGCTGAAAATCTCCTTTTCACCGGAAAGATCTTCCGGGACATTTTCCTGGCTGAAAAACCTCTTCAGTAACAATTCTTCTTCCAGGGTGCTTTCACCCGCATAATATCTTTCAAGCAGATGTTTTATTTCCTCCTTATTCATTGCAGTATCTTTTATATTCATCCCTTACACTCTTTCTCGCCCTTGAAAGATTTACTCTTAAAGTATTGATATTCTGTCCGGTTTTTTTTGCAATTTCTTCATATTCAAGTCCTTCAATATCTCTGAGCCGTATAATGTCGCGGTAAATTTCCGGCAGATTATCGATGATCCTGTTTATTATTGAGGATGTCTCACTTCTTTCAAGTTTCTCATGAGGAGTTGGTTCGGAATCACGATATAAAGCGAAGGTGTTACTGTTATTGTCACCTGGCTCAATGAACTTTTGTTTTCTTAACTGATCGATGCAGTGATTCCTGATCATAGTCACGGCCAGTGCATCAACACTATCATATTCTTCAAGCTTTTTATTCATTTTCCATAGTTTGACAAAGACTTCCTGGACAGCGTCTTCGGATCCTTCCTGGTCTCTCAGTATCCGATATGCAAGTCCGTAGAGTTTTCTGCTTATTTTGTGTACAAGGTTATTGAAATCAGCCCTGGTCATTAATGGAGAAGCTTTAATTCCTTCCCGGCAAAGATAATCACAGATTCAATCAATTAAGGTCCGAAAGCATATTCCTTCCATGATCCCTCTTTACCTCGCAGCAGAAATCCTCAGCTTCCTTCACTGTTATCCTGCCTTTTGCCTGGATTATAAAGTTGCCCTCTCCCCCGCCTATAAGCAAAAACTCTTTTATTACCTGGCCATCCATCCTGACAAGCATCCTGATATCCTGGTCAGATTCTTTGACACTCATAAATTCTTCGTAATCCCGTGAATTAATTTCCCTTCTTGTCAGATCATAAAAATTCTCCTTGCTACTGTTCTCATTATCCTGAACAAGTATCCTGATTTCAGTAATCTTGTCAGGCCAGTGATTTTCGTTCCATTCGTCTTCATCACATTTCAGAAGATTCAACAGATTGCCTGTTATTGTGAATGTTACGAATCCATCGCGGTCTGAATACCTTTCAAACAACCTGTCGATTGATCCCTGTCCGTTGGCAATTCCCATTAAAGCTGACAATACCAAAATTCCAAAAATTCTTTTCATAGCAGATAAATTAAGAGTTTACAAATTATATGTTTATCCGTATGACGTACGAGATCGGATTTCATTACAGGAATCAGGGAAAAAAATAGCAATTATGATGTTAGTAGAGACGTTGCATGCAACGTCTTTACTAAATCTATTCCGGTTTATTTCCGGATCAGAGATTATTTAAGCGGAGATTTTGGTTCACGGGACATCTCAATATAATATGCCCAGTCGACAAATTTAGGGATAATCCTTTGAAAGAGAGCCGTTAATCTGCCCTCCCAGGTAAGAAGCTTATTTCTTTTTTTCTTTCTGATACCTTTCAGTATCCATTTTGCCACATATTCCGGTGACATAAGGTTTTCTTCGACCTTGGGCGACTCCCCCTGTTCAGTTCCATCAGCAGTCAAAGCATGTTTTCTTATTTCGGAAGAAGTAAAGCCAGGTGCTATCAGCATCACGTGCAATGATCTTTTAAGGTTTTCGATTCTTAAAGTCTCAAGGAATCCGTGGATTGCAAATTTTGAAGCTGAATAGCCTGTGCGTCCGGGCAGGCCATGAAAACCGGCAATTGATGATACTCCGACAAGTGAGCCCTTGTTAGCAACCAGGTAGGGTAAAGCATATTTTGTACAATAAACTGTACCCCAAAAGTTTACATCCATCAACCGGTGAAGGACCTTCAGATCCACATCATCAAAGACAGCTCTCATCGAAAGACCGGCGTTATTAATCAGAATGTCAACGGTACCGTATTCTGAGACAGCTTTCTCAACAAGCTTCCGGCAGTCATCCTCATTGCTGACATCAGTTTTAATAAAACAGGCTGTTCCGTTGTCTGATTTTATTTCTTGAACTATGGATGCAAGCTTTCCTTCGGAACGGGCAGCCAGGACTACCTTGCTTCCGTTCCGGGCAAATTCGCGTGCAGAAGCTTCACCTATACCTGAAGAGGCTCCCGTAACAATAACAACCTTGTCTTTAAAGATGTTTTTCATTTCAGGTTCATATGAAAAGAACAACAAAGTAACAAGATAAACATTAATTGTTATGCTGCAGTTTTTTTTCCGAACGT
Organism: uncultured Bacteroidales bacterium; assembly: GCA_963828775.1. Lineage (GTDB taxonomy): Bacteria > Bacteroidota > Bacteroidia > Bacteroidales > VadinHA17 > LD21. Next base: position 340,780 of record CAWHGX010000071.1, on the reverse strand, counting down.
GCGGATTAAAAAAGATTGTATTTTTGCTTTAAATCAATTTTCTTCTAACTTTGCACCGCAAAAATTAAAAAGATGATTCAGTAGCTCAGCTGGTAGAGCACATCCCTTTTAAGGATGGGGTCCTGGGTTCGAATCCCAGCTGGATCACAAGCCAAATGATGCTCCGTCAGGAGCATTTTTTATTTTATGAGCGGAGTAAGCTGTCAGGCTTAATTCCGCGAACAAGACAAGGGCGTTTATTGTCGAATTTCCCAGCTGACGCCAATCGGTAGCAACCATATTTGTTGCTGTCGGCAATATAAAATAAATAGTCAAGCATTTCTACCTTTTTGCGTTGCTGACCTGTACCAAGTAATGCGGCCAGCGAAGCGAAGAACCGAGTCCATCGTTAGGTGGACGAGCTCACCGAAGGTAATCTCATACTTTTAGTCGGACACTATTGAATTAAAATATACAATCCCGCAAAGTATTGATCTTGCAGGATATTTGGTTTAAAGGTTGTGCAGCAACTTCAGACAATACTGTCCAAAGCTAAAATCCTGACAATAATAAAGGAAAAAAACTTTCCATTACAAACTATTTTTTTAGTTTAATTTTCATAACTTTATATTGTATTTCGTCCTCTGACTTTCAATGTTCTTATTTTGAACCATTAAGAGAATATTTTTTATCATTTGATAACAATAGATCTTTATAAAATAAGATCCATAAATATTAAGCAGGATCTTTCAAAATCTCATACGATGAGAATGGTCAGATTGATTTCTTTACTATACATAATTTGTCTCAGTTCCTGTACAGGTAAAAAAGATAACAGCATTATTACCTTCAAGCTCAGCAAATCTGATTATGTCGAAAAAATAAATGTCGCAGGAACAGTGCAGGCTGTGGTCAACACGCCTGTCATGCCTCCCAGAAATCAGCTGGGCCAGATGACAGTTGTACAGATTGTGGAGGATGGAACATTTGTAAAAAAGGGAGATACATTATGTATTCTCTCTTCACCTGAACTGGAATCGAGGTACAGGGAAATGCTGACATCCATTGAAACACTTGAGGCAGGATTGAAAAAAGCAGAGGCTGACAATAAGCTGAATATTGCACTTCTTGAAGCTCAGCTGGCAACAAGTGAAGCCCAGTTGAAAATCTCCTCTCTCGATTCATTGCAGATGAAGTTTGCAACAGAAGTGAAACAGGAACTTTTAGAACTTGAGATGAAGAAAGCCCTGATAGAAAAGCAAAAGACAGAGAGAAAGCTGGCTGCAACTAAAAAGATCGGAGAGACAGACATAAGACAGAAGAAAGCAAGGATCATGCAGGAGAAAATGAGGGCCCAGACGTTTGCTGACCAGATCAGTGCAATGACAATAATTGCACAAAGAGATGGAATAGTAATGCGGACCGAATCTCCCAGAATAATGGTCAGCGGTTCTACCGGGACCGGATCATTTGGCGGACCGGTAAGAGAAGGGAGTGTTATTTTCCTGAGTACCCCTGTATTGCAATTCCCCGATCTCAGCAGAATGCAGGTCTCTGCCGATGTGGCAGAAGCCGACTTCAGAAAGATAGAAAAAGGACAAAAAGTATTTATAACTGTCGATGCAGCTGAAAAACTGGTTACAACGGGTAAAATAAACAGAAAAAGTCTTGTCAGCCAGCACTGCCCAAAGGTATTCCGGTTCAAAAGTTAAGTCCTATGAGGTCATAATTGATATTGACAGCTGTCATTCAAAAATGAAACCGGGCCTCAGCGCAAATTGTGAGATCATTTTAAAAGAGGAAAAAGATACTCTTTTTGTTCCTACACTGGCAATTTTTGAAAGAGACAGTTCCAGAGATAGTCTATGTAAAAGGGAAAAAAGAGTTCGTGCCGGTAAAGGTGGAGACCGGAACATCAGGAAGTTCTTTTACAATTATAACCGGCGGGCTTGAAGGTGATGAAACAATTGCTTTAACAGAACCACCTAACAGTCTCATAGTTTATGAGACAACAGGCAAGGATACGATTAGAAACTTAAATCAAAAATAAAATATACCCTTTTATGAAAAGAATAGTATTATTTCTGTTATTAATCATTCAGGTATCCTGCAGGGGTAAAGATGCCACTGATGTAGAGGTAACTCCGGTAAAGAGAGGTACATTCATGGAAGAGCTTACAGAGCAGGGTACTGTTCAGGCTGTAAATTCAATTTCAATTACAGCGCCCGTAATCTCCTACCGTTACGGATCTCTGAAACTGGCCAGGATAGTTGAAGACGGGGCAGAGGTCGAAAAAGGTGATACTATTATGATATTCGATCCCTCCGAGATCAAAAGAGCAATAATTCAGGCTGAACAGCAGCTTGAAATTGCCAAAGCAGAGTATGAGAAGCTGAAATCCTCACAACAGTCCGAAATTGAGGATCTTGAAGCCGACCTTGAGTTAGCGCGGATTTCTCAGGAGATCTCAAGGATTAATTTCGAAACAGCTACCTATGAACCTGAGGCTACAAGGAAAGAGATAAAACTGAAACTGGAATCTGCTACGATTGCCCTTGACAGGGCAAAGGAACAGATAGAGAACAAGAAAGTGATCCACAAGGAGGATCTCCTGCAGAAATCCCTGACCATAAATCAGCTTACATCTACACTGGCGGATGCAAACACCTCAATGAACAGTCTTTTTGTTGTAAGTCCTGCAAATGGAATTGCAATAAAGGAGCAAAACTGGAGCACCCAGCAAAAATGGGGAGTGGGCGATCAGCCTTATTCCGGATCCAAAATAATTGAACTTCCTGATCTTTCCCAAATGAGGGCTGAAGTCAAAATAAATGAAGTAGATATTTCAAAGGTTCTCCCTGGTCAGAGAGTGGAGATTCGTCCGGATGCTTATCTCAGATTCTGCTTATACAGGGAAGGTTGAATTGGTAGCTAATCTTGCTCAGAATATGGATTACAAATCAAAGATAAAGATCTTTCCTGTTCAGATCAGAATAGACGGACAGAGTAAAACACTTCTTCCGGGGCTCACGATAAGCTGCAAAATTCATTGTCAGCGAAATTCCTGATGTACTTTTCATCCCTCTTGAATCACTTTTCAATGAGCAGGGAATCGATTATGTCTATATAAAATCGGGATCAGGATTTAAACGCCGCAATATTAAAACAGGAGCAGTCAATACCGATTATGCCATTGTAACAGAGGGCCTTGAAGAGAATGATCTTATAGCACTTTCCAATCCGTTCCTGAATAAGGAAGAGGTGCTGGAAAAGAAACCTGATGAAGTTAGTGGTACAGCCGGACCCAGGTAAAACAATAACTATAGGGCAATCCAACATGAAAAAAACACTATTATATATTAATAATCCTTAAGAAGAGTCTGATACCATTTCTTATAATTACGGTCCTGCTCGTGCTGCCGGTCTCATGTAACAATAAGAAAAAGAGCGGTTATATGGTTTTAAGCGGACCCTTCATACAATCGGTTATTGAAACCGGAGAACTGCAGGCTGTAAATGCTTCGACCATGACCATGCCCAGAATAAACTCCATATATGGTTACAATCTGAAGATCATCGGACTGGCTGAACATGGCAAAAATGTTCAGAAAGGAGATCCGGTGATCCGGGTGGATCCTTCCTCAGTTCAAAAATATATCATAGAAAAGAGAGAATCTCTTGAAAATGAAATAGCATCAGCAAACAAACTTAAGGCCCAGATAATAAACAATATGCAGGACCTTAAAGCTCAGCTGCAGAAATGAGCAGGCTTCATTTGATATAAAAAAGCTGCAGCTCGATAAGTCAGCTTTTGAATCGCAAGGGATAAGAAAAGTGATAGAGCTTGAATTCCGCCAGGCTGAAATAAGACTTAACAAAATAAAGAGAAACCTTGAGTTAAGACCGAAGCTCGACAGCCTCGATTACCGTATACAGCAGATAAAGGTAATCCAGAAAGAAAATGAACTGAAAGCTGCAGAGGAAACCCTGAACCAGCTGATTGTTTGCAGTCCGCTTGACGGTATTTTTGTTATTGAAAGGAACAACAGAACAGGCCAGACAATTAAAGTTGGTGATGAAGTTTATCTTGGGAGTATAGTTGCAAGGATCCCGGATATCCGGACCATGAAGGTTAACGGAATTGTTCTGGAAAATGATATAAGCAAGATAAAACCAGGGCTGAATGTTATTGTCCGGCTTGATGCTCTTCCATCTGTTCCTTTTCATGGCAAAATAAACAAAGTAAGCAGGGTGTGCATTGAACAGGATAAGAAAAAAGTATTTCTGACAGAAGTAATGATATCCGAAACCGATCTGAGACTTAAGCCCGGAATGACAGTCAGTTGTGAATATATAACCTATGAAGGTGAGGATGAAATTTATGTCCCCAACAGCTGTATCCTTGAGGAAAATAAACACTTCTATCTTTTTATCGAGGAAGAGAGGAAAAATAAGAAAGACTGAAGTTACTACCGGACCCTCAAACAACATGTATACGATTGTTTCAGGTGATCTGAGACCGGGACAGGATCTCGTGCTTCCTGAAAATATTTTAACCAGGTAATAACTCTGACTATGCAGATCGAAGAAAGTATAAGGGTTGCAGTCTACGGACTACGTGACCATAAATTCAGGTCATTTCTGACGATGCTCGGCATCATTTTCGGAACAGCCTCTGTCATTGCCATGATATCGATTGGTGAAGGTGCAAAAAAGCAGGCTATGGCAAAGTATCAGGATCTTGGAGTCAGCAATATCATTATCCGCGATAAAGACTTTACAGACACAGAACTTGAACAGGTCCGCACAAAATTTTCTCAGGGTTTGTCGCTCGCCGACACAAAGGCGATAAGTGAAATTGTACCGGGAGTGAATGGAGTAGCTCCCCAGTCTGAAGCAAAGCTCGACGCCATGTATGAGGATAAGTCGTCGAAGGCGACAGTCATAGGTGTAACTCCTGAGGTAACTAATATACTGAACTACAGGATGGATAAGGGGATTTTTATTGACATGGATCATTACGACAGGCAGCTGAAAGTCTGTGTGCTTGGTGCAAATATTGCCCGTGAGCTTTTCAGCTATGAAGATCCTGTCGGCAGGAATATAAAATTAGGCGACCAGTGGTTCGAGGTTGCAGGAGTACTGAAAACAAAGGCGCTATTTACCGAAACTATAGGGGAGCTTGCAGCCCGCGACCTGAATAATGATGTATATATACCTCTTTCAACTTTCGGAAAAAGGATACCAAAATCAAATGTACTTTTAAGCGAATTAAAGCAGGTTACAGTTAAGCTTGAAAGCTCCGAAAGGTTATTGGAATCTGCCGATATAATCAAAAGTATTCTGACAAGACGCCATTTCAACAATGATGATTTCAGCATTATCATTCCTTATGAACTGATGGAACAGGAGAAACGCGAAAGCCGTATTTACAACCTTCTGCTGGCATCAATAGCTGCAATTTCACTTATTGTAGGGGGAATAGGTATAATGAATATTATGCTTGCATCGGTTCTGGAACGAACACAGGAAATCGGTATCAGACGGGCAGTCGGGGGTCGAAGATCTGACATCATGGGCCAGTTTGTAACCGAGGCAATGGCCATGAGTATTACCGGAGGCCTGATCGGGGTTTTTCTGGGAATTGTACTTTCTCTGGGAATTGGTCTTCTTACTGAAGTTAAAACCTCTCTTACCCTTTACTCGATATTCATTGCATTCAGTTTTTCAGTAATAGTTGGAATCACCTTCGGTTACCTTCCTGCAAAAAGAGCAGCCGATCTGAAGCCGATAGAATCGATCAGGCATGAATAACCAAACCGCATCGCCAGGCAAACTGAAGGTGTTTGTTATTTCTCCGGTATCTTATCGACGTATTATTACAAAACCTTTTCTGGGCGCACCTCTTTCAGGTTTAAGTATATAAAAATAGGTGTCTTCAGGAAGGGGATTACCTTTGTCGTCCAGGCCATCCCACAGATTGTCGTAATTTACTTTTTTGTAAACCTGAGCTCCCCACCTGTTAAAAATGAGCAGTTCTGTTTTCCCCAATGTCTCAACTCCATTAATGATGAAGAAGTCATTATTCCCATCTAAATTAGGGGTAATTAATGTTGGTAATACCAGATCTTTCACCATTATGTTGACAGTATCTGTAGTTGTACAGGCACCATTATTTACACTCCAGATAAGCTTGTTATCTCCTATTGAAAGTCCGCTTACATGAGTTGTCGGATCATTTTTATCATTAAAGTTGGCTGTACCCGAAAGTACTGTCCATGTACCCGTCTCGAAATAATAGCTTAAAGTTCCTTCAAGGTCAGTATCAAATAAGAATTCCAGCACCTTATCGAGGCCGGCATTTGCAAAAGGTATTTCTCTGACTTCAATTGAAATCTGATCTGAATTCTTACAGCCATACTGGTCTGTCAGCGTTACTGTCAGAACTGAGTTTACTGTCAGGGTGGCAATCGGATCGGCAATATTTGGATTATTGACCATGTTTGCGGGGGACCAGAGAAACGAACCAGTACCGGTAGCGTGCAGCTGAAGGCCGATCCCCTTACACGCCGGGGCATCGTCCCCGGCATCAACAGGCGGCAGATCATTAAATGTCACCCTGATGATATCTGTGGATGAGCACAGGCTGTTAACCTCCCTCCAGCCAAAATCATATGCCCCGAACTGTGTTACAGTTACTGTTGCATTAGGGGTAGTGGGATTTGGATTAAAGGTAGCATCCCCCGGACCACTTACCTTACTCCAGGTACCCGTACCTGCAATGGGAACTGCATTAAGCAGGAAATCCTTGTCACATTCATTTCCGCCATTTCCACCATTTGCGGCAGGCTGTTGAATGAATGTGATCTGGACATTACTGCTGCTTGTGCAGGTTCCGTTTACTTCAGTCCAGCTAAAGACATAGGTCCCAAAAACAGTCACCGTAACCTGGGCATTAGGAACATTGGGATTAGGACTAAAGGTCACATTACCTGGTCCGCTGACCCGTGTCCATGTACCTGTGCCCGCGCTGGCTACCGCTGTGAAATAAAATTCATTACCGCAATTGTTTCCCCCGGTCCCTGCATTTGCAACCGGCTGCTGGTAAAAATTAACAGTTATTGTTGCGCTGTTTGTACATATATTGTTCGATTCTGTCCAGGTAAAGGTGTAATTCCCATAAACAGATACTGTGACTGTTGCATTAGCAGCGTTTGCGCCTGGAGTAAAGGTTGCTGTCCCGGGCCCTGTTGTTTTTGTCCATAACCCTGTCCCAACGCTCGGCACCGCACTGAATGTATAATTCAGATCACATTCATTTCCCGCAGGCCCTGCGTTTGCAACCGGTTGCTGGTAAAAATTAACAACAACGCTGGCATTGCTGGAACAGGTTCCATTGACTTCTGTCCAGGTAAATGTATAGCTCCCGTAGGCTGATACTGTAACAGTCGCATTGGGAGTATTTGCATTGGGTAAAAAAGTTGCTGTACCAGGCCCTGCAGATGTCCAGGTACCAATTCCCACACTTGGAACTGCATTAAATGTGAAATTCAGATCGCACTCATTACCTCCTGTTCCTGCAATGGCAACTGGTGATACAGTCACAGTCACAGGCGTTGTTACCGTACTCTGGCAGCCAAATGAGTTTGTAACTATAAGAGTATATGTTCCTGCCATTGCTGTCGTTGCACTGGCTGATACCGCTGGATTTTGCAGGGATGATATAAAATTGCCGGGACCCGTCCATGCATATGTTGTCATGCCGGCAGGGCCTCCTGTCAGCGTTAATGGTGTACCCGTACAAACAGGGCCATTATTTGTAGCTGTGGCTATTGGTGTGGGATTTACAGTTACTGTAACCGGTTTAATATCAAAACAGCCGGCAGTTGTCGTCCCTTTAATATAATAAGTACCGGTAACCGCTGCTGCCGGAGTTGCATATGAAACTGTTGCAGCCAGGTCGGTCCAGTATGTGAATGTCAATCCTGCAGTGGATCCTGTTGTAACAGCCGGTAATGTCAGGTCAATTGTCCTCGGTGAGCATACTGCTGCCGGAGTCGTAATTATCACAGTCGGATTCTGTGTGAAACTGATCGTCACATCATCGGTGGAGGCACTGCATGGCGAATTGCTGATGGTCCAGCGCAAAACATATGTAGCCCCGGCCGTTCCGCTGAACGCACTTGCCGGACTTGCTGGTGTTGTTATGGATCCGCCCGATCCGCTGACTATACTCCATGCTCCTGTGCCATCAGCAGGTGTGTTGCCTGCCAGGGTCGTAGTCGTCCGTCCGCACAGAACTGATCCGGTCTGATCAGGTCCGGCATTGGATGTTGTCGGGTTCCTGTTAAAGGTAATTGTTACATCATCGGATGAAGCTGCACAGGGGGAATTGCTTATCGTCCAGCGTAATACATAGGTCGTTCCTGCTGTCCCGCTAAATGTACTTGTCGGACTTGATGCTGTTGTTATGGATCCGCCTGATCCGCTTACAATGCTCCATGACCCGGAACCCACAGAAGGAGTATTACCTGCCAGGGTGGTACTGGTCAGCCCGCACATGGACGATCCGGTCTGGTCTGATCCGGCATTGGATACTGTCGGGTTCCTGTTGAAGGTAATTGTAACATCATCAGTGGAAGCTGTGCAGGGTGAATTGCTGATTGTCCAACGTAAAACATAGGTTGTTCCGGCCGTTCCGCTAAATGAACTTGTCGGACTTGATGTTGTGGTGATGGATCCGCCTGATCCGCTTATAATGCTCCATAGCCCTGTACCGATTGTTGGTGTATTTCCTGCCAGGGTTGTACTGGTAAGCCCACACATTTCTGATCCGGTCTGGTCCGGTCCGGCGCCGGCTACGGTTGGATTCTGGCTGAAGGTAACTGTTACATCATCAGTAGAAGTAGTACAGGGTGAACTAATGATGGTCCAGCGTAATACATAGGTAGTACCCGGGATCCCGCTAAATGTGCTTGTCGGACTTGATGGTGTGGTAACGGATCCGCCTGATCCGCTGATAATGCTCCATGATCCGGTACCTGCAGCAGGAGTATTTCCTGCCAGGGTCGTACTTGTGAGGCCGCATACGGCTGATCCGGTCTGGTCCGCTCCGGCGTTGGCTACTGTCGGATTCTGGTTGAAAGTAATTGTTACATCATCGGTGGAGGCTGTACAGGGTGAACTGCTTATGGTCCAGCTCAGTACATATGTTGCTCCGGCAGTTCCGCTAAATGTGCGTTAAAGGATCTGTTGGTGATTCAAAAGAACCTCCTGAACCACTTACTAATGCTCCATGTACCTGTGCCAGCCGAAGGGGTGTTGCCTTCCAGGGTAGTACTGGTCAGTCCGCACATCGCCGTTCCGGTCTGATCTGCACCGGCATTGGATACTGTCGGATTCCGGCTGAAGGTAATTGTTACATCATCGGTAGAAGCCGTGCAGGGCGAATTGCTGATGGTCCAGCGCAGTACATACGTTGTACCGGCTGTTCCGCTAAATGCACTTGTCGGGCTCGATGGTGTGGTGATTGATCCCCCCGATCCGCTTACAATACTCCATGACCCTGTGCCAACAGCAGGTGTATTGCCGGCCAGTGCCGTGCTGGTCAGACCGCACATTGTTACTCCTGTCTGGTCGGCACCCGCATTTGCAGTTGTTGGACCCTGGCTGAAGGTTATCGTAACATCATCGGAGGAGGCTGAACAGGGGGAATTGCTGATGGTCCAGCGTAATATGTAGGTTGTACCGGCAGTCCCGCTAAATGTACTTGTCGCACTTGTTGGTGTGGTAATCGATCCTCCTGATCCGCTTACAATACTCCATGACCCGGTACCAGATGTTGGCGTATTGCCTGCCAGTGTTGTACTGGTCAGGCCGCAAAGTGTCGATCCGGTCTGGTCTGTCCCGGCATTTGCGACCGTTGGATCCTGGCTGAATGTGACCGTTACATCATCGGTTGAGGCCGAACAGGGTGAACTGCTTATGGTCCAGCGTAATACGTAGGTTGTACCGGCAGTCCCGCTAAATGTACTTGTCGCACTTGTCGGTGTGGTGACTGATCCGCCTGATCCGCTTACAATACTCCACGATCCTGTACCGGCTGTTGGTGTATTGCCTGCCAGGGTAGTACTGTTCAGCCCGCACAGGTCTGATCCGGTCTGGTCTGTACCGGCATTTGCCGTAGTTGGACTAAGGCTGAAAGCGACCGTTACATCATCTGAAGAATCGGTGCAGGGTGAATTACTTATAGTCCAGCGTAATACATAGGTTGTACCAGCCGTCCCGGTGAATGTACTTACCGGACTTGAAGGAGTGGTAACTGATCCGCCCGATCCGCTTACAATACTCCAGGATCCCGTACCTGCCGCAGGCGTGTTACCTGCCAGGGTCGTACTTGTCACCCCGCACATTGCTGCTCCCGTCTGATCGGTACCGGCATTTGCGGCCGTAGGACTCTGGGTAAAAGTGACGGTTACATCATCAGAGGATGCTGTACAGGGTGAACTGGTGATGGTCCAGCGTAGTACATAAGTTGTCCCTGCAGTTCCGTTAAATGCGCTTGTCGGGCTCGAGGGTGTTGTGATGGTTCCGCCTGATCCGCTTATTATGCTCCACGATCCGGTACCCGCCGAGGGAGTATTGCCCGCCAGGATTGTACTGGTCATCCCGCACATGACCGATCCTGTCTGATCTGCACCGGCATTTGCAGCCGTTGGATTCTGGCTGAAGGTTACAGTTACATCATCGGTGGAAGCCGTGCAGGGAGGATTGCTTATGGTCCAGCGTAATACATAGGTTGTACCCGTGGTACCACTAAAGGTACTTACAGGATCTGATGGTGTTGTAACAGATCCACCCGAACCGCTTACTATGCTCCATGATCCTGTACCAGCCGAAGGTGTGTTGCCTGCCAGGGTCGTACTGGTCATTCCGCACATGGCTGATCCGGTCTGATCCGCGCCTGCGTTGGCAACCGTCGGACCCTGTACAAAGGTAACCGTTACATCATCGGTGGAAGACGTGCAGGGCGAACTACTTATGGTCCACCGTAATACATAGGTTGTACCTGTCGTTCCGCTAAATGAACTTGTCGGACTTGCTGGTGATGTGATGGATCCGCCCGATCCGCTTACTATACTCCATGATCCGGTCCCGGCAGCAGGTGTATTACCGGCCAGGGTTGTACTGGTCAGCCCGCACATAGCCGATCCGGTCTGATCTGCACCGGCATTTGCAGCCGTTGGATTCTGGCTGAAGGTGATCGTTACATCATCGGTTGATGCGGTGCAGGGCGAATTGCTGATGGTCCAGCGCAATATGTAGGTTGTACCGGCAGTCCCGGTAAATGTACTTGCCGGACTTGTTGGCGCAGCGATGGATCCGCCCGATCCGCTTACAATGCTCCACGATCCTGCACCAGTTGCCGGGGTGTTACCTGCCAGAGTTGTACTTATCAGTCCGCACATGGTTTCTCCGGTCTGGTCTGCACCGGCATTTGCGGCTGTGGGATTCAGGCTGAAGGTGACCGTTACATCATCGGTGGAAGCCGCGCAGGGCGAATTACTTATGGTCCAGCGCAATACATAGGTTGAGCCGGCTGTACCGCTAAATGTGCTTGTCGGATCTGTGGGTGTGGTGATTGATCCCCCTGATCCGCTTACTATGCTCCATGATCCGCTACCTGCCGTTGGCGTGTTGCCTGCAAGGGTTGTGCTGGCAAGTCCGCACATCGTAACTACCAGTCTGGTCCGCGCCGGCATTGGCAGTTGTCGGACCCTGGGTGAAAGTAACCGTTACATCATCGGTCGAAGCTGCACAGGGAGAACTGCTTATGGTCCAGCGCAATATGTAGGTTACACCGGCAGTCCCGCTAAACGCACTTGTCGGACTTGATGGTGAACTGATAGATCCGCCCGATCCGCTTATTATGCTCCATGATCCTGTCCCTGATGAAGCTGTATTGCCTTCGAGGGTTGTACTGGTCATCCCGCACATGCTCTCTCCGGTCTGGTCTGTACCGGCATTGGCAACTGTAGGATTTTGACCGAATGTAACAGTCACATCATCTGTGGAAGCCGGACATGGTGAATTGCTGATGGTCCAGCGTAATACATAGGTTGTTCCGGCCGTTCCGGTAAATGTACTTGCCGGATCTGTCGGCGTTATTACAGATCCGCCTGTCCCGCTTATTATGCTCCATGATCCTGTCCCTGCTGAAGGTGTATTTCCTGCCAGTGTAGTGCTGGTCAGTCCGCACATTGTTGCTCCTGTCTGGTCGGCACCCGCATTTGCAGTTGTTGGACCCTGGCTGAAGGTTATGGTAACATCGTCGGAGGAGGCTGAACAGGGGGAATTGCTGATGGTCCAGCGTAACACATAGGTTGTGCCGGTCGTGCCGCTAAACGCACTTGTCGGATTTGATGGTGTGGTAACCGATCCTCCTGATCCGCTTATTATACTCCATGATCCGGTACCAGCTGTTGGTGTATTGCCTGCCAGTGTCGTACTGGTCAGGCCGCAAAGTGTTGATCCGGTCTGGTCTGTCCCGGCATTTGCGGTCGTTGGATTCTGGCTGAAGGTAACTGTTACATCATCAGTTGAGGCTGTGCAGGGTGGATTGCTAATAGTCCAGCGCAACACATATGTAGTACCGGCAGTTCCCGAAAACGGACTCTCCGGATTTGCAGGGGCATTAACTGTTCCTCCTGATCCGCTTACTATGCTCCATGATCCTGTACCTGATGCTGGTGAATTGCCAGCCAGTTTTGTACTGGTCAGTCCGCACAAGTCTGATCCTGTCAGGTCTGTACCGGCATTCGCTGTCGTTGGCAATGCACTGATAGTTATGTAATTATTTTTGGATTCAGTATCAGATCCTGCATCATCGGTCACAGTCAGGCTGACTGTAACAGTTCCCGATCCGGTGTAGGTCACGGTATGCGGACCGGGTCCGGAGGCTGTGGAAGGAGATGCTGTTGCCCCAAAATCCCATGCATATGTGGGGGTGGTACCGGTGATTCCTGTGGTATTATCAGTAAAGGTGACACTGAATCCACTGCAGACTGCCGTAATATCTGCACTGAAGTTTGCAACCGGCTGTGCCATGCCTTTCGCTGAAATCAACATGAGAAAACTAACCAAAAGCAATAACCTGGATAGTCTTTTTTTGTGAATATATTTGACTGTCTTAAAATTAGATCGTTTCATACAGGATGTTATGTTGTAAATTCCCAACTTGAATATCAGAAACATTTAACAATGCATAGTATAAAAAATATAGTTGAGATAGTTGCACAAAAAATACTTTGATGCATCGAAGCATCAAATTATATCAATTAAAGTTATTAAAAATTTTGAAGTTAGGGATTTTTTATTGATTATTTCGATTCAAGGTTATCAACTTTTTTATCCTGATCAGGACTTTATCCAATACCTGGTTAATTCTTCAGACAGCGTACAGAAAAGCCATTATTCTTGCTGCTGTTTTCTCTGTACATATAGCTGGCATAGTATGACATACTCCTGCACTGTGCGACCTGGGCATCATTCCCTGTAGATGACCACCAGTAACTATTGGACCCAATTCCTGAGAAATATCCCTGGGAATCACGCCAGCCACACGGAATGGCTGTAAAACCCGTTGCGTTTCTTTTTCCCGGATAATCGGAGTTGCCAACGGCTCCGGTTTCAGATGAAAAATCCCAACCAGTATCTGATGCCAGGGCTTTTGCATATTTATTACTTGTGGTTGTGCCATCGAAATTAAAACCATTGGCAATCAGATAGTTTTCGAGCATTGTCCATTCAGCATCAGTTGGCATATGCCAGCCTGCAGGGCATAGTTTTCCTGTACTTACCGCGAACCAGTTATACAAGGCACCATAAAAAGCTTTGTTAGCTATATCATTGTTTTGCCAGCAATAACCATGAAAGTTATTAAGGTTACTCCATGTACTGTTATCGGTTACCAAAGGGATTACAGACCCATCATTGTATTTTGTGGTTGCCAGGTTTTCAGCCATCCAGACCTGCGAACCAATTGTCACAATAGTGTAACCATTGCCATCGATATCTTTTACTCCGTCAGAATCATCGTCCCTGTTGCATCCGGTGAGAATAAGAGCCAATTCCGCAACCAGTATCGCGAAGGGCCAAATTCTGTATTTAATTTTCATGCTGGTTCAATTTAAGGACTGATAACTAAGTGCAACATTATAAATCATTTACCTGCTTCCTCTTTCAATCAGTCAAAGTTACACTGCGGTTAATCCAAAATCAATCTGATAATAGCAATTGAATCTCATACAAAGTAAGGCTCTTTTTAAATATCAAAAACTATCTCAATGGTTAAATAAAGTGATAATTTGACTAAAATTTGGAGTAACTTACATTTTTTTCCAACATGTAGTTATAATGACTGCCAAGTTCTATAGACTATGATCCTGAAAAGGTATATTGAAGAACGGACACCAGGCAGATTTAACCTGATTATTACAGGAGGAGGTATTACAGGAGCTGCGGTGGCGTATATTGCGGCAGCCAGGGGACTTTCAGTTGCCTTGTTTGAGAAAAGTGATTACGGTGGTGCAACATCGGCAGCCACTTCAAAGCTCATTCACGGAGGCCTCAGGTATCTTGCAAATATGGAGTTCAGGCTTGTGAGGGAATCACTCCGTGAACGAAGGATCCTTGGCAATATCGCTCCAAACTTCGTTTATCCCCTGCCGTTTGTGCTTCCTAATTACAAAAAATGGAAAGGCAATATCTGGAAGATTCTCATTGGCATGTATCTGTATGATCTTCTGTCATATGATAAAAAAGATACATGGGATAAGAGTAAAAGGCTTCAAAACCACAGATTGATCTCATATAGAAAGACGATCAGACTGGAACCAAACCTTAAGAAGGATAAACTTCGGAATTCTATTTATTTTTTTGATTACCAGAGCATTTTCCCGGAGAGACTTACTCTTGCATTTATCAAATCTGCAGCTGAATATGGAGCCAAAGTATCAAACTACACACCTGTTACAGGTTTTATATACGATTCTGATAACAGGATCACCGGTGTTGAGGTAAAAGATCTTTTATCAGGAGATATAAAAAATATTTATGCCGATTTAATCATAAACTGCGGTGGGACCTGGGCTGACAAAATCCTTAATCTGGCAGCCGGGAAAGATCTTCCCACCCATAAAGTCAAACGTTCAGAAGGAATCCATATTATCACCAAAAAGATCGCCGGAAACCATGTTGTTTCAATTCAGAAGGAGGATGGCGGACACATGATGATAATGCCATGGCGCGACCATTCGCTGATTGGTACAACCGATAAGGAATACAATGGAGATCCCGATGAGTATCACGTTTCCGGTGAAAGCATAGATGAAGTTATCATAGCCGTAAATAAGAACTTCGGACAAAAGATCTGTCTCAGCGATATAAAACATGCATACGGCGGGCTGCGGCCCCTTGTGGATGATCAGACCAAGGAATCTTACCAGACATCGAGAAAGTATGAAGTTTATGATAATGCAACTGACGGAATAGAAGGAATGATAACAGTTGAAGGAGGAAAATTCACCACAAGCAGAAGCCTCGCCCGTGAAGTGTTAAACATGATCTCCAGGAAACTGAACAGACCCCTTTCAGATCCCGTTTCAGATAATCTTTATCTGTCGGGATGTGAGATAAGAGACATGAAACAATTTCTGATAAAACAGCACCTGAATTACACTGATTTCAGCAAATTGACTGTAGAATATGTCAGCAGGAATTATGGTACCGACAGCCAGGTTGTTTTTCAGATCGCCAGGGATGATCCCCGGTATGCTGAAATCATCAGTCATGATGGAGAAATCCTGGCAGAAGTTGTATATGCAATTAAATACGAGAGCGCCAAAACTCTCAGGGATATTATGTTGAGAAGGACAGGAACCGGAACTCTGGGAAATCCGGGCGAAGACATCATAAAGAAAATAACAGATGTTGCAGCTGAAATGCTGCACTGGGATAAAAATAAAATCAAAGCTGAAACAGCATCAATTCTGAAAGTTTATGAATTGTTCTGACAAACAGATCAGGTTTCTGTATCCGATATGATTTCGGTTCAGGAACCTGCATGAAAGCTAAAAAAAGAACAGGAATGAATCTTACATACCGGCAAATTCTGAAATGGGGTGATAAAAGGGAAGAAGAGATTGATCCTTTGATGCTCAAACTTATAAAGGAGAAATTTGATCTGAAAGATCCTGATGTCAGGTTGAAATATTTATCCGGATTACAAGAGGTAAAACTTGAAAAACCATCAGGATTAAATCCGCTGCAGTTGGATTTCCTGAGAGGTATTGTCGGAAATGAAAATATAATGACTGATGATTTTTCACGTGCAAAATTCTCATGCGGCAAATTCTATGCTGAGCTTCTTGACCTGAGATTCAACCTTATTCCAAATCCACCGGATGCTGTTGTATCACCGAAAAGCCATGATGAGATTGTCAGGATTGTCGGTTACTGTAACAGCGAAAAAATTCCCATAGTACCGGCAGGCGGTCAATCGTCTGTCACAGGGGCATTGCAGGCTCCTCTTGGCGGTATAGCGCTGGATATGATGAAGCATATGAATAAAGTATTGAGAATAAGTCCATCAAACAAAACTGTGACGGTTCAGGCAGGGATTTCAGGTCCGGCTCTCGAGGACGAACTGAACAGGCATGGATTCTCATGCGGCCATTTCCCTCAATCCTTTGAATATTCAACTGTAGGAGGCTGGATTTCGGCTAAGGGCGCCGGACAGGCTTCAACCGGTTACGGGAAAATTGAAGATATGGTGGTTGCCCTGAAAATTGCCACTCCGGCAGGTGTCATTGAAACCAAAGAGTATCCAAGAACAGCCCAGGGGTGGGACATTTTCAGGCTGTTCATTGGTTCTGAAGGGACTCTGGGAATAATAACTGAAGCAATCCTTAATATTCATAATTACCAGCCCCAGAACACAGCATACGCTTCCTTTATCTGTAAATCTTTCGGGCAGGCTGTCACTTCAATGCAAAAGATCATTCAGAGCGAGTACGGCCGGCCGCATTTGTTCAGGATCTCTGATCCTGATGAAACTGATATTGCTTTCAAAACCAAGGGATTCGATAACAGTCTTTCTGATAAGCTGTTAAAGAGCCTTGGCTTTTTGCCTGGCAAAAGATCTCTGATGTTTGTTTCAGTTGAAGGCGACAAAGACTATACAAGATTCGTATTGAAAAAAATAAGAAGAACAGCAAGAAAAGGTAAATGCATGTACATTGGCAAGAGTCCGGTAAAAAAATGGCTTGATCAGAGATATTCGAGCGCATATATGCGAGACCCCCTTATGGATCTCGGAGTTATGACAGATACTCTGGAGACTGCAGTAACGTGGGAAAATCTGCTTAAAGTATGGTCCGCCACCCATACTTATGCCAAACAGCGGCCGAAAACTTTACTGATGATACATATTTCGCACGTTTATGAAAGCGGAGCAAATCTTTATCTCACTTTCCTGAGTCCCATGGAGAAAGGAAATGAGAGAAATGACTTTGCAGCTTTTCACAAAGGGCTGATTGATACGATTCAGGAAAACGGAGGCTCTCTCTCCCACCATCATGGTGTCGGAAGAGTTCTTGCTCCATGGATGGAAAGACACCTGGGAAAAACGTCGATGGCTGTACTGAAGGCAGTCAGGAAACACTTTGATCCAAACAATATTATGAATCCCGGTGGAATGCTGGGCATATCATGACCTGAAGAATGATTATTATTTTGACAGGACCGGAATCTGCCGGTTGATCGACTCTTCAAGGGATATCAGAGTCTCGGTACGGATAACGCCCGGTATATTCTGTATTTTATCAGTAAGAATATCACGAAGGTGCTCATTATCCCGGGTGTATACTTTAAGAAATAATGAATAATTACCTGTAGTATAGTGACATTCGATTATTTCAGGTATATCTTTGAATTTCTTAATAATATCACGGTAATGTCCCGGATGATCAAGATATACACCTATATATGCACATGTTTTGAAGCCGACCAGGGCAGGATCGACCTTGAATTCCGATCCTTTAATAACACCGATCTTTATCAGCCTCTGAACGCGCTGATGAATAGCGGCGCCTGATACATTGCATTCCCTGGCTACCTCCAGATAAGGGATCCTTGCATTCTTGGTTATTATATCGAGAATTTTCTTATCCAGGTCATCGATATGAATATTTTCAGTCATCTGTATTGATTTAGAATGATGGGAATTGAATTTTTGTATTTAACACCTACAAATTTAAGTAAAAACAGGGATATTCATCTGATAGTTAGATTTCTTTTACAGCCGCAGAACTTTCATCAGAAGAGAACAACCTGAAAATATCCTGTTGCAGGTGATTTAAGCTTGATTATCTGTTTATTAGCCCGATAATTTCCTTAATATCGCTGAATCCTTTATCCGTAAGGTATTTTAATATCCCGTCAAGGATTTTTATCGAAATCTGCGGATCAATAAATGAGGCGGTACCGACCTGAATGGCACTGGCTCCTGCCAGGAAAAACTCGATAGCATCATTTGCAGAAATTATTCCACCAATACCAATAACCGGTATTCTGACAGCATTTGCCACCTGCCAGACCATCCTTAAAGCTACCGGCCTGACAGCTGGTCCTGAAAGTCCTCCGGTAATTGTCGACAACGCAGGTTTCATGGTCTTTATATCGACCGACATCCCAAGCAGAGTATTGATCAGCGAAACTGAATCGGATCCTTCCTCTTCAGCAATCCTGGCAAAATCGACTATGTTTGTGACATTGGGAGAAAGCTTAACAATCAGGACTTTTGAATACACGCCTCTCACGGCTTTTATAACCTCCCTTGCAGAGTCAGCATTTGTTCCGAATGCCATTCCTCCCATCTTCACGTTGGGACACGAAATGTTAAGCTCGATCGCCGGAATTCTGTCCAGTTTGTTAACTCTCTCAGCTAAAGCAATATAGTCTTCGACATAGCTTCCGTTGATGTTTACAATTACATTGGTTTCATATCCTGATATTTTAGGATATATATATTTTTCGAAGTAATCGATACCCTTATTCTGCAAACCCACTGTATTGAGCATCCCGGAAGGGGTTTCGGCCATCCTGGGATAAGGATTGCCTTCCCTTGGTTCAATGGTTGTACCTTTAAGGATAATGCCTCCCAGTTTTGAAATATCAATGAAATCATCAAATTCAGATCCGTATCCGAAAGTACCTGAAGCAGTAATGACAGGATTTTTAAATTTAAGACCGCCGATAGATACACCAACGTTCACCATTTCAATTCCTTTATATTAAAGACCGGACCATCGATGCAGGTACAGAGATTTCCTTTCACAGTATTTACCACACAGCACAGACACACTCCAAAGCCGCATGCCATCAGGTTTTCAAGAGATACTTCACATGTAATGCCCTTTTTTAAGACAGTAGTCTGCAATAGCTTTCATCATTGACTCCGGACCACAGCAGTAAACATGATCAAAATGATGTTCTTTTAATACAGGATGATCCGTGACAAGCCCCTTTTCTCCCTTTGATCCGTCTTCAGTGGTAAGATACACCGGTCCTATTTTAATGTACTCATCATACTCAACGATACGACCGGAGTTTCTAAAACCCAGTAGTATTTCAGGATCATGACCTTTTGACTTTAAATAGTTTCCCAGGAATAACAGAGGCGCTACTCCACATCCTCCACCGACAAGAAGTACAGATGATTGTTCAAAAGGCAGGCTGAATGAATTGCCAAGCGGGTAAATAATATTGAGGATGTCTCCTGCTTTCAATTTTGAAAGTGCTTCTGTCCCTTTTCCGGCAATCTGGATAAGAAGCTTTATTGTATTATTCTCATAATCAACATCATGAATAGATATAGGACGCCGAAGAAATGTTTCAGGACTGCCATCGATCCTGACCTGAACAAACTGACCTGGCTTAAGTTCGGGCAGGTTTTTGTTCCCTGCGAGTTCGAGAATAAAAAGATCATTATTCAGATACCGGTTTCCCTTTATTGTGAAATCTTCAACTCTCTTCGCCATCAGCCGACAGTTTTGCACAAAGATAATTAATGATCTGTTCCGGGGAAGAAATGATTACTTTTTCGTGGGATAAAATTCCTCAAAACTGTTGTTTTCGTAGAACCAGACAATTTTCTTCACCAGATTGCTTTCGGTTCCGGTCATTGCAGAAGATAATATGCCACTCTTATCTTGTTTCGCTCTTTCAGGTGTTTCGCTGTTTTTTGTAATTAAGACCTTTTGGACAGGTTTCTCAGTTTCAATCAGATCAATATTGTCAAATAATCCAGCCATTTTAGGTTCTTTATACATCGATCCCTTTCCGAACAATAACCAGTCAGTTGACAGAAATGAATATTTTTCAAGCATTTTAATTATGAAATCCAGACTTGGATTGTTCCTTCCCGAGAGAATGTGCGAGATCCCTGATGGTTGAACACCTATTTCTTCAGCAAATTGAGCTGATGTTTTGTTTTCCATCCTCAGGAATTCAAGGATACGTTCTTTCATAGCGTGAATTTTATGTATTACAAATGTAATCAATAACTAATTTACATGTGTAACTTTATTTCATTACATCAGTAACTACAATGATCCTGCCGAAATCCAATGAACATGTGTTGGTTTGTATATAACTGATAATTAATTGATTATACATGATGCAATACTTGAGTTTAGTCCATTATATATCTGGTATACAATATTTTATTATTAATTTATTAATGTTTCTAATGAAAGAAGACTGATTTAAATCATAATAATTATATCATTATTATAGATAATTAATATAATAGTGCTGGTATTTAAACTTTTAAATCAGCTCTAAAATACTGTAAAGGAATATTTACCTGTGTAATGTTGAAGTCAATTAAATTTTGATTACTTCTGTAAATAGCATGCTCTTCCGGGCTGTTTACAGATGTAAATCCAGTAAAATCGTTTCTTCTGATACTGAATTCTGACATCTCATAAATTCCGATCTTTTTAATTCTGCCGGAGAGCAGGAAATTTTGGAATATTTAAAGGCTTTGCCCCTGGTGGTGATAAATATTAAATTGTAGAGCAGTTGAAAAACCGGCTTATTGTAATTTTTTTAGTATTACCTGCTGCATTCGGAGCTGCAGGATTCCGGCTATTATACCTGCAGTGCTGTTATTATTGCTAAAACAGAAGGAAAAGCTGAGAGTCTGATTCTTTCAGAACATAAATGAAACCCGGATTTCCGGATTACCGTAGACACCGTATCCTGAATCGTTCAGAGCCCACAGGAATGTAAGATTCAATGAAGATCTCTGGCCTATTTGCTGCCTTATACCTCCCCCTGCAAGAATTGTATTTGTCATGAATCTTTCTGAATCATACGGTGGTGTTTTAAAAAAAGATGACTCAAGGCTCAGAGCTTCATATTCTCCATGAAGAAACAAACCAAGGTGCACTCCCAGAGGGATAATGTTATTAAGATCCTGGAGAAATACAATCTCCACATAGGATTTGCCACCATAAATTGTTGTATGATCAAAATAATCCTTAAAATAACGAAAATCCGGACCGGCTGCCACAGCTAATCTTGGCAGGATCCATATTCCAATAATCGGCGAAAACTCAATATCTGTAATAGTCCCGAACTGCAGCCCAAAACTGCCTCCAAAAAATAATCTTTCCTTTAACGGAGGAGTTTCCCTCTTTGCCTGTTGTCCATAGATCCCTGAGATTGTGATAAATAACAGGACAAGCAAAAGACATATACTTTTGTTTATCTTTAAATGATCACATCTCTTATTAATTAATATCATAATTACAATTTTGTAACTTTACATAAAACCACAGCAAATAAACAAAAAAAACCATAATCAGGAAATACAGGAACCATGAATATAATTATAAACGGAGGTTCAAGGGGGATTGGCAGGGAAGTTGTCATTAACCTGTCATCGGATAAAGATAATCAGATACTCGTGACCGGCAGGGATGAAGGCAGACTCAAAGAGCTTCAACTGGAGTGCCTGAATGAGAATGTTTCATATCTGAGGATGGATATTTCAGAGTTAGATAAAATAATTGAAACTGTTAAGGATGAGATTTTTAACCGTTTCAGCAAGGTGGATATATTAATAAATATTGCCGGCCGCCTTGTAGTCAGGGATTTTATGACAATATCAGGCCTGGAAGCACGTAGTATGATGGAGACCAATTTTTTTGGCCAGGCAACTTTAATCAGGCTATTGGTCCCGTTGATGCCGGCAGGTTCTCATATTGTGAATATTTCGAGTATGGGAGGATTTCAGGGCAGTTCCAAGTACAGGGGTCTGTCCTATTACAGCGCCTCAAAGGCAGCACTATCGTGCCTGACCGAATGTCTCGCAGTTGAACTCCATGAAACCGGGATCAGTATTAACTGTCTTGCGCTGGGATCAGTTCAGACTGAAATGTTCGAAACTGCTTTTCCGGGACTTGAAGCTCCCCTGAGTCCAAAGAAAATGGCGGAGTTTATCTCATACTTTGCGGTCAACGGGAATAAATATTTTAACGGGAAAGTTTTGCCGGTCGCCATTTATAATCCATGAACTCAGGAATATGTCTTTATTTCGATCTTTCCATCCAGCGCCATTAATCCATTAAAAGCAAGGGCTTTAATTTCATCTTCTCCCGGAAAGACTACAACATCTGAAATGAATCCCACCATTTTCTTTATTCTTTCAATATGTGATTCCTGATAGGCCAGACCACCTGTTAAAATAATTGCATCGACGTTACCACCCAGAACTGCCGACATTGCTCCGATCTCTTTGGCAATCTGGTATGCCAATGCATCCCTTATAAGAATTGCTTTCTGATCTCCGTTGTCAGCCTTTACATTAACTTCGATAAAGTTGTTGGTCCCAAGATAGGCCACCATACCTCCCTTTCCTGTGATCATCGACTTCATCTCCTCATAAGTAAGCTTGCCGCTGAAACAGATATCGATAAGCTGACCGGAGGGAAGTCCGCCGGATCGCTCCGGAGAAAACGGACCATCACCATTCAGCGCATTATTGACATCAATTACTTTGCCTTTTCCATGGGCACCAACGCTAATACCTCCTCCCATATGCACCACCACCAGGTTCAATTCCTCATACTTTCTGTTAACTGATTGTGCGTAAGCCCTGGCCACGGCTTTCTGGTTCAGAGCATGGAAAATTGAAATACGGTCAATAGCAGGATGTCCTGATATTCTGGCAACAGGCTGGAGCTCGTCTACAACCACAGGATCAACAATATAGGCTTTTGCCCCTGGCAATGAAGATGCGATATCATCTGCTATCAATCCTCCTAAATTGCTTGCGTGCTCTCCAAGAATACAGCTTGTCAGGTCATCTTTCATTTTGTTATTGACCTCGTATATACCTGATTCGATAGGTTTAATCAGTCCTCCCCTGCCCACGACCGCCGCAATAGCGGAAAATTCGATACTTCTGGCAGCCAGTTCTTTCATAATCAGGTCCCTTCTGAAATGGAACTGGTCAGAGATCTTTGCAAAACCTTTCAGTTCTTCAGCGGAGTGTCTTAGAGTCTTTTCAAATATAAGATCTTCCTCCTCAAACAGAGCAAATTTCGTGGATGTAGATCCGGGATTGATTGCGAGAATCAGCCGCTTGGACATTGAATTAAATTTGAATTACTACAAAATACCCTGGAACCCTGTATCAGGCCATCAGGCATGCCAGAGCGATACAATAGAATTTTGATTTCTCGCTTTCGCTTCTTGACATAACCACGACAGGTTTCCCTGTTCCCCTGATTATACCGGCAAGTTCTCCCTGTGCAAAAAGCATCAGTCCCTTATAAAATGGATTAGATGATTCAAGCGAGGGGAAAAGAAGTATGTCAGCTTCGCCGTTTACCGGAGTATCTACTCCTTTTATTTCTACACTTTTCTTATCGCATGCCAGGAAAATATCGAGAGGACCATCCATAATACAATCTGAAATCTTTCCATTTCCGGCCATTCTGAGCATTTCTTTATAATCACCGGAGCTTGCAAAATGACGGCTCGGCTTTTCAGAGGCTGATATCAGGGCAATTTTTGGCCTGATAATCCCAAACCTTTCAGCCATTTCTATTGCATATTCAGCCATTATTACCTTCTGACCCAGAGTTGGTACCGGTATTACTGCCGGATCAGTAAGAAAAAGAAGTTTGTGATATGCAGGTAACTCAATTGCACATACATAACTAAGAATTGCATCGGGAAGCATCAGTCCCTTGTTCTTATCCATTACTGCCTTCAGGAATTTGTCGGTCCCCACAAGGCCTTTCATAGCAATGTCAGCCTCTCCTGAACGAGTCATCATGACCGCTTCTGCCGATGCTTCAATCTCATCACCAGAATCAACAATTGTAAATAGTTCATGATCAATTCCTGTTTTCCGGCAGATGCTCCTGATTTCTGTTGATTGTCCTATCATTATGGCATCGGCAATACCGTAACTGACTGCCTTGTGAATTGCGCTGATAGTATGAATATCCTGTGCCCATGCCACTGCAATCTTATGCTTTTTGTGAAGCGAAAGGACCTTTTCAACCATCTGGTCAAGCGATCGTATCATTCTTAGCTATTTACTTGCTGCTGCGGAAAGAAGGATACTGTCATATTTTGCCTGTTCGGAATCGGACCTGGATGTCAGGACAATCGGAACCTGAGCTCCGAGAATAATAGAGGCTACTTTTGCTTTTGCAAAGAAAACCAGGGATTTGTAGAGTACATTCCCAACCTCAATATCGGGCATTAATAAGAGATCGGTGTCGCCGGCGACTTCACTTTTTATTCCTTTTTGCTGGGCACTCTCCAGACTGACGGCATTGTCAAATGCAAGGGGGCCGTCAATTATGCAATTCCGTATCTGTTCCCGCTGATTCATTTTCGAAAGCAAAGCTGCATCCAGTGTGGCTTCCATGTTTTCGTTCACCATTTCGACTGCCCCGAGAACCGCAACTTTAGGCAGAACGTATCCAAGCCTGTTAAGAAATGAGACTGAATTATTGACAATCGCGATTTTGTCTTTAAGATTTGGTGCAATATTCATTGCAACATCAGTTACTGCTATTAATTTATGATAGGTGTCGACTTCAAAGAGCGCAATATGTGAAAGCAGATTTCCTGTTCTAAGACCCCATTCCTTATTCAGGACGCATTTGAGAAGCGTTGAGGAGCCTACCTTGCCTTTCATTAGTATATCACCCTGCTTGCCGCTGAGCATCTTTACAGCCACTTCGACAGACTTTTCTATATCAGGTTCATGGATAATCATCAATCCCGTTATATCATATCCGTTTTCGTGGCATATTTTCTGTATTCCTTCCTTATCACCAATAAAAATTGGTTCAATTATATCATCTTTCCACGCCCTTATAACCGCGCTCAGGGAATGTTGATCCTGAGCCGCTGCGAGTACTAATTTTTTTCTGGGTTTACCTGCTACAATCCCTTTGAGATCTGACATGCTTTTTAATACCATGGCCTTGTTGTTTTAGTATTAGTGACTATACTGTATGATGCTCTACAATATACCTTGTATCGGAAGCAATGACAAATTCCTCATCAGTTGAAATGCACATTACTTTGACTTTTGATTCAGGTTTCGAAATTAACTGATCTTTGCAGTATGCACCGTTATTGGTATCAAAATCAAATTTTATTCCAAGGTATTCCATATCTGAACAGATCATTGCCCTCATTTTACGGTCATTTTCTCCAACTCCGCCGGTAAATACAAGAAGGTCGAGTCCGTTCAGAACTGCAATATATGAACCGATAAATTTCTTGACTTTATAAGCGTACATATTAAGGGCAAGCAGAGCTTTTTCATTGCCTTCCGAAGCGGCAGCTTCAAGATCGCGCATATCCGATGAAAGTTGAGATATCCCTGCCACACCGCTTTTCTTATTGATCAGATTATTAACGCCCGTAACATTAAGATGCTCTTTATCAGCAATATAAATAAGAACACCCGGATCAATCTCACCTGTACGGGTACCCATAATCAATCCATCAACAGGTGTAAAACCCATTGAAGTATCAATAGACCGGCCATTTTGAATTGCTGTGATTGAGGCGCCATTGCCCAGATGACAGGTTATGATTCTTAGTTTATTACAATCCTGACCAAGGATCTTTGCAGCTTTTGATGCAACAAATTTATGACTTGTGCCGTGATACCCGTATTTCCTTATCTTGTATTTTTCATAATATTCGTATGGCAGGGCATACATATATGCATAATCAGGCATAGTCTGATGAAATGAAGTATCAAAAACTGCCACCTGAGGAACTCCGGGAATAAGCTTCTCAGTCGATAGTATACCCTTCAGGTTTGCAGGATTATGAAGCGGGGCAAGATCGCTGCATAACTCTATCTGCTTCTTGACCTCATTATCAATAAGGACACTCTCCTTGTAGCTTTCACCTCCATTAACAACGCGATGACCGACTGCCTTGATTTCGTTCACGTTTTTTATAACACCATGCCTGGCATCTGTCAGTGCTGCCATAACAAGGTTGATACCAGTTGTGTGATCAGGTATATCATTTATTACTTTATAAGGTTCCCCGTCAGTGGGCTTATGGGTTAAAATACTATCGTTCAAACCAATCCGTTCAAGAAGTCCTTTTGCAAGCAATTTTGTTCCGTCGGACATATCAAACAACTGGTATTTAATTGAGGAGCTTCCGCAATTTAAGACAAGGATAATCATCAGAATATATGTATTTAATAATTGTTTGTGTGCTACTTTTTACCAGCTGCCTGATTTGCAGTAATGGCAATCATGCTGACGATGTCACTTACGGAGCAACCACGGGAAAGGTCATTAATCGGAGCTGCCATTCCCTGAAGGATCGGACCGATAGCTTCTGCATTTGCCAGCCTCTGAACAAGCTTATAGGCGATATTCCCGCTATTAAGGTCAGGAAAGATAAGTACATTGGCATGACCGGCAATCCTGCTTCCCGGAGCTTTCTTTTGTCCTATCGCTTCAACAAGCGCTGCATCGCCCTGCAGTTCACCGTCTATCATGAGATCCGGGGCCATTTCCCTGGCAATTTTTGTTGCGCTGACAACTTTATCCACCATTTCATGCTTTGCGCTCCCCTTCGTTGAAAAGCTCAACAATGCAATTTTTGGCTCAAATCCGGCAATAGCTCTTGCGGTGTTTGCAGTAGCAACAGCTATTTCCGCAAGTTCTTTATCGGTAGGATCCGGATGGACGGCACCATCCGCGAAAATAAGCACACCTTCCTCTCCGAATCTCTTTTCAGGAAGTATCATTATAAAGGCACCGGATACAACTGATATACCCGGAGCTGTTTTTACATAGTGAAAAGCCGGACGAACAACATCGCCTGTTGCATGATCAGCACCCGATACTTCACCGTCTGCATCGCCGTTCTTTATCATCAGTACACCCAGGTAGAGAGGATCTTCAATAAGGCGGGAAGCTTCATCACTTGTCATACCCTTGCTCTTTCTGAGCTCAACCATCATATCAATATAATGTGCTTTTTTATCGTGCGATCTGGGATTAACAATTTTTGCTTTTGAAAGATTCTTTAACCCCAGTTTTGCCGCATGAGACGCAATTTCCTCAGGATCCCCGATCAAAATTATCTGTGCCAGTCCCTCAGCAATGGCGATATCTGCCGCCATTATGTTTCTTTCCTCGTATCCTTCAGGAAGGACAATACGCTTATTGTGTTTTTTTGCATTCAGCTTGATACGATCTAATAATTCCATTGTATATCAGTCATTTAATAATTTAATCATTCAGCTTTAAATGTAAGAAAAAAAAGTCCGATTACACAATCAGGATGTCACGTTTATTTTCATAACAGGTATTTTCAGTAAAATAAATCCAGCTGTCAGGGTTATTCAGAAAGATGATAAAATCATTTCCTAAATTTGTGCGTTCAAAATATAATTGGAAATGGATTTACCCGTAACCCGCCTTAATTCCCTGAAAAATTCTCTTGAAGGAGACCTGAAGTATGATCTGATCACCAAAACCATCTATGCGACCGATGCTTCGGATTATAAAGAGCAACCAGTTGCAGTGGCCTGGCCTAAAGGTGTTCCGGACTTAAAAAAGATCCTGCAGTTTGCATCAGAAGAAAAAATCGGGATAACAATCAGGGCAGCAGGAACCTCATTGGCCGGCCAGGTCGTAAGTTCCGGCATTATTGTGGATATCTCAAGATATATGAACAAGATCCTCGAATTAAATCGGGAGAAGATGTGGGTAAGGGTTGAACCGGGTGTGGTGCTTGATGAACTTAACATGTATCTCAAGCCATACGGATTGTTTTTCGGTCCTGAGACATCTACTTCAAACAGGTGCAATATGGGAGGCATGGTAGGAAATAACTCATGCGGCTCACATTCTGTAATCTACGGATCAACAAGGGATCATACAATTGAACTGAAAACATTGCTGAGCGATGGTAGTGAAGCAACTTTCGGCCGTGTCGATGAAAGCACCTTTGATAAAAAATGCAGACAGGATAATCTTGAAGGGAGAATATACAGAGATATAAAAGAGATTCTTGGTAATCCTGAAAACAAAAAAAACATAAGGGATGGTTATCCTGATCCCAGGATTCCAAGGAGGAATACAGGTTATGCACTGGATCTGCTCATGGATTCTGAGATTTTCGACAGCCGGTCAGACAAACAATTTAATTTCTGCAGGCTTCTGGCTGGTTCTGAAGGCACTCTGGCAATTACAACCGAAATTAAGCTTAACCTGGTCCCTCTCCCTCCCGCTCATAAAACGCTCGTCTGTGTTCATCACAGGGACCGGGAGGAGGCCTTCAAGGCAAATCTCATTATGTTGAAATTCAAGCCGACAGCTGTAGAATTGACCGACGACAGGATTCTTGAGCTTACAAAGGATAACCTGAGTCAGAAAAACAACCGTTTTTTCCTTGATGGTGAGCCGGGTGCTATCATGATGGTTGAGTTTGCCAGGGAGAGTAAGGAAGAAGTTGAATCTGTCACACAGGAAATGATAAATGCCCTTAAAGAAGCCGGGTATGGATACTCTTATCCAATTATAAGAGATAAGGATATGGCTAAAGCATGGGAACTCAGAAAGGCCGGACTGGGTGTTCTTGGAAAAATGAAAGGTGACGGAAGAACCGTTTCGCTGGTTGAGGATACAGCAGTACGTGTGGAGGATCTGCCTGATTACATGGACGATTTTGCAAAATTACTGGCAAAATATGGAAAAGACTCGGTATATCACGCACATATAGGGACAGGAGAGCTTCATATCCGGCCTGTGCTGAATCTGAAAGATCCCGGGGATGTTGAATTATTCCGGACAATCGGCATTGAAACAGCAAAGCTTGTTAAGAAATACCGCGGATCGTTAAGCGGTGAACACGGTGACGGAAGGCTCAGAGGTGAATTTATCCCGCTTATACTTGGTGAAGCAAACTATGAATTGCTTAAAAAGATCAAGGCATCATGGGATCCCGGAAATATCCTGAATCCGGGTAAAATTGTTAACACACCTTTAATGAATACTTTTTTACGGTACAAACCCGGTACTGTAACTCCCGATATTAAGACCATCTATGATTTTTCATCAACCGAAGGAATAATAAGAGCTGCAGAGAAATGCAACGGATCGGGTGATTGCCGCAAATCATCAAAAATAGGCGGCACCATGTGTCCAAGCTTTATGGCCACGATGGATGAGGAAAAATGTACAAGGGCAAGAGCCAATATTCTCCGGGAATTCTTAAGCAAGGAGGCCTCAGATCCCTGGGATCACAAGGAGATCTACAGTATCCTTGATCTTTGCCTGGCATGCAAGGGCTGTAAATCAGAGTGTCCCTCAGGTGTGGATATAGCCAAAATGAAATCGGAATTCCTGCAGCACTGGTACGATAAACACGGTGTCCCCCTCCGCACACTATTAATAGCCTATATTTCCACCTTTAATAAACTTGGTTCATTCATTCCGGGATTTTATAACTTTTTCCTGAAGGACAAATTATTTTCAGGTCTGCTTAAAAAGACAATCGGGTTTGCTGCCGAACGATCGATACCTCTTGTATTTAAAACAAGCCTTAAAAGGTGGTTAAAAAAGAACCTGTCCGGTTTGAATCCTTCAAGACCTGTTGGTTCTGTTTATTTGTTTATCGATGAATTCACAAATTATAATGATACTGTCACAGGTATTGCAGCTGTAAAACTGCTTACATCATTAAATTATGAAGTAAGGGTCAGAAGTCACGATTTAAGTGCACGGACCTTTATTTCAAAAGGATTGCTAAGAAAAGCACGGAAAATTGCAGAAAATAATATTACTGCCCTTTCAGGAGTGGTAAATGAAAATATGCCACTGGTCGGGATTGAACCCTCTGCAATACTGGGATTCCGGGATGAATATCCCGATCTTGCAGGTTCCGGATTACGTGAAGAATCAAGGAGACTGGCAATGAACAGTTACCTGATTGATGAATTCATTGCCAAAGAATACAAAGCGGGCAGAATAAAAAGGGAGTCGTTCACCAGCAATAATCTTCAGATTATTTTACATGCTCATTGTCAGCAGAAAGCTGTCGCTTCATCTGCCTGTTCAATTGAGATGCTATCGATCCCGTTAAATTACAAGGTAGAGGAAATCCCTTCGGGTTGTTGCGGAATGGCCGGTTCGTTCGGATATGAAAAAGAGCATTATGAATTGTCAAACAAGGTAGGCAACCTTGTCTTGTTCCCGGCGATCAGGAACAGTGATGATGATGTCGTAGTAGCTGCTCCCGGCACCAGCTGCAGGCACCATATAAAGGACGGCACCGGAAGAATTGCGAAACATCCTGTTGAGATACTATTTGAAGCACTGAAGTAAGGCTGAGGGCGGAGGGCGAAGGACAGTAGAAACATTGTAACTCCGTAAAAATATCGTAGTTAATGAGATAGTAAAATCATCTGCATCATTCAGAACAGGGAACTTATTCCGGAAATCTGTTAAATCAATTAGTGAGATATCACCCGAAACGAGACATTCCTTGTTCTGTTGTCCCTGATGCTATAATTTCACCTTTAGGACCTAAAATCATAGAATCTCCACAGTATTTAATACCTGTCCCATCAATGCCTATCCTGTTTACTCCCGCTACAAAGCATTGATTTTCCAAAGCCCTTGCTTTCAGCAATGTAACCCAGACATCCCTTCTGCCTTCAGGCCAGTTTGACGAATTAATAAGAAGGTCATAATCATTCCTGTTCCTGCTCCAGACCGGGAACCGAAGGTCGTAACAAATATTCGGACAGATCCTTAATCCCCTGTAATTAAAGACAATACGTTCTTTTCCCCGGGTGAACAGGCTATCTTCGCCACCCGGACTGAACAGGTGCCTCTTATCGTAGCTCCACATTTCATTATCGGGTGAAACAAAGATCCAGCGGTTATAATAATGATTGTTTTCATTAATAATGTAGCTGCCGCAAATCCCGGAATACTTTTCTTCCGCCATACTCTGCATCCATTCAAATGTGATTGAATGAGGTTTTTCAGACAGATCATCCGGATTCATCGAGAAACCGGTATTGAACATCTCCGGCAGTATAATTATCTCTGTATCAGCCCTGGCTTGCAGATATAAGCTGTCCCAGTTTTTCGAGATTCTTAAGCTTGTTTTCCCAGATAATGTCAGATTGAATAAGAGTTATATTCATTTTCCTGCAAAGGTTAATATGAAACAGGCATTAATTAAAAAAAAGGACAGGCTGAAGTACCTGTCCGGATAAAACCACCTGGAACCAGCTGGTTTATTTCCGTTCATTCAAAGACGTATAGTAATCTGTTAAGATCTTATTTATCAGAGGTTTATAATAGAGCCAGAAGAACCTTCTTGTATCATCAGGCTTATCTGAATACAGAATACCTTTAAGCTTATCGAATCCTTTAATCCTGGATGCACAAAAGTTAACCTTATTGGAGGCAAAATCGCCTGAGAAATAATAAATTCTCTGGCTTGAAGAGTCCTGAATAACTGCAGGAAAATCCTTCATAAGCATTTTACCGCTTAATAATGTATCTCCAATGGCTGTTGTTTCGAAGTGGAACCTTGAAATCACATTGCTTTGCAGAGGATCAATAATATCGAACCACTTGTTGAATGCCACAGATTCCGGAACACCATACTTTTCACAATTAGCTTCATCAGTTATTATGAAGGGTAAGGCATTTGTCAGGTGTGTCCCCTCTTCCATGACAATTATACTTTTTTCACTAAGAAGGACAATTCCGGGTTTTGTAAATGTCCATGGCTTCTTATACTCTTTCCTGTACATTGCAGTCATCCAGACAGGAAAGTTTTTTGCAGTAGAATCGAGTTTCTCAAAATATTTTCCTGACCATCCTGAAAATGTTATACCGAGCTTCTCCTGGGTTCTGAATGATTCAAATGCAGGTGTGGGATAATCAAAGGAATTATATTCAAGGATTATCAGTTTGTTTCGGTTTTTCATTTCATTAACAAGCAGATAATCAGTGTTATTCAGTCCACCATATATTTTTCGTGATCGACGGCTCTTATTAACTCCTGCGTACCAGTCATTAAAAAACACCCCATAAGTGTCGGCGAAGTAGACAGCATCAGCTTTTTCAGGAAGATCGAGCATTTCTGACAGATGATATTCGTTCTCGGTGTTTCCCCTGTCCTTAAGCGGCCTGGTTGGTGCAAATCCGTAATAATCTTTTCTAAATGAATAACTGTTCTTTTTCTCTTTCTTTACGAATCTGCCGTTGTTAAGAACCCAGGTTAATGACTTGTGATTTATGCGCTCAAGGGTGGGAACTGTCTTGTCGAGAATAACAATTTCAATTGGCTTTTTCTCCTGGAAAGACCAACGTAAAAAGTTAATAAACGGTAAGGCAAGAACCAATACAAGAATGATGATTGTTATCAGCAGAGGCTTTTTCATAACTGAATAAATATCTGAAAATATTCAAATACCATATTATAAACGCATTTATAGATAGTTAAATAACTGATAAATGTATCATTTTATTTTCTTTGGATAAAATAATTTTATATCAATTAAGCAAAAATCCTTAAAAACACGGCTTCTTAAAAGCCGCACGCCGAATTATCGCCCCTTCTGTCAGCACCTTCGGTAATTTTCCCATCGGGTAAAATCATAATGGCATTGACCCTGCCTATGGTGCTTCTCTCTCTCAGTTCATGACCCATCATTTTCAGTTGTAAAACAGTACAGCTGTCAAGGGAATTCTTTTCATAACTAATGTAATCAGGAAGCCACTGGTGATGAAATCTGCCGGCGTCGACTGCCTGCCTGATATCCATGTCAAAATCTATAATATTAATGATGACCTGTAAAACTGAAGTAGGTATTGTTGAGCCTCCCGGTGAACCTGCGACAAGGAATAGTTTGCCATCTTTTTCAACAATAACCGGAGTCATTGAACTCAGCATTCGCTTTCCCGGCTTAATCGAATTAGCCTCAGAACCTGTTAATCCATACATGTTCGGCACTCCAGGCTTAACAGAAAAATCATCCATCTGATTATTCAGAAGGAATCCCGCACTATCGACAACTATGCCGGAACCAAACGTGTTATTTAGTGTTGTTGTTGCTGCAACAGCATTACCTTTTTGATCCACAACCGAATAATGTGTGGTCTCTTC
The DNA here is from genome assembly GCA_963828775.1 of uncultured Bacteroidales bacterium. Lineage (GTDB taxonomy): Bacteria > Bacteroidota > Bacteroidia > Bacteroidales > VadinHA17 > LD21. The sequence continues at coordinate 307,023 of CAWHGX010000071.1, read as the reverse complement.
ACTTTCCGCGATCAGGAAACCCGGAGATATCTCTGATGAAGGAGTTGCAGAATTCATTCTGAAATTGTTCATCCTGTCATGCAGGTAACCGGATTTCAACAACTCATTAACAGGGACTTCCAAATAATCAGGATCGCCAAGGTACTGTGACCGGTCGGCAAATGCCCGTTTTTCAGCTTCAACCATCAGATGGACTGTCTGCCATTTGTGAAATCCCATTTGCCTGAGGTCATAGGGTTCGATCATTCCAAGTATCTGAAGCAGAAGAATACCTCCTCCGGAAGGAGGTGAAGTTGAAGTGATCTTATATCCCCTGTAAACATCAGACACCGGTTCCCTGAAGAGCGAACTGTAATCCCTGAGATCCTGTTCTGATATTATTCCGTTTCCCCTTTGCATCTCTTTTATAATGAGCCTGCCTGTGGTACCGGAATAAAAACCATCCCTGCCATTATCTCTTATCCTTTCGAGAGTCAGTGCCAGATCAGGCTGTTTAAGGGTGTCACCCTCCCTCCATGGCGGATTTTTGACAAAAGCAGGCAAAGATATGTTCCTGCTGATAAAGATTTCCCTGTTACCGTTTAAATCAGCTGCCTGGCTTTCAGTGACCGGGAATCCGTTTCTGGCCAGGTCGATAGCAGGCTGGATAACCTCCGTGAATGAGAGCTGGCCGTATTTCGAATGTATATTCAGCATCCCATCGACAGTACCGGGAACACCCGATGCCAGATGTGTTTCTGTACTCATCCCGTCAATAACGTTACCTGAAGCATCTAAGATACATATTTTCCGAGGCTTTGAGAGGTGCCTTTTCGCGGTAATCAACCAGGTCCGTTGTGCCATCAGCTTCCCTGATCAGCATAAAACCTCCGCCGCCAATATTGCCTGCTTCAGGATAGCAGACAGCAAGTGCGAATTCTGTTGCAACAGCTGCATCAACGGCATTGCCTCCTTTGCGCAGAACTGCAACCCCAATCCTGGAGCTCTCCGGATGGGCCGAAATGACCATGCCGCTGTCGGCGATAATATGATGTCCCTCCTTAACATCAGATTTTTGGTGGTTTACGGTTGTCCTGCAACTGATAATAACTACTGCTGAAATTCCATAAAAGATAACTTTCCTGATCATACCTGTTAGCCTAAGATTATTGTTGCAATGATAGCAATTAATATGAACTGTTAGTGACAGTCAGAAACCGGTATTAAGATCAATCGTTGTTTTTATTATTTTTACACAAACATTTCAGAATGCTGGCAAATCAACCACTGGCGGACAGGCTCCGGCCAAAGAACCTCGATGAATTCTGCGGACAGGAGCACCTGGTAGGGAAAAATGCAGTTCTCAGGAGAGTAATTGAATCAGGGAATATACCATCATTTATTTTATGGGGTCCTCCGGGAGTCGGAAAAACAACTCTTGCATGGATCATTGCGAATACACTAAAAAGGCCGTTTTTTCATCTCAGTGCAGTACACTCAGGTGTAAAGGACGTCAGGGAAACTATTGAAAAAGCAAAAAAGCAACAGTTTTTCAATCAGCCCAATCCCATCCTTTTCATAGATGAAATCCACCGTTTCAACAAATCCCAGCAGGACTCACTTCTTAGTTCTGTTGAACAGGGGATCATAACACTAATCGGTGCCACAACTGAAAATCCCTCCTTTGAGGTAATATCTCCCCTGCTTTCACGCTGTCAGGTTTATGTTATGAATCCGCTGGACCAGAAGGAGCTGACAGTGCTTCTGAATAATGCACTCAGGAAGGATATTTACCTGGCAAAATATGATATCGACATCAGGGAAGATGAAGCACTTCTGCGAATTTCAGGAGGTGATGCAAGGAAACTGTATAATGCTCTTGAACTCGTGGTGTCGTCTGAAGCTGACGAAACAGGTTCTGAAAAGATTATTGTGGATAATGAAAAAGTCCTGAAACATGTCCAGAAAAACCTTGCCATATATGATAAAAACGGCGAGCAGCATTATGACATAATTTCGGCATTTATCAAATCGATGAGGGGAAGTGATCCCAATGCTGCCGTCTACTGGCTGGCCCGAATGGTCGAAGGCGGCGAAGATCCTAAATTCATTGCCAGACGGATGCTTATCCTGGCAGCTGAAGATATTGGCCTCGCGAATCCAAATGCCCTGTTACTGGCACAGGCATGTTTTGAGGCCGTAAATGTAATCGGATGGCCTGAATCGAGAATAATACTCTCCGAAGCTGCTGTTTATCTTGCGACATCGCCAAAAAGCAATGCCTCTTACATGGCAATTGAAAATGCACAGGCAATGGTGAGAGAAAAAGGAGATCTGTCTGTTCCTCTGCATATAAGGAATGCTCCCACAAAGCTTATGAAAGATCTCGGGTACCACAAAGGCTACAAATATGCTCATGATTTTGAGGGTAATTTTATTAAGGATAATTATCTTCCTGAAGAAATAAAAGGAACCAAATTTTATGAACCGGGGATCGAATCCCAAGGAGGAAGAAATCAGAAAAAGGCTCAAGGGTCTGTGGAAGGATATATACGATTATGAGTAATGCCCCCAACCCCCTAAAGGGGGCTTAGCAATCAGCAAATTTCAATAAAATAGCCCCCCTTCAGGGGGGATGGGGGGCAAAATTTACACAGAGAACCACAGAGATAGTCACAGAGATCACAGAGAAGAATAAGAATAATATTTTACTATCTTTACATCTAAATGTTAAAACACGGAATAAATATTCCCGGGCTGAAATACAGGGAAACAGGAAATTTCCTGCTGATCGCCGGTCCTTGCGTTGTCGAAAGTGAAGATATGGTATTTAAAATCGCGGAACATCTTGTTAAATTATCGGATAAATTTCAGCTTCCCTTAATATTTAAAGCCTCATACAGGAAAGCCAACAGATCAAAAGTTGATTCCTTTACGGGAATAGGTGATGAAAAAGCCCTTAAGATACTGTCAGAGGTAAGAAGGAGTTTTTCCATTCCGGTAATTACCGATATTCATAATCCGCCTGAAGCAGAGATCGCAGCAAGATATGTTGATGTTCTTCAGATCCCTGCATTTCTTTGCCGTCAGACTGATCTTCTTGACTGCAGCAGCAAAAACAGGAAAATGGATCAATATTAAAAAGGGTCAGTTTTTATCAGGATCTTCCATGAGGTTTGCCGTTGAAAAAGTGAGAGAATCAGGGAATAATAACATAATGCTTACCGACCGCGGCAATACGTTTGGATATCAGGATCTGGTAGTAGATTTCAGGAATATACCGGTAATGCAAAAGATTGGTGTTCCGGTAATAATGGATATAACCCATTCACTTCAGCAGCCAAATCAGGAAAAAGGAGTTTCGGGAGGAAATCCGGAAATGATAGAAACGATCGGGAAAGCTGCGATAAGCGTCGGAGCTGATGGCATCTTCATTGAAACTCACCCTGATCCTGCTTCAGCAAAATCAGATGGAGCAAATATGCTCCAGCTTTCAAAACTGGAACGACTTTTGATTATGCTTACAGAATTAAGAAAAACAATCAATACCTTTAATTAATTAACATTTAAAACAATTCTAATGAAAAAATTATTATTCTCTGTATTGTTTCTTTTTGCAGCAGTTGCAGTTAACGCCCAGTCGCTTGAAGATATCGTAAACAAGTACACTGTGGCAAACAAGCTTGACAAGATCTCTGATTTTAAAACGATTAAGATCACGGCTAAACTGTCAATGATGGGCATGGATATGCCGATGGAAATGTGGATGAAAAATCCAAATAAGATAAAAAGCGTCACGAACTTTAACGGACAGGAAATTGTACAGGTTTTCGATGGAGAGAAGGGTTATATGATAAATCCCATGGCAGGTTCTAATGTACCGGTTGAGATGACCCCTGAACAGCTTAAAGATGTCGTAAGGAGTAATTTGTTCCAAAATTCGATGGCCGATTATCTTAAAAACGGTAAGCTCACTCTTGAAGGAGAAGATAATGTTAACGGCAAACCTGTTTTTAAGTTAAAAGTTGATCTTGACGGAGTTAATTCATCCACAATGTTTATTGATAAATCCACCTATCTCCTCTTGAAAAATATTGCCAATGTCAATCAGGGTGGTATGGCTGTAACAGTTGAATCTTTTCCATCGGATTATACCGAAACGAGCGGTATCCTTTTGCCCATGAAGACAACCACATCTGCAAGCGGAATGGAAATCGTGACTACCTTTACCAAGGTAGAAGTTGATATTCCGATTGAGGACAGCGTGTTTAAGATCAAATAACCCCAGCGATACAGCCCCACCCTCCGAAGGGGGGTTGAAATCCAGTAGATATAATATTGTAGGGACGCGATGCATCGCGTCTGTACAAAACGAAAACGGGACGCATTTGCGTCCCGTTATTTTTTGCAGCCGGCCTGTAAGCCGGATTCTGTCCCGGTTCATGCATCTGCGAAAGATAATTGAACCGGTTTCCATCATTTATCTTGTCCCGCCATTGCTGGCGGGATCGTACGACCTACCCCCCGGCATCGGACGAGCAATCCTGAACGTCGGTATACATGGTCTTTCAACCCATCAGGTGTACGGCTCCTGGTGTCACCATCAGGACCGGTGAGCTTTTACCTCGCCTTTTCACCCTTGCCCCCTTCGACTACGCTCAGGAGGCGGTTATTTTCTGTTACACTACTATATCCTCACGGATATCTTCCGGTTAGGAAGCATGGTGCTCTGTGTTGTCCGGACTTTCCTTCCTCCGCCAACCGGCGGAGGACGATGGAACGGCCTGCTGCGTTGCAAAGATACTAAAAACAGCCGGGAAATATTAAAATTATTACTTTTGATGATTCTAAAAATCCTCTTATGAAGAGCCTGTCCCGCTTCAGAGGAAGGGAAGGGGATGATAAATAAAGATGAAAAATATCAAGATTACCGACTTTGATTATGAACTTCCTGAAAACAGGATAGCACAGTATCCTGTTAAAAAACGGGATAATTCAAAACTGCTCCTTTACAATGGTAAAACAATATCATCTGATATTTTCAGGAACCTTGACAGATACTTACCAGCTGATTCATTACTTGTTTTCAATAATACCCGTGTGATCAGGGCACGCCTTTTGTTCCGGAAAAAATCAGGAGCACAAATTGAGATCTTCTGTCTTGAACCCCTTTCTCCCCCGGATTACGAGACCTCATTTGCTTCAAAAAGTCCGGTAGAGTGGAAATGTATTATCGGGAACCTCAAAAAATGGAAAACCGGAGCTGTATCCTTGAAATTCCGGCCCGGCGATACTGAATATGAACTCTGTGCTGAAAAGATATGCCCTGAAGGGGAAGCCTGGAGGATCAGATTCAACTGGAACAGTACCAGGTTAAGTTTCAGTGAAGTCATTGAAACATCAGGACATATACCTCTACCTCCATACATTTCAAGGGAGGATGAAAAAGAGGATGGCAGCAGGTATCAGACTGTTTATTCCTCCATCAAAGGCTCAGTTGCCGCCCCTACAGCCGGACTTCATTTTACACAGGATTTACTGGATAAGCTCCCCGAAAAAGGTGTAAAATCCGTCAATGTCACTTTACATGTGGGTGCAGGCACATTCCAGCAGGTAAGAGCAAGACATATATCAGACCACAAAATGCATTGTGAGCATTTTTCTGTCACAAAAGAAACAATCGGTGAATTACTTGAAAATCACGGCAGAATAATTGCTGTGGGCACTACATCGGTAAGGACCCTTGAAAGCCTTTACTGGCTGGGTGTGAAAACTGCTGACGGTTCAATAAGCAATCTTAATGACCTGCAAATTGATCAGTGGGAGCCATATCATAATGACCGTGGCATAGCCGTAGAAAAAGCCCTGACGGCTCTTTCAGATCTTATGACCCGACATAACTGCCAGACCATAAGTGCTTCAACAAAAATAATTATCATCCCCGGATACAAATTCAGGATGATAACCGGAATGATCACCAATTTTCATCAACCCAGAAGCACTCTGCTGCTTTTGATTTCAGCCTGGACAGGGTCCGACTGGCACAAAATATACTCATATGCGCTTGAAAAAAAATTCAGATTTTTAAGCTATGGCGACAGCTCCTTGTTATTCAACTCATTGTGCTAATGTTAAGTTTAGTGTAAATAAATAATAACTTGGTAAAATTTTTTTTGATAGTACAATGATTATTTGTTAATTTGTTAACTAAAAGATTCGGTATGAATGAAAATAAATTAATGAAGCAGGTAAATGCGATCTTTAGTATCTTTATGGTCATTTTTTATTTAGGTGTCGGAGTATATCTGATATTCTTCTTTAAGAATGATTTTGGCGGGAAATCTGATATTAACAAAGCTGCTGTTGGACTGATCGGCGGGACATTTATTTTTTATGGTTTGTACAGGGCCTATTCAACTTATAATAAAATTGTCAAGCTCTTCTTCAGACATGAGGATTCCGATGAACAGATCACCTGAATCTCAAACGGGAAGTGTATTGGCATGTACTTTGCAGTAGTCTAATCAAATATGTATGAAATTTTATGGACAACAAGATGACTGAAGTTTACCAAAATTTTATTATTATTGCGTTCCGGTATTTTTCATCAAAGACCATTGATACAGTGAGAATGATCCAACGAAATATTTTAAGATCAGGAATTTCATTTCTGATTTTTGGAATAGTGTTTCTGATAACCTCGTGCAATACCGGCGGATCGCGTGAAATTGCTGATTCACCTACCAGCGGCAATATCAGAATTGTTGTTGACGAGTCGTTTCAGCCGCTTATTGATACCGAGATCTATACATTCACTTCATTATACACAAGGGCTCAGATCAGGCCTGAATATAAGCCCGAATATGATGTTGTAGATGATTTTATGAATGATTCAGTCAAGGTGATAGTAACAAGCAGAAAACTATCTGACAGCCAGATACAATATCTTCGTGACACGCTTGTAATAGCCAGGACAATCACCTTTGCTTATGATGCACTGGCTCTTATCACTAACAAGGAGAACAAGGATACACTTATAAATTATAATACAGTCAGGGATATTTTTACAGGTAAGGCAAAAAGCTGGAAAGATGTAAATCCCAGATCCGGGCTTGACAGAATCAGTATAATTTTCGACAATAATAAATCGGGGAATATAAGGTATTTCAAAGAGCTTTTTGGAATAAGTGAAACTCTTGGCAGTAATTTCTATGCACTAAACAATAATGCTGAGGTTATTGATTTCGTTTCAAGAAATCCTGAAGCTCTGGGTATTATCAGCGTTAACTGGATCAGCGATAAGGATGATTCGCTTAGCATGAGCTTTGTCAAAAAGATTAATGTCCTGGCGATTTCACAGCAATTCCTCAATGATGGTTCCTATTACCGCCCCTATCAGGGTTCAATCTACGACAAATCATATCCTTTTGTAAGAGAGGTCTATCTTGTCTCAAGAGAGACCCACACGGGGCTTGGTTCAGGATTCATTCAATGGGCAACTGCTGAACAGGGACAAAGAATTGTACTCAAATCGGGTCTCGTTCCGGCTACAATGCCCATCAGGCTGGTACAGATAAAAAACTGATAAGACAAAAGATAAAAGATAATAAGATAATAAGGTAAAAGACAAAAGTAAAAATTTGCATCAATCCCCCTTTGAAGGGGAAGCGGGATGTAAAAACTAAAGGTAAATATATATTAACAGGAATAAAATTAATAACAATAATTGATCTCAAATTAGAAAGCTATGAAAATTTCGATGTTCAAAAAGGTCGTTTTGCTGACGGGATTATTTTCGGCAATAGTGGTTTACAGTATTCAGGCGCAGGACTTAAACAGTGCGATTCTGCTTACAAAAAGCGAATCGTACGACAAAGCCGGGGATATGTACAAAGCATTGATTCAGAAGGAACCCGGTAACAGCAAAAACTATTTTTACTATGGTGAAAATTACCTTCTCGATTATTTTGCAGATACAATTTCCAATTCACTGACTGTTGCTACCAAAGCTGCCAAAGAAATTTATGAAAAAGGGGTCAGTGCAAATCCTAATGATCCTCTTAACTATATAGGTCTGGCAAAAATCGCCAATTATCTCGGGGATGAGGCCAAAGCAAATGAACTGCGTGCCAAGGCCAGGAGTTTTCTTCTGCCATATAAAAAACTCAAGAAGATAATTCCTCCTGCCAAGGATTATGCATTTGCCCTTGCAAAAATCGCCGAATCGTATGCAAAAGACGGAATGGTAGATACATCCGTTGCTCTCCCGTTTATCAGGCAGGCAGTAAAAATTGACTCAAAAAATGCGGAAATATATTTAATAGCAGGAGATCTTTATATGATGGTTAACGATGGATCAAATGCCATCAAAAACTACAGTCTTGCACAATTTGAAGATCCACAGTCACCTACAGCTGCCATGAAAATCGGCTATGTTTATGTCAAGGCCCGTGCTTTACAACAGGCTATTCCCAATTTCGAAGAAGCAATCAGGCTTAATGCCAACTACGCTCCGGCATACCGGGAGCTCGGACAATTATACTGGCGTGCAGGCCGACTGGAACAGTCAAAGACAAACTTTAAAAAGTATCTTGATCTTACGGAAGGCAATATTCCGGCAAAAACCAGGTATGTCAACTCACTATTCTATGCTGGTGATTATGAAGAGGTCATCAAGAATGTTGAAGAAATACTTACTGTCGACAGATCAAGAGGTTATATGAACCGTCTTGCCGGGTATTCAAGTTATGAAAAGGAAAATCCCGATTATGGTAAGGCACTTTCATATATGGAAACTCTTTTCAAAACAGTAGCTCCGGAATATATATTGCAGAAAGATCACCATTATATGGCGAGGATCCTTCTTAAAAAGAACCAGAATTACACAAAAATGGCCGATGAGCTTAATTCGCTTAAACCACAGCTTGAAAGAGAAAAATCAAGGTATTCAACTGCTACTGCAGCAAATAAGCCAAAATTCAAAGTTACTCTGGATGAACTTACAGGTAAGATTGCAGATCTTGAGAGCAGTGTTGGCAAAGCCAATAAAGAGATTGACAGGGCATTTTCTGAATACGAACAAGGCATTCAATTTTAAGCGTACCGATCCAAACAGTCCGATGACTCCGCAGGAAAGAGCTATTCTTAGTGAAAAAGCAAGCAATTATTATGCTTTCAGAAGATATGAAGGGGCTGCAAAAACACTGGCAAAACTGATCGATCCTTCAAAAGAGAATAATCTTGCTGATTACATGCAGATTGGAAGAGCATTTTACAATGGAGAAAAATACAAATCAGCTGACTCAATATTCAGTCTGGTCCTTAAGAAATCTCCCGATTACCTGCCGGCTTATGTTCAGACCGCACGTACATATTATAAAATGGATCCTGAGGGCAAACTTGGACTTGTCAGGCCGAAATTCGAAAAACTGCTCTCAGTTGCATCAAAAGACTCTGTGAAGAATGAAAGCGAAATAGTCGAAGCAATACGCTATCTTGGTTCTTATCATATGGATAACGGCAATTACACCAAAGCAAAGGATTACTTTAACAGGATGATCTTGCTTAACCCCAATTCCAGAGAAAATAAAATTTATGCTTACAACGCACTGGGCAGTCTCGAAGCAAAAGCTGCCGGACTTGAGAAGACACTTGAGGGTAAGCTGGGATTTCTTGCAAAATCAGCTGATGCTTATGAGAAGATCCTTGCTATTGATCCTGCCAACGCTTCTGCAAAGAGCAACCTTGGCTGGATCCAGGATTACCAGGTTTCTGTTAAGAAAGGGATCAATCCCAATGAGATCAAAGGAGTTGTCACCAACACTGCCGGTCAGCCTCTGGCCTTTGCATCAGTGAAGATAAAAGACACTGCTGCTGAAACTCTTACCAATGCCAAAGGGGAATATAAATTTGAGATCCCCCAGGGTTCAGAGTTCCTTGTATTCAGCGCAAAAGGCTATAAGGAACAGGAGGTAGCCGTTACCAAATCAAGGGTATATAACATTAAACTGCAACAATAATCAAAAGGCTACAGGAAGAAACTATTAGTCCGCAGCTGAAAGATGGCAGCTGACAGCATAAAAAGAGGAGTTTTCAGATAGGGTTAACGGATGTTATAAGTGTCATACATAAAGGAAAAATTCTAAACTAATTTAAAAGTATAACAATATTTTTTAAGCTATTGGAAAAAAACAATTGAAAATATATATTTGCAAGTCAAATAAATTTAACCTAACCAAAATCGATAAAAATGAGTAAACAAGGAAGTTCTTTAAAAGAAACATTGCAGAACATTTTTGCAGTAAGCGTTATTTTAATTGCTTTTGTGGTTTCCTATTTTTTGTTCAAAACAGTAATGGGAAATCCTATTAATTTCGAAGGAGGTAATCCGCATGGCCGTGCCCTGGAAGGGAACTACCTGGGTATTATTTACAAAGGTGGTCCCATTGTTCCTATCCTTATGACCTTAGTTATTACTCTTCTTGTTTTTATTATTGAAAGATTAATAACACTCTCAAGAGCAAAAGGTAAGGGCAAGCTCAATACCTTCGTTCACAATCTTCAGAATCTTATGGCCCAGGATAAAATTGAAGAAGCTATGGATGCCTGCGATAAGCAAAAAGGTTCACTTGCCAACGTTATGAAAGCCGGCCTTTTACGTTATCGTGACCTTCAGAAAGACAAGGAGCTGGAAAAGGACCAGAAAATTCTGTCAATCCAGAAATCTTTTGAAGAAGCTACAGCCCTTGAGCTGCCTATGCTTTCAAAGAATATGGTAATTTTCACAACTCTTGCTTCAATCTGTGTGCTGATCGGTCTTATCGGAACAGTTCTTGGGATGATCCGTGCATTCGCAGCTCTTGCACAATCAGGTGCTCCTGATGCTCTTGCACTTTCACAAGGTATTTCAGAAGCACTCGTAAATACTGCCTTTGGTATAACAGGATCAACCTTAGCAATCATTGCATTCAATTATTTCTCCTCAACCATTGACGGTTACACATTTAAAATTGATGAAGCAGGGTTCAGTCTGACACAGAATTTTGCTGCCTCACTGAAAGAAAAGTAATAATGAATCTTTTGGTTTATAATCATTAAAAAGAAAAGAGATGCCAAAGATTAAATTACCAACCAAGTCGCCTCATATTGACATGACGCCGATGGTTGACACTTTCTGCGTGGTTCTGACATTCCTGATGCTGACCACAACGATGAGGCAACCCGAACCGGCCAATGTTGATTCTCCTTTTTCAATATCAGAAACACCTGTTCCTGACTTTAACAGAATGACTTTCCTGCTCTCTGTTGATGGTAAAGTTTTTATGAATTTTGATAATGGTCAGGATACCCTTCTTGCATACAGGCCTAAAATCCTTGCTGAGATGGGTAAACATTACGATATCGAATTCACTGAGGCAGAGTTAAGGGAATTTCAAAAATATCCTTCATCAATAGGAGTTCCGATAACGGATATGAAACAATTTCTGGATGCGAAGGATGCTGCTACCAGGAATGCATTGCAGAAAGGTATACCTATTGATTCAGCTGATAATCAGCTGGCTTTATGGATACTATATGCCCGTAAGGTGAATCCTACTATCCAGGCCTGCCTCAAGGGAGATACAAAAACCGGATTTGAGACTGTCGAGAAAGTCCTTGATATTCTTCAGGAAAAGAACGTAAACAGGTTTGCCCTGATCACAAATCTTGAAGCAACTAAAATTAACCTAGAAGAAATACAGCAGTGATATGGCAGAAATAATAGTAGAGGAAAAAGGCAAGGGGAAGAAAAGAGCAAAGAAACATGCCCCGCATATTGACATGACTCCAATGGTTGACCTTATGTGTCTGCTGATCACATTCTTTATGTTAACGACTGCTTTCAGCAAGGCAAAGGTCATGGATATTATCCTTCCTGAAAAGATTAAGGATCCGACCAAACAGGAGGCTCCAAAAATTGTTGCGAGCCGTACTCTGAATATTATTCTCGGACCGGATAATAAGATTTATACTTATCCCGGGTCAGTAAAACCAGAGGAATACAGTGCGGTACCACCAATATTGCCGCCACTTACAGAGACAGATTATAGTGCCGAAGGTATCCGGAAATTGCTCCTTGATAAAAACAGGATGCTTGCAAGAAAGATCGCCGAGTTTAATGACCAGGTTATTTCAGGTAAGATCACTATTCATCAGGATTCGGTAAAAAGTGAAATAAGCAAGCTTAAAGCTGATGATGATACCGGCCCTATAGTGCTTATTAAAGCTTATAAAAAAGCTAACTACGGAAATTTCGTTGATATCCTCGATGAGATGAATATCTGCGGAATTGCCAGTTATATGTTTACTAAAATTGCATGGTATGAAGAAAAAATGGTGGAGACTGCTGCCGGCATATCCCCCACTGCCACTTCATCCAATTAACCCGTAAACCTTTAAAGAAATGGCAAAAGAAAAGAATAAGGCCCCTGCTTTTGATGACATAGTTTTCGAAAACAGGAACAAGGAGTACGGAGCCTACAGACTGCGTAAAAAGTACAACCGCAATGTGATTATTGCGCTCATCATTGGTATCGTAATAATGAGTACTGCTATAATTACACCTTACCTGAATGCAAAAGCTGCTGAAAACAGAGCTAAAAAAACCGAAAGACAGGTTGAGATTAAGATGGAGAACCTTGATCAGCCGACAGAAACTGTTGCTCCGCCTCCACCTCCTCCACCTCCTCCAGAGGATGTGGTTCAACAGTCAAGATATGTTCCACCTGTTGTTGTCGACTCCGTTAAGCCGGAAGAAACTGTACAGCTTATGACTGCCGATCAGGCTCAGGTTGAAGTCCAGAACGAAGAAGTAGTTGAAGAAGTACAGGTAGTGGCAGAAGAGGTCCAGGAAAATGTGGATGAAGCAGAACCCTTCGTGGTTGTAGAGGAAATGCCCATGTTCCCAGGCGGTGAACCAGCACTCCTTGCTTACATCGCTGAACATACCCAGTACCCGGAAGTTGCTAAAGAAAACAATATTCAGGGAAAGGTCATTGTGAGATTTTGTGTTACTTCAAAAGGTGGCGTCGATAAGGTGTCAATTCTGAAAAGTGTTGATCCCGAACTCGATGCAGAAGCCATCAGAGTTGTGCAATCACTTCCTGCGTTTAAACCAGGCAAACAGGGTGGAAAACCTGTTCCTGTATGGTACATGGTACCAATAAACTTTACTCTTAAGTAGATAAGTTCTATAATTATTTAAAAAGCCGGGCTATATGGTCCGGCTTTTTTTACCCCCCACTCCCATCTGGGGGTCTTCGGGAAATTGCCCCCAAATGGATTTAGCTAAATTATTCCTTCTTTCAGAAGAGCCACAAAATTATCTATATCCTCTTCTGTTGTATCCCAGCTGGTCATAAGCCTGTATTCCGATGTATGTTGATTCCACGGATAGAAAAAGAATTTTTCACTGACCTTTTCCGCAACAGTTTTGGGAATAATCGCAAATACTCCATTCGACTGCACAGGCTGGGTTATCCGGATCTGTTTCAGACTTTTCATCTTTTCAGCAAGCACCTGAGCCATTGAATTTGAATGAGCTGCATTCCTTCTCCAGAGATCATTGCTGAAATAAGCAATATATTGAGCTGAAATAAACCGCATCTTGGATGCAAGCTGCATGCCCTGCTTTCTGATATACTTGAAATCCTTTGAAAGTCCGGGTCTCAGAAAACAAACTGCCTCACCATACATCATCCCGTTCTTTGTCCCTCCAAAAGAAAGGACATCGACTCCTGCATTCAGTAGTGAAGCCTTTAAAAGGGAGATTAAGCGAGACTGCTGCATTAGCGATCCTGGCACCATCCATATGAAGAAACATATCTTTTTCATGGGCAAAATCAGCCAGTAATTTAATTTCACCGGGAGTATACACAGTCCCCATCTCAGTTGCCTGGGTTATTGAAATCACTTTTGGCTGGGAATGATGCTCAAAATCAAAACCATGCATATGTTTTTCAAGCATTTCAATCTTAATTTTCCCATCAGGAGCATCAACGGTCAGAACTTTGCAGCCTGTAAATTTTTCAGGAGCACCACATTCATCCTGCTCTATATGCGCAGTAAAGGCTGTTATGACTGAATTCCACGACCGGGTTATACCGCTTAAGCTAAGGACATTTGCAGCAGTTCCCGTAAATACAAAAAAAGTCTCGGTATCCTTTCCCAGATATTCCTTAAAAAGCTCTTCTGCCCTTTCAGTGTACTGATCAGAACCATATCCCAATACATGTCCGGTGTTAGCCAGCTCAATTTCTTCAAGAATCTCCGGATGGACACCGGCATTATTATCGCTGGCAAAACCTCTTGTTACAGTAGTTTGTTCCATTAAAGAGTTCAACCTAGGTTTTACCATTGATAATATTACCCATGTACTCACGTGCAAGTTTTACCTGTTCATGCACATATTCAATCCCGGCACGTGTATGATCCTCATTCAGCACCGGATGGCAAAGTTCAAATGTAAAATATCCGTTATAGCCGATCTCTCTCATCATACCAATATAATGGGAATAATCCGGAATCTTTCCACCGGCATAGTAATCGAGCACCACGGGCTTGATGGATCCGCTGGCATCACGGTAATATTCTCCGCCAAAATGGGAATGAACCTGAAGATTACTGACAGTACGCACCGCATTAGCAACATATTCCTTTTCAAGGTTCTCAAATATTGGCAGATCAAGACATATTTTCAGCCACGGTGAATTTACCTCTTTTACCAGGTCAAGTGTATCTCTCCATCCCCTGATAAGCGGAGCGTGGTTCTGAAGGGCCATTACAACTCCATTCTCCTCTCCCATTTTTGCGGCTTCCCTGAGACTCTCCTTTACAAAATTATAACGGTCAAGGCGCGTTGCAAAAGGGTACTGTCTCTGGAAAGTGTAGAATTCACTGCCTCTGGTCAGGTCATACGTTCCAACACCCTCATGGATAGGAACGCCGGGCCATGCCGCAAATAACCTGACGAATTTTGCTCCCAGGTCCTTGGCAAGTTTTGCAGTCTCCCTGACCATAAGAAGCTGGCATTCCCTGTGTTCAGGGATCGGGCTTGAAAAGTCATTGTTGGCTGCCACGGCAGGGATTTCAAGTCCGTATTTCCGGAGCGAATTCACCATTTCATCCCTTTTTCTCTCATCAAGATCCAGGGGGCATCCCATAGGACGCTTATTGTCAAGTTCGACTCCATCAAATCCGTATTCCTTTGCTCGTCTGCACAATTCGTCAAACGTTAAAGCTGAACCCACGTACCAGATGCCTCCGTAGGAAATGGAATACAATCCCAGCTTAATCTTGCCAGCTGCGGCTGGCTTTTGCTGAGGAGTGGCGGAATTATCATCCCGGGCATTTGCTACATTCCCAAGCATTGCAGCCCCGGCGGCTGCTCCTGATGTTTCGATGAACTTTCTGCGATTCATGGTTTTGATTATTAAATTGAAAAAAACCGCAAAGTCAGCAATAAGATCTTTGCAGGCTTTGCGGTTAAGTATTCTAATTAACGGATTTTCGAACCTTTTACGGCAAAGAAGGTAATATAGGCATAGTAAACAAAGAGGCAGCATATGGCAACTACAAGGCCAATTCCTCTCTGGATGCCTCCCATCATAATAGGCAGCAATGCTGCTCCGATAACTGATGTGGCAATTACTCCGGAGCCGACTTTGGAATGAGGACCAAGATCCTCAAGAGCCAGGTTGTATATGCATGGCCACATTATCGAGTGCATCAATCCGGTCCCAAGGAACAGGACCAGTGCAATCCAGTTCATTCCCATACCGCCCAGCACAAGCGACAGCAATAACATTATTGCACCGCCTACAGCACAGAAACTCAAAATCTTGCTTGCAGAATACTTTCTCAGGATAAAAATACCGGCAACACGTCCTACCATAAGTCCGGCCCAGTAATAAGCCAGTAATTTCGTTCTCATTTCTCCGTCAAAATTGAAATCCAGTTTGGCTGAATAATCTGCAAAGAAGCTGGGGATCCCGATCTCAACACCCATATAAAAGAAAATAGCAAGTGAACCGAGCCACATATGAGGGTATTTATAGGCGCTTGATTTAAATTTCTGTACAACTCCTTCTTTTGCTTCACTTTCCTTAATTTCAGGCAGCTTAAGGAAAAACATTATTACCACTATCACCAGTGTAACAATTCCTATGCCCGCAAACGGACCCTGAACTGTCCTGGGATCAGCAGCACCTTCGGTATTGGCCGAAACAATCAGCATCGAAACAAATATCGGAGCAATTACCGTTGCCACTGAGTTAAGGGCATTGGTAAGGGTCAGACGGCTGGCTGCAGTCTCAGGACTCCCCAAAGCGTTCACATAAGGATTTGCAGCTACCTGAAGTATTACAATACCAATAGCGAATACAGATACAGCACTCAGGAATCCATAATATCCTACTGCAACACCCGGAATGCAAAGGAAGAATCCGAGGCTTATCAGGCCAAGGCCGGCCAGAACACCGTTTTTGTACCCTATGCGATTCAGCAGGTAACCCACCGGTATCGACAGGATATAAGCCCCATAGAAGAATGTATTCGGCAATTGTTTTTCAACCTCGTTGAGATTGAAGGCATCCTTCAGGTAATTAATAAGCGAGTTATTCATGGTGGTGATAAAGCCAAGAAGAAAAAAGAGTGTGGCCATCACAATCAGAGGAAACAGGTAATTGGGTTTTTCGTTTTGCATGTCAGTTAGTTTATTTATTTGATAATTTAATAATTTGAAAATTTGAAAATGAGCTTCTTTATTTTACTGTGAATTTGTAAATACAACTATGCCTGTATGCTTTGCCGGGATTCAGAATAGTAGACGGGAAATGGGGTTTGTTGATTGCATCTGCAAAATGCTGTGTTTCGAGACAGAAGGCCCATCTTCTTCCGTATTTTTTGCCACCTTTGCCTTTTTCACCATTTATCCAGTTGGCTGTATATAACTGCACTCCCGGCTGAGTTGTATGAACTTCCATTAAACGTCCTGACACGGGATCATATGCAACCGCAGCAAGTCCCAGTGTCCGGGTACGATGATTCAGAACCCAGTTATGATCATACCCTGCCCCAAATTTCAGCTGTTCATCGTCCTTTTCAATTTCTGATCCTATTTTCTTTGGTTTGGTAAAATCCATTGGTGTTCCCTTTACACTAAGGATCTCGCCGGTGGGAATAGTGGTCTCATCAGTCGGAGTAAAGAAATGCACCATTGATCATTAATTCCTGGTCATAAATGCTTCCTGATCCTTCCCCTGCCAGGTTAAAATAAGAATGGCTGGCAAGATTCACCACAGTTGTTTTGTCGGTAGTGGCAAAATAGTCGAGCCGGAGTTCATTCTTATCAGTAAGAGTATATGTAACTGATACCATAAGGTTTCCAGGATAGCCTTCCTCTCCATTAGGTGAAAAATATTCCATTTTTATGCTGGAATCCGTAACAGAGGTAACATCCCACACAACTTTACTGAATCCTGTTATACCGCCATGAAGATGGTTCGGTCCGTTATTTACAGCCAGGGTATACTGTCTTGCCAAGAAGTGTGAATTTTCCTTTGGCAATACGGTTGGCGCATCGTCCGCATACTGCACCCATATATGGGCTGTTCCCGTTTATGTACTCATCGATTGTATCATAACCCTGTACAACATCCGCAAGATTGCCTTTCCTGTCTGGAACGAATATGCTGACAATTATTGCTCCATAATTTGTTATCTGGGCAATTAGTCCGTTTTTGTTTTTGAGAGTATAAAGGCCCGTCGGCTTTCCGTTGTATACTCCTTTGAATGATTCTTCCCTGATAATGTTCATAATCTGGTAGTATATTGTTAATGATATCAAATTGATTTTAGATCCAACGTTTATAATTCAACCCTGCCTGCTCCCTGATGCCTGATGAACAGTTTATGGCATGAGCCTTTCCCATATACATGTTCAAGGGTTTTTACATATTTATTAAGAAGCTTCTGTGGAACAAATGCCTGAATGGTACCGGCAAATCCGCCTCCATGAACCCGCCATGCACCTTCACCTTTAAGCACAAGTTCACTAAGTGCCAGGGCAAGCGATACGTTCCTGCTCCCTTACATTGATTACAGGATAAATATTCTGATTATACATATATGAACTGTAGCCTGAATCGACTACCATTCCCAGGAATGCCTTAAAATCATTTCTTTCGAGTGCGGCCACCTGATCAACGACACGCTGGTTATCGCCCTGGAAATGAATTGCACGCAGTATAGCGCGGTCACCCACTTTTCCGCGTATTTTCGGGATAATTTCAATCACCTGATCCAGGCTGACCTGGCGAAGTACTTTTGCACCCAGCTCTGCAGCAACAGCTTTCATATCGACAGGTAATGATGCATATTCTTCATTCAGGTTGGCATGACTGCCTCCGGTATCAGTTATTACCAGGGAATAACCAGTAGCAACAAAATCGAAATTCACTTTTTTAACAACCGGTTTTGAAGGATCCTTAAAATCAATTGTAATAAGTCCACCCATTGCACAGGCAGTCTGGTCCATCAATCCGCATGGTTTGCCGAAATAATTGTTTTCGGAGTACTGTCCGATGATGGCATTCTTGATCGGATCAACCTTACCTTTGTTGAACAGCTCGCTCAGGATTGCACCAATAAGTACTTCAAAAGAAGCTGAAGAGCTTAATCCTGAGCCCTTAGGGACACCGCCGTCGATGCAAGCATCAAAACCACCGATAGCATGCCCGAGCTCTTTAAAACGCGAACAAATACCTCTCACAAGGGCGGCGGATGTATACTTCTCAGCCTTGACAGGTTTCAGGGAAGACAGATCCACCTCGAATTTGGGATAACCTTCCGATAAAATGCGTATTATATTGGTATTGTTTTTAGCAGCTACACATACATTGTCAAGATTAACGGCACCGGCAAGCACCCGTCCGTAATTATGGTCAGTGTGGTTTCCGCCTATTTCGGTCCGTCCCGGTGATGTGTAAAATTCAGCATCTTTGTTGCCGAATTCTTTTGTGAATTGCTTCAGGAGGGCGGTATATCTTTTTGCATTCCTCTTTAATTCAGCCGGATCATTGCCATATAGTTCGCGGAATGCTTTGTTATCGCCATTATTGATCTTAAGGATTAAGATTTTTTGTTGTTGCCATGGATAATTGATTTTGAGAATTACGAATGATTGTAAATATAATAATTGTCCTGAAATAATAACTGAGGCCGTCTCAAAACAATTTATGAGACGGCCTCTAATCAGCTAATTATGATATTTCTTTAGTTATTATCTGCGTTTACTTCCGACAAGAGCAAAGAATACAATATACAGATAGCATATTATAGGCAGGATAAACGCAAATCTTACTCCCAGTCCATCTGCAACAAGTCCCATAAGAACTGGTACCACAGCCCCGCCGACTATCATGGTATTGATAAGGCCCGAAGCCATGCTGAGTTCACCCTTGTCAAGTCCCTCCACACCAAGTGCAAATATATTCGGGAACATTATGGAGTTGAAGAAATCCAATTGACAATCCAACCCATAATATCACAGATCCGCCGACAGACATGACAACTACCAGAAGCAAAGAGGCAATTATGCCAAAAACAGCCAGAGATCTGCTTGCATTGCCTCTGCCCAGCTGCATTGCCAGATAGTTAACAAGAGCAATTCCAGCGAAAATGAGACCATCAGTTATTTCTTTCCTTACAAACCATCCGACAAACAAAGCAAGAGCAATCACCAGAACAGTGTACAGGTATTTCTTTGACTTTTCAACATTTGAAAGCATGAATGATCCATAAAATCTGCCGACCATGGCGCCACCCCAATAAAGGGCGATCATCATCGCAGCATCATTCCGGGCCATGTCCAAAGCTTCCTGGAAATATCTCTGAAGCATGGCTGCGGTTCCGACTTCAGCACCAACATAGCAGAAAATGCCGACTGCTCCAAGGACGACATGGGGATATTTCCATACGCTTTTCCTTTCGACACCCTGGGTCGAAATTTCGGGAAGTTTCAGAAAATAGATTGCAATTGCAATAATGATTACAACTATTGCTATTATTAGAAAAGGAGTTGTAGGTACGTTTTCTGCAGCATTCAGTGCAGCATCTGCAGCAGTCTTGAAAACAAACAGGCCGGCAAGTATAGGTGCAAGATAGGTTGCGATCGAGTTAAGAGCCTGTGTAAGGTTTAATCTGCCTGAAGCAGTTTCCGATGGTCCCAGTGCAGTAACATAAGGATTTGCAGCTGTCTGCAGGAATACGACACCGCCTGCCATTATAAAAATTGCGAACAGGAAGAACGGGAAGGACAATGCCTTTGCAGCAGGAAAGAACAGAAAGCTTCCCATTGCCACAAGCAATAAGCCAAGAATTACGCCTCCCTTGTAGCCCATCTTTTTAATAATGCCTCCCGCCGCGAAGGATAACACGAAGTAGGTAAAGAAGAAAGCACCGTTCACAAGCTGTGCCTCAAAGTTTGACAGCTCAAATACTGCCTTGAACTTATCAGCCAGCGTAATGTTGAAGGTGGTAACGAAACCAAACAGGAAGAATATCATTCCCATAAACGCCATACCGGCTGTTTGTGTATTTTTCTGTTCTGTCATAGTGTAAGTTTTAGGTTAGACAAATTACCGATCATTTTTAGGAGGTAGTAAATTTACATTTAAAGATCGATATTCCTACGGTTGACACGCAAATTTTTAAAAATGACAGAAAATCTGAATTATGTTGTTGAATACCTATCTTTGCAAAAATATAAATATTGACCCGTTATTTTATATTTATCTCATTTAAAGGCACTTCCTATCACGGATGGCAGGTACAACCAAACACGGTGACGGTGCAGAGAACACTTGATGAAACGCTTACTCTCATTCTTGGTGAAAACATTTCAGCGACAGGTGCCGGAAGGACTGATGCCGGAGTACATGCCAGGATTTTTTGTGCTCATTTTGACAGTCTGAATTCTGATCTGACCGCTGAGAAGAATTTTGTTTTCAGGCTTAACAGTTTCCTTCCCCATGATATATCAGTAACGGAAATAAGGAAGGTTTTACCAGATGCACATGCCCGTTTCAGTGCAATTTCGAGAACATATAAATATTACATTTCACAGGCAAAAGATCCGTTCAATGATGATTCAAGCTGGTACCTTCACGGGATTCTTGATATTGAGTCAATGAACAGGGCATCAGAAATATTACTTAATCAATCAGATTTTACGAGTTTCAGCAGGCTGCATTCGGATAACACTACTAATTTCTGCAAAATTTACGGCGCCGGATGGGAACAATCGGGCAACAAACTGATATTTACAATTAAGGCAGACAGGTTTCTCAGGAATATGGTAAGAGCTATTGCAGGAACGATGGTTAAAATTGGCAGAGGCAGGATGAGTCTGGATGAATTTGAAAAAGTCATTCTGTCGAAAAATCGTTCATCGGCAGGTATGTCAGCTCCTGCCAAAGGATTATTTTTGTCAGCTATTGAGTACCCTGATGAGATATTTGTCTGAAAGGAAATATTTGAATCGTTTCATCGTTTGTTATAGAAATCAAATAAGATAAACATTTATAAACCATATGCATATGATACTGATCTCTGCACTTTCAGAGCCCGGGGCCGCTATATCTTCATCTGATCAGGCCACAACTCTTCTCGATCTGTTGATGAAAGGCGGAATCATAATGATTCCGATCATACTTTTATCTCTTATCAGTTTTTACATTTTTATAGAAAGAATCGCCTATATAAGGAGAACAACCTCTATTGAGAAAGGACTTTTGACAGCGATCACAGGTGAATTGAAGAGTGGCAATTCCAATAACGCCCTGATTCATGCAAGGAACAATCAGGCTGCAGTCGGAAGAATTCTTGAAAGCGGAATTGAAAAGCTCGGGAAACCCCAGAGTGAGGTAGAAAGAAACCTCGAAACCACCACCAATCTGGAAATTACGAAGATGGAAAAAAATACCGGCTATTTAGGTATAATAGCAGGTATCGCACCAATGCTTGGATTTATCGGTACTATTTCGGGTGTTATCAAAATTTTCTATAACATTTCTCTTGCCGATAATATAAGCATCGGAATAATTGCCGGCGGACTGTACCAGAAAATGATCTGCAGTGGTGCGGGCCTTATTGTCGGAGTTTTAGCTTATGCAGCCTACCACTATCTTCAGATGAAGATTGACAGGTATACAATAAGGCTTCAGGAATCTCTTATTCAATTTTTAAAGGTCCTGTGAAATGAACATCAGGAGAAGCAAGCAATTTAAGCCAGAAGTAAGTACCTCATCCTTAAATGATATCATGTTCTTTCTGCTTCTGTTCTTTCTGATTGTTTCCACACTGGCCAATCCCAATGTGATAAAAGTGCTGTTGCCAAAGTCAAAAACTGCTCAGGAAATAGACAAACAACAGGTAAACCTTACAGTTACAGAAGACAGAAGGTACTACATTGATCAGAAGGAAGTTCTCTTATCCGAGCTTGAACAGAAACTGCAGGATCATGTCAAAGGTATCGAAAATCCGACAGTAGTGCTGCGGTTTGCAAAAAACTTAAATATTCAGGACCTTGTCGATGTTCTTGAAGTTGGTGTAAGGCTGAATATTAAAATGGTGATGGCGACGGAGAAGTCGAATGCACCGCTGTGAACACCATGAATTATCCAAAATAACTATAAAATAATATCGTAATACACTATTTTTTTAGTGTAATACGATAAATATTTTACCTTAAACGATATCATAATAAATCGCTGTTCCAGATTTCCCACGATCTTTCAGCCTGGGAATAAAGCATTTTAAGACCCGTAAGTATTGTACATCCCCTCTCCTTTCCCATTTTAAGAAATGAAGTAATCTCAGGATTATAGACAAGGTCAAAAAGGATGTGATTGTTATCCAATAGATCATACTTTAGATCAGGCTTACTTTCTGTATCAGGATACATACCCAGTGGAGTTGTGTTAATTATCAGCTGAGCATTCCGGATAATCTCAGAATTTATATCATGATATGTCAGGCATCCCGATTTTTTCTCCCTGGAAATAAGTGTATAGTGTACATTTATTCCTTTTAATACATAACACACTGATTTTGAACTTCCGCCTGTGCCCAGAACGAGTGCATTCCTTACTGCAGGAGTAATAACAGATATTAAGGTATTCCTGATCCCTGTGATATCGCTGTTAAATCCATGCATTTCGGTTTTATCCCTGGTTCTTACTATCCTGATGACATTAACAGCTCCAATAGTATCCGCTTCCGGATCAATCTTATCGAGATATTTTATTACAGCCGATTTGTAGGGTATTGTAACATTTAGCCCTTCAAGTTTCTCATTATGAATTAATTCAGGCAATTGATCCAGGACTGTGAGAGGATAATTATCATACACACAATCTGTAATCTTCTCCCTTGAGAATTTTTCAGTAAAGTATTTCTTTGAGAAAGAGTGTCCCAGAGGGTAGCCAATGAGCCCGAATTTTCTCACAGTTTACGGATCTTACCTTTTCAGATTATCAGGCAGGAACTGGAAAAAAGTATCTCCCCTGAGTCCAAGGCGAAGAGTTTCAAGCGGTATTATCTCGTTAGGAGCAATATTCCCGAGATTGACATTTGAGCCAAAGTGCTTTATGAACCAGGCCTGTTGAGTCTTAAGCGGAGCCTCCCAGATTACATTCTCAAGCTTCACATGTTCAGAGATTTCCCTGATCAATGAAGTATTTACAGAACCATCGTCGTTATAGATCCCGATTGTACCTGATTCGCGTGCCTCGGCTATTACTTTTACCGAGCCGGCATTTAGTTCTGACTTCATCATTTCGACCCATTCGTCAGGCGTATAAATTACATCCTTTTTCTTTGATCCCACCTCTGATATAACAGTTCCTCTTTTTGCCAGAATGCTGATATATTCGAGTTTCTTGTTATGATCGATATCATATGATCCGTCGGAGACTTCAACCAGCTCAATTTCATGTTTATCGAGAAGTCCCATATACTCATTAAACATATTTCTGATTACAAAAGCTTCAAAAAGTGTACCCCCGAAGTAAGGAATACATCCTGCTTTTTTGTAGATCTTTAACTTATTTTCAAAACCGGGAGTAATCAGAGATGTGCCAAATCCCAGTTTAACAAAGTCGGTATATTCACTTCCCACCGACATGAAATCTTCAGCTTCCCTTACGCTGAGACCTTTGTCCATCACCATGGTAAGGCCGGAGTTTCTTGGTTTGGCAGGACGATCAGGAATAAACGGAAGAATGGTTTTCATATGTTAATGGTATGAGGTAAGAGGTATGAGGTTTGTATCAGAATCAGTGAAGATAATAGCTTTCGAGAAGCTTCTTTATTTTTCGGGTAAAGATATGAACCGGAAAAATATCATGAAAATCCCTGAAGAGCTCTTTATCTACCTCAAGTGCCAGCAATAAATGCCTGTGTGCTTTGTCCATAAGTCCGCTGTGCAAATAAAAGGAAGCAAGGAGGTAATTTATTCCCGGTACATCCCCGATCACTTTATATGCCTTTTCGAGGTATGGCAAAGCTTTTGGGACAAAGCCATCGTACAGGATAATCCTTCCAAGATCGGTCCAGACCTCATTATAATATGCATCAAGCTTTAAGGCTTCCCTGAAACACCTGAGAGTATCTTTTTTTTCATTTTTAGCATAATGAGCCTTCCCCAGCATATACCATATTTCAGGATTTTCGTCATCAAGCCTGACTGCTTTTCGCAGAAATATAAGGCTATCATCAGGGCTTCCCGATTCAAGGGCAATAATACCCAGTCCGAACCATGGATCAGCATATTCGGGGGCAATTTCAATAGCTTCGTGATAATATTTCTTTGCCAGAACCAGATCGCCGGTTTTTTCATAGGATTCGGCCAGATATGTCATTGCCTCAAAACTATCAGGCTCATTTTCAAGATATTCATGATAAACCGGGATGGCATCGTTGTATCTTTCGAGATTACACAAAATATTACCTTTATTGAAAATCGCGAAGGCATTTTGCGAATTTATGGCAAGGGCATAATCATAGGCTTCCAGGGCTTTGTCATATTCTTCCTGCTTATTGTATATAATCCCCAGGTTATACCAGGCACTGTCGGAAAATGGCTCACTCTCAAGATACTTTAAATAGCACGAAATGGCATTCCCAAAATCTTCAGTTTTTTCATATGCATAAGCCAGATCGTAAATATGGGCATAAAAATCAGGTTCAAGCCTTACGAGCTTTATCAGGTAAGGGATCAGATATTCGTAATAGTTAAGGTTTTGAAGGACTGATGTAATTGCGAACAGGATGTTGCCGGTATCATCCGAATCAAGCGTCAGAGCAAAGTCGAACATTTTTTTTGCTCCCTGGATATCTCCAAGAATTCCCATGGCAGTACCCTTTGCCACATAAATCTCATGATTACCGGGCTCAATATTCTCAAGTTTCTTTAAAATCCTGAGAGCTTCAACTGCCCGTCCCTTATCGAGAAGCACTCTGGCTTTTCTTAGCTGGATTGAAACGGAATGAGGGTGTTGTTCGGAAGCCAAAATAGCAGCTTCATAAGCTTTTATCGAATTGTTGCTTTCAATATAGTAATCGATAATAGTCTCAAATTCAATTACATCAAAGAAATAGTTTTCATTATTCTTTTTCATCCGTTCGAATTTCTGAACGGCATTCTTTAACTCTTCCTCATAGGAATAACTGAATTTATCGTCTTCCATCCCCGAATAATCTCGATTACAAAAATAGTAACATTTTCAATAATCCATTTTTGGACATCTGTATATTATTAACATTTTAACATTTTTTTAAACAGCTGAGAAACAATATCATATGAACCAACTATGCATATTTTTCCATTTTTTTTATTTCTGAACGCAACCTGAAGGGCCTTTTTTACATCTATTGTTTTAGAAACAAAACTTTAAACCTCATATACCTAATTTACCCTAGAATTAACCTAAATTCTACCTTCGAAGAACCGGGCATAAACCCGGTTTTTCATTTTATTATTTTTAACAATAATTTTATTATTCCCCTCGCGTTTTAATATTTACACATGCTGTTTCAGCCGTGAAAATGAAAAAGCTCATAACATATTTCTCCTCAGCCGGGCTAAGTGCACTTTTAATGCTTTCATTGATATCATGCACCAAAAAGACAGATAATCCGATTAAATTTCAAAAAGGAACATTTCCTGATTCTCTTATTAATATTTCGGCTATCAATTCCGGATATGACGATTATAATCTCGATATTCATGTCCTTTCAGCCATCAATCCCCTCCTGTTTTCGAGCAACAGGGGCAGCAGCGGAGGCCAGTTTGATCTTGTTCACGGAACATTTTCATATATGTTCGACCAGGGAACAGGTGATTTCACCCTTAACGGTGAAATCACAAATGATGCTTTCCTGACCAGGCTTGTTTCTAAAGTCAATACTGCCGGAAATGACTTTGGACCATACCGGTTGTACAGTGCTCTTGACGGATTTGAATACCTTATTTTGTCCTCGGTCAGCAATGGCAATCTTGATTTTTTCTATACGAAAAATCTGCCCTATTTTGGAACTTTAGTGCCGGAAGTATCAGATCCCGTTCCCGTCAGCCTTCTCAATTCAGCCTCGGATGAAGCATACTTCTGCTTTGACACTAATCAGGATTCAGCCTATTTTTCATCAAATACCGAAGGCAATTTTGATATCTGCCTGCATACAAAACCAACGGGAACGCTTATGGATGCCTGGTTGAGCCTCAGTTATGCAACTTCCTCAAAAGTTGATATTCTGAACAGTAGCGGTGATGATAAATGTCCTTTTATTTACAGGAAAGTAATGGTTTTCGCTTCAAACCGGGACGGAGGCTCAGGAGGATATGACTTATATTACTCAATATTCAGCAATGGCAACTGGGGAGCCCCAACCAATTTCGGTTCAGGGATAAACACTGCATCAGATGAATACCGGCCTGTAATTGCTGGTGATGAAGAATTCACAAATCAGTTTCTTATGTTCTCCTCAAACAGGCCGGGTGGCCAGGGGGGATTCGATCTCTATTTCACAGGAATTAATATTGCGAAATAAGAATGGTTGCTGGTTGCTGGTTGCTGGTTGACTGGTTGACTGGTTAACAAGTACCTAGCACCTAGCAACTAGCACCCAGTACCAAGCAACTCACGCTATTTATTCCTGACAGCCATTAGAGTGTTCCTTAGAAGGGCTACCCTTGTCATAGGTCCTACACCGCCAGGGACAGGTGTGATCCAGGAGCATTTAGGGGCAACATTTTTAAAGTCTACATCGCCGACGAACTTCCATCCTGATCTTGTTTCAGATGAAGGAAGGCATGTTGTACCGACATCAATTACGACAGCTCCCGGTTTTACCATATCAGCCCTGACAAATCCGGGGGAACCCATAGCCGCTACAATTATATCCGCCCTTAAAAGATGATTCCGGATAGCTTCTGTTCTGCTGTGGACCACTGTTACAGTAGAATCCATCCCTTTCTGCGACATCAATATGCTGAGCGGCCGGCCGACGATGTTACTTCGTCCGATTATGACACACTCTTTTCCCGAAGTCTCTATCCTGTACCTCTTAAGCAGTTCAATAATTCCGTATGGAGTGGCGGGCAGGTATCCGGGAAGCCCGATAACCATCCTTCCTATATTGACCGGATGAAAACCATCAGCATCCTTATCGGGATCAATTGCTTCAATGATCTTATTTTCCGAAATGCATGCAGGCAGAGGAAGCTGAACAATAAAGCCATCAATATCAGGATTGTCATTAAGCTCAGTAATATTATCAATAAGTTCCTGTTCAGATATCTCTTCCTTAAGTCTGATCAGGGTTGATTGAAATCCCACCTCGGCACAATCCTTAACCTTATTATTGACATAGGTTTCACTCGATCTGTTATCTCCTACCAGTATTGCGGCAAGATGAGGTATTTTTCTGCCCGATTTTGCCCTTTTGGCAACCTCTTCAGCTATCTCCAGCTTTATTATTGATGCTGTTTTCTTACCGTCGATAAGATTATACATACAGACTATTATTTTCTGCCCATCATTCTGGCAGCATTCTTGTTTTTGGTCATCATCTTCATCATTCTCCGGGTTTCATCAAACTGTTTAATTAGTTTGTTCACCTCCTGGACAGAGGTACCGCTACCCATGGCAATTCTTTTCCGCCGGCTACCGTTAAGGACTACCGGATTGGTCCTTTCCTCAGGGGTCATGCTTCTGATAATTGCTTCAATCCCTTTAAAAGCATTATCATCGATATCGAGATCTTTCACAGCTTTTCCAACACCGGGGATCATCGACATAAGGTCCTTGACGTTGCCCATTTTCTTAATCTGCTGTATCTGGGATATGAAATCATTAAAATCAAACTGATCCCTGGCTATTTTCTTCTGGAGTTTTCTTGCCTCCTCAGCGTCGAATTGCTCCTGTGCTTTTTCAACAAGCGAAACAATATCGCCCATTCCAAGGATCCTGTCGGCCATTCGGGCAGGATAGAAGATATCAATTGCATCCATTTTCTCACCGGAGCTGACAAACTTAATTGGCTTATTGACAACAGATTTTATTGATAAAGCAGCTCCGCCGCGTGTATCTCCATCAAGTTTTGTAAGAACAACACCATCAAAGTTAAGCCGTTCATTGAATTCCCTTGCAGTATTGACTGCATCCTGACCTGTCATTGAATCAACAACAAAAAGTATTTCATGCGGATTGACAGCATCCTTTATTGCTGCAATCTCATTCATCATCTCCTCATCGATCGCCAGGCGACCGGCTGTATCAATAATTACCACATCGTGGTTTTTCAGTTTTGCTTCCCTGACAGAGTTTTTGACAATCTGTACAGGATTCCTGTTGCCCTCTTCGGTGTAAACAGGGATTTCAACCTGACTGCCAATAACTTTTAACTGTTCAATTGCCGCAGGCCTGTAAATATCTCCTGCCACAAGAATCGGATTTTTCCCCTTTTTGCTCTTTACCCATTTTGCGAGTTTTCCGCTGAATGTTGTTTTACCTGATCCCTGGAGACCTGCAATCAAGTATAATTGAAGGATTGATTTTTAGATTGATATCAGATTTATCACCACCCATCAGGTCGACCAGTTCATCATGAACTATCTTGATCATCATCTGGGAAGGATTGACTGATTTAAGGACCTCCTGTCCAAGAGCCTTGACTTTTACAGTATCAGTGAATTGCTTGGCAATCTTAAAGTTAACATCGGCATCGAGAAGTGCTCTTCGGACTTCCTTAAGTGTTTCGGCAATATTAATCTCTGATATCCTCCCCTGTCCTTTAAGGATCTTAAAGGATTTTTCAAGCCGGTCGCTAAGATTTTCAAACATAGAAAATATGGTGATTAAAAATTAAAACTACATTCTTTCAGGCATTTCAATTCCAAGCAGCCACATACCAGAGTACAATACCTCGCTGGTGACTTTTGAAAGGAAGAGCCTGAAATTTCTCAGGGAATTATTCTCTTCACCCAGAATTGAAAAGTCGTGATAAAACTGATTATATTCCCTGGAAAGGTCATAGCAGTAATTAGCAATCAGAGAAGGACTGAATTCTGTTGCAGCTTCCGTAACCGTATCGGAGAATTTTCTAAGAAGTTTTATCAGGGCAAGCTCTTTGGATCCCGGTTTTGCATATACAATTGCTTCTCTGTCAGGTACTATTCCCATCTGTTCGGCCTTTCTGAAAACCGACTTTATCCTGGCATAGGTATACTGAATAAATGGTCCGGTATTACCATTAAAATCTATGGATTCTACAGGATTGAAAGTCATATTCTTATGTGGATCAACTTTCAGGATAAAATATTTCAGGGCTCCCATCCCTATTTTTCTGAATATTTCTTCCTTTTCTTCATCCGGGAAATCGGCCAGCTTGCCAAGTTCGAGTGAAACAGATTTCGCTGTCTCCTTCATTTCCCTGATCAGATCATCAGCATCGACTACTGTCCCTTCGCGCGATTTCATCTTACCTTCAGGAAGTTCCACCATACCGTACGAAAAATGGATCAGCCCATCGGCCCATTTATAACCCATCTTTTTCATTAATGCCCTTAATACCTGAAAATGATAATTCTGCTCATTTCCCACAACGTACAGGGTTTTATCGAAATGGAAATCGTTTTGTCTGGCAACAGCTGTTCCAAGGTCCTGGGTCATATAGACTGCTGTTCCATCCGCCCGCAGCAGGAGCTTATGATCAAGACCCTGGGCAGTAAGATCGACCCAGATGGAATTATCATTATGCTTATATAATATGTTATCATTCAAGCCATTCAGGACTATTTCCTTTCCTTTAATATAAGTATCTGATTCATAATAGATTTTGTCGAAATCGACTCCAAGCATTTTATATGTCTCATCGAATCCTGCATACACCCAGGAATTCATTGTTTTCCACAGATCAACAACTTCACTGTCACCGTTTTCCCATTTCAGTAACATTTCCCTTGCTTCGAGCATGAGCGGAGCTGAATTTCTTGCATCGGCTTCATTCTGTCCGCTGTTGACAAGCTCTTCAATCTGAGCCTTATACTCCTGTTCAAACTTCACATAGTATTTACCGACAAGATGATCACCTTTTAATCCTGCCGATTGAGGAGTCTCTCCATTACCATATTTCTGCCATGCCAGCATCGATTTGCAAATATGGATACCCCGGTCATTTACAATATTTGTTTTTATCACTTTATGTCCGCAGGCAGAAAGGATCCTGTAAAGAGAGTATCCAAGCAGATTGTTGCGTATATGTCCCAGATGCAGAGGTTTATTGGTGTTCGGAGAAGAATATTCAACCAGGATCACATCAGGATTTTTTACCCGGCAGTTGCTGAAAAGATCCTTTCCGGCTGACATATCAGCAAAGTATTCAATCCACCATCTATCTGAAATCTCCAGGTTCAGAAAACCTTTTATGACATTAAATCCCGCAACAGAGGGGAAATAGGTTAAAAGATAGTTGCCTATGCTTTCACCTGTTTTTTCAGGAGTGTTCTTCGAAAAACGGAGCAGTGGAAATACAACAAGGGTAAAATCCCCTTTAAACTCTTTTCTGGTTTCCTGCAACTGGATAAGGTTATTGGTCACCTCGCTATTATAAAGGACTCTGACAGCTTCTTTTATTTTATCCTTTAAAATAATCTCCATTATAGTTCAAAAAATTTATTGCCAGCAAATATAACATTTTAATAATATTGACGTATAAGCCGGTATTATAAGAGGCAATGAATGCTGTTTTTCGTGTCTGATCGCCAGTTTTTATATTAACAAACATTTTTATTTGACAACTGATCATTTCTTTTTGATGAAAAATTCAATAACGAATAAAAAGATATTATACTTTTGAGTATGATATTTAGTTATAGAGAAGGAATATTAAAACTGAGCCTGTTATGAAGGAGCTAAAAAATATGTTTATCGAACAATCTGATAAGACACCACTTGTTGATTTGAACTATTTGAGCGGTGAACTTATACTATCAGGTAAATCAATACCGATCAATGCTCCCAGGATTTTTGAACCTATTCTTGACTGGGTCAATGAATATGTTAAAAACCCAAGACAAACAACAAATTTAAGATTAAATCTTGAATATTTCAATACTGCTTCTTCAATCTGGCTGGCAAAAATTGTAAAGTCCCTTACAAGCATTAATAAACCGGAGTATGTACTTATCCTTCATATATATTTTTCAATTGAGGATTTCGATGACATAGATGATATCAAAGATGACCTTAGTCCTTTAATTGATGTTATAAGCAACACAGTAGTAAGCGTGGGATTAAAGATCTACGGAACCGATGAAAGCGGAAAGATCTTAAAAGAATCCATGATATTTATTTAGTTTTGCTGCATAAATATCCTCCCTCCAAATAAAATTTTCTTGTTTTTTTGACCTAATTTTATTGCTGTAAATTAATTGCATTACGCCATGCGTAGAGTTTGTTTTGTTTTGCTATCAATATTTATCGTTATGGAAACATTTTCCCAATCCAGGCAAACAGACAGGCAGCCGGTTGCTGCAGGACGATTCTATTCTGCAGATAAAGAGACACTGGAAAATGACATTAACCGGTTGTTTGAGAGTTGTGTTAAGACATCACCACACCCGAAGGTCAGGGCAATTATCAGTCCACATGCAGGATATATTTATTCAGGTAAGGTTGCCGCTTCAGCTTTTTCAGTAATAGACCGGAATACAGCCTACAAGAATATATTTGTGATCGGATCCAGTCATATTATGGCTTTTGAAGGAGCTTCTGTGTACAATACAGGAGATTTTGTTACCCCGTTGGGAAAGCTTACCGTAAATAAAGAAATTGCCAATGACCTGAAAAAGGAAAAGCTTTTCAGCTTTCCGGTTAATGCTCACCTTCAGGAACACAGCCTCGAAGTCCAGTTGCCGCTTATCCAGTACTATTTCAGGAATATACCCCGGATTGTTCCCATAATTATTGCAACTAATAATGTCAGTAATATAAAAAAAATTGCTGAGATACTGACACCCTGGTTCACACCTGATAATCTTTTTATAATCAGCAGCGATTTTTCACATTATCCTGCATACAAGACAGCCTATGAAGTCGACAATGCCACTGCAAGCGCGATTGTTACAGGAGATCCGAAGAAATTCCTCGAGGTACTTCAGAAAAATTCAGGCATTAATGACCCCGGATTATCGACCAGCATGTGCGGTTGGACCTCAGGACTTCTGCTGCTCTATCTGGCAGAAGGAAATGCCAATCTTGAATTTAAAAAGATCGATTATAACAATTCGGGTGACTCACGCTATGGAAGCAAGGATGAGGTGGTCGGCTATAATGCAATTGCACTCAGCGAAAAGAATTCCCCGGCACAGGCAAAAATGGCCCTTTCGGATGAGGTAAAATTCAGTGCCAGGGAAAAGGAACAATTGATAGCACTTGCGCGTGACAATATAAGATCCCTGCTATACGATAAAAAGAGAATCCCGGTCAATGAGGAGACTTTACCAGATGTATTCAGCAAGCCATACGGAGCTTTTGTGACTTTAAAGATCAGGGGCTCCCTCAGAGGATGCATAGGTAAATTTATTTCTTCCGATCCGCTTTATAAGGTGGTACTGGAGTCATCACAGTCTTCTGCTTTTGAAGATCCGCGTTTTAATCCACTGACCAAAGAAGAACTGTCAAAGACTGATATCGAAATAACTGTCCTTGGACCCATGAAGAAGATCAGCAATATTAAGGAGATCGTGCTGGGAAGGCACGGTATTTACATAAAGAAGGATTTTCGTTCAGGCACAATGCTGCCCCAGGTAGCAACGGAGAATAAATGGAGCGTTGAAGAGTTCCTCGGTTATACTTCACGCGACAAAGCCGGAATCGGCTGGGATGGATGGAAAGAGGCTGAAATTTATATCTATGAAGGGATAGTACTTGAAGAAATGGAAAAGTAACTATGTATCATGTCATTGGCACAGGGTTAACAACGATCATCCTATATCTTGTCAGTTACTTTTTTTACCGGAGCAGGTTTTATTCTTTACAATTTCACAGGAGACTCTGGAATACAATACTGGCTGTTACATTTGTTTTTACAGCTCTGGCAGGTCTTTTCCTGGCACTGCAGATAACCTATAAATGGGATATTCCTGTAATAAAAACTATTCTAAAATGGCATGTCGAGGTTGGAATTGGCATGGCTGCAACGGGGATGTTTCATCTCCTTTGGCACTTTTCATACTTCATAAAAATATTCAGGAAAGAGGAAACCGGTGATACTGAAAATATCCGTAGTTATCCGGACTCAAATACAGATATTGCAGCAAATCTGTTCATTACAGGATTTATAAGTTCTTCGGTGCAACTTCTGTTGTTAAAGGAGTTAATGAACATCACCGGTGGTTATGAATTGATCGCCGGTGCTTTTCTCTGTTCATGGCTTATCGGTTCGGCTGCAGGCTCAGGCCTGGCACCCAGATCATCCATGACAGACCTTGGGAAAATAAATCTGTATTTTTCATCCGGTCCTCTGATTTCTGTTCTTTTGTTACTATTGTTGTCAAGGCTCTTCCTGAGGACAGGAGAGACTCCTTCTTTCCTTGCAGGCATCGTTTTCACAGGTCTGGTTCTTGTTCCGTTCTGTCTGATTTCCGGATTTACATTTATTAAGCTGTTATCAGCCGCGACAACCAGGAATTATCTTACCCGGAAAATCATTCTCGATTGAAACTGCAGGAGGGATAGCTGCCGGAATTGTAATTTCAGTTCTAAGTTCCGGAATTCTTAATACTTATCAAATTCTTTTACTCATTATCACTCTGGGGATTTCATATACCATTCTTACATTTTATCTGACCAACAAAGGTCATAAGACTGGTTTTAAATTCGCTGTATTAATATTCGCAGTTTTAACAATTATTTCATCACCCGATAAATTCTTCAGACAGATCCTGTTAAGGGGAATAAAAGTTACTGAAACGGAAGATACACCTTATGGCAATGTAACACAGGGTGTTTATCACAATGAAAATAGCACCTATTACGATCAGAGGCTTTTGATTTATAATAATGATGCCGTTGAAAGCGAAGAGGATATTCATTATGCAATGCTTCAGGCTGATAACCCTGAAGACATACTTCTTATCTCGGGGCCGGTCAGTTCACGTTTACAGGAGATAAGCAAGTACGATGTTCAGAAAGTTATATATGTGGAACGTGATCCTGCCCTCACGGAAATAACAGTACCGGCAGACATGGAATTATCTTCATTGCTGAGAATTGAAAATGAAGATGCTTTCAGTTATATTAAAAATACAAATGAAAAGTTCGATGTGGTAATAATGCTTCTCCCTCCGCCTTCATCACTCTCATTGAACAGATTTTATACTCATGAGTTCTTTGCAGAGGTAAAGGGGAAAATGGATTCCGGAGGCGTTTTTTCGTGCTCGCCGGGCATTAATCCTAATTATTTCAACAAAGAGTCAGTCAATTTATATTCTTCAATTTATAACAGTCTTAAGTCTGTATTTAAGAATGTCGTCCCTGTCAGCGGCAATAAACTATATTTCGTTGCCTCAGAAAAGGATTTATCAACCTTAATCTGCCATCTTGCCCGTGAAAAGAATATCAATAATACATATGTTGGCCCTGATTATCTGTCCGACGATCTGATAACTGCCAGATCGGATGAAGTGATTTCACTTCTTGACAGCAGCATAAAGAGGAACAGTGCCACTCTGCCGATCGCCTGCTTTTATTACCAGTCATTCAATCTAAGTAAAAATATGAGCGAGAAGATACCTGCAATAGTCCTGTTGGCTGGCCTCTTCGCCCTCTCATTAAAAGCATTGAGGAAAGATAACGGGATTATGTATTTTAGTGCATTAGCCCTGGCCGGTTTTGAGATTATTCTCCTGCTTGTGCTTCAGCTTACAGTCGGAAATATGTACCAGTTAACCGGATTGATAATCGCCGGGCTCATGACGGGACTTGCAGTTGGCTCAGGTACAGATATCACAATCCTTAAAAACAAGTACTTCATAAAAGTATTTCTTTTAATTTCCCTGTATATAATCATGGGGTTTACAGCAGGGAAAATTAT
Organism: uncultured Bacteroidales bacterium; assembly: GCA_963828775.1. Lineage (GTDB taxonomy): Bacteria > Bacteroidota > Bacteroidia > Bacteroidales > VadinHA17 > LD21. The sequence goes on along the minus strand of CAWHGX010000071.1, from coordinate 271,350 downwards.
GACACTGAGCAGTCGGTTTGTTGTAGTAGGATTATTGGTTCTTGCAGGATTCTTTCCTGCAGTCGTCACCGGTAGTTTTTTCCGTGATTTAACCCCGGCAGGTAAGTCAGATATTAATACTTCAAGAGTCTATAGTGCGGATCTGGCCGGTTCAGCTGTCGGATTTATTGCGTTTTCAGGGCTGGCTGTTCCTCTTCTGGGAGTTACTTTATCCATTTTTCTTCTGCCGGTTCTGGTTTTCACGGGCTTTCTGTTTGCGTTAATGAGCAATAAACGCTTGTTTTATTAACTTTGTGAATCTTACAAATCCGGGAAATGCAAAACAGGAAGTGTTATATGAGTAAGCGGCAGTTTCTTAAGAAATGCGCTGCATTTTCAACTGGTATTTTATGTCTGCCTGGTACTGAGATTATTTCAGATGGGTTGATCGAAGAACAGAGTATGTTCAGAAAGGAAGCAATGTTCCAGGAAGAGACTGCAAGGGGGATAATGTGCAGGATTTGTCCGAATGAATGTGTCCTGAAGGAAGGTGAACTGAGCAAGTGCAATAACAGGAAAGTAATCAAATCGAAGCTATATACTCTTGCATATGGAAATCCATGTTCGGCAAATGTTGATCCAATAGAGAAAAAACCGCTATATCATTTTCTCCCGGGAACAAGAGCTTACTCAATTGCGACCGCCGGATGTAATCTTGTTTGCCTTAATTGCCAGAACTGGACAATTTCGCAGACCAGTCCGGATAAGACAAGAAATTTCGATCTGATGCCTGAGAAAGTTGTATCGGAGTGTATCAGCAAGGGCTGCAAATCGATTGCGTACACCTATTCGGAGCCTGTAACATTTTATGAGTATGCATATGACACTGCTTTTCTCGCAAAAAAGGCCGGAATAAAAAATATTTTCAAATCGAACGGATACATATATCCCGATCCCCTTAAGAAGCTCTGTACAGTAATTGACGCAGCCAATATCGATCTGAAAGCCTTCACTGAAAGCACGTATCTGAAACTCTCAGGAGGGAAATTACAGCCTGTGCTTGATTCGCTCAGGATTTACCGGGATATGGGCGTATGGCTTGAGATCACAAACCTGGTTGTTCCTACATGGACCGATAACATGGAAGAAATAAGAAAAATGTGCAGATGGCTAAGCGAAAACGGATTTAAAAAATCACCTGTTCATTTCAGCAGGTTCTATCCCACTTACAAGCTCGAACAACTCCCTCCCACCCCTGTCGATATTCTTAATAAAGCAGCGCAGATAGCTGCTGAGGAAGGATTGACATATATCTATACCGGAAATATACCGGGGAACGAATTATCAGACACAAAATGCCCCGGTTGCAGTAATACATTAATTGTTCGTCAGGGATACCGGATAGCTGCCAACAATCTGACTGACGGAAAATGTAACAAATGCGGGAAGATCATTGAAGGGGTCTGGAGTTAAAATCAATTGATTTTTTCCGGGTCGATAAACCAAAAAAGGATCCAATGAACCAGGCTGAAGCTAAGGAACGGATTGAAAAGCTGCGCACGGAGATTGAAGAGCATAACAGGAGGTATTACGTATTGAATCAGCCTGTCATCTCCGACTTTGAGTATGATCTTCTGATTAATGAGCTTGAGACCCTCGAAAAAAAGTTTCCGGAGTTTATTGTCGAAGGATCACCCACACAACATCCGGGCAGCGATATTACAAAAGAGTTCAGGCAGTATGAGCATAAATATCCCATGTTATCTCTCGGAAATACATACAGTTATGAAGAACTCCGTGATTTTGACAGCAGACTGGGCAAATCTGTTTCAGGACCTGTCGAATATGTATGCGAGCTCAAATTTGACGGAGCCTCAATAAGCATCACATACATCAACGGAATTATGACAACTGCTGTTACCAGAGGTGATGGTACGAAAGGTGATGATGTATCGGTAAATGTCAGGACTATTAAAAGTATTCCGGTAAAAATTCATGCCGGCGGAATTCCCCGGGAGTTTATTGTCCGAGGGGAAATTCTGATGCCAAGGTCAGTTTTTAAAGAACTGAATGAGGAAAGGGCAAAAGAGGGAGTTAATTTGTTTGCCAATCCCCGGAATGCTGCATCAGGAACACTCAAAATGCTTGATCCGTCAATAGTGGCTTCAAGAAAGCTGGATTGTCTGTTTTATTTTCTTCTGGGAGAGTACCTTCCTCACGGAACCCATTATGAAAATCTTATGGAAGCTGCCGGGTGGGGTTTTAAAGTAGCCGACAGTATAAGAATATGCAGGAACATCGAAGATGTGATCAGGTTCATAGGATCATGGGAAAACAAAAGGGAAGCATCTTCCATACGAAACCGATGGCGTTGTAATAAAGGTTAATTCTATTGATCAGCAGAAAGAGCTTGGTTTTACAGCCAAATCGCCACGGTGGGCAATTGCGTACAAATATAAAGCAGAACAAGCCGTAACTAAATTATTATCAGTATCCTATCAGGTTGGAAGGACAGGTGCCATAACTCCGGTGGCTAATCTTGAACCTGTTATTCTTGCCGGCACAACTGTGAAAAGAGCCTCACTCCATAATGCAGATCAGATATTTCTTCTTGACCTTCATTTTGATGATATGGTTTATGTTGAAAAGGGGGGTGAAATAATTCCCAAAATTGTCGGTGTTGATTCCTCTTCCAGGAATGAAAACAGTAAGGTCGTAAAATTCATTGATAAATGTCCGGAATGCGGAACACCGCTGCTTAAAAACGAAGGGGAAGCAAATCATTTTTGTCCGAACTATTTACATTGTCCTCCCCAGATTAAAGGAAGGATCGAACATTTTATCAGCCGCAGGGCTATGGATATTGAAGGATTGGGAGAAGAGACAGTCGATCTGTTGTTCAGCAAGGGACTTATCAGGAATGTAGCAGATCTTTATGATCTTCAGCTGGAGCAGTTGATCCCGCTTGAACGGATGGGAGAGAAATCTGCTTCAAATATCCTGAACAGCATAAAAGGATCAGTCAATATCCCATATTACAGGGTACTTTATGCTCTGGGAATAAGACATGTTGGAGAAACAGTTGCAAAAACACTTGCCTCCCGTTTCAAATCGCTGGATGAACTCATGGCTGCTGATGAGGAAACACTTACCGGGGTCAGGGAAATAGGTCCGAAAATTGCATCGAGCATAATTTCATACTTCCGTGATCCGGAGAACATTGAGATTATCCGGAGGTTAAAGTCAACAGGGATTAAATTGAGAAGTGAGACATTTAATGTCTATACAGGGAATTCTCTGGATGGGAAGGTCATTGTGATCTCAGGCGTTTTCAGAGTGCATACCCGTGATGAATACAAGGAGCTTATCGAAAAAAACGGTGGTAAAAACTCGTCCTCAATCTCGGGAAACACATCATTTATCCTTGCAGGTGACAATATGGGACCTGCAAAAAGAGAGAAAGCAGAAGAGCTGGGAGTTCAGATAATAAATGAAGCAGAATTTCTAAAAATTATTGGTGAATAATAATAGTTGCACGATGATTACATTTACAAAAAACTGTTAGGTTTGCATCATGGAATTATTCAGGAGCTTAAGGGTCAGGGCAGGAAGATCGATGCTGTCGGGCAGGTTGGCAAAAATGACCCGGAAACAACGTTTTATCAATTTCTGCAATATTAAAAGCATTGGTATTGTATGGGATGCCTCAAAACCAGAGGATTTTGTTAAATTATCGAGGTTCCATCAGAAAATGTCTGAACAGAATAAGGAAGTAAAGATATTCGGATTTTTTCCGGGGAATATACTTCCTGACCAGTACGTTGCAATAAGATTTCTTACATGCTTAAAAAAGACGGAGGTGGACTTTCTTTATCGTCCGGTAACACCGGACAGTCAATCTTTTATAAAAACAAAATTTGACGTATTAATTGATATCAATTTCAAAAAGCATTTTCCCCTGGTTTATATTACTTTTCTTTCTGAGGCATATTTAAAAGTAGGGTTGGCCGATTCAGAACCTGAATCTTCTCCTTTCGACCTGATGATTTCCCTGAAAAGTCCTGTCAGTATCGATAGCTACCTTGACCAGGTTATTTATTACCTTGAAATGATAAATTCAGAATCAGTAAAAAAAGCAGTTTAATTATCAGATAATGAAAAAATTCAAAGGAACAGGTGTAGCTATTGTTACACCTTTCAAAAATGATTCAAGCATTGATTTTTCAGCCCTGGGTCGTGTAATTAATCATGTTATCAAAGGAGGGATTAATTATATCGTTGCCCTGGGAACAACAGGTGAATCTGTAACTCTGACAAAAGATGAAAAACAGGCAATTATTTCGTATGTGCTTGAAGCTGTCGACAGCAGGGTACCGCTTATTGTTGGTATTGGAGGCAACAATACCCAGGAGATCATAAACACTATAAGGCATACTGACGTTACAGGTATAGATGGATTGCTTTCAGTTGTTCCTTATTACAATAAACCTACGCAACGAGGGATATTTCAGCATTTTAAAGCAATTGCAACATGGAGTCCGGTTCCGGTAATAGTTTATAATGTACCGGGCAGGACAGGTTGCAACATGTCAGCTGACACCTGTCTTGAGCTTGCTCATAATTGTGAGAATATAACAGGGATAAAGGAAGCTTCAGGAGATTTAAGCCAGATGATGAAGATAATAAAAGGAAAGCCTGAAAATTTCGGTCTTATTTCAGGTGATGACATGCTTACCATCCCGGTTATTGCGGCAGGTGGGATCGGAGTTATTTCAGTCCTTGCCAATGCATTTCCCGCTGCATGTGTTGAACTGGTTAACAATGCTCTCAAGAGCAACTTTAAATCGGCCAGAGAGATCCAGTTCCGTTATCATGAAATGATTGAGCTGTTGTTTACTGAAGGTAATCCGGCAGGGATAAAAGCAATGCTGAGTGTAATGAATATCTGCCAGAATAATCTGAGACTTCCCCTGGTGCCTGTCAGCAGGCCTACCATGACAAGGATTCAGAAAGCCATTGAGGAGATCAATAAAATCTGATTATACGGAAGTTCTGGGATTGACAGGAGCCGAAGGCTGATTCATCCCGTGACATTGTTTATATTTCTTTCCGCTTCCGCAGGGACAGGGATCATTCCTTCCTACTTTCTTTTCAACTCTGACCGGTTCTGCCTTTTGATTTTTGTCAGGTCCTCCGCCACCAGTACTGCTGTACTGTGAAAAGTCACTCTTTGAAGCCCTGTATTTACTCATATCAACCTGCCTTCTGCGCTGTGCTTCTTTAACCTGATCAGGATCCTGGGTAGGAATATGTCCTTTCATTAATGTACTTACAACGTCTTTGTTGACCTTGTTAAGCATGGTTTTAAACAGCTCAAACGATTCAAATTTATAAATAAGCAAGGGATCTTTTTGTTCATAAGTAGCATTCTGAACCGATTGTTTCAGTTCATCCATCTCCCGAAGATGCTCTTTCCATGCTTCGTCGATTGTTGCAAGAACGACTGTTTTTTCGTACGATCTTGCCAGTTCCCTGCCCTCCGACTCAGCTGTAGCCTTAAGGTTGGTAACGACCTGAAACACTTTCACCCCGTCAGAAATCGGGACTACCACATTCTCATATACATGTGACATCCTTTCGTATACATCCTTCAGCACAGGATATGCCTGTTGGGATATAGTATCAACTTTCCTTTTATAAGTGTCAAGCACCTTAGCATATACCGCTTCAACAACCTGTTCAGAAGTGTTTTTCAGAAAATCCTGCTGAGGTACAGGGGAATCCATTGAAAATGAACGTATAAGATCGAAGTCAAAATTTTCAAAATCACCCTCCTTATGGTAACTGTCAACCAGATTATCAGTAACATCAAACATCATATTGGCTACATCGACAGAGAGCCTTTCACCGAGAAGCGCATGTCTCCTTTTCTTATAAATCACTTCCCGTTGCGAATTCATCACATCATCATATTCAAGGAGTCTCTTCCTGATTCCAAAGTTGTTTTCTTCCACCTTTTTCTGGGCACGCTCAATAGATTTTGTTATCATCGGATGCTGGATCATTTCACCATCCTTCAAGCCAAGCCTGTCCATTATGCCTGCTATTCTTTCCGAGCCAAACAACCGCATAAGCTCATCTTCGAGAGAGACGAAGAACTGCGAAGAACCCGGATCACCCTGACGACCGGAACGTCCACGGAGCTGACGGTCAACACGCCTTGACTCATGGCGCTCCGTACCTATAATTGCCAGTCCTCCGGCATCACGAACTTCCGGGACAAGTTTTATATCCGTTCCCCTTCCAGCCATATTTGTTGCAATGGTAATTGTACCTGTTTTTCCGGCTTCTGCCACTATTTCTGCTTCACGCTGGTGCAGTTTGGCATTCAGAACATTATGCCTGAGACCTTTCATTTTAAGCATCCTGCTGAGCAATTCGGATATTTCAACCGAAGTTGTTCCTACCAGAACCGGACGTCCTTTCTTATTCAGCTGAACAATCTCATCTATGACAGCATTATATTTCTCCCTTTTTGTTTTATATACAAGGTCCTCCCGATCATCTCTTATAACCGGACGGTTAGTTGGTATTACAACAACATCAAGCTTATAAATATTCCACAGCTCACCGGCTTCAGTTTCAGCTGTACCTGTCATCCCGGCAAGTTTATGATACATCCTGAAATAATTCTGAAGGGTAATGGTAGCATAAGTCTGTGTGGCTTCTTCAACTTTTACGTTTTCTTTTGCTTCGATAGCCTGATGCAATCCGTCAGAATAGCGGCGACCCTCGAGGATACGGCCGGTCTGTTCATCCACAATCTTGACCTTGTTATCTATCACCACATACTCGACATCTTTGTCAAAGAGGGTCCATGCCTTAAGAAGCTGTGTCATTGTATGGACACGTTCAGACTTAACAGCATAATCCTGAAGCAGTTCATCCTTCTTTTTAAGCTTATCCCTTTCGTTGAGACCTGCTTTCTCAAGATCTGCTATTTTGGAACCGACATCAGGCAAAACAAAGAAACTGGCATCCTCAACTGAATCGGAAATAAGATCGAGGCCAATTTCGGTAAGTTCGATTGAATTTGCCTTTTCATCAATTATAAAATAAAGCGCATCTGTTACTTTAGGCATCTCCTTGCTATTGTTCTGCATATAGAAGTTCTCTGTCTTCTGTAGAAGAGTTTTGTTTCCCTCTTCACTCAGATACTTTATAAGAGCACTATTCTTGGGCAGACCTTTGTATGCCCTTAGCAGGAGCTTGCCCCCCTCTTCATTCTTGTCTTCGGAAATAAGTTTCTTTGAATCGGCAAGTATTTGTGTAACAAGTCGTTTCTGGGCACTAACCAGCTTGTCAACTTTTGGCTTCAGCTCATCGAATTGCTGTGTATCGCTTCTAGCTGTCGGACCTGAAATGATAAGAGGTGTACGTGCATCGTCAATAAGCACCGAATCGACCTCATCGACTATCGCATAGTGATGTTTACGCTGAACAAGGTCCTCAGGATTAATTGCCATATTATCCCTCAGGTAGTCGAAACCAAATTCGTTATTGGTCCCGAAAGTAATATCAGCATTATAAGCTTTCCGTCTGTCAGCTGAATTTGGCTGATGTTTGTCGATACAATCTACCGTAAGACCATGAAACTCATAGATCGGACCCATCCACTCAGAGTCACGTTTTGAAAGATAATCATTGACTGTAACAATATGAACGCCTCTCCCGGCAAGTGCATTTAAAAAGACAGGAAGCGTTGCCACTACAGTTTTACCTTCACCTGTGGCCATTTCTGCAATTTTTCCCTTATGAAGAGCAACTCCTCCTATCAGCTGAACATCGTAGTGAACCATATCCCAAACGATTTCATTGCCTCCGGCAATCCACCTGTTGCTCCAGATTGCCTTATCGCCCTTTATACTAATGCTTTCCCTTGTGGCTGCAAGATCGCGGTCATACTGACGTGCAGTCACTTCAAGAACACTATTCTCCTTGAATCTGCGGGCAGTTTCTTTTACTAAGTGCAAAAGCTCTTGGAATAAGTGTATCAAGTTTCTTCTCAAGCTTTTCATCAATAAGCTTTTCGATCTTGTCTATTTCATTGTAATATTCCTCCTTCCGGTAAACATCCTCTTCAGCCTCAGCTTTGCCTTTCAGCGATCTTATTTCGTTTTCATCGGGTTCAATTTCGTTCAGGATCTCAATTTTCAAAACTCCTGTAAGATCCCTTAACTGATCATTTGACAGATCTTTAAGTTTGTCATACTCCTTTAATATTTCAATTGTGTATGGAGTAATCTCCTTGATATCCCTTTCATACTTATTCCCTAAAAACAGACCAAGTACCTTGTTTACAATATCCATTTAAAACTGTTTTACAGATTCTTTAAATATCCCGCAAAATTAGCGTTTTTTCAGATTTGGAATTCAAAAAGCTGATTTATCAGGTCTTTATTTGATAAGAATGTACTTAATGGTTTTCGTACTGTAACCATTATTAATCACAATCAGATACAATCCCGAAGGATTTCCGGCAATATTTAGTGTTGCCTTTTCTTCACCAAATGATTCTTCCCTGATTATACACCTCCCTGTGATATCATAAACACTTATATGCACCGGTTTTAAGATTCCGGTACTTTCAAATATAATATTCACCATGCCATTCCCGGGATTTGGGAAGACTTTAGTGCCTGTGGTGCTCTTTTCTTCAACCTGGTCGATAAGTGGCTTTATTTGCAGGTCGTCGACCACCCATCCCCAACCATTGGCATAAGGATCAGAATATATCCTGAACCTGATCAGCAGAGAGTCCCTGTCAGAAATCCGGTCTGATATTCTGGGATAATAAGCATGTTGCTTCATCATTGACTCTTTACCTTCAAAAGTTGAATTTTGTCCATTAATTGAGCTGTTATAGGCTGTTTCCCATGATGGAATAATTCTGCTGTCGTATCCGTCGATCAGGCCGAACCAGGTTTTTCCATAATCCCCTGATGCCTCTATGATAACATAATCATAAAAATCAGAAAATCCGAATACCGAACCTTCAGCTCCGGGTTCCACAAGTACCAGTTCTTTAAACGAGACTTCCATTCCTGAGGCATCAAAAATTACCGGATGACGCAGAACGGCGCTGAATTCCAGGCTTTTATAGTCTTCATCGGGGCTCTTATAAGGATGTTCCGAGTGCAGGGCTAAACTGCTGAAGCCAGCTGGCTGGGCAATTCCAAATCCGGAATTAAAGAAATCAGAAACTCCATCCGAAAAATCTGTTGAATAACTGTTTACAGCTGGTAAGAGAGTCTCAATCCTGATAGAATTATAGCCGGATGCAGGAGAAATACCCATGTTACGGCCTGAAGCTTTATCAATAGCAATAATCCGATATTCCACGGAGTCTCCTCCCTTAAGCAATTCGGATTTCACAGGCAGACTTGATGTATATTTTTCCGGGCCGACTGATCTTAGCCCATAGGATTTAGATACTCCGTTATTCACCCTGTATTCGATAAAGACTGTGTCAACTTCAAGATTATCAGTCACATTAGCTTCAAAATATATTGAATCGATCTTTTCAAAGAAATATTCCGGAGGCGAATGAGATATAACCGGTTTCACAGTATCAGTTCCAATATAAACACTGTAAGGATTTTCTTCTGCCAGGGAAGGAGATTTATACAACCGTGAAAATTCGTCGGCAGTAAAGAAGTAATAGTCTAATTTGGTGTTGAATGCAGGAACCTGTATCTTCCCTGAATAAGAATCAGCTGATGAGAGCGACTGCATCATCAGCGTATCGGCAGTTAAAAAACCATCAAAGGAATAAACCAGGCCAACCATATCTTTATTATATGTGGTATCGGACCTGATATCTGCAGATAGTTCGATTTCTGAAAGGTGTTCTTCAGTATCTTTGACCTTCCGGGCGATTATCCTTGTATTGATCCATCCCAGGTCGCCAAGTATTGACAGAGTGAGATTTCCGGGATCATGTATTGCTTCGCCAAAATCAATGTATGGTGTCATGAGGGCATTAACCTGGCTGGTTCTTAATTCATCGAGGTGGGAAACGCTCGAACCCGGATCCCATGTTGAGGGAGCATAGAGCCTTGCCCTGCCTCCGGATAAATACCTGCGTGTAAGGGGTCCGGAAAAATAGAGCTGGCCTCCGACAAGTTCATTATAAAGATCTTCTGAATTTTGCCTGAATAGAGTCGTATCGGTAAGTCTTTTCTCAAAGAGGTTCTCGACAAATTTGTCATATATCGTAGGTATTGTTCCTATTCCATAAGATCCAGCAGCATTCTCAGCATCCAGACTGTCAAAGAAACCGAGCCCATGACATATTTCATGCAAAACAACAGTTACAAGATCATATTTTGAAACCGGGGTATTTCCATCTGTGCCGAGGTACCATTTTGCGGTACTGTTAAGCACCAGTTCAACATCTGCTTCATGGTCTTCATTAAGGCTTCTTCCGGCTATCTTTTCAGCTACGGTTACAGGATAGAACGCCATTGGCTCGAGAGCGTCTATTCCCCAGCCTCCGGCAAAACCGGTTATTGAAGAATTTCCTAAAACGTCAGCTGCTGATATTCTTGTCCACGATGCCTTGATTGTCAATTTAAGGTCCGGCGGCAGCATCGATTCGATTATCTTTACAGCATAATCAACTGCAGCTTTGGCTTCAGCCGAAAAGCCGGTATAGATAACTGTAATTACTCCTGCTCCCTTAGAGCCTGATTTTGTCGGGAAGCTTTTAGGAGGCGGAATATAGACCTTATTAATCTTATTACCGGCATAACAAATACCGGTGATGGAACGGTTAAATATCAGTCCCTGAGCCTTAAGATTTGAAAAAGGAAATGCAAACAGAAAAAGAAAAACAACAACTAAAAATCCAGTTAGCTTCATGTAGTTGCCGGTGTACCAGATGCCGGCCCTCTTAAACTCATAATATCCCTGTCAAACTGATACATATTGTTTTTTCCAACAAGGTTTACCTTATCCAGAATGGTTCTGACGGAAGCTTCTTCCTCAATCTGTTCGGTTACAAACCATTGGAGAAAACTATGTGTGTTGAAATCTTTTTCTTCGAGAGTCATCGCAACAATTTCATTTATGCTCGAAGTTATAAACTCTTCATGCTTAAGAACCTCTTTAAACATTCCTTCGACGGTTTTATAATCTGTTCCCGGTTTCTTGATAGCCGGGATAATTGCCTGGCCGCCCCTCTCATTTACATACCTGATAAACTTCAGCATATGCATTCTTTCTTCATCGGCCTGGGCATATAGCCATGACGCCACACCGCTGAAGCCATTTGTTTCGGCCCATGATGCCATTGCCAGATAAAGGTTCGATGAGTAACCTTCTCTATCAATCTGCCTGTTACAGATATCTTCTACTTTTTTCTTTAACATAATAGTAAAATTTAGTTTTTCAGTTTATAACAATTGTTTTATTCCGAATGTTCAACCTTTAGCAAGTCATCAATTTTTAAAACGAGGTCATTGATTGAAAACGGTTTAGAAAAAATTGCGTCCGCACCAAGTGCCCTGGCCAGGTCGAGGTAGCTTCCGGGGCCTGCTTTACCTCCGCCCGAAATGGCGATCAGCTTAATTCCGTGTTTCATCTGCCTGATTTTCATGATTACCTTTAAACCATCCTCATCGGGCATAATAAGGTCGGTGATTACCAGATCGGTCACTCCGGGTTTGAAATGAATCAATGCTTCTTTGCCATTTTCGGCTTCAATAACAATATGATCTTTCAGAGTGAGAGCTGTTTTAAGAATTTCCCTGAATTCCTTGTCGTCCTCAATAATCAATATAACTGACATTGCAGAAGCTTTAAATTTGCTATTGGTGACCGGTAAATTTTATTATGTCCGAATTTAATAATTCTTCTTCAGATTATTATTGTTTTGCACATTGATCAGCATGTAACCTGCGTTAAACAGCCAATCCTTCTGAAACCGGCAGGTATACCTCAAAGACCGATCCTTCATTTTCTTTGCTCGACACAAGGATATCACCCTTCAAATCATTCACAATCTCACGAACAACTGATAATCCAAGGCCAGTACCCTTTCCCGCTTCCCTGGTTGTAAAAAAAGGCTCAAATATCTTTTGGATCTGTGATGCATTCATCCCTGAACCGGTATCCTTAAATGTTACAACGGCATAATGATCAGCTACGATATCCCTATTAATCAATAACTTAACCTTACTCCCGTCGAGTACCCTAATGCTGGTATACAATGTTCCGCCTCCTTCCCCCATCGACTGGATAGCATTTGTAATCAGGTTGAGAAACATCCTGAACAATTGTACAGGATCAGCTAACAAAGAGATTCCTGATCCCGGATTATCAGATTTTATATTAATGTCAGCAGGAAATGCAGGTCTGACAAAATCAATCGCCTCCTCAAGAATTTCACCGGGATTGATAGAAATTTTTGTCTTTTTGGTATGCCTGCTGAAAGCCAGCATCTGGTCCGTAAGGGATCTGGCTCGTGAAACAGCTGTCAGGATCTTACCTGTTTTTTCTGATAACCGGGAATCATTAGAAAGATCCTCATGCAGCAATTCAGCATATCCCGAGATCGTCGCAAGAATATTATTTAAATCATGGGCTATTCCAATGGACAGGAGATCAGATTTCGTACTTTCCGGAAAAACCTTCCCTTTGTCAGATATCTTCTGACCGGATCCATTATTCATTATATCAGGGCTTTTATCCAAGCGTTGAACAATTTAAGAACCGGGTATCAGGTAATATCAAGATTAAAAGCCTTCTTTAGCTCTTTCAATTCGGGATATTTTGCTACAAGATAATTGTATTTCTGTTCATCCGAATATAAAATCTCATTTGTATCAGAAAGATCAACAATTGTCTCAATATCAATATCCTTCGACTTGAATCTATTATTCAGAAAGCTTATCAGCTTTTGTTTATAATTCTGGATAAAAAGATCCTTCTGAGCGGCATTGCTCAGATGTACTTTTATTATATGATCATTTTCCACCTCAGTTTTAACCGATTTAAACATGCTTATTACTCTTGCACCCTCGCCTTTAAGAAGGTCGGTAAATTCATTCCAGGTTCTCCCGAAGGAGTGTAGTATTGAACTCCTCCGGGGTCCCGGATTCGTTTTTCGGTCCTGATTCTTCAGCAGGTTTTATAGAGCTTTGAGCAGCTTCCTTTTCTTCAGCGATTATGTTCTTAATTGAAAACGATTTGGTATGTTTCTCAATTACCGGAGTGTGTTGACCTGATTGGAAATCCTGCTTCCTCACTTTTAAGCCTGGCGGATCGGAAGTTTCTCTGATTATTTCAGATTTTGATGGCAGGGGAAGCTCTTCCTCTTTTTTTGAATTGAGTGTCAGGTCAGACTTTTTTTTTTCAGTTTCCTCCGGAAGCAGTTCCAGTAAGATGGCACAACCGTATCAGGAATAACTCCACGTGCAAACGGGGATTTTTACTGGTCTTATAAGAGACGTCGCAATTGCTGCCATGCTCAAGAGCTTTGAAAATAAACTCTTCCGGACATGCTTTTGTCTGATGAAGGTATCTTTGCTTAATAGCAGGAGTAGCTTCCAGAAGCCTCATGGTCACTTCATCCTTGCATACCAGAAGGTCCCGAAGATGACTGCTGAGTCCGGAAACAAAATTATGACCATCAAAACCCTTCTGGAGAATCTCATTGAATGTCATCAGTACTGATGAGATATCCCCGCAAAGCGCTCCGTCGATCGTTTTGAAATAATATTCATAATCGAGTACGTTGAGATTCTCAATGACATCCTTATAGGTGATATTTTTGCCGCTCAGGCTAACGATCTGATCGAAAATAGAGAGTGCATCCCTCAGGGCTCCGTCAGCTTTCTGTGATATTATATGAAGAGCCTCTTCTTCAGCACTCACTCCTTCATTTTTTGCCACATACATCAGGCGTCCCACTATATCTTCAATACGGATCCGGTTAAAATCGAAGATCTGGCACCTCGACAGTATTGTGGGTATGATTTTATGCTTTTCGGTAGTGGCAAGTATGAATATTGCGTGAGCCGGCGGTTCCTCAAGAGTCTTCAGAAATGCATTGAAAGCTGATGAGGAGAGCATATGGACTTCATCAATTATATATATGCTGTATTTCCCGATCTGAGGAGGTATCCTGACCTGGTCGGTAAGGCTCCTTATATCATCCACCTTATTGTTTGAGGCCGCATCCAGTTCATGTATGTTAAATGATCTCAGGGTATTGAACGAGAGGCACGATTCACATATATCGCAGGCTTCACCATTATCCTTCAGATCACTGCAGTTAATCGTTTTTGCGAAGATCCTGGCGCAGGTTGTTTTACCCACACCTCTGGGTCCGCAGAAAAGGTAAGCCTGAGTAAGATGTTTGTTTTTTATTGCGGCTTTAAGTGTATTGGTAATGGAATCCTGTCCCACTACCATATCAAATGTTGCCGGGCGATATTTTCTTGCTGATACTATAAAATTCTCCATAAGATTATTGACTTTCGTCCCAATAATATATGCTGAAGTACAAATATAGTTAAAAAGCAATCCCGGTAAAATCCTGTGAGGAATTTAACGGGACAGAGATATTAATAACAGAGCCGGTACAGGTACAGTAATGATAATGACCTAATTTTATTCATATTAATTTTTCTTTAAGAAAAAAAATTGTACTTTTGCGAGCCGAAAACACTAAAATTTATAAACAGTTAATTATTATGTTAAATCAGTACGAAACCGTTTTCATTACAACTCCCGTTTTATCTGAGAACCAGATGAAGGAAGCGGTACAAAAATTCAAGAAGGTCATTACCGAGAACGACGGTGAGATCATTCATGAAGAAAACTGGGGCCTTAAAAAACTGGCCTACCCTATTCAAAAAAAGTCGACAGGCTTCTACTATCTCATAGAATTTAAAGGTACCGGCGATCTGATTGAAAAGCTTGAAGTGCAATATCGCCGCGACGAGAGGATCATAAGATTTTTGACCTTCAGGATGGAAAAATTCGCCATCGAATATGCAGAGAAGAAAAGGAAACAAAAAGAATCAGGTAAATTGAAGGAGGAATAAAATATGGCACAGAACGAATCAGAAATAAGATATTTGACTCCGCCAACTGTCGAGGTCAAGAAAAAGAAATACTGCAGGTTCAAGAAAAACAGGATACGGTATATCGATTATAAAGATCCTGAATTCCTGAAGAAATTCTTAAACGACCAGGGTAAGATACTACCCCGCAGGCTGACCGGGACTTCGCTTAAATACCAGAGGAAAGTGGCAAAAGCCGTGAAAAGAGCACGTCATATTGCTCTTCTTCCTTATGTTACTGACCTGCTAAAATAAGGAGGATTGTTTATGGAAATAATATTATTACAGGACGTTAATAAAGTGGGGCAGAAGGACGACATCGTGCATGTCAAAAACGGGTATGCCAGTAACTATCTCATTCCAAATGGTTATGCTATTGCAGCCACTCCTTCAGCTAAAAAGATGCATGCTGAGAATCTGAAACAAAGAGCCCATAAAGAAGAAAAAATCAGGATCACTGCCCAGGAAATGGCTTCAAAGCTTGCTGAAATAAATCTTGTTGTAGGCGCCAAGACCAGCTCTTCCGGTAAGATCTTCGGTTCGGTCAACACAATTCAGATTGCGGAAGCTTTAAAGGAAAAAGGATTCGATATTGACCGGAAAAGCATAACGCTTCCGGAAGATCAGATCAAGGAAATCGGCAAATATAAAGCTGTTATTAAACTGCACCGGGAGGTAAAAGTCGAGGTTGAGTTTGAGATTATTGCAGAATAAAATTACTAATATTCGTCGTGATAATCTTTCCGGCGCTCATATTTAAGGTCTGAAAGAACAGCTGCCTTGACCCTTATCGTGAAGTTCCACATTTTCATTGTACCGTTTGGTATCCAGTTAAAGCTCATATCCCAGCAATGCAGGTCACGGGTAATACCAATCTGGGTCATTGTGATTTCACCATGTGTGAAATCGTAACCGCTTGTGTAGGTAATTGCCATTTTCTTTGTAAGAGTCAGATTGCCATTTACCGAAAGGGTCTGAGTCAGCATGGATTTAAAAGCAGGTTTCGAGTAATTGAAATTATAACTTACTCTCATTGACCATGGCACATCAAATATTGAATAGCCATATTCATCAAACATCGAACCTTCCTGGTTGTCGTTTCCCTGATCCATCCTTCCCGGTTCCTGATCCTGAGCTGATAAACCTGATCTGGTACTTTGCGGAGGAGAAGCGGTTGCCTGTTTATCCTTATCGCCACTTATCAGCCGGCCAAGATCAAAATCGAGGCTTACTGAGAAGTTAGTCAACCTCATAAGCTTCTTATTCTGAGCATATGCAAAAGTTCCGATAGTTGTACCTGACTTACTCAAACCATACAGAGAAAAACTGCTGTTTGCCGAAACACCTATATTTTCCAAAAGAGTGGTCCTCAGGCCCATCGAAACCGGTGACCATTTCATCGAATCGGCAAAGACATTATACGATGTTGTGATGCCAAAATTATCAATGATCTTGACTTTTTTAGGTTTCCCTGAGGTATCGTTCTTTTCGAATACTTTTGCTTCCAGTATATTTGTCAGATTGAAAGATATGCCACCACTTCGTGTTGATAATGAAGGTGTTCCAAAAATATTCCCGTCGAACACCGAATATTCTGTAAAATTTTCAAGAGTATCTCTCTGAACCTGCCTGTAGAGGTCACTGCTTAGGCCTTTCAAGGCCGGAACATAGCTGAAACTGACTGAAGGTTTCATGACATGCCGTATAGCCTGCACCCTTGATTCAGGCTTGAAAGTGAAAGTTCCGAAAACCTGAGGACTGAAGCCTGCACTTATTGAAGGCCTGAAGGAATGGCCGTAAAAGGTGCCCCGGAGAGTATCAGTCACTACTTTCCCGACTATTTCATTTTTTCCCTGATCAAAATAAGCCGGATCCCATCTCTTTTCGAATTTCTGAGTATACAGTACGCCGCTGTATGTGACCTGCGGTGAGATTGAAAAGTTTTTAAAAGGACGGAACTGAATGCTAACGGGAGCTTCGTGCTTAAAACCATTTCGCATATTTTTCCAAACATCTCTCGTAAATAAAAGGCTGTCATATGTATTAATCTGGTTGTCGAGTGATGCAGAGTATTGAAACTGAAGCTCCTGGTACCATTTTTTTGTGCCGGAGCTGCTTTTCCCTTTAAACGGATATATTCTGCTGACATTAAAGCTGATCTTCGGCAGATTCAGGCTGACAGTTTTGTTCTTCACATTCTGGCTGTGATTCATGCTTGCCGAGAGGTTGAAAGGGGATCCCTCCCAGGTCTTTGAATAACTTACGCTTGATTGCCTCTGGGTGGTGACATGCTCTGAAACATTGTAACTGTTGGTTTTGTCATAGCCGCTTGAACTCATATTTACGTTGGCTGAAAACCTTGATCCGGGACGGGCTTTTGCATTTTGGTTATAGGTCCAGCCGATCTTATAGTTAGTGGCTTTATTATAATCTTTCAATCCTTTATGACCTGAGATATTGTTTGCATAACTGAATATGAACTGTCCGTCGAATTTGTACTTTTTGGAATAATTACTCTGGGCGGTAAGCATCCATGTGCCATTTGTATAAATGTTCCCCCTCAGGGCCAGGTCAAAATATTCACTGATGGCGAAATAATATCCTCCTTCAGTGAGGTTATATCCTCTCAGCTGTTCCTGGCCAATTTTGGGTATAAGAATACCTGAAGCAGCTTTTTTAGTCTGAATGGGAAAAAATCCAAATGGAAGGGCTACCGGCAGGGGGATACCCTCGAGCACAAGGTATCCGGGACCTGAAATGATCTTCTTGCCCGGATAAATCTTAGCTTTTGGCAGGTTTATATAAAAATGCGGATGTTCAGCATCACATGTCGAATATGTGCTTTTTGATATATTGGAGGTTCCGTCTTCCAGAAGCTTTGTCACCTGACTTCGTAGCAACCCTTCTTCCTGCTGGGTGACAATTCTATAGGCTAAAGCCTTACGTGTCACAAAGTTATATAAAAGGGAGTCGGCCTCGATCTCCTGAGTTCCCTGCTTAAAAACAGGTGTACCCGCTACCTTGCCTGTTGAATCTGTTCTTCCTGCCGCAAAAACCGTATTTGCCAGCATATCAAAAACGATAGAATCGGCTTTTATTTCAATATCCTTGTAAGTGACTTCCGCCTGATCAATAAGAATGGCTCTTTTATTGACAAGATCATTCTTTTTGCGCCCCCGGGATTTGTATGTTACCTGCCCGTCAATAGCTTCGGGAGAAATTTTTTTTATCAGCCTGCCTGTAAGAGTGTCAGAAACAAGAGTGTCCTGACTTACCATATTCGAATCCGGAATCATATTCCGTTCCTGAGAAAACAATGAAACAAACCGGACCATCACAAGGAACACTACAAGTAACCGCTTTTGTTTAAAAAAATACAACTTTAATACTATTTTTGTACAGTTTTTGTGTGACGTCCGGATGTCAGGCGCAAAACTAATTAAAAAAACATGAACTAGACATGGGTTCAGATTATAAAAACGGCAAAGAACGTACCAATTATATATATATGCTGAAAATGCTGTCCGCTTTAATTCTCTTTACCGTAATTTCAGCATGGCAAACTGTTGAAGCATCAGAGAAGAACTGGGTGATAGTCATTGATCCCGGACATGGCGGAAAAGATCCCGGAGCACTTGGGGCAAACAGTAAAGAGAAGAACATTGCCCTGTCTATTGCTCTGAAAACCGGAGAATACCTCGAACAAAACATTGAAAATGTGAAAGTTCTTTATACCAGGAAAACGGATGTATTTATGGATTTGAGAGAAAGGCCCCAATTTGCAAATCAAAACAAAGCCGACTTGTTTATTTCCATACACGCAAACTGGATAAGTAAAAACAGCATTAAAGGTACTGAAACCTGGATAATGGGACCGGCTCAGGATGAACAAAACCTTGAGGTGGCCATGAAAGAAAATGAGGTAATTCTGCTTGAAGATGATTTCTCCACAAAATATGAAGGTTTTGATCCAAAATCTACCGAGTCGTATATTATGTTTACCGTAATGCAAAATGCTTTTCAGAAACAAAGTACAATGTTGGCCTCCAGCATACAAAGCCAGTTCAAGAATCGTGCAGGCAGGATCGATCGTGGGGTTAAACAGGCCGGATTCTGGGTCCTGTATATGACCACTATGCCAAGTGTACTGATTGAAACAGGATTTATCACTAATACGGAGGAGGAAAAATATCTTACCTCAAAAGAAGGACAGGATTATCTGGCATCAGCAATATTCAGGGCTACGCGTGACTATATCAATGAAGTCGATAAGAAAAGCAATATCTCAACGCTAAAAGAAACTGCTGAAACAGCCACATTAACCGATTCCCTGGTAACAAAAGAGGGTACTGAAAATGATGAACTCAAATTCATGGTGCAGATTAACTCCTCTGCCAGAAAGAAAGAAGTAAAGCCGGAGAATTTCAGAGGATTAACAGAGGTTACTGAAATAGCATCAGATAATCGCTTCAGATATGCAACCGGTAGTTTTAAAGAGTATTCCGAAGCTGTGGAGTACAGGAAGATAATACTGAATGTTTACCCGGATGCTTTCGTCATCGCAGTAAAAAATAACAAAATATTACCTTTACAGGATGCACTTAAGTCAACACAAAACAAACAACGATAAAACCAGCGCCTAAATGAAAAAAATCTCGCATGAAGTCAAGATTGGTATCACAGCATTAATAACTATTCTGGTTTTCATATGGTTGTATAATTTCCTGAAGGGAAAGGATCTTTTCAGTAAGTACAACACAGTATTATGTTGTTTACGACAAGGTTGGGGGCTTAGCTGAATCAAGTCCTGTTGAAGTCAACGGATATAAAGTCGGGGTGGTCCAGTCTGTCAGATTCCTTGATCCTGAAAGCGGCAGGCTTGTTGTTACCCTGACAGTCGATAAGGGATTCAAACTGCCAAGGAATACGGTAGCTGAGATCACTACGGCCATCGCTCATTGCAGGTATGAAGATACAGTTTGTTTACGGTGAAGGACCCGGGCACATATTCAAGCGGTGACACCATACCAGGAAGGCTGGCCGAATCGCTGATAGCCAAATTTGAGAATGAGCTTATCCCTCTGAAAAATAAACTGTCTGATCTGATTTCTGTTATCGATTCTGTCATTGGATCAATTAACGACATTATTGATCCGCAGTTCAAGACAAATCTCAGATCCGGGGTTGCCAGCCTTAGCAACACAGCCCGGAGCATTGATGAGGCAGAACTTAAAGCCACACTTGAAAACATAAACAAGTTCACTCAGATGCTGGCTGAAAACTCTGATAAGCTTACATCAACTTTCAGCAGTCTGGAAAATATTGCCGACACCCTTGCAGCAGCTGATATATACAATTCTGTAAACAACCTTAAATCGAGCCTCGAAAAAGCGGCGGTCCTGATAGAGAACCTGAATAACGGACAGGGAACTGCCGGACAACTGATGACAAATGATTCCTTATATAAAAATCTTTCAAGCAGTCTCGGGAGCCTGAACCTCCTTTTACTCGATATGAAAGCTAATCCAAAACGATACGTTCATTTTTCCCTCTTTGGCAAAAAAAATATCCCGGAAGAATAGGATTTTTATAAAATTCAGATTATCTTGATCTTAAAATGTACCAGTAAAATGATGGCAAAATAGTCCTCGTTTTTATTGTCATTTGTATAATTTTGATTAAGATTTATAATAAATTGTCTTACACTTACAAACCGGTAACCATTCATATAACTAGCTGAATATCTATACATTAAAATATAAAAAAATATTTTTTCGCATAAGTTGCTGATGTTTAAAACCATATACTATTTTTGAGAAAACCAAGCGAAAAAAATTTTTTTTTTAACTTTTTTTTTTACAAATATTGCTGTGTGAATCAGCTTGACTTGAAACCTTAAAACTAATAACGAAAGAATTTTCATGAACAAATCGCACAATGATGTTTGGAATAACTGTCTTCAAATAATAAAGGACATTATTCCATCCGTCAGTTTTAAAACCTGGTTTGAACCGATTATTCCTTTAAAACTTGAAAACAATGTGCTGACAATTCAGGTTCCAAGTCCCTTTTTTTATGAATACCTTGAAGAACAATATATAGATATCCTCAGGAAAACTCTCCGTCGTGAAATTGGTGCTGACGCCAAACTTGAGTACAATGTAGTGCTGGAAAATGCGAATTACTCCGATGGCAAACCCTATACCGTAAGATATCCTTCCCGTAATAAGACAGATCTTGATAATAAGCCTCTTCAGGTTCCTTTTGACGTAACCCAGCCTTCAATAAAGAATCCGTTCGTAATTCCCGGCATAAAAAAGGTGCATTTTGATCCTAAGCTCAATCCTGATTACAATTTCAGTAATTATGTGGAGGGCGAATGCAACAGGCTTGCCAGGTCAGCAGGAATTGCAGTCGGCAATAATCCCGGTGGTACTGCCTTCAATCCTCTGATGATCTATGGCGATTCAGGCCTGGGAAAAACACATCTTGCACAGGCAATCGGGATCCTTGTCAAGGAAAAACATCCTGATAAGGTTGTGTTGTATGTAAATGCAAACAAATTCCAGACACAATTCGTTGAATCAGTACAGAAACAATAATAAGAACGATTTCCTGCATTTTTATCAGATGATAGATGTGCTTATTCTTGATGATGTTCATGAATTTGCAGGTAAGGAAAAAACCCAGGACACTTTCTTTCACATCTTCAATCATATTCATCAGTCAGGGAAACAACTGATACTGACCTGTGACAGGCCTCCTGTGGAACTGCAGGGTATGGAGCAAAGGCTTCTGTCGAGGTTCAAATGGGGTTTGCAGGCCGACCTGCAAAGACCCGATTATGAAACCAGGCTGGCAATTCTGAAGAAGAAAGCATACAATGACGGGATTGAGCTCCCTGACGAAATATTCGAATATCTTGCTGCCAATATCTCCAATAATATCAGGGAACTTGAAGCAGTTCTGATCTCTCTTTATGCACAGTCGACGCTGAACAGAAAAGAGATCACTCTCGATCTGGCACGGCAGATGGTTGAAAAACTTGTCAGCACATCAAGACGTGAGATCACTATCGAATATATTCAGAAAATTGTATGTGACTATTACAAGATCCCTATTGATCTTATCCAGGGCAAAACAAGAAAAAGAGAAATTGTTCAGGCCCGACAGGTTTCAATGTATTTCTCAAAAAGCCTTACAAAAGCATCACTGGCAAGCATTGGTTCACATATAGGAGGAAAAGATCATGCTACGGTTCTGCATGCCTGCAAAACTGTCAACAACCTGATAGATACTGACAAGCATTTCAGGAACCAGATCAATGAGATCGAGAAGAAGCTGAAGGTCTGAACTATCGCTTTCCCCTGAAGTTCCTGCTGTCTATATCCTTGACACATCTGAAACCTACAGTTGCATTCCTGTCAAAACCAGGTGAAACCATGGAGCATTATCTGGGTTTTGTCGAGTGCCTGGGGACCTCCCTGTATATACCACCAGCTTGATTCAGGTTTGATAGAAGCCTCCTCCCCTGATAACAGAAAAATAGTAGGATCCGTTAAAATACATATCATTGGTCATCTGCCAGATATTGCCGACCAGATCCATGACACCATACGGGCTCATCCCTTTTGTGAATGCATCCACAGGGGTGGGCTTGTCAAAACCGTTATTGCATAATGTGCCATGAAATTCATTACCCCAGGGCCATTTCCGTTTATCTGTTCCCTGGGCTGCAAGCTGCCACTCCGCCTGAGTCGGAAGCCTCTTACCAGCCCATTTTGTATATGCTTTTATGTCTTCATAACTCACATTTACAACAGGATAACGCTCCTGACCCTGTTTATATATGCCCATTTCCCAATGCCTTAAATACCTGGTTGTATCTGCCGGTCTGTATCCCGAACTTTGAAGAAACTCATAATACTGGGCATTTGTCACAGGGTATTTATCTATAAGAAAACTGTCAATTTTAACGGTTATCCCGCTTACTTCGGGATAAAGTATAAAATCCTCGCCTGTCGTTACCTCATAGGAAAAATCAGTTCCTGGTACAAGAATCATATCAGGAGCTATCCCTGTTGCCCTTACAGTAGGAACCACCGAGCTTATCAACCAGGGTTTACCTCCTTTGAACATATGAATATTTTCATCCAGAAGATGCTTATTATCAATAACCTGTACAACTATTTTACCTTCATAATAACCAAACAGGTCCTTTACACGTACAACAGTATCATTTTTTAGATTAAACTCTTTAAAATCAGCATTATATGAAGGATTTCCCTGCCATATTAAAATTTTACTCTCCGCTGGAACACTAATAAAAATAGAATCACCTTTGATCACGGATTTTAGTATTGATGGAAACTCTGCAATACACTCCAGTGATCCTTCTTTCCGGGTTCCTGAAAAAGAGGCGGGCCAGCTGTCTGCCCTGACTGTGGCGTAAGTGGCACCATTATCCAGGACAGGCATCACAATTTCATGATTCCATAACGATATATAATGTTTATTGCTGTTATTACTGATTTTGAACAGCATGCCTTCGATACCTTCAGGCCTCATATTCAGAACAGTATAAATAGTCTTTTCTCCTGATTTCCACCTGTTTACGAAGACATTGTCAACTACTGTCTCTATCAGTGGTGTCCACTCTTTATCCAGAAAAGCATCATTATTCTGCCTGAGTGTGAAAGTTGTCCTGGCCAGATATTCGAGATCAGCCCTGTAGTTATCGTCCCTGCCTCCGGGACGGTACATATTCAATTCTGTCCCGTAACCATTAAAAAATGCTATAGCAATTTCACGGTGAATAAGATCCTCTCCCACATCGCATACCCGGAAAATTGAAAAATCAGGTTTAATAAGCTTATTCAGGTTAAGCTCGGGGCTTAAAAATATCGCATTGTGGACCCTTCCTGAAATGATCCCGGGCATGTCTTTTGTTATAGCCATTCCTTCGGAATACATAACAACACCTTTTCTGACGCTGTCGGCAGCTGCCTGGAGTTCATAGCTCGAACTTCCTTTTGTATCAAGTACTACACCATCAGCTTCAGTTTCTTTGATCATACGGGCCATTCCTTTGTAATGATCTTCTTTTCTGGTGCTGTTGTCCCACGGATTATAAGCAATGAAGAACCTGGTATTGTTCTGGCGTGATATGCGGCTAAAATTTCTCAGCTGGTTTGTTCCTCCCGGTAAATCCCTGTATAAATCCCATTGATTACGCTGGTCAAGTCCAAGACGCGGCCAGGTTGGCCATATTCCATAAACGTCAATATTTCCAAACAGATCAATCCCATTCCTGAGCAAATCCGGGAAAGTATATTTTCCGGTGCTCCTGTCATAAAACTCCCGGTCCCATGCCATTTGGAGTATGATAAGATAGCTTTCTTTTATCCATGCCAGGTCGGCGCGTTCATAAAGTGTATTGTCAAACTTTTCCAGATCATATAAATATCTGTCCCTGAACATCATTCTTAAACCATTCTGCCATTCTCCCCTAAAAATATCTGCATACACATTATAATGGACCTTTGCTTTTGGCGGCAGGAGTGTCTGATACCTTTGTTTCTGCCCTCCTTCGGTCTGCATACGCCGGGCTATTGCACAAACGGATAAACCATCATTGATATCAAAGGAAGTATAACCCATTTCCCACGCATTATCCGGCAGAATAACTCTGACAGGACGGAAGCCCGGACGGAATAACCAGGCTCTTGCCAAATCCCATGGCCCTTTCCCGGTAATATTAATTGATCCATTATCCGCATCAAAAGGGATCACGTTGCTGATTGAAACAGTATCCCCGGAGATATTTTCGAATTCAAGTTCACAACGCCATCCTGATGATTGCAGGCCCGGATTTTTGACAACCAGCTTAAGCTTATTTTCAAATGTAAGTGAGTAATTATTGTCTGTTCTTATAGCTGAAACATCCCCGGTCGTGCATAATTTTTCATCAAGGAGGAAACTTAAAACCGGTTTCTTGCGTTTAAAGATAAGATTGGTATTGTCAGAGAAGGTTATACTGTCGGCATTCAGACCAGTTTGATCTGAAATATTTATGTTAAAAAGTGATTGTGATTTTACCGAAAATGGTACCAAAAGAAGACTACCAGACAGTACAATCCGGAGTAGTATTTTATGATCAGGCATCTGAATAAGATTTGGAAGTATTAATAAACTTTATGCAATTTATAACATACGGTAGACTTAAAAAACTGTTTTAAGAAAGTATTATAGAAATATTCCACAATATGGCTTTCCTCAAAAAAATTCCAAAGCTTCTCTTACTTATCCTTATTTCGATTGTAATATCTGCAGGTTGCGCTCCTTCAAGAAAGAATCCATATTATGAAAAAAGGATAAAAGCTTCGAGGCAGAACACAAAGCATCTGGGAAAGAATAAATATTATTTTTCAAACCATTATCAGAAAAAGCTGGTTAAGAGTTATAAAAGGAAATAATTTATTTTAAGGTCACTCATCACACACGAAACTCAGTCCATCGTAAGCAAGCATTATTCCAGGCGGCAATGTTATTGAAACTTCTTCATGACGACCCATCTGATGGCTTATGTGAGTTATAAAGGCTTTTCTGGGCGAAATTTCTCTGACAAGATCAATGGCTTCCCTCAGGCTGAAATGAGAAATATGTTTTTCTTTTCTTAAAGCATTTATAACAAAGTATTTGACTCCAAATAATTTCTCTTTTGTCTCTTCAGGAATATAGTTTGCATCGGTAATATATGCAAAATTCCCAATCCTGAATCCGTAAACGGGAAGACGATAGTGAAACACCCTTAAAGGTATCAGGGAAATACCATTGACAGCGAAACCATACTCATTAATCGGATTCAGTCTCATTTTTGGAATTCCCGGATACTGGTACTCCGCAAAAACATAGGAATACTCCTTTTTTACTGCTTTCTGAACCCTCTCTTCTGCGTATATATCGATGGCATCCTGGCTTTTATAATTAAAAGCCCTGACATCATCCATCCCGGCAATATGGTCCTTATGTTCGTGAGTAAGAATTATTGCATCAAGTCTCCTGACATTCTCCCTGAGCATCTGCTGGCGAAAGTCAGGTCCTGCATCAATTACAAGGGAAGTCTCATCCTTCTCAATAAGAATCGATGTTCTGAGCCTTTTATCACGGTTGTCATCAGACATACATGTTTCACATTCGCAGGCAATGACCGGCACCCCCTGAGAAGTACCTGTTCCAAGAAATGTTATTTTCACTTCAGACTAATTTCAAGACAAACCTAAATTAAAATTCCTAAACAGACAATATGCCCGATATATTTTGTGCCTTTTTAAATCAAAACCTGCATATTTGTTAATTTTGCAGTACTTAAGCAATAATGGCAACCGGAAAGATATTTTTAATTCCTGTAACTCTGGGTGACGGGGATTACCTTAAAGTGATACCGGAGAAAGTTCTTGCCACGACCAGATCGCTGAGAATATTTGTTGTTGAGGATTTAAGAAGCGCACGAAGGTACCTGAGACTCATTGATAAGGATTTCCCTATAAATGCCACAAAGTTTCCTTGAGCTGAACGAGCATACAAAAGATTCAGAGATTGGCCATTATCTTGAGAATGTGCTCAAAGGATCTGATATTGGGATTATGAGTGAAGCCGGTCTCCCCGGTATTGCGGATCCGGGTGCAAAGCTCATTTCTCTCGCACACCGGAAAAAGATCAGGGTAGTTCCTCTTTCGGGACCTTCATCAATATTACTGGCACTTATATCATCGGGACTTAACGGTCAGAATTTTACCTTTAACGGATATCTGCCTGTCAAACCGGCCGACAGGGCATCAAAGCTCAGGGATCTGGAGAAAAGATCCCATGAGGGTTATGCCCAGATCTTTATGGAGACCCCCTATCGAAACCAACGGATGCTTGAATCAATACTTTCAGTGTGCAGCAATGAGACGTTGCTTTGTATAGCCCTGGACATTACGCTTCCCGGTGAAAATATAAGAACAAGGCGAATTTCAGAATGGAAAAAAGATATTCCATTAATAAATGACAGGCTGGCAATTTTTATACTCCAATAAATCTATCTTTTACCACTGTACTTATTGAGCTGCACCAGCTCAACCTCAAAAAGAAGTGGTGTATACCCTCCTATTATTAAGGTTCCCAGATAACCCTGGTATGTTATGCCGTATGCACCAAATCCCAGACTGGAAGGTACCAGAATCTGAGCTTTCCCCCCTTCCCTCATATAAAGGAGTCCTTCTGTAACACCGGTTATTCCGCTTAATCCGTCCGCAATATATATTAAAGTATCGATCCCTACATTAGAATCGAACTCTGTACCGTTAAGAAATTTACCTGTATAAACTATGCTGGCAGTATCGTTAATTTCAGTCTGAAGACCTGTGCCTGTTTCAATATCAACATAATACAATCCACTGGTTTTCAATTCAAAATCAAGAGTGTCATTTCTCATCAGAAAATCCTGAATTGCCATACTTTCCTCTTCCTCCAGATCATCTGTTCTTGAGTTTAAATTACAGGAAGCGAAAGGAATCAGCACCATCAGGACAGTAAGCATAATTAAATGTCTCACGCAATTTGCTCGTATCATAAGAAAAGAATTATTTTTATATTTTCCGCAATAATCATTCCAATTATTTTTCTTCAGGGATACTTATGCTATAGACTATTGTAGTTCTCGGAGGAATTTTTTTCCCATCCCCGACAAGTCCATAGGCCAGAAACGGAGGCAGTATAAATATCGCCTCTGCCCCTGGTTTCAATAACCGGAGTCCTTCATTCAGTCCGGGCTCAAGTTCTGTCTTGCCAAGAATAATTTCTTTCGGGCCGACATCAGCCGATGAATAACACACGGTTCCGTCCAGCATTGAACATACATAATTCATCACAATTCTGTCGCTATCTCCCAGATACTCACCGCTGCCTTCATCCTTTATCAAATACCATAATCCTGTCGGCGATTCTGTCATATCCAGCTTTTTCCTTTCAATATAATTTTCAATTACTTCCCTGTCTTTCTGAACAAGATATCTGTTCAGTTCAGCCATCTCCTGCTTTCCGGGTTTTGCCGGGACTTTTTTATCTGCAGTATCTGATCTGCATGAAACAAATGCAATCAGAATGACAATGACCGGAAAAATCCTTTTTTTCATAATCTCAGAAAGAATTTTCCAATTGCATTTTATTCTCTTCCAGCACCTTCATAAAGTAATTAATGGTATTCTCAAGAGTATCATAGTATTCCCCTCCTGAAGCATTAAGATGTCCTCCGCCATAGAAATACTTTGATGCAAATTCATTGACTGCGAAATTTCCTTTTGAACGGAACGACAGTTTTACAAAATTATCCTTTTCAACAAGGAGGACTGCAAAGCTTATCCCATTGATTGATAATGGAAGGTTTACAAATCCTTCAGTATCTCCCTTAACATGACTAAAATCTGATAAATCCTTTTTTGTCAGGTAGATATAGGCAGTTTTATACTCACTTAAAACAGTCATTCGCTTATTAAGGGCAAATCCGAGAAGTCTCATCCGGTCAACTGAAAAATTATTGTAGACAACATTAAGGATCTTTTCCTTTTCAATTCCTGAATCAAGAAGATCAGCTATAATTCTGAGGGTTCTTCCGGAGTATGAGCCATGTTCAAAGTTTCCAGTGTCAGTGATAATTCCAACATAGATAGCTTCAGAAAAAGATCTGTTTAAAAATGGTTCTCCATTTATAATGGCTATCATTTCATATACGAGTTCAGAAGTCGAACATCTGGATGGATCGGAAATTAACAGATTTGCAATATCGTGAGGTTCAAGATGATGGTCAATTATCACTTTCATTGCCTTTGAATCAATGACATATTTCTCAGATTCACCAAGCCGGCTGGCCTGATTAAAATCGATCAGTATTATCAGATCAGCATCTTCAATAAGCTTTATGCATTTCTTCCGGTTTCTGATGAATATTTTTATCTGATCTGCACCATCCATCCATTTTAAGAACTCCTGAAGGTTATTCGGGCACATCATCTCAACTTTCTTCCCCTTATAAGTCAGAAACTGATAAAGTGCCAGCTGGGAGCCTATTGCGTCACCATCGGGGTTGATGTGACTGACGAGTAAGATATTCTCATAAGATTCGAATAGTTCCGATAATTCTTTTGTATATTTGGCCAGATCAAACACTTCTGCAACAGTTAAATCAAGTGGTCAAAGATAGAAAATAATCCGTTAGACCGGATTTTATTGAAGAATATCAAATTAAGATGCTTATGAACGGGAATATTACATTTGCAATTATAAAACCAAACGCTATCAGAACAGGCAAAACCGGTCCGATCCTTTCCATGATAAATGAAGGAGGATTTGTTATTTCTGCCATTAAAATGGTGCAAATGACAATCCAGCAGGCGGAAGCATTCTATGTGGTGCATACCGGTAAACCATTTTTTGAGGAACTGGTTGAGTTCATGATCAGCGGCCCTGTGGTTGTGATGATTCTTAAGCACGATAACGCTGCTGAAGAATTCCGGAAACTGATAGGAGTAACCGATCCTGATAAAGCAGAACAGGGTACTATAAGAAAAACCTTTGGCGTATCTGTAAAGATGAATGCGATACACGGCTCCGACTGCGATGAGAATGCCATTCGCGAAGCCAACTTTTTCTTCCCGGAAATAGAAAGATTCTGATCATTGTCATGCCATCTGATTTTACCCTGGATCTTACCGATAAAAAAATCCTGGAAAAGTATTCCTCAGCTTTTACCCTGTCGGATATGGAGATATTTATTTTCCCTGAATTGTTTTATCCGCTGGTTCTGGCAAATATCATGTCACCCGTAATCTGGAGATGGCGCGAGGATCCCTGGTTCAGGGATATCGAAAAAAAGAGCTTTACATATAAAGCCAACAGGATCAAACAATTCATTATCCAGAACTATGTTTTCAACCTCGACCTTTCCACATGGGGTTTAACCACAAAGACCAGGGAAATAGCCCGATTCAGCGATTTCCTCGATATGGATCTCCTGAGGCAGTCAAATGCGCTTTTCGGGTACGAGGGTGATAAATACTATTTTGATATTGATATCAGGAAACACTTCGGTCTTGATAAATATACCACCGATGTAATACCTTACTGGAAGACCGAGACCGTCGAGGCTATGACAGCCTTCAGATACAAGGATAATTTCTCAACAGGAGCCGGTGAATGTGTTTCACTTTCAGCTCTTTATGCAGCTGCAATGTTCATCATAGGAAGAATCCCGCTTGAAAAAATATTTCTAATTGCTACTCCGCTTCATTCTCAGGATTTTATCATTGAAAAGGAAGGCCTTATTACAAACAACAGGAGAATCGTAACCAGGAATATGTGGTATAATGGCACTTCTCTGTCTGAGAAAGCCAGAAGAGCGCTTGAAAATGAACGGATTACAATTGTATCGCATATTTCGGGATTTATCCATACTTTATATAATAAAGCGACCATAGATAAAGAAGCCTACCATCTCTTCTCAAAAAAGCTGAGAGAATTCCTGAACACAGAACTGACTGATCTTATTTTTTTGAATTTTCTCCGGTTTAAATCAAAATATAAAACCCTTTTCCAGTACAGGTGTGAATGTTCAGGTAAACAGAGGTACATAACTCTTGAGAAAATGTTCGAATATGAACATACCAGTAAGTATAACCTGTCGTATGAAACAAGGGAACTTCTTGTAAATGAGATTGAAGGGGATGAATTTCATCTCAGTCCCATACAGGGAAAGATAATGCTGAATGATATCGAAAGCATTTTCAGTGAAGGGAAAAGGAAAAAGCTGGAAGAATTCAGGAAGGAATTTAATAAATCCGCTGGAGATATCTCCGGAAGTCTTTTAGATGAGATGTTTAGAGACCTACAGGATTTTATTTCCATTGATCCCAAATTACCGGAGGACAATAAAAGATTCATAAGCAGTATTCATCCTGTGATCTCAATTGAAGACACACGTGAAAAAATCACTGAAACCATTCTAAATCTTACCGGAAAGTCTGAAACAGCCTTATTGACCTTATTTGTTTACAGACAAATGGATAAGATCGACTGGCTTCCCTTTGTCAAAGCAGCTGTTGAGAGGAATCCCGTTTGTTTTACAGAGCTGAACGGCAAATCAGTAGAGGAAGCCTGTAACATCCTTGACAAAATGCCCGATGAATCAATTTATGACGGCAACAGGCTTGCTCTTCCCGACGAGGTGTGGAATTTTGGAAGGGGAGATGGAATTGAAAAAGCTTTTCTGCTTGGTGACTTTATCATGCAAAAGGATCCTTCTTCATCGCTCATGATAGAGGTCAGAAATAAACAGGTGTGTTTAAGCTTCAACGGGAGAAGATTACTTTTTTACTTCCTCAAAGTCATTCAGAAAGTCGGTGAAAATATCCGGCAATAATTACATTGTCAATAGCTTATCTTAAAACAATATCATTAATTACTTCTTTACCTGCTCTTTCATTCAGTTTCTCCTTCAGGGCTTCCTTAAGCATCATCAGTTCATTCCTGGCAACTGAGGAATTAAGATGAACATAGAGGATGTGATCCTTAATATAGACTTTACCTGTCCTGGATGAAATAGCTTTACCAACAATTTCCTCCCACGAATTTATGAGATTTACCTCCGTTAATTTACCTTCAAGTTTCATTTCCCTGATGTAATCTTTAATGGCTTCGGCCAGAGATATTGTCTTGCTGCGTCTCATTCCTGTCTGCTTCCGTTTTGAATTACCTCATCAATACCCGATTCTCCTATCCTGAAGAGTTTGTAATCCGTATTAAGCGTGCATAAGATTTCATAAAGTCTGTCCTGATGGGTATCAGTAATAAAAATCTGTCCGAAACGATGGTTACCGACAAGACGAATTATCTGAGCAACTCTTTCAGCATCAAATTTGTCAAAGATATCGTCAAGCAGGAGGATGGGTGCAAATCCTGCTTTTTTCTTTATATAGTCAAATTTTGCAAGTTTAAGGGCAACCAGGTATGATTTCTGCTGACCCTGCGAGCCAAGCGATCTGACCGGATAACTGTCCATTTCGAACAGCAGGTCATCCTTATGAATTCCGGATGTTGTATACTCAAGTGATCTGTCTTTACTTACAGCATTTTTCAGGATATCATTGAAATCTCCCTCGCTTAAATGGGACCTGTATCTAAGACTGACATTTTCCTTATCGCCTGAAATCAGTGAATAATACTCCTGAAACACAGGAATTAGCTCATTTACAAGGAGATCTCTTTCTGTATATACAAAGTTGCCATACTTTACGAGCTGAGCATCCCAAACTGAAAGCATTTCTTCATCAAAACTATTAAATGCATTGAAATCCCTTAGCAACCGGTTTCTTTGCTGCAGAGCTTTATTATAATTAAGAGCCGAATCGAGATACTCTGCATTATACTGGCTTATAATTTTATTCATGAATTTCCTTCTTTCATCACTTCCTTCACTTACCAGGGCATAATCGGCCGGTGAAATCATCACAACAGGATACCTTCCTACATGATCTGACAACCTTTCGTATTCCTTTCCGTTTCGCTTCAGCGTCTTTTGCTTCTGCCTGTGAAAAGAACAGAAAATAGTATCTTCATCCTTATCCTTGACAAATAAACCCTGAATTATAAAAAAGTCCTCACCATGCCTGATGCTTACACTGTCGATATTGTTAAAGAAGCTTTTAGTCAATGAGAGGTAATGAATTGCATCCAGGATATTTGTTTTTCCTACACCGTTGTTGCCGACAATGCAGTTGATCTTTGGAGAGAATTCCATGTCGGCCTGGCTGTAGTTCTTGAAATTAGTTAGAGAGATTCTTTTGAGATGCATTCCTGAGTATGTGTTCGGGGTTTTGGTTTCAGCTTTGAAATTATTAATCAGAATTCAGTCTTATCCAGTTTGATAATTATCGTGAAAACTTCTTATCCTGCAAAGTTACAAAAAAGAACCTTTTGATGAAAAATATGAGTAATTGATTGATATTCTATTTTTTAGATTGAGCAAACTCAATGTCCATTTTTTTAATTAATTGTTTCAAAATTATATTAAAAGCACTACTTTTGCGAAGTTAATTTTTTAAGTGTTTTAAGCATAAACTGTTATGGCAAAAAGTAAAAAAGATGTGAATCCGCAGGGAATAAAAAATGTTGAAGAAACATTGACCAAAACAGAACAATTTCTCGAATCAAACTATAAACCTTTATTAATAGGATTAGCTGTTGTGGTCGTTCTGGTCGGTTTATTCTGGCTCGGTAAAGCATATCTTACAAAAAGGAATAATGAAGCACAGTCACAAATGTACCAGGCTGAGAAATATCTTGAAATGGATTCAATAAACCTGGCATTGAATGGTGATGGCAATTATCTCGGATTCATTGACATAGCTGAAGAATATAAATTCACCAAGGCCGGTAATCTGGCCCGTTATGGTGCCGGGATCTGCCATCTCCATCTTGGCAACTATGATGAGGCTATTGATTTTCTCAATAAGTACACTAAAAAAGACAAAGTCATTGGGTCGATAGCAATCGGAGCAACAGGTGATGCTTATGTTGAACTCGGGGATCTCGAAAAAGGCATTTCAAAATATCTTGAGGCAGCTGAATTTGCTGACAATTCGTTCAATACTCCTTTATTTCTGATGAAAGCCGCTGAACTTTATGAACTTAACGGCAACTACACTGATGCTTTGAAGTTATATGAAAGAATCAAGGATGAATATCCTGCCAGCACTGAAGGTTCTTCAATCGAGAAATATATTGCCAGGGTTAAACTCCTTTCAAAATAGATGAGTACTTCTAATCTGTCAGCTTATGATCCGGAATCGGTGCCTGATGCCGGGAAAATGAGATTCGGGATTGTTGTAGCTGACTGGAACCATGAAGTTACGAATGCTCTGCTTGATGGTGCAACAACCACCTTAAAGAAGCACGGAGCTACCGAAAAAAATATTGTAGTGAGGCATGTCCCGGGGAGTTTTGAACTCACTCTGGGTGCCCAGTTTCTGGCGGAATATGATGATCTTGATGCGATAATATGCCTGGGTTGCATAATACAGGGAGAAACGCCGCATTTCAATTATATATGCCAGGGGGTTACGCAGGGAATAACCCAGCTCAATCTCGAATATAATATACCCTTTATATTTGGTGTACTTACAACACTTAATCTTGAACAGGCTCTGGAGCGTGCAGGAGGCAGATCAGGCAACAAAGGCGATGAAGCCGCTATTACTGCAATCAAAATGGCAGCTCTTCAGCGTGAAATGGAATAACCGGGAAGGAACTCACCTCTGACATAATCCCCTGTAAGGACAATATCTGCATTTACTGATATCAGCTGTCATCCTGAAGGGCTCTCCGGGACTGAAAATTGCTGATACAACGCCCTTTAAACCTTCCATAAATGTGCTTCGTATCAACTGATAATCCTCAAGCAGGAGATCACTCTTCTTTTCTTCACTGATCCTGAGAGTATCGGAGAATTTCTCTGCTGACAGTTCCTTGACCTTATAGATCGACGGCTGTACTGCAAATCCGGCATTTACAGACAGCCAGGCCTCACAGTACAACAAAGTCTGCAACCAGCCGTCGAGATCTTTTTTGCGGTCATCCTTGAACAGATCATCGATTGATTTTATTTTCTGAGCTGTGTCTCCTGTCTTATAGTCCACTATTCTCGTCTTTCCGGCCCGACGGTCGACACGGTCAATATTCCCTCCCGTCCTGACTTTTATAATTTCCCCGTTAAAATCAAACGGAAGCATAAAATTGAATGATTTTTCAAGTTCAACTATTGCAAACGGGGTAAGAGCCTTGTCAGTATTAAGGATTTTCACAAGGTAGATGAAAAGGATATCCCTTATGATAATATCACTGCCGCTGAGCGGCCTCAGCAGATCTGATCCGTAGTTCTCATTTATTGTCTGGTCAATAATATTCAGAAGATAACTTTCGTCCTTTATCAGGGAATGGATAAAGCCGGAAGATATTTCTCTGCTGATAAATTCATTATAGATACTTTTCATTATCCTGTGCAGTATCTGCCCAAAAACAGCATGGTCAATTTCAGGAGAAATAACCTCAGGTTCCTTCAATCTGTTTACATACCGGTAATAAAATTTCATCCTGCAATTCAGCCAGGTGTTGATGGAGGTCGGAGACAAGACAGCTTTGCTTTCGTTTTCAAGGTACAGGGAGTAAAGCCTGCTGATATGCTGTCCATCCTTTTCAATCTGCGATCCAATGGAAACCGGTGTTCTTATGTCATAACCCAGATTCAGGAAAGCCGGTTTTAAAATCTGCTCATATTTCATCTGAATGAGGAATCTGCTCATTTCACCGGTTCTCAGTCCCGTGGAGTCCGAATTAAAAACAAATGTCACATTTTCAGCCCTGTGGAGGAGCCGGTAAAAATGGTATGCATAAATTGATTCCTGATGATTAATTACAGGAAGCCCAAATGCCTCCCTGATACTGAATGGGATAAATGATGATGCGGAAGTAACTGACGGCAGGATACCTTCATTTGCCGATAACATTATTATGTTCCTGAAATCGAGTGCCCGTGTTTCAAGGAATCCCATAATCTGAATGCCTGATAATGGTTCACCGGAGAACGGGACTGACTGATTCCTTAAGATCTTATCAAGAATCCTGATGTAAGTCTCATTCTTAAAAGCCACATCAGGAGATCTGACGATCGTCTCCAGCCTGTTAACTGCCAGAAGCACCGAATAAATAAATTCATTTCTCAGTTTTTCCCGGGTAATCTGGTTTTCATCGCTATCTTCATTGCCATGAGTTTTGACAGAAATAATTGTCAGGACTTCCCTGATATAGTCTGACAGCTTCCGGGGATCAGCTGCTTTTCTGAAGATTGTTTTAAGAGTATCGGTCCGGCAGAGAAAATCTGACGGAATGCGGACAAGATTCCTTTCAACTATTTCGTCAGTTATCCTCCTTTCATCTTCATTTAAAATATCATCAATTAATTGGTTCTTAAGTATCTCAAATACATCCTTATAGCCAAAATATACTGTATTGTTCCCGGTTATGGAGTTTCGCTGAATGTTGAGAAGATGTTTAACCATGCTGTAAACACCTGTCATTTTAAGCGGGTACCCCATTGTTATATTGATTTCTCCGATATCCGCCGGGAGGCTCGTAAGCAACGGTATTATAAGGTTTTCATCGGCAAGGATTACTGCGGTATGATGAGCATTATCGGCAGACAGATCCGGTAACTTATCAATGAGGTGAGATAAGAGTTTCACCTGTGCAATGTCTGAGGTAGTCTCCACGATATTCCTTGAAACATCAGGACTTTGAGTGGAAAGCAGCGTTTTATATTGCCAGTCCTCAGGCATATCATTGTTAAATAATTTAAGATTTTTACCAAGGAAAAATCCGGCTGAATTGAGTTTTCCCTCCCTGATGTACGAATCGTCATAATCCCAGTAAAACTTCGCCCTGCCATCTTTCTGCAATTGTCTCATTACTGCTGTCTCGCACTTGTTCAAAGCATTGAAACCGATAAAATGCACTCTTTCCCATTTTAATTCATCGTAATCCCCTCTCTGGTATTTTTCTGCCACATCTCTGTAAATCATTCCTTCATAGGCAAGACTCCGGGATCTGAGAGATTCCCTGAAACCGGTGTAAAGGTCATTGAGAATTGTCCAGACAGATTTAAAACCATCCTTTTCAGGTGAATGCTTTTCAGGTTCAAAATTCTTCCAGAACCTTTTAATAATCTCAGCCTGCTCCGGATCTATATCGCCGAACTGATAATCTATATTTTTGAAATCCTGCACATTACGAAACAGGACAGAAGCATCAGCCAAATATTTGTCGACATCATCGAAATCGTTGATCAGCATATCACCCCAGAAGTAAAACTCATCAAAGCTCTCAGCTGATCTGTTCAGCCGTCGGTATATCTTATATAGTTCAAAAAGGAGTATTTCATTATCAGCTATGATAAGATCCGAAAAAGTACCAAAAAATTCATTTATCGTAAGGATTGAGGGAGTCCATACCGGTTTATCCAGGTGCGCAGCAAAGTATTTCAGGAAATAAAGACCTGCTCTCCTGCTTGGAAATACAAGACAGTGGTTTCCTATGTTGCCTCCATTCTGTTCATACAGGAGCCTTGCTATCCGTTCCAGAAAGTAAACCATCTTTTTCTTTTAATAGTGCTGGCGCGGATTATTTGTCCGTGCCTTTTATTATTTTACCCACCCCTTACGCCGCTCCAGCGGAGGGGATCCGAATTAAGTTCCTTTTTACGATATAACCTTCCCTGCCAGGTATTAAGTTCTTCAAGTCTTTTTTCGATGAGAGCAACTATCTGATCTGTTCTCTTTTTGCCCCATATCTCTCCTGTAAGAAACCTGGGCGGTGCCTCTCCCGTAAATCGCTCAACAACTATTGCCGGATTAAGCCTTTCAAGAAATTTGATTATGAAGTCGAGATAATCATCCCATGTAAAAATCTCAAAATCAGAAGGATTTTTTTGATATTCCTCCTCCATTTTTGTTCCTTTTATGATCTGAAGCTGATGAAATTTCACGCTCCTCAAAGGCAGTTCTGAAATTATTTCTGCTTCCTTCAGCATTTCTTCCCTTGTCTCACCCGGAAGTCCGAAAATGAAATGAGCCCCCTGATCAAGGCTTCTCAGGGCTGTAGCTTCCAGGGCATCAACCGCTTCCCTGAAAGAGTGCCCGCGGTTTATCCTCAGCAGAGTCTTGTCATAGCACGATTCGATACCATACTCTATTAACAAAATGCATTTCTCTGAAAGCTCTTTCAGGAAATCCAGTATTTCATCATTGACACAATCAGGCCTGGTACCAATCACCAATCCTTTAACGTCTCTGTGATCAAGCGCTTCGCTGAACAGACCAGACAAAGTGTCCAACGGGGCATAGGTATTCGAATAGGCTTGAAAATAAACAAGATAAGATTCAGCTTTCCTGTATCTTTTTTTATGAAATTCAATACCCTCATCAATTTGCCTGGTCACAGTTTTTTCAGCCAGGCAATAGGAAGGATTGAAAGCCTTATTATTACAATAGGTACATCCTCCGGTTCCCTTTGATCCATCACGATTAGGGCATGTAAATCCGGCATCCACGCATACCTTCTGCATCCTTGATCCGTATACTTTGCGGAAATAATCAGGGAATGCATTGAACCTGCGTTTATGACCCCACGGGTAATTATTGGCTATATTTCTGATCGGATCCATTCAGACAGTAACAATTTTATCTGCATCAACAAACCAGAGGCAGGCTTTTACAACATTGTAGCCCATGCCGGTCAGTATGTTCCTGTATTGTCTTACCTGGTTCCGGTAGATGGGATTATCTTCTCCGAACTTAAAATCTATTATGGTCGCTTCCCCTTTTCTCAGTATAATCCTGTCGGGCCGCTTTGTCAGGGAATCGGGCATAAGTATGGAAGCTTCATTTAAGACCACATTCCCTTTATCGAACCAATCCTTTATCAAAGGCCGGCTTACAAGGTTTTCGATCCTTGTTCTGATAGACTCTTCCTCTGTTTCAGGGACCTTGCCTTCAATGACTTTCTTTCTCACAGCCGCCTGAATATCATCAGGTGTTATAATCTCACCGAAGATCTCATGCATTATTTTACCATAATTTATTCTTTCACGGATCCCTGATCTATCCGGATTAAAATAGTTTTCCCAGTGCAGCTTCAGCTTAAGCGATCTGGTATTGTCATTTACCGGATAATTTTTAATTTTCAGGATGTCAGCCCTGAATTTTTCACAATGGATTTCAGGCAGGGTGCCAAATTCGAATAATCTGGCTGAAGGATCAAAATGATTGTGAAGAAAAGTATCCGGCAAATTGTGATCTTCATCTTTAAAAGTTATTGCATCCTTTATTACGGCTGCAATCCGGTTCTCGGAACCCGGCTGATCAGGTGCAAAGCCGATGATGGCATTCACAGCCCTTGTAAAAGCCACATATAGCAAATTAATATTATCGAGGTAAGCTGAAAATTTTTCTTCATAATACTGATCTGCAAAAATTGTATCGGCAAGCTCACTCTTGTATCTTACCGGGACAATTCCTACTTTATCAAAAGGAGGAGAACCTGGGGTTGCCCAGAGAATATTGGAATGAAATGATTTATGATCCAGATTCCAGGAGATAAACGGCAATATGACAATCCTGAATTCCAGACCCTTTGATTTATGAATTGTCAGGACTTTCATTGAATTCTGCTGGTCGGGAAGTATTATTGACTTTTTAACACCCTCTGTTTCCCACCATTCAAGGAATGAGGCTATTCCCGGTTTCCTGGCTGACGTATAGCCAATGACAATATCCTGAAAACTGTTAAGATAAGCGATATTGAATGAGTAGTCACCCAGTCCGGAAAAAACTTATTGTCATCTCTGTAATATTCCAGAGAGGCAGGTATCTTATACCATTCAGAAATTCATTATAGCCAACCGGGAAATAACCGGCGGAATATTCAACCAGGTCCTCACTGTTCAATGGAACCTTTTCAGCATCTTTGATCCCTGTGCAGAGAAGATAATATCGGAGCATCAGAGCTCTGCCTATCATGTTTTCAGGATTGTCAAGGACCCTCAGAACTGCAATGATGAAATTCACAACCGGAGAATTAACAAGAAGAAGCGATTCTGCCGACACGACATTATAGTTATATCGTTTCTTTTTTTCTTCAGGGCACGACAGGCTGTAATTTATTAATTCTTTAAGAATGATTGCTCCCTCGTTGTTATCTCTGACCAGAATACCAATGTCGGATGCATTGAATCCTTTATCCTGGATTAATTCAATAAATGAGGGAAGCCTTTTCAGAACACTCCCCTGCCAATCCGGTTCCCCGGTATTGTCAATGAATTCAATCCTGACATAACCATTGGTTTTATTGCCCGGATCATTCTGGACAGCCTCTGAATAGAGTTCACGGAAGCTGGTTAACGGTTTGTGGTCCGCCAGCTCTGCATCTATCTGGTGCGGAATAATTGAAAAAAGAGCATTGTTAAACCTTATTATGTTGGTACAGCTTCTGTAGTTGGTATTAAGCGGTTCGGAAATATACCGCTCGTTATCAACTATTTGCCTTAGATCACGCAGTGTCTGCCAGTCACTGTTGCGCCATCTGTAAATTGACTGTTTGATATCCCCCACCACCAGGTTTTCAAATCCCTGGGCCATACTGTTATCTATAAGCTGCCTGAAATTCTTCCATTGGATGATTGATGTATCCTGAAACTCATCGATC
The DNA here is from genome assembly GCA_963828775.1 of uncultured Bacteroidales bacterium. GTDB lineage: Bacteria > Bacteroidota > Bacteroidia > Bacteroidales > VadinHA17 > LD21. The sequence goes on along the minus strand of CAWHGX010000071.1, from coordinate 230,893 downwards.
ATAAAATTCTCGAAGATGTTTCCTGTCTTTTCGTATATAAATGGAGTCTGATCTTTTTCAGTAATCAGGTATATAAGTTCTCCGGCATCTGATAACAGGAAAATGTTCTCATCCCTGGTAATATCATGGACATGGCTCAGAACATCAGATAATATTCCCAGAATATAGATGTTTGAAAGTATTACATTTGCTGTTTTGTATAAAATCAGATTTTCGTCATAGTAATTTACAGCCTTTTTCAGAGATTCCTCCAGTCCTTCACTGATAGCCTCCGAAAGCGGACCGGGCAAGGGTCCTGTGGACCATTTGGGGGGATCTTCGAAAATAGCTCTTACATATGTGTTAGGAGGTTTGATTTCTCCTTCGGCGAGAGATTTTATGTATCCTGGCACACCTTTCCCTTTCTGGTAGAAAATTTCATCCGGCAGGGCATATCTGTCAAGCAGACCAAGGCACTTCAGACCAGACTCTTTCATATTGGCGTTAAATACTGATGAAATTGACCTCATTTCTCTTATATAAGCTGTCAGAAACTGCTTATCCTGAATTTTCTTCTTTTCATCCTGACGAAAGCAGTTTGAATTTCTCGCTGAAGAGTTCTCCTGCCAGTTCTATAATACTCTTTTTAAGGTCCCAGCTTTTACCCTCCTCGATATTTGCCCTTGCAAACATCGAGAGCCAGTTTTTTACTGCAATATCAGAATCTGCCGTGGCGATCATATTTTCAACAGCTGTCTCCAGGACTGCAGTATGATCAATTTCAATATTAAAACCGGAATGGAGACCTATGTCACGGGCAAATGCACGTACGATCTTTTGATAGAAACTGTCGATCGTACTTACGGAGAACCTCGAAAAATCATGCAATATGGAATATAAGATATCCCTGGCTTCCTTTCTGATTGTCGCTTCTGTTTTACCTGTTGATCTTACAAGATCAGACAGGAATTTTGATTCTTCCCCCCCAGCCAGTTTATTCAGCTCATCGAGAATGCGGTTTTTCATTTCTGCGGTAGCCTTATGGGTAAAGGTCACTGCAAGAATCTTTCTGTAATTCAGACGTGATTTAAATAATTTTTCAAGATAGATACAGGCAAGTTTATGGGTCTTACCCGAGCCGGCTGAAGCGCTGTAGATTGTTAATGTTCCGACACCCATGACCGGTAAAGTTAGCCAAATTAATTAACTTTGCACGGTGAAAAAGAAGGCGGTAATAGGATTATCGGGAGGTGTTGACTCGAGTGTCGCAGCCTGGCTGCTTCTGGAAGACGGGTATGATGTAACAGGACTCTTTATGAGGAACTGGCATGATACGACCGGACTTCTTCAGAGCGACTGTCACTGGGAAGATGATCTTATGTTTGCAGAAATGGTTGCAAGAAAGCTTGAGATTCCATTTTATTCAGTTGATCTCAGCGGACCCTACAGAAAAAGGGTAGTTGATTATATGTTCTCAGAATATGAAAAAGGCCGCACTCCAAATCCTGATGTACTCTGCAACAGGGAGATCAAATTTGATTCATTTGCAATTGAGGCAAGAAAACTTGGAGGTGATTTTATTGCCACCGGACATTACTGCAGGAAGGAAATCCTGAGAACAGGTGACAGGACTATTTACAGGCTGCTTGCCGGCAAGGATGACAATAAAGATCAGAGCTATTTTTTATGTCAGCTCAGCCAGGAACAGCTGCGAAGCGCTCTTTTCCCTGCAGGTAACCTGACCAAGCCTGAAGTCCGCAGGATTGCCGGCGAACTAGGTCTTCCGACAGCTCACAGGAAAGACTCACAGGGCATCTGCTTTGTAGGCAGGGTGCACCTTCCGACTTTCCTCCAGCAAAAGCTTAAAGCCCAAAAAGGCTCTGTTATTGAGATCCCTTCCGGTTTTGAACACAGATTCTGGCAGCCCGGATATCCTGCGGAAGCATTTAATGAAGAAGATCTGATACCAGCTTCAGAACCATATCAGTATGACAGAAATTCAGGTAAAATCATCGGAGAACACAATGGTGCTCACTTTTATACGATAGGACAAAGGAAAGGGATTAATATAGGCGGCTATACCGAGCCCCTGTTTGTGATAGGTGCTGATATCACCAATAATCTGCTTTTCGTGGGAGAAGGACAATCACATCCGGGTCTGTACCGGAAAGGCCTGTTTATAAGGGATGAAGAAGTTCACTGGTTAAGGAGTGATCTTGAAATGAAAGTGGATGAAATCAGGGAATATGAGGTCAGGATAAGATACCGCCAACCCTTGCAGAAAGCCAGGCTAATCAGAAAAAAGAACGGTATGTACGTTATATTCCATAAGCTGCAGAGGGGCATTGCCCCCGGACAATTTGCAGCATGGTACGATGGGGAGGAGCTGATTGGGTCGGGGGTAATAAACAGGTAGATGACAGAGGGCATGGGGGCATCGGGCTTGGAAACAAGATGTAATTACAATGTAATTACATTATCAATTATGTCTATAATACATCTAGACAGCCCTGCTGTGCGGGGCGTTAAGACAATCTGTTCTTATAATCCCCGTAGCCGAATTTTCTGATCAGCCTGAAGTTGTTATCCAGGGTCCAGATTCCGATTGACGGGTGCTGTACGCCGTTGAACGTGGTGGTTTTAACCATAGTATAATGGATCATATCCAGGAAGATGATCCTGTCGCCAGGCGAAAGCTCATTCTCAAATGACCATTCACCCATAAAATCACCTGAGAGGCATGAATTGCCTCCCAACCTGTATACCGGTTTTCCCGGAACAGGATCCGTTGCCCCGATTATTTTTGGCTTATAGGGCATTTCAAGGCAGTCGGGCATATGGGCAGTAAATGAGACATCCAGAATTGCAGTTCTGATTCCCTGGTTCTCAACAATGTCTCCTACTGTCGCGATAAGTTCCCCTGTTTCCCAGGCAAAAGCGCTTCCCGGTTCCAGTATTACATGAAGCCCTGTATTTTCCCTGAATTTCCTCAGGATCTTCACGAGATGTTCTGTATTGTATCCCTTTTTTGTTATCAGATGGCCACCTCCCATATTGATCCATTTTATGTTTGGGAAGAATTTACCGAATTTTTTTCAACCACCTGCAGGACTTTTTCCAATGCATAGGAATCTGATTCAAACAAAACATGAAAATGGAGTCCCTCTATCCCATCCGGTATGCCTTTACTCATAAGAGTCATCTCAGTTATTCCAAGCCTGGAGCCGGGAGAACAAGGATTATAAATATCATGACCTGTTTCAGAATACTCCGGATTGATCCGTAATCCGGGTGATATCTTTTCCGGATACCCTGAGATTAATCCTGAATACTTATAATACTGGGCCAGGGAATTAAAAGTCAGATGGGAGCTGTATTTAAGGACTGATTCAAAATCAGTCTCTTTATAAACAGGTGAATATGTGTGGGCAGGAACCCCTATCTCTTCGAAACACAGACGGGCTTCATGGGGTGAGCTTGCTGATGCTCCGTTAATATACTCTTTCAGTATCGGGAAGACACCCCACATGGCAAATCCCTTGAACGCCAGAATGATCTCGGCACCTGAATCGTCTGAAACATGTTTTATCAGGGAAAGATTTTTGCGAAATCGCTCTTCGTCGATAACGTAACAGGGGACGGTAATCTGTGAATAGTCGATGTTCAAAATAATTATTGTATTTATAGGTGTTAAGCCATCAAGGTGTAAAGGCGTCAAAGATATAATGAATATGTAGTCTATGCCTGTTATGCCTGTTATGCCGTTATGCCGTTATGCCAGTTTTATAATTCCAGATCAACATCATGCAGCTCAACCCATGGAAGACCCAGCAGGTTCAGCTGTTCCATAAAGGATCGGGATCAAATTCCTCCACGTTAAATACACCCGGTTTTTTCCAGATGCCCTTAAGGTACATCATAGCTCCTATCGCTGCAGGAACTCCTGTAGTGTAGCTTACACCCTGAGCTCCGGTTTCCTTGTATGCAGCTTCGTGACTGCAATTGTTAAATATATAATAAGTCTTTTTCTTACCGTTCTTTATCCCTTTTATCCGGCAACCTATAGAGGTCTGTCCCTTATAATTTTCCCCAAGCTCACCGGGATCAGGCAGAACAGCCTTAAGGAATTGAATGGGAATTATCTCCCTGCCATTGAACATTACCGGGTCAATGCCTGCCATACCGATATTCTGAATTACGCGAAGATGGGTAAGGTATTCCTGACCGAATGTCATCCAGAACCTTGCCCTTTTTATTGTCGGGAAATTCTTAACAAGCGATTCCAGCTCCTCATGATAGATAATATATGATTCTCTGGGTCCGATCTCCGGGTAGGTCAGTGGTTTGTGAATTTCATGAGGCTTTGTATAAATCCATTTGCCGTTTTCCCAGTATTTGCCTTTCTGAGTTACTTCCCTGATGTTTATTTCGGGATTGAAATTAGTCGCAAAAGGTTTGCCGTGGTCACCTGCGTTACAATCGACAATGTCAAGATAATGGATCTCATCAAAATGATGCTTTGCCGCATATGCTGTAAAGATTGATGTTACACCAGGATCAAAGCCACAGCCAAGAATTGCTGTAATACCAGCGTTTTTATACTTGTCCTGATAAGCCCATTGCCAGCTGTACTCAAATTTTGCCTCTTCGAGTGGTTCATAATTGGCAGTATCGAGATACGATACTCCTTCAGCAAGGCAGGCATCCATGATATGAAGATCCTGATAAGGGAGGGCCACATTTACATACAATATCAGGCTTGAAGCTCCTTATAAGCTTCCTGAGATCCGGAACCTTGTCAGCATCTATTTGTGCCGTCTTAATGCGGTCCGGTCCCACTCTGGCTGCAATTGCATCACATTTTGATTTTGTTCGGCTTGCAAGCAATATCTCACTAAACACTTCCGGAAGAGAGGCCATTTTGTGAACCACCACGGAACTCACCCCGCCGGCGCCGATAACCAGTACTTTTCCCATGTGAACTAACTAATAGTATGATCCAAATATAAGATTTTTTAGGTAAGCGACGTGCAACCGGCAACGAGCAACCTGCAACTTGAATTAATTTCTGCTTATATTTGACACAATGTTTTTCAGTATCAAAATATGAAGCTGATCAATCCTCTGGTTATTCTTTATATACTTAGTACAATTCTTTTTATTGAGGCTGTTTCATTTCTTTTCTGTTTACCGGTTGCATTTATATATAATGAATCACCTGATCCTTTCATCTGGTCATCGTTGATTGCTATTTCATTATCAGTTATTCTTTACTTGATTTCCAGAAAATCAGCATCTGAAAAGATACACAACAGGGAAGGTTTTTTAGCAGTATCCCTTGTCATGGCTGGTTCTTTCCTGTATCGGAACATTACCCTTTCTGCTGAGTGGATCAATTACCTCATTTGTTGATGCATTTTTTGAATCAACATCAGGATTTACAACAACAGGAGCATCGATTTTCCCTGATGTTGAATCCCTGCCATATTCAATTCTGTTCTGGCGAAGCTTCACACACTGGATAGGAGGACTTGGGAATAATACTGTTTGTTAGTGATCATTACTGCCGACTCTTGGCATGACAGCCAGCCAGCTGCTTCCCCTTGAATCATCCCTGAAGGAAAAAATACATCCAAAAACAAAAGCTGTCGGATTCAGGCTTTTGTATGTTTATGTTGGACTGACAATTATGCAGAAGTAATTTTACTGTACCTGGGTGAAATGAATCTGTTTGACAGTATATGTCATACATTCGGTACAGTTGCAACAGGTGGCTTTTCAACAAAAAATGACAGCATAGCTGGTTATTCAGCCTACAGTCAATATATTATTGCCCTGTTTATGTTTCTTTCAGGAGTAAGCTTTGTAATTTATTATTATCATTGTAAAGCTGAATTTCAGAAAAGTCAAGCAAAATGATGAGCTATGGTTCTATCTGGGAACAACACTTGTTTTTCGGGACCATTGCAACCTGTGTACTTCTGGCCAATACAACCAAATCACTTGAACCTGCATTCAGGGAGGGTTTTTTCCAGGTAATTTCAATATTGACTACAACAGGATTTGTATCAACTGATTATCTTTACTGGCCGTCAGCTGGTTTAGTAATAATTTTTGTATTGATGTTTGCCGGTGCCAGTACCGGTTCAACAACCGGAAGCATTAAAATGGTAAGACACCTTGATTGTTTTGAAAAATATCAGAAATGCATTTACAAAACTGATTCATCCCAAATGTAATTACATCAGATTAAGCTTAATAATAAGCCATTATCTGATAAAACCAATATTTCAGCTATCTCATTTGTAATTCTGTATCTTTTCATTTTTCTGGTAGCGAACTGTTGTAATTGTCATAATTGGGACTGATCCGGTAACTGCTGCAAGTGCTGTTGCAACTTCACTTGGGGAATGCTGGTCCGGGTCTGGGCTCCATAGGCCCAATGTCGAACTATTCTCAGTTTCCTGACATCAGTAAATTGATCTTCAGCTTTTTAATGATAATTGGAAGGCTTGAGATATATACGATTTTCATACTTTTCACAAAGTCATTCTGGAAAATCTGAAGAATGGTGCGGGTTGCGGAGTGCGGAATTGCGAGGTAAACTCCCTGACTCTTTCAAGATTTTCGGGTGTTCCAACATTAAACCAGTAACCCAAATCATGTCTGAAGGTAAAAATATTATGGGAGGATGCTAATTCAAGATAAAGAGATACAACTGTATAAATCCCGTCTTTCATATATTTGAAAATCTCCGGATCGATAATCTGAATTGACGAAAAACCAATATTTGAAAGTTCTTCCTCTCCAGTCTTAACAAGGATTTCTTCTCCCGTTGCTTTATTGCACCATCCTTTCAGTACTCCTTCTGCATTTACCAGCAGGAACCTGCTCCCTTCGCGATTTCTCACAGCAAGTGTGGCCAGTCCATTTTTCTTTAAATGATACTGATAAAGAGATGAAAGATCAAGGTCTGTAACAATGTCAGCATTGTAGACAAGGAAAGGATCATTATCAAAAAAATCTCTTGCCTTATACAATCCTCCGCCATTCTCAAGAAGAAGTTCCCGTTCATCTGAAACAGATATCCTGAATCCCAGCCGGTTAAGACGTCTGATTTCATCCTCAACCATGTCGGCCTTATAGTGAACATTGACAATAATATCATCAAATCCGTATCGTGTACAGGTTTCAACAGCCATCCGGAGAAGGCTTTTTCCGTTAATGTCAACAAGGACCTTGGGAATTGTTTCAGTAATTTTACCGAGTCTTGTGCCTTTCCCGGCCGCCATGATCATTGCTTTCATAGACCGGATCTTAAAGATGTTTGCTTTCTGACAGTCTTGCAAAGATTTGTGTGTCAGGTATTGATCTTACCGTAGTGAATAGCTCAGGAAGACTGATATGGTTTTCAGCCTGATCAATTATCTGATTCAGCAGTCTTACACCAGGAACAATGCTGTCGGTAAAAGTAGGCTTTTGTTCATACAATCCTCTGAATCCGAAAGCACCAAGTGCCTGCATCACTCTTATCATGCTGAATCCGGTATAATATCCCCTGAATTTCTGACGATCCTCCTTTGTTTCAGAACAGAAATTGTCAATATAATGATTGAGCAGGTATTCCCTGTCTGGTTCTTCCATAGGTATTTTTGCATCATAAAGCATTGATGCAACATCATACTGAGGTGCGCCTTTTCTTCCTCCCTGGTAATCAATGAACCATGGCTCCTCTCCAACAACCATTACATTTGCAGTCTGAAAATCGCGGTAAAGAAAATAATCCTGCCCGGTTTCAAGAAGATAGTCAGCCAGGGTATTGAAATCATGTTCCAGCCGGCGTTCATTAAATGGTGCCGCCAGAAGCTTTAACAACATGTACTTGAAATAATTCATGTCCCACATCATCGATTGCCTGTCGAAACTTTTATGGGGATAGCACAGATCAAGGTTTAATCCGTCAATTCCCCTTGTCTGGAAAAGAATAAGCTTATCAAGTATTTTTTTGTACAGGACATTGGTATCCTCATCAAAAGGAGCGATCACAGGTTTCTTATGCAGCCAGGTATAAAGATTATCATCGCCAAGATCCTGAAGATAATAGATAGATTTTTCCGGAAGATAACCGAATATCTCCGGGACCGGCAGGGATTTGGTCCTGAAATGCTCGGTAAATCCGATAAAAGCCTCATTTTCTTCGGGATTGGCATTAAAAGCTCCTATAATGGTTTTATTGCCGTCATGGATCCTGTAATACCTCCTGTCGGAACCGGATCGTGGCAATGGCACAACATCCGGTTCAGTGCATCCAAACAGTTCTTTATAACCTTCTGAAATCACTTTAATTATGTCGGTATCCTCCATCACTTAATTGGTTATTGTCTTTCATCTTACATCTCCCACTGATCCGCAGCTTCAAAGGGGGTTATGGATCCTTACTTCTCCTTCCGTCTCTACAAGCCTTATCATTATCTTCTTTCTGTACAAAATTAAAGCAATGATCCATATTAACAGCATCTGGATTATAGCAAACATAAGACTTCCGTTCATATTGCCGGCAACAGGTACGCAAACCTTTTCATAAAACCATGTATATAAGGTTATTTCGCTACCATTACCTGGTATTTTGATCATCATTAATAACCTGGCCCAGATCCCGGCCAGGAAAAATGAAAACAGAGCATTTGTTCCAAAAACCATAAAGGGCAGACCCCATTTTTGAAATCGTAAAACATCAGCCAGCCAATAGATTATGGCAAGGAACATCATAGCAAAACCGGCAGTATAAAGTACATATGAGCTTGTCCATAAAGGTTTGTTTATCGGGAAGAATCTGTTCCATAACAGGCCGAGGCCGACAAGTGCAGCACCAATTATCAGAGTCTTAAGGACTGTCTTCCCGTTTGCTGACTTTTTCCCGACAAATTCACCGACATAATACCCGATAATCACTGTGCATACTGAAGGAATTGTACTGAATAAACCCTCGGGTTCGAAAGGAATTCCAAAACCTTTGTAGATATGATTTTTGCCAAGGATCCACTCATCAACCTTAATTGCAAAATTGCCTTCAATACTATAGGGATCAGGTCCGCCAAAAATTGCGAGCGCTCCCCAGTACAGAAGCAGAAGAACGGCAGTTAAAATCCATAAATAATCACGTCTTACAGTCATACAGATCAGGGCTCCGATTCCATATGCCAGGGCAATCCGTTGCAGGACACCCATGATCCTCAATGTTGAATAGTCCCTGTTGAAAAAGGGAAACATATTAAGGAAGAGCCCAAGTGCAAAAATTGATGCAGTACGTCTGACTATTCTTAATAATGAGCTGCCATTCAGCTCATGTCCATATTTCTTAAGGGAATACCACATTGAAACACCGACAATGAACAGGAAGAAAGGAAAGACAAGATCTGTGGGTGTACAGCCGTGCCATTTGGCATGGCTCAGCGGGGAATAAACATATTGCCAGCTTCCCGGGGTGTTCACAATTATCATAAATGCCACGGTAATTCCTCTGAAGATATCAAGAGAAATAAGCCGGCCGGCATGCTTTTTCATATCACAGGTATATAAAAAAACATAAAAATAAGAATATAGGACATAACCCATTATTATATTTACGGTAATTTCAGCTTATTTTACCGGATTTTTAAGCTATCCGGCCTTTTTAAAACGCAATCCCATGAGAAACAGATTTTCAGCATTTGTTAAAATACTTGCAGTCATACAGTTTTTATTTGCACCTTTCAGTTTGCAGTGTCAGTCTGTTGAAACGGGACTTGAGATGCTGGTCAGGAACAGATTTGAAGTACTGAAAGGCAAAAAAGTCGGTCTGATCACTAATCCTACCGGAGTCGACAGTAATCTGAAGTCTTGTATTGATCTTATTTTCAATGCACCAGGTGTCAGGCTGACTTGCCTGTACGCGCCTGAACATGGAGTGAGGGGGAATTTTACGGCAGGGGAAACTATCGGTTCTTCCATCGATCCATCAACAGGGCTGAAGGTTTTCAGCTTATATGGTAATACGAGAAAACCCACAAAAGAAATGCTGGAAGGAATAGATGTTCTTGTATATGATATTCAGGATATAGGTTCCCGGTCATATACTTATATAAGCACACTCGGCCTGGCCATGGAGGCAGCTGCGGAAAACAACATAACGTTCATTGTTCTCGACAGGCCTAATCCGCTTGGAGGCATACGAATGGAAGGACCTCTTGTGCAGAAGAATTTCACCTCTTTTGTCAGTCAGTACCCTATACCTTATATCCATGGTATGACAGTCGGGGAGCTTGCAATGTTCATAAATGGTGAAGGCCTGCTTAAGAACGGCGTCAGATGCAGTGTTGAAGTGATAAAGATGACCGGATGGAAAAGAGATATGTGTTTTGAAGAAACAGGTTTGCCATGGGTTCCTTCATCACCACACATTCCTCATGCATCCACCTGTTATTTCTACCCCTCAACAGGGATCGCAGGTGAACTTTACGTTGCAAGCATAGGCGTCGGTTACACCTTGCCATTTCAGACCTTTGCCGCTGAATGGATCAATGCTGATTCGCTGGCCCAAAACCTTAACGCGCTGGGACTTCCGGGTCTGGTCTTCCGTCCTGTCCATTATAAGCCATATTACAGTGTCTCCCAGGGTAAAATGGTTCACGGAGTCCAGATACATATTATGGATAAAAAAGCAGCACCATTATCTCTGATCCAGTTTTATATCCTTCAGGAAGCTCATAAACTATGGCCCGGCAAGGATATTTTTGCCTTATGTGATAAATCGCGTCTGGATATGTTCGACAAGGTTTGCGGAACAGATAATGTAAGAACGGAGTTCATCAAAACCTATAAGGTTGACTCAATTCTCGATCTGTGGAATGGCTCCGTTCAGGCTTTCAGGAAAAAAGTCCAGCGTTACTTATTGTATTGAAAACTGACAGGAATTGTTTTTCCTTATCTGGCCTCTCCCTCCATACTTTTTTCAAGTTCACGTGCATGAATCGAGAAACTCATCCAGCTTCATTTCCTTATGGTATATCATTCCATGTGTTGCACGGATCTTGGGGCTGTCATTTTCATAGAAGAAGTCTTTGCCAAGTATAAGCTGAACACGTTTGAACTGTTCCACCCAGATATGCTGTGAAAGGTCACTGAATGGTCCGTCCAGTTCATGGCTCGGGAATGAAGCATTGACCTGGCTGATATAGCAGTCTTTAAATGACTTCTCCAGTACAGCCATTGAATTCAGAGATACCGGCGTGAAAACATTAGCCTCTGAGGGGTGGAATCTGAACCAGACATTTCTATAGCCAACAATTCTCAGATTTGACAGGTCCTCTTCCTGCCTCCAGATCCTTAGAGCCTGAGCCAAAGCCTTTAGCACTTTATAATGGGTATCAGGCCCGGAGCCTTCGGGATCATATGCCATGCTTACCAGAGTCGGCCGTACCAGCCTGAGCATTTCGAGGATAGGCTCTACGTCACGTTTGGTGCTTGGCTGGGGTGTAAAGATATCACCGGTATAAAAGCCAAGCCGGAGGTGTTGAATGTCCTTGACTTTAACTCCGTAATGAGCCCACACAAGTTCCTCCTCGAACTCACGGATCATCCCTTTGAGCTTTTGAATATGGGGAGGATTCTTCTGCCCGCTGTAACTGAGTCTCAATAATTCAATATTTTTCTCAATCTGGTCAGTCAGCTCCTGCCTGGATTTCAGATTGTAAACATCGACCATCACCCTTATTATCCTGTGACAGACACCCCTTAGCTTCCCCGGTTCATCTTTTGCGGCAATCTTGTCGAGATAATGGCTGACATCCTTATCAAATTTATACTTATATCCTTTTTCAAAGAAATCGGGATATTCAATCATCTGGACCTTATCCTGTTTAATATGATTCAGAGTCTCCTGCAGGAGGTTCTGAAGCATATCGTTGGTAACAGCTGTGAATCCTGAGGTACAAACGGTGAAATGAAATCTGTTGGATGCCACCCGTAGCTGAGGAATTATGCAGGGGAAAATTCCAAGCATGATATCATCATGGTGCGGGCCCGTATGAAGAAATACCTGGTTTTGCTCTTTTGTATTGCCTCTGATAATTTTCTGCTTTGTAGCTTCAATTACCTCTTTCACCCGGTCCATGCTCAGGTTGGGAATCAGACAGCAGTATCTGTCTTTTTGCAGGTCGTCAATTTCAAGCTTATGAGCATATTTGTCGATTTTCTGACAGAGATCAAAAATTGCCTTTTCCGTTTTCTCAAATGTCCATTCTCCTTCCTGATAGTATTTTTCAATGCTGTCATGAAGACGCACTGCGGCTCCCTCGGTAAGATAGAAACGCGCATTTTTTTGTCTCTGCAGGGCTGTTGCCGGATAGAAATTATCAGGTGGATTTTCCAGTGCATTTCTCACCACAGGTGCCTTTGCCTCACCGGCTGCAAATATTATTGTCACCCCATCAGGATTGTAGGTAATTGTACCAAGTCCGATGGTTATGACAAGCCTGTTCCTTGAAACTTCAATGCCGCCCAAATCTCCTGCTGCCGCAGCCTGTGCTTCAAAGTTTGTCGCAGTCAGCCTGGTTGTCGAATTATGATCGCTTCCACGGGTGTTCGAAGCTATTGAACCATCGGGACCCATACCTCCAAGGAAAAATCCTATCCCTCCCATCTCCCTGATCCGGTTTTCATAATTTGTACACCAGTTGTCTATTCTGAAAATGGAATCCTGCTGTAATCTTTCCAATTGTGAACCGGCTTCCCTGTTCCGTAGTGTCAGATCAATCCGGTTATCCGGAAATATTTCCGTATAATGTTTATCCTGGGCAAGGCCTATTTTATCAGCATTGATAAGCAAAGCCTTCTTCGGATCGAGATTGAATCCCCTGATGTAAAAATTCTTTACATAATCATAAAAACTATTTTGCTGATTGGGATCAATTGGATAGTAGTCCTCGATTTGTACAAAATGCAGTCCTCCCAGGGAAGGTTTCTCTCTGATCAAAAGTCCATGCTTTTCCATCAGGCTCCTGTTTTCCTTCAGGTTCCAGCCTTCGAGGAGTTTGTTAGTCCATTTTATAAAGTATTCAGGTGTCTTGCCTGTGGGAAGACTGATGACACCTTCAGGATTTTCAGATACCCATTCCAGGAATCTGAGTGAAGTAAGCAATCCAAGGTCAGGGAAATTCTGAACAACTATGTAAGGGATCCTTGTTGAACAGGCACCTCTTCCGGAACTTTTGAAAAATGTTTGCTCAACCTTTGATAGTTCTTTTGATTTCATTTCAATTTATTTTTTTCTTTTTTATTCCGAAGGACGGATCGATCTTCAGGAATTTAATGGCAATCAGTCCCGGGATTGAACAGAGTATTACATAAATAAAGAAATGCTGGTAGCCAAGAGCTTCCTTCATTGTTCCTGAAATCATTCCGGGAAGCATCATCCCCAGTGCCATCAGTGAAGTCCCGATAGCATATTCTGCTGTCTTGTATTTGCTTTCTCCAACATAATAGAGCATGTAGAGCATATATGCAGTGAATCCGAAGCCATAGCCGAATTGTTCGAGGGCAATTGCCAGGTAGATTGTAATATCACCCGGCATTGGCTGAAAAAAAGAAAGATAGATATAGACACTGATCGGGATATTCATGCAGAAAGCCATGATCCATATTAGCCTCTTCAGACCGAATTTTGCTGCGGTTATTCCGCCCAGAATACCTCCGAGAGTCAGGCATAACATGCCTATTGTTCCATAAGCGATACCATACTGGGCAGATGTAAGCCCAATTCCTCCTGCACTCCTTGAATCAACAAGAAAAGGCGTTGCAACCTTGACAAGCTGAGATTCGCCAAGCCTGTACAGAAGGAAGAATATCAGCGCGGGAATTACTCCGGGTTTGGTAAAAAATGAGACAAAGACTTCCTTGTAAACGCTCCATCCTATTTTTTCCCGGGTGCTTTTTTCGTCAGGATGCGGCATCATGATCCGGTTGTAAATGGCCAGAAACAGAAGGATTATCCCAAGGACAACCAGCGATACAGTCCAGCTGAATGCTATATTTCCGGCAGTGACAAGGAATTCGGAAGAGGCAGTACCGGTAAGGTTATGATTTACCTTTACTGAAGCAACAACAGGCTTATTCCAGTTATTGCTGGTAAATTCAAACCTGCCGGTCTGCTTCCTGGAAAGATCAATATCCTTGCTGCCCGATTTGCGTACAACATTCACTACTACCGTTTCACCTTCCTCCGGCGGAGCCGACAGTGCAATGTAAATTACCGCTGAATCGATCGCTGACTTTCCTTCCTGATAAACCGGGACTTTCAGATCGCGGGGAAAAAGAAGCAAAGCCGGCTCGCCTTCGGCCCGGACAATCTGTATTTCAGATGGATTGAATGGCGTGAACTCCTCAGGGAGTACCGACCTTGTTTCAAAGGTAACGGGTTCCAGTCCGGTATTCTTCTGGATCGTACCGGCAAGTACCGGTATAAGTCCAAGTGCAGTAAGCATTGCAAACCTGTAGAATGTTGACCTTATGCCGACAAAGAATGCCTGCTTGTGCTGGTCAAGTGCATACATGTAAAAACCATCGGCGGCAATATCATGGCTTGCTGAAGAAATTGCAATTAATGCAAATACTCCCAGGCTTACCGGGTAAAAGAAAGAGAGAGGCATTACCATACCCGCTGCGATAAAGGCTGCTCCGAGCAGGAGCTGGGTCCATATCACCCAGTTTCTTTTTGTTGAGACAACATCAATATAAGGACTCCAGAGAGGCTTGATGGCCCAGGGCAGGTAAAGGAGGCTGGTCCAGAAAGCAAATGAGGCAATGGAGATGCCCATAGTTTTGTAAATGAGCCCGGATGTTATCATTACAATGCTGTAAGGAATACCCTGGAAAAAATAGAGTGTCGGGATCCATGCCCATGGTGAACGTTCCTTGTATTGATTCATAATTATTTATCTAAAACCTGTTAAAATTAATATTTCTGGTCTAATACAGCTTTTCAAGAATGGCACCCCTGAAGTAATGCATTAATATCCCGGAATATGAATAACCTTTAGCACCCATAACAGCAGCTCCTATCTGACATAATCCGACACCATGTCCCCACCCGGCCCCGTGAAGGACAAACCTTGTCCCGTCACGGCTTATGATCTTCTCAACAAAGAAGCATGAGCTGTATAAATGCGATTTTGACAGTGATTTCCTTATCTCAAGCTCCTTGCCTATTATCATTGTTTTTGTTGTGCCCTCGATCTTTAATCTTGTTATCCTGCCTGAAACACCTCTTTCAAGTGGCTACAAGATCAGTTATTAGTCCAAAATCTATCCCGGTGCGTGTTTTAACAAGATCGCTGAGCTCTTTCTGAGTATAAGTCACTTTCCACCTGAAGAAATCATTTGTTTCCTGATCATAATCGTTAAGAACCTGTGAAAGTATTTTTTTGTCGGAGGTGTTGCAGTAAGCATCAGGATTTCCACGTATCCATTTTTCAGCGGTATCTTCCCCTGATAACACAGTGCTGTAACCTTCAGGCGGGACCGGATTATCTACTATTCCCTGCAGGTATGGCTGGCTCACCGGTTCCCATGTGTTTTCAAAGAGCTCTGTCATGCCCCCGCAGCATTTATAGTAACGGGTGTCACATACTGAACCATCATAAGTAAGTACTTCACCGTATGTGTCATTGATCACCTGCAGCACTGCCGGTGAGGAAGCGCGTGTGATCCCCTGGTATCTCTGGCAGTGATCATCGGCACACACATCATAGTTCTGATGATCTTCCCTGTCGTACCATCGTACAATTTCATTTTCAGTCTGTATAAAGGCATTGTATTTTTTACCTTCTGCCTTTATTTTCCTGCTTTTTTCGATCTGGGCCAGCAACCAGCTTCGTGAGATGACGGCATGAGCTTTCAGAAATTCCTTTGATGATGTGGCCCTCATTTCTGATGAGATCACACTGGTGAGATAATCCTCAATTGAAAGTATATTGACTGCCGTGATCCTGTCGTTTTCGATTATAAATTTAAGACTCCCTTTAAAGACCTGATCTTCATTGCGTTGCCAGTGAAAATCAACTCCAATGGTCACAGCATGAAGAGTAAAAGATGAGTCCTGTTACATCAAGCGGAGCAAGCAAAACCGGTGTTGCCAGCTCAAGCTTCTTGTCATCGTTTTTCAGTACTATTTTTCCATCGGAGAATACTGCAATCCATTTTCCTGAAATTGAATTGCCGCTGTTGCTTTCCCTGAACATGGGCATTAAGTGTGAAAATGATCTCTTTACCGGAATAGATCCCTATCTGTATTTCCGGTACCTTGCCTTTTTCTTTCATAGTATTTCATTTATTAAACCGGTCAACTCATTCTCTTCAAAGCATACCTGCCGGAAGATATCTTCAATGTCGCTTTTATTGATCCTGTTGAAATCTTCCTCCCTTGGGGTTATAATAACACCTCCCAGATCGACGGCAGCCGGACTGATCAGTATCTGATCCCTGCCAGAGGCAAAAAATTGCGATGGCCGGTGCAGTTTTCTGGGGATGATGTGAATGATCCATCCGTCAGAAGAATGTTCAGTAAGGATATTAAGCATTGGTTCAGGTCTGTCAGGTTGAGTTTCTGATAACCTGGCAAGGAAACGGTCAAAGATACCGCCCAGCTTTTTCCTGTCATTGCCTCTGAGCGTAATAATACCACGCAAATAATCCTTCCATTTCCATACTTCTATCCCTGGTTCTGAAAAAAGTAATGTTGTATGCTTCCCTTTACGAAAATCACTTTCGACAGGCATAAATCCAGTGTTACCTGCCTGGAAATGAAAATGGTCGGGAGCAGAAGCTCCACATTGAGGTCCATTATAAAAGACTGTATATGAAGACATTGCTTCAGACAGAGAGAGCATGATATCAAAGTTATTTCTTATCCTCTGATCAGTATGAGATACAGAAGGAATAGTCAGATGTCTGTTGAAGATCGGGAATGGATTTATAAGAATTGTCAGTCTGTTCTCAAAATTGATACCCCTCTGTTCCGGCGGTCTGTTCTTTTGCGCAAAGGAAACATGGTCTTTCCTCAATTGATTTAGCATCAACTTTTGCAGCCGACGATCTTATCCGTCTCAGGATTGAACTGAACAAATACCTCAAAAGTGCCGAAATCCAGCTTCCTGATCCTGACTTTTTCAAGCTGACTGTAATTGAGCCTGGCAAGCTTCCATTCCTGAAACTGTCTGGTAAAAAGTGTATCAATTTTATCGGAGTACATCTATGACACTTTCTTATTTGGTTTAACCCCCTTCCCAACCTTCCCCCAGGGGGAAGGAGTTCCCATACTATCATTTCCCCCTTGGGGGAAATAAGAAAGGGGGTTTAGTAATTATTTAGTTGACACAATATTCAGCTGCTTCCTTGCCAGCAGCTCAAATGTTCTCAACCTGTCCTTGTACAGGTTATGGGCATTTGTTTTGTTTATATCGAGAGCTGCATCGGTATTACCCTCCCACCTGCGGCACAGGTACAGCGGTTCATATATCCTTCCTATCTGGTAATGACGGCTTATTGCCAGTCCGACAGCATAGTCCTCCCCGTAGCTAACGTTAGGCACCCGATACTTCTTATTACCGGAGTATAAAATGCTCTTGGTGCACCTAATCCATTAATTCTCAATGCATTATTTCTGCCATTCTCCGGGGTCCATTCTTTATGATCAATCAGTCCGGGGGGAAGATCCTCAAGATTGAAATTCACCATTTTGTAAGATCCAACAACCATGGCACATTGCTGGCTGTAAAATGCTTCCACAATCCTGCTGATAACATTATTGTCAATATAAAGGTCATCGCTGTCGAGCTGGATGGCGAATTTCCCGCATTTCTCATGAAATATACCTTCATTCCAGCAGCCTCCGATACCCAGATCGTAACGCTCAGGGATAATATGGACGATTCTTTCGTCTGATTTCGTGAATTCGCCTGATCATTTCAGTAGTTCCATCGGTGGAATGATTATCGATCACAATGAGATTGAACCTGAAATCTGCCTCCTGGCTCAGAACAGAACGTATCGCATCGCTTATTGTCTTCACCCTGTTCTTTATTGGAATTATCACCGAGGCTTCAAATTCAAATTCATCCGTATCAAAGCGTATCTCTCTGAACTCCGGTTTT
Organism: uncultured Bacteroidales bacterium; assembly: GCA_963828775.1. Lineage (GTDB taxonomy): Bacteria > Bacteroidota > Bacteroidia > Bacteroidales > VadinHA17 > LD21. The sequence continues at coordinate 212,729 of CAWHGX010000071.1, read as the reverse complement.
AGCCAGCCGTTAATTTTCTTAAGATGGTCGGTACAGGCTTTTTCCATCTCGATCTGAACCTCTCTGTTCCTGGGATCGACATAATCGAACTGCTTTTCACCTGATTTGCGCGTATCGTGTTCTATTTCAGTGTAAAGCATCTCAGGCAGATGGGCAACAATGATGGTTCTGTGATATTTTCAGCCTGAGGTCATATAATCCTGCGAACCTGAATTCCTGATCCATAGTTTTGCAGGCATCCCTGAATGCTGATGTTTTATAAAGAATGACTGATCCGAAATTGAAATCGTCCCTCAGGCTTCCTTCCTGGTAATCTATAACAGGATGAGGTGAAAGCTGGCCATTTTTGTTTTCAAAATAATCGGAATATACCATCCCGGCATTCACATTCATGCAAACCTGCATCATTCTTTTCAGTGCAAATTTTCCCAGGTCAAGAGGGAATAATTTGGTGTAAACAAGAATATAATCAGTGGCAGCTGCTTCAGCCATTTTCTTCACTGAGGCAGTAGATGCAAATCCCCCGGACTTCATATATGTAACTTCCGGATCTTTATAGTCCGGTTCAGAATCAGAACCTGTTACTATATAAATTCTGGCTGTAACACCGGAGTCTTTCAGTGATTTTACAGTACGATCCAGCGACTCCTTATCGGAAAATGGTACAAATGATGTGATTTTCTTTTCCATTGTTATTATTATTTCCTTAAAAAATTCATAATCTGGTTCATAAGCAGTTCCCTCTGTTCTTCAGTCAATATTGTTTCAAATGGAAATCCCAGGATTACGGTATTGTATGGGCCTTTAAATGCAACTCCGGCCGATGCATTGCTTTCAGAATACCTGAACAGACAGACAGATCCTTTGCCGGCTGGTTCAATTGCATCAGGGGCCTCAACAGAATAAACTGATGGTGAATATTCCGTATTGAAATTAAAAGTACCTGTAAATCCGGGTTTTGCATAATCGGTAGCATAGATCCTTCCGGTCCTCACAGCATGACCTGTACGTGGCTGGAAATGTAGTGTCTGACCAGCAAACTTTATTGCTGAAGAATCATCGGGCATAAACAGGTCAGAACCAACATATGCTCCTGACATAAAGATTCCTGTCCCTGCTTGTGTGACCTGTCTGATTTTTTCCATGAATTCAGGAGTATAGATCCGGAAATCGATCCTTGAAGTGTCTTTGAAGAACCGGGTGGATCTCTCTTCTCCAAAGATCAGGTCAATGATATTATAAGATGAGGCATTCATGGCTGGTGATGTGAAGTACTCATCCGACACCGAAAAAAACGAATGTCCGGCAGACATTATGGCTTTGCCATGAATATAAGGGTAGTTGAAAGTGTTGCCCGGAATAATCTTACCTGCAACATCATTGTACGATGCCCCCCAGCCGGGTGAATCATCATCAAGCCATGGATTCTTCCGGTTAAAATCATACTGGTCACCAATAGTGATCATATCATTATGAAATGGGACTCCCCGGTCATCCCACCAGGAAATTCCGGCCATTCCTCCCGTGTCGATCCACGATGGACCTGTGATGCGGTCAAATCCGCTGACAACAAGGACGTTGCTGATATTCCGGGTATTAATTCCAACCGACAGCTCCTCAGAATCAAAACTTTCTCCTCCATCATTCAGGGCAGTAACTTTAAAACTATATATAGAATCATACGACGCAAGTTCTATCTCTGTAAACGTATTACTGACAATGAAGCCGTTATCGAAGCCATTGTTGCCTCTCCTTGTGCAGATCCTGTATTTATCAGGCTTTGAAGTTGGTTCATCAGTGTCAATAACCGGCTCCCACGATAATCTGACCTTTTTGCCTGACAATGGAGTGACTGCAAATCCTGTAACAGGTAAAGGCTGAACTATATATTCACGGTTTTCGACATACGCGAGATATTTCAGAATACCTTTATAAACCGATCTGGAAATACTGAATCTGAACCGCGGATCGAGGTTATACCGCATGTCGGCCAGGTTCTGGTGTGAAAGAAGTTCAAGTAACATCCCGGGGACATTTGGTCTCCTGACCTCCGAATATGGTCTGTCCCACAGTCCTCTTCTGGTCCATTGAGGTTCAAATACTTTCCTGATGTCTTCCACTATCTGTGTCTGAATAATATCCGAAAGATCCCTGCTGGCCATCCGGGATGTTCCTGAAGGGAATTTCCCGCTGTCAGCTGAAGTATAAAATATTGCCAGGGTTCCTATTATTGAATCACCTGGTGTAACACCAGCATCGGTATGAAACGCGAGCGAAAGGTCGACAGGCAATCCGAGTCCGCCGGTTTTATCTTTGTCAGCAGGCCAGGGATCACCGGTAAGGTAATTCACCCACAGTCCTCTTGACTGATAATCATCATTGTAGTCGTTCTTATAGTTTGTCGGGGTGTAAACAAGCGTGTCAGGCATCCCTGCATATTGCAGCCAGTACCTTGAAGCTTCAAGAAATCTTGGCATGCCGCTCAGTTTCCAGATAAATTCTGAAGCGTCTGATTGTTCCCTTTTAATTTCGCCTGAAATGTTTTCGTTCAGCGACTGCTGGTTCTTGATAATCTCAGAGGAGGGTCGTCTTGCAACATTGCCCATGCCTCCTCCGAACCTGACAGCATCCAGCGCGATAAAACCATTACCGCGATCAGCCCCTTTTATATCTACTGAACCTGTTAAAGCATTCCTGCCGGAATTGAAGTTAAAGGTCCCAAGGTAAATCCAGGTCTCTCCTCCCATAGTCTGGTCAACAATGAATTCCGTCCTGCCTCCGGTATGGTGTACAATGTATCTTACCTCCATACTGTTATCCTGAAGCAAAGGGTATGAAATATAGACTGCATAATCACCCTTTTCAGGAATTTCAGGAATATAGGTTGCTGAATCATTTAATATCCTCAATGATGTTCCGTTTTTAAAGGGATTATAACCAGGGAACAGGGTATCGGTCAGCAGGAAACCTTTTTGAATTTTCTGCACATTATTATCCCGGTATAGAACAACCCCGGAACCTGGTGTTGACCTGTCATTGTCAACAATTACCTCATGAGCCTGGATATCCCTTTCCCTGGGCAAGAAGACGGTTGCCCCGGCTTTTTCCAGCATCTTTGTAAGGTAAGGTACCACATATCCCATTATAGATATATCTTCCACAGTACCGAATAGTTTTGCACGTTGCCACTCCCACCGGTCGAGTGACATCTCAAAATAGTATCCGTGACTGTGCCAGAGAGCTATTGAATTCCCATATAGCCCTTTTGAAGGGTGGTTTTCATCTGTTTTCCTGACCGGCACCCTGTCATTTTTAATTTTAACAGGTAACCGTGATGAATCAATGGAAAGTTCTTTCCGGTAATAATTAGGGATAAGCTGATCGGGGGTATAATTGTTGGTAAGAACTTCAATCCTGTATCTCCTGAATTTTCTTCCGAGTGTCTTTGTTAGTGAATGCATAAAAAGCTTGTAACTATCTTCCCTGAAAGGATAATATGATAAACCCGGTGCAAAACAGAGAGTAATTGTTTCAGGATTTCTTACGACCAGAACTGAATCGAGCCTGGGTTTGGCAATATGCTGCCATTGTGTCAAAGGATTTTTCCAGCTCCTGAGCCTTTCAGATACTATCCGGCTTATCTTATCATCATCCTGCGAATAAAGAGATTGAAAACTGATCAGGATCAAACAGGTGAAAAATGACAGTCGATTTGAAAGAGGTCTGTTCATCCGGGGATTTATCATGGTTGAAATATAATAATATTGATTGAATTTAAATAGATTTTGGGCTGGTCATACATCTTACAATTTTTTATTTATTTATAACAAATATTCCAGCAACGACTTTTTGCACAATGAGCTTTAAATCAATTATATACATTTTCACTGCCTTTCTTCTGGAACTATCTTCCGGGCTTTACGCGCAGGAAATTGACCCTCAGTTCCTGAAGTTAATGAATCATCCCTGGGTGGATTCCGTTTTTAAATCACTTTCCATGGATGAAAAGATCGGACAGCTGATCTGGATTAAGTTTCATCCCGACAATGATATTGGCCAGGCTGTCAGGATGAACGACGCAATAAGGAATTCGGGTATCGGTGGAATAGTTTTTTCAGAAGGTCAGGCAGAGCGGCTGGCTGAGATGATTAATTATTTTCAGAAGATCAGCAAAGTCCCACTGTTAATCGTTGAAGATGGGGAATCAGGACCCGGTTTGAGGCTGGAGGGAATTGAAAGATTCCCTGACAGGAGGACCCTCGGAGCCATACGGAACGATTCACTGATTTATCAGTTGGGGAAAACCACCGCCGGACAATTTAAGAGGGCTGGAGTGCACATCAGTCTGGTCCCTCCGGAAGAGGTTAATCATAATTCACAGAACTGCAGATCCTTTGGCGAAGATCCTGAGAACATTCGCAGAAAGACACTGATGTATACAAACGGATTGCAGAATAATGGCATTATTTCAATTACCAGGAATTTTCCGGTGTTGTCAGGAACTGGTCCGGACATCCCGGGATCCACAGATGATCCCCAGCGTTTCGTTAAGGAGATTACAGAAGGCATAAAAAAAGGTCTGATATCCGGGGATTCTATAAATGAAAAATGCCGCAAGGTACTGGCAGCAAAGTACTGGGCCGGGCTTTACCAGAGCAGATCAGTTACTGAAAAAAAGCTGCTGGATGAGTTATCACCTGCCTCCACAAAAGCGCTTATCGGAGAATTATATGCAAACGCCCTCACTGTACTTAGAAATGAGAGTAACATACTCCCCGTCAGGAATCTGGAAAAGATCAGGATAGCCACCGTTTCAGTCAATAGCAGCAAAATCACATTATTTCAGTCCCGGGTCTCAAAATATATGCCGGCAGACAATTACTTCATTGACCCTGCGGATGCTGAACCAGCTGATGACCTGCTTAAAAAACTTTCGGGATACGATATTGTCATTGCGGGAATATATGGAACTGATCTGACCGGATCCGGAACTAAACCTGAATTAACAGGATTCATTGAGAAACTGACTGATAACAGGAAGACAATCATAGTCTGGTTTGATGATCCTAATGAGATTGACCAGTGCAGATCGCTGAAAGATTCTGAAGGCCTTGTGCTTGCGTATGAGCAAAATGAATTCACCGAGGATCTGTCAGCTCAGCTTATCTTTGGAGGAATTGCAGGGAATGGAATGCTCCCTGTTACCATAAATGAAAACTGGCCGTCAGGATTTGGTATCACTACTCAGGGCAATCTCAGGATCAGGTTCGGACTACCCGAAAATGCAGGTATGTCATCAGAATTTCTGACCAGGAAAATAGACTCAATTGTGGACATCGGTTTGAAAGCCAAAGCATTTCCGGGGTGTGAGGTTATGGTAGCCAGAAAAGGTATTGTTGTTTTTCATAAAACATATGGTTTTCATACCTACGACAACAGGACACCATTGCAAAAGGATGATCTTTTCGATCTGGCTTCAGTCACCAAAGTCTCCTCAACACTGGCAGGATTGATGCTGCTTGATTCAGAAGGAAAATTCTCAGTCGACAGGAAGCTTGGAGATTATCTGCCCGATTTCAGGAGAACAAATAAGGAAAATCTCCTGATGAAGGACCTGCTGGCTCATCAGGCTGGACTCAAGGACTGGATCCCCTTCTGGAAAGAGACCGTAAAACCTGATTCTACCTTTAAAAGGAAGATCTTCAGCCATGAATATTCTGAAAAATATCCTCTGAAAGTTGCGAATGATCTTTTTATAAACAGGAATTACAGAAAGAAGATTTTCAGCGAGATCAAAAAGAGTCCGTTGGGTGAGAAAAAATATGTCTATTCTGATCTTACATTCATTATCGCCACGGGCATAATTGAAAATCTGACCGGCCAAAAATGGTATGATTTTGTCACGAACAATATCTATCACAAGATTGGTGCATTTGATATAGGATTCAATCCTTATCTTAAGTATCCTCTTAGCAGGATAGTTCCTACTGAATATGACTCCCTGTTCAGGAGACAGCTTCTGCACGGAACCGTGCATGACGAGGGAGCTGCAATGCTTGGAGGTATTTCAGGACATGCCGGATTGTTTGCCACAGCAAATGACCTTATGAAACTTATGGAGCTTTACCGCAGGATGGGTGAATATGGCGGGGAACAGATAATCAGCAAAAATGTGCTCGAAGAGTACACCCGGGTTCAATTCCCTGAAAATAAGAACAGGAGGGGCCTTGGATTTGATAAACCGCTTCTAAACAATCCGGAACTCAGCCCGGCAGAAGCTTACCCTGCAGTAAGTGCCACACCGCAAAGCTTTCGGGCATTCCGGTTATACCGGCACCTTTGTGTGGATAGATCCGGTTTATGAAATCAGTTACATATTTCTTTCAAACAGGGTCTACCCTACCCGTAACAACAACCAGTTATCGGATTTAAATATCAGACCATATATTTTACAGGCTGTATACGATTCCATTATAAAATAAAATGCAGAAATAATTAAAGAAATCCGGAATAGAACACGAGTGAAAACAGTCTATAATTATTCCTTAATTAACTAATCAACCCTATTATGAGTAAAGAAAAACAAAACAAAAGAATCACAGGAAGCAATAACCTGTCAAGGAGGAGCTTTCTTGGAAAAACTGCAGTTGCAGCAACCGCTTTCACGATTATACCCCGGCATGTAATGGGGGGACAGGGCAAAACTGCTCCCAGCGATCTGATAAATGTTGCCGGTATCGGTGTCGGCAGCCAGGGAGGCGGTGATATCCAGCAGATATGTACACCTGATGTTGCGATAGTCAGACCGCAGCGAAACATGAATGGAACACCGATGACCAAGGAGCAGATTGCTGCTCAGGAAGCCCGCAGGGCTGAGATGATGAAAAGAATGCCTCAGCAGGGAGCTCCGGGTCAGGGAGCACCTCCGCAAGGGGCACCCGGTCAGGGAGGCCAAAGGCCGGGAGCAGCCGGCAGACAAGCTGATCCCAATGCACCTGTGCAGATGGGTGATGCCCAGGGCGGCAGGGTGATCAAGCTTGCCAATATTTATGCAATATGCGACGTCGATCAAAACTATGCCGGTCATATTATTAAAGGTTATCCAAAGGCAAAGATCTATTCCGACTGGCGCGAAATGCTTGATAAGGAAAAATCGATCGATGCAGTTGTAATTGGCACTCCTGACCATAATCATGCTCCAATTGCTGCAGCATTCATGCGTGCCGGAAAACATGTCTATATTGAGAAACCGATGGCAAAGACCATCACTGAATGCCGCAAGCTTGCTGAATTAGCAAAAGAGACCAATGTTGTCACCCAGATGGGTAATCAGGGACATGCCACAGAAGGCACCAGGAAAACCGTTGAATGGATCCAGTCAGGTGTAATAGGTCTGGTCAGAGAAGTTCAGCTTTCCACAAACCGTCCGATGGGATTCTGGCCCCAGGGTGATATGAGACGTCCCGCAGGAGTTCCTGTTCCCAAGAATGTGAATTATGATGTCTGGCTGGGACCGGCACCTGAAAAACCATACAATCCTGAAGTATTTCATTTTAACTGGAGAGGATTATGGGATTACGGAACTGGTGCAATGGGTGATATGGGTGCTCATATCTTTGACGCACCTATCTGGGCCCTCAACCTCGGCATGCCCACAAAGATACAGGCTACCAGTTCACCCTACAGCACTGACTACATGCCGCTGTGCGAACTGGTTACATATGATTTCCCTGCCAGAGGCTATATGCCTCCGGTGAAGGTTACCTGGTGCGATGGCGGTTTGAGGCCCCCTCGCCCTGATGTTCTTGAAGCAGGCCGGGCAATGAGGGATGCAACCTATTACGGCGACAAAGGAATTATAGCTCATGGAAGTCACGGGGCAATACCTGAGCTTATACCTGCGGATAAAGGGTTTAAAGGTCCTGATCCATGGCTTCCCAGAACCGGGAATATTTTCGAAGACTGGATTGATGCGATCAGGAACGGGAAGAAATCGTGCAATGACTTCTCAATTTCATCAAAATTGACGGAGATCATGCTTCTGACCAATATAGCTGTGAAGCATCAGAGGGCAAACATAACACTTGAATATGATGCGGCCAACATGAAGATTACCAATCTTCCTGAGGCAAATGATATGTTCCACTATGAGTACAGAAGCGGCTGGAGTCTGTAATATTATCTGAAATAAAAAGAGGGGCTCGTTTAACCCCTCTTTTTTTGTGCCCAGAACAAGACTCGAACTTGCACACCGTAACCGGCACCAGCCCCTCAAGCTGGCGTGTCTACCAATTCCACCATCTGGGCGTCGTACTGGCACAGGGCTCAGGGCTCAGGGCTCAGGGCTCAGAGTTCTTGCTCTTGCTCTTGCTCTGCTGCTCTTCGCTCTACGCTCTATGCTCTACGCTTTTTCTCGTGCCCAGAACAGGACTCGAACCTGCACATCATCGCTGACACTAGTCCCTGAAACTAGCGCGTCTACCAATTTCGCCATCTGGGCGGCTTAAAAGGCTAAGGGCTAAGGGCAAGGAGCTTGGACTTTTTGCCCCCTGCCCCATGCTCTGCGCTTCTTCTTAGCGGGCACAAAAATAAGAAAAAAATTATTAATAATTAATGGCGTATTATTTAAAAGTATATTTTTGCTCCCTGATATTTTTAACTGAAAATGATAATAAAAAAACACATAAAACTCCACCGGCATCTGTATTCCAGGTCTGCATAATCTTTTACAGCATTTTCAAATTATAAGATAAACCAGACCTGCAAAATGATGCAGGTTTTTTTGTATAATAAAAAAATACTGACAAAATGAAAATAATGAAATTCGGCGGTACATCGGTTGGCAATCCCGACAGGATGAGATCAATAATTCCACTGATTACCGGTGAAGAAAAAGTGATTACAGTATTATCAGCCCTGTCAGGTACAACCAACAGCCTGGTGGAAATATCTGACCTCCTGTATGCAGGTAAAACTGAAGAAGCATCACAGAAAAATGAAGCGCTGAGATCAAAATATTTTCAGGTAGTCGAAGATCTTTATTCAACAGATCATTATAAAAAGGAAGGTCATGAACTTATCAACTCCCATTTTGATTATATAAGCAATATTGTACTCAATGCATTTACAAAACTCCAGGAGAAGGCAATAATTGCCCAGGGAGAATTGATATCCACTACCCTTTTTCATAATCTCCTCCGGGAAAGGAACATCAGCTCGGTCCTTTTGCCTGCACTGAATTTTATGCGGATCGATAAGGACGGAGAGCCTGATGCATTTTATATCTCAGAGAATTTTAAAAGGGAGCTTAATAATTATCCCGATGAAAAAATCTTCATTACACAGGGATTTATCTGCCGGAATGCCTATGGTGAAATTGATAACCTTAAGCGTGGAGGAAGCGACTTTACTGCTTCGCTTATCGGTGCTGCCATTAATGCATCTGAGATCCAGATCTGGACCGATATAAACGGTTTTCACAATAACGATCCCAGATTTGTTGACAAATACGACGTGTCATTCGCGAGATTTCATTTGATGAAGCAGCAGAGCTTGCTTATTTCGGAGCCAAGATTTTGCATCCTTCAAGTGTCAATCCTGCAAGGGAAAAGAATATACCGGTAAGGCTCAAGAATACCATGAATCCTCAGGATGAGGGCACACTGATAACGTCAGCCAATGTCCTTCAGGACTATAAAGCAGTTGCTGCAAAAGACGGAATTTCGGTATTCAGGATCAAATCGGACAGGATGCTGATGGCATATGGATTCCTCAGAAAAGTATTCGAGATATTTGAAGCATATAAGACTCCTATCGATATGGTAACCACATCGGAAGTATCAGTTTCAATCACAGTTGATAATCCTCAGTTTATCAACCAGATAGCCCGGGATCTAAAGGAGCTTGGGTCGGTAGAGGTCGAACAGGACCAGACTATAATCTGTATCGTCGGTGACTTCAGGACAGAAAAGACAGGTTCTGCCCCGGAGATTTTTGAAGCCCTCGATACCATCCCTCTTAAAATGATCTCCTATGGAGGCAGTCCTTACAGCATTTCACTGCTGATAGACACAAAGGATAAAATAAATGCACTTCAACTTCTGAATAAATATCTCTTTAACCAGTAGAATAGAATGATTAATAATAATACAATCGAAAAATTAAGGGATCTGCCCACTCCCTTTTACTTTTATGATCTCGATGTTCTTCATTCAACCTGCCAGACCGTCAGGAATGCATCGGTTAAGGCAGGATATAAAGTCCATTATGCTGTTAAAGCAAATGCTAATCCAAGGCTGCTAAAAATAATCTCATCTTACGGATTTGGAGCGGATTGCGTAAGTTATAACGAGATTGATTGTGCAATTAAGGCAGGGTTTAAATCATCTGAAATTGTATTTGCCGGAGTAGGCAAAACAGATAAGGATATTGAAGCCGCCCTTAAAACAGGTATTTTATGCTTTAACTGCGAATCGATCCAGGAAATAGAGGTCATCGATTCAATTGCTCAAAGGAATAAAATGACTGCCACCATAGCTCTCAGGATCAATCCGTATATTGAAGCACATACACACAGATACATAACGACAGCTATTCCTGAAAGTAAATTCGGGATCAATACCTGGGAACTGGATGAAGTTCTGGATAAACTGACATCATTGAAGCATATTGATCTTACAAGGCATTCATTTCCATATCGGCTCACAGATCACAAAAATGTCGGTTTTCAGAACCCTTTGTTCAAGGATAAATGAATTGCAGGAATGGTTCTCATCACGCAACTTCAGCCTTGAAATAATCAATGTAGGAGGAGGCCTGGGAATAGATTACTCAAATCCTGACAAGCCTGCCCGTTTTGAGGATTATTTCTCGATGATAAAAGAATTTGTGAAACTGCGGCCGGGTCAATTTATCCATGTTGAACCCGGACGATCACTTGTGGGACAATGCGGATCACTTATTTCGAAGGTACTGTTTATAAAGAAAGGGAGCAATACCACTTTTGCAATTCTTGATGCCGGGATGACGGATCTTATAAGGCCCGCTCTGTACCAGGCACGTCATAAAATAGAGAATCTGACATCGGCATGGTAAGATTAACAGGTATGATGTCGTCGGTCCGGTTTGTGAATCAGCAGATACCTTTGCAAAATTCATTGAACTTCCCGAAACCCGGAGAGGAGATCTTCTGGCAATCAGATCAGCCGGAGCATATGGTGAATCGATGGCATCAAGATATAATCAGAGGGATTTGCCCCGTGCGGTCTTCTCAGACGAGATTTAGCCCCCAACCCCCTAAAGGGGGCTTGATAGACGGCTATTTATTAATAAGTCCCCTTTAGGGGATTAAAGAATTTATTTCTTATTTTCTGCTCTTACCTTGCTGTGTTTTACTCCATAGAAGAAGTAAATACAGAATCCTATCGCCATCCAGATAACAAGCCTTAACCAGGTATCAAGAGGCAGAGCCGCCATCTGCAGAAAACAAATTCCGGCTCCCAGGATCGGGATAAGAGGGACTCCCGGGGTTTTAAACGGCCTGTGTATTTCAGGTCTGGATTTTCTCAGAACAAGGACACTTATGCACACAATTATAAAAGCAAGCAAAGTGCCGATTGAAACCAGCTCACCAAGAATGCTGATAGGCAGGATACCTGCTATGATCATGGCTACAGAACCTGTCACGATTGTACTGATATAAGGTGTTTTAAATCTGGGATGTACCTTCGAAAAAACAGGGGGAAGCAAACCATCTTTTGACATGGTAAAAAAGATCCTCGGCTGACCCAGAAGCATGACAAGTATAACTGAGCTCAATCCTGCAATTGCTGCAATCTTGACTATCGGCCTGAGCCAGAACATTCCCTTACCCATGGCATCAACTCCAACAGCAACCGGATCAGGAACATTAAGTGCAGTATAGCTTACAATTCCTGTAAGTACTATAGCAACAAGAATATACAATACCGTTGAAATTCCAAGTGAACCAAGAATACCAACCGGCATATCCTTCTGAGGATTTTTAGCCTCCTGGGCTGCAGTTGACACCGCATCAAATCCAATATAGGCAAAGAAAATAACTCCTGCTCCGCGAAGTATCCCGCTGATCCCAAACTTGCCGAATTCACCTCCGTATGCTTTAAGCCATCCCCAGATGGACCCATACTCGGATACAGGCGTAGTCTCCACTTTGTTTGGCGGAATAAAGGGATGCCAGTTTACTGCCTTAACGAACATAAAACCAAGTACAATGAAAAGAATAATAACCGATACTTTGGTTATCACCATTATATTATTGAAGTTGGCTGATTCTCTGATTCCGATTACCAGCAGTGTTGACAACAATGCCACAATAAACATCGCCGGAAGATTCAATATGCAGGTTACATGAGGCAAGGAATCGACACTGATGCCGGAAGCTGCAAGAGTCTGTGAAAAAGTATCTGTCAGCTGCTTCCATCCCATGTCAGGCACATTTACCAGAACAGAGCCTGTTGCTCCCGTAAACTGAGCCGGGATATTTATATTCAGGTCCTTCAGGAAACTTACAACATAACCTGACCATCCTACAGACACTGTTGAAGCGGCAAAAAGGTATTCAAGGATCAGGTCCCAGCCAATTATCCAGGCAAGAAACTCTCCAAGGGTAGCATATGAATAAGTATAGGCGCTTCCTGCAATGGGGATCATCGAAGCAAACTCAGCGTAACATAATCCTGCAAATCCGCACGCAAGACCTGAGATAATGAAAGATAATACTATAGCCGGTCCGGCATATTGTGCGGCAGCCTGACCTGTCAGGACAAAAATTCCTGCTCCAATAATGGCTCCTATACCCAGGGTGGTAAGATTGAGTGCCGTTAAAGACCTTTTAAGACCGCCGGATTCCTTTGATTCATTAAGCAACTGACCCAGCGGCTTCGTGAGGAACAACTGATTTTTTGACATCGGATTTTAAATGACTAAGTATGGATAGTTAGTTTAGTAAGTACAAACCTAACTTTTTTTTCGTAAAATAAATTATTTTATTGTCAGCATGTGTAAATCTTTATTGCAGCTGATTGCTTTAGTACATTTTTTTAACAAATAACCGCTACCTTTATAATACCAAATGACAAATAACATGGTACGTAATTTTCTTCTAATACTCTTATTGTTAATAGTTTCCTGTGCTCCATTAAGCAAATACAGAGAACTTCCGGAAGTAAAAGCCTGGGAAAGCGACATTGAGAAATTTGAACAGCTCGACATCTCAAAATCCTACCCATCGGATGCGATTTTATTTGCAGGAAGTTCCAGTATCAGGCTCTGGTCAACCATTGGGAAGGATATGCTGCCCTACAATGTAATTCAGAGAGGTTATGGCGGAGCAAAACTCAGCGATTTCGTAGTATATGCAGACAGGATTATCTATCCTCATCCATGCCGGGCGATCGTTATTTTCATCGCGAACGATATTGCAGGTAATGACAATGACAAAAGTCCGCTTGAAGTATCACAACTGTTCAAAAAGGTTCTTTACATAATCCACAGAAAATTTTCAGATACGCCGGTATTCTGGATCAGCATCACTCCTACTCCGGCAAGATGGCACGTATGGCCCGAGATAAAAGAAGCAAATGAAATGATAAAAGAGATCTGTGTCAAACACAAGAATACTTATTTCGTCGAAACAGAGAAATACTTTCTCACGTCAAGCGGCATCCCCAGGAGCGATCTTTTTGTAACCGACAGGTTGCATTTGAATACCGACGGATATGCAATCTGGTCAGGGATCATTAAGAATGAATTAAACAACGTGCTGGCTGATTAAAAAATATAAATCCCCTTAAAGTCTATATCATGAGAAAAATTTTTTTGTTTTTCCTTATTTTTCCGGTGCTTGGAAGTTGCCAGTTCAGTAAATCAGCTAAAAAAGACCTCTTATCAGGTCTCTCTTCCACAGGAAGCAATATTTCCTGCGAAGATGTTTATATCACTGTCAATAATGAAAGGACAACCAGAAATTCATTTATTTACGGGGAGACCTTCTATTTGAATTTTAGTGATGTCACCGGTCTTGCAAAAGAAAACGGCAATGTCTTCCCCGGAATGAACATGATTGTCGTAAATGATTTGGGTGATACCCTGATGCACACTGACGATCTTATTACAAACTACCCCGACGGGATGAATTTTTCTCCCCTCCTCCTGACTGCTGATCTTACACTTGCGGATCCATTAAAATCAGATGGAAAGTATACAGTTATCATAAATATCCGGGACAGAAAAGGCAAGGGAACATACCGGTCAAGATATGATTTTACTGTTAAGAAAAGTGACAGGATAGCCATTGAATCAGCAAAAGTTGCATATGACGAAATTTATATTTATTCGCAGGGAAATGACAAGGTCATCATCGACAACAAGATTAAGTTCAATGATAATGTTTATATAATTATCGAAGGGCTAAAAGGATTTGCAGAGTCAAACGGAATGGTTTTTCCAGGGTTGAGCATTAAAGCGACCGACGCTGCAGGCAATGTCGTACTGGATAGTGATGACCTGTTCACGGAGTACAGTGTATCAGGTATCGCAACATCTGATTTTGCTGAACGCGTTTCGGCACATTTCAGTGTTCCGGGAACACAATTCAACAATCCATTGCACTGTGAAATGACTGTGTGGGATAAAAAAAGTAATGCAAGTATAAAAGCAACTACTGATCTGATTCTGGAATAATATTGTTCAGTATACATCTCACTCACATTCAACTTATCATTCAAAAATGTGCGAGAAATCCTGATTTGGATACCTATATTTGTTATCATTCAGATCTACTATAATTAAAATCAACTTCATTATGAAAAACCCAATATCGCGCAGGAACTTCTTTTTCAAAACTATTGGAGCAGGAACAGGGGCATTTGTCCTTCCGTATGTTTCAGGAAATCCAGTAATTAAGGGAACCAAAGGCATTACACCTCTGATCATAACAAGTCATACCAATGAAACAGGCCGGAATGCCATGGAAGCCGGCTGGGAAATCCTCAAAGCAGGCGGCAATGCCGTTGATGCCATCGAAAAAGCAGCAAATATCATTGAAGTCGATCCTGAAGATACAAGTGTCGGTTATGGCGGATTACCAAATGAACGGGGTGTTGTTCAGCTCGATGCTTCATTTATGGATGGGAAAACCTATTCAGCCGGTGCTGTTGCCAGTCTTGAGAATATTAAAACTCCATCGTCAGTTGCAAAACTTGTGATGCAGCATACCGATCATGTACTTCTGGTTGGCGCAGGTGCACTTGAATTTGCAAAGGCCTGGGGTTTTCAGGAAGAGAATCTTCTGACTGAAAAAGCCCGCAGGATCTGGCTCCGCTGGAAAGAAGAGCTGAGTCCCGGTGATGACTGGGGTCTGCCTGAACACCTGCAAAATATCAGGAAAAATGAATCGTATTGGAATGATTTCCCCTCAGTTGAGCACCATTATGGTACAACCAACGTGCTGGCCATTGACAGCAACGGGGATATTGCCGGCTGCACAACAACAAGCGGTCTCAGTTTCAAGCTGAATGGCCGGGTGGGCGATTCTCCGATCATCGGTGCCGGATTATATGTTGATAATGAGGTCGGAGCAGCCGGAGCCACAGGCCGTGGAGAGGATGTCATCAAATCGTGCGCGTCATACTATATTGTTCTTAAAATGAAGGAAGGACGCACACCCCAGCAGGCATGCGAAGATGCCCTTCGAATGATTACCGAGAAATACAATAAAGTAAATCCGGAATTCTTTCCAGGTGAAAAGTTTGTCGCAATAAATAAATCGGGAGAAGTAGGATGTGCCACAACGAAAGGCAGCAGGAATCCCCAGATGTCAGTCAGAACAGAAAACGGATTCAGCAGGTATGATGGCACCGTTGCATACCCGGGCAGGTAATAAGCCTGAAAATTTGGATCTTTTTGGATAACCGGCATATTTTTTCTATATTTACACGCTGAATACGATTAAAATCAGCTGATTATGTCAACATATCAGGATCATTAATCACAACAGTGCATTGAATTCCGGGCAAGAAAAAACGATATGAAAAGACTGGCGTATGTAATAGGTTTGGCACTTCTGGTATCGTGCGCTACCTCAAAGCAATCTTCTGTGAAGGAAGATACTATGATGGTCACAAGAAAATATGTCGGCAACTTTGTTGAATACCGGCAGCATGTACCTGAAAGATTTGGTGAACCTTATCTGATATGGATCAAGACTACCATGGACAGCACCTACGGGAAGATTTCTGCTTTTGGTGAAAGATGTGATTTTCAGAAAGGCGATCGCCTGTACATAAAAAGAATTCAGCTTTCTCCAGGTCCGCTTTCAACCTATTGGGAGTATCAGATAGAATCGGACGACAATCCTGTGTATTACAAACTGAGTGAATTCCAGCATGACAGAAAGAACCTGATCAGCAGCTGGTTCTAGAATTTTACGGTTATTTATTCCCTGCTCTTTTATTGTTTAACTCTTCCCATTCATTGGTAATCAGCTTCTGTGGCTTTTCTATTTTTATTGACAATTTTAGATTGATTAATTTCCCACGACTTAGGACAATATTTAATCTCAAATTAATAAGCTAGCGGTAACATAATTTAATACATAATTTATAAAAGCAGGAAATGTTTTAAAAAACTGAGGTGAAATAATTGAAATTAATTATTAAGAAAGGCATGAGTTATTAATAAGAAGCCGGCATCTGCAATTTATTATATGGAATATTCGTTTTCTCTTAGATTTGAAAAAAAAGATGCAGGCCGTCAATTTTACTTAATTTTCATACTAGGAATTTAAAATAGTCCGGATAGTAGTTAACTGTGATAAATATTATAGTCTAGATTGTACCAATATGAAATGCTTCTTAAAAATCATATTCATTGTTTTTCTTTCTGGAGTTTTAGCTGCGATTATGCTGTCTTGTAAAAAAATTACTGTACCTACTGTAACAACTGTTCGTGTATCTGGTATTACGGAGACAAGTGCCGTTTCAGGTGGTAATGTAATAAATAATGGAGGAGATGAGGTGACTGCCCGCGGCGTTTGCTGGAACACTGCCCAGAATCCGACCACGGTCGATATTAAAACGACAGATGGATCGGGTAATGGATCTTTCATAAGCAATATTACAGGTTTATCTGCTGGCACAACCTATTATGTCCGTGCTTATGCAACAAATATTGAAGGAACATCCTATGGCGAAGAAATTAGTTTTATTACTTCTATCGCTGATTTCGATGGGAATATTTATCAAACAGTTAAAATAGGCACACAGGTATGGATGAAAGAAAATCTCAGGACAACAAAATATCGTTATGGCTTTGCGATACCTAATGTGACGAATTTGACGGACTGGGCAAGCACTGGTACTGGTGCATACTGCTGGTATGATAATAATATTGCAAATAAAAACATTTATGGAGCATTATACAATTGGCATGCAGTTAATACAGGAAATCTGTGCCCCATTGGCTGGCATGTTCCAACCGATGCCGAATGGACTACATTAATAACGTACCTGGGGGGAGAAACGGTTGCAGGAGGAAAACTAAAAGAAGCAGGTATAACCCATTGGGCGAGTCCAAATACCGGAGCAACAAATGAAAGCGGTTTTACAGCCCTTCCTGCTGCCTGTCGTTTCACCGGTACAGCACTTGATCCCGAGGGATTCGCTGGCATCAAGAGCGGCGGAATATGGTGGTCAGCTTCAGAGTATGATGTAACAAACGCATGGGCCAGTAGTGTAATTTTCAATGATAGCAAATCGTTCAAAGGTCACCTGTTAAAGAATATTGGCAATTCAGTCCGCTGCATCAAGAATTAGAGTGTGCCATGAGCGCGATGTGGCGAAGGACTTCGTAATAAGAGGTAGATTTTGATGTTTGGAAAACCGAACTTTGTACACATAATTGGTGTGTTAAAATAAATTTGACTTCAGCTTTTTGCTGACGTAACTTTATTAATAATCAATCCAATTGAGATATTTTAGTCTAAATATTACAATTATGAAACGTTTCCTAAAAATTACAATCATTCTTATTCTTTGCTCTTGTCTTATTATTATTTTTCAATCTTGTAACCCACCCAAATTGCCTGAAGTAACAACTAAACTGGTCTCCGGAATTACACAGACAACTGCTGAATCAGGTGGCAATGTGATAAATAATGGAGGAGCTGATGTAACTGCCCGTGGCGTTTGCTGGAGCACTACTGAAAAACCGACTATCAGTCCTAATAAAACAAGCGATGGTACAGGGAATGGCGATTTTGCCAGTAGTATAACTGGCCTAACCGCAAATAATAAATACTACGTTCGTGCTTATGCTACTAACAGTGAGGGGACCGGTTATGGGAATGAGGTTTCGTTTAGCACAAGCCCGCTGACTATATCTGATGCAGACGGAAATACATATGCTACCGTAGCAATTGGCACACAGGTATGGATGAAGGAAAATCTAAAATCAACTAAATATAATGATGGTACCTCAATCAGTTTAGTTACGGTTGCATCTGATTGGACAGCTCTTAGAACTCATGGCTACTGTTGGTACGATAACAATGTATCATACCAAAACATATATGGTGCTTTATATAATTGGTACACTGTAAATTCAGGTAAACTCTGCCCTTCAGGCTGGCATGTGCCCACTGATAATGAATGGACAACACTTATCAACTATTTAGGGGGAGCTAGCATAGCAGGTAGTAAATTGAAAGAAGCTGGCACAGTGCATTGGGTCAGTCCGAATATCGCTACTAATGTGAGTGGTTTTGCTGGCTCTCCCGGGTGGCATAGCGTCACAGTAACGGCGGATTTGAATGGTTCGGCACTGGTGCGGATTGGTGGAGCGCAACGGAGAGCAGTGCAACTAATGCGTGGAATTATGGGACTGTAAACACATGGGAGAATATTAGCAGAGACAATGACCTTAAGCAAGTAGGATTGTCAGTTCGTTGCATAAAGAACTAATGTGCGCCGTGAGCGCACAGAGCGAAGAGAGCACACCCTTTCAACCGTGCGTGTAACTGTTGCAATGATGATAGATTCAATGATGGTTAACAAATGAAGTGGCTTATCAGCATCGGCTATCAGGAGCGGGTACCAAACCACCCTGCAGTGCTTCTCCTTAACGGGGGAGGTATTGAGCTGACAAGGGGCATGCTTCATAAGTAGATTTTGATATTTGAAGCTTGAACTTGATCACATAGTGTTTCAAAATAAATTTGATTTCAGCTTTTGTTTACGTAACTTTATAAATAATCAATAATGAGATATTTTAATCTAAATATTACTGCTATGAAACGTTTCCTAAAAATCAATCATTCTTATTCTTTACTTTTGTCTTATTATTATTTTTCAATCTTGTAACCCACCCACATTGCCTGAAGTAACAACTGAAATGGTCTCCGGAATTACACAGACAACTGCTGAGTCAGGTGGTAAGGTGATAAATAATGGAGGAGCTGATATAACTGCCCGTGGCGTTTGCTGGAGCACTACTGAAAAACCGACTATCAGTCCTAATAAAACAAACGATGGTACAGGTAATGGCGTTTTTGCCAGTAGTATAACTGGCTTAACCGCAAATACTAAATACTACGTTCGTGCTTATGCTACTAACAGTGAGGGGACCGGTTATGGGAATGAGGTTTCGTTTAGCACAAGCCCGCTGACTATATCTGATGCAGACGGAAATACTTATGCTACTGTAGCAATTGGCACACAAATCTGGATGAAAGAAAACCTTAAGACAACCAGATATAATAGCGGCACAACCATACCTTTAGTAACTAACAACACTGAATGGATTAATTTGAGAACACCTGCCTACTGCTGGTACAATAATGATGCTGGTATCTTTAAAGCCACTTATGGTGCACTTTACAATTGGTACGCAGTAAATTCTGGCGAATTATGTCCAGCAGGATGGCATATTCCGAGTGATACTGAATGGCAGGTACTTGCTGATTACCTGGGAGGTACAAATGTTGCAGGGGGCAAATTAAAAGAAGCCGGTACTATGCATTGGATCAATCCGAATACCGGTGCAACCAATGAATCGGGATTTACAGCTTTGCCCGGGTGGATGGCGTTATAATGATGGGACTTTCAATTGGATAAATTATGGCGGTTACTGGTGGAGTTCAACGGAGAATAATTCAATTAGTTCCTGGAAAGTTTATATGGCCTTTGATTTCAGCTATTTGGGAAGATCAATAGACGATAAGACGGATGGTTTCTCAGTTCGCTGTGTCAAAAATTAAGTCCACTTTAAAATCGAAAAGGTACAGTTTCAGATATTTGGACAAAAACCGTCATCGCAACAAGAACAATCAAAAATATTAGGGAAGGGAATAATCTGACTACAAACCTTGAAAATTAACTGATCAAAATGTTAAAAGAAACTGACTTTGGCTCAGACATATAATGTAACTTGCGATAATAATTAATCAATTGTGATATTTTATTCAAAATATTACTGCTATGAAACGTTTCCTAAAAATACCAATCATTCTTATTCTTTACTTTTGTCTTATTATTATTTTTCAATCTTGCAACCCAACCACATTGCCTGAAGTAACAACTGAAATGGTCTCCGGAATTACACAGACAACTGCTGAGTCAGGTGGAAATGTGACAAATAATGGAGGAGCTGATGTAACTGCCCGTGGCGTTTGCTGGAGCACTACTGAAAAACCGACTGTCAGTCCTAATAAAACAAGCGATGGTACAGGTAATGGCGTTTTTACCAGTAGTATAACCGGCTTAACAGCAAATACTAAATACTACGTTCGTGCTTATGCTACCAATAGTGAGGGGACCGGCTATGGAAATGAGGTTTCATTTACCACAAGCCTGTTAACTATATCAGATGCAGACGGGAATACATATGCTACTGTAACAATTGGCTCACAAATATGGATGAAAGAAAACCTTAAGACAACCAGATTCAATAACGGCACAAACATACCTTTGGTAACTGACAACACTGGATGGGCTAATTCGACAACACCAGCCTACTGCTGGTATAATAATGATGAATCAGCATATAAAAATATCTATGGAGCATTATATAACTGGTATACAGTGAACACGGGGAATCTTTGCCCTTTGGGCTGGCACGTTCCTACTGATGGAGATTGGAAAATACTTGAAATGCACCTTGGTATGAGTCAGGAGGTTACAGAATTAGCATTGTGGAGAGGTACCAACGAAGGGAGCAAATTAAAATCTGTAAACGGATGGTATCAAAATGGAAACGGCACTAATGAAAGTGGCTTTACCGGATTACCAGGCGGCCTGCGCGATTACGACGGAATATTCTACTATATAGGAAGCTGGACTGATTTCTGGTCTTCAACGGAAATCAATAGTAACAACGCCTGGACCAGAGGATTGGGTTACACTCACGATAATATAGGACGTTACGAAGATTCCAAAAAGTTAGGTGTAAGTGTTCGTTGTATAAAAAATAATTGACCATTTGATAACAGATTTTACGAGCTCCTGGAAATCATTTTTAAGGCTTTTCTATTCTTAAAATGACTAAAATCCTGGATTAACTATTTGACCTGCAAAATAAAATTGACTTTAGCCTGAATATATTATAACTTTGATAATAATCAATCTATTGTGATATTTTGATCAAAATATTACTGCTATGAAACGTTTCCTAAAAATACCAATCATTCTTATTCTTTACTTTTGTCTTATTATTATTTTTCAATCCTGCAACCCAACCACATTGCCTGAAGTAACAACTGAAATGGTCTCTGGAATTACACAGACAACTGCTGAGTCAGGTGGGAATGTAATAAATAATGGAGGAGCTGATGTAACTGCCCGTGGCGTTTGCTGGAGCCCTACTGAAAAACCGACTATTAGTCCTAATAAAACAAGCGATGGTACAGGTAATGGCGATTTTGCCAGTAGTATAACTGGCCTAACCGCTAATAATAAATACTACGTTCGTGCTTATGCTACCAATAAAGAAGGGACCGGCTATGGAAATGAGGTTTCATTTACCACAAGTCTGTTAACTATATCAGATGCAGACGGGAATACATATGCTACTGTAACAATTGGCTCACAAATCTGGATGAAAGAAAACCTTAAGACTACCAGATTCAATAACGGCTCAAGCATACCTTTGGTAACTGATAACAATGGATGGGTTAATTCGACATCACCTGCCTACTGCTGGTATAATAATGATGAATCAGCATATAAGAATACCTACGGAGCATTATATAACTGGTACACAGTATCCACGGGGAATCTTTGCCCTACGGGCTGGCACGTACCAACCGATCCTGATTGGACGACGCTTACTGATTATCTTGGCGGCTTGAATCTGGCAGGCGGGAAAATGAAAGAACCGGGATTTTTCCATTGGGTAAACCCAAACTCAGGTGCCTCAAATGAAAGTGGTTTTACAGGTTTGCCAAACGGATACCGAAATCATTTTTTGGGAGAATTTCACGATATCGGTTACGATGGATTCTGGTGGAGTAGTACACAAAACACAGTTACTACTGCATGGGATCGCGGATTATATTATGATTTAAATGAAACATCAAGAAACGATGGATATAAGAAAAATGGAATTTCTGTTCGATGTTTAAAAGATTGAGTTCATTACTTAAAATAATGTTGGCTTCCCCATTGCAGGGTTTGTTACAATAAGATTTTAAATGGAATCATACTGAAAACGAAAATAAATTAAAGAGAAACAATCCTCATCAAAGATGGATGGATTTTCTATCTGACATTAAGAATTATTATTACCAATTCCTGACTTATAAACTTAACATAAAAAAATTAAAAGACACACAGGATGCTTCTAAAAATCATAAATAAAAAGTCAAAAATTATTTTAATAATAGTTGGTTTATTATCACTAATCTGGTTTCTAATTCGGGTCATTCCGAAGCCAAGCCGGGCGACCTATCCATGTCAAAGGGCTGTCTCCCCGTTTGCTTCAACTTTTGTAATTTGGATTATCGGAGTATTTAGAGGTAAGTACTTTGTTAAAAAGGCAAAACATAGTTTTGCGAAAGCTAATTACTGGTTAGTCATCGTATTTATAGTGGCATCAGTATTCTCTTTCTCATTGATTACTTTACCATTGTCAACGATAAGTGCATCTTTTAATAAAAGTACTCATTTAGAAGATTTTGTACCTACTGATAATCCTAACACACCAATAGGTAATGCAAAAGGTATTTTCCCTGGCAGAGTTGTATGGTGCTATAATCCAAATGCCACTAATTGGAACGGGATTACAGGGAAATGGAATATTGATGGTAAGTCAGGGGCCACTTCGCCGAATCCTGAAGGCAATTGGTTTTTGGAAGGAAACATAATTCAATCACAGGTAGATTATATGATATCTGAAACGATTTGTAAACTCACAAACAAGAATTCTGATGTATTGGCCTGGGATGCAATATTTAAATATTTTAATAACTCCCACCAGAAAGGTGAAACCGGATATAAACAAGGTGAAAAAATTGCAATTAAAATAAACCTGAATAATTGCGTAAACCATGGTAGTATGGATGGATCCTCAAATATTTCTCCTCAAATGGTCCTGGGTTTATTAAAACAATTGGTTAATAAAGCCAATGTTCCGGCAACAAATATAACTTTTTATGATGTGAGCCGCCAAATCCCATCAACCATCTACAATTTATGCAAGCAGGAATTCCCCGATGTGAAATTTGTTGATCAGGCTGGCGGAGATGGACGGATTAAAGGTGTTGCAGATGTTAATAATCAAATTAACTGGTCTCAGGAATTGGTTCTGGAACCTCTGGCTAATCCATCTTTTAAAGCTTATTTACCTACTTGTGTTTCCGAGGCTGATTATATAATCAACTTTGCAAACTTAAAAGCACATAGTTTGGCTGGAATAAGCCTTTGCTCAAAAAACATGTTAGGTTCCTTTATCACACCTAACTCCTCAGGTTTGCAGCCACCTCAGGCTGCGGGCATTCACCCTTACATTGCTGTTAAAAACAGTGATGGCTACAATCTGCGACCTATGAAATCGTATAATGCGTTGGTGGATTTGATGGGGCATAAGAATTTGGGCGGAAAGATATTGATTTTTCTGGTAGATGGATTATTTGCTTCCCCTCACCAGGGTGCTGTTCTTGATTACAGATACAAATGGGAATCAACTCCCTTTAACGGAAACTGGACATCGAGTCTTTTTGCATCATTCGATAATGTAGCCATAGAATCAGTTTGTTTGGATTTTTTACGTTCTGAACAAATAGCATCAGAAGAAATGAATGAAGTCTCTGGTAATGTTGACAATTATCTGCATGAAGCTGCACTGGCCAATAATCCGCCATCTGGAGTATTTTATCATCCGAATGGCAGTACAAGACTTGAAAGCCTCGGAGTACACGAACACTGGAATAATGAAGAAGATAAATTATATACCCGAAACTTGGGCACGGGTAATGGGATTGAACTTGTTACTATTATACACCCATGGAATCCAACTTCAATAGGTTCAGTAACAGGAACCGAAAGTATTATTGTTTTTCCAAACCCGGCATCAGATATGATCAGAATAAAATCATCTAATCCATTTAAAGGGAACGGAAGATTAGAAATATATAATGTAAGTGGTGTGTTATTGTACACGGAACAAATTACCAAAGATGCGTACGAATTCTTACATGAAATTAATATCAGTGAATTTAAAGGAACGCTTATTCTTAAAATATCCATGAAGGATTATACCTATTCTAAAATAGTAATTAGACAGTAATGCAAAACCGTTCATTTTAACCACATTACTTACAAATATCTAACTCCGAATATGGAATAATCAAAACTCTTGTGTGTCGAGCCCGGAATGAAATGCAAAGATTTCAGTGTGTTCCGAGTCTGATAACTTCTTTATATTCTTTCTCGGTCAACCCTTCAAAAATAAAATAGGAAGGATTCAGGGGTTGTCCGTTTTTCCTTACCTCGTAATGCAGGTGAGGCCCCTGACTCAAACCCGTATCTCCGACACGGCCAATAATATCGCCTTTTTGGACAATTTTGTTTTTATATACTTCCAATCTTACCATATGTCCATACAAGGTCTGATAGCCATATTTATGCTCGATCACGCACGGACGTCCATAACCGTAACCCATCTGCTCTTCTGTATTTATTACTTTTCCGCTGGCAGTTGCTACAATTGCCGTACCAACAGGTGCTTTAATATCAATCCCGGTATGCATCCTCGGTTCATTCAGGATAGGATGATCGCGCATTCCAAATCCTGAAATAATTTGGGCATCTTTTTTTTCAATAGGGAAAGCTACAGGAATAGTCATTAAGATCTTCTTCTTATTGTCTATTGACTTTAGAAGGTTGCCAATACTGTTTTCCAGAAATTTTTGCTGACGGGCAAGACTAATTATTGTAGAATCATAATCCTTTGAAAACCAATCTGATGTGCTGATTCCGCTTTTATCTTCAGCATAAAGTACGGCGAAATTTTTGTATTTACTTACAAATTCACCGATCCGGTCTGGTGAAGGTGCTTCTGTGTAGACCAATTCATCATAAAGTTCATCAAAAAGACAGGCTTCATTTGTCAGATTAAAAACTTTAAAGATTGATGACTCAATTTTTTCTATATGTTCTTTAGGAGTGTTTTTTATTTCACCTTTGGCAGTGATAATTTCCTTTGTTTTTGGTTTGAATAAGAAAATTAAAGCAAAAGCAATACCAAGAATTATGACAAGGATCACAGTCATAATAACCAGGTTACCTGATTTATTTTCCCGTGGATATGAGCCCTGATTTGGATTCATAACAGGTAGGAATAAGGGATTATCGGAAGCCGGTTTATTTCATCGTTGCCTGAAAGCTTTAAGATCCCTCATACATCTCTTAAGTGAATCACGGCAGTTTCCTAATTCTCTTTTCCGGCTTTCAGCCAGGGACTGTTGAATTTTAATATCAGAATTTAAATTTCTTATTTCAAGTTTCAGGGATTCATTATCTTTAGCGAAGCCGTCCCTTATTTTCAATTCTCTATTTAAATCACCATCAGCAGTCTGTGTAACTCTTTCTTTTTGCTCAAGTTGTTCTTCAAGCTTAAATTTGTCCAGATAAGCAGATTCGAGAGCGAAATAAGTATCAACAATATTCTTATACATATTATATTGCTGATCATCTTCTATCCAATCCTTTTTTATATTTCCAAGCGCGATTTTAATACTGGTTTCAATATCCGCAGGAGTTTTTTGCCTTTCCTTATAATTTGGCAAATCCTGCAAATTTCTTGTTGCCTCATCAATATTGGGTTCGAAAACGGTATTAAGAAACTTTAAATCATTATTTAATTCTTCAAGCTGTTTCCTGCATGTATAGTCTGTAACTTTATTTGCATTCATTGTTGAGAATCCCAATAACATGGCCAGAATGAAGCATAGTAAAAACAAACCAGTTACTTTCAGTAGTGCTTTTGACCTTTCCTTACTATTAATTGGTTTCATAAAGATTATTTTAATTGTTTTTATAAATCCGGTAACAATAAAGCAGATCGTTTTCTCTTATTTCATTGCTGTAAACGGAACTGTCAGGATCAATGACTTCTTTTAATCCAAGAAACCTGTTCCTGACTTTTTTAAAAATCCAACCGCAAGGTTCATCAGTACCTTTGATGAAAGAAATAGTCCCTTCGGGATGCCTGCTATTATAATCGTTGATAAAAAAATAAAACAGGTGGCCAACTTGCATACCAACTGGTGCTTTTGCCCTGAAGGTTGTCAGGTCACCACTATTATCATTCTTTCTGAAAATGAAACTGATCACAATAGGATTTTCCAGTTCTTCATCGGCCGGGTCGGCAATATTCTGATCAACAGGATAATACCACAGTTTATATATCTTGGGGGGAACCTTCATTAATTCATTTACCGTTTCATTCAGGAGTGACGGGACCAGGAACCAGAGTAATGCTAAATACCATAAGACAGTATAATCCTGGTCCTGAAGGTCCGTTAATGAGAGATTGCTGAAGAAATAAGCAAGGAAAAGAATGCTCATCATAAAAAGCAGCCGAAAGCTGAATAACTGGTCTTTATACCATGGAAGTGTCGCCGGACCAAAAACAATATGCAAAATACCCACTATCAGAATAAATACCTGAGCACAAACCAGCATAGTGATGTAGCTGGCATTAAATGGAAATAAATTGAACAGGGTAGGAAAAGCAAGCAAAAGAGATATCAGCAGCATATATATAATCGAAGCCAGCCCGTACTTCTTTAAAGCTTTAATATTTTTGAACAGGATCAAAAGGATCCCGCCTGAAAATACCAGACCCGCTACCTTCAAAGCTATACTGGTTGAACTCATTCTTGCCCTGGTTAGTAGGGTAAAAATAACAAAGAATTCGCAAAAATCCTATATACTGCCAATGATTTTGGGATATAATACCACTTTGATTCAATTTCCCCATAAAGCTTCTTTAATATTTTTATGATTTGATCCCAGTACTCAACTGCTTTGCCCCTTCAGTAACAGCATTGACAATAATCCACTAAAAATTCCATGCCAAGCCCATTGCACCACCTTTGTTCACGGGAATATAATTTATACTTAATGCCTGTTCGGTTGTTCGGATCTTCTTTGTTTGAATGAATACCTGGGTAACGCAAACTCCAGTTACAGCAACAGCTGCGGCACCCATAACCATATAAGTTTTATATTTCTTCTCTAATTCATTATATTTTTCTATATCTGGTTCAGTTCTCCATTCATTTTTAGTGCTGCTATACTTTAGAAATGAAAAACCCCCAAATGCTGTTGTTGCAACAGCTGATCCCAACCAGATTGTCCTAAGTTTTCTATGTTTTTGAAGCTCCTGTTCATTCCCTTTACCAAGGGCAACGACCTTCATTGTTGTGTTGCTTGTCGTGTTAATACTGTTGCCAGCTGTCAATTCAATATTGTATTTACCTGCTGATTTAAATCTGTGGACAGGGCTTTCTAAAGTTGACAGATTATTTTTCCCTGATTTTAAATCATCGAAATTCCATGAAAACACATCAGCACTCTTAGATTTATTCGTAAATTTTACATCAAAGGGAGGTTTGCTTGTCAAGATTTTAAAATCAAAACCAGCCAATGATCCTCTCGTCTTAACGGCAATAACATCAACATTCAATTCATTGAGGTTACCTTTAAAATCATTCGGAAAGTCCCACATAATTATCTTTTCCATCCCTGGTTTTAACCTGTTACCACAATCGCCATGCAAGTCATTTTCAAGGAGTTGTATTACGTTACCTTTTTGATCTATTTTAAGGATTATATCAAATAGCTGAGTGGTATCCGCGAAGGCAAGATCGTATTCAATTGTAAGCCCTTTACCATCTACAGATAGGGATTTTTTTACGTTGGAGGCAAAATTTGTTTCCTGTCCGGTTACATGATTAATTGATAAGGCCGTGAAGAGGAGAAAAATGAAGTACTTACCTTTATTTTTCATTGTATTTATTTTAATTAATTGCAAATGTCTGTTTAGGAAGATCATCCAAATTATAAGGCCAACAAGGTTCTGAAATACTACAATAAAAATCCGGGGTTATTAATATACCAGGATGAAATTTAACTGAAGTCTTCATGGCACCTTTTCTGGTTTATTAAACCATTAATTATGAGCTGATATAATCATTGAAAAATTACAAAAAAAATATATAAGAATCAAGAATTTCAATAATTAACTTTAAATCAGTTCCAAAATGTTAAAGAAACTAATAATGGTATCCTTCCCAGAGAAAAATAAGCTCGCAATTCCTGTTGAATCTAAAGTCGATTTACGACATATTCTGTTCCAAAAACTTAAATGCAACTATTGAATTAGGTTTTTTTTATTAATTTTATAGAGGATATTCACTTCTCTCAAAATTCAAGTAAGATGGGTAAACCAGCTGCACGTGTAGGCGATATGCATGTCTGCCCGATGGTAACACCGGGTCTCCCTCCTATTCCGCACGTTGGGGGACCAATCCTTCCTCCGGGGTGCCCCACAGTACTTATTGGTGGAATGCCTGCTGCAGGGATGGGCGATATGTGCACATGTGTAGGTCCTCCGGATTCTATTGTGTTGGGCTCAACAGGGGTTTTTATCGGTGGCAAACCTGCTGCCCGCATGGGTGATATGACTGCTCATGGAGGATCAATAGTTATTGGACTTCCAACTGTTTTAATCGGGGAAACAGGCAGCGGAGGTGCCGGAGGAGGTGCTGCCGGCGGAGCTGGTGGAGGAAGTGGCGTCGGGGGTGGAGGTACAAGTGGTGGAACTGCAGGTGTAGCAGCACCTCCACAGGTACAAGCTTTCAAAGCAGCTGCAAAGGATGGAACCCCATTCTGTGCGGAATGTGAAGCCAAAAAGAAAAAATAAATCAGCGTTGTCTATATTTGTTTTGATTATGATGGCACCACTCCCTGATCAGAAATCCGGAACAGCTGTTGAGGAAAAAACAGTCTCAGATTTTTTATGGGATCAGGCTGAAAAAAGAAATTGCTATTTGTATGCTTTCGTTGATTCGGCCAGAAATGATGAGGTTTTTAAGTATTTTCTCACAGATAATATTGAGTACCGATCCCTCTTCCATGGGAAAATGGATATAAAGTTTTTTGGAGTTTCAGGTTTCCTGCTGGAGTGTAAGAAGGATTCAATCCTTTTAAATTGGCTTACAACAGAAACATGGGGAAATTGCTTATTCCATCTTTTTTGTTTCCAAAGCCGTTTTTGACGACGTACTCAGACATTTTCAAAAATTCAACCGCGTTTATCTTGAAGATGACGATGTGGTTTATTTCAGGTATTATGATCCCAGAGTTTTACGTGTTTATCTGCCAACCTGCAACAGCAAGGAGATCAAAACCTTTTTCGGAGAAACAGAAAGTTTTTTTATGGATAAGGTGAATCCGGGAATCGTGGTTGAATATCAAAGATATTCAAGTTTATTTTCTGATAAACTAACGATTTCTACTCATAAAATAATATGATAAAAGTTATGAGTTTATTTAATTTTATTAAGATGGTAATCTACCTTGATAGGAACATGCGTAAGCATAGCTTTATGAGTATGTCCTAGTACATATAATTTTAAAGGATTTATACCTTCATCGTACTTTTTATAAAGATAAATAAGAGTAGCTCCAAGCATAGTAATTTTGCGAAATTCAGGATCACCTGTGAAGAATGATTTTAATCCTCGAGCTTGTGGCTCAAGTTTTCGGACAAAAGGCATCCAATAAGTCGCATTTGTTAGTTTTGGACCATCAGTAATTCCGTCCTTATTCTCATCAAAATTTGACTTATCAAAACGATGTCCATGCTCCACATAAAGATCATTATTCAGCCCTATATATATAGGTGATCTTGGGGGAATTTTTAAATCACTGGTAACACGAGAATCACTTAAATAAGAATCGTGGTTTCCCCAAAGGAACTTAACCTCCTTCAATTTTGAGTTTTGTAATTTATTGTATGCTTCGAATACTTCAATATTTTTTAATATCACTTCCAGAGCCCAGTCTTCAACTATATTTACGGATTCCTGAGTAAGCATTAATTTTTGATTTTCATTTAACTTATATTGATAATCTCTACCCACCCACATTTCAAACATATCACCTGTCTGAATGAAGTGTAGTTTAGACTTAATTTCTCTGCTTAGTTTTGATATACCAGTTAGGAATTTCACCAAGTCATTTCCAGCTAACTTAAAAATATCAGGATTACCAGAAATTGGTCCTTTTGCGTCCCGATGGTTTTTTAGCCAAAGTTGTGAATAGCTATAGTAGTTTTTAAGCCAATAATTAGTCTGACGGCTCATAGCAGGGGTTTCATCCAGCCATTCAGGAGGATATGTGAACGGTCCTCCGACTAGAACGTGAGTACTAATTTCTTCTTGTTTATAAAACCATTTGATGGGCGGTAAATGAAGGTCTCCCAGGAATAAAAATAGATCAGTATCTTTTAGTGTTTTCTCATGCAAGGGCTGACTTGCTCGAGCGTATCTTACAACTCTACAACCACAATTGCTCGTAGCCATTTCCTTAAAGAAATTATGCACATTTGATATTTTACTTCTTGATGCACTCCTGTCACCGTAAAATTGACACAAATAAACATTATCCCCACAAATCAGTCCGAAATCTCTTCGTTTAGTATTATTCCCATCAGAGTTGTCAACCCAACATCCACAATCAAGATAAACAAAACTGTTTTTGTCCCGGTTTATACTGTTCATTTTACCATTTGAGACAAGGCAAATTTTTTCATTTTTACTTTCATACCCACATCGCAATCCTCCCTGATCAAAAACAAATCTGAATTTCCCTTTTCCTCTCTCTTGGAAGAGATTATCATCAAAAGAATAGTTAAGAGTTGTATCTTTCCAATAACCTGCTCTCAGGTTCGCATCATCTTCAACATAAGACATGTCTGATTTATTAGAATATTAAATCCCATACTTATTCTTAATGCTATTTATCATTTTATTCGTGTCGATATCAGAATCGTTAAGATTTTGTTCTCTATCACAATACTCAAAAAATACACTCTGAGTCATCATATTTTTTTCACCATTAACGGATCCACAATTAAGACCCAGGTTATTCAACCGTGCTTGAAGTCCAGTTGTAGTATCCCAGGGATCTAATTTACCAATTAAAAACTTATATCTTTCTTCAGTCCTCTTAATCAGTACGTTAACTTCACGAACATTGGGCATTATATATTGTGAAATAATACCATCTTGATCTGTTGTTCCAATGATTTTTTTTTCGTTAATTTCAATTTCATAAGTTTCGTTAGCAATAGGTTTATCATCTTCATCAAGTAACTGAATAATAAATTTCTCAGGTACACTTTTTAGTTTGATTTGATTTCTGATGCCAGTCGAAATTGTTTCTATTTTCTTTTGCTTATCAGGAATGAATACAATATCACCTTCCAAGAGAACATATGGTGTTTCGCGTTTTTTTCTTAACTTTTCATTTTTCGGATGATTCCAAATTGTGTCCAAGAAAAATCCATGCTCATATGCAATGCTGCTGATACAATCACCTTGTTTTACT
This sequence comes from uncultured Bacteroidales bacterium, assembly GCA_963828775.1. Lineage (GTDB taxonomy): Bacteria > Bacteroidota > Bacteroidia > Bacteroidales > VadinHA17 > LD21. The sequence goes on along the minus strand of CAWHGX010000071.1, from coordinate 180,579 downwards.
ATATAATCTGGCATATTTAATAGTCATTATTTTATAACCTTCTCCCAAGCTTCCTTATCTAATTTAGGAAGAGTTATATTACAATTACCCTCATCTATACCTTCTACCCGGATCAAACCCAAAGAATTTGTAGAACCACTGATTTCAGTCCCATCAGGCAACGTAACCAAATACTCAACACCGGCCACTCCTTTCCCATCCTCCCCAACCAGCTCAATTTCAATAAAGTGAAAATCACATGATTGCTTAGCACTTCCTGCAGTTTTTGGACTGCTGCTGTTCGCTGCATTGCCGCTGCTTTGCAGGTTGTTATTTGAATTTGCGGCCATTTGAAAACTTATTGTTACAATTCTTATTTTACTTCGGAACGCTTAAGTGCTTCTTTGTATAATTTGTTGATCCGTATACTTGGATTAGGTTCGCTACCATCCATCAGCATAGTTATCATCCATTCGTTTTCAGGGTTTTTATCGAAATCTTTTCCGAAATGCATCGATAGATTAAGATATTTGCAAATATCCCGCTCAGAGACCAACTCATATTTTTTGCCTGTGGAAATTACATTTCTAACGTGGTTTTTCAATTGCTCATCATCCATTAGTTTGCTTTCCTCCGGAAAATGTTTTTTCACGTGAATCACCATACTTTCAATAAATTGCTTCATTGCCATTTCATCAAACACCCTGATTTGTTCTTTTCGAATAGTTAACATGACATAATTGATATCAATTATTTATCTTCTTCAAATTCATTACATTCATTTGACTATTTTATAACTATCTGTAATCGTTGATAAAATTATAATACCTGAATGTTTTTCTTGAAATATAATTCTCGAACTCTATATCTTGCGGAAATATAGGTGGTGTTTGGGGTAAAAAGTAAACTGGCATTTCCTTGTTAATACGTCTATTTGTTCTACCGAAGCTTTCTTGCGCAAAAGTCTCGATTATTTCATTGTGCTCAGCAATTATTCTGCCTTGTCCAGTGCTATTATCTAAATTTATCTTTAAAGAAATGAATAGTTCATCTTTATTTGTACCTTTATTTAAATGCAAAGGATTATAATAATGTCCGACACGTTTTTGAATTATTCTCCCTTGTAAGTTTTTTATTTCAATGGTTTTAGTCCTAGTCCCTCCACCGAACAATGGGTCTGGATTCGTCTCGGTTCCGAATAGCTCAGTATACTTTTTTTTGATTTTTCCACTTAGAATTGTTTGATTCCTAAAAATACTAATATTAAGAATACCCATAAAAAGCTTGACTTTGGGAGCATTTATATTCTGGACATTGAAAAACATGCTATAAATTTCTAAAATGGACTCATTATTACCTATATTGCAACCCCGAATAGCCAGATTAATCAATTTTTTATTTTGGATTTCTGAAATTTGCGAATTTTTTGTGTCCAAGCTTTAACCGGTAAGCCGGTGTTTTTCTCATTTAGTCCTCCTTTAAATTTTTTAATTTCATCGCAGATATCGCTAAACTCTTTTTGATTATTATTATATAAGCCCAAATCTTTTAATGCTTGTAGAGTTGTTTCTGCATTATATGTATTATTGTATTTTGTTATAAGGTTTAAAACATCTGTCCAATCATCAGAATTTTTCGAGAACTTGATCCTAGAAAAAATTCTTTTTACGGCAGCGTAATGTAAAATACAGAATAACCCCTCCCAAGTTGAGATGACATTTCTTTTACCTGCTCTAAATTTAAAAGAAGTCATTCCGCTTTCAGCGTTACCGTGAGTAAATATTAGAATATTCCGCTCTGAAACACTATTAATTCTTTTCAATAAGCCAAGATAAGTCGGAGGATTTATTATTTCTGCTTGCTTAATAGAAATTTGGAAATCAGATGGAAATGTATCATAAAATCTTTTTGCATAATTATTCCCCATTCTTGCAATAAAGGCATAGTAAATTGGATGATTACTTTTACCAGAGTTAGATGGTTTAAGGTTAACCTTTATTTCAGTCATATCATAAAAGGTATATGAGTAAAGCCAATTGAGATTCTATTTAAGGCAATACTATCTTTTGCCCCGGAATAATCAGATCAGGATGAAAATTCGCTCCACTATTCAGCCAGATGAAGTCCCATAAGTTTGCATGTCCATAGAACCTGAGGGCGATTTTTGACAATGAGTCACCGCTTACAACAGTGTATGGCTTATTATATAAAAGTCCAAACGGAGGAGCATAACTGTCAGGCAATTCAGCTCCGATAGCATCAACCATTCTCACAGTTGCCATCCACTTTGAAAAATTTTCACTTGAAGGATGTTTCCTGAATTCTTTTTCTGCATTCTCCGATATTACTATTGTCATAGCTCTTGCTTTTTCGACAAGTAAAGAACCCAGATCCAGAATTTCCTGATCGTTTGTTGCAAGAATATCTGATTGCTTTACCAATAATAGTAATTCGTTTATACGTTCCGGAGTGTACGGAATATTAACATTCTTTAATGCAACCCGCATTCTTTGTCGTAATCCATCCTCCATTAATTCAATATACTTGTCCAGTTGTTCATCAGTTAAAGGTGCTTGAACTAATGTTAGTTTGAAGTGTCCTGGTCTGTTGGGATGTTTTTTAAAAAACGAATTCACTTTCAGGTCATCAAATCCGCTTAGTACAAATCTTTGGCACAGTACTGAAGCAAAAGGAGAAAGTTTCATGATTAAATAGATTTAGTGTAATAATTGTATATACTGATAAACATCCCCTGATTTATACTGTGAGGTATTACGACAGAAGCACAGGAAGGAGGAATCACATTCTGATTTGTTCCTAGTTTATCATTACCACGCTCCCTTTGACAGTCATGACACCGCTTGATGAAACCTCTGCAGTGGCACCTCCCGTAGCTTTTAATGAAGCATTGGCCTTAATTTCGACTGACGTAGCTTTTGTTTCAAGTGTTGTCTGTGCTTCGGTTTTTATTTCCATCGCTTTTTGTTCCAGTCCTTTCTGTGCTTCGGTTTTGATATCCATCGCTTTCTGTTCCAGGCTCTGTCCGGCTTCCATCTTTATTCCGTTCTGGGCTTTAATTTCAATTTCCTTTGCCTCGATAGTCAGCTTTTCAGTCGCTTTGATGGTAATTTCTCCATTGGCAGTATCCAATGTGATTTCGTTCTTGTTGTTGGTATCGTAAATCCTTATTTTTTCTTTGCCGGATTCGTCATGCAATTCAATGGTTTGGCCGCTCACCGTGCGGATGGCATGAACTTTAGCATCCTTGTTGTTGTAATCGCCTGCCCATTTTGAATCCGGAGGCTTAGTTTCATCGAACAAGGCTCCGATGCAATAGGGTTTTTCTACATCACCTCCTTCAAATCCGACTAATACTCTTGTATTTTTTGCCGGCACAAAGTAAACTCCCGAATTTTCATGTGTATATGGTGTAATCAGGTTAATCCAGGGCGTCATCATCCTGTCATTTTCCATCCAGGGAAAATGGATCCGTACCCTGCCAAGCTTCTTCGGATCCTCATTGTCTGCAATATTTCCAACCTGGTCAGGGGCGACCTTCATAAAATATGGATTTGTATTCTCAGGGATTTTTACTTTTTCCGGGACGGCTGTAAAACTGTTGTTGTAGGTAAGCAGGTTATCAAAACTGTGCTGAATAGAGGTAACTAAATAACTCCCGTAATCAACAGGCGGATCATCCGGTTTCTGACTGGGGCAAAAAACCTTTATGTACATCCCCGTTGTCAGAAATGGATTGACCGAAGATCCTGATAAATCAGAAAGGTTTGAAGCATCGCTTGCCTCATCCCGTTCACCGGCTTTATCGATGGCTTTCTGATAGTCATTTTCATCCACGTTCATTGATTTGTAATAATGAATCCCTTCAACAGGATACACTTCTTTTGACTTATCAAGGGCATGTTTCCCATAATCGTTCAGAGTGCTATTAGCTTTTCCTGATCCCGACTTAAACTGATAAACATCAGTTTTTACAGGATCAACCGACATAAGGCTGAATTTCACAGGGCTTACTCTCAACTGGTAATTGAAATCTGTCAGATCATAACCAATTGAAAGCTTTTGCTCCTTTCTTGGTTCAGGTAATTCCCCGAAAATCATCTTTTCGCCATTGAAAAAAAACCATTCTCCATACCTGATGGAAAGCCTTTTAAGAAATTCCAGATCACTTTCTTCGTATTGCACGATATAAGGGTAGCGGAAATTATCACGCGGCTTTACTGTCGTTTTAACAGGATATGGTTTAAAGATTGCTTTTACAACCTCTTCAAGGGTTTTATCCATAAATACCCTGTTTGTGGGTTTACCTGTTAATGAGATTTCTTCAGAGCCTCCTGAAATAATGATCTTATCATTGTCTTCCATTCCGCTGCGCGATCCCTGTATCTCTGTCACAAAACCCTTAATAAGCAAAACATCCTTATCAGCATCTCTGACCTTAACCTTGATTTGAATGATAACCGGTGAACCCAGATATTTTTTTGCATTATTTATCAGGAAACCATCAAGCTTTTCCACGGCATCATACCGGCAGGTAATTTCAAAACTGTCAATCCCGTAAATATCCTCATTGATTGTTACATATTCGAAATCCTTCAGAGGTTTCCCATCGATTTGAATATCTATTTTTATAATAGTAGCCATTATTATCCGGATATTTCTTTAATCTCCCGATGGTGCCCAAAAGCTTTCGTGCCTGACACCAGTTACTTTAATTATCCTGGAAGAAATGGTCAGGCTAACAATGATGTCTGACTGGTCGGAAAAGCTTTCATGGTAGCTGACCAGAACAGCATCCTCAAATTCTACAGATTTATGAGGACCAGTGTCAACCACGCCGGAAAAAGTAATTTTCCCGTCTTTCCTGATATCATGACCCAGCATCCATTCCAGGATTTCTGTATCATTAATTCCGGGAAGGGTGACATTTATCAAGCCTGCCCTCACTTTTGATGCCACCATTCCCCGGTTGTCGACATCCTGTGAAAAGCTGAAATCGCAGGAAAGTATTTTAATTCCTTTTTCTTTCTGACTATGTCCTTCAATATGTAACCTTGCAGTTAATGACATGAAATTATGAATGATTGTTTAATAAAGTCTAATGCAAAATCTAACTTATCCTGAAGATCAATCATTTCAAGCTCCAGTACCTTAAATGTTATAATTTCCAATCTCCTGAGAATTAAATGCAATCTGAAAGATTTATATTGGCCATTCGTTTTGCAGTCTCTCCGTCACCCATCTTTATGGATTTTGCGGAAAGGGAAATAGATTCGGTCATAGCTCCGTTCCCAATACTGTCAAATGACTCCTGGTAGCCAACCATGTAGGCTTCTTTAATTTCAAGCTCTTTCAGTTTGGCATTTTCTTCACGCTTGTTAAAGGTGATGGTGGCATCTTTTTTCATATAGCTGTCGCACATCCATTCAAACAATTTGCTGCTATCCGTTGATTCAACCACCAGGTTTACAACTCCTCCCCTGGCAACCGATGAAGGCCTTCCGGTTACATCATAATCCTGGTGCATGCTGTAATTGCAGGAAAGAACATTGTAGTCTTTTCCGTCAACTTTAAAAATTGCTTTAAATGACATAATTTTTGGTTTTTAAGGTTATAGAAACAATTGTTAATCAATAAATAATAATTAATTAGTTAAGAAAGAATTTTAAGAATCATGCCATTGAAATTGATCTAGAAGACAATCTTGAAAATATTATTTTTGCTTATATTCAGTTTCCCATTCGTTTCCGTCATCACCTTTTTGTCCGTCCATTTTTATCATAAAGGTTTTTGCCGGGAAATAAGGTGTCATGTGGATGTCCAGGTAAATCCGGTCTTTTTGAACCGGGTCCTGTTCAAACCTTACTACCGAGAATTTTTCAATCAGTTTGCCAGGTCCTGTTATACCATCCAGAAAGCGGACAATTTGCTCCATTATTTCTTTCCTTGTCTTCGCATTGAAATTCTCAAAAGCCCTCCGGTTCAGGAAATCCATCAGCACTTTGGTTACATAATCGAAAACCCTTACAACAGAATAGGTCTGAAGTCCGAGGTTATCGCCGTTAAACAGGGTTTTGGCTGAGAAAGCCATCACCTTACCATATTCGTTTACCATGGGAATAAGTCCAAGTTTCTCAAGATTGGCGATTTCGCTCTTTTTCAGGTTAAAGGTAACGCCATCCACTTCGCTCATACTTCCATGTTTTTTCCCGGCGGCTACCTGCGACATCAATGTTTGGTAAATTGTTCCGGCCAATGCACCTGAAGGTGGAACATACAATACGTCCTTTTCATCGATTTCATTGAATTTATCGCGTCCTACCAGCCAGTTGCAGGTCATCATGACATTCGACCGGTACATGTCGCCTCCGGTCAGGTTACTGGCTTCAAATAGTTCCATAACATCATCCGGTGTATCGAGATGTTCAAAATCGGTAACAAGCATCACCTTGTTCTCATTTGCAATTTTTGCCCACTTTTCAACCACCTTGTTCGAACCAAGATAGCCGGGCACAACAAGTATACTGTAGTTTTCCCTTAAGTCAAGCCTGTCGTATTTCTTGACAAGTTCTTCACGTATAACATCAATAAAACGGGTATCGTCGAGATCTTTCAGCTGTTCAAGTGAGGCATTCATAAAACTGACGTTTTTTATCTTGCTGCTGCCTGTATTTTTGAAGAACAGTGCCATTGTACGATACGATTTTTCCAGATCACGTGTAGCCTCCACTGCTTTACCAAGGTTTTTCTTAAGGGTTGTTTCTGCGACTTCTGCACTGGCTTCGCAGTTTTCAATCATTTCTGAAATCTCGTTTGATGAATTAAGGACGGCTGCCCACAATTCAAGCACCTTTTTTAATTCTTCCCTTTCCCCTTTACGGGCTGCCTCTGTAAGGAAGATCTTTTTGCGGGCTTTCCTTTCGGGACTCAGATTCTGAACTCCGTCAATTGCAGATTCAAGCATGTCGAAGCTACCAACTTTTTCCAGCTGTTTCATTGAACTTGTGAGCAGCTCCTCAGGTTTGTCAACCTGGCCGATATTCTCAGCTACTTTTTCTTTGAACTGCTCTATGTTTTGTTTTGATTTTTCCTGTAATGCCATGTGATTCAATATTTGTGGTTCATCAATTATGCTTGTTCAATCTCTTTACTCAATGCATAAATTGCATTGAGGATTGCCTGCCGTGTTTCCGGATTTGCAAGAGCTTTACGCAGCAGATTGTTGCTCTTCAGCTGCTTGATAATTTTGAAATACTGTTCCTTTTGAATCGTCAGATCTTTTAATGCGGAACTTTGTGCGACAATGCCTTTGGTACCAAAATCGGCCAGGTTGTGAAAAGAAAGCTTTTCTTGCTTTGATTTACCTTCGGAATCTTCAAATTCGACATCAATTTCGGGCCTGAAGTGGTTAAAAACATCGTCAATGCATGTCAAGCCTTCAACAATCTCAGGTTTTACCGGTGGTTCGGCAGTCAGTTTTTCAATCATAAGGGTCCTGTTTTGTGGTATTTCAAGGATAGCTTCACTGGCATCTCCTTTCACTTCAGTACCACCTATTCCATATGTATCCATATTTATTTTTGATTTAGTGAATAAAATTTATTTTAATCTATCTGAAAATTAAACAATGTTCCAAACTACATTTCCATCCTCTCCGAGTGTGAGTTTTACTGCAGATCCCCGCCGGATTTCATCCGCAATAATCATTTTTGAAAGAGGGCGCCGTAACTGGCTTCTGATAATCCCAACAATAGGCCTTGCGCCATACTTCGGGGAAAACCCTGACATGGCAAGTTTCTCTTTCACATTTTGATCAATATCAAGACTTATACCTTTGTCTTTCAGTGATTTATATAGACTTTTCATGTGGATATCAAATATCTTCACCACATTTTCCTTATTAATGGGGCCGAATGGCACAATTTCAGTCAATCTTCCCAGAAATTCAGGACGAAAGGAATTGCTCATAATTTCCATCAGTTTATCAGAAGGCGGAATTTCTCCTTTTTCAAAAGAATCAACAATATACTTGCTTCCTATATTGGAAGTAAATAATATGATGGCGTTTGAAAAATCGCCTTCTTTTCCTAACCGGTCATGAAGTTTCCCCTCATCGAGAATTTGCAGGAAAATGTCGAAAACTGAAGTATGTGCCTTTTCAATTTCATCGAAAAGAACAACTGAATATGGTTTTTGCCTGATTTTATTGACAAGAAGTCCGCCTTCCTCATAACCCACATAACCCGGAGGGGCACCATAGAGTAGTGCGGCTGAATGTTCCTCCTTAAACTCAGACATGTCGAACCGGATAAGGAAAGATTCGTCCTGGAAGAGAAATTCAGAAAGCGATTTGGCAAGCTCAGTTTTTCCCGTTCCTGTAGGTCCAAGGAAAAAGAAAGATCCGATAGGCTGACCGGCTTTGTTCAGCCCCGACCGTGATTCAAGTATAGCTTCAGCAATACTTTTCAAAGCATGGTCCTGGCCTACTACCCTTTTCTTCAAATGTTGCTCAATATTCAACAACCTGTCTCTCTCCTTGCTCTGCACTTTGCCCAGTGGGATGCCTGTACGAGCCGAGACAATTGCCCCGATATCAGATTTATCGAGCGCTTCTACTTTGTTCTTTGCATGTTCTTCAAGACCAGCCAGGATCTTTTTGCAGTATTCATAAATTTCAGTTCCGGAATTAAACTGGGCCGTTACCTCTTCTTCATTTAATTTTGAAAATAAGATAGGTGAAATCTGATTTTTCAAATCAGAATAAAACCATTCCAGTTCACTAACACTCAGGTTTTCATCACTTCCAGGTTTTAAATTCTCCAGTTGCTGGTTCAGGTCTTCAATTTTACCGGATGAAATATCAGTCATCAACCTGACCCCTGACATCGCATGATCGATAAGATCGATAGCTGAATCGGGAAGAGACCGCTCTTTCAGAAATCTTTTTGAGAGCCTGATGGCTTCTGAAATAATTTCTTCGCCGGCTTTCAGTTTATGGTGGTTTTCATATGCCGGAATTATCTCTTTCAGCATTCTTAAAGCTTTAGACTCGTCAGGTTCTTCAATTTTTACGATCTCGAACTGCCTGTCAAAAGCTTCGTCGGTTTCAATGAATTTAGTATAATTGTCAATGGATGTTGTACCGATAATAGTCAGATTGCCGCGTGATAATTCAGGTTTCAGTAAATTGGCAGCACCTGCAGTTCCACCCTGCTGATCGAGCAGCATGTGAATCTCATCGACAAAAAGAATTGCTTTATCGAACTGTTGAATTTCTTTGATGATACTTTTAAGCCGGTCTTCGACTTCACCCTTATATGAAGCTCCGGCAATCAGCGAGCCGAAATCAAGTTCAAAGATTCTGGCAGATTTAAGGTTTTCAGGTACTTTCCCTTCAACAACCATCTGTGTAAAACCGTTTACCAGGGCTGTTTTCCCCACTCCTGCATCGCCAAGAATCATAACATTGGATTTGGTTCTTCGTCCAAGAATCTCGGCAATTGTTCTCAATTCACTGTCACGTCCTACCACCGGATCCAGTTTTTTCTGAATTGCCTGTTCATTTTTATCAATGCAGAATTTCAAAATGGCATTGGTTCCTGTCTTTTTATCTTTAGAGGATGTTGAACTATCTGACGACCCGACTACATTTTGCAGGTTGTTTCTGGATGTTATGGCATCCAGAATTTCCTGTGATGTCAGAGTAAAAGATTTCAGCTGTTCATGAGTAAATCCCACACCGGGCATGCAAATAGCCACCAATACACACAATGGATCTGTTTTGTCCCTCGAGAGTTTGATCCTGATGTTGTCAGCTTCCCTCAAGACGGCCTTGAACTGATCATCACCTAACGGATTTTCAACTGTTCTGGCTGCTTTTGGACCGGATTCAATCCTTACATCAGCCCACTCTTCCAGATAGTAAATATCTTTGTCGAGTGAGAGTAAAAAATCTGTAAGGCCAACATCTTTATGAAATAAGGCTTTTAATAAGTGAGATGGAGATATCTTTTCATGAGAATATTCCTTTGCAAGCGACTGTGCAATGTTAATTGCCAGTTTCAGCTCCTCGGAAAACTGAATGTCAATATCACCTTCCATTTTGGTGAATTTCATTATTTCAATATAAATTTATGACTTTTTTGAATAATTAGCATTATTATCGAGTCTTTTTTTATTTTCTGAATTTTAGCACAATAGTGCCTTCTAAAAAACGTTGTAAGGGATGAATTGCATTGCCAAATTGTATATTTTTGTATAAAATCACTGCGATTTGTCAAGACTCGATGAAATATCGAAATATATCAATCAACTATCTTTGACCTGAAAGCTGAAATGCTCGTTGCTGTCCTGGCAGAACAGAGAATTGACCTAGGAGAAATTCTTGCAGCTTTCGATGGTCAGTTAAAGAGAGCATGGTCAAGGGATATTGCCTGGTCAGCTGTTGATCACCTTGAAACCGGTGATATTATGCTTTCCTTGCATCTGAACCGTGATGGAATCTATGATGTTCTTCCTGAAGTGCTTTTTCACAGTAATTATGGAAATGAGGATCAATCGGCCAAAGAAATGGCAAAAGACTCAATGAAACTGAGATCTGAAGAAAAGGAAACACGATCGTTTTTTCAGCCTTTTGAAAATGAGATTTTTCTGCAGAGAGTTCAATTGGCCATGATAGAAAATCAGCTTTTCAAGAATTTAGATTCCGAATTTCTCACGGCTATTATCCCTCACTTTTGGATAGTGGACAAGGATTTACCTGAAAATTATGTTGACCGCTTAAAAAAAATGTTGCCTCTTGTACACCAGATAACCGGAGATTTTGATCTCACTGCCCAGTGTCTTGAATTTATTCTAAAGGAAAAAGTCAGGATAACTACAATTCTGGTGAAGATTCAGACGATGTTGCACAAACAGATTTTCATCTTTCAGGAGTATTGAACGAAAGTTTGCTGGGAATCAATACTATAACAGGAAACCATGATCAATGAGTTTTGCCAATCGTCTTATATGCTCGATCGGACCGATCATACAATACTGAAACCAGTGAACTTGTCAAGAATGGTACGATGGACAGATTCCTTGATTGTTTTTACAGCTACTTTATTCCATTTGAACTTGAAGTAGATACAAAATATATTTTTGGATCTGAACAGAGTTTATTATTGCTTAATGATAATTCTGACGTATATATTTCCTATCTGGGTTATAATTCTGTAATAGTGTAATAATATTTCAATAAATAAGAAATTATGCCAGCTCCATTAAAATACTCCAATGTTAACTGGGTTAACGGAATGAAGATCAAAAAAGATCATTTCATTCAGCAGGAAAATGCATTTGAAGACAAGATTAAGGATTCAGCTGCCTGTTTCCTGAATAGCTTTTATTATGGTTTATTGCCAATTTGGGGAAGCAAAGGCACTTCATTTAAAGTGGTCTTTAAAATAAGTAATCAGAAATTTCTGAATATTTCGGCTTCTCAATTAAGGGCATTGACACAGGGAGGTGCCCGGATTGAGATACTTGAAAGCGGAAATCCGGTTCAGTTTTCTGTTGATATGACAAGTGAAATTGAAGTCAGTAAAAAAGAAGATAACAGGGTATATTTAATAATGCTGACTGTCGATCAGTTCTCAAAAGAACCTTTTGGCGAATTGGAGACTGATGAAGATCCACCCCGATACCCATTTGCAAAACCTTCATTTAAAGTCAATCTGATACAGGAAAACCAGGTTTCCCGTGAAGGGATCCTCCCTTTTTCTTTGTTTATCGGGAAAATTTTTATCAAGCCCGACAGAATTGAGTTGTCTGAAGAATACATTCCTCCTTGTATGACCTTAAAAAGTCACCAGCGGTTAATCAGTTTTCATTCATCAGTTGAAAAATTCTATAATCAACTTGAATTGAATCTTTTAAGTATAATCAGAAAAATCAGGGAAAAAGGACAGGATTCCACTCTTGCCATATCAGTTCTGGCTCTTGCGCAAAACATTCTTAATTTAATAAGCTACCAACAATTTGAAAATCAGGTGGCAGCTTATTGATCAGCCTCCATTGTATCTTTTTGAAAACATTGCAAGTTTTGCCCGTATCATCAGAAATACTATCGACTGTAACACTGCTGCCCAAAAAGAAGAGCTTTTGAATTATTTTACCACCTGGTCCGAACTGAAACAGGGAGACTTTGAAAAACTTCTGGTTTATTGTATAAATTTTGAATACGACCACAACGAGATTTCAAATAATATTGACCAGTTTTCAGAATTTGTACTGATAATGACTTCCCTTTTTACCAAACTGGAATCACTGGCTTACATTGGTAAGAAGAAAGAAACCAGCATTTTTGTGAAGGAACAGACTTCTAAAAGGAGTTTTCTGGCTGATTAAGTATTGCACAGAATGTAAAGATATCAAGCAATGATCACATCTTTTCTTAATATACCTGTTAATTTCAAAGATATCAAACAAAAAGGCGAAGTTCCCAGAATCAGTGTAAATAATTCGATACACAATATGATTCATCTGATTGTCACCACAACATTCGGTGAGATGAGGCATGAACCATCTTTTGGCTGTGATTTATGGAAATTTGACTTCGAAAATATTTATAATCTTCCATCTTTTAAGGAGGAACTGAAGAAATCATTGCGTAATTCTATACTAAATAATGAAAAAAGGCTGGTGAGCATTAATGTTGACCTTCAGGTTGAACAGATCGAAGTGCCAACAAAAGTAAGTAACAGGAGAATTAAAATAAGGATTATATTTTCTGTTAGCGGAATAATCGAAAAAACAAATGAGTTTTTCACTCACCAGGATAAATTTTATATTGGTCCTTTATCTTACAGTTGAAATGAAAAGTTGTAATTTGGAATTCCTTAACATATTGAAATCAGGATGTTAGCCAACTCAAAAGATGCAATTAAAAGCAGGATGATAAGAAATGCTTCTGGTATATGGGGATATCAGGATACTGAGGACATTAATTCATTCGATCCAATAGTGGGAATGATTATAGGGGCACTGGCTGAAGAGATCTATAATGTATCAGAAGAGATAAAAAAGACAGATGCACGTATTGTTGAAAAACTATTTGATCTTCTCATCAACCAGGATGTATTTACTCATTTCCCTGCCCATGCACTGGTGAGGGCAAAAACAACGCAACCTCAGGTTAGTATTTCTGAATTATACCAGTTTAATTTTATCAAAAAAGTTCCTAAAACGGTCAATGAGGAAACTGTTTATACCAATAAAACAATTTGTTTTACTCCAACAACTGAACTGCGGTTGTTTAAGGGAGAAGTAAAATATTTTGCCGCGGGAAACCAGATATTTGAAATTTTGGATCAGGTAAAGGAACCTCTGGCAAATGCTGAAAAGGGAATTGTATTTGATTTTTCCAGATTATATATAGGACTGAAACTGGATAACATGATTGATAAGATAGACGGACTTTCGTTAATGTTCTCTATAAAAAATAAACTAAATGAAGGGCGGTTTTACAACTCCATCTCAAATGCCACATGGAAGATAAACAATAAGGATGTTGATTTCAGGCAGGGATTTGAACTTCCTCAACATGCACAAGATAAGAGCCTTGATGAAATTTTTAGAAAAGAGACTGATATTTCATATAAAACCTGCAGATATGTAAATGAATTTTACAGGTCTAAATTCATGACGATTGAAAATCATAACTACTTTTTAAAAGATTTTATTAAGTCAGATTCTTTGCCTGAAGAGTTAAAAAGAAAATTTCCAGGAAATATTCTGAAACCTGTCCCCAGGGATATATTTTGGATTGAAATTCAGTTATCTCAGCCTGTTTCAAGTGAAATTATAAACGATCTGACCGTCTTGTTGAATAGCTTTCCTGTTGTCAACAGGGAAATAAATGAGTTTTCTCAGTTGCTGACAAGGGGTATAAATATCATTCCTCTGACCACTGAAGATTTGTTTTTTGATATTAAAAGCATATCTGATACAAGAGGAACCCTTTACAAACCATTTCATTCTTACGGCAGTGAAAACGCTAATGAAGAGGGTTATATGATAAGGCATGGGGGGATTGCCCGTTTTGATTCACGCGATGCCAAAGAAACCATAAATCACCTTATTGACCTGATCAGGGATGAACGAGCCAGCTTTGCATTACTGGGAACAGATTTAATCTCATCAGAGCTGATACAGCTCGATCAGATCATTTCGAGACTCAAACAGCGACTTGAGACTAATAATGTCAGGGACGATTCAAACTCTTATTTAATACTTAACTGCAATTCAAATTTTGAAAGGGCAAATGTTCAGTTTTGGACAACTTCTGGCGAATTGGCTAATAGTATACGATCCAATTCGAAGTTAACTATCCAGAATGGCAGCGACCTTGATACCAACAGTGTGATAATGATTACTAATAGTTTTGGTGCCAGGCAAAAGTTGTCTAAAGAGGATAAATTGAACAGACTGCGAAGAATGCTCTTGTCAAAAGGCAGAGTTGTCACAAAAGAGGATATTAAAGCACTCTGTTTCGAACATTTCGGAACAGAATTATCAGAGGTTGAAATAAAAAAAGGAGTATACCTTGATCCCTCTCCGGAAAAAGGTCTTGTCAGATCACTTGATGTTTTTCTGAAACTTGACACACAAGATAAACTTACGGGCGATGAACTGGAACAAAAAATTAACGAATTAAAAATCAGATTGAAACAAGAGTCACTTAACCTGTTACCTTTCAGAGTCTTTATCCGTTAATAGATAATTAATTAATATTTATCCTTAAAAGTCACTAAATAAGTGCTCGCAATTCAAAGTTAGAGCCTACTGATTATCAATAATATATGCGGCATCTTCATTGAGATTAATTAGGATACCGCTTTGCTTATTCAGATTATTTTTCCCCTGCCCTTTTGTTGTATAACTCCTGCCATCCCGTTGTATCCATTGATGCTTCAGGTTGTTTTTTGTCAACTGACTTCCTTTCAAGTTTCTTGATGATCATTGCCCCGTCACGTCTGGCAATTCCTTTTCCATGGTCTACATAATCAACATAAGCAATGAACCTGTTTATCTTATTTGGCCTGATTTCCTGAGTACGGATGAATCCTATATCTTCATCCTTCAGAGCATAGTTGTCGTGTGTTGCTTCCCATACATCGATATAGAATACTATATTGTCGAGGTCTGAAAATACTACTTTGCCATCTGAATCGGTAAAACCTTCATTCACCATGTTTGTTTCACCCTCCCAGTCAGTCAGGGTAGGGTAAATTATGACACTGGCTCCTTCAACCGGATATCCTTCATAATACTCCAGCACTTCCACTTCAAGAAGTGTGGGTATTTTAACATCCAGAGTAAGTGATGCCTCATCGGTCAGGCCAGTTCCGGACCATGCCTTCAATACAACAGTAAAAGTTCCTGAGGCAGTATATTTATGAATCGGATTAACATCATTCGAAATATATCCATCTCCAAAATCCCATTCAAAGCTTTCAGCGTTATCTGATTCGTTTGTGAACCAGACCTCCTCCCCTACAACCGGATCACCCGGACTTGCTGAGAAATAAGCCCTGGGTGACATTTCACAAGAGAAAAGTATGAGGGGAAGAACCAGTGTGATAAAAACAATCTTTTTCATTGCTTTGATTATTAATTGTACAACAGATTAAATTCAAATTGCGTGCCATAAATTCACCTCTCCCCAAACCCCTCCCCTGGAGAGGGAGGGGCTTGAAAAACAGCAAGATAAGTCCCCCTCTCTCCTGGGAGAGGGGGATTTAGGGGGTGAGGTATATAAACCTTTAAAAATATCATTATCTTTGCACTCCAATAAAAATGAAACTTAGAAAATGATCAAGATTACTTTCCCTGACGGCTCTGTAAAGGAATTTAACAAAGGCATCAGCAGCATTGAGATAGCTGAACAGATTAGCCCCAGACTCGCAAAAGAAGTATTTGCTGCAACAGTGAACGGAGAAGTTATTGATCTGACCAGACCCATAAATTCAAATGCAACCCTTAAGCTTCACAAATGGGAAGATGAAGCCGCCAAACATGCATTCTGGCATTCATCGGCACATTTGATGGCGGAAGCTCTCGAGTCGTTGTATCCGGGAATCAAATTTGGTATCGGACCGGCGGTTGAAAACGGATTCTATTATGATGTGGATCCCGGCGACGGAAAGGTGATCACTGAAAACGAACTTCCGGCAATTGAAAACAGGATGAAAGAGCTTGCTGCCAGAAACCTTGTCTTTACAAGGAAAGAGGTCAGCAAAAAGGAGGCTATTGAAATATTCTCGCAAAAAGGCGATCAGTACAAGGTCGAGCTGATAGGTGAACTTGCGGATGGCACGATAACACTCTATACACAGGGTAATTTTACAGATCTTTGCCGCGGACCGCACCTGCCATCAACAGAACCGATTAAGGCAATTAAGCTTATTAATGTCGCAGGTGCTTACTGGCGCGGGAATGAAAAAAACAGGATGCTTACAAGGATTTATGGTATTACCTATCCGAAGCAAAAGATGCTTGATGATTACCTTGTATTACTTGAGGAGGCCAAAAGAAGGGACCACAGGCGAATAGGCAAAGAGCTGGAGCTGTTTGCATTTTCTCACCAGGTTGGAATGGGACTTCCGCTATGGATGCCTAAGGGAGCCGAATTGAGGCAGAACCTGATAAATTTTATGACCAGAGTGCTGAAAAAGAGAGGTTACAAGATTGTTGCTACTCCTCATATCGGCAATGTAAACCTTTACAAGACATCGGGACATTATGAAAAGTATGGTAAAGACTCATTCCAGCCGATGTCCACACCCCAGGAAGGAGAGCAGTTCATGCTGAAGCCGATGAATTGCCCTCATCATTGTGAAATATTTAACGCCACACCTCATTCCTATAAAGATCTCCCCTACAGGATGGCTGAATTCGGTACCGTATACAGGTATGAGCAAAGCGGTGAATTGCATGGACTGACAAGGGTCAGAAGTTTTACGCAGGATGACGCTCATCATTTCTGCAGACCTGACCAGTTGAAGGAAGAATTCAAAAGTATAATTGATCTTGTTCAATTTATCTTTAAATCCGTGAAAATGGAGGAGTTCACCGCTCAGATCTCCCTTCGCGATCCGGATAATAAAGAGAAGTATATCGGATCGGATGAAAACTGGGAAAAGGCTGAAAAAGCGATCATTGAAGCTGCTGATGAGAAAGAGCTTGAAACCACTATTGTTCGTGGTGAAGCTGCATTTTACGGACCTAAGCTCGATTTTATGGTAAAAGATGCCATCGGAAGAAAGTGGCAGCTGGGCACCATTCAGGTTGACTATAACCTGCCTGAAAGGTTTGACCTGACATATAACGGCAGTGATAATCAGAAACACAGACCTGTAATGATCCACAGAGCCATATTCGGATCGATGGAACGGTTTATTGCGGTACTTATTGAAAATACAGCCGGAAAATTCCCGCTATGGCTTGCACCCGAAAAAGCAGTCATTTTGACGATAAGTGAAAAATTTAATGATTATGCAGGAAAAGTTTTGGATTTTCTAAATAATTCCGATATTTGCACACTGATTGACGACAGGAGTGAAAAGATAGGTAAAAAGATCAGGGATAATGAATTAAAGAGGATCCCTTACCTCCTGATCATCGGTGAAAAAGAGGCTGAAAGCGGAACAATTGCTGTCCGTAAGCAGGGTGAAGGTGATAAAGGAAGCATGAAACTTGAAGAATTTGCTGAATTTATTGCAAAGGAGATTGATAAAGAAATTGCTTATTAAATGCACTTTTAAAATTAAAAATAGTATTAACAAAAATTAGGAGGAAAGAGCTATTACCGTACCAATTAGGCGAAGTCCTGCAAGAGTTGTTCAGCAGGCTCACAAGATTAATAACAGGATCACTGCAAGAGTGGTCAGAGTTGTCGGTGATGAAATAGAAACAGCAGTTATGAGTGTCCAGGATGCCCTGAAGCTGGCAGATCAGATGGAACTCGATCTTGTAGAAATCTCCCCAAATGCGGATCCCCCTGTTTGTAAAATTGTTGATTATCAGAAATTTCTTTATCAGCAAAAAAAGAAACAAAAAGAAATCAAGGCAAAGGCAGCAAAGGTTGTTGTTAAGGAGATAAGGTTCGGCCCCAATACTGATGATCACGATTATAATTTTAAGCTCAAGCATGCAATGAAGTTCCTTGAGGACGGCGCTAAAGTAAGAGCTTATGTGTTCTTTAAGGGAAGATCGATTTTGTTCAAGGAACAGGGAGAAGTCCTGTTGCTCCGTTTTGCAAATGACCTTGAGGATTACGGGAAAGTGGAACAGCTTCCCCGCCTGGAAGGAAAGAGAATGATAATATCTTTCTCTCCAAAAAAGAAGAAATAGTTTTTTAATATATCTTGATTATAGAAAAATGCCAAAAATGAAAACTAACGCCGGTGCAAAAAAGAGGTTTTCTCTCACCGGAACAGGAAAGATCAAACGGAAGCATGCATTTAAGAGTCATATCCTGACCAAGAAAGCTACCAAGCGTAAGAGAAATCTGACGTATTTCGGCCTCGTTGACAAAGCAGACAAAAAGAACGTAAAACTTCTTCTTGCAAGCAAATAAATAATTGCTCCACGAATTGATTAAATTAAAACAGTATTAACAGATTGTACAGCAGAAAAGAGTCCGCCGGCAGGCAGAACGCTGACATTCAAAAAAATGAGCTATGCCAAGATCAGTAAATTCAGTTGCATCAAGAGCCAGGAGAAAGAAGGTTCTTAAGCAGACAAAAGGGAACTTCGGTTCAAGAAAAAACGTTATCACAGTTGCAAAAAATACTCTCGACAAAGGTCTGGGGTATGCATACCGCGACAGGAGAAAAAAGAAAGGTGAATTCAGATCTCTCTGGATACAAAGGATCAACGCGGGAGTCCGCCAGTATGGGATGAGTTATTCAGATTTCATAGGAAAACTCGAAAAGAAGGGAATCGCCCTCAACAGGAAAACCCTTGCCGATCTGGCAATGAATCATCCGGAGGCATTCAAGGCCGTCATCGAAAAGGTGAAATAAAAAGAAATAAGAAACAGGAGATAGAATAAGTACCATATTAAGTAAAGGGACATAGCCTAATTCCATGTCCCTTAGAGACTTTATATATATTTAAATGCTTCTCTTTCTGGAGAAGGGCGGGGATGAGGTCACCTTATCTTTTTCGCGATCCGGTTAAACCTGATCTTTTTCAGTCCCGATGCTTCCTTATCGATCGATAACCAGATGAACTTTGGCTTGCCTACAATATGATCCTGAGGGACAAAGCCCCAGTACCGCGAATCGGCCGAATTGTGACGGTTGTCTCCCATCATGAAGTAATAGTTCATTTTAAAGGTATAGGTGTCGGCTACCTTATCATTAATGTATATGGTCTTTCCCTCAACACGCAGATCATTATCCTCATAAACGTCAATTATACGGTCGTAAAGGCAAAGATTGGAAGTATCAAGCTTTACAGTACTGCCTTTGACCGGAATCCAGATTGGACCGAAGTTATCTTCGTTCCATCCGAAAATTCTGCTGTACGGGAAAATATGCGGAGCATACTCCCCTGCCCTTGAAAACAGAGGTGCCACCTCCTTAACGTTGGCAAATTTTGAAATTGCCTCAGCATTCGATTTTGTTAAAGGCAGAAGATATGCCGAACCTGAAGCCATTTGCTGGTCCGATTTATATATCCCCAGCCGTTCAAATACCTTGGGATTTATTGTTGTGCCATTGGTCGCAACCACATAATTGAGCTGCTGTGTTTTGTTTTCAGGAACAAGCTTATTGTTAATATAAACTGATCCTCCCTTTATGACCAGGGAATCGCCGGGAATACCAATGCACCGCTTGACATAATTATCGCGACGGTCAACCGGGCGATAAATTATTGTAAACCTGTCCCATACCTCTTTCCTTGCCGCCTTCATATAATAAGATGCAGGTTTTGGGTTCGGATTTCCGTAGCTTACCCGCTGGGCCATTTCCCTTGCGGTTTCCCTGACTATTTCGTAGTAAGCTGTTTCTGTTCTCTCCAGGACTACGGTATCGCCTGCAGGAAAATTAAAAACTATCGCATCGTTATTCTTTAACTTGCCTAATCCCGCAAGCCGTTTATAAGGCCAGGTGATAAGGTCTGACCACGATTTTCCCTTGGTCAGGGGCATCGTATTCTGTGTGAATGGAAATGCAATCGGCGTATTCGGCATCCTGGGACCGTATGCAAGCTTGCTCACAAACAGATGATCGCCGATAAGAAGCGATTTTTCCATCGAACCCGTCGGTATCCTGTAATTCTGGAATAGAAAAATATTAATGAGGGTGACGGCTATTACAGCAAAGATCAATGCATCCATCCATTCAACGAATGCACTGTTTTTGCCATTTCTTTTCTTCCAGAAGGTCCAGTTTACAATCCCGGAAACATATATATCGTAAATTATTCCCAGACCTAACAAAAGCCAGTAGTTCCCGATCCAGATCACAATAAGAAGATAGATAAAAGCAACTATCGCAAATACTATGTATTTCCTTTTTAATAATTCTGTCATATTCCTTTTTTGAATAAGAAGCCGTAAAATTATAAATAATTATCAGAATCCCAGTACATCATCCATTGTGAATACTCCTTTCCGTGTGTGTATATATTCTGCAGCGACAACAGCTCCCAGAGCTAAACCTTTTCTGCTCTTTGCTTCATGCTTAAGGCTTATGGTGTCAATTTCAGAGTCCCACACAACAGTATGAGTTCCCGGGATCATACCCTCACGCACCGGACGGATAGGTATCTGATTGTCTTTACTGTCATTCTCAAAACCCCAGCCACTGTATCCGGGATGCTGATCAGCGATACCTTTCGCAAGCGTAATTGCAGTACCGCTTGGTGCATCAATTTTCTTAACATGGTGAATCTCTTCAATAAAGGGCTTATAATCAGAATAATGTGACATTTGTTTTGCCAGTAATGAATTTAGCTTGAAAAGGACGTTTACACCTATACTGAAATTGGAAGAGTGAATGAATGAAGTTCCGCTCTCGTTGCAAACCGCGACCGTTTTATTATAATCTTTCAGCCAGCCGGTAGTACCGCAAACAACCGGAACCTTCATTTTCAGACATTTAATAACATTCTCAAATGCAGTTTCAGGGGTTGTGAACTCAATCGCAACATCAATTCCTTTAGTTTTAGCTTCATTAAGATCTGATAAATTGTCTTTATCCACGATAAGCTTTAGTGTATGGCCACGGCTGAAAGCAATTGTTTCTATCTCGTGACCCATACGGCCGTATCCAATAATGGCTATATTCATCTTTTTGATTTTCTGCGAATTTATCTCTTTTAATTTTTGTGAAGTAATAAGAAACTCTTAAATTTCTTAACATGAAGTTAAATTTCTTTCTGCAAGTGCTGACTTCAATGAAAAATTCAGAAATGATTTTCCAAAGATATTGCGGTAAAAAATGATGACATTCTCTTATCGCCAGCCCCCGGAAATCAGTTCCGGGGGCTTCTTTTTCCAATGCCTGTCATTTTGTAAACATTATCACTATATTTGGGAATCTCAGTATTAGCGATTAATCAATCCTGCTTCAGATGAAAAGAAAAAAGGGATTTTATATTTTGCTTTATACTGCTGTAATGACAGAATTAATATTCCTTTCAGGTTGTGAGAGAAATGGCAATACAAAGGTGCCTGCATTGGAAGCCCCAATAGTCGTTGCACAATCAGTGACTGACATTTATTCAGTCGGGGCTACATTTAAAGCTACATTAAAAGCAAACGAATTGCCAACTACAGTAACATTTGAATATGGAACTTCTTTAAGCTACGGAAATACTGTCTCAAGTGTGCCTGATCCAATATTTAAAACTGAAACTAATGTAAAGGCAAATATTGCTTCATTAACAAAAGGCACAACATATCACTTTAGAGCTAAAGCTGTTAATTCGGTTGGAACAACGTATGGCAATGATATGATATTTACAACTAAACTTGGTGTTGGAGAAGCCTATGGAGGTGGATTTATTATCTATCTGGATGATAGCGGTGAACATGGACTGATAGCTGCTGAAATTGACCAGAGCGAAGGAATTATATGGGATAATGGCACAAACTGTATTAAAACTAATGTTACTGCAATAAAAGTGGGAAGCGGACAAACAAATACCACCCGGATAGTTTCAATTCTGGGATTAGGTGATTATCCGGCAAAAATTTGTAATGACCTTGTGCTGAATGGATTTAGTGATTGGTTTTTGCCTTCGCTGCAGGAATTCGATTATATATGGAAATATTTATCTGCTTTTAAGCAAAAATATAATTTGAATGGTCAATTTTACTGGACCTCTTCAGAGGTAGCTGTGAGCGAAAGCACCCAAAGTTGTTATGCCTGGGCACAAAGCATATATACCGGCGAACAGGCAAATTGGTGGCGCAAAGACAACAATACACCTTATGTGCGTGCTGTCCGGGCTTTTTAAGATGAAGTAAATCCTTATATAAGCTCTTGCTAATCTGAAAGGATCACAAAGGATTAATACCTTTGCATTTTATTAATCACTTCAATCTAATTTAGAAGATCAATATTATGAAAAATGTAATCATCTTATTATCAATTATAATCATGACAATTTCCTGTTCGGGCAAGAAGAAGGAAAAAGCGGATCTTGTTATCATAAACGGCAAGGTGCTGACAATTGACAAGGGGAATCCGATGGCAGAGGCCGTTGCCGTAAAGGGCGAAATGATAGTTGCGGTTGGTACAACCCGAAAGATAACCAGCATGATAGCCAAAGGGATAACTAAGGTTATAGATGCGGAAGGAAGGCTTGTGATACCTGGTTTCAATGATGCCCATGTTCATTTCGGGCCTCTGGACCCTGATTACATTGAACTTCGATATACTACCGATCCTTCGGTGATTACCGGGAAGGTTAAGGAACAGGTTGCAAGGTCTAAGCCGGGAGAACTGATCGAAGGCGGTCACTGGGAACATGAAATGTTCATCGACCGTAAATGGCCCACGAAAGAGCTGATTGACGAGGTTTCTCCTGATAATCCCGTGGTCCTGAGCCGTGCAGATGGTCATTCAGTGCTGGTGAACAGTTATGTTCTGAAAAAATCGGGCATAACCAGAAATTCTAAAAATCCATTCGGAGGCGAGATCCAGAAAGATCCGGTGACAGGTGAACCGACCGGCATTCTGAAGGAGAGCGCCGGGAACCTTATAAGAACAGGTGCTGTTAAGACAGACAGGTCACCGGAAGAGGAGTCAGCCAGAACCTGGCAGGGTTACCTCCTTGCACTTAAGGAAGCCAGGGAGTTTGGTGTTACCTCCATCCAGATCCCCGGAGACGCTGACTTTACTGCATATGAAAAAATCAAGTCGGAAGGCCTGCTGACCAGCAGGATTGATATAGGTAAATCACTGACAGGCGATACAACTACTACTGAAGAAATATATTGATCTCGAAAAGAAATATCCGCAGGAAGGCAACTGGATCCGGTTTGGATACCTCAAGGCTTTTATTGACGGCACAATAGGATCCGGAACAGCCCTTATGTTTGAACCCTTCGCCGATAATCCTGAATCATCAGGGCTTGCCATGATGACATATGAGAGCTTCGAAAAGATGGTTTTAACAGCAGATAAAATGGGTTTTCAGATCGGCGTACATTCAATAGGCGACAAGGGAAATAACTGGACCCTCAATGCTTTTGAAAAAGCACTTGAGGTTAATGGAAGGCGCGACAGCCGGCACCGCGATGAACATACACAGACACTCCTGATGTCGGACATTCCCCGTTTTGCTGAACTGGGGGTGATCCCTTCGATGCAGCCGACACATTGTATTTCAGATAAAAGATTTTATGAAAAGCGCATAGGGACCGAACGCAGCAAGGGTGCCTATGCCTGGAGAAGCCTCGTGAATACGGGGGCTCAGCTTGCATTTGGCACCGACTACCAGGTTGAACCTCTTAATCCTATGGAAGGATTATATGCCGCAGTTACAAGAAAAGACCGGCTTGGAGAAGAAGGTGATGGCTGGTTCCCGGAACAAAAGCTGACCATGGAAGAAGCGATCAGATTTTATACGCTCGGCTCAGCCTATGCACAATTCATGGAAGACCGCAAGGGAATGATAAAAACAGGGTACCTGGCGGACATAGTTATTGTCGACAGGGACCTTCTGACAATACCGGAGGATCAGATTATGAAGACGAAAGTTGACTTTACAATTGCCGGGGGAAAAGTCGTGTATTCATCAGGTCAATAATTGTTGTGCGGTTATGCGAGTTATGCGGTTATGCGTTACCGAAAGCGTCATGCGGTTATACAATGCAAAACTGCATAACTGCATAACTGCAAAACTTACATAACTTTTACCAATTAAATGCTAAGTTCAAGAAGGATCCGTAATGCTTCTTCCCTGCTATTTCCGCAAAATTCCGGTTCTGCCTTAAAGCCGGTACATACTTTTGGCCTGTCCGGTTTGTTGTACAGTGCACATCTGTAATCATCAAGCAGGTGAATACATCTGACTCCGGCAGGCTTTCCGTCAGGCATTCCGGGTATCGGTGAAGAAATTGAAACAGCAATACAGCAGGCGCCGCAACCTTCTCTGCAATCCATTTAGTCTTATTTTAGTATTATTGATATCATTTTGATATCATTTTGATATCATTTTGATATATTTTGATATCATTTTGATATCATTTTTAATATCATTATATATATCATTTTGATAATCTAAAATATAAGGTATCACTGACAATTTCTTTGACTGATTTCAAATAATACAGGATTCCAATTTAATGAAAAGAATTCACCATTAAACGGTCTAATTTTATAAATATAGAAAAAGATTCCTCAGTCGAAAACCTTCTGCAGGCTCCAGCCTTCGCTGAGCTTGTGGCTGGCAAAGCAGGTTTTCTCCTACAGAATGACAGGGCTCTGGTGGTAAATAAGGGGAGTGAAGCGGCGCGTTTTGAATCTTAGTTTTCCTGCCTGGGAAAACTTTTTTGCAAAACGCGCCGCTTCACTCCCCAGATGATCCTAAAAGCGACCTGTCATCCTGAACGGAGCGCCAGCGAAGTGAAGGATCTTTATCAATTATCCACCAATTAAAAAGAAACTTGTCATTAGCGCGAAGCGAAGAGCCGAGTCCACCGTTAGGCGGACGAGCTCACCGAAGGTAATCTCATACTTTTAGGCGGACATTTAATGAAAAGAATTTTATGCCGGTGAGTTTAATTTTATGTTTCTGTAAACAAACCATACAGTATGACAATTCCGGCCGGCGGACCAGAAAAAGGCATGAAGCAGTGTCTTATTCTTATACACACATCTGTCTAATATTTTTACATCTATTATACAAACGTTTTTTATATCCTATTGAATTAATGATAATTACAAAGACGGCATAAGCTTTGTAATAATAAATGATAAACATATTTATTTACCGGTAATGAAAAGAATAATCCTGATTTTGATGCTATACATAATAATGGGTCCCGGAGAAGCGACAGCCCAGGAGGGAAAAAAATGGACTCTTCAGGATTGCATTAATTATGCTGTTGAAAACAACATCGGGCTTCAGAGGCAAATGCTTCAGACCGAATCCGGCAGAAGCAGATTTGCTGAGGGCTAAGATGAATATGCTTCCATCATTGAACATGGGTTCCGATCTGCAGATCGGATTTGGAAGATCGATCGACCCTGTAACTAACCTCATCACGTTTGAGCAAAATCTCAGCAACTCATATTCAATAAGCTCCTCCTTAACACTCTTCAGTGGTTTTGCTGCACTTAATACAATTTCAGCCAACAAGTTCATGCTCAAAGCTGGTCTGGAAACCGAGAAAGTAAACAGAAATACTCTGGTCGTCAACATCCTTGGAATATATTACCAGGTTCTGTACGCAAAGGGACTTGAAGATGCGGCAAAAATGCAGCTGGAGCTTTCCGAGAAACAGCTTTTCAGAATCACGAAAATGGTTGAAACGGGGAAAGAAGCTCTTTCAAAACAGTATGAACTGCAAAGCAGGGCTTCAGAAGACAGGCTCTCCTATACTATTGCCAGAAACACTACCAGCCAGGCTGTCACATCGCTAAAACAGTTGCTTCAGCTTGAACCCGGAACTGAATTTGATATTCTGATGCCGGATCTGAATAATACACTCATAACAGATGATAATTATAATGTTGACAGTGTCTATAATATCTCCTCTCAGACACTTCCGCGCCTTAAGGCAATAAATTACGAACTGATAGCCTCAAAAAGGCAGGTTGCAGCTGCCAGGGGTTATCTTGCACCAAGGATCTCCGCTGGCGGTGCCATATTTACAGGATATTATAAATTGATCAGTGAGGATGTCCCCGCACAGGATTCATTCTCGACGCAGTTAAAAAACAATAACAGTCAGGCAATCTATTTTTCGCTCGATATCCCGATATTTAACAACTATAGTTCAGGCAGGAATATAAGGCTGGCAAAAATAAGGATGAATGATGCCGAGCTGAAGCTCCAACTGGAAAAGAACAGTTTATATACCGAAATCGAAAATGCCTGTCTCAATTTTAACAGGGGGAAAGATGAATACAGCGCCGCCGCTGAGAATTTTGAGTACAACAAGAAATCATTTGATGCTGTTGAAAAGAAATTTGAAGCCGGTCTGGTTGATGTAACAGACTACTCTGCTGCCAAAACTACTCTCTTCAGGGCTGAAACAGAAGCTCTCAGAACAAAGCTCCAGTTGCTTATAAGGAAACTTACTATCCAGTTCTATTCAACAGGAGAATATGAAAAAATAATTAACAACTAAACTAAAAGATAGAATACATGGACACCCCTGCCGAAAAAATGGATAAAGCCAATTCCAAAGAAAAAAGGACTTCAGAAAAAACATATCGGATACATCGCTTTCGGGATAATAATTCTTGTGCTCTTTTACATGGCTTTTTTTGCTGACCGGACCTCCACCTACAAGGTTGAAAAAGATAAGCTGATCATTGAGACGGTCATCGAGGATCAGTTCAACGATTATATAACAGTCCCGGGTACTGTTGAACCCATAAGCATAATATTCCTTGATGCCCAGGAGGGCGGGCGTGTTGAGGAGATCCTTATCGAAGAGGGGTCAATGGTAAAAAAAGGTGATATCATCTTAAGATTAAGCAATCCGGACCTGTATCTTAACATCCTCGACAGCGAAGCTCAGCTTGCCGAAAAGGAAAATTTCCTCAGAAATACCCAGGTTACAATGGAACAGGAAAGGATCTCAATTAAAAGAGAACTTATAAGCCTGAAGTATGATATTGAAAGAAAGGAACGCATATACCGGCAGAATTCTGTTCTCATAAAAGACAACCTGATTTCCCAGGAAGAATTTATCAGGTCAAAAGAGGATTTGGATATGGCTCTCAGTTCCCGCGATCTTTTTCTGGAGCGGGAAAGGCAGGATTCCATATTCCGGTCAGTACAGGTGGAAACTTTAAAAGCAAATCTTGAAAACATGCGCCGGAACCTGGCTCTTGTCAGGCAAAGAGTTGATAACCTGAATGTAAAGGCTACTGTCGATGGTCAGCTTGGGCTGCTCGTCCCTGAGATCGGACAATCTATCTCACGGGGAGCCAATATGGGTCAGATTAATGTTCTTACATCCTATAAGGTTACGGCTCAGATAGATGAGCACTACATTGACAGGGTCAGGACACAGCTTACTGCGACACTCGACAGGCAGGGAAGCGAATTCAACCTTGTTGTAAGAAGAGTCTACCCGGAAGTAAGAAACGGGACATTTGAAATCGATATGATATTCAGGGATAGCATGCCCGACAATATAAGAACAGGGCAGACATACTATACAAGCCTTCAGCTTGGGCAGCCAAAAGTATCGGTTCTTGTACCGATAGGCGGATTCTTCCAGGAAACCGGAGGACAATGGATATTTGTACTGGATCCTTCAGAATCGTTTGCAACCAAAAGGACAATATCAATCGGAAGAAAAAATCCCAAGTATTATGAGGTACTTGAAGGGCTTCAGCCTGGTGAAAAAGTAATAATATCGGGTTATGAAACCTTCGGCAAGAATGAAAAACTGGTTTTTAAGAGAACAAAATAACTTTTAATAAAAAATGTCATGATCAAAACTAATGAATTAACAAAGATCTTCAGGACCGAAGAAGTTGAGACTACTGCTCTCAACAAAATCAATCTTGATGTAAAAGAAGGTGAATATGTTGCTGTTATGGGTCCTTCAGGGTGTGGAAAATCGACACTTCTGAATATCCTGGGACTGCTTGATAATCCCACTTCAGGGAGCTACCTGTTTAACGGGACCGAAGTGGCAAATTTAAAAGAGCGTGACCGGACAGTATTCCGTAAAGGAAATATCGGTTTCGTTTTCCAGAGCTTTAACCTCATTGATGAACTAAATGTGTTTGAGAATGTTGAACTGCCGCTGATCTATCTGAAAATGAAGACCAGTGAAAGGAAGAAAAAAGTAGAAGATGCGCTTGACAGGATGAAGATCACCCACAGGGCAAAACATTTTCCCCAGCAATTATCAGGAGGACAGCAGCAAAGAGTGGCAATTGCACGTGCTGTTGTGGCAAATCCAAGGTTGATTCTCGCAGATGAGCCCACCGGTAACCTCGATTCAAAGAACGGAATTGAAGTCATCAACCTTCTTTGCGAGCTTAATAAGGAGGGAACCACAATAATCATGGTGACACACTACGAGAGGGATGCGAGCTATGCTCACAGAATAGTGAATCTGTTTGACGGTCAGATTGTACCCTGATAGTAAGAGGGCGTAGCATGCAACGCCCCTACAAATTATATTTCCGGAGTTTGTTATAGAGTGTCTGCCGGGTTATCCCCAGCTTTTCTGCGACAACGCTGAGATTATTGCTGTTGCGTTTCAGGCTGTCGATTATCATCTGCTTTTCCATTTCTTCAAGGGTCAGCTCCTGGCGATGAATACTCCTGGATGCCAGGCTGAATTCAAAATCGGCTGGCAACAGTACTGCAGAATCGCTCATTATAACAGCCTTTTCGATAGAGTGCTGAAGCTCCCTGACATTTCCCGGCCAGCTGTAGTTTGCCAGCTTTTCAAGAGCATGGGTATTAAATCTCATTGGAATCCTGTTATATTTCTCACAATAAGCCCTGAGAAAATAATTTGCCAGGACCGGGATATCATCAACCCTGTCGCGCAAAGGAGGAACTTCGATCATAATAGTGTTTATCCTGTAAAGCAGATCTTCGCGGAATCTGCTCTCGGAGACCATTTTCACCAGATCGCGGTTTGTGGCACAGATAAGCCGTGATATCTACAGTTGTTTCATGGTTTGAACCGACCCTTACAATCTTCCTGTTCTGCAGAACATTAAGGAGTTTTGACTGGGAATGAAGCGACAGGTTGCCGATTTCATCAAGGAAAAGTGTACCATTGGATGCAAGCTCGAATTTTCCCTTGCGGTCTTCCCTGGCATCGGTAAATGCACCTTTCACATGCCCGAAAAGTTCGCTTTCAATAAGTGTATCAGGTATTGATCCCATATCAACACTGATCATCAGCTCTCCTGCCCGCTTCGAACGGTTATGGATCTCGAGTGCAACAAGCTCCTTCCCGGTACCGTTCTCGCCGGTAATCAGAACATTGGCATCGGTTGCAGCAACTTTCTGCACAATGTTAAGTACATTGATCATTGTCGGCGATGCACCATGAATAAGCTTTTTAAATCCCTTGTTCATAACTTATTAATTGAATTCCGAAATTAATAATTAATGTCTAATTATTAGACACTATTATAATTAATTTGAGTATTGAGGATAGAATTTCACCAATTATTTTCCTGAATTTATTCGGTTCTCAGGTTATCAGAGGGATTTACAGATGCGGTTTTACTTACGATGAATCCGATTGTAACCAGCGTCAGGAACTGCACAAAGAGATATGGGAGCAAAAAGTCCCAGAACGTTATTCCCAGCTTCAATTCAAATGTTTTCAGCCACCCTGTAATCCAGAGATAGCTCACAGGTCCTGCCAGAACAAATGCTATGGCCGTGATAAAGATAAAATCTTTTGAAAAAAGCAGGATAATACTGTGTTTGTCCGATCCCAGCACCCTTCTGATACTGATCTCTTTAGTCCGTTGGATCATCAGATAGGAAGTCAATCCGAAAATTCCAAGGCAGGTAATGATTATTGACAGTAAAGCGAAAATACCGAAAATATTTCCGAGAAGCTTTTCATTCCTGTACTGCTGATCATAGTAGTTTTCGAGAAAGAAAAAGTCAAAGGGATTATCAGGAAAGAATTCGCAATATTTTTCTTCTACCAGATTCAGGACATCATTTTCATTTCCCGGAAGGATTTTCATCATAAAGAATCCTCTGATATCCCTTCCGTGCGGCATGAATCTGAAGATATGAGGTTCATATGCTTCTTTTGGGGATTGCTGACAATAATCCTTCACCACGCCAATAATTGTATAAATATTGTCCCAGTAGTTTACTTTCGCACCAACAGCTTCGGCCGGTGATTCAAATTCCATCCATTTTGTTGCCTTCTCATTCAGAATAAGCGAAGATGAATCAGATCCAAAACTGCGGTCGAAGTTCCTCCCTGCAATTACTGTGGCCTCAAGCAGATCGAGATAATCATAATCGATACCTATTATCTGATAGTTCTTGCTCTGGTCAGAACCAACCCTGAAAATGCCACCAGCATCCCATAAGATCTGCCGCCCGGGCACTTCAGTACCAACACTGAATTTAGCAATTAATTGGTTTTTAATCAACTCCTCCTTAAATGTGACCAGCCGGCTTCCGAATGATGGATCTCTGACACGCGGTGCCCTGACCACCAGAATATCCTTTATTGAGATTCCTTTGTCCTGTTCCCGAATAAAATTGTTTTGCCTGAAGACAAAAATTGTACAGGTTATAAGGGAGATTGCCATCAGAAGCTGGAATACAACAAGTGCTTTTCGTAAAAAAACTCCACTTTTTGAATGAGAATAATTTCCCTGTATCATTTTGGAGCTCTTGACAGAAGTAATTACAAATACGGGATAAACACCTGAAAGAATAACGCTTGAGACCAGTAGTATTATTATAGTGAGCCAGAACCAGCCTTCCTTCCAGAAGCTGAAAGCAGACGGGATACCTGTAAGGTTATGGAAAAGAGGTCTTAGCAATATCAGCAGAATAAATGAAAAGCCTAATGCTACAAGGTTTATCAGAAATGTTTCAATAATAAACTGCCCGATAAGCTGGATTCTGGAAGCTCCGGCAATCTTGCTCAGACCTACCTGAGTTGCCCGTGTAAGCGCTCTGGCAGTAGTGATATTTATATAGTTAACCCATGCTATTATCAGGATAAAAAAGGCAATAATATTGAGGAATAAGACAGTATCGCTGTTGCCGTTAACCTCCATCTCCTGCATGAATTTTGACTTCAGATGAATATCTTTCAGAGGCTGGACCTTAAGATCGCATGTAAGTTTGTAAGATCTCAGCTCTTCACCAAAGTCTCTTTCTACCAGCTCTTTTAGCTTTCCCTCAAATCCTTCAGGAGACGCAGTTGGATTCAATATGAAATACGTAAAAAAACCTGTATCCCCCCATGAACCTTCAATATCCGGACCATAATGAGTTATAAGGTTTGGCCATGAGAGAAGTATGTCAAAATTCAGATGAGAGTTTTCGGGAATATCACGAAATATACCAGTGATTACGAAGCTCATCTCTTTGTCGACGCTTATTGTCTGTCCCATCGGATCATTCTCACCAAAATATTTCCTGGCGTTGGACTGTGATATGAAAGCACAGTTCGCTGAGGAGATTCCAGAGGAGGGACTGCCCGTAATAAATTGAATATCAAAAATTTCGAAAATCTGTGGTTCAGCAAAGTACATCCTTTCCTCGTAGAATTTACGATCTCCGAAGATCACTGTCGCCCTGTACCTGAAGATCCTCCCTATTTTTTCGACTTCAGGATATAGTTCTCTTATTCTTATAGCCGCAGGAGGGCAACAGGATGCAAATTTTACCGATTCTCCCGTGACACTGGAACGTTCATACCTTAATCTGTAAATATTGTTGAAATTTTTATGGTACGCATCAAAACTTCTTTCATATGTAACATATAGTAAGATAAACAGGAAAGCGGTTATACCCGTAGCTAATCCTGCAATATTTATCAATGAGAAGAGCTTTTTGCTGATAATATTTCTGAGAGCTATTTTAATGGTGTAACTTCTCATTATCCTGACATTAGTTTAGGGACTCATTAACCTGAATCAGGCTCAGATAGTTTTTTACCAATCGGGTATAAATATAGAAAGAAGATAAAAGAAACTTTGTTTCATGCATCATTTATTCGATAACTACGTCTTTATAACAGAGAATTGACAAACAGGTAAAAGTAAATTTAATTACAATCTGAAAAAAATACTGCAATGACTGTAAAATTAAATCCCAACGAGGTTGTTCTGAAAGCCGGTGATACCAACCAGGTTGTTGACAATAAAACAGTTAACGGAAAACTTATAGTCACCAATCAAAGGATCTACTTTAAACCCCTGACAGAAGAGAGCAACATTTTCAACCTGGAAATACTTTTTGAAAATATTCTTGAAGTAATTTTCTATAGCAAGGGATTATTCCTTATGAAAGGATTGAATATTGTTACGCGCGATGGCAAGAACTATGCTTTTCCTCTGAAGAAACGCGATGAAATAGGTCAGCTTATAAATAAAATGTATTAGAGATTATTTTCTTCTCATATATAAAATACTTTATAACACAGAAAATCTGCTTTCAAGGCGGATTTTCTTTTCATTTTATGCCTGATCGGGATTATAGTGACTATTCATAACGCAAAGATTCCGCCGGATTCTTCAAAGATGCCCTTACAACCTTCAGGCTTATAGTCAGCAATGTTGCAGTAATCATAATTAAGGCAGACAAAAGCAGGATACCTGCACTGATCCTGACAAAATAGTCCCAGATGCTGTCCATCAGCATAATGGACATATAGTAGCCTCCGGCGCATCCGATTACTGAAGCAATCAGAAGGACGACAAGAAATTTCCTGCTGATAAGGAACATTAAAACAGGCACAGGAGCTCCCTGTATCTTTCTTATTCCCACCTCTTTAGTACGTTTTATTATATCGATTGAAACCAGGTTGTACATCCCGATAAGCGACAACAGCGTTGCAACCACGGCAAGAAAGAGGTTCACTTTCAGAATACTTCCGTTTATGTCCTTTTCTTCCTGA
This sequence comes from uncultured Bacteroidales bacterium, assembly GCA_963828775.1. Taxonomy (GTDB): domain Bacteria; phylum Bacteroidota; class Bacteroidia; order Bacteroidales; family VadinHA17; genus LD21. The sequence continues at coordinate 147,248 of CAWHGX010000071.1, read as the reverse complement.
AACAGATCTTCCTGCAGTCTGCCACCAAAGATCTGGTTTGTCGCCAAGGGTTTTCCATTTCTCACCTGATAAAGTCCAGAACACCCGGACAGATCTTCAGGATTTGTTCTGACTGCCAAAACACTGTAATTATCGTTGTTCGATAACCTGAGCATAGCCGGTTCAATCTCTTCCCATACCCCGCTCATGTAAAAGTCTTCAACAACTCCTATTATTCTTAAAGTAGTTGTGTCATATAATGTAATAGTCTTACCGACTCCGGAACTCCATCCGAAATCATTAACAAGTTTCTGATTGACAATTATCGATTTATTTTCACGGTCGGCTGTAACCCTGGTTTTATCAAAAAAGCGGCCTTCAGCCAGCCGGAGTCCCATTGTCTCTGCATATCCTGGTCCGACATCCATTACATCCACTTCAAGCTGCTTATCAGCATCCTTTACAGGCCTCCTGTAGTTACCCCAGCCCAGGTGGTTCATTGTCCCCTCAGCTGAGATGATCCTGGGATTGGAAATAATTTCATTCCTGAATGAAGTGTAAAGCTCTCCGGCGATCGGAACAACTATCACTTTATCGCGATCGTATCCAAGATCAAGAGTTCGCTGATATTCAGCATTTCTGGCAAACACTATCCCCATAACAAGAGCCATGACCGAGATTGCGAACTGCAGTGTCAGGAGTCCTGAAGATAATTTTCCGGACCCTCTGAAGAGATTGGTACCTCTGATGACATTTACCGGACTGAAGGAGCTGACATGCAATGCAGGGTAAACACCTGCAAGAAATCCTGTTAATAAAAGCAGCAGTATGAGGAAGATCCAGAAGAATCCAAACCGGCTGAATGTCAGTTCAATCGACATATAGGCCCACAGGTTGCTGTAGGCAGGCACCAGCACCGATGCCAGTGCAATGCCGACCAGTAATGCAAGCAAACATATGATCAGGGTTTCAAACATGAACTGGGTTACCAGTTGCCTTCTTTGTCCGCCGAATGTCTTTCTCAAACCGATCTCCTTCAGCCTCCTGCTAAAGGTTGCAATTGAGGTGTTCGCAAAATTTAAGCAGGCAATAAGAAGGATGAATATTGCCATCACAGGAGGAGCAATAAGCGCGGCGGGATGCAATGCCGGGAAAAGACCTGAAGACCAGATGTTTCTTGTATTGGAACCTACCTCATTGAGGGGGATCAATGAAAACCTGTTGATCCTGAAATCTTCCCTTGCATTGTTCTGAACAGGAATGTAGTTCTTCAGCGAACTGGTTATTGAAGGTACCAGGGATTTTTCAGGAACCTGGATAAAGAGCACCGTTGTCCATAATTTCCAGTCAGCATCATTGGCTTTCCACATATGCAGGAAATTATCATAATGAGCAAGAATATCTATCCTGAAGCTTGAATTTTCAGGGAGGTCCGTAAACACGGCGCTTACGGTAAAGGTAAATTCCTCATTCTGATCATTTGTAATCACGATATTCCTTCCAACAGGATATTCATTGCCGAACAAGGTCCCGGCCATGGTTTCGCTGACAAGCACGTTTCCGGTACCGGTTATTGTTCTGGTATCTCCGTGAACCGGGGGAAATGTAAAGATCTCAAGGAATTCAGGATCAACAAATGAGATCTGCGCCGGGAAAATGTCATCATCCACCTTAACCGGAGAACCTGCCCGCTGCAACCTTGATGCTCTCAGGACACCTGGTATATCCTGTTTGATATGAAGGCCGAGCGTTGAGGGCGCAATGCCGTATTCCTGTTCCCTGCCCTGCATGTCCCTGTAACAGTTGACTCTGTATATTTCCTTAAAATTCTTGTGACTGCGGTCAAATTCAAAGTTGAACATATGGTTGAAAAAGGCAACAATGCAGACTGACAGTGCAATGCCGAGGCCAACTATGTTTATCAGGGTAAAGACTTTATTTTTCCATAAGTTCCGGAAAGTGACCAGAAAGTAATTTCTTAGCATAGAGCGTGGTTTTTATTCGTATTTCAGCGATTGTGCCGGATTTATTCTTGCAGCTTTCATGATCCTGTAGCTTATAGTCATTATTGCCACGAAGACTGCAATTAAGAGTCCGGCAAGAAAGCTGAAGACTCCCGGGCTAATCCTGAAATAGAAATTCTCGAGCCATTTGCCGGCAATATAATAAATCAACGGCCACGCAATAAGTGCGGATATTGAAACCAGGACGATGATTTCCTTCGATATTTCATAATATATCCCTGCTACTGATGATCCCATGGCTTTCCTCACCCCTATCTCTTTTGTGCGCTGTTCCACCGTGAATGAGGTCAGTCCAAACAATCCGAGTGCTGCGATCAGAACTGCAAGAATTGAAAATATCACTGCAAGCTGTGCATTCTGTTTCTCCTGGAGATACATCTGCTCAAAGTCCTCATCCACAAAGTAATACTGGAGTGGATCATTTGATGTGAATTCCTTCCATCTTTTCTCAATCTCTGAAATAGTTTGCTGGTAGTTTTGTGCAGACAACTTCACGGTTACATAACCCCAGTAATTCTGGTCTCCCTTAAAGACGAACATATAGGGCTGGATCGGGTTCCGGAGGGATTCAAAATTGAAGTTCTTTACGATGCCTATTACCTGTAAATAACGATATTGGCCTGATTCCTGGGGTGCAAGAAATCTTGTATTTGAAATATCCGTTATGCTGAAATTCTTTGCTGCACTCTCATTTATTATGCATGCGTCCTTGTCGGAAGTAAAAGATTTATCGAAGTTCCGGCCTTTTACAAGAGTCATGCCATAGGTATCGATGTAATCGTAGTCGACCCAGCTGGTTTGCAGCAGGAAGGATTCCTCCTTCCTGCCCTCAATACCATATCCGTTAAGATTATTATTTCGTCCGGGCACTGCTGTTGAACTGGCAATATTTATTACCCCCGGGATTTCTCTTACTGTTTCCTTAAACGCGTCAACCCTTGTTTGAAGAGAATGGGCCATGTTTATTACAAGCATCTGCTCCTTGTTGAATCCGACATCTTTATTGAGCATAAAGAATATCTGCCTGTACATTACCAGAGTTCCGGTAATTAAAAGGATTGATATTGCGAACTGGAACACTACCAGCACTCTTCTTATCCGTCCATTATGAATGGTGCCTTTAATGCCACCCTTAAGAACCTCAGACGCATTGAAGGATGAAAGGAACATGGCAGGATAGCTGCCTGCCAGAAAACCAACAAGAAGTGTAAAAAGCAGCAACACCGGGATGTTGTACCATTTGGAGAAAAGGTTCAGGCTGAGACTGGCTCCAAGCAGGTTGTTGAAATAAGGAAGAGTGATCCCGATTATAATGAGAGCTATGATAAGTGAAATAAAAGAAAGGAAAAATGATTCAGAAAGGAACTGGGAAACAAGCATCCGGCGGGTTGAACCTGATACTTTCTTGATCCCTACTTCTTTTGCCCTCCTGGTAGCCTGGGCTGTTGCAAGATTCATGAAGTTAATAGCGGCAATAATTATTATAAGAATTGATATGCTTCCAAAGATCCAAAGGTATTTCGGATCGCTAGCTTCCTTGAACTCCTGCTGGATTGACGGGTCGAGATGAATATCCTTGAGGTTCTGGAGGAAAAACCTGTATTTATTGCCCTGTGCTATGAAGTCTTCAATGGAGATCCCCATAAACTGCTTTACTTCCGGGCCTACATATTTCTCAAGCATTGCAGGTATCTTCTCATCAACAGTCACGAAACTGGAATTTGGCTTTAAAAGGAGATATGTGCTGAAGCTGTTACTCAGCCAGATCGGATTTTGCGACCTTGGATTTGTCATAAATGATGTCAGGATGCTTGCTTCAAAATGAGAGTTTCCCGGGACATCTGCCATGACTCCCGAGATAATGAACCTTACCGTATCATCTCCGATCTTAATTGCCTTATCTATAGGATTTTCATTACCGAAAATTCTTTTTGCTGTCGATTCAGACACTACTGCCCTTCTTGGTGCATTAAGGACATTTTTCGGATCACCCTTTAATAAGGGGATTGAGAAAAAGTTGAAAAATGAGGAATCTGCCTCAACTACATGATCGTCTGTAAAAGTCTGATCCTCGTATTCAACAACAGTCGGACCCCGTCCGGTCATCCTGAGATAATCTTCCACTTCAGGATATTCCCTTAACATTGTAGGGCCGATAGGTGCACAGGTGTAAGCGCCAATAAATTCCTGGCCACTCAGTTTCCCGTTAAGCACTAATCTGTATATCCTGTCTTTTTTAACATTGAACTTATCAAAGGAGGCTTCATTTATCACATAAAGCGCAATGAGCAGACTGCAGGCAATACCAATTGAGAGCCCCAGTATATTAATGATTATGTAGGATCGCTGACGTTTGAATGACCTTATGCTGTGCTTAATAAGATTGTTTAACATATTATTATGGTTTTTCTGGTTATTCGACTTTAAGAGCTGCTGCAGGATTGATTAAAGATGCTTTAAATGCCTGGAAGCTTACGGTTATCGAGTGCAATTAATAAAGCCCCTGCAGCTATAGTGGCAAAGACCGGAATGCTCATATCAATCCTGCTCGCAAACTGGTTCAGAAGCTTTCCAACAATGATCCAGCCTGCAGGAAGTGCAAAAATCAATGAGATGAGAATAAGCACCATAAATTCCTTCACCATCGCATACAGTATTGTCAGAGTGCCGGCTCCCATCACTTTTCTGATCCCGATCTCGTTAGTCCTTCTCTCAGTGGAATATGCTGATAATCCGTACAGACCAAGGCAGGCTATTATTACTGCAAGTATGGTGAAGTATTTTAACAGCCTGGTAAGACGAAGCTGTGTTCTGAACAGATTATCATAATCCTCATCGATGAAGAAATAATCGAAAGGGTATTCGGGAATTACTTTATTCCATACATTCTCTGCCGTTTTCAGAGCTTCAGGAATATTTCCCGGGGCAAGCCTGATGAGTATATAGCTCAGACGTACCGGATCAGTCAATGCAAAAGCAATCGGTTCAATCGGCTGGTCGGCACCTTTAAAATGAAAATTCTTCAAAACTCCCACTATTCTGCCTCTTATACCCATAAAGCTGAAGCTTTTACCAACAGCGTCGTCAACGCCCATGATCTTAACCACCTCCTCATTGACCAGGAAATTACCTGTTGTATCTTTTGCAAAATCAGAAGGGAACTCTCTTGAGAAATTCCGGCCCGATTTAAGCTCCATCTTCATGGTTTCAAGGTAATCATAATCAACCGCATTGGTGCCTATCAGCACCCGTTTCTCGGGATCCTTGCCTTCCCAGCTGGCACCGCCTGAATTACTTCCAATCCTCACCGGATTGCTTCTGGCCGCTGTAACTCCCTGAATAAGAGTTTCTTTTAACAGATCATTTTTAAGAGAATTATATTTAGGATTCATATCTCCCATCATCGGAATGCAAATAAGGTCTTCTTTATCAAATCCCAGATCAGCATCCTGAAGGTGTCTTAACTGCATGTACATAAAAACTGCAGCAATTGCGATGAGTATTGAAAGCGCAAACTGAACAATAACCAGAACCTGTCTCAGCTTTCCATTGCCCTTCCCTGAAACAGGTTCTCCTTTTAAAACTGTAACCGGTTTGAATGAAGCCAGGTAAAGTGCAGGATACAAACCAGCAATTACCCCGGTAACAAGACCAACGACCAATATGCTGATTATGAACTTAACACGCAGGAGATCGGACAGAATGAAACTCTTTCCGGAAATATTATTAAATAAGGGTAGCGACAGTCCCATCAGGATCAAGGCTAAAACCAGCGCAATTAAAACCAGAAAAAAAGATTCAAGCATGAACTGGATGATCAGTGTCTTCTGATCTGCGCCTGTAACTTTCTTTATTCCAATTTCCTTTGTGCGGCCCGAAGCCTTGGCGGTGGAGAGATTGATAAAATTAAAGCATGCAATAAGAAGCACAAAAACCGCAATCAGAGTGAAAATAACTACGACTATTACCGGACCTTTGCTTATTTCGTAGCCAAACTGTGAATGCAGATGAATATCAAGGAGGGGGAACAGAAGATATTTTGTTGGTGTCTCAGGAAGATATTCCAGAACAACATCAGTGAGTTTCTTATTTACAGCATTAATATCTATACCTTTTTCACACTGAACAAATGTAAAAATCGAATTATTTCCCCAGGAGTCGCTTATTGCGCCAATTTCAGTCAGAAAAGAGTATGGGATAACACCCTCAAATGTAAACATGGAATTTTTCGGAAGATCTTTCATTACTCCGGTTACTGTAAATGGCAGTTTATTTTCGAGAGTAAGAGTTCTTCCAATGGGGTTCACATCTCCAAAATATTTTGCAGCCAGTTTTTCAGTCAATACTATCGAGTGGGGAGAATTCAGGACAGTTTCAGGATCGCCAAGCGTCAATGGCATTGTGAAGACCTTAAAAAGACCTGAGTCAGCTGCAATTATTGATGATTCGAAAAATACTATCTCATTCTGACGGAACAGGATACGGGGAAGACGGTTTATACGTGTCTGTTCCCTGATCTCCGGGATCTTTTCTTTCCATACAGGTCCGCTTGGATGAGGGGTTACAGTAACATGATACTTTTCCCCGGAATAGAACTGGTCCTCTTCCACCCTGTAAATATTTTCAGCATTCAGGTTGAACTTTTCATAGCTCAGCTCATCAAGAATCCACAGAACGATTAATAATGATGCTGTCAGCCCGACCGCCAGTCCGGCAATATTCAGAACTGCAAAACCCTTATGTTTAAACACATTACGTAAGGCAAGGCGAAAGGTGTTTTTTATCATGACCCCGTTAATAAAGACATTCTAAGGACGAAATTAAAATACTTCTGTTGCATTTTATAAAAAATAAAGTCTTTTATCAACCGGGACATAATATCAACCGGATCTGATTGCATGAAATTGTTAATGTTCTGTTAATTCTAAAATAAAAAGCCTGCGGGAAAGAATTATACTTTATATTTATTTTTGGACAAATCTTAAAATAATGCCATGATAAAGAATCTGCTTAAAATTGCGATACGGCATATCCGTAAACATCCGGGTTACAGTATTTTAAATGTACTAGGACTGACATTAGGCATCTCCAGTGCATTGTTCCTGATAATATATGTATCAGATGAAGTAAGCTATGACCGGTATCATGAAAATGCTGACAGGATTTTCCGTGTCTCTTCAAAAATAACTGAGCCTGACGACCAGTTCACCTGGAATGTGGCCCAGATACCATTCGGGCCCGCAGGTGGTTCAGGATTATCCTGAGGTTCAGTCGTTTGTACGGTTCATTCCTATGCCAAGGGCTCTTTACAAGTTTGAGGATAAAGAGTATCAATGAGGAAAACTTCTTATTATGTTGATTCCACATCTGTTCGACATTTTCACTTACGAAGGTTATTAAAGGGGATGTCAGGACAGCAACTAGTTGAGCCGAATAAAATAGTACTCACGGAAAAAATTGCCGAAAGATACTTTGGGAGTAGCCGACCCTGTCGGTAAAACCCTGACTACCGGCACAACCACCTTTGAAGTTACCGGGGTTATTAAAGATCTTGCCGTCAAACTCGCATTTTCGTTTTGAAGCAGTAGCGTCAAGGAATAACCTGCCAAAACAACTTGGTACATGGGGTAATTTTGGGGTGTTCACCTATCTTCTGTTTCCCCGAAAATCTTGACATAAAGGCATTCGAAACCAAAATGCAGGGTATGTATGATGCACATATGAAATCGATATTCGGATCCGATTAATATCACTGTTGAATACATTCTTGAGCCGATTACGAAGATTCATCTTTATTCTACAAATCCCAAATGAGCCAGAGCCAACAGGAAGCATCACCTATGTGATTACATCTTTGGGATTGTTGCTATATTTCTTATCCTGATTGCGGCGATGAACTATATGAACCTGGCAACTGCGCGTTCAACCCGGCGAGCCCGTGAAGTAGGTTTGCGAAAAGTTGTTGGATCACGGCGTATAACGCTTGTAGCTGCAATTCCTGTCAGAATCAGTAGTCTTAACAATTATTTCTCTTATTAATCAGCATTATACTGCTGGTTGTCCTTTTGCCAAAATTCAACCTTCTGGCTGGAAAGTCGTTCAATCTGGATATCCTTTACAGTCCGGTAGTTTTGTTATCGGTAATTGCGGTATAGTCCTTGTGGCAGGGATCCTCGGCGGCAGTTACCCTGCTTTTTTCCTTTCGAAGTTCAGTCCAGCGACGGTGTTGAAGGGTGAAATCACCAGTGGATCAGCCGGCAGCCTTTTCCGAAAAATCCTGGTTGTGATCCAATTCTACCGTTTCCATTGTTATGATAGTCTGCACCCTTGTGGTATTCAAGCAGTTGAATTACCTTAAGAACCATGGATCAGGGATTTGACCAGGAAAATGTCGTTGCACTGCAGCTTAACCGGGGTATGGTCAGAAAGTACCCTGTTCTGAAGCAGGTTCTGCTTGGAAAATAATGATATTAAGTATGTTACCTCCACTAATACTCCAATCGGGGAAGGTTCAGCGAAGCTGATATTCAATGTCGAGACTGACCAGGGAATGTCTCACGAGAGGGATCAACTTTACCGTTGTTGATCATGATTTTGTTGATGCACTTGGCATTAAAATGGTCAAGGGACGTGATTTTCAGAAGGATATGCCTTCGGATACACTTACAGGTGTTGTCGTAAATGAAACATTTGTCAACAGGATGGGCTGGAGTGATCCGATTGGTAAAAAAATCGAAGCCGGGGATGAAAACACACTGCGCGCAAGGGTAGTAGGTGTTATGGCCGACTATCACCAGACCGGAATGTACAATGAAATTGAATCACTTCTGCTGGCTTACCGTGAAATAAACAACGTAATCTATGTTAAGCTGAGTGGTAGCAATATGCAGCAGACTATGAGCTACATCGAATCGAAGTGGAAGGAAGTTTTTCCTGATCAGCCATATGCATACACTTTCCTTTCGGAACGATTTAACAGGCAGTTTGAAGCTGATGAGAAGCGCGGCCTGATCTTTACCATGTTTACCATACTTGCAATCCTGATCGCTTGTATCGGATTGTTCGGGCTGGCATCATATATGGTTGAGCAGAGGACAAGGGAAGTGGGGATAAGGAAAGTATTTGGTGCCAATGAGGGGGTTGTCAGTCAGATTAATCTCAAAGGACTTTCATTATACTGGTTACCATATCCATCATTATAGCGATTCCGGTTGCATACTATTTTATGAGCAACTGGCTTGAAAACTATGTCTACCGCACAAAAATAGGTATTTCAGTCCTGGCAGCCGCAGCTTTGCTGACAATCATACTAACGTTTATAACAATAAGTTATAAAGCTTACCAGGCATCAGTAATGAATCCTGCCAGTTCACTTAAAACTGAATAGTTCTTATCAGGTACTTATTTAGAGTATTTTCTTTAAGATTATTATCGTTCACATTTGCAGCATGTCAGTTTTTTCAGGGTCTTTTCATTGATAACGTCCTTATTTCAACAAACATGATCCAAATATTGAAAAGCTTTTTTATTAATACTGCCCGTATCTTAAGAAAGCGCGGTGGATATATTATGCTTAATATAGGCGGTCTCGCCATTGGTCTTACCAGCTTTCTTTTCATTTCTTTATACGTTCTAAATGAACTTAGTTACGACAAATTCCACAGGAACTATGAGAATACTTACAGAATAAAGATAGTAGGCCGGATGGCTGGCAGCGAGCTCGATCAGGCTGTAAGTGCAGCTCCTATGGCACAGGCAATGCTCAAGGATTACCCGGAGGTCCTGAAAGCAACAAGAGTCAGGCCGCTGGGTGACTGGCTTATTAAGTTTGGGGATAAAAAATTTAATGAGGATGGGGTCCTTTTTGCTGATTCTACATTTTTTGATGTGTTTGATTTCAAGCTGATAAAAGGAGACCCTCAAACAGCTCTGGTCCGTCCCAGATCTATGATACTTACCGAAGAATTTGCAACCAAGTATTTCGGAGACCTGGACCCTGTTGGCCAAAGGATCAGCATGGAATCTGATACTGTTCTGTACACTGTGACAGGGGTGCTTCAAAATGTCCCGGATAATTCTCATATTAAATTTGACATGCTGGCCTCAATGAGCACATATCCCCGCCTCGCCAATGATCAGATTTGGGTTAGCCACAGTTTCTACACCTATATCGTTGTAAGGAATGGCACCGATAAGAATGATCTCCAGAAGAAGTTCCGGGAAATGGTCATAAAATATGTCGGACCTCAGTTAAAAGAGATTATAGGTCAGACAATTGAAGATTTCAGGAAAGCAGGTAATGATTTCAGCTATGTACTTGAACCTTTAAAGGAAATACACCTTAAGGGAGCAACACAATATAATCTGGAACCTCCCGGATCGCTGACCACCGTCTATATTTTTGCTGTAATTGCATTATTGATACTTGTCGTGGCCATAATCAATTACGTTAACCTTGCCACTGCCAAATCAGCAGCAAGGGCAAAAGAGGTTGGCATAAGGAAAGTGTCAGGTGGCAGCAAATCAGGATTAATAGTTCAATTTCTGGGAGAATCTCTGATTATTGTTACAGTTGCCACTTTGCTGGCGCTGCTCCTTGTTATTATCCTGACACCATTTTTCAATCAGATGATTGGCAAAGATCTTTCCCTCGGAATGATTGGCAATATTTCCGGCATAATTTCAATAGTTGCACTGGTAATAATTATCGGCATCGCTTCTGGTTTTTATCCTGCGTTTGTGCTTGCCTCATTTAATCCTGCTGTGGTATTGAAAGGGACAATGAGTCCCGGCTCGATGTCTAAAAGGCTCAGGGGAATTCTTGTAGTTTTTCAGTTTACTGTTTCCATTGTAATAGTTATCGGATCCATTATTGTATATAATCAGCTGAATTTATTAACAAAGAAGGATCTTGGATTTAACAAGGATAACCTGATTATAATCAGGAGAGTTGATGCTTTCTGGCAGCAAATGGAATCATTCAGAACTCAGTTGCTGGAAATTCCGGGTGTGGAAAAAGCAGGATTTTCAAGGGCTGTACCCGGAACTGATTTCAATAATAATGCTTTCTTTAAAGATGATGATCCGGAAAAGAACACCTATCTTATTAATCAGGCAGTAGTAAGTTTCGACTTTCCTGAGGCTCTGGGAGTTCAACTTGCTAAAGGACGGTTTTTCTCAAGGGAATACGGAACTGATTCAACTGCAGTTCTTATCAATGAGGCTGCCGTAAGGTCATTGGGATTACAGGATCCTGTAGACAAATATATCCTTCAGCCAGCTGGACCCCAGGAGTGGAGGAGATATAAGATAATAGGTATTATGAAGGATTTTAATATTGAATCGATGCATAAGGCAATAACTCCGGTGTGTTTTACAGTAAATGGCGGAGGCGGAGGTGACCAGTTCGCTACTGTAAGATTATCCGGAAAAGACGTCCGGGGCACTATTAATGAGATTGAAAAGGTCTGGAAGAATTTTACATCGGATATGCCTTTCCAGTACGACTTTTTCACAGACAGATGGAATTATCTTTACTCCTCTGAAATGAAAACGGGAAAAATATTCCTGATATTCTCATTTCTGGCGATTTTCATAGCCTGTATGGGTCTGATCGGGCTCGTTACGTATATCACAAATAAGAGAACAAAGGAGATTGGCATAAGAAAGAGTTACGGAGCTTCCAGCCAGATTATACTCGGGCTTCTTTCAAAAGAGGTCGTTTACCTGATTGTCATATCCTCTCTGATAGCATATCCTGTCGCATACTTCGGATCGAAATACTGGCTGGAAGGATTTGCCAGCAGGATTAGCATAAGTCCCTTAATTTACATTGCAGCAACAATAATTACTTTAATTATAGGCTGGTTATCAATAAGTTACTATACAATTAAAGCGGCCAGTTATAATCCTGCCAATGCGCTCAGAATAGAGTAGGAAGTCAGGCGATCCAATTTCACAGGTTGTGTTCTTTTGTCACATTATCCTGAAGAAAGGTAATTTGGGATTATTTATTGTATTTTTGAACAAACTGACCAGGATGAGGATTGATATTCTTACTGTTTTACCGGAATTACTTGACAGCCCCCTTAACAATTCTATTGTAAAAAGAGCAAGGGATAAAGGGCTTGTTGAAATTAATGTCAATAACCTGAGGGATTTCACAAAAGATAAATATAAGACAGTCGACGATTATGCCTTCGGGGGCGGTGCCGGAATGGTGATGATGATCGAACCTGTTTACAAGGCTATTGAAAAGCTGAAAAGTGAAAGAGAATACGACGAAATTATATATACCTCCCCCGATGGAGAAGTATTTACCCAAAAAATGGCTAACAGGCTGTCGTTGAAAAACAATATCATTATCCTTGCCGGGCATTACAAAGGAGTTGACCAGCGTATCAGGGATCATTTGATCACCATGGAGATTTCGATCGGAGATTACGTTTTGTCAGGCGGGGAAATTCCGGCTGCAGTAATTATCGATGCTATTGTCCGGCTTATTCCCGGTGCCCTGTCAGATGAGCAGTCTGCCCTCTCCGACTCTTTCCAGGATGATCTTCTTGCTCCGCCGGTATATACCAGGCCCGCAGAATTCATGGGCTGGAAGGTGCCTGACGTGCTTCTTTCGGGCCATGCCGCTGAAATTGAAAAATGGCGGCATGAAAAATCGGTTGAAAGGACAATGAAACTGAGACCCGGTCTGTCGGAGGAATAATATACCTGTTAAAGGATATTTGGCTTTATTTAACCTGCACAAATTGACGGAATGGCTATATTTAAAAAAAAATCACTGGAAAGAACCTATAAAGGGAATAGATGAGCTTAACAACAGAAAATATTTTATTTATTGGCTCTATTCTGCTATTCATATCCCTTATTGCCGGAAAAACATCATACAAATATGGCGTTCCTGTGTTGATCTTCTTTGTGATCATCGGTATGCTGGCAGGTTCGGAAGGTATTGGAAACATATACTTTGACAATCCAAAAGTCACCCAGTTCATCGGGATAATTGCATTAAATTTTATCCTTTTTACCGGTGGTTTCGAGACCAGCTGGCAATCAATCAAACCAATTCTCTGGCAAGGTGTTACATTATCAACTTTGGGTGTGTTGCTCACTGCTGTTGCAGTTGGACTCTTTATCTGGGCAGTTACCGATTTCACTATTTACGAAGGTTTGTTACTTGGTTCTATTGTTTCATCCACCGATTCAGCTGCTGTATTCTCGATTTTGCGGTCTAAAAAGCTTGCTCTTAAAGGCAATCTGCGTTCTACGCTTGAATTGGAGAGCGGCAGTAATGATCCAATGGCTTATGCACTTACAATCACTTTCACCGGGCTTGTTATCAATCAGGAAGCGAGTTTAGTCAGTACTTTACCTGTTCTTATTAAACAGATCTTATTGGGTGGTCTGCTTGGTTTTTTATTTGGAAGAATTGGCAAAGTAATTATTAACGGAATAAAACTTGACTATGAAGGCCTGTATATTGTGCTGCTTATCGCCATTATGTTTTTCAGTTTTGCTGCAACTGATCTGGTTGACGGTAACGGCTTTCTGGCAGTTTACCTCTGTGCAATATATCTGGGCAATCAGGACCTGATACATAAAAAGAAAATCCTGAAGTCATTTGACAGCTTTGCCTGGCTGATGCAGATCGTATTATTTCTTACCCTGGGGCTTCTCGTTTATCCAAGTCAGATAGTTCCGGTTATAGGCATCGGATTGCTGATCTCAGCTTTTCTTATCATAGTCGCAAGGCCGTTGTCTGTTTTCATAAGCCTCTTTTTTTTCAAAGTACAAAACAGGACCAGATGGTTTATTTCGTGGGTTGGACTCAGGGGTGGTGTTCCGATAGTATTCGCAACCTATCCCCTCCTGGCAGGAGCTGAAAAATCTTCTATGATCTTCAATATTGTGTTTTTTATTTCACTTACCTCAGTACTGATCCAGGGCACTACCCTGCCATTTGTTGCAAAATTGTTGCATCTTACGTTGCCGGAAAAAGCAAAAATGAGGACACCTACAGACATTGAACTGACTGACAGCATTAAATCGGTATTTAAGGAGATCATAATTCCGGCAAAATGTTCTGTAATAGGGAAACAGATAGTTCAACTGGGATTACCAAAAACAACGTTAATCTCTTTCATTAAAAGGGATAACAAATACATAGTGCCCAACGGATCAACTGTATTGAATCCAAATGACAGGCTTTTCGTACTTACTGAAGATAAAGAAGTTCTGGCCAGGGTTTTTAGTTGTCTCGATTTGCAGTATAATACTTAATAGAAAAACAGTGTTCGGCTCATGTTAAAAATCCACCTGCTTTTTGGTATGGCAATGAACTAAATTAATAAGTTGCAGCTTGAAAACGACTGTAAACAAACCATGTACCCTGATAGAATTACTTTCCGGGATGTATCCTGATTCACCCCGGACAAGGATTAAAAAATTATTGAAAAATGGTGTTGTCATGGTAAACAATAAATCAGTCACATTACATTCTTATCCGCTGAAGCCTGGTGATGTTGTTGAGACCAGTTTCCATTCCGTAAATCCAGCCAAAGCCGGAGTACCTTTTCCAGTATTATATGAAGATCAGCATATTATTGTTGTTGACAAACCTGCCGGTAAGCCAACATCAAGCACTGACGGAAGCACCAGTATTCAGGATATTATTTCAGAATATTTAAAAAGACAAAGCAAAGGAAAAATCAGGGCATTTGTTGTACACAGACTGGATAAGGAAGTATCGGGTGTATTGCTCTTTGCCAAGTCGCATGATGTAATGGAAGCTATTAAAGAAAACTGGAATGAAACTGAAAAACATTATTATGCTCTTGTCGAAGGCATTCCCGCGAAAGCTGAAGACACAATAAAAAGCTGGCTCATTGAGGATAAATCCCAGAAAGTACATTCAACACATGAAACAGCCAATTCAAAGTTTGCCATCACTAATTACAGGATCATAAAACGATTAGATAAATACGGACTCCTTGATATTAAAACTGATACAGGCCGTAAGAACCAGATCAGGGTTCATCTTTCAGATATTGGCTGCCCCATTGTAGGCGACAGGAAATATGGTGCATCAAATGATTACGTACGACGTATAAGGCTTCATGCATACTCTCTGTCGTTTCCTCATCCGGTGGACAGGAAGACTATGACAATCCTTTCGCCGATGCCTGAGGGTTTCCTCTCATTGAAAGCTAAAGATGAACACTATAAGTAGGTCTGTAAGATGTGACAGATCTGCTGGTTCCAGATATAAATACTCATAAAATGAATAGATCTTTGTCATTACTGAAATACTTATTGATATTTCTTTCACCCGGACTTTTCTTTTCGTGCTTTAATCACAGATCTTCCGTAAATCTTGAAAAAGAATTCAAAAATCCTCCGGATTCGGCACGACCTGGGGTTTATTGGTATTTTATGGACGGGAATATCGACAGGGAAGGAATTACACTGGATCTCGAATCGATGAAAGAAGCCGGAATTGGATATGCATTATTCCTCGAAGTCAATGTGGGTGTCCCCCGGGGAAAGGTTGATTTCCTGGGTGAAGAGTGGCAGGAGTTATTCAAACATGCTGTACGTGAAGCTGAAAGACTGGGTATCAGAATAATTCTGGGATCAGGACCGGGATGGGCAGGAAGCGGTGGACCATGGGTATCTCCTGCCCAATCGATGATGCATCTTGTTGCAAGTGATACTACTGTTTCGGGACCTGCGAAATTTCAGGATTTCCTGGCTGTGCCGAAGCCAATGGTTCCTTATTTCGGAGAAGGAAGCCTTACGCAATCGCTTAAGAAACAACGCGATAACTGGTATGAGGATGTTTGTATACTGGCTTTTCCGACTCCCGGTGCAGAGAAAAGAATAGACCGGATTGATGAAAAAGCTCTTTATTACAGGGCTCCATACACTTCAGTACAAGATGTTTTGCCATATCTGCCCTCTCCTGCCCATTTTAAAGAAACACCTGGTTCTTCAATCGATCTCACTGAGATAGTTAATCTTTCAGATAAGACAGATGAATCCGGCAGACTTAACTGGGATATTCCGCCAGGCAAATGGACAATACTCAGGTTTGTTATGCGCAATAACGGAGCTGTCACCCGTCCGGCTCCTGTTCCCGGACTGGGCTTCGAGGCAGATAAATTTGATACTGCATCTTTTGATTCTCATTTTTCTTCCTATGTCGGGAAGCTGATCAAAAAGGTCAATCCTCAAAAGTCTGAGACAGGAGGCGGCTGGACAATGATACATATTGACAGCTGGGAAATGGGATCACAAAACTGGAGTCCACATTTCAGGCAGGAATTTATCAAAAGACGAGGCTACGATCCGTTTCCCTATCTGCCTGTTTATACGGGGAGACTTGTTGGCAGTCGCGAGATCAGTGAAAGATTCCTGTGGGATTTGAGGCAGACCTCCAATGAATTAATAATGGAATATCATGCAGGAAGGTTTAAAGAACTTGGCCGGAGGTACGGATTCCGGCTTTCAATTGAACCTTATGACATGAATCCTGCTGCCGATTTTGACCTTGGAAGCGTTGCAGATGTTCCTATGTGTGAATTCTGGAGTGAGGGTTATGGATTCAATTCGGCTTTCAGTTGTATTGAAGGAACATCAATTGGTCATATAACAGGTATGCCTGTAATAGCAGCTGAATCTTTCACGGCCAACAGTAACGAAGCATGGAAGAAATATCCGGAGAATATGAAAAACCAGGGAGACTGGGCTTTTTGCATGGGCATTAACCGTCTGATTTACCATACCTTCGCACACAAGTCATTCAGCAGTATATTGCAGCCCGGGATGACAATGGGACCTTACGGTGTGCACTGGGACAGAGGACAAACATGGTGGCCAATGGTTTCCGGTTATCATAAATATATTACAAGATGTCAGTATCTGCTTTCACTGGGAAAACCGGTTTCAGACGTTCTGTATATTACCCCGGAAGGAGCTCCGCAGGTTTTCATTCCTCCTGCTTCGGCTCTTGAAGGCACATCGGTACTACCCGATAAGAAGGGGTATTCATTTGATGGCTGCTCTCCTTTGTACTTTACAAGGCATGCCAGTGTAAAGAACAACCGTTTGGTGTTTCCGGGAGGTGCATCCTACAAAATAGTGGTTTTACCAAATGTTCAGACATTCACGCCTGACTTTATTGTCAAATTGGAATCACTGATCAGCGACGGCGCTACGGTTATCGGAAATCCTCCGCAAAAATCCCCTTCCCTGTCAGGCTATCCCGGTTGCGATAAAACAGTAAAAGAGATCTCATCATTAATATGGAATATGAATGGAACCCCTGCCAGAAATTGTGAAAAGGCAATACGGTAAAGGCATGATAATTTCCGGGGAAGAAATCTATACAAGAAATAAGATTGAAACAAATAATAATGACACTCTCGATCTATACCCTGATTATTCATTTACGGCTGAAATCCTGAAAGAGGCAGGTATATTTCCCGATTTCAGTTCATCGGGAGATATCAGATATACCCACAGATCACTTAATGAAAGAGAGATCTACTTCATTTCAAACCGTAAAGACTCTGTGGTTAAGGATACATGTTATTTTCGTGACGGAACGGACAATGCAGAAATATGGGATGCTGTCACCGGTGAAATTTATCCTGCAGGACCAATTAATAATAAGAATGGGATGAAAAGTATTGTCGTCAGTCTTGATCCGTATCAAAGCTGTTTTATTGTTTTTAATATTTCAGGGAATCCAGGTCCTGACAGATCCTCAGAAATAAGTCCTTTTACTGTTAAGACAATTGTATGCTCTTTGGAAGGGCCATGGGATGTTTCATTTGATACTGCCCTGGGGAGGTCCGTCCGGAATAGTATTTGACACACTTGCTGACTGGACAAAAAGACCGGAGGATGGTATCAAATATTATTCCGGCATTGCTTCTTACCGCAAAACATTTGATTTTCCGGAATATGCCAATTTAAGGAATTCGGAATTGATCCTGAATCTGGGATCCGTAAAGAACCTTGCTGCAGTAAGTCTGAACGGCAAAGATCTTGGTACAGTCTGGACTTCCCCATTCCATGTCCGCATAACAGATGTTATCAGGAGAAATAATAATAAGCTGAAAATAGATGTAGCCAATCTTTGGGTCAACAGGCTCATCGGAGATGAATCTGAACCATGGGATGGCATTGAAAACGGGAAATGGCCCGAATGGCTCATTAACGGGACTCAGCGTCCATCCGGACGTTACACATTTATGACCCACCGGTATTATAAAAAAGGAGATCCGCTGGTTCAATCAGGATTAACAGGTCCGGTCAGGATTGAGATTTTGAAATGACGAAAAGCTTTCGTAAAATTGTACCTTATTTGTTCTAAAATCATATCTAATTAATAATCAACAAGATGAACGTACAGGATTATATCAATCGTGAAGACCGGTATGGTGCTCATAACTACCATCCGCTTCCCGTGGTTCTTGAAAGAGGTGAAGGTCCTTTTGTTTGGGATGTAGAAGGCAAGAGATATTTTGATTTTCTTTCAGCTTATTCAGCAGTGAATCAGGGTCACTGCCATCCAAAAATTGTTAAAGCCATGACGGATCAGGCTCAGAGGCTTGCGCTTACATCAAGGGCATTCTATAATTCTGTACTGGGAGAATATGAGGAGTATGTTACCAGGTATTTCGGTTATGATAAGGTTCTGCCGATGAATTCAGGAGCCGAAGGTGATGAGACTGCTCTTAAGCTATGCAGAAAATGGGCTTACAAGGTGAAAGGAATAAAGGAAAACAATGCAAAGATAATCTGCTGCGAGGGTAACTTTCACGGAAGAACGATTACGATAATCTCAATGTCAACTGATCCCGATGCCACAAATCATTACGGACCTTTTACTCCCGGTTTTATAATAATACCCTATAACGACATTAACGCTCTTGAGAATGCGCTTAAAGATCCGGATGTCGCCGGTTTCCTTGTTGAACCAATCCAGGGGGAAGCAGGGGTTTTTGTTCCTGATGAAGGATATCTGAAAAAATCGTATGATCTCTGTAAAAAACATAATGTCCTGTTTATTGCTGATGAAGTTCAGACAGGCATCGGGCGCACCGGTAAGCGACTGGCCTGTGACCATGAGGGTGTTCGTCCTGATGTTCTGATACTCGGGAAAGCACTGTCAGGAGGCGTTTTACCTGTCTCTGCCGTACTGGCCGATGACGACATCATGCTTACAATAAAGCCCGGGGAACATGGATCAACATTCGGAGGAAGTCCCGTTGCCTGCAAGGTTGCTATCGCGGCTCTTAGCGTCATTAAAGACGAAAAGCTTGAGGAAAATGCTGAATACCTTGGCAATATCTTCCGGGATGAAATGAAAAGTATAAAATCGGAAATGATTGAGCTTGTCAGGGGTAAAGGATTGCTCAATGCGGTAGTGATAAGGCCAAAGAACGGGAAGACCGCATGGGATGTCTGCCTGAAAATGAAAGACCTTGGATTGATAGCAAAACCAACACACGAACATATTATTCGTTTTGCACCACCCCTGGTTATCACTGAAGCACAGCTCAGGGAAGCAATAGCAATCATAAAAAAGGCTTTTAAACTTTTTGAATAGCAGGTTGTTATTAAATTACAATCAGCCAATAAATATGTATTATGTATAATATATCAGCTATTATATGTAATCCTGCGAGTAAATTGATATGCAGGATTCAGCCAATTTTGATATTTTTTGCAGTAATCGCATGGTCATGTAATAATTCCGTTACAAGGGAAATTAATACAGGCGAGCTTCAGGAACACATCAAATTCCTTTCATCCGATTCATTAAAAGGAAGGCAGACCGGCACAGAGGGAGACAGTCTGGCTGCGATGTATATAAAGAACCAGCTGGCTGCATCAGGGCTTGTTCCACTTTCAGGTGACGGTTTTCAGAGGTATAAAGTAACCGATAAAGTGATTGCCGGGGATAAAAACTTTTTATCAGTTTACGGGGAAAAACAATACACGTCCGCCGATTTTATGCCATTTTCATTCAGCGGCAACTCCGAACTGGAGGCAAGTGCAGTATTTGCCGGTTACGGATTCAATATAAACAACGACAGCCTGAAATGGAATGATTATGAAAAAATTGATGTAAAAGGAAAATGGGTAATTATACTTCGCGGTGATCCTGAGCCGGAAAAATCTGTAAGTGGATTTATTCCCTTCAATGGCGACAGGGATAAAGCATTGCTTGCAAAGGACATGGGAGCTTCAGGAGTGCTAATGGTCTCAGGACCAATTATGGATGAAGAAGACAAGTTTGAGTCCCTGTCATCAGGAGATTTTTCAGTTGAAATACCTGTTTTAAGGATCAGGAGAAACATTGCCGATATGATCCTTGCAAAAACAAAAACCACTGTTGCCGATCTTGAAAAAAAGATCAATATGACAAAAAGACCTTCAGGTTTTGCTACCGGGGAAAGTGTTTATGCAGGTTCCGAGATCATTGTAAAGAAGTCTGGTACAAGGAATGTAATAATGCTCCTTCCGGGAGAAGATGAACTGCTTAAGGATGATTATCTGATCATTGGCGGACACTTTGACCATCTTGGTATGGGCAGTTCATCCAGCAGGGCAAGGGATACGGTTGCAGTCCATCATGGAGCCGATGATAATGCATCAGGTATCAGTGCAATGATTGAACTCGCCGAGAAATTTGCCCTTACGAAAGGCAGTCATAAAAGAAGCATTATTTTTGCAGCCTTTTCAGGTGAAGAATCAGGATTGCTGGGCTCAAAATATTTCACTGAAAATCCATTGATCGATCTGACAAAGGTCAATGCCATGATAAATCTTGACATGGTCGGGAGACTGCGCGATTCCAGTGCTTTACAGATTGGTGGTGCAGGAACTGCAGAAGGCTTGAAAGATATTGTAAGATCACTCAGCGATACCGGCATTATAAAGCTTACAATCACTGATGAGGGCTCCGGGCCTTCTGATCACTCATCATTTTACATCAGGGATATCCCCGTATTGTTCTTTTCCACAGGTGCACACCTCGATTACCACACACCTCGCGACACCTGGGATAAAATTAATTATCCCGGAATGGTCAAGGTATCTGAGCTGGTCTTCAGCATCGCAGAAAAGCTGGCCAATGATACTGCCAGACTGAAATTCAGGGAGACTGGTTCAACGAGAGCTATAAACCCTGCTATGAGAAGAAAAGGTGTCACACTTGGTATAATGCCTGATGTTGCGGGAATTGTAAAAAATGGTTGTCGTGCTGATATTGTTTTTCCGGGAAGACCTGCAGCTCTGGGCGGAATGAAAAAAGGTGACATAATAACTTCAATTAACGGCAAGTCAATAAATAATATCCAGGATTATACAGTCCGTCTCGGAGAACTCAAAAAAGGGGAAACAATAACCGTAGAGGTCTTAAGGAATGGAAAAAAGGAAGTATTGCTGATACAATTATAAAAGTTAAACGTCTAAGACATAAAAGATCTTCTGATGAAAAAAACCATACTTTGGATCCTTGCTATTATAATTACGATTGGTGCAGCATATTATCAGAGGAAGACCGGACCTACCTACCCGAAAGCGGTCAATGTAACTGTGAATGACTCAACATGGGAAATCAGGCTTGTCAGGAGCCTTGGACTGGATGAACGTCCCGAGGTAAAACTGAAGGTCACTGATACATCACTACACGCAAGGCTCTTCTACAAGAGGTTTAAGACCAGTGATGAATACAGTTTCAGTGAATTCAGGTACAAGGTTTATCCTGTTAATTCCTTTATAATGAACAAGGTATTTGGGATAACCGAAGAAAGAGGATTTTTTGCTGAGGTCCCGCAACAGCCGCCTGCAGGGAAACTGCAGTATTACATAGAGCTGACTGATTCGAAAGGGACAACCACCCTGATGAAAGAGACTCCTGTGGTTATCCGCTTTAAGGGCGCCGTCCCGTCATATATCCTTACCCCGCATATTTTATTTATGTTCCTGGCTATGCTGTTTTCAACGCTTGCCGGACTTATGGCCCTCCCAAAGCATCCACTTTTCAGAAAGTACTCATTATGGACACTCATTCTTCTTTTCGTTGGAGGAATGATCCTTGGTCCTGTTGTGCAGAAATATGCCTTCGGTGAACTCTGGACAGGGATTCCTTTCGGATGGGACCTTACCGACAATAAAACCCTTATAGCCTTTCTGTTCTGGATTCTTGCCGTAACAATGAACCGGAAGAAAGAGAGACCTTTGTACTCAATACTAGCAGCAGTAGTATTGCTGATGATTTTCTCAATACCCCACAGTGTATTTGGTTCCGAGCTTGATTATTCATCGGGACAGGTGACTCAGGGATTAATTCTAATATTTTCCCTTAAAATTTTAAAAAATTCTTAAATTGAGTGCAACAATAAATATTTCCCACCGTCTTTTGATTGAAAAACTAAGAAGACAGTGGGTGCAGCATCTCAGATAAGAACCAGCCTTTACGTAAAGATGGCAAATGTAGAAGCGGCATTCAGAAACTTACACCAGGACCTATTGGACGGGTGTAAAACAGGCGACCAGAGAGCGCAGTTCCAGATTTACAAGTTGTACTACAAAGCAATGTACAACACAAGTCTCAGGATTGTAAATGACACGATGGAAGCCGAAGATGTAATGCAGGAATCGTTCCTGTCGGCCTTTGAAAAAATTGATACTTACTCAGGAACAGTGAGTTTCGGAGCATGGCTGAAAAAAATAGTGATAAACCGTTCACTTGATGCCCTGAGTAAAAGGAAAGCGATCTTTGAAGAAATTGAGTCTCACATTGGTATCAGGGATGAGAGTAATGATGATCTGTTAAGGAAGGAAGAAGCTGATATCAAAGTAGAAGAAGTAAAGGAAGCGATTAACAAGCTGCCTGATGGTTACAGGATTATCCTGTCGCTATACCTTCTGGAAGGATATGACCACGATGAGATCGGAGAAATCCTGTCAATATCCAGCAGCACTTCCAGATCGCAGCTTTCAAGGGCTAAACAGAAACTAATTGCGGAACTTAAGAAAAAATGAAAATATATCAGTGATGAAAAACATAGAAGACATAGTAAGGAATAACAAGGATGTTTTTGATGGGGCAGAACCATCAGAAGGACATCTTGAGCGGTTTAACAGGAAACTCGAAATGATACATGGCATCAGGGTGATCAAAAGAAGTATCGTCCCATACCTCTTAAGAGCTGCTGTTGTAACACTGCTGGTTACCCTGTCATCGCTCTGGACATGGGATCATTTCATCAGGTCGAACAGGAACAGGATGACTCTTGGTGATGTTTCTCAGGAATACAGGGAGGTTGAGAACTACTATGTCCATCAGGTTAATCTTATGGAAAGTGAAATCGGGAATATTGATCTGAAAAGTAATCCTGAACAAAAAGATATCCTGTTTAAGGAAATGAGGAGCATGGATTCAGTTTATGTTCAGCTTCAGAAAGAACTTAAGGCCAATCCCGATGATGAAAGAATCATAAATGCCATGATTGAGCATTACCAGACTAAAGTCGAGGTAATGACTTATATACTCGATCAGCTTAAAGCCATCAGGAATGAAAATCAAAATAATCCAAAAAATGAAAGTACGAACCTTTAAACCAGGATTACTCCTTATATTTTCAATCTTCCTTTCTTCAGCTGCATTAATTGCACAGGAGGTAACAAAGGAATTTCATAAGGAGTATACAGCCGGCCCCAATACAACACTTGATATCAGCAACAGGTACGGCTATGTTGTGGTGGAGACCAACGAACAGAATCAGGTTACCATCGATGTGGAGGTGACAGTTGAACTTCCCAGCAGAGAGAGAGCTGAAAAGTTATTAAGCTATATCGATGTACAATTCTCACAGGAGGAAGCCCTGATAAAAGCTAAAACAGTCATCGATGAAAAATTTAACTTCACCGGCTGGGGCAGTGGCTCCAAACGGTTCAGTATTAATTATACCGTTAAGATGCCGGCAAGATTAAATTTCTCCCTGACAAACAGATACGGTAATACAGAACTTGAAGAGATAAGAGGACTGGTAAAGCTTGATATCAAATACGGCAACCTTACAGCCGACAATCTTGCAAGAGGAAATGAAAAGCCGATGAATTACCTTAGCCTTGCATACGGGAAGGCAGAAATTGAGTCGGCAGGATGGCTTGATGTCATGCTCAGATATTGCGGTAACTTTGTTATTGAGAAAAGCCAGGCCCTTCTGCTTGACAGCAAGTATTCAAAAATCGATATTGAAGAGATCAGTTCAATAGTCGGTGAAACACGCTATGATAATATTCAAATCGGAAAGATAAATAACCTGGTTCTTGATGCGGGCTATGCTGATATAAATGTCGGAGAACTTACAAAAAAGCTGAAATTTGATGGCGGTTACGGGAATCTGTCAGTTGAGAACATCCCAAAAGGTTTTGAATCACTTGAAACAGATTCAAGGTATATCGGTGTAAAACTTGGAATTGACAGTGACGCCAGCTATCAGCTCGATGCCAGGTTATCATATGGAGACCTTAAGTTCGATGAGGATAATTTCCAGCACCAGCGAAGGATTGTTGAGAATAATTCAAGCGAAACTTCAGGCATTGTAGGAAAAGAGAGCTCTCCTTCTTCAAAAGTCAAGGTATCAGCTTCCTATGGTTCCGTAAGGCTATATTGAAAAGAATGGATATATCTAATGGACAGAAGAAGAGGGACAAATTAAAAATGTCCCTTTTTTTATCTTATACCCCTGACTCTTCCACTTAGACTTAAGAGTGACAGTTACTTTTGATAAAGTCAACAGTTGAAGGATTGAGCGTAAAACTTAGCTATGTGAGATCACATCTTAATAATCCATTTCAACAACAGTAATCCCTGATCCTCCCATATCAATATGTTCATCCCTGAAGGATTTTACAATATTCATGGTTGACAGATACTCCCTTACGAGCTGGCGCAATATGCCATTCCCTTTTCCATGAAGGATCCTCAGGTTACGATGCTGTACAATCAGGGCATTATCCAGAAAGTCTCTCACCAGATTTATTGCTTCTTCTCCCCTGACACCGCGGATATCAATTTCAGGTTTAAAATTCAGCTTTCTCTGCATAATTAAAGGATCACTCTCAGGCAGGATATTTTCGGATCTCAGACTTTTTCTCAGTTCTGCCTTGCTAATCCTTTCAATCTTATCCAGGGGAACAAAGAACCTAAGGCTTCCCGTTTCGACCTGAGCCATCCTGTTTTCAATCTTAATGATCTCTCCACATGCCATAGTATCTGTCATTCTGACCGCATCACCAGGTTCAAACGGCTTTCCTGTTTTTTCAGGAATATCCTGCTTGTTTTCAGCTGTCGGTGGCCTTATTTTTTTCACTTTTCTGGTTAGCCTTATAACTTTCTCTTCAGATGCAATATCAACAGGCTTAATCTCTTCTGCAACAGTCTGCCTGAATTCATCCAGTATCTGCCTTGCCTTTTTGGTCTTCTCTTTTTCAGCCTGTGATTCCCTGATCTGCCGGATTGTATTTTCGATCATCCTGTTCGTTTCATTCAGCATTGATCCGGCTTCATTCTTCGCCTTTGAAATTATCTCTTTCCTGAGGTTTTTTGCTCCGGAAATCTCTTTTTCATACTGTTCCATAAGTTCCTCAAGCCGTTTCTCATGCTGTCTGATATTTTGCCTCTTGGTTTCCCAGTATCTTTTATCACGTGCTATATCCTTAAGGTGGCGGTCGTAGTTGATGTTTTTGATCCCCGCCTTTTCGGAAGCTTTTTTAAGGATCTCCTCAGGAAGACCTATTTTACGGGCTATTTCAAAAGCGAATGAGCTCCCCGGCTTTCCGATGCTAAGCTGGAATAACGGCTGCATAAGATGATGATCGAAGAGCATCGCACCATTTACAATGCCGCTCGGTAAGTGAAGCGAAGTGCTTAAGATTGGTGTAATGAGTCGTAATTACACCAAAAGGTCCTGTTTTATTAAATTCTCCCAGGATAGCTTCTGCAATTGATCCGCCAAGCATAGGTTCCGTGCCGGTTCCAAACTCATCGATAAGGACCAGGGATGTACCGGATGCATGCTTAACGAAATACTTCATATTGATAAGATGGGAGCTGTAAGTGCTTAGATCATTTTCAATACTCTGTTCATCACCGATATCAATAAAAATATCACTAAAAATTCCTGATTCCGATCCCTCACCAACAGGGATAGTTAAACCGCACTGCATCATATACTGAAGCAATCCCACGGTTTTAAGACATACAGATTTTCCACCGGCATTAGGTCCTGATATCAGGACTATCCTGTTTTTATCCTCCAGAACGATATCAAGGGGAACGACTTTTCTGTCTTTTAACTTCTGAAAAGTCAGAAAAAGAAGAGGGTGTACTGCTTTTCTCCACAAGATACCGGGCTTTTCAGAAATAGCCGGTTTGACTGATCCCAGCTGATTGCCAAGTAATGCTTTAGCCCTTATAAAGTCGATCTCGCCAAGAAAATCATTTGACAGAAGCAGATCATCAATATAAGGCCGGATATCATCAGCAAATGATGTAAGTATCCTTACGATCTCCCTTCTCTCCTCATATTCAAGTTCAACTATTTCATTGTTGATCTCCACTATTTCAGCCGGCTCAATAAATACAGTCTTTCCCGAAGCTGACTGATCATGAATAAGTCCCTTTATTTTCCTTTTATCAAAAGTATTTACCGGTATCACTCCCCGCCCGTTACGTATCGATGCTGCAGTGTCGGGATCGACTATACCATCACTTTGAGCCTGCTTAAGTATGGAATTCAGACGCCTGGAGACCTGGATACTTTTCTGTGCTATTTCGTTGCGGATCTCTTTCAACTTTGGGGATGCGTTATCCCTGATCTTTCCTTCCTTGTCAATGATCCTGTCAATTGAATCAAGGACATAGGGATAAAATTTAACTGTTCCGCAGATTGATTTCAGAACAGGATAGCCTGTTTCTTCCTTCTTTTTGAAAAAATTTAAAATTGCCTTAACTGTTTCAATAGATCTCTTCAAATTAAAAACCTCGCTGACTTCCGGAAAAGAACCTGCAACCCTTATTTTATTGAGGCATTCGGAAATATCAAAATAATTTTCTGAAGGGAAATAATCCTCGAACCTGAGAATCTGCTGAAACTCGTGAGTGGCAGAAAGTCTGAAGGCAATTTTCTCAGCATTGTTTTCAAAACGTATGTCAGCCACCTATTCCTTGCCCATAGGGCTCAGGCAGTTTTCGGAAAGCAGTCTGCCTGATCCTGTCGAAGCCGATCTTAGTCTCAAAATTCTCCGGATATACCATAATAAGATAAAAGACAAAAGTACAAAGACAAAAGTAAAAAGATAAAAGTCGGCCGGAAGCCAGTATATTCCCCCTTCGAGTTACGGTGCGAAGTCACGGGTCAGGGGAATGTTAGACTTCAGCCCCCAGCCCTCTGCCCTATGCCCTGAGCCTGCAGCCAAAGTTAACTATTGTAAAAAGATATTTAAAAACAGATGCCTGTTTTCTTTTTTTCCTACTTTTGATACTTCTCAAAAATAAAAACAGAATGAAAACTAAAAGAATCTTTTTCAGTATTGCATTTCTTCTCATCGTACCTGCATTTTTAATGTCGCAGACTGAGAAGACTGATCTTGGCATGATCTATAAGATCAAGCAGGAAGGAATAAGAAATTCACAGATAGAAGAGCTGTCTTTCTGGATGACGGATTTTGTCGGGCCAAGACTTACAGGCTCCACCGGAGGCAATAGGGCAAACGAATGGGCTAAGAAAAAGATGGAAGAACTTGGTTTTCAAAATGTAAGAATTGAAGAGGCCAGGGACTTCAGTCGTGGCGGATGGGATAATCTGAAAACTTATGCTGCAATGACTGCCCCTTATTATGCAAATTTTGCATGTAATCCGGTAGCATGGACCGGCAGCACAAATGGTTTGATAAAAGGAGAAATAGTTCTCCTGGATGTCAAAAGCTGAAGCTGATCTTGAAAAATATAAAGGAAAAATAAATGGCAAGATTGTGCTGATGCCATCAACATCAACCTATGAAGTAAGCTATGAACCTCTGGCCAGCAGATACACCGATGAACAGCTTAAGCAATTAAGTATGGCAGCACAGCAGGGCGGACGAAGGCCTCCGGTGGGAGATATGGCAACTTACATCGCCCAGATGGCACTAAGGAATAAGATCTCCGAGTTTATTAAAGCTGAAGGTGCAGCAGTTATACTTAACGGTTCAGGTACTTTCAATGTCCCGAGGTCCGGCGGCGCACGCTTTACTGCCGGTAATCCCGAACCGGTGCCGGAGGTCAGCCTTCCGGTTGAAGCACATGGCAGGATGGAGAGGCTGATAAAACATGGTATACCTGTGGAGATGGAGATTGAGATCCTGAATAAATTTCTTGAAAGCCCCAAAATCTATAATGTCATTGGTGAAATTCCCGGCACAGATAAACTTCTGAAGAATGAAGTAGTTCTTATAGGAGCCCATTATGATTCATGGCATGGTGGCACAGGAGCTGCTGATAATGCATCGGGATGTATTGTAATGATGGAAGCGTTGCGCATTCTGAAAAGTCTTGAAGTTGCTCCGCGGCGTACAATCAGGATTGCACTGTGGGGTGGCGAAGAACAGGGATTAAACGGATCACGCGGATATGTTGACAGATATCTTGTCGATCCGAAAACAAGGGAGCATAAACCTGATTTTGACAAGTTTGCCGCATATTTCAATATGGATAACGGCACCGGTAAGTACAGGGGTATCTATTTGCAGGAAAATGATATGGTACGTCCCATATTTGAAGAATGGATGAAGCCATTTGACGATATGGGCATGTACGACAATAGCGATAAGGAATACCGGAGGCACCGATCACCAGTCATTTGATGCTGTAGGATTGCCCGGATTTCAGTTTATCCAGGACGAAATAGAATATGACCGCGGTTATCATTCTGTTATGGATACATGGGAAAGACTTATCATGGCTGATCTCAGGCATAATGCAATAGTCACCGCCTCATTTGCTTATAATGCTGCAATGAGGGATGCAAAACTACCCGGGAAACCTGTATTAAAATCCTCAGTTAATGCGCCTCAGAGACAGATGCCGGTACCGGCGATGAATTAATGACGATTGTAGGGACGTTGCATGCAACGTCCTATACAGCATAATCATATCATTTGACCGCTGAGTTGTTATCTATAAGGTCTTTTAATTCATTCAATGTGGTTTTCCTAAATACCCCTTGGATTTGTGTTGTATTTTTTGCAAAGTGATGCTGCAAAGCCGACTGCAACACCCATTTGTCCGGTGGTGTTCATCACCCTTGGCCCTCCAAGACCTATATGGGATGAGCTGAAACACCTGCCTGCCATCAGGAGATTTTTGATATTCCTGGAGTACAGCGAACGATACGGAATATAATAATGATCGACCTTGTAATAAAGTGCTTCCGACAGAAAATCGGGTTTGGAAGAATCTGCTTCAATCAGCTGATAATGAACATCAATATTCCTTTTCTCCATTACAACCGCATCAGGAAATTCGACCATATTCCTTTCGTCGTTGAAGGTATAGATGTAATCACCAATTAACCTTCTGGATTCCCGCTTTCCAACCAGATAAGAGACCCATTCCAGAGCCAGATTTGCATTTCCGGGTTGTTTTTTTGCATTATAAAAAGATCCATAGATCGCTTTGAACATGTGGTCGCGTATGTATTCAGCATCATCAATCTGGTTAAGATCATTCCGTGAGAACTCCCACTGCCATTCACCTTTTAGTTGCAGAATAACTTCCTGCAACATCCATAGCCCAGGGTACTTCCTGGAATGACACGGGTTTGCCGGCATCATAGCTTCGCCACAGAACAGAAGAACCCATGATCCTGTTATCAGCTTTCGCGGGACTCCATAATTCCTTGTATCTGTCCCAATTCTCATTATATGCCGTCGAATCTTCCCGGCCGTACATGTATTCAGCTCCGGCCCAGTAACCTATCCAGCCGTCACCTGTGCAGTCTATGAACAAAGGAGCTGTAAAACGCATTGTCATACCTGTTGAAGTATGTCTGGCATCCACTGAAGTTACAGAGTCAGAAATAGAATTCGCTGTATAAGCACGCCAGTTGAGGTAAACTGCAATGTTTTCGTACTTTTCAATATTTTTATGACGTTTCATGTCGTCCATAGCGGCATCGGGTGAACCGTTTGGCCACCATACAGTGTTAAGCATGCTTAAGATCCTGTCGGATTTCCATGTAATACCTTCTGTATGAACCCTTATCTCACTGCTTGCATTCCCGCCCAGAACAGGTCTGTCGTGGATTAATGCCACTTTCATTCCCTGTTCTGCAGCTGCAATTGAAGCAGCACATCCGGCGATTCCTCCTCCCACGACCACAAGATCAAACGTTTTTGTATCGGCAGGGATATCTGTCTCCCCCTGTAGTTTTTTCCTCCAATCAGACAGTTCTTTCAATGATTCAGGTGGTTGTTTATTTGATGCTGCTTAAATAAATTGCATCGCACCTGCCTTCAAATCCTGTCAGATCTTTCAATTCAATAAATACTGCTGTGTCCTTTATTGATGTCTTGCCGGCATATTGCCAGGTCCATCTTTCTTCAGCGGCTCCAAGCGTTGTTTCCAGTTCCTCTCCATTTATCAGAATATGGAATCTGCCCGGAGCCTCCCATTCCCCGGCGGCCCAGTTCTTTGTTCTGACCCAGACATAATATTTTCCTTTTGAGGTAATATTGATTGCTGATTTGGCGTTTCTGACCGGAGATACCCATTCCATGGGCAAGAAGGTAAGGAGATCCCATCTGTTCAACAAATTGAGGATCAACAACCCATCCTCCTTTATCGCTGAAGCTTTCTGCTTCAACCAGAATTTCATGTTGCTGTTTTGCAGCATGAAAGCATTATAAGGAAAAGCGAACAGATAACAGATAGTAGTTTTCATTCATTGCAATTCAAATACTACTTCTTAATTCCGGTAAGATCAAGTATAAATGCATATTCAAGTGCTGTTATCCTGTAGCGTTCAAATCTTCCTGATGCTCCTCCATGTCCCACATCCATGTTGCAGTCCATCACCAGAATATTATCATCCGTTTTCATATCGCGAAGTTTTGCAACCCACTTGGCAGGTTCCCAGTACTGGACCTGGGAGTCCCATAAACCGGTTGTCACAAGGATATTGGGATAATCCATTGCTTTAACCTGATCATAGGGGGAATATGATAACATGTAATCATAGTACTCTTTTTTCCTCGGATCGCCCCATTCATCCCATTCCGATGTTGTAAGAGGAATTGTTTCATCGAGCATGGTGGTTACCACGTCGACAAAAGGCACTGCAGCAATAACTCCCTTATAAAGATCAGGTCTCATATTAAGGATAGCTCCCATAAGAAGGCCGCCAGCGCTTCCTCCCATGGCATAGAGCCTGTCGGGAGAGGTATATTTTTCATTCACAAGAAATTGCGCACAGTCATTGAAATCGGTGAAGGTATTTTTCTTTTTGAACAGCTTGCCATCCTCGTACCAGTAGCGTCCCATATCGCTTCCACCGCGGATATGAGCCAATGCATAAACAAATCCCCGGTCGAGCAGACTCAGGATTGAAGAACTGAATCCCGGATTGGCTGAATAGCCGTAAGAGCCGTAACCGTAAATCAGCAAGCGGAGCGGTTCCATCCTGCTTGAAGCCTTTCCTGTATACAATCGATAACGGGATCATTGTTCCATCCTGGGCTTTTGCCCATAAACGCTTCGATTCATAGTTCGACTTGTCAAAGCCACCGAGTACAGCCTGTTCTTTCATCACCTTTTTCTCCTTCGTCTTCATGTTGTAATCAATTACCGAAGAGGGTGTGGTCATTGATGAATAACTGTATCTCAGGATATCTGTGTCAGCATTTGGATTGATATTAATGCCAGCAGTATAAGTTTCTTCGCCGAAATCAAGATAATGATCGCTTTTGTCCTTTAAGTTGATGATCCTGAGATTTGTAAGTCCTTTGATACGCTCACTGGTAACAAGATAATCATTGAAAAGCTCAAATCCCTCAAAAAGCACGTCGCTTCTGTGGGGAATCACATCTTTCCAGTTTGTCATACCTGTTTTTCCCTCGGCTGTCTTCATCAGCCTGAAATTGGAAGCTCCGTCGGAGTTGGTCCTGATATAAAACTCCCCGTTTATATGATCCACCTGGTATTCATGATTTACTTTTCGCGGTTCAAAGACGACAGGCGGAGCATCAGGTTTATATGGCATCAATAAGTCTTGCCTCGGTAGACAATGTCTGCTGAGACTGAATAACAATGTATTTCCTGCTTTTGGTTTCAGCCAGATAAACATTGAATGTTTCATCATTTTCAAGGTAAACAGTGTCATCCCTGGCTATATTTTCTCCCAGCTTATGAGATAATATTTTATCATCCCTGAGTGTCCTGGTATCAGAACCTGTATAGAATATTGTCCTGTTATCAGCAGCCCATACTATCTGTCCTGATACAGAATCTATAGTTTCAGGAAGATATTTTCCGGATTCCAGGTCAATGAAATAGATATCATACTGCCTGCGGCTCACAGTGTCAATTGAGTAAGCAAGGATTTTACCGTCGCGGCTAACGCTTACCTGTCCCACCGAGCAGAATTCCTGTCCTTCGGCAAGCTTGTTTTCGTCGAGAATCAATTCTTCAGGAGACCTCGAGGGATCCCTTTTTACGGTAATGAACGGGATATTCTTTACCTTCAAAATACTTTGAATAGTAATAATAGCCATTTTCAAGGTAGGGTACTGATTCATCATCTTTCTTGATTCTGCCGACCATTTCATCAAAAAGAGTCTTCTGAAGAGTTTCGGTATGCTTCAGAACGGCTTTTTTATATTCATTTTCCTTATTGAGGTAATCAATTACTTTTTGTGTCTGTTCATCCGGTACAGAGTCAGCTTTCTGCTCATCGCTGAGGCGCATCCAGTAATAATTGTCGATTCTATTATCAAATACTTCATAAGGAATTTTTTCGGCAACAGGTGGTATTACAGCTTTCTTGCAGGCAACAATTAGTATAACAAATGCAACTGCAATAACACAGTAATAAATCTCTTTTTTTCATGGTGATGGAAATTAATTGGCTAATAATTAAGGGGCTTAAGGTAAAAGATTTTCATCATTATCCGGATAATTTGATTTGTATTTTTTTCAATACTCATTAAACTTTTTTTACGTTATAGCATCAAAAAGATAAAACACTAAAAAAGAGAGTCATGAAAAAGATAATATTAATAGCAGGTTTGCTCTTTGCAGTAGGTTTAATTTCAGTTGAAGCTCAGACTGGAACAAGAAGCAACACTGGCAGGCAGGTCAGCCACCAGGCAAGGATCAGGCAGGGTGCCAGGTCGGGAGAACTCAACCGAATTGAGACAAGAAGGCTTGAGAGGGAACAGAAGAAAATACAGATCGAAAAAAGAATGGCAAACGCAGATGGTACGGTTACACCTGCTGAAAAAAGGTTCCTGAGGCGGGAGCAGAATCGTGCAAACAGGCACATCTACAGGGAGAAGCATGACAGGCAATAGTTATCCCACCCGTTTCTGTCCGAGGGGCGGTTCAATAAATAGCTGACGGCTATCAATACTGTTTACCTGTTGAATTCTCTCGTTCTATCCCCTTCATAGAGAGCTGTATCCTTTTCCTTTCAATATCAACATCAAGCACCTTAACCATTATATGTTGATGCAGCTTCACAACCTTAGAAGGATCAGAGACATAGGAGTTGCTCATATTTGATATATGGACCAGCCCGTCCTGCTTTACACCGATATCTACAAATGCCCCGAATTTTGTAACATTTGTTACAATTCCGGGAACCACCATACCCGGTTTCACATCTTCCAGGGAATGTATATCGGCAAAACTGAACTCCTTTATTTTTGACCTGGGATCGCGTCCGGGTTTAGCCAGCTCATCCATTATATCCTTTAATGTGGGCAATCCGGTTGTGGGATGTAATATATTTTTCGAGCTTAATTTCCTTCCGCTTGTTTTCATTGATCATCAGTTCTTTAACATCACAGGTCAGATCAGCTGACATTTTCTCGACTATATGGTAGCTTTCAGGATGGACCGCGCTTGAATCAAGGGGATTTTCTGAGTTTCTGATCCTCAGGAAGCCGGCACTCTGCTCGAATGCTTTTGCACCCATTCTTTTAACCTTCATAAACTCAGACCTGGATTTAAACGGACCGTTCTCCGCACGGAAATCAACAATATTCTGTGCGAGCTGGGGACCAAGGCCTGAAACATAAGTAAGCAGATGCCTGCTTGCTGTATTTACTTCCACACCCACTGCATTTACACAACTGGCAACCACATCATCGAGAGTGTTCTGAAGCTTCTGCTGATCAACATCATGCTGGTACTGACCCACGCCAATTGACTTGGGATCGATCTTAACGAGTTCAGCCAGCGGATCCATCAGCCTTCTCCCGATAGAAACTGCTCCCCTGACAGTCACATCATAGTCGGGGAATTCGTCACGGGCAACCTTTGATGCTGAGTATATTGATGCGCCTGCTTCGCTCACCACGAACACCTGTATATCCCTGTCAAACTTGATCCATTTAATGAAATCCTCAGTTTCACGGCTGGCGGTGCCGTTCCCGATAGCTATTGCCTCGATTTTGTAAGCATTAACGAGCGAAAGAATTTTTTTAATTGATAACGCGGTCTCATTTTGAGGCGGATGAGGGTAAATAGTCTCATTATGGAGAAGATTTCCCTGACGGTCGAGGCAGACTATTTTACATCCTGTCCTGTATCCCGGATCAATGGCAAGCACATTCTTTTCCCCGAGGGGAGATGCCAGCAAAAGCTGTTTAAGATTATCGGCAAACACCAGAATAGCCTCCTCATCAGCCTTTTCCTTTGAAATATTCCTGAATTCTGTTTCCATTGATGAAGACAGCAGTCTCTTCCAGCTATCCTTTACCGCTTCGCCAACCAGGTGAGATGAATCGTTCGCACCCTTAATGAAAATCGAATTCAGTATATCAAGTGCATTTTTTTCATCCGGTTCGATTGCAAGGCGGAGGAATCCTTCATCCTCTCCCCTTCTCATAGCAAGTAAGCCTGTGCGAAGGACATTTTCTCAATGGTTCCGACCAGTCGTAATAATCGCTGAATTTTATTCCTTCCGATTCTTTCCCTTTTACAACTTTTGAAAATATAACTGCTTCCTTCTCGAAAAGACGTCTCAGTTGTCTTCTGGCCTTCTCATCTTCACTTATCCACTCTGCAATAATATCGCAGGCTCCTGCAATCGCCTCATCAACATTTTTAACATCATCATTCAGGAACTCTTCAGCTCTTTTCCGGGGATCCCGTTCTTTCTGGTCCATAATAATCAAAGCCAGCGGCTCCAGTCCTTTCTCCCTTGCAATTGTAGCACGTGTTCTGCGCTTCGGCCTGAAAGGCAGATAAATATCTTCAAGCTCTGCCATTGTAAGTGCCGCTTCAATCTTCGACATGAGCTCAGGTGTCATCTTTTCCTGTTCTTCAATGGATTTTATAACGGCTTCCCTCCGCGAATCAAGGTCCTTAAGCCTCTGGTATTCGTCCTTGATATGGAGAAGCTTTACCTCATCAAGACTACCAGTCATCTCTTTCCGGTACCGGCTGATGAACGGGATTGTTGCACCATCATCCATCAGACGGATAGTATTCTCAACCTGCCATTCGTGGAGGCCAAGTTTTGAGGCAATCAATGTAATATTTTTGTTCGAGTTCATTTTCAAATTTTCAAATTTTCAAATTTCTTACTCAACATACAGCACCAGCCCCTTCAGGTACTCACTCTCCGGATGATAGATATTAACCGGATGATCCGGCGGCTGGCTCATCTGATGCAGTATCCTGACTCTCCTTCCCGTATTGGCTGCAGCAGCAAAAACCGATTTCCTGAAATTTTCCCTGCTCACAATCTGAGAACAGGAAAAAGTGAAAATAATCCCGCCCGGCTTAATCTGTTCAATTGCCTTCATGTTCAGCCGTTTGTATCCCTGCAGGGCGTTTCCCAGAACATTATTATGCTTTGCAAATGCCGGAGGATCAAGAATTATAAGATCATATTTATCCCTTATATCACTCAGAAATTCAAAGGCATCCGCCTGGAATGACCTGTGTCGCGGATCATCCCCATAATTAAGCCTGACATTCTCGTCAGCCAGGAGGCTTGCCGATGCGGAACTGTCTACACTGTGAACCAGATCTGCATCTTTCATTGCATAGACAGAAAATCCTCCCGTATAACCGAACATATTAAGAACCCTCCTGCCTTTAGTATATTCACATAATAGTTTTCTGTTTTCCCGCTGATCAACGAAAAACCCGGTTTTCTGTCCGGTGATCCAGTCAATCTTAAACTTATATCCGTTCTCAGTAACAACAACAGGTCCTGAATCCCCGTAAAGGAATTCATTTATTCCCGCTATGCCCGACTTGTATGGAATGGTCGATTCGCTCTTATCATAAACAGCTATGATGCGGTTGCCCATTAATTCTGACAGGATTCCGGCGATCTCTTTCCTTATCCTGTACATTCCCACCGAATGCATCTGCATAACAATCACCCCGTTGTAGAAATCGGCAATAAGTCCCGGAAGATTGTCACCCTCAGCATGAATCAGCCTGAAAACGTTATTATTCTGATTATAAGTCAATCCTATTGACTTCCTGAATTCAATGGCATTCCTGATTCTGCTCCTGAAAAACCCGATATCCGGATCAGCATCCTCAAATGAGAGAATCCTGACAGCAATTGAACCCGGCTGGTAATGGCCTACGGCAAGGAAATTATCCTTATTGTCAAATACTCTTACAACATCACCCTCTGAAGGCTCTCCGTATATCTTCTTAATTGCTCCGGAAAAGATCCAGGGATGGTACCTGCGGATCGATTGCTCCTTTCCTGACTTAAGGACTATTTTGATTTCCCATAACCTTAAGTATTCTATACTTTAGTTCCTCCAAACTTCATCTCCCCTAATGGCCATTTATCAGTTTTGTATATCTGACGACATACCCATGCATCTGTTGCAGCGTAGACCTGCTGGGCATCCGTAAGCTGTTCCGCTTCCCAGTCGGTAACCTGCTGACGTTTTGATATTTTAAATCCCAGCACAATTGCGGTGAGTTTTTTCAATCCTGAAACATTTATTCCATAATCCCTAACGAATTTCTGGAGATCAACAAAACCGGACGGTTCAAAACCTTTAATTCTTTTCAGGAACCTGATGTCGTCATGAACTGCAACTCCTGCCTTTGTAACATTCTCATTACCGAGGAGCCCGGCAAGTGCTGGAGGAATGCCTATCCTGTTGATCCTGAAAAGGCAGGCAAGGTTTTCATTTGCCAGCTGGATCAGTGAAACCTTGTTTTTACGTCCCTTTCTGAATGAAGGTCTGGTTTCAGTATCAAATCCCAGAATTTCTGAATTCAGGAGTCTGGGAAAAGCCTTATTGAAGGTTTTCATGTCCTCCACCAGGACTATCTCCCCTTTAAACCACGATAATTCAAATTTATTAAGTTCCTCTGCAGTTATTGATTCTGCATACCTGTTATTTACCATCTTCCCTTATATCCTTTTGCCTTCGAGTTATAAACCATTCTGAGGTGCTCCTGTCCTCCCCTGTTTCATCCCCGGATTCAATCTTACCGATCTCATCTCCTGAGTACAGGAACCTGTGAATTGCCCTGAGCGAATTGGTCAGCTTCTGTCCCCAGATATTTTCAAAATTCAGCCTGCATTCCCACACGGCATCATTCATTACCTCATTGGTGCCTGTTTCATAGAGCAAAAGGTAATCTTTAAGATCCTGGTAGATATCTGCCATGTTTTCTGAAATACTTGAAACTACCGGTCCCTCCGCATCATTGACTTTCTCATCAAAGACTTCCAGATAATCATCAGCGGTACCGAATTTATCCCTGAGTGTATCATGTATCCTGAGCCAGTCCGATTCGGTAACAAATTTCTCATTGCCGTCCTCAAAATAAGGTTCGAGCGCAGGCAGAAGTGATGCTTTTATATAAAGATAAGGAAGAATACGCTGCAATATCTTCAGTATTTCATCTGCCTTTCATCTCTGCTGCATGCTCTGCATATTTACAGAATTCAACAGCAGCAGCTGTAAACTCGACAACGTTTCTCGAATAAACCGGATCGGTATTATTACTCATCGTTCAAATCCATTGACCTGCAAAATTAGATATTTTGCAATGAAACAATCTACTCCGAATGCTGATTTATTATCCGCCTGTAATAAATGTTGTGCTGTTATGCTGTTATGCGGTTATGCGGTTATGTGCTAATCACTGTATGCAAAATAGCAATAATTGCATTAAAAATAAGTGCATTTCATTTTGAAAGTTAATGCAACAATAACGAAATTCGTAGTCGCGACTAGTTTAGCAACTGAAGGTATATGAAAAGAGTATTTCTAATCATTGTATTCACTAATCTCTGTTTAGTTACTTATAGTCAGATTATTAAAGGAACCATCCTGGACAAGGAAACAAAAAGCCCGGTTGCTTATGCGGCAGTCTACTTTGACGGGACTTCTGTTGCATCATACACAGATGCAAAAGGTTCTTTCAAACTTGACATTCAGAATAATACCTCAATGCCGCTGACAATAAGTGCATTAGGGTATTATTCTGCAACCGTAAATGATTATTCACCTTACAAAGATATCCTGGTTTACCTGGCACCAAAAGTATTTGAAATAAAGGATGTCTCTGTTAATGCCAGGGGAAATCCCAATATCAGGAGAGAAAACCTGGCTATCTTCAGAAGAGAGTTTCTTGGAAGGACCAGAAATGCAAAAGAATGCGAAATACATTAATGAGGATGATATCAGATTTATTACCAGCCCGGATAAGGACACATTAAAAGCATTTGCTTTAAAACCTATATTTATTGTTAACAAAGGGCTGGGATATAAAATTACCTATTACCTCAATAAATTCGTATATATTAAATCCGCTTATCTCAATCAGCTTATTGGAAATTCATTATTTGATGAGGACACAACTCAATATCGGATAAACAGGATTTTGATGCCAGAAGGGACAATGCATATTTTGGGTCAAAAATGCACTTCATCAGAATCTCTTTGGCACGATGATCTGAAATCGGGTGGATACATTATTAAAAATGAAAGGAGACAACTCTCTTACAGAGAACTGGTTAGAAATCAGCTTAGTATCGATACCAACAAGCGCAAAAAGAATATTTACTATTCCGAAGCTATCCCGGTAATTCTTTCGGTTGAATGGAAGCCAGGTAAGGCCAAAAGCGGTGTAGAATTACTGAGTAACAATATTTTCTTCGATAAAACCGGATATTATAATGGACCTGGTATCATATGGCATGGTGAAATGGCAAAGCAGGGGATTGCCGACCTGCTCCCTTATGATTATGAGCCATATGAGAAAATGCCTGACAAGTCATTCAACGATTTGAGAGTATTGGATACAATTTCTACTGATCATACCGAAAACCTTACAGCCGGAATAACAGAGAAAGTCTATTTACATACCGACCGTGATTTTTATAATCCGGGTGATGTTGTGTGGTTTAAAGTCTTATGTTGTTGATGGCTTGATCCATACACCTCTGGACAGCTCCAAAAACCTCCATGTTGATCTTATTTCACCTTCATTTGAAATACTCGACAACAGGATAATCAGACTTGACAGGGGTTTGGGAAACGGGGATTTCACTTTACCCGACAGCCTCCGGTCAGGTAAATACATTTTAAGCGCGTATACAAACTACATGAGGAACTTCGGTGATCAGCTATTCTTCAATAAGGAGATTTCAGTCATCGGCGGATCATCTGTCCCGGAAGTTGATTCTGATAATATTTACATAACAAACAGTAATCTGGAAATCACCTTTTTTCCTGAGGGAGGCTCTTTAATTGACAATGTATCATCGATTGTTGCCTTTAAAGCTGTAAATGGAGCAGGAGCCGGATGTGATGTGTCGGGTGAGGTTTTTTCATCCGACAGAGTATTAATTACAAAATTCAATAGTACACACCTTGGAATGGGGATGTTCATGCTGAAACCGGTATCTGGCTTAAGCTATTATGCGACTGTAAAGAATTCAGAGGGTGATGTAATTAAACGTGATATCCCGGAAAGTTTTGCAAAAGGTTTTATTATAAATCACAGTGTCAGTCAGATGAATGAGCATTTAATGACACTAAAAACAAATCCTGAAACATTGCCGCAGTTCCTGGGACGTGATCTTTTAGCTACGGTTTCATCGCATGGAAAGATAATTAAGGCGCTTACAGTGAAAATAAAAACGCTCGACAATATTTACACTATTCCAACGGAAGAACTGCCTGTCGGAGTTGTTAAGATAACATTATTTGGCCTTGATAACAAACCATTGTGTGAGCGATTGGTTTATGTTCAGAACCATGAAGATGTAACCATAAATATTGAACCTGATAAGAAAGTTTATAATCAACGCGACTCAGTTTCCGTTAAACTTTCCGTACTTAAAGAGTTCGGAACAGGACAGGAAGTATTTCTGTCACTATCGTCAACGGATAAAATTTATACAAACCGATCGTCTCAATTTCCTTCCACGATCTCCTCATGGTTTCTTCTCGAATCAGATGTTCATGGTCCGGTTGAAGAACCTTCATATTATTTTGATCCTGCAAATCCCGACCGGTTAAAAGATCTTGATCTGCTTCTGCTTACCCAGGGATGGCGCGATTTTGAATGGAAATACAAGGAATTAAAGTACCCGCCTGAATCAGGATTTACGATATCAGGAAGACTGAGAAGATCAGTTATAAACACACCGTTGATAAACGCAACTGTCACAATTGGTATTTTTCAGGAAAAGAACAATATCATAACAAGTGTAAAAACCGATTCTGCCGGAAGATTCACAGCTCGATCTGGATAATCTTACCGGTAATGCAAAGGTTGTTGTAAACGCAATGGATGAGAAAGGAAATTTCCAGGGCAGGTTATTATTGGATTCTGTGAATTATTCACCCCCGGAAGTAAAAAAGAGTAAATCCCGGACATACTTTGCGGTCAGGGAGGATCCGGTAAATAATGACAATTTAAAGTCGTTACAGGAAACATATGAGATCAAAAGATCGATAAGAAGAAAATATACACTCTCTGATACAATTCTGATCGATGAAGTCAGGATTATTGCCCAAAGGAAGGAAACACCCCGGGAATTCCATGTAAACCAGATCCGGTTGGTTTATGGACAGCCTGACAAGGAAATAATTATAACCCCGCAGTTGGAAAGTGCAAGAAGCATCAGTGACATCCTTATTGGCAGAGTGTCAGGATTGACTTTATCCAGACCCACCCGTACCTCTTCCGGAATCAGAATTCACGGAATGACATCATTTTCTGAATCTCAGGAACCACTTTTCCTGCTTGATGGGATTGTATCATCATACGGAGAAGTAAATTCCATCCCAAAGAACTGGATTGACAGAATAGATGTCATTAAGTCAGAAAAGGCTGCAGCATTTGGAATACGAGGAGCATTTGGCGTAATATCGGTTATTACGAAAACATCTGAAAATATTACGTATAAACCTGTTTCTTATGCGGTTAGCACTGAGATTTCAGGATATGATGCCTCAAGGATCTTTTATTCACCAAAGCATATTACTACCCGGCAAAACGGTTATATGCCCGATCTCAGATCCACCTTATACTGGCTTCCAGATATAAAAGTGGTCACCAATCAGGATTATCTTGTAAAATACTTTAATGCCGATGTTTCTTCAACCTATACTATAATTGTTGAAGGTATTACCTCTGACGGAATTCCGGTAACCGGAAAAACAGAATATGAGGTAAAATAATCTGATCATTTAGTTTTTATCCCGGCCATTTTAAAATTTTTATAACTTTAGTCACTTTAGTGCACTCTAGTCACTCTAGGCACTTAAAACTATAATAAATATGAAACAAAAAATCTCCCTATGGCTCGTGATCCTTATCACCGGATTGTTATTTTCAGGTTGCAAACAAGCTCAAAACAAGCTTTCTGAACAGGAAGCTGCAGATGGCTGGGCACTCCTTTTTGACGGCAAAACCCTTGACGGCTGGCGCGATTTCAAGGGCGACTCAGTTATCACTGCCCCCTGGGTTGCTGAAAAAGGGACACTAACATCTCTTGGCAAGGGAAGCGACAGCACAGGCTATATCGTTTCTGAAAAACAATACGAAAATTTCATAATAGCCTTCGACTGGAAGATCTCCGAAGGCGGCAACAGCGGCTTGCTTTATCATGTCGTTGAACGGCCGGAACTTAAAGTACCATATGTAACAGGACCGGAATATCAATTGCTTGATGACGTCGGTTTTGCCTCTCCCCTTGAGGAGTGGCAGAAAGCTGGGGCAGACTATGCCATGTACACTCCTGACCTTTCAAAAAAGACTCTTAACAAGGCCGGTAAGTGGAACACCACAAAGATAGTTTTTGACAACGGTCATGTTGAATACTGGCTCAATGAACAGAAGGTTATCGAGTTCGAAGCATGGACTGATGACTGGTTCGCCCGCAAGGGAAGCGGCAAATGGGACAATGCTCCTGAATACGGTATTGCCAGAAGCGGAGTTTTTGCACTTCAGGATCATGGCAGCAGGATATGGTTCAGAAACATGAAGATCAAGGAATTACCTGATAAGCCAGGACAGGAAACCTTGTTCAACGGAAAGGATCTCACCGGATGGGATCTCTATGGAACAGAGTTGTGGTATGTTGATAATGGTGAACTGGTTTGTGAAAGCGGACCTGATAAAGAATATGGCTACCTCGGTACACGGAAATACTATGATAATTTTGATCTGAGTCTTGAATTCAAACAGGAAGCCAATGGCAACAGCGGGGTCTTCATCAGGTCGTATATCCGAAGTGGTGTCCGGATCTCAGGATGGCAGGTTGAAGTTGCACCTCCCGGACATGACACAGGAGGTATTTACGAATCATACGGCAGAGGCTGGATATATCAGATCCCCGATGAAAAAGAGAATATTCTCAAAAAAGACGACTGGAATACGATGCGGATCAGGGCGGAGGGTGATAAAGTTACGACCTGGCTGAACGGAGAAGTTATGACCGACCTGACAGACGAGAAAATTGGTCAGGGCAAAGGGCGGATAATGCTTCAGATACACAGCGGAGGAGGGATCAAAGGTAAGATGGAGGAATTTGCAATTAACTGAATTATAATATTTAATCATTTATATCCCCTTCAGTCATTCAAGAAATGACAGAGATCATTTATTGTTCTGATGAAAAGTGAAGTGA
This sequence comes from uncultured Bacteroidales bacterium, assembly GCA_963828775.1. GTDB lineage: Bacteria > Bacteroidota > Bacteroidia > Bacteroidales > VadinHA17 > LD21. The sequence goes on along the minus strand of CAWHGX010000071.1, from coordinate 103,801 downwards.
TCCTTCTTATTATTGTCACTTTCAGTTTCAGTAACGGCTCAGACAGTGATAATTCCTCTTGAAGAGGGATTCAGAAATCCGCCGGAATCTGCCAAACCACGGACCTGGTGGCACTGGACCAACAGCAACATAACAAAAGAAGGCATCACCAAGGACCTTGAATGGATGAAGCGCTCAGGAATCGGTGGAATGCACCTGGCTGATGTCGCTGCCGGCCAGGGGCAGACTGTTGAAAAGAAGATCTATTTTATGTCGCCCGAATGGCTCGATGCGGTGCGTCACACTGCCTCTGAAGCCGAACGGCTCGAGCTGGAGATGACCATTTTCAGCTCTGCAGGATGGAGCCTTACCGGTGGTCCGTGGGTAAAGCCCGAACAGGCTATGAAGAAGCTGGTATGGAGTGAAATTCATGTAAAAGGACCTCAGATTTTTTCAGGTAAATTGCCGGTGCCTCCGTCAGGCGAAGGACCTGTCAGAAACCTCTCAAACTCCGCAAAGGGTGTTGAAACGAAGCCGGGGTTTTATAAAGATTGCATAGTACTGGCATTCCCGACTCCACCGGATGAGGCTGGTATTGGGCAGATCATTCCGGCAGCAACAAGCGGGGCAGGCAAAATTGATCCGGCATCCCTGCTGGATGATGACCTTAACAGTACCATGACAATCCGCTCCGGGAAAGACAGGAAAATGGTCTGGATTCAATACTATTTTGAACAGCCATTCACAGCCCGTGCTCTGACGCTTGCAAACCGTGCCGGAATTCCGGCAGGCAGACTGGCAGTCAGCGACAACGGAAATGATTTCCGCACTGTGGCGCTTCTGCCGGGAGCACAGCTTTACCGTGCAGGGAAAGTTGATGACAGTTTCATTTCCCGAAACCATAGGCTAAGTATTTCAGGCTCGAATTCACGGGCGCTCCTATGAGGCCTGCAGATGTTATGGCAGAAACAATAAATCCACCCGACTCCGTATATACCTTCAGCGAACTAAAGCTGCATGCAGGTTTCAGGATCAACAGGTGGGAAGACAAAGCCGGCTTCTACCACCTTTTCAACTATGACCCCGTAGTGTCGCCTGAGTCCTCTCCTGCTTCAGTAATTGATCCCGCAACAGTGATTGATCTGACTCCCGGATTGTCAGCTGATGGCTCAATCGAATGGAAGGTACCAACCGGTAACTGGACAATAATGCGCTTCGGTTACTCCCTGACAGGATCAAAGAACCGCCCTGCTGTTCCGGCCGGATCGGGGTATGAAGTTGATAAGCTCAGCAGGGAACATACTGTTAGCTTATATCAAACAATACACGGCACCGATAGCAGAAGCCCTGGGTCCGCTCTACGGCAAAAGCCTTCAGGGTGTGATGCTCGACAGCTGGGAGGCCGGCATGCAAAACTGGACTGACAACATGTTGGATGAATTTAAAAAAAGGCGGGGATATGATCTCACTCCTTTCCTGCCCTGCCTTGCAGGACGCGTTCTGGGAAACAGTGATGTCAGCGACAGGATCCTCTGGGATTTCCGCCGCACGCTTGCTGACATGTTTGCTGAGAATCATTATGCTGTGCTGACGGAGTTCCTTAACAAACAAGGCATTAAGACATACGGGGAAGCATCGGGCGTTTCCCTTGAGATACTTGAAGATGCACTCCTTTGCAAAAAATATGTCGATATCCCCATGGGAGAATTCTGGTACAGGGCACTTCATCCTGAACTGATGTATTACCAGGATGTCAGGGGTGCTGCCTCGGCGTCGCATATTTATGGTAAAAATCTGGTGGCAGCCGAGGCATATACCGGTGGTGGCTTTGAATCGCCATATACGCTGAAAAAAATCGGAGATTACTGGTTTGCTCAGGGAATTAACAGATTCGTTTTTCATACTTCAGCACATCAGCCGCTCGATACAAAGCCGGGAAACACGATGGTAGGAACTCATATAAACCGCAACATTACCTGGGCTGAGCAGGCTGAACCCTTCATGAAATACCTTGCGCGGAACTCCTTTATGCTACAGCAGGGTAAATTCGTCGCTGATATTGCGTATCTTCTGGATGAAGGAGCTCCTTCAACAATGCCAATATGGGGTACGGGACTCAATCCTGCTTCACCGGAAGGATATGATTATGACTATATCAATGCAGATGTACTGATCAACAGGATGACCGTCTCTTCCGATGGAAGGCTGATCCTTCCTGACGGCATGAGCTATGCAGTTCTCGTTTTACCAAACAGTGAACGGATGACATTGCCTGTTCTGAGGAAGATAAACGAACTGGTTAAGGCCGGTGCAACAATAATAGGTCCAAGGCCGGAAAGCACTCCCGGTTATTCAGGGTATCCGGGATCGGAAAAGAGTTTTAAAAGCCTTGTATCGGAATTATGGGCGGACCTTGATGGTATAAGCAGAACAACACGGTCATGCGGAAATGGAAGGATTTTCTGGGGCACTCCGGTAATTACAGTGCTCGGCAAGCTGGAAGTCAGCCCGGACATCGAATACTCAAAACCCCTCGATTCGAGGATTAACTGGATACACAGGAGAACAGACGATGCAGAAATCTATTTCCTGGTAAACTCAACTGACGTTCCACTTGATACTGAAGTAAGGTTCCGTGTAACAGGTAAAGAAGCAGAAATCTGGGATCCCGCTACTGGTCAGATTGAACCTGCGGGTTACTCAGCATCTGAAAAGTCAACAGTTGTTTCACTCCATTTAACAGAACGTGAGGCAGTCTTTGTAGTATTCCGTAAAAAGGAAACTGTTACGTCACGGTCTCCGGAACAGGATAATATGGTTTTGCTTGCCACCCTGCAAGGGCCATGGGAAATTTCTTTTCCTCCTGATCTGGGTGCTCCGGCAAAAATCTCCCTGGATAAACTAGAGTCGTGGACCACAAACAGTGATGAAGGAGTAAAGTATTTCTCAGGTTCTGCTACATATACAAAAACAATTGAAGCGCCCAAATCATGGCTGCAGGGGGATACAAAACTCTTTCTTGATCTTGGCATAGTATGCGATATTGCAGAAGTTACGATTAATGGGACCACTTCAGGCACATTATGGAGAGCTCCATTCATGGCAGATATTACCGGATTATTTAAAAAAGGCAGGAATACAATTGAAATAAAGATCACAAATCAATGGACCAACAGGCTCATCGGAGATCAGAAATCACCTCCTGACAAAAAGATACTTAACTCCTCAGTAATGGTATGGGGCAGAAATCTGAATGAATCAGGACTGATTGGTCCGGTTAGAATTTTAAAATACTTATGATTATGAAGAAACATGGTAAGGCTTTTCTTATTGCAGGTGTCGTTTGGGTAGCAGTTATTTTAAGTACATCAGGTATATACGGCCAGCAAAAAGACCGCGATATGGTTGAAGGGATCCCCGTAAACTACAATGAATCACTGGTTGGAACATATACACTCCCGGATCCGCTTGTTTTCGCTGATGGTGAAAAGGTAAAGAATGCCCGGCAGTGGTACAAAAAGAGGAGACCGCAGATCCTTGCTTTGTTTGAAGAGTACCAGTACGGGAGAGTTCCTGCAAAACCAAAAGATATGACTTTCAACGTTTTCGACAGCGGGACACCTGCCCTTAACGGTACTGCCATAAGGAAGCAGGTAACAATTTATTTCACGAAAGATACGTCTGATCACAAAATGGATCTGCTTATCTATCTTCCAGCCGGCGCTACAAAACCGGTGCCCTTGTTTTTCAATATAGGCTTTGTTCCGAACGCTGCTGCAATTGATGATCCTGGAATTAAAGCCGGTTTAGTGCTCGGAAAGGACGGAAAAAGGATCCCTGTACAGAGGAAAGGCGGCTTCGGAAGGATGGATATCAGCCCGTTTCCTTTCGGAGGGGATAGGATTTGCTACTGTCAATTACGGGGACATTGAACCTGATTTTGGCGAAGGGATAAAATACGGGATCAGGGGTTATTATCTGAAAGAAGGGGAAGAATATCCGGCACCTGATGAATGGGGAGCAATATCTGCCTGGTCGTGGGGCCTGAGCAGGGCAATGGATTATATTGAAACTGACCCGATGATCGACGCAAAGAAAGTTGCTATTTTCGGTGTTTCGAGACTTGGTAAAACAGCCTTATGGACGGGCGTACGTGATCCCAGGTTCGGAATGGTCATTGCGAGCTGTTCGGCGAAGGAGGTGCTGCACTCTCAAGGCGAAATTATGGTGAAACAATAGATCATATGACACACCCAAAAAGATATTTCTATCAGTTTGCAGGCAACTGGAGGAATTATAAGGATGATCCCTCAAAATCACCTGTCGATGCCCACATGCTCGTTGCCCTTATGGCTCCGCGACCTCTTCTTCTTCAGACCGGTGATACAGACAACTGGTCCGATCCCAAAGGGGAGTTTCTGGCAGCAGTGGCGGCGGTCCGGTTTATGAGCTTCTTGGCAAGAAACCGCTTGGGACTGATATCTTCCCGAAACCCGGAGAACCGGTATTGAATGATCTCGGCTATTTTATGCATGCAGGCGGTCATGGGACATTGCCATCTGATTATGAGATATTCATAAGATTCATGAAGATGCATTTCTTGACGGAAGACCGAAGCCTGAAGCCTGATGCCCGAAGCCGAAGACTGAAGATCAGTTATTCCAGCTAAGTTTGTGATCCTTATCCTGAACAATCTTGTTGTGATCGAGCAGCCAGCGTACCACTTTTATCACTTTTTCCTCCGGGTAGCTTATCATTCCGACCAGCTCCTGCGAATCGGGATTCCTTTCAGCCAGGATACCCTTGATCTCCTCAAGGATCAGGTCAAATTCGTATTTGCTCAGATCAAGTTCATTTCTTTCCCTGCAAACGTCGCAGATCCCGCACCTGTCCGATTCCTCACCAAAATAATCAAGAAGGATAACCGACCTGCACCTGTTCTTTGATTCTGCATAATCGATAATTTTTTCAAGACGGGCGGAATATTTTTCTTTTACATGGAGGTAATTATCAGGAGAGATCATCAATGCTTTCCGGACGAGTCGTTCTTCTGTAAAGATCACCAGGGCTGTTTTTTTCCCCGGAATATACCTGATTATGTTCATTGATGACAGTTTCACAAGGTATTGATATACTGTATCCCTTGTTATTGCGGCCTTTCTTGCCAGCGACTCTTCATTTATTGCCACAAATTCCGTGAACATGCCCGTATACGACCTGAGCAAGAGCTTTATGAAACCGTCGAATGACTCATTTGCGACCTGAAATTTATAAAGATCATCGCGGCCGACGACAAAATGTACACGCGACGGATTATTAATCTCTTCTGTAAATTCGATATAACCTTCCCTCTGAAGAAATGCAAGGCTGTTAAATGTTTCGATGACAGGCAGTCTGAACCGGGAAACAAAATCTGCTATGTTGAAATCAAAAACATTATCTTTCCCCGATCCGAGCGGAACCTGAAGATAATTGCACAGAGCTTCGTAAATATCTTTTATTTTTTCTACAGGCGGAAACTTCAGTCTTAAAGAATCATTCAGACGGGTTTTATCCGATGGTGAGTATAAAAGTACGGCATATGCCGGTTTATTATCACGACCTGCCCGTCCGCTTTCCTGGAAATAATTCTCAATGGAATCAGGTATATCCCAATGGATAACAAACCTGACATCGGCTTTGTCTATACCCATTCCGAAGGCATTTGTCGCTACAATGACGCGATGTCTTGCCTGTCGACCAGGCTGCCTGTTTCCTGTCTCTAAGCTCATCCGATAAACCTGCATGATAAAAATCCGCGTTTATTCCATTCTCTGCCAATATCTCGGCAACCTCCCTGCATCTCTTTCTGCTCCTCACATAAACAATTCCGCTGCCGTTCACCTTATTAAGCGTTTTGATCAGATAGGTGCCTTTCTCTTCCGCATGTCGCACCAGATACGAGATATTCTTCCTTAAGAAGCTGGTACGCAGCACATTATTCTGCCTGAAAGCCAGTTTATTTATAATGTCATCAATGACCTGCGGTGTTGCAGTCGCTGTCAGCGCAAGGAATGGCACCTCGGGAGCAATAAGGTTCCTCAGTGATGCTATTTTCAGGTACGACGGCCTGAAATCGTAGCCCCATTGCGAAATACAATGTGCCTCATCAACTGCAACAAGCGACAGGGTAAGACGTCCGATCTTTCCCTGAAACAGCTGTGTCGAAATCCTTTCCGGTGATACGTAAAGAAATTTATAATCACCATAAATGCAGTTCTCAAGGGTAATATCTATCTCCTCCCTTGACATTGCTGAGTGAATGGCTAATGATTTTATTTCAAGGTTGTTAAGCCGGCTTACCTGCTCTTTCATCAATGCAATAAGGGGTGTAATAACAAGACATGTTCCCTCCATGGCAAGGGCAGGCACCTGGAAAGTGATCGATTTACCGCCGCCAGTAGGCATCAGACCCAGAGTATCGCGGCCTTCAGCCACCGACCTTATTATCTCTTCCTGAAGAGGTTTAAAAGAAGTAAATCCCCAGTACCTGGTCAGAATTTTTTTGCACTGTTCAATAGTTATAGGTTGCTGAACCATATACAAATGTAAGAACTTGTTTTCAGAGTCCTGTTTTTTTTAGTAATTTGCGCCCACAAAAACTAAAAGGATCATACAATGTCATTTATTAAGGAAAAGATACTTTATGAAGGACTGACCTTTGATGATGTGCTTCTGGTCCCTTCTTATTCCGAGGTTCTTCCCCGGGAGGTCGATTTAAGCTCAGTTTTCAGCCGGAACATTCGGATAAATACTCCGATAGTCTCTGCTGCCATGGATACGGTGACAGAAGATGAGCTTGCCATTGCCATTGCCCGGGAAGGCGGCATAGGTGTGATTCATAAAAACATGTCGGTCGAGAAGCAGGCTGCCCAGGTAAAAAGGGTTAAAAGGGCAGAGAATGTTATGATTTTTGATCCCATCACCATAGGACTTGAAGCAACCGTTGCCGAGGCAGTGAATCTTATGACAGAATACAAGATTGGGGGTATTCCGGTTGTCGATGAAAACGGGATTCTCAAGGGGATCGTAACGAACAGGGACCTCAGGTTTGAAAATAACAGCTCAAAGAAGATAACCGAGGTGATGACCAGAAACCTTATCACCACAAATCATCAGACAAACCTCGAGGCAGCTGCACGAATTCTTCAGAAGCATAAAATTGAAAAGCTCCCGATGATTGATGAAACCGGTAAGCTGATCGGACTGATCACATATAAGGATATAACAAAAACCAAGGATCGTCCAAACTCATGCAAAGACGATAAGGGAAGGCTTAGAGTTGCGGCAGCTGTCGGTATTGCTTCTGATACACTTATGCGTGCAGAAGCACTTATCAATGCCGGAGTTGATGCGATCGTGATAGATACAGCACATGCTCATTCAAAAAACGTTCTAAAGATTCTAAGGGAAATAAAGAAAGCATATCCTTCAGCCGAGGTTGTTGCAGGAAATATTGGCACTGCAGAGGCAGCAAAAAAACTTGCTGCTGAAGGTGCTGATGCCCTCAAGGTTGGAATAGGTCCCGGTTCAATATGCACTACAAGGGTTATCGCCGGAGTCGGTATCCCTCAGCTTTCAGCCATTTACAACGTAGCTAAAGCCGTTGAAGGATCAGGGATCCCCGTGATTGCCGATGGCGGAATAAGATATTCAGGAGACATTATAAAAGCATTGGCTTCAGGAGCTGATTCCATAATGGCAGGGTCGTTGTTCGCCGGTGTTGAGGAATCACCGGGTGAGACAATAATTTATAATGGCCGGAAGTTCAAGGCTTACAGGGGAATGGGATCAATTGAAGCTATGCAGCAGGGTTCGAAGGACCGGTATTTCCAGGATGTTGAAGATGATATCCGTAAACTCGTTCCGGAAGGCATTGAAGCCAGGGTGCCTTATAAAGGCAATTTATCGGAAGTCATTTACCAGATGATGGGAGGTCTCAGAGCAGGAATGGGTTATCTTGGCGCTAAAAATATAGCCATTCTGAAAAAGGAAGGCAAATTCGTCAGGATCACACATTCAGGAATAATTGAAAGCCACCCTCACGATGTCGCAATAACCCGTGAATCTCCTAACTACAGCAGAAAATCTTTTGAATAACGGATCTCAGCTCATGGCGATGAAAATAAGATCCATCCTTACAATCATAATCATTATTTTTACCCATGGTTTCTGCTTTGCCCAGAGACCGGATGAAAAAATAATAATGACAGTGGCAGGCAGGAAGGTGGAGGCGGGCGAGTTCATCAGAATGTACAATAAGAGCATTGATCAGTCTTATAAGTCAGATCTGGATACTTACATTGAACAATTTACGGCATTTAAGCTTAAGGTTGCTGATGCAATTGAATATGGTTATGACACCACAGAAGCCTTCAGGGATGAATTAAACGGTTACAGGAATCAGCTGGCACAAAGTTATCTGACTGATCCCGACATAAAAGAAAAGCTGCTGCGCAAGGCTTATCAGAGGTCACTTTCAGAGGTAAATGCATCGCATATTCTGGTAAGCTGTGCCCCGGATGCCCTGCCTGAAGATACCCTTAAAGCATTTAAAAAGGCAAATGATATCAGGGAAAGAATAATTCAAGGAGAAGTCTTCGAACAGGTAGCAAAAGCGACCTCTGATGATAAGTCCGTATTGATTAATAGTGGTAACCTTGGATATTTTACGGTTTTTCAGATGATAACACCATTTGAAGAAGCCGCCTACACTCTTAAACCAGGAACTGTTTCTTTGCCAGTAAGGACACCCTATGGTTATCATATAATAAAAGTATCTGACAGGCGCCCTTCGCAAGGGAAAATAAGGGTTGCTCATATCATGAAAGCAGCTCCTCCCGGTTCCGATGAACAAACTGTATTGAAAGCAGAAAAAGAGATAAATAATTTATATTCCCGGTTAAGGAACGGCGAGTCATTCCGCAAATTAGCTGCTGATTTCTCGGACCACAAAGAATCAGCGGCAAACGGAGGGGAAATGAACTGGTTTGGTACGGGTGAGATTATAAGCGATTTTTCCGAAGCGGCGTTTGCAATTAAAGATACAGGAGAGTATACCAAACCTGTTCGCTCCGTCTATGGCTTTCATATTATAAAGCTTCTCGACAGAAAAGAACCGGGCTCATTTGAAGAATCAAAACCATTCCTTGAAAATAAACTGAACCAGTCGAACCTCATTTCGCTGGGGAAAAAATCATTTATCGAGAAGCTTAAGAAGGAGTATAACTTCCGGATAAATCCGGCGGTTCATTCCTGGTTTATAAATAACACCGACACACTTATTATCCGGGGCATTTCAAAATATGACCGTAATAAAATTCCGGCAGGGAACATATATTCATATGCCAATAAACATCTTTCGGCCAGAGAATTTGCAGATTACCTGGAAAAGCGCGGGTACAGGGTTGTTACTGAAAATCCCGGGTACTATATTGATGCTTCAATCGAATCAATTATGGCAGATGATATAATGAACCATGAGAATTCTGTTCTTGAACAGAAATATCCGGATTTCAGGTATCTGATGAACGAATTTCATGATGGTATACTGTTGTTCGATATCTCCTCAAAGAATGTGTGGGACAAAGTTCAGGAAGATTCGGCAGGATTGCAAGATTATTACAGCCGGAATAAGAATAATTACCTGTCAAGGAAGAGTATTGAGGCAAAGATTTACACCTTAAAGGAACCAGGAGGAGCAAAACGGCTTGCCTCAGCATATAGAAGGTACTCACGAAAGCCCGGTACTGACAAAAGACTTATGGATAAATTTAACGTAAAAGGAGATACGCTGCTTACAATATCCGAAGGTAAATGGTTTACCGGAGATGATCCGGAAATTGACAATATTAAATGGACACCCGGTGTTCATTCCTTTACTAATAACAGTTATCCTTCGCTTATCAATATAAAGAAAGTCAATGAACCTGAGCCACTGCCATTCAATGAGGTCCAGACAGAGATCATATCAGGATATCAGGACTGGCTCACCGAGGAATGGATCAGACAATTAAAGAAAAAATATACCGTTGAAATTGATCGCAAGGTTCTTGATGAAGTAAAGAAGAGATTAGGGAATGAATAAAGTTATTTTAATCATATTGATATCGGTTGCTATTAATGGTTGTAAAAACAACGACAACCAGGAAAAACGTGTTCCTGTAGCCAAAGCCGGGAATGAAATACTGTATTATGATGAGATCCCCGGACTGGTGACGGAAGGTATTACCCCGAATGACAGCACGGCTGCAATACGGAATTACATAAATAAATGGGCTAAACGTGAGCTCATGTTCCAGCAGGCTAAAGCAAATCTGCCTGCAGATCAGAGAATGGATATTGAAAAACAACTTGAGGAAACAAGGCTGAACCTGATAGTATATGAATATCAGCGGATGATGATGCTCCAGAAAATGGATACAATAATTTCCAGGGAGGAACTTGAAAATTACTATTCAGTTAATCAAAATAACTTTGTTCTTACATCAAATATTATAAAAGCTCTGTTTATCAAACTGCCGGTTGAGACGCCCGGTTTGAACAGGATAAAGTCACTGGCAAGATCAAATAAGCAGAAAGACTTCCAGGAACTTGAAAGTCTTTGCTTCCAGTTTGCCGAGAAATTTGATGATTTTAATGAAGAATGGATAACAATGGACAGGCTTTCTCTTGAGATGAAGGAAGAGATCAGTAACCAGGAAAACTTCCTGAAGAGAACCAGTTTTTATGAAACCAGCGATTCATCATCCGTCTGCCTGGTTACAATAAACGATTACAGGCTGAGGGGTACATTATCGCCATTCGAATATGTAAGGGATGATATAAAAAGAATCATCTGGAATAATCGTCGCATCGGATTCATTCAGGACCTTGAAAACGGAATCTATAATGAAGCGCTTAAAGAGAACGGATTTAAGATATATTGACAATGAAAAGAAGAACAAGATTTGGGTTTTTGGCGGTTTTAGGGCTGATAGGGAGCATTTCAGCTGCATATTCGCAGATGCTTGTAGAATCGGTGGCTGCAATAGTTGGGAATGAAGTTATCTATCTGTCAGATGTTGAGAATAACGTGCTGGACATGCGAAGGAGGGACAATAAGACTCCTGTTGATGGCATTCGCTGCGCGGTTTTTCAGGAACTGCTGGTCTCAAAATTGTTCGTTGATCAGGCCAGGATTGACAGTATCGAAGTGACCGAAGATATGGTAGAGGCAGATGTTAATATGCAGTTAAACGATGCCATAAGGACAGCAGGAAGCGAAAAAGCACTCGAGGAATATTTTAAAAAGAGCATGGTGGAGATCAGAAGGGATGTAAGGAAAACCATGATTGAAAACCAGGTAGTATCCGAGGTGCAAAACAGTATTGCGGGAGACTTGTCAATAACACCTTCTGATGTAAGAAGATATTTCAATGCAATACCAAAAGACAGCCTTCCTGTGATCCCTGCCAGGGTTCAGATCAGTTTAATTCAACTCGATCCTCCTGAGAATGAAGAAAATAAAGCGGACGCCAGACAAAAGCTCCTGGATATCCGGAGCCGGATACTCGCCGGTACAAGTTTCAGTGTGCTGGCAATCATGAATTCCGAAGATGGAACAGCCGCCAACGGTGGTGAGGTAGGGTACAAATTAAGAGGAGAACTTGAAAAAGAGTATGCTGATGCAGCCTTCAGCCTCTCAAAAAATACAGTATCGAAAATTGTAGAAACCAAATACGGATTTCATCTTATTCAGTTAATCGACCGCAAGGGAGATCTTGCAAATACCCGCCATATTCTTATCAGACCAAAAGCAAAACCTGAACAGATACAGAGAGCCATGGTGAAACTTGACAGCATTACCAGGCTTATCAGGAAAGACAGTTTGAAATTTGAAGATGCAGCCATCAGATTCTCAAGTCATCTCGACAGCAGAATTAATGGCGGCAAGTTTGTAAGTGCAGATCAGCGGATAAGCTGGTTTTCTCTTGATGAGCTGAATCAAGACATGTATAAAAGAATCAGAGAGCTTAAACCGGGAGAGATTTCCGAACCGTTCCAGACAACGGATGATATAGGCAATACTGTATTCAGGGTTGTAAGGCTGGATGACGAAATACCAGCCCACAGGGCAAACCTTAAAGATGACTATCAGTTCATTTATAACGCTGCAATGATGAGTGAACGTCAGAAAACGTACCAGGAATGGATACAAACGAAAATCGAGGCAACCTATATTAAAATCAGTGATGAATTTAAATCATGTAAATTCCTTGAACAAGGATGGTTGAAATAACATCGATGATATCTTCAATTAATTCAATCATATTTAAAAAAATCTTACTGTTCACAGGGATCCTGTACATATCCACCGGTCTCTTCGGCCAAAATATACCTCAGCCAAAGCCGGGGAAGAGAATTATCGAAATTTTGCATGCTGATGACTTATATGATGAGATCGAAAAAAGCACAGGGAAAAGGCTTTCACGCCTCCTTGGAAATGTTTCACTGAAACAGGAAGAGATTCTTATGACCTGCGACAGTGCCTGGTTCTATACAGGAATAAACCAGGTTAAGGCATACAGTAAAATTCACATGCAGCAGGGCGATACCCTTCATCTCCGGGGAGACAGTCTTTTCTATGACGGATCTACCCGAACAGCATCAGTAGATGGCAATGTGGAGCTTATCGATAAAGAAACCCATTTATATACCCGGTCAGTCAAATATGATGTTGCAAATAAAATTGCCCGGTATAATACCGGAGGAAAAATTATTAACGGTGACAATACATTGACAAGCATTATCGGAATCTATTATGTCTCGCAAAACCTGTTCCATTTTAAGGATAGCGTGAATATTGTCAATCCCGATTACGTGATGACTGCGGATACCATGGATTACAATACAGAAACTGAAACTGCTTTTTTCACAGGTCCGTCCGAAATGGAGGGTGACAGCATTTATCTCTATTGCGAAAAGGGCTGGTATGATACAAAAAATGATATCTCCAGGATATGGGAAAATGCAATTATTGATAACAAGCAACAGGTTATCAGGGGCGACTCACTATATTATGACGGTACTAAAGGATATGGTCTGGCCTTTCGCAATACCAGTATAACCGACACAAGTAACAATATCATTGTTAAGGGTGATTATGCATGGTATTATAAAAATCCTGAGAGATTCATGGTTACCGATAAAGCACTTTTTATCCAGGTTTCTGAAAAAGATTCGCTCTTCCTTCATGCGGATACCATAAGTGCAGTTACACGATCCGACTCTACACTTAAAGAGTACAGGCTGATGAGGGCATTCCATGGCTGCAGGATCTACAGCAAAGACCTGCAGGCAAAATGCGACTCCCTCTCCTATTCCTTCCGTGATTCCGTAATAAGGCTTTATACTGCACCCGTTATCTGGTCAGAGGAAAATCAACTGGTTTCAGATTCGATTGCGATTTTTACTAAAAACCGGCAGGCTGAAAGGATGGAATTATACAACTCGGCATTTGTAACAAGCCAGGTCGATGATTACAGGTTTAACCAGATCAAAGGAAGGTCTCTGACCGGTTTCTTCAGGGACAATGAATTGTTTAAAATAAATGTTGAAGGCAACGGAGAGTCAATATATTATATTCTTGACGGTGATGAAGTTGTAGCTGTCAGTAAGGCAAAATGCTCCCGCATTGAAATATTTGTGGAGGATGGCAAAATTACTGAGATCAACGAATTACAAAATCCGGAAGGTGTTATTGATCCTCCTGAACAAGGGAACCCTGAATCAAATAGACTTGAAGGATTTTCGTGGCTCGATTTGTTAAGACCTAAGAATGTGGCAGATATTTTTAGAAAATAAGCAAGGCTGACAGTTTTTGTCAGCCTCGCTTTTAGTATTCGTCCTCATTAAAAAAGAAGTCATCCTTACTGGGATAATCAGGCCAGATATCTTCTATACTTTCATAGATATCTCCCTCATCTTCAATTTCCTGTAAGTTTTCTATAACTTCCATCGGGGCACCTGACCTTATGGCGAAGTCAATCAGCTCATCTTTTGTTGCAGGCCATGGGGCATCTTCAAGTTTGGATGCTAATTCAAGTGTCCAGTACATTATTTATGATTAAATCTTTGTTTAATAAAGTCTGCAAATATATATATTATTTTATTTAAAAAACAATACAATATTTTAACTTTTTGAATGAGCTAAATCGGCCAGCTAATCTCCTTAATATCAAGCTCTAAGCTTATCAGACGGGATAAAACGAACAAATAATCAGACAACCGGTTTAGAAATTTGCAGATTATATCGGGAACCTTTTCCTCATTATTTAATTTCAAAACTTCCCTCTCGGCTCTGCGGCAAACGCACCGCGCTATCTGACAATAAGATACAAGTATATGTCCACCCGGTAGAATAAATTTTTTCAATGGGACCAGGATTGCATCCATTTTATCTATTTCATTCTCAATGACAGAGATGCATTCTGGATCGGGAAAATGCTTCTGCCTTCACATTATTCTTTTCATCTGCCAGGATGGCTGCTGATCTCATAAGCTGATCCTGGATATAAAGCAATATATCCCGGCGGGTAGCATTCTCCCTGAAATCTCTTAACAGACCGATCCATGGGATAAGTTCGTCAACAGAACCATAAGCTTCAATGCGAATATGAGATTTAGGTACTCTTCTTCCTCCTGCCAATGATGTAGTACCATCATCACCAGTACGGGTGTAGATCTTCATGAGCCAGTTGAGATGCGATTAAAGTATAGTAATGAACTTGGAAACAGGTATTATCAGGCTTTTACATATTTTTCATTCACAAAATCCTCGGCTATCTCCCCGTCGAACAACCTGATGATACGTGCAGCATGCTTTGCTATGTCTACTTCATGTGTTACGACAATAACGGTATTCCCTTTCCTGTGAATGTCGTCAAGAAGCCCCATAATGTCAATCGATGTTTTACTGTCGAGGTTACCGGTCGGCTCGTCCGCAAGGATAATGGATGGCTTATTAACAAGAGCCCTGGCGATAGCCACTCTCTGTCGCTGTCCACCCGATAATTCATTTGGCTTATGGGTCATCCTGTCGCCGAGACCAACCTGCTCCATGGTTTCAATGGCTAATTTCTCCCGGTCTGCTTTGGGAACTCCTGCATATATCAGTGGCAAAGTAACATTCTCAAGCGCTGTATATCGAGGCAGAAGGTTAAAAGTCTGAAATACAAATCCGATCTCCTTATTTCTTATTTCTGCCAGAAAATCATCCTCCATTTTGCTGACATCAGTACCGTTAAGAATATAAGTGCCACTGGTTGGGGTGTCGAGACAACCAAGCAGATTCATCAGAGTTGATTTTCCTGAACCTGACGGTCCCATGATTGCTACATATTCGTTCCGATTAATATCGACAGAAACTGACCTTAAAGCTCTTACTACCACTGATCCCACCTGGTAATTCTTAACAATATCCTGAATTCCAATTACTTTATCCATAACATATTAAAATTTGAAGTTTCGAAATTAGACTAATTATCTTAAATAAGAAATAATTAAAACTTAATTTTTGTTAATACCTGACCACATAATTAAAATGATTCAGGCCTTCCCTGAAGAAAACTACACCCATTCTGAAGATATCAACCGAAAGAGTCACATCCCTGTGATTCTTTATCTCACTCCAGGCTTCCGACATTTCATGCGATAAGTTAATATCATCTATTATGACAACAGTATTGTTGTCCGACATATCTGCAACCTGGTTAAAATATCTGATAACCGCTTCTTTCCGGTGATCGCCGTCAATAAATACGAGACCGGGGCAGATCTTTTCGTTCCTGATCCCAGGCAGTAAGTCATCGAATGAACCGTTACGAAGTCTTATATTCGTTAATCCTGCTTCTTTGAAATTCACGGAGGCAATCTCAGAAGTCTCCCTGCATCCGTCCAAACTGATTACTATTGAACCGGGACAAAATGCTGCCAGATACATTGTGCTTATGCCAAGTGATGTTCCAAATTCCAGAACAAATGGGCTACCAAACTCTTTAGACATATTTGCAAGAAAGATCCCATATTTTCGAGGAACTGCCGAATTTCTGGTTATATCGCTCACTTTTCTTTGATTTGTTTTCGCCCTTTTTGAACCCGCTCCAAGATCATTAACATTAATCAAACGGGGATCAGAGATCAGCTTTTTTCTCATCTTTTCAATACTAAAGACAATATCGGGCTCTATTTTATTCCGGAAAACATGCGAAACAAGATTAAAGACAAACGGACTATGAATTCCGTGCCCTCGCCGGTGCCGCGAGAAAATCACATATTTAATAAACTGCCGGATATTGAATATGTCCATCCGCTTGTGGAATTTCCTGTTAGGTCAGGTCGTCAAAAATAACTAATTTCGGGTATCTTTTACCAATCTTTCGCTGAGGATAAAATGCAGGAATTTCTTGATACAAGTATTACATACCTGACAGGAGTTGGTCCCAAGAGAGCTGAATTGCTCAGTAAGGAAATCAATATTAATACTTTTCGTGATCTTTTGTATTATTTCCCGTATAAGTATATCGACAGAACCAGATTTTACAAGATAGCCGAGCTCGATCCCGACCTTCCTTTCGTTCAGATAAAGGGAGTCATTAAAGGATATTCAACTGAAGGACATGGTCCCGGAAAAAGACTCGTGGCAGATTTCCGGGACGAGACAGGTACAATCAAACTTGTCTGGTTCAAAGGCGTAAAATGGATTACAGGAAGCTATCCTCCGGATGTTGAGTTTATCGTATTCGGGAAACCCGGAGTCTTCAATGGTGTAATAAATATTATTCATCCCGAAATTGAGGCATCCGAAAAAGCAGCTCAGAGAATATCGTCTGCACTTCAGGCCCAGTACAGCACAACAGAAAAACTGAAGAACCAGTTTGTAACGTCAAAGACCATCAGCAAGTTTATCGGTAACCTCCTGAAGCAAATAAAATTCAGAATACCTGAAACATTGCCGGGATACATAGTATCAGGATATCACCTGATGGAACTTCATGATGCCCTCCGCATAATACATTTCCCTTCAAATCCCGTGGAAATGGAAAAATCGAGGTACAGGCTCAAATTTGAAGAACTCTTTTACATTGAATTAAACCTCCTGAGGTTCAAAACCAACAGGAACCGGAAATATAAAGGATTTGTTTTCTCAAACGTTGGTAAATTCTTTAACAGTTTTTATTACAACAATTTACCATTTTCCCTGACTGAAGCTCAAAAGAAAGTAATGAAGGAAATAAGGCGCGATCTGGGATCAGGCAGACAGATGAACCGCCTTCTTCAGGGAGATGTCGGAAGCGGGAAGACCCTGGTAGCCCTTATGAGTATGCTGATAGCCATCGATAACGGTTTCCAGACTTGTCTGATGGCACCTACCGAAATCCTGGCAAACCAGCATTATGAGACCATTTGCAAAATGGTACAAGGATTGGATATTAATGTCAGCCTGCTCACCGGATCGTCAAAAAGAAGCCTGCGTAAAACCATCGACGAAACGCTTAAAGACAGGTCCCTGAATATTCTGATAGGAACACATGCGCTTATTGAGGAAAATGTCAGGTTCAGTAATCTGGGCCTTGTCATTATTGATGAACAGCACAGGTTCGGAGTCGCCCAGAGAGCAAGACTCTGGGAGAAGAATCTTAATCCTCCCCATGTTCTTGTAATGACCGCAACTCCCATTCCAAGAACGCTTGCCATGACTCTGTACGGGGATCTTGATGTTTCGGTAATTGATGAATTACCACCCGGCCGGGTTCCGGTTAAAACTATGCATTTTACTGATTCAGAAAGAAATAAGGTGTTTGGCTTTATAAGAAACCAAATAGATGAAGGCAGGCAGATCTTTATAGTCTTTCCCCTGATACAGGAATCAGAAAAGATGGATTATAAAAATCTTGAAGATGGATGGGATACAATCTCAAGGGTTTTCCCGGCACCAAAATATTGTATCAGCATTGTTCACGGGAAGATGACTCCTTCGGAGAAAGATACTTCAATGAAGCTGTTCAGGGATGGTCACGCCCATATTCTTGTGGCAACCACCGTAATAGAGGTTGGTGTCGACATACCCAATGCATCAGTAATGATCATTGAAAGTGCTGAAAGATTTGGTCTCTCGCAGCTGCACCAGTTAAGAGGCCGTGTCGGAAGAGGTGCTGACCAGTCATATTGCATTCTGATGAGCTCTGATAAGATGTCGAAGGAAGCTGCAACAAGAATAGAAGTGATGATAAGGACAAACGATGGCTTTGAGATAGCTGAAACTGACCTCCAGCTTCGGGGGCCGGGAGACATTGAAGGAACAATGCAAAGCGGGATCCCTTTTGATCTGAGAATAGCGAACCTTGCAAAAGACGGCCAGATAATCGAATACGTAAGAAATATTGCTGAAGGGATCCTTGCAAAGGATCCGCTGCTCGAAGATGAGAGAGATCTTATCTTAAAAGCTGAACTTAACAGGCTTTTCAGTGTAAAACAATCCTGGAGCAATATCGGATAGCCCGGATTAATTAGAATGGTTATAAATAATTTGAATTGCTTTAAATACTGATATAAAGCAGGTCATAATTTTTCAGGATTAGATAAATTTGCCGACTTCAAACAGACCGTATGTTTTAATGAAGAAATCAGGCTCTCACGAGACAATTCAGCACGATGGGATAGTAAAGAAAGTTGACAGCAATTCAGTGGTTGTCAGCATATCGTCGAATTCGGCATGTTCGGGTTGTCATGCTGAAGGAATATGCGGTATCTCAGGGAAAGAGGAAAAGATTGTCGATGTAAAAGGGAGATATAATGTTTCTCCTGGTGATACAGTCACTGTACTAATGGAGCAATCAACAGGATACAAAGCTGTAGTTTTTAGTTATCTGATCCCGCTGGTTATTGTCATTGCCGGTCTGATAGCACTTAACTCTTTATCTGCAAGCGAGCTGGCTGGCGGCCTGGTTTCAGTTTCCCTGCTTCTGCCCTATTTTCTTATTCTTTATCTGTTCCGGAAGAAAATTAACCGGAGTTTTACCTTTTCATTAAAAACATAATTAATGAGTTCAACAATTCTGATAACAATAACTTCTCTGAGTGTACTGGCGTTCGTGTCAGCAGTTATCCTCTACGTTGTTGCTCAGAAATTTAAAGTTTTCGAAGATCCGAGGATCGATGAAGTACAGGCATTACTGCCGGCCGCAAATTGCGGTGGATGTGGATTCGCAGGTTGCCGGAACATGGCGGAGGCGCTCGTAAAAGCCGATAGTTTTGAAGGTCTGTATTGTCCAGTCGGAGGAGCTTCTGTTATGGCCGAAGCTGCCAGAATACTTGGCAAGGTAGCACCTGTTGTCGATCCTACTGTTGCAGTGTTGCTGTGCAACGGCTCTCCCGAATTCCGGCCACGGACATCGCAATATGACGGAGCATCCGATTGCCGCATTTCGCACAGCCTTTACCTGGGCGAGACAGATTGCAGCTATGGATGCATGGGCAGAGGAGACTGTGAAAGGGCCTGTGCTTTCGATGCTTTGCACATGGACACCGCAACAGGTCTGCCGGTGATCAACGACGATAAATGTGTTTCGTGCGGTGCATGTGTTAAAGCATGTCCCAGACATCTGATCGAACTGCGAAAAAAAGCAAAAAAAGACAGAAAGATATATGTAGCCTGTTCCAACTGCGACAAGGGAGGTCCGGCAAGAAAAGCCTGCAATGTTGCATGCATAGGTTGCAGCAAGTGCTTTAAAGTGTGTGAATTCGATGCAATCACCATTAAAGATAATCTTGCATATATCGATGCAAAAAAATGTACATTCTGCCGGAAATGTCCGGTTGAATGTCCGACGAATGCTATTATTGAACTTAACTTCCCGCCAAGGAAGCCAAAGATAGAAGTTCAGGCTGAAACAGTTAACGGATAGAAATAAATGCTAATTAAAACTAAATAGTTGTGCTGAAAACATTTCCCAAAGGAGGTGTTCATCCACCTGAAAATAAAATCACTGCTGACATTCCTATCGAGTACCTGCCTCTTCCTGAAAGTGTTACAATACCTCTGTCGCAGCATATCGGTACGCCCTCCATACCTGCTGTGAATAAAGGTGATTCCGTAAAGACCGGTCAGGTTATTGCCACCGGAAAAGGATTTGTTTCAGCAAATATTCATTCTTCCGTATCCGGTAAAGTAAACAGGATCGATTTTGCCCTTGATAGCACCGGTTATAAGCAGACTGCTGTTTTTATTGATGTTGAAGGGGATGAATGGATAGGCACTATTGACAGGAGCAAGGAAATAAACAAGGAAGTAAAACTTTCGTCCGAAGATATAATTAAACGATGTTTCGAATCGGGAATTGTCGGATTAGGCGGAGCTACCTTCCCGTCGCATGTAAAGCTCACAGTACCATCAGGGAAAAAATGTGAAGTACTTATCATTAACGGAGTCGAGTGCGAACCTTATCTTACTTCCGATCACAGGCTGATGCTTGAAAAAGGAGAAGAGATCCTGACAGGTGTCAGCATCCTTATGAAAGCTCTGAAAGTTGAGAAAGCCATGATCGGAATTGAGAACAACAAACCTGACGCCATTGCTCATCTGACAAAGCTTGCCTCAACATTCAAGGGCATGACTGTTCATCCGTTAAAGGTCAAATATCCGCAGGGTGCAGAAAAACAGCTTATAAAAGCACTGACAGGAAGAGAGGTTCCTTCGGGACGCCTTCCCCTTGATGTAGGTGCGGTGGTGCATAATGTAGGAACTGCCTTTGCTGTTTATGAAGCTGTTCAGAAGAACAAGCCTCTCTTTGAAAGAGTTGTCACTGTCACCGGAAAATCCCTGTCAAAACCGGGCAATTACATGGTAAGAACCGGTACACCTCTGTCCAGGCTCATTGAAGCTGCCGGTGGTCTCCCAGGCGATACCGGAAAAATCATTAACGGCGGACCCATGATGGGAAAAGCTGTCATTAATACTGATGTTCCGGTCGTAAAAGGAATGTCGGGCGTTGTTCTTATTCCACGTGAAGAATCTGTAAGAGATGAGATTAAACCATGTATAAGATGTGCCAAATGCATTTCAGTATGTCCGCTTAACCTCGAACCTTATTTGTTGATGACTCTGTCGGAAAAAGGTTTATTTGAACGGGCTGAAAAAGAAAGGATCACCGATTGCATGGAATGCGGTTCCTGCAGCTTTACATGCCCTGCCAGCAGACCATTGCTCGATTACATAAGGCTTGGAAAATCATCTGTTATTAAAATGGTTCGTGAAAGGAATTTGAAATAATAGGAATTCGTTAATAGATATGAGTAATCTCCTGAATGTATCTCCGTCGCCCCATACACACGGAAAAGAATCGACCCAAAAATTGATGCTAAATGTTGTCGTGGCGCTTATTCCTGCTTTTATTACTTCAGTTTTCTATTTTGGGATCGGAGCCATAATAGTAACAATAACATCTGTTGTATCCTGCCTGCTTTTTGAATATCTGATACAAAGATTCATTCTTAAAAAACCAATTTCGATCACTGATGGATCCGCTCTTGTTACCGGGATCCTTCTGGCCTTTAATCTTCCATCGAATATTCCGGTTTTTACAATAATTACAGGAAGTTTTATTGCAATAGCTGTCGCTAAAATGACTTTCGGAGGATTGGGTAACAATCCTTTTAATCCGGCCCTTGTCGGACGTGTCTTTATGCTGATTTCATTCCCGGTGCAAATGACCAGCTGGCCGTTACCAAAAGGATTCAGCCACCAGGCTATGCTGATGCGGTTACAGGGGCGACACCCCTGGCAATTATAAAGGAAGGATTAAAAAACGGGGAATCTTTATCAAGCCTCATGGACCAGATTCCGACTCCGGCTCAGATGTTTCTGGGCAATATAGGAGGTTCGATGGGAGAAGTCGCTGCAGTAGCCCTCCTGATCGGATTTGTATATCTTCTGATCAGGAAGGTAATTACCTGGCATATTCCTGTCTCAGTTATAGGAAGCATGGCAATTTTCACTACAATTCTATGGCTTGTTAATCCTGAAAAGAATGCTAATCCGATGTTTCACATACTGGCCGGAGGTGTTTTGCTCGGCGCTATTTTCATGGCAACCGATTATGTCACCTCACCCATGGTACCCAAAGCCATGCTGATTTATGGATGCGGCATCGGGATAATTACTGTCATAATCAGGGTTTACGGTGCTTACCCTGAAGGCGTCTCCTTTGCAATTCTGATAATGAATGCATTTGTCCCTCTGATGAATGCATATATTAAACCCAAACGATTTGGGGAGGAGGTAAAAAATGGCTAAAACTGAGTCGACATTTAAAAACATGGCGCTTTCGCTCACCTTGATAGCACTGGTTTCATCAGCTTTGTTAGGATTTGTTTATGAAATAACCAAAGAGCCAATAGCTCTTTCAAACTTCAATAAAAAGCTTAATGCAATAAAACAGGTTGTTCCGGAATTCTCCAATAATCCTAATGATGAAATGTTCCGTTTACCGACGGGTGAAGGAGACAGTCTCGATATTTATCCGGCTAAAAAGGATGATGTAATAATTGGCTATGCAGTAAATACCTATACATCAAAAGGATTCAGCGGTAACATAACCCTGATGGCCGGTTTTAAACCTGATGGCACAATAATTAACATTACTGTGCTTGAACAGAAAGAGACACCTGGTCTGGGAACCAAAATGGTTGAACCTCAATTCAAAGATCAGTTTAATGATAAGAATCCGGGTGAGTTTGCTTTAAAAGTAAAAAAGGACGGAGGTCAGGTCGATGCGATCACGGCCGCTACGATAAGTTCAAGAGCATTTTGTGATGCTATTCAACGGGCATATAACACCCTAAAGAAAGGAGGTATGAAATGAATCAGCTTCAAAATTTTACAAAGGGAATTCTAAAAGAGAATCCGATTCTTGTCCTTGTTCTGGGTACCTGTCCTACCCTGGCCACGACAACATCTTCGCTTAACGGGATAGGGATGGGAATTGCTACAACTTTTGTGCTGGTAGGATCCAATGTTGCAATATCACTGCTGGCAAAGGTAATTCCTGATAAAGTCAGAATACCGGCCTTTATTGTTGTCATTGCATCATTCGTTACAATCGTTGACCTGGTAATGCAGGCTTATGTTCCTGACCTTTACAAAACACTCGGCATCTTTATCCCCCTGATTGTTGTAAACTGTATTGTCCTCGGCCGTGCTGAGGCATTTGCAAGCAAGAACTCAGTATGGTCATCTTTTATTGATGGCCTTGGGATGGGACTTGGATTTACTTTAGCGCTTGGAATTCTTGGCGCATTCCGTGAAATAGTGGGAAGCGGAGCGATATTCGGACACAAGTTTATTGAAGGCGATGGTATTCTGGTATTCATCCTTGCCCCGGGAGCATTTATAGCACTTGGATACCTGATTGCTCTTGTTAACAAGATCAAAAAGACTTAAAAAAGAGTGCGATGGAATATATCTTAATTATTATTTCTGCAATAATAGTCAACAACGTAGTTCTTGCCCAGTTCCTCGGTATATGCCCTTTTCTGGGGGTTTCCAATAAAGTTGGTACAGCTATGGGTATGGCAATTGCTGTTACTTTTGTTATTGTTCTTGCCACCATGGTAACCTATCTGGTTCAGGTATATGTTCTTGACAAACTCGGTATCGGTTTCATGCAGACAATTACCTTTATCCTGGTAATTGCGGCATTGGTCCAGATGGTAGAAATTGTCCTTAAGAAGATAAGCCAGCCGCTTTATCAGGCGCTTGGTATTTTTCTTCCATTAATAACTACCAACTGTGCAGTTCTCGGAGTTTCAATACTGGTTATCAAAAAAGAGTATAACCTCCTTGAGGGAGTAGTTTACGGAGGGGCGACTGCAATTGGATTTGGTCTCGCACTTATAATACTGGCAGGAATAAGGGAACAGCTTGAACTTGCAGACATCCCGAAGGGGATGAAGGGAGTCCCCTTATCCCTGGTCATCGCAGGAATTCTTGCACTTGCATTTATGGGCTTTACAGGAATTGTTAAATAAATCATGGTGATTTCCGAATATTATGAAATTCTTGGACTGCCGGTTAACTCCTCAGTTGAAGAGATAAAGAAAGCCTATCGGAAAAAAGCCAGATTATATCACCCGGATATTAACCATAATCCTGATGCCAAGGATAAGTTCATCAGCGCAACGGAAGCATATGATTTTCTGATGGCAAGCCATGAAAAAGGATCTTTGGATGACGAGGATTATTTCAGGATTGTTGAAGAATGGAGAAAGTACAGACAGGACAGGTCACGACAGAGGGCCCAGTATTATGCCCGCAGCTCATTTGCCCGTTTTAAAAACAGTAAATATTACAAGTCGACCAGGATACTGAATGGAACTTCTGTAGTTTTCAATTTTGCAGTTGCTATAATAGTGCTTCTCTATACCATACTTGGATATATCCTGAAACTGAAAAATCCTGTACCCGGCGAAGAAAAAATCAACCTTCTTTCTTTTATCCTGTTGTTGGCACTGAGTATTATTTTATTTACAGTCGCCTTTATTTATCTGAAGGCATTCATTGAAACAAACATAAAGCAGAATAAGAAAAAATGATCTGATGGCATGGTTTTTGAGCCGGATTAATATTGCAGCCTGGCATTTTAAATTGAATCATTGAGGCTATTTGATTAATCTGTAAAATAAACCAATATGAAAACCAAGATAACAGGATCATCAGCTGCCATTTTCATAATTATATCCCTTATTACCGTGTCGTGCAGCAAAACCGATGATGACTTACCAACCGACCCTGTTCCGATAGAACTTACCCAGGACCAGATATCCCTTATAGAATCAGGCAATTCCTTTGCTTTTGATATTTTCAGACAGGTACTTGAAAGCACAGGTGAAAATGAAAATGTCATGATCTCTCCCATGAGCATATCGTATGCACTATCCATGACACTTAACGGTGCCAGTGGAGCTACCTATGATGCCATACTGGAAGCCCTGAGGCTGAGTGGCATTACTGCCGGATCAATAAATAATTCTTATAAAGATCTGACAAAGGCTCTCCTGTCTGTTGATAAACGGGTATTGATGTCAATAGCAAATTCAGTCTGGACCGAAAATGATTTCGTTGTTAAACAGGCTTTTATTAATATCCTCACAAATTATTATGATGCTGAATCAGAGTCATTTGATATAAATGACAGTACTGCTCCCGACAGGATAAATGATTGGATTGAGAATAAAACCAATGGACTTATAACCGAAATGATCGACAAGCTCGAAGATAATACTGTAATGCTTCTGATCAATGCAATTTACTTCAAGGGAAAATGGAAATCACAGTTTGATGAATCCAAAACAGTGCAGATGCCTTTTTATAAGTCAGCCATCAACCAGATCGATGTCCCGATGATGAAGCAGGAAACCGAATTCAGTGTTTATGAAGGCAATGGATTTGTACTGGCTGAATTTCCGTATGGCCAGGGGAATTTTGTTATGGATGTTATTCTTCCGGATGAGCAGAACAGCTTAAGCAATACCCTGTCTGCAGGTAAGTGATGCTAATTTCACAACCTGGATCAATCAGATGACCAAAAGGAAAACCGATGTTTCGTTCCCAAGGTTTAAATACGGATTTAAGAAAAAGCTTAAAGATGTGCTCACTGACATGGGAATGGGCATAGCCTTTACTGAAAGTGCAGATTTTTCGAATATTTCGGATCAATATGATCTGCTCATAAATGATGTCACTCATCAGTCTTTTATTGAAACAAATGAAGAAGGCACTGAAGCGGCAGCTGCCACCGTTGTTGAAATAGGACTTACTTCAATGCCTCCCTCTCCTCTGGTTTTCAGGATGGACCATCCATTTATCTATATAATAAGGGAAACGACTACCAATACCATAATTTTCATGGGGCGGGTTTCCGATCCTTCCATAAATTAATGAGGGGTTAACGTCTGTCATAACCTCCATACAGGACCTTCCACCGAAAGGGGAAGGTCTTTTTTACCACGGCCTAAAGGCCATGGTTATTTTAATTAGCTACTTTTAAGGACTGAAGCCTCGGGAGTTTCAGCATTTTAACACACGGCTTAAAAGCCGTGGTATTATCTTGATATCATTTTGATATCATTTTGATATTATTTTGATATCATTTTGATATCATTTAGATATCGTCAATGACAAAACTGGCAAAAGAACTTACCCTGTACGGGTTGATAATGGTGGCGATCGGATCATGCATCGGCTCGGGAATATTTGTTACTCCGTCGCAGATTGCAGGACTTATTCCATCCTCAGGCCTTATACTGCTGGTGTGGGCGCTGGGAGGATTAATAGCATTGACAGGGGCTCTCACATTCGGAGAACTTGGATCATTATTCCCGAAAGCCGGCGGAATTTATGTTTTCCTTAAAAGAGGCATACGGTGGATGGCTGGGATTTCTTTACGGATGGGCATATCTGGTTATCATCACATCCGGATCAATTGCCGTGCTTTCCCTTGCTTTTTCCCATTATCTCAGCTTTTTTATACCATTGGATAATACCTGGAAAACTGTCACAAGTATTATCACCATTTCGTTGCTCACAACACTTAACGTTTTCCGGGCAAAATTCGGTGAGATTTTCGCCAATATATTCACCGGACTGAAGATTATCGGGATCCTTATTATTATCTGTGCAGGCTTTTTCTTTGGGAACACCGATCTTTCATTTAAGGATCTGGGATTTACAACTTCTTCCACTGCAGGACTTTCCAGTTTTGGAGTAGCACTTACAGGTGTGCTTTTCTCATATGGTGGCTGGCAGCATGCTTCATTCCTGGCAGGAGAAACCAAAAATCCTTCCAGGAATGTTCCGATAGCCATGATCACAGGAGCAGCTGTTGTAACAATAATTTATCTTCTTGTCAATACCTCTTACATGCTGCTTCTGCCGGTAAACACAATAGTATCCTCCGAAAAAGTTGCGGCAGAGGCAGTAAGTACCATCATTCCTTCCGGTGGAGTCCTCGTGGCAGGCTTAATTGCAGTAAGTACATTCGGGACAATAGGCATCTATACCCTCTCGGCTCCCCGGATATATTATGCAATGGCTGCCGACGGTCTTTTCTTCAGGGAAATTGCTAAAGTACATCCCAGATTCAGAACTCCTGTAAATGCAATAATTGTTCAGTCGGTCTGGTCAATTGTCCTGCTCCTGTTCTGGGGTACACTCGAAAATTTAATTACTTACACGGTGTCAGTCGAATGGATATTCTTCACTCTTGCTGCTATCGGAATATTTATATTCAGGAAGAAAACTTAAGAATACAGAAAGAGCCTATAAGGCTTTCGGCTACCCTGTTACACCTTTGATTTTTATTGTGATCAATATATGGTTCGTAATTAACATAATGATAAATAAACCGTTGCATATGGCGATAGGCGTAGGTTTCCTTCTATTGGGAGTTCCGTTGTATCTGTATTTTAAGAGGAAAAACGCTGGTCAGGAATTTCGAAATATCATGTGACCCTGATAAAATTAAAGGGTATACTCAGCACCGACGAAAAATATTCACCTCGTTCAAGAATATCTTCATCCCCGTCTTCATAGTACCAGTTAACTATGAACTTTTTATATTTCAGCCGGACAAATGAGATCTTCTGGAGCAGGTTAATCAGGATTTTGGCGCTGGCACTGTTGAAATACTCAAGGTCGATGTCGATACTGGTTATATCAGCAGGTTCTTTTACATATTCGGTCACCCACTCCTCGACCGGTTTGAAAAAATCAATTATGTTCTCATGAATTGAACGTCCCCTTAATTTAATGGCTCCGTCCGGATTCAGTATTATCTCCGGTGAGTTTTTAGTGGCCGGTATTTTCAATTCATTCATCTGGAATAACTTGGTTTCGGGAAAATCAATTTTATAAATCTCCTTTTAATTGAATCTGTCAAATATCGGATCATTGAAATTATCAACTGTTATGGTCCTTTTGTTCATTTCAATTTCCTGGATCATATTTGTCACTCATGAATTAACGGGAACATCAACACTATATTTCATACTGTTCTTAACAATAAAGCTATCTCATGTTATAAATTCCCTGAAATTCAGAATCTGGCAAGCGGAACCACATCCTGACCTGTAAAATCACCTCTAAGATATTTATAATATCCTGCAATTCCAATCATTGCAGCATTGTCAGTAGTATAGCTGACGTGTGGGATAAACATGTCCCATTCTCTTTTTTCCCCTTCCGATAAAAATGCTTTTCGCAAACCGGTATTTGCTGATACTCCGCCGGCTATCCCGATTTCCTTTATTCCGGTCTGTTTTGAGGCCTTTACAAGCTTGCTAATCAGTATGGTGACTATTGTATCCTGCAATGAGGCACAAAGATCAGCCCTGTTTTTATCTATAAACTCCGGATCCTCTTTTAATTTGTCTCTCAGGAAATAGAGAAAACTGGTTTTCAATCCGCTGAAACTGAAATCAAGGTCTTTTACCTGGGGTTTTGCGAAACTGAAGGCATTTTTATTTCCTTCAGCTGCAAACTTGTCGATCATCGGGCCCGCAGGGTAAGGAAAACCCATCAGTTTCCCGCATTTGTCAAATGCCTCACCAGCAGCGTCGTCAATTGTATTCCCCAGCACGACCATCTCCAGATGGCTCTTCATCAGGATTATTCTTGTGTGCCCTCCTGAAACAAGCAGGCAAAGGAACGGGAAAGATGGTGTCCTGTTGTCCCCGTCTTTTTCCAGAATAAAATGAGAAAGGACATGTGCCTGAAGATGATTTACTTCGATCAGCGGTATTCCGCGGGCCAGGGCAAAACCTTTTGCAAAAGATGTGCCCACCAGAAGCGATCCCAGCAAACCTGGTCCACGTGTAAACGCCACTGCATCAATCTCATCGATCTTCACTCCAGCTTTTTTCAGGGAAAGATCCGTTACAGGCACGATATTTGCCTGATGTGCCCTGGAGGCCAGTTCCGGAACGACCCCACCATATGACATGTGGATATCCTGGCCGGCAATAAGATTTGACAGGACACATCCATTTCTTATTACAGCTGCCGATGTATCATCGCAGGAAGATTCTATAGCCAGGATTGTGACGTCCATCTGGACTTTGATTTTCCGGATATTTTAGGTTATTTTGAAGTATTATTTGATAAGCAGTTTTAATGCTCAAAAGTATTAAAAAATCGTTTAAGTATCTGATGATCCTGATCGGTATCATTATACTGGTCCCGACATTCTTCTCTCTTATTTTTCGTATACCTGAGGTTCAGACTTTTGTTGTCAGAAGAGTCTCTGCCCATTTCTCTGAAAAAATCAAATCGACGATTACAGTTGGCAGGATTGAATATGCATTCTTTAATAAAATAATGATCCATGATCTGCTTATCAAGGATCATAACAATGATACAATGGTCTATTCTCAAAAGATTTCTGCAGGAATTACAGGACTAAACTTCAGGAATAAAATATACCGGCTCGGTCATGTGGAATTAACAGAGCCATCTTTTGCGCTGATCACTGATTCATCAGGAATGATGAATCTGAAATGGTATCTCGATATGCTGGGGTCGTCAGACAGCTCAGAAAAGAAGAGCAGCGGTTCACTCTCAATCAACCAGATTACACTGAAGGAAGGCCAGTTTAAGCTCATAGACAGGACCGGACCTGAAACCAAAATGCTGTTGGATTTCAATAACCTCTGCCTGAATGCTATCAATGGTAATATCGAGGACCTGAGGGTAGCAAATGATTCAACGATCTTCAGGATTTCTGATCTGAGATTCGCAGAATCAAAAGGTTTCCTTGCCAGAAGCCTGAACAGCAGAGTCATGCTCTCAGGCGGCGACATAATACTCAGGGATCTCTTTTTATACCTTTCCAGTTCAATAATAAATTCAGACAATATAATTATAGATGCTGATTCCTCTGATTCGTTTCAAAGATTTGCTGATGAAGTCAGGCTTGAAATCGCACTTCAGAAATCGCTTATTAACAGTACTGATCTTAAGTATTTTCTTCCCTCTTTAAGCGGATTTGATGAATCGGTTGAGCTATCAG
Source organism: uncultured Bacteroidales bacterium (assembly GCA_963828775.1). Lineage (GTDB taxonomy): Bacteria > Bacteroidota > Bacteroidia > Bacteroidales > VadinHA17 > LD21. The sequence goes on along the minus strand of CAWHGX010000071.1, from coordinate 73,682 downwards.
GGAAAATAACAGGAACTCTCGCTGAAATGAAAGGGCGGAATATCACTGCCTCATTCATGGATTCAAGCTATCTTGATTGTGATTTTGATTTTTCAGGACTTCCAAAAATTGAAGACGCATTTATCCACATTGGTGTTAACAGCCTTAAAACCAGTGCAAAAGACTTTGAGAAAGTAAGATTGCCAAATGCAACCGGTCTTACAATACCGGAGGTGCTTTACAAGCTGGGGAATATCTCATTCAATGGGAGTTTTACAGGTTTTCTGACCGACTTTGTCACTTATGGAAAGATCTATACGGAAATAGGCAGTATCAGCACTGATATATCGATGCGTCCTGAGGGGAAGAATTCTTTCAGGATCAAGGGACTTGTCAAAGGGAGCAATGTTGATCTTGGCCGGCTTACAGACAAAACAGACCTCCTGGGGAAACTCAGCATGGAAACGACTGTTGATGGCTTTGCGTCATCATCAAAAAAAATATCAGGTAATCTTACTGGCAAAATTGACAGTATTGAGATCAACAAGTATGTGTATCGCAATGTGGCCCTGAACGGTATATTTACTGAGAAGACATGGGACGGCAGTGTCAAAATCTCCGACAGTAATATTAAGATGGATCTGCTTGGAATGTTTGATTTCAGTGATGAACTTCCGGAATTTGACTTTACACTGAATCTTGCCGGCTCAGATCTTTATAAACTGAATTTTGACAAAACCGATACTACATCCCAGCTGGCAATGCTTCTGACTGCTAATTTCAGGGGCAACAGTATTGATAACCTCTTCGGTGAAATAAAAATGCTTAATTCAACCTTAAGAAAGTATAACAGCAAACTGGATCTATATGACTTCTCTTTAAAAGCGTTCAATGAGAATAATAAGCCGGCAATATCCCTCAGGACCGATTTCGTTGATGCTGACCTTAGGGGCTATTATCAATTTGGTGAGATCGGGAATGTGGTAAAGACAGCACTTGCTTCAATTATTCCATCGCGGTACGAAGCTCCGGTTTCACTCAGGAATCAGCCCAAGAATAAATTTACTTTTGCCTTAAATTTCAAAAACACCGATAAAATAAATAAATTCTTCAGAACGGGGATCCTTATGTCAGAAAAGAGCACCCTGAGCGGGATCTTTCACCAGGACAGCATTATAAGAATTGATGCAAATGCAAAAATGTTCAATTACAGGAACAACATTTTCAGCAATATAGCAATTAATTCAAGCTATGCAGATACAATATTCAAAGCTGATCTGAAAAGTTCATCACTTTCTGTTCTGGGTCAGCCGGATCTTAAGAATTTTCAAGCCGGATTCAGTACAAAGCCTGATAATTTTATTTTCAATTTTGACTGGGATAATAAAGAAAAGGTGCCCGGCAAAGGAGCTTTTGTTGCGAGGGGAGCATTCACCAGGAAGGATGGTACAGATAAAGGGGCTCAGTTAAAAATTGAAATAGACTCATCAGAGGTTTACACCAGCAATAATATCTGGAAAATAAGGCAGTCGGTCGTTCAGATTGATTCAAATGCAGCACGGATCGACAGATTTGTTATAGCCAGCAGGAATAATTCATATGAAATTGACGGGACAGTTTCCGGGGATTCCAGGGATACCCTGAAGCTTGAATTCCGGGGAATAGATCTCAGCCCTCTGAGTCAGCTTGGCGAAAAGGACAAAGAAGGGAATAAATCTGAGATCCCTTTTAATCCTAAAGGGGTTATTAATGGTAATATACTTATTTCCAGTGCTTTAAAGAATATAATGATAGAAAGCAATATCAGGATCAATGGTTTTTCGATCCTGGGAGGAGAATATGGAGATGTTTCAATTGTATCTATATGGAATTCCTCCAGGAAGGTAGCTGATATAAATGTAAGTAACAATCTGAACGGGAAAAGGAACATTGATTTAAAAGGTTACTATGATCCTGCGATTAAGAAGTTCAATATTGCAGCGACAACTTCAAATCTTCCTATTGATGCTCTTAATCCGTTACTCGATTTTTTTGCATCCGAAATAACAGGGACAATATCAGGAAAAATAAACCTGACCGGAGCCCCGGGAGAGCTGGTTATGAAGGGAGCTTTGATGGCTGAAAACTCCTCCATGAAAATCGATTACCTGCAGACAAAATATAAAATCAACGATACCATAAGGTTTGATAAGGCAGGCATAAGATTTAGAAATATAAAGCTGACCGATGAAAAAGGGAATAATGCCGTTCTTTCAGGTACCATTTTTCATAAATCTTTTAAGGATTATTCCATTGACCTTCTGGTTAGCATGGATAAAAACCCATGTCTGGTTCTTAATACTCAGCAAAAGGATAACGAACTGTTTTACGGGACAGCCTATGCCACAGGTGTAACGACAATTAAAAGCGGACCCAATTCCCTTTCGTTTGATATATCTGCAAAAACCGGAAAGGGAACACGGTTTTTTATTCCTCTTAATACAGGTTTGTCGGTTACTGAACACTCATTTGTATCATTCGTAAATCCTGATACAGCACAAAAAGAAGATGGAAAGAAACCTCTCATTCTGACAACACAGTCTTCAAGTACAGGATTGGAACTGAATTTCGACCTTGATGTTACTCCCGATGCTGAAGTTCAGCTCCTTATCGACCCAAAGGCCGGGGATGTAATAAGGGGACGGGGTACAGGAAAACTTAACCTGAGCCTGAACAGTAGAGGTGAATTTAAAATATCCGGGGATTATATAATTGATGAGGGTGATTACCTGTTTACACTTCAAAATATACTGAACAAAAGATTTGATGTTGAGGATGGAGGTAAAATAACATTTAACGGCGACGTTGAAAATGCAGAAATCGAGCTGACGGCAAAATATAAAAACCTGAAAACGTCTCTTTACCCCATCTTAGGCCCTATCCTGCAGGATGAGAAATACAGGGAAAAGATTGCTGTTGAACCCCAGTTGAATCTGTCGGGTAAATTATTTAATCCGGTTGTGGGATTTAATATCAACCTGCCCAATGCCAATGAGGAGACAAGGACTTATCTGAAGAATGCAATCACTACGGAGGAGGAATTAAGCCGTCAGTTTTTGTTCCTGCTCGTTATGAACAGTTTTTATTCGGATCCCACGTATCAAACCACAGCTGGTACTTCTGCCATGGCATTTACAACTACTGAAATGTTTTCGAACCAGATCAGCAACTGGCTTTCGCAGATCAGCAATGATTTCGATGTTGATTTCGTATACAGGCCTGGTACGAAAGATATAAATTCACAGGAGCTTCAGGTGGCTCTTTCGACACAGCTGTTAAACGATAAGGTTACTATAAACGGCAACTTTGGTGTCAGCGGAACGGAAGCAACTGAGGAGACACCGCTTATTGGGGATTTTGATGTTGAATACAAGATCACTGAAAAAATAAGGTTTAAAGCATTCAACAGGTACAACAGCCCTTATACGGGCCGCGGTGCGGCTTATACTCAGGGTCTGGGAATTTTCTTCAAACAGGATTTCAATAAATTCTCCGATCTTTTTGGGAAGAAAGAGTCTTCTGAAATGAAAAAAGAGGACGATATTACTGTTGTAGAATAAGAGTTAATAAATATTACCACAATGTTATTAACACATAATAATAGACCATACAATTTTCCCGTTTTATAATATCTTCGCCCGTGAAAAATAAAAGTGAAGGTAATTATTTGTTATTTAACTAATTAATAAAAAGGGGGAAATATGGGATTTCTACAATTCATTATGCAGGAGGGACCAGGAACAGCTCAGACAGCTGGAGCAGAAGAACTTACTCTCCTGGATTTCGCAATCAAGGGAGGATGGGTGATGATTCCGATCATTCTTTTATCCCTGGTAGCTGCATATATCTTTATAGAGAGGTACTACGTGATCAGAAGAGCCTCCAGAGAAGACACCAATTTTATGAACAGGATCAAGGATTACATACATGATGGTAAGGTAGATGCAGCACTTGCCCTTTGCAAATCGACCGACAGCCCATCGGCCCGGATGATTGAGAAAGGAATCAGCAGACTTGGCAGGCCATTACATGATATAAGCACAGCTGTTGAAAATGTCGGGAAGCTTGAAATTTCCAAGCTTGAAAGGGGATTTCCCACCCTCGCAACGATTACAGGTGCCGAGCCAATGCTTGGTTTCCTTGGAACAGTAATCGGGATGGTTCAGTCGTTCTATGCTATGTCGCAGGCAGGAAACAACATTGAAGTATCTTTGCTTTCCGATGGTATTTATACGGCACTTATTACTACAGTAGCCGGACTAATTGTCGGCATCCTCGGTTATTTTGCTTACAATACTCTTGTTGTAAGGGTAGAAAGGGTGGTCTTTAATCTTGAGGCCACAAACACTGAATTTCTGGATATTTTAAATGAACCTTTAAAGACAGGACATTAAAATGGCAATTTCGCAGAGAAATAAGATAAGCGTGAACTTCAGTTCGGTTGGGATGACAGATGTGGTATTTAACCTTCTGATATTTTTCATGCTGACATCAACCCTGGTTCATCCGACTGCCCTTAAACTGCTTCTTCCCAAAGGAAGCACCCAGACATCAGCCAAACCGCAGACAACAGTTTCAATAACGGCTGACCGGAAATTTTATATTGAACAGCAACCGGTAACGCTGGAAACTCTTGAAAGTGTTCTTAAACAAAAGCTTGGAGCTAATCCTGAAACATATATTTCGCTTCATGCTGATAAAAATGTACCTTTCGAAACAGTTGTGGCTGTTTTAAATATTGCTCAGGCTAATAATTATAAATTAATAATTGCAACAACACCCAAATAGCGATCTGAGAAGAATTCCCTCCGAAAAAAGGAAAGGGATCATCGGTACATCAATATTGCACATTGTTATATTGATCCTGCTGATAGTGGTAGCTTTTGCTCCCCCGGAACCTCCTGAACTTGAAGAAGGAATACTCGTTAATTTCGGAACTGATGAGACCGGGCTGGGAATGATAGAGCCCTCACCTCCTCCTGTCCAGGAAGAGGCATCTGCTCCCCCTCCGGATGCTTCGACTAAGGTCCAGAAGGAAGAACCTCTGCTTACGCAGAATAATGAGGAGGCTCCCGAAGTTAAGAAGGTCGATCCTGAGGCTGAAAAGAAAAGGCTCGAAAAGCTCGAAGCTGACAGAAAGCTCAGAGAGCAGCTTGAGGCTGAAAGAAAAAAGAAAGAAGCGGAAGAGGCTGAAAGAAAAAGGATTGCAGCTGAACAGAAACGGCAGGCAGATATTATGAATAAAACCCGTGATGCCCTGGCAAATTCTAAAAATGCCGGCACCACCTCAAAAAGTGAAGGTGAAGCGGGCGGAGCAGGAAACCAGGGAGTGCAGACAGGTTCGGTCGATTCAAAAACCAGGGGTGAAGGCAGCGGTCTTGGAAATCAGGGTATTTCTTATGATCTTGGAGGACGAGGATTTCAGTCACTACCAACCCCGAAATATGATTACCAGGGTGAAGGCAAAGTTGTAGTTGAAGTCAGTGTCGACAGATCCGGAAAAGTTACCCAGGCAATTCCAGGAACCAAAGGTTCCACAACACTTGATGAATATTTGCTCAGGGTTGCTAAAGAAGCAGCGCTTAAGGCAAGATTTGATGCTAAAGCTGATGCTCCTGTTGTACAGAAAGGGACGATCACCTATAACTTCAAACTAAGGTAGTTTCTAAATATCCCTTTCAAATATCTCTCTCATTGATGCAAATAGATTTTCATATTGTAAGTCTTAAATCATCAACTACATAGAAAACAGAGGAAAAGGCTTCATCATATTCACCACTTTCTCCCCTACTCTTCTGATAACAGCTTCATTCTCAACATTTGAAATCACCTCATCAATAAGATCGACGATCACTCCCATATGTTCTTCCCTCAGCCCTCTGGTTGTAATTGCAGGTGTTCCGACCCTGAGCCCTGAAGTTAAAAACGGGGACCTGCTGTCGAACGGAACCATGTTCTTATTTACCGTAATATGGGAGAGCTCAAGTGTATTTTCCACTTTCTTTCCTGATATTTCAGGGAATTTTGTCCGCAGATCGATCAGCATCAGGTGATTGTCGGTACCTCCTGAAACCACTTTATATCCTTTGTCCATAAAAGCTTCAGCCATCACAGCGGCATTCTTTTTCACCTGCAGCTGGTATGTTTTGAATTCCGGAAGAAGAGCTTCGCCAAAAGAGACTGCTTTAGAAGCAATTACGTGTTCAAGAGGACCACCCTGAACACCCGGGAAGATAGCTGAATTAAGAAGCGAGGACATCATCCTTACTTCTCCTTTCTGGGTTTTTATGCCCCATGGATTTACAAAATCCTTGCCCATCAGTATAATACCTCCCCTGGGTCCTCTGAGTGTTTTATGGGTAGTTGATGTAACGACATGGGCATACTTAAGGGGATTCTTCAGCAATCCTGCAGCAATGAGTCCGGCCGGATGAGCCATATCAACCACTAAAATCGCTCCGACAGAATCGGCAATTTTTCTCATCCTTTCATAATCCCATTCACGTGAATAAGCTGATGCACCGCCTATGATCATTTTTGGTTTTTCCTTCAGGGCAAGCTCTTCCATCATACCATAATCGACCAGACCCGTATCTTCTTTAACACCGTAAGCAACGGGTCTGTAAAGGATTCCTGAGGAATTAACGGGTGATCCATGTGAAAGATGACCACCATGAGCAAGATTCAACCCCATAAAAGTATCGCCCGGTTTTAGAACGGTCATAAAGACACCCATATTCGCCTGCGCACCCGAGTGAGGCTGAACATTCGCGTATTCGGCATCGAACAACTGCTTAAGCCTGTCGATTGCAATCTGTTCGGTCTGGTCCACAATTTCACAGCCTCCGTAATAACGGTTTCCCGGATAACCTTCAGCATATTTATTTGTAAGAACTGATCCCATAGCTTCAAGAACCTGGGGACTTACAAAATTCTCAGAAGCTATTAGTTCAATGCCATTGATCTGGCGCTGACGTTCTTTCTCAATAAGATCAAATATTAATGTGTCTTTGGTCATTGTTATCAATTTTGTAATTATTTATGAGCAGGTTTACCGGACTTTAAAAGTGATGGCCACCTGAATCCGTAATCGGCTGTTACAGGCAAATATAGTGCTAATTAATCAATAAAATCAAGATGTAAAATATTTTGGCCTGATCAATTTCAACCAGGTATCCTGTATGGAATCTTCTTATAAACCAGTTCCTGAACATGTCGGGGCAAATATAAAAACAATAACAGACCTTCTCTTATTTTTAATTAAGTTTGTCTTTTTGCAGAATCTCCCGGTAATGATAAATTTCAGCAGGTTCAGTCTCGATAATGGACTGAGGGTAATAGTACATGAAGACAGGTCGACACCTCTTGTGGCGATGAATATTCTGTACGATGTCGGGTCAAAAGACGAAGATCCGGCAATGACAGGACTTGCTCATTTGTTTGAACATCTGATGTACTGCGGATCCGCGAACATCCCTGAGTACGACTTGCCTCTTCAGCTGGCCGGCGGAGAGAATAATGCATTCACAAATAATGATGTGACTGATTATTATCTTACAATTCCTGCCGGAAATATTGAAACAGGATTCTGGCTCGAGTCAGACAGAATGCTCGAACCCGGATTTTCACAAAAGAAATTTGATATTCAAAAGAATGTTGTTATAGAAGAATTCAAACAGCGTTACCTTAATCAGCCTTATGGCGATGTTATGCTTCTGCTGCGACCGCTGGCGTATACCATACATCCTTACAGATGGCCGACCATAGGTATGGATGTCTCTCATCTGGAGAATCTTACGGCAGATCATGCAGTCGGTTTCTTTCGTTCATACTACGCAACTGATAATGCTGTTCTTACTCTCACAGGCAATATCAAGCCTGAAGTTGCGTATGATCTTGCTGTCAAATGGTTTGGACCAATCCCCCGAAGACCGGTAACGATCCGCAAACTTCCACAGGAACCGGCACAGAGCGAGGGAAAAACCCTTACTGTTGAAAAGAATGTCCCCTTTGATGCTTTATACAAAACCTGGCATATGGGAGGACGGTTAAGCAAAGATTACTATTCCCTCGACCTTATAACAGATCTCCTTGCGGGAGGCGAATCCGGAAGGCTATACAACAGACTCGTCAGGGAAAAGAACCTGTTCAGCGAGATAAATGCTTATATCACATCTGATATAGATCCCGGTTTGATAATGCTGAGCGGGAAGCTGATGAAAGGAATAAATATTGATAAGGCGGAAAATGCTGTAAATGATGTAATTAACGAACTGAAGGATTCTGTGCTTACCGACAATGAATTGGAAAAGGTAAAGAATAAGTTCGAATCATCCACTGTACTTTCTAACACCAGCATTCTTAATAAGGCTTTGAATTTGTCAATGTACGAATTAATGGGTGATCCTGACCTGATTAACAGAGAGGTAGAAAGTTTCCGGACCATTGACAGGAGCATGGTTAAGGATACAGCAATAAAATATCTCAGCCCTGAAAACTGCTCAACGTTGTATTACATGTCAGCCAGAATTGTGTAACGATGGATCTTCTCCGGCACATACCACCCCGGGTTTTCCCATTTGACACAAAGATCTCTGTTCCGGCAGAATCAGTGTCGCTTAAGAACGGGATACCCCTGTTCCTTATCAATGCCGGTACCGAAGATGTGATGAGAATGGAATTTATCTTCAGGGCAGGAATGGTGAAGGAATATCTTCCACTGCTTGCAACCTCAACTAACATGATGCTTACAGAGGGTTCAGAAAAATACAGTTCAGAAGAACTGAACAGCATACTTGATTTTTATGGAATATTTTTGAGCTTATCTGTTGAAAAAGATACCGCAGGATTGACAGTGTACTTCCTGAATAAACACATTGATAAGGTTCTTGAGTTAATCAGGGAGGTGCTTTTCCGTCCTGTATTCCCCGAAAAGGAGCTGAATTTGCTTATGAAAAAACGTCTGGCACGGTTTAAGGTTGCCAGGGAAAGAGTACAGCATCTTGCCATGGATCAGTTCTTTGAGTCAGTTTTTGGCCCTCATCACCCCTATGGCCGTCAGGTGTGCGAAAATGATTTCAATGGAATGTGCCCGTCATTGCTGGCTGATTTTCACGCAAAATTCTATACTCCCGAAAAAATGACTGTTATTATTTCGGGTCGGATACATGAACAAACAGTTGCATATTCTGAAAAATATTTCGGGAACATGCGATCAAAAGAGATCTATATTGAAGATCCTGAGAACGTGATCAAAGGAGCCGATCAGAGGAAGAAGCACATCGAAAAGGCCAGTGCAGTTCAGACAGCTTTCAGGATTGGTTCTGCCACCATCAACAAACGCCATTCCGATTATCCGGGACTGAAATTCCTCAATGTCCTTCTCGGAGGTTATTTCGGGTCGCGGCTTATGAAAAATATCAGGGAAGAAAAAGGCTTCACCTACGGGATCCATTCTTTCGTTTCGTCAATGGACCTGACCGGTTATAAGGTAATTTCGACTGAAGCAGGGAAAAAGAACCGCGAACTGGTTGCTGATGAGATATATAAAGAAATAGGTATTCTCCAGAAAAACCCTGTTGGAAATGATGAACTCGAGGTCGTCAGGAACTATATGTCGGGTGAAATGATCAGGATGTTCGACGGTCCTTTCGCCACTGCCGAAAGTTTCAAGGCTGTATGGGAATTTGGTCTTGATTTCAATTATTTTATCAGGCTTATGAATACCATCAGGACAATCACTCCTGATGAAATAATAAGGCTGGCAAATACGTATTACAATATTGACGATCTGTATGAGATCACCTGTGGGTAAAAAAATGGTCAATAAACATATAATCGTAATTTTCCTGGCTTTACTATCCGGTCAATTAACAGGACAGACGGATGAAGATCCTCCGGTATCTCCCATTTTTAACTTTGTTACGATTAATCCGGCTAATCTGCAGACAGAAATGACGTGGTCACCAAGTCCCTCTGCAGATGTGGCCGGATACGTCGTTTATCTGTTCCGCGATGGTGAAGGTTATGCTATTGATACCATTTTTGATCCGGGAGCAACAAATTATTCAGTTCTCAGACCGGGAACATCCTACTACAGCGAATCTTATGTCGTTTCAGCAATAGATCACTCCGGGAATGTCAGCCCTCTTTCGAATGAGCTTCATACAATTTTTGCAGAGTCGGAGATTGATACCTGCAATAAAAAAATAATAATTTCATGGAATAAGTACCTGTCGGAACCGGTAAAGGTTACCGGATATGATGTTTTTGCATCGGTTAATGGTGGAGCCTACTACCTTGCAGGGCATGTATCCGATGAAACCACCACTTTTGTAATGGACGATTTTATGAACGGATCAATGTATTGTTTCATTACAAAAGCGGCACTGGAAAATAAAACGGCCTCTGAATCGAACAAACCATGTGTCACTGTGGAAATACAGAATCCCCCTGGCTGGATAAATGCCGATTATGCAACCGTGACATCCGAAGGCAACATATCCCTGTCATTCAGCATCGATCCAGTTTCTGAAATTGATCTTTATACTCTTGAAAGGAGGAGTGGAATTTCAGGCTCATTTCAGCAGATTGCACAGATAAGAACTGATATGAAATCAGTTAAATATACTGATAAGACAGCAGAGCCTGATGTGGTAAATTTTTACAGACTCTCTGCGGTTAACAACTGCAATAATAAAGTAATCAGCTCGAATCTCGCTTCCAATATTGTACTTGATGCCCGAAACACAGGAAACGAGATAATATTGCAATGGAACCAATATCAGGACTGGTACGGATCACCCTCCTCGTACAGGATATATATGGATTCCGGCAGGGGATTTATTGAGGCAGGTGTTACAGGGTTGGCTGATACAGTATTTGCAGTCAGTATCCAGGAAATAATGTACTCTCTGATCCAGGGGAAGCTCTGTTTTTATATTACTGCCACCGAAAGTGGTAATCCTTACGGTATAACCGGAGAAAGCACTTCAAATCAGATTTGTTCTGATATTGATGAGGTCATTACTGTTCCGAATGTTTTTACACCTGACGGAGATCTGAAAAATGATCTCTTCAGGCCAGTGCTTACTTTTACTCCTGCGGACTATCGTCTGGTAGTCAGCAACAGGCAGGGAAGGACACTTTTTGATACAACTGATTTTATGGATTCCTGGGATGGGTCGGATAAAGGAAATCCGGTTCCTGAGGGAGTCTATTTATGGTTTCTGAAGATCAGGACTCCGAGAGGGAAAAACATATCACAGGACAGGAACTCTGACTGTTGTTAAAAACTAACAACAGATTTACCGGTATGTTGAGGTTACTGTTCTTTAAACTTAATCTAATAAAGTTATCTTTGTAACAGACAGAAAAGAATACAGGGAGTTTTTATGGTGAGCAAGGATATTTTTGATGAAGAAGACATAAAACTAATTCAGTCTGAATATGATTCGCTGGTAAACAATCTTCTGCGGTGCAATAAACCAGGAGACCGGGAGCTGATAGATAAGGCTTTTAAGATAGCAAACGAAGCTCACTGGAATATGCGCAGGAAATCGGGAGAGCCTTATGTGATCCATCCGATCCAGGTCGCAAAAATAGTCAATCAGGAAATAGGACTTGGTGCAAAATCAATTGCCACAGCTCTTCTTCATGATGTGGTGGAGGATACAGATTATTCGCTTGAAAACGTCCATAAAGATTTCGGTCCTAAAATTGCCTCCCTTATTGATGGATTGACTAAGATATCAGACGCTTACAGCAAGGGAACTTCTTCATCAATGCAGGCGGAAAATTTCAGGCGGATGCTGCTTACTATTTCCGACGATCTGAGGGTAATTCTCATAAAAATTGCCGATCGCCTTCATAACATGAGAACCCTCGATTCTATGCCTGAAAATAAGAAAATGAAGGTGGCTGGTGAAACAATTTTCCTTTATGCTCCGCTCGCTAACAGGATCGGTCTTTACGCAATAAAAAGCGAGCTGGAGGATCTCAGCTTCAAATACCGCCAGCCTGTGATCTACGAAGAGATCTCTTCAAAACTTAAGCATGGTGAAAAGAAGTATTATGCCCTGATTAATAAATTCAGCCTTCCGGTCGTAAACAAAATAAAAGAAACAGGACTGACATTTGATATAAGCGGCCGTCCCAAATCGATTTTTTCGATCTGGAAAAAGATGCAATCGAAAAATGTGCCTTTTGAAGAAATATATGATGTCCTGGCAGTTCGTATTGTTTTCGAACCGGTGCCTGGAATCCCTGAGAAAACAACGTGCTGGAACATTTATTCTGTTATTACTGATACATACCTTCCAAAGCCCGACAGGCTCAGGGACTGGGTGAGCAGGCCGAAACCAAACGGTTATGAAGCTTTACATGTAACTGTAATGGGTCCTGAAGGCAGGTGGGTGGAGGTACAGATCAGAAGCAGGAGAATGGATGAAATTGCTGAAAAAGGTTATGCCGCACACTACAAATATAAAGGTGACAATGTACCGGAAACTGAGCTTGATAAATGGATTAAGCAGATCAGAATGATGCTCGAGAATCCGCTTGAGGACCCGATCGAGTTCCTTGATGAGTTCAAAATGAACCTGTTTTCGTCAGAAATAATGGTGTTCACACCTAAAGGGACCCTTGTCAGCCTGCCAAAAGGAGCTTCCGCCCTTGATTTTGCGTATGAGATACATACTGAAATCGGAAACAGAGCCATCGGAGCTAAAATTAACTATAAGCTGAATCCTATCAGCTCTATTCTGATGAGTGGTGACCAGGTTGAAATCATCACTTCTGATATTGCCAAACCTGAGAAGGAATGGTTATCATTTGTCCGTACATCCAAAGCAAAGGAAGCTATCAAAAATGCACTTAAAACAGAATCGACAAACAGGATTCAGAAAGGCATGGTGATCCTTGAGGCGAAATTAGCAGAACTCGGAGTATCGCCTAACACCGAGATAGTCAGAAAGCTGATGCTCTCAAATGATGTACTGAACAAAGATGAATTGTATTCAGGGATTGAGCTTGGAACAATAAAACTTGACAATCTTAAAAAAATAATCAGGAAAAGCCCCGCTAAGAATGTAATTAAATACTGGGAGCTGAAACTGCTGGGCCATAAGAAAGAAAAGAAAGAAGAAGGGGAAGATTCTCTACCTGAAAAAATCGATCCGGCATCTCCATTCCTTTTAAGGGAGAATGTAGAAAATGCCGAACAATCGTATGAGATCGCCAAATGCTGTAATCCCATTCCCGGAGATGAAGTTCTGGGTTACCGTTCTCCCGAAGGTTCTATAGTAATTCATAAACCAAAATGCCCGTTAGCGATCAGAATAATGTCGAATGAAGGAAACAGGATCATTGCCGTACGATGGGCTATTCACAAACTGGTTTCATTCCTGGCCAGGATCAGCATGACCGGTGTTGACAGGATCGGAATGGTAAATGACCTCACCAATATCATTTCTTCTGAACTTAAAGTCAATATGACCAACATCAACATCAGCGTTAAGGATGGGATATTCGAAGGTACAATTGACCTGTATGTTCATCATACACAGGACCTTAATAACCTTATTCTAAAAATATCCAATGTCAGGGGCATTGATAGCGTAAAACGCGTTGAAGATTTTTCAGAAGAGGTCTAAGCTCTTATTCAGTGCTCTGTTTCTGATAAAAAAAGCCTATTTTTGTTATTATTTTAAATTAGACCAGATATGATTAATATTGATACCAGGTCGACTGTTAAGCAGATATTTACAGAATATCTCGAAAGAAAAGGACACAGAAAGACACCTGAACGATATGCTATTCTTGACGAAATATATTCAAGAATCGGCCACTTTGATATTGAATCGCTTTATATTTTCATGAAGAATAAAAACTACAGGGTCAGCCGTGCAACTCTTTATAACACAATAGAATTGCTTCTTGACTGCAACCTGGTTATCAAACACCAGTTCGGCAAGAATATCGCACAGTTCGAGCGTGCATACCAATGCAGTCAGCACGATCATCTTATTGACATTGAAACCGGCAAGGTAGTTGAGTTCTGTGATCCGAGGATCCAGGAAATTATAAGGACTGCCAGCAATCTTTACGGATTTACGCCAATGTATCATTCATTATACATTTACGGGCATCTTACAGAAAAGGGTAAGAAGGTATAAGGTTAAAAAAAAAGTTGCCAGTAAGGCAACCTTTTTTATCATTGTGTGTAAGATTAAAAAGCAAAACCAAGAGCAAGACCCACTCTTGTTTTAAAGCCATCAAATTTCGTTACATCAGGCGGTTCAGTTCCTGAGGTTATCTCCACATTGGCACTTGTGTAATGTCCGCCAAAAAAGAAATCAATTACAAAACCTTTCTGAAAAATCCACTGCCTTCCAAACGCAATCCCGCCTCCGAATGAGGTTAACGAACCTTTATCAGTATCAGTACCACCTTTGTTTTCATAATTGAATTTATTATACCGTAAATATGGCGATACATAGAATCCATCAATAGCATTTTTCCTTACATAAAATTTAAATTCAGGTGTGAGAAATAAGCCATTGAATTTAGTGTCTTCAATCTTGTAATTCAAATAGCCCACACCTAACTGAGCAGATGTTAAATCGGTTATTTGGCGCTCATAAAAAATAGAGCCGGTAGCCACAATCAAAGCTATGGCGTTTACTTTAATTACATTTTTCTCAGGCGCAACGGCTGGTTTGTCCTGGGCAAAAGAGTTAACTGTTAAGACCAAGATCAGAAAAAGAACAACTGGTTTTTTCATGACGGATCATTTTGATTAGTTAGTTTCCTATGAATAATATAAAGTTACAACGAGTTAAAAATTGGATTTGAAATAAATCCGGTTCTTTTTGACATACCCCTTCCATTTATCAACAATATATTATCAACGTGGTTTTCAGCCAGATTATTTTGTAACTTCGAATCTGTTTTTTTAGAATCCTTAATTATAATATGAAGATTGATGTTTTGTTAGGCCTTCAATGGGGTGATGAGGGAAAAGGTAAAATTGTCGATGCGTTGAGCCCGGCATATGATGTTATAGCCCGTTTCCAGGGGGGACCAAATGCAGGTCATTCACTGGAATTCAATAATGTTAAACATGTCCTGCATCTTATTCCATCAGGTATTTTTCATCCTGATAAGCTTAATGTTATCGGGAACGGTGTGGTTCTGGATCCGGCTGTATTCAAGTCAGAGATTGAAAATCTTGGCATTCCGCTGGAAGAATTGATAAAAAGACTTGTCATTTCCACCAGAGCCAACCTTATCCTTCCAACCCACAGAATTCTGGATGCCGCATTTGAGCATCAAAAGGGTAACCTGAAGATCGGCTCGACACTGAAAGGCATAGGGCCGGCCTATACAGACAAAGCAAGCCGTAACGGACTGAGAGTCGGGGATATAATGCGAAGCAACTTCAGAAATCTGTATGACATGCATGTAGCTGATCATTTGTCTTTGCTTAGAAATTTCAGTTTTGAATTTGATATAAAGGAGTACGAAAAGGGATGGTTTGAGGGACTCGAACTAATGAAAAAATTCAGGATCGAAAATACCGAATACCTTCTCAACAATCTCTCATCCGGAGGAAAGAAAATACTTGCCGAGGGAGCCCAGGGTACGATGCTTGATCTTGACTTTGGTTCTTACCCGTTCGTGACATCTTCAACCACAATAAGCGCCGGAGCTTGTACCGGTCTGGGTATCTCTCCCAGAAAGATCGGGGAAGTATTTGGTATTTTCAAGGCTTATTGTACCAGGGTAGGAAGCGGTCCCTTCCCGACCGAACTTAAAGATGCTACAGGGGAACTGATGCGAACGAAAGGTTCAGAATACGGAGCTACCACCGGACGGCCCAGAAGATGCGGATGGCTCGATATACCCGCCCTGAAGTATGCTATAATGATCAACGACGTGACCAGGCTTTTTATGATGAAATCTGATATTCTGTCCGGATTCAGGACCATTAAAGCTTGTACGTCATATATTTTTGAGGGGAAGCAACAAACTGATATGCTATTCGATAACAATGCTGATATTGATCCTGTTTATACTGAACTTGAAGGTTGGGATGAAGATATTTCAATGATAAGGGAATTCAAAGCTTTGCCTGAAAACCTAAGGAATTATATTGAATTCATAGAAACCTGCACGGGAGTACCCATAGGTCTTGTATCGGTTGGTCCTGACAGGAATTCAACAATATTCAGATAATTCGCTGTCACTCCTTAATGTACATCCAGGCATCTGCATCGATAGTGCTCCGGAACACTCTCAGCCGTTCTTTTGCTCTGTCGTACTGGTCATATGATTCCACAACAACAAGCTCATGTTCATTATTGGCAGCATTTATGATCCTGGGATCATATCCCATTTTACGGTATTTTTCAGCACACGCCTTAGCTAAATCAGGGGTTGCATAACTGCCTACAATAATATTATATTTATTAGAGGCTACATAAGCTTCTTCTTCCTGTTCCGCCTGTTGTATCGAATCTCTAAGGGCTTCCTGGATTGCTTCCAGCCGGTTTTCAATTCTCTTCAGAGAATCAGCCCTCATGATGCTGTCATGCTCTGCCTTCAACATCTCCAGTGTTTTCTCCTTTTTACCGAATAAGCCCTTTCCCTTTGTTTTTGTACAGGATGGAGACAAAATCAGTAATGAAATGAAAAAAATAATAAAAAAATGTCTCATAGTAATTAATTTAAGATTTACCGAGATGCATTTTCACTATTTCAGCAAAATATAATCAAATATACAAATTATTGAAAACCAATGCAAGTGATATTAAAACTGCAGGAAGAAAAGGATTTATACAGATTTTGTATCTTAGGCATTGAAAATTATTATACAACAACGCTGTAATAATCATAACTAAATCAGTTGCCTGATGAAATCACTTATACAGTTTTTCGAAGAAAGCGAAGAAAAGTTCAACAGCAATGTCTATTTGTGGGAAAAACCGCAGGACAAATATGAAGGGACAACCTATGGTGAAACTAAAAAGCAGGTTTATGAATTTGCTGCAGGGCTGATAAAACTTGGCATTAAGAAGGGTGACAGGTTGAGCCTGATTTCGGAAGGCCGCAACAGTTGGGTTATAGGAGAACTGGGAATTCTTTATACAGGTGCTGTTAATGTTCCGCTTTCAGTTAAGCTTACTTCCGACGAACTTAAGTTCAGGATAAACCATTCGGGATCAAGAATGGTTCTGGTTTCCTCCCTCCAGGCCCAGAAACTGAAGCCGATAATCAGTGAATGCAAATCAATTGAAAAGATCATTCATTTTGATACACAGGAAGAGTATTCCGATAATGAGATCCATTTTAATGAGGTCCGTAAAATTGGAAGAGAATGGCTTGAATCTCCCAAAAATAAATCCCGATTCGAGGAAATTTATACAGGCATTAAACCCTCCGACTTTGCAAATATCTGTTATACTTCCGGAACCACTGCAGATCCAAAAGGCATAATTCTTACTCACGGGAACTATGTCACCAACGTGTATCAGGCTTACAGCCTGATTGATATCCCTTCATTTTATAAGACCCTGCTAATTCTCCCCTGGGATCATTCATTCGGACATACATGCGGTATTTATGCTTTTATGGGAAAGGGTGCCAGTATAGCTTCTGTTAAGACAGGAAAAACACCAATGGAAACACTAAGGAACCTGCCTGTATGCCTGAAAGAAATCAAGCCAAATCTTTTGATGAGTGTTCCGGCAATAGCTAAAAACTTCAGAAAGAATATTGAAAAAGGGATAAAGGAAAAAGGGAAGATTGCTGAGATCTTATTTAATCACGCCCTGAAAATATCATATTCCTACAATAAAGAAGGATGGAATAAAGGCCGCGGACTACAGAAAATAAAAAAGCCTTTGATTGATCTGTACGACAAGATCCTCTTCCGGAAGATCCGTGAAAGCTTCGG
Organism: uncultured Bacteroidales bacterium; assembly: GCA_963828775.1. Classification (GTDB taxonomy): domain Bacteria; phylum Bacteroidota; class Bacteroidia; order Bacteroidales; family VadinHA17; genus LD21. Next base: position 55,708 of record CAWHGX010000071.1, on the reverse strand, counting down.
CGGGGAGCTTGACTACTTTATCGGAGGAGGCGCTTTGCTTGACATTGAACTTCAGAGATTCTTTTATGCCCTGGGAATCCCCATGTACCAGGGTTTTGGATTAACTGAGGCATCACCTGTCATTTCCTCAAACTCCTCAGGCAGGCATAAACTGGGTTCATCAGGTGTTCTTGTCAATAATATGGATCTTAGGATATGTGATGATGAAGGGAATGAGCTCCCGGTAGGACAAAAGGGCGAAATTGTAATAAAAGGTGGAAATGTAATGCACGGGTACTGGAAAAACGAATCTGCAACACGGGAAGCATTAAGGGATGGCTGGCTTTATACAGGTGATATGGGTTATATGGGTGAAGATGGCTTCCTTTATGTCCTGGGAAGGTTTAAAAGTCTGCTCATAGCTGACGATGGGGAAAAATTCAGCCCTGAAGGAATTGAGGAAGCAATTTCTGAACAGTCAAAATTTATCGATCAGTGTATGCTCTATAACAACCAGAAACCATATACGGTTGCACTTGTTGTTCCAAACCAGCATGCTCTCAAGGTTTATCTTGAAGAAAAAAACCTGACTGCTGACTCTGACGAAGGGAAGAGAACGATCACGACACTTCTGGAAAATGAGGTAAACGAGTATCGCACAAACGGCAAGTACGGAAATATGTTTCCCCAGCGATGGCTTCCGGTCTCAATCGGAATTCTTGAAGAGGGATTTACTGAAGAAAGCGGACTTATGAATTCGACAATGAAAATTGTGCGGGGCAAGATTATGGACAAGTATATGGATCTGATTGACTATCTCTATACTCCAAATGCTAAGGACGTCAATAATGAAAGGAATATCGAGGAAATTGAAAAAATGAAACTCGGTTGACAGCCTCTTTAAAAGCTTCAGACAACCAGACGGCTTTTAAAAGGGAGAAAGGTCATAAAATCGGCATGATGAACAATGTATGCCTCAGTTGTTCGTTTGATCAGATCGCCCTCCTGGGCATGTGCTGCAATAATGTGACAAACTTCAGGCGGCACACCACATTCTTCAGCAAGAGAGACTCCTGAAAAAGGGTGACGAAGATATTGTCCGTATTTTCCCTGGACTGATTTTCCGTCTTCATCTAACTCATATTCAATTAATTTACCAACATCGGCCAGTATTGCACCGGAGATAAGCACATCCATATTTACCGGAAGTTCTTTTTCAAAAAATTTATTCATCTTTTCCCCGCAGGCTTTAGCAATATGGACAACACATCTTTTGTGTGCCATAAAGCTGATCTTCAGATCGGGCCCGCAGAGCAGGGTGAATGGGATCTTATCAAGATCATCAGCTTTAAGGACACTCCTCCCGAGAGCAAGCTCCCACGTTTTTGCGGTCTTCTCCCTGAGTGAATGATCAGTGATCCATTCCAGTTCAGGCCATAGATTTTTTACGACTTCATTCATAGATAAGGGATTTTGTTTACCTGATTCTTGAAATAATTGCATCGGTCATCTGTATGGTCGAAGCTGCACCGTTTTTAATCACTTCAGGAGAACCTGTCATCTTCATCATATCGTAGGTCCTTACCTTACCCTCCTGAATAATCTCAGCGATAGCTTTCCTTATTCTTCCGGCAATGCTTTTTTCTTCAATATAGTCGAGCATCATGCATGCTGATTCAATCATCGCGATAGGATTAACAATTGGTACATCATACCCGGCATACTTCGGAGCTGATCCATGAGTGGGTTCAAATACGGCTATACCATCCGAAGAAAACTGAGCACTGCATGCAAAACCAAGTCCCCCTATAAGCCCGGCGAAAGCATCGGAGGCAATATCTCCAAACATGTTCCCGGCCACTATGACTCCGTAATCCTCAGGATTCTTTGTAAGCCACATCATCTGGGCATCAATATTTGTATTGACCAATTTTATCTCCGGATATGAGCTCTTCTGGATTTCTTTTGCCAGCTTCCACATAAGTCCCGATGTTTCCCTTATGACATTTGGCTTTTCGCAGACGGTGACTGATGAGTACCCAAATTTTCTGGCATGATCAAAAGCAGCTGATAAAATTCTTTCGGTTGCTTTTTTTGTAAAGATCCTGGCTGAAACTGACAGTTCCTCAACCGGCACTCTGCCAAAATTTTCGACAAATTTAGGGTGAGTCATCAACGCCTGATATACCTGTTCCGGTGGATTGGTCCATTCGACTCCCGAATACATGCATTCGGTGTTCTGCCGGAAAATAACAACATCAATATTTGGTTCTTCAATTAAACCTCCTCTGCCCCTCCTTATGAAATTAAGCGGATTGCCTTTGTACGATTTGCATGGCCGGACACAGATATCGAGGTTGAATTTCTGCCGGAGCCCGACAATCGGGCTTGAGTATACAAATCCTTTTCCCCGGAGAGAAGGGTCTAATTCAGCCCTGGCTTCCTCATTGGGTTTGGATGTAATTGCCCCGAATAATGCAATCTTATGCTTCTTAATTAAATCGAGCGTCCTTTGGGGCAAAGGATTGCCCTCTTTACACCAGAGCTGCCATCCGATATCCCCGTAAATATAATCAGCTTTAAAGCCTGAAGTGTCGAGAACCCTTAAAGCCTGTTTCAATACAATACTGCCGATACCATCTCCCGGCAAAGCAACAATTGTCCGTTTGGCCATTTACATGTAAGTGTATGAAATAACTGAAGTCGTCACCTGTAAAAATACAAAATTTGAATGATCTCTTTCCATCATTATAATGTTGATTCAGCTTACTAATCCGGAAAAGCATTATTTTAGAGTCTCATAAAAAACTTTAATCAGTATGAGCGTTTTATCTGAATTAAGACCGGCACCAATCTGGATCTTTTTTGAGGAGATTTGCAGGATACCTCGTTTAAGCAAGAATGAGGGAAAGATCAGGAAATACCTTTTGAACTTCGCTTCGGAGCATAATCTGGCATCTAAAGAAGATGCCGCCGGAAATATCCTTATCATCAGACCCTCATCCCCTGGTTATGAAAACATGAAAACTCTTGTCCTTCAGAGCCACATGGATATGGTCGGGGAGAAAAATTCAGACTACATCCACAACTGGCTTACTGATCCTGTTGTACCTTTTATTGAGAGCGGATGGGTCACCGCCAGGGGCACAACTCTTGGAGCTGATGATGGTATAGGAATTGCTTCTCAGCTTGCGGTTCTTTCAGATATCAGCCTTAAAACCGGTAAAATCGAATGTCTGTTTACTGTCGATGAAGAATCAGGAATGACAGGTGCATTTAATCTTGCCCAGGATTTTTTTGAAGGGAGGACACTATTAAACCTTGATTCCGAAGATGAAGGGATCCTCTTCATTGGGTGTGCAGGAGGAATGGACTCTGTCGGGGAGCTGACCTATAAAAGTATTCCGGTTCCGGAAGGAATGTCTGGTCTGGAGATTTCAGTGACCGGGCTTCGCGGAGGCCATTCCGGTGACGAAATTCACAAAGGATTCGGAAATTCAGTAAAAATTATGAACAGGATATTAAGAAGCCTGACCGATCAGTTCAATATTTATTTAAGCCGGTTTAACGGAGGGAATCTGCGGAATGCAATTCCAAGGGAAGCATTTGCTGTGATTGCGGTCAACAAGTCCGCACAGTACAAGGTAAAAGAATGGATCCTGAATTTTCAGGCAGTGCTCAATAAGGAGATTGGTGAAATTGAAAAAGATTTGAAAATTGCTGTCAGGGAAATTGAATCTCCTCAATCAGCAATGGACAGGGAAAGTCATGAAAGACTTATTGATTCACTTTCCTGCTGTCCTCACGGGGTAATTGCCTGGTCGAAGGATATTGATGATCTGGTTGAGACTTCAACAAATCTTGCTTCAATAAGTTTTTTTGATGAAAACAAAATCAGGATAGTAACAACCCAGAGAAGCTCTGTTGAATCATCAAAGCATAATGCTGCACGGATGGTTGAATCGTGTCTGAAACTTGCCGGTGCCAGAGTCGATCATTCTGATGGCTATCCTGGCTGGAAACCTGATCTGAAATCTGAGATCCTGAATATCACGCGTAAATCATACATCAATCTTTTTGGCAGGGAACCGGCAGTAAAAGCTATTCACGCAGGTCTTGAATGTGGCCTCTTTTTTGAAAAATTCAAAGGGATTGACATGATATCATTCGGACCAACAATAAGGGGGGCCCATACTCCGGATGAAAAAATTGAAATAAAAACAGTCGGGATGTTCTGGGACCTGCTCCTGGATGTCATCAGAAATGTTCCACGTGAAGACCGGTAGGGACAAACTGAAATCTGTTGTCTGTTACTTCAGTCGCAAACATAAAAGTCCTCCTTTCCTGCTGAGCAGATCGGACAAACATAATCAGGAGGAAGATCGCTGAATGGGATTCCGGGTTCTATCCCCGAAGAAATATCACCTTCTTCAGGATTATATATATAACCGCAAATAACACATTTATATCTTTCCATAGAAATATTTATTTGCTTTTTATTTTTCGCACGACATCAATCACTGTTCCATCAACCCATTTTATTGCTGCCACTATTTCATCATCAAACTCTGCCTTTGATGGTTTTCCGCAGATCTTTTCAGCTTCATCCTTCAGCTCCTGAATGGTTTTAACCGGAAGTCCGCTCTCCTTAACACTTTCAAAAAGATCGGAGCGCAGGGGATTTATGGCGATGCCTCTCTCAGTTATGATTACATCAATTAATTCTCCCGGACCACACAATGTTGTCACCTCATCGACTATCACGGGTATTCTGTCGCGGAACAGTGGCACAGGAAGAATCACATTCCTGGCATGAAGGCAATTCTGCCAGCCTCCGATTCCATGGAGGAGACAGCCATCTGAGTGGGTCACGACGTTCCCGTTGAAATTAAGGTCTATTTCAGTAGCTCCAAGTATCATTATGTCCATCATGCTCGTCAGATTTCCCTTGGAGTGGTAATTATAGGCATTAAAAACCGGATAAGGGATATGCCTGGGATTCTTTCCCACCGAAATTACAGCATCGAGATCAAAAGCCTGAGCATCCAGAATATATTCCATCTGTCCCTGCTCAAGCATCTCAACCATGTATTTTGTACTGCCTCCAAATCCGAATTTTGATTTCCAGCCTTTTTTCTTCAGGATTTCATGAAGAAATACAGCTATTGCCAGGGATGTCCCGCCGGCTCCTGCCTGCATCGTGACGCCGTCTTTAAGTATTCCTGACTTTTCAAGAAAAGAGGCAGTCAATTCTGCAATCAATAACCTGTCAGGACTTTTCGTGATCTGGGTTGTTCCTGACACGATCTTTTCAGGGATCCCGATTTTTTCCACAACTACAACAAAATCGACATAATTACCTTCTATTTCCGCAGGCAGGCAGGGAAGGTCAACAAGGTTGTCAGTCACAACGATCACCTTGTCGGCATACATAGAATCAGCTTTCGCATATCCCAGAACCCCGCAGGCTGATTTACCTCCTGTACCCTTTGCATTGCCGTATGAGTCGGATGATGGTGCAACCAGGACCGCAATATCTATTTTAACTTCTCCGTCCTGGATAGCCTGCACCCGGCCTCCGTGTGAGCGGAGTACTGCAGTACCTTTCATTTTCCCCTCCGATACGAATCTGCCAAGAGGCCCGTTCATACTCCCTTCAATTCTATTGATCGTGCCGTTTTCAAGGTATTTGATTACAGGGTCGTTGCACGGGAAAGAGGCTGAAGGGAACCAGACCAGGTCTTTCACACCCATCACAGAGGCAATTTCAAATATCCTGTTGCTGATCAGATCTCCATCCCGGAGATGATGATGTGTTGAAATGGTCATCCCATCGCGGATCCCGCATCTTAAAAGCGCCTCTTCCAGTGTCGGCACCACCTTATTGCCATCATCGGGAAAATCGGAACATGAAGGTATCGGGGGACCGTATTTATTTCCATAAGGCATGTGTTTACCCACACCTTTGAAAGGGATCACCGGTTTCCCGTTGATCTCTGTCGGAACCGCTCTGCCAGCGGCATTGATAACAGCAGGCATTGTCATAATAACTGTTATTTGTTAATTATTTTGCTACTGCAGGAATCTCATTCATCCAGTTTCCTGATAATAGTCCTAAGCTTATCGCAAGGTCGATAATTTTCTGAGCCCTGGCAACCACCGGAGGATCAATCATTTTTGAACCCAGGGCGGCGACTCCCAGACCTTTCGCCCGGGCATTTTCGAATGCAAGCACGATCTTTTTCGATTTCTCAATTTCTTCAGGTCCGGGAGCAAAACCCTGCTTAATTACAGGTATCTGCCTCGGATGGATACATCCCATCCCTTCAAATCCTAATGCTTTTGACGATATGACAGTCTGTCTCAGGGCTTCCATATCGCTAACATCAGAAAAAACGGAATCAATCGGCTGAATACCTGCCGCTTTTGCAGCGTTTACAAGGCGTGTCCTGGCATAAAATGATTCTGCCCCGTCACTGGTCCTCGCCACACCCATATCCGCTGTCAGGTCCTCCAGTCCGATAGCTATCGCGACAACATTTGTGGAAGCCCTTGCAATTTCAAAACACATTTCAACACCAAGGGCTGTTTCAATAATAGGCATAAGATAGACCGGATGTGAAATTCCAAACCAGTTCTTTATTTCCAGTATTCTGTTTTCAATATCCCTGACGGCTGAGGTGCTTTCGCATTTTGGAATCAGGATAAGGTTGACATTATGAGGAACCACATAATCAAGATCCTTCAATCCCCTTTCACCCTGGTTAATTCTAACCATCCTTTCTGCTCCGTTAAAACTGACCTGTCTCAGTGCATTTCGCACCAGGACTCTGGCCTCATCCTTTTTTTCAGGGGCAACGGAATCTTCCAGATCAAGTATGATCCCGTCAGCGGAATGCAGTCCGGCATTTATCATCATACCCGGAGCATTTCCGGGTATGTAAAGCCTTGAAAAACGAAATCTGCCGGAAGATGTTGAATATGTGTTTTCTTCCAATAATTCCGGCAGAAAAGCCATATCTGAAGGGATAAGCTGTTTTATGGCAGCCTCCAGCCGGGCGGCTGTCACAAACGGCAGGGCGCCGGAATCATCTATCTTTAAATATGCATCTCTTATCCCAAAATAATTCAGGATTTCAACACATTGTTTTTCGATGGACTCTCCATAAAGGATCTGTACCTTTGATTTAAGTTCAATTACAATTCCACCTTCATCCCTGAGTTCAAGAATCATTTCACAATCGGACCTTACTTTTGGTCCGGAGTTACCTGATGTTGCATAGCTATTGCTCATAGTACCAACAAGTTTGTTTCTTATACAAACCTACAACTTTTTTTTAAGCTGACAGGAGGGAAAACAAATGTAATTCTGGTTTCAGCAAGCAAATTGAAAAAACACTGCTTTGATGTACAGGTCTCAGGGATTTTTTACTTCACATATTTCGATCAGCACTCCTCCTGTGGATTTCGGATGCAGGAAAGCGATGTCAAGTCCTTCAGCTCCTTTCCTGGGATCATTATCGATCAGTCTGATGCCTTCTTTTTTTGCACGTCTCATTTGTTCTGAAATATTCCCGACAGCAAAGGCTATGTGATGTATTCCTTCCCCCTTATTTTCTATAAATCGCCCAATCGGACCTTCAGGATCTGTAGATTCGAGCAATTCTATCTTAGTGTGGCCGACCATGAAAAAGGCGGTTCTGACTTTTTGATCAGCTACATCTTCTATTTTGTAGCACTTAAGATCAAAAACATTCTCATAAAAGTTTATTGCTCTTTCGAGATTTGCAACAGCAATCCCGATATGTTCAATATGTGATGGCTTCATTTAATGCAGATTTGAATCTAAAAGGACAAAACAGGAAAATTAACTGCTGATAAATACCTCAAAGCGGGGATAATCATGTTTCGCTGATTTTTAAGCTTATCGTGTTTCAGAAAGGGAAATCAACAGGAGACTTGATCTCTGATTCTTCGTTTTCGGGCTTCCTGGCTGCCACATGTATAGGGTTCCCGTCAACAAATATTGCCTTGTATGGTGTTGTCGGACAGGCAAATTCACAATGTCCGCAACCGATACAGATATCCTGGTTGGTTTCAGGGATCACCAGGTTCCCTTCATAAGGAATCATATAAACAGCTTTTGTGGGGCATGCTTCAGAACAGGCACCACAGGCAGTCTTCTCAGTTTTTACGATGCAATTATCCTTTATGAAATTTACTTTGCCTAACTGGGTTAGTTTTTTTGCTTCCAACAAAAGCGGTTTCAAAGCATAGGTAGGACATATTTCGGTACAAACAGTACAATTATATGTACAAAAGCTCTTATGATAATCCATTACAGGCTGCATTAGTCCTGCTATGCCATATTGTTTTACAGCGGGCTGAAGTACATTATTCGGACAGGCTGTTATACATAATGAACAAGCAGTGCAATGCTTTGTGAAATCTTCTATCGATCCTGCACCTGGCGGACATACAGGTGAAGTTTTGGATTCTTTGACAGTGGATTCTTTTTTCGGCACAGGGACACTCTTTTCCTGACCCCTGGCTAAATGTGAAATACCAAACAGCATCAAAAGAGATCCGGCAACAAATTTGCGTTTGCTTTCGTCAGTTTTATGCTCAGTACTTTTTGAACCAAGCAGGCTGTATGAGAGTGCTTTCTCGGGACAGATAGTTATACAGTTGAAGCAATCTACACAGCGGCTGACATCAACATCCTGGTTCAGGAAATCGATGCATGAAGATTTGCACGCTACCGAACACCTTCCGCAATGGGTACACTTACTTTCAATAAACTTAATCCTGAATAAAGAAATTTTTGAAATCAGCCCGAGTAATGTTCCGACCGGACAGATCATATTACAATATAGCCTGCCTTTGAGGAACGAGAGAATTCCTACCAGCAGGAAGAAAACTATGGGGACAGCATACGTAAGCAAACTGAATCCTTTAATCGGGATATTATTTAATGTATAGATATCAAATCTGCCGAGAATCCCGGCCAGCAAATTATTAACCAGCAACACAACAGGCTTGCCGAAATAAGTCATAAAACGCCCGAAAATACTGTATGGATCAAGTAAAGTAACCAGGAATATACCTGATATAATAGTGACGCCCATCACTATGGCCAGAATAGAATACCGGATAATTGTGTGAGGTCTCTTAAATCCGAACCTTCTGAACTTTCTTTTGATTTTACCACCTATCCTGCTGAAAAGGTCCTGACCAATACCAAGCGGGCACAAAAATGAACAGTAGGTTCGGCCCGAAAGCATTGTCAGCAATATGACAAAGATAAATCCGCCTGCTGCGAGCGTCTTAATATGAATATACTTGATAAGAGATGGGATAAACTGAGGATAGAGCAGATAATTGATGTATTTTTCAGGGATAAGCGACCTGAAGTCTACAAAAACTAAAATAAAACAAACCAGAACAACTGCCGAAAATCCAATCCGGAATTTTCTGAGAAATGAGGAGGTCATTATGGTTTACATTTTAATACGCTTAATATTAAGGGAGTCAAGGTTCATGTTCCCCAAACCCATTTTATGCGCGATAGGTATATAATCAATCCTCTGAGGATCAACTCCAAGCATTTTTGCTGCCGCCGTATCACCGGCAACCCAGTCGGTGGTTATTATCAGCGATTTCATCAGGACCAGGTCCTCTTTTGAAACACCCTGAGGTCCATGTTTGACCATAACATTATAACAATCAATGATATTCAGGGCAGGTTTCTTTTCAAACAATGCATAATCAGCAATACACTGATGGAGATTATTTGAATGCCAGAAGCCTCTGTCCCAGACAATACCCATAGTGTTTTTAAGGCATCCGGTCATCCGTGTGGAATTATGATCTTTAAGTATCGGAACATTGATGAAAACATCAGTTTCCAGCAACAGTTCGTGCACTTTTGCATTTTTCAATTTAACGCCAGCAGGAATTTCGATCGATTGATAATAGGTCTCCGAATTAGCAGGAACCACCTTGGCTCCGGCAGATTTTGCGGCTTTTTCAATACCCGAGTTCTTATATGTGTTCACCCAGTTGTCGCAGGTATGATCGAAAACATATACCTCCTTTGCCCCTGCTTTAAAACAGTGCTCAATGATCCTTTTAACCAGCAACGGATTGGTGTTGGCAGCAAGCTCAGGAATCACATCCCATCCGATATTAGGTTTCAAAAGCACTTTTTGCCCTTTTTGAATAAAAGCTCCCATTCCGCCAAGCTCCTGGATTCCAAGGTCGAACATTGAGTCGGGATTTCCGCCCATAACAGCGATCATGTCATATTTTACGCCGACAGGTGATGTTGCCCACAATTTTTCATATCCGCCTAAGCTCAAAGCAGTTCCTGCTGCAATCCCTGCTCCTATTGAAGTTTTAAAGAAATCTCTTCTTCTCATAATCAAACGTTGCAGATTTATTTAAACACCTGTAAAAAAGTGTCGAAAAATACTACTTTTTTTTTATTATTCCACTATGATAGTAAATTGTATATTAGCAATGGAATTGTGTTTAATATCATCTTAATACATATATTCTAACATTAAGCATTTTTGATTGTTTTATATTATAATGATTGTCTTATGAAAGTACTATGCTACGATTGTTTTTCGGGAATCAGCGGAGATATGAATCTCGGAGCAATGATTGATCTGGGTATTGACATTTCCTATATAAAGAATGAACTGGACAGATTAAACCTTGATGGTTGGGAGCTCGTTGCAGAAAAAGCCCAGAGGCATGGTATCGTGGGAACAAAAGTCGCTGTTAAGCAATTAATTCATGAACATTCCCACAGGCATCTTTCAGATATTCAAAAGATAATTGCCGGGTCAACTTTGCAGGATTCTGTTAAAGAACTGAGCATGAGAATTTTCATTAAGATCGCAGAAGCAGAGGCAAAAGTACATGGGATTCCTGTTGAGAAAGTTCATTTTCATGAGGTGGGTGCGATCGATTCAATTATTGATATCACCGGAGCTGCCATCTGTTTCAACGCGTTAAACGTCGATGCTGTACTGGTTTCAGAAGTGGAGCTTGGCAGCGGTTTTGTGAATTGTGAACATGGGAAACTACCTGTTCCTGCTCCGGCTACCATCGAGATTCTCAAAGGAATCCCGGTCAGGATGGGAGGAGTAGATTTTGAAGCAACAACGCCAACAGGAGCAGCTATCCTGTCAGTTCTGGGAACCGGATTTGGTACAAGACAGCCTGTCAGATTAGAAAAGACCGCTTATGGTGTCGGCCATAAAGATCATCCTGAAGTACCAAATCTCCTCAGAGTATCATTGGGCGAAACAACAACATTCTCAGAATCAACGCATAGAGCTCTTCTTGTCGAATCAAATATTGATGATATGAATCCTGAGTTCTATGATTACATCTCCGACAGGCTTTTTAAGGCTGGTGTTTCTGATGTCTACTGTTCGCAGATAATAATGAAGAAAGGAAGACCGGGAGTTATATTGAATGTAATTTGCGAAACCGGACTGGCAGATATTGTTAAGGAAATTATTTTCACTGAATCCACAACTCTGGGTATCAGAACATTTTCCTTTAATAAGGATACGCTGGCAAGAGAATTCGGAAAGCTTGATACTATTTATGGGGAGGTGACCATAAAACGCTCTTTTTACAACGGCAAAGAGGTTTCAGTTAAGCCGGAATACGATGAATGCAAAAGAATTGCATCGGAAAAGGCTATACCCGTAAAAGAGGTTTATAATAACATCATGTCGGTATTGACACAGAAAAAACAATAAGAAATGACAGATAAGAAGAGGGAAAAACTCGATACGATATTAAAGGAACTTAATTCTTTTGTCGTTGCTTTTTCCGGAGGAGTCGACAGTTCCTTTCTGCTTCACAGGGCTCATTCTCTGAAAAAACTGAACATTATAGGAGTTACAATCAGAACTCCATATATTCCGGATAATGAAATAAAGGAAGCTTCTGATTTTGCGAAAAAATTTGGAATAAATCACAGGATCCTCGACCTTACTTTCCCTGAATCAATCAGATACAATCCATCCGATCGGTGCTATGTCTGTAAAAAGATTTTGTTCTCGGAGCTCCTGACTTTTGCCCGGAATAAGGGGTACAGATATGTGATCGATGGGACCAACGCCGATGACACCAGCGATTTCAGACCAGGTCTTAAAGCGTTGCTCGAACTGGAAATCAAAAGTCCTCTCCACGAAGCAGGACTGACAAAAAATGATATCAGGGATATGTTGCGTCAGGAAGGTATTTCTATCTGGGACAAACCTGCTATGGCATGCCTTCTTACAAGGATCCCGCACGAAACAGAGGTTACTGAAGGTATGCTCAGAATGGTTGAGCAGGCAGAGAACTATCTTCTTGATCAGGGGTACCCGGGAGTCAGGGTCAGGATCCATGGCGATCTCGCAAGAATAGAGTGCCTGCCGGGTTATTTTGAAAAAATGATACAAAAGTCTGACAAAGAACAAATTATCAGTAACCTGAAAAAAATCGGATTCAGATATGTATCTTTGGACCTCGAAGGATACAGATCAGGTAGTTCAAATCGGGAAATTGATAATTTATGACCAGAAAAGAAATTGAAAGTCTGCTGAAAGAGATAAAAAACGGGCAGAAAAGTATAGAGGATGCACTTGAAGAGTTTCAGAATTTCACCTATACAGACCTGGGTTTTGCCAGGATCGATCATCACAGGGAAATACGTACCGGATATCCTGAGATTGTCTATTGCGCTGGTAAGACAATTGAACAGGTTGTAGGGATATTCAGGGTAATGACAGAGAAAAAACACAATGTTATAGGGACCAGGGCTGACGAAAAGATGTTTGAATCCGTGAAGAAAGTAATTCCGGAAGCCGTATATTACCCGGTAGCCCGTATCATCAGTATCCCGCTAAAGAAAATTCCATCGCCAAAAAGCAAAATAGCGGTGATAACAGCCGGAACTTCAGATATTCCTGTAGCTGAGGAAGCAGCCGTTACAGCAGAACTGCTAGGGAACAAAGTATTGAGAATTTTTGATGCAGGTGTAGCGGGTATTCACCGTCTGGTCGATAAGCTACCTGATATAAGAAGCTGCAGGGTCATAATCGTAATTGCAGGAATGGAGGGTGCTCTGGCAAGTGTTGTCGGCGGACTCGTGGACAAACCGGTAATTGCCGTACCGACAAGTGTCGGTTATGGTGCAAATTTCGGAGGCATTTCAGCTTTGCTTGCAATGCTCACAAGCTGTTCTGCAGGAGTTACAGTAGTAAATATTGACAATGGTTTCGGAGCCGGATTCTCTGCAAGCATGATTAATCAGATGAAGTGATTTAGGTTTTATGCCTGGTGAAATTCTTCTTTCCACCGCTTATTTCCCCCCTGCTGAGTATTTCAGCCTGATCAAAAATTCAGAGAGTGTCCTTATTGAACAGGAGGAAAACTATATTAAGCAGACCTACAGAAACAGGTGCAGGATTTTGGCATCAGACGGGGTAATGGTTCTTACCGTTCCGGTCATAAAAGGCAATCTGATAAAAACGCCGGTAAAAGATGTGACAATTGATTATTCAAAAAGATGGCAGCAGGTGCATATCAGGGCAATGATATCCTCGTACGGCAGATCACCTTATTTCCAGTTTTATTATGAGTATTTTGAGAAGATTTTGTTAAGTGATTCTAAATTCCTCCTCGACCTGAATGATACACTGCTTCATAAATGTCTCGAGATAATTAATATTAATAAGTGTATAACCCACACTTCTTCCTTCAGCCAGGTAAAGGGGATGGAAAACGACTTCAGGCATAAAATATCACCAAAAGAAACTTCAGGCTACTCTTCAAAGTCATACATCCAGGTATTTAATAATAATGAATTTGTTGCAGGACTGAGTATCCTTGACCTGATATTCAATATGGGACCCGAGGCATCGGCCTGTTTATAAAAAAGGGGCTGTTTTATACAGCCCCTGAATCGGAAGTAATTCAAAGTATTAATAGCCGAATTTATAGCCCATGGTAACAGTAAACATATTCCTGGAACTGGTCAGACCAGCGACTGCTGATTCTGAAAAAGTATTATAAAGGATATAGCTTTGGGTATTCCTGAGATTTGTAAAGCCGAAGTCGATATTAATATTTTGTTCTCTGAAGCCGGCTCCAACTGATATGGATCTATGGAACATGTCATCATTCTCTTCTCCTATCTCAAATACCTTTCCATAATAACCATAACCTCCTCTGAGATAGAACTTGTCCATCCGGAATTCGCCGCCCACACGTATATTGCTTGCCTTTTTCAGGGTATTCTTTATTTCGAGGTTCTTCTCACTGTAATCATAATTATCACCTGTCTCAGAGAATCTTGCAGTGCTGTAATCAATAAACTCATAATCGAGGCTCAACAGTGCCATTTTCTTGAACTGGTATGCGAATCCTGCCAGGGCTCTGAAGGGTGTTGTCAGTGAGTAATTATACCTTATAGGGTCATTTTCAAATTCATAATGACTATCGTCGGTAAAATTTGAACTTACGTTATCATAAAAATATTCATCGATCCTGTAAATTGTTGGTGAATGGAATGCAAGGCCGATCCTGATACTTTCAGTTGGTTTTATGATCGTTCCGATCTTCAGGGAGATACCTGTACCGGTATTTTCAAAATGTTCAGTATAGGTAAAATCGCTTAATTCCGAATCGAGGTAATAATCAGCCTTTTCGAGATGCTCATAATGCCCCGTATATTTTAACCTGCTGATCCCCACTGTAGCTCCGAAGAATATCTTATTTGAAAAATTGCCTCCAACCGAAAAAGCATGTTCACCCATATAGCCTTCATTCGTTATTAAGCGCCTGATATTTTGCCCATAATCTGAGGAAGGATTATCGCCATAATTTGAAAATACTGTTCCGTATGATTTAGCTCCTGATCCGGTAATGGTATCTATAATCCATGCATCATATGCTATTCCTGCCGCACCGGTAATATCAGTATAATAGGTTCCGTTACTTGCATCAGCCCAATAGTCAGCCATTGAGCTTGTGGTTGATGTTCCCTGGATCCTGGTTGATGATGTAAGGTTACTGGTCTTGTTGAATGAATACCCGATATTGAGTGAGAGCAGGCCGCTTTCCCCGCTGCCGGAAATAATATTGCTTACAATACCTGCCTGCCCGAGGTTGAAATTATACAGGTAATCTTTCGAGATCCCGTGGAAATTGGCTGAAGTGTTGTTATGAAGCAGCTGAGGTGACAGACTTATTTCAGATGATCTGAATACTCCGAGCCCGGCCGGATTCTGACTCAGTGTTGACATATCTCCGCCCAGAGCGGTAAATGCCCCGCCCATCGACATAAACCTGGCTGTTCCTGTGTAGAACAACTGTGAATATCGTAAAGCATCATCGACATTCTGGGCAAATATTCCCGGTATTGTCAGTAATGTTGCTGTTAATATGAATGCTAATCTTTTCATTTAATTTGCTTTTTTTATTGAAGAGTATACCTGCACTCTTATTTAGAATGAATTGAAATTAAAGTAATATTTTATTTTAAACTACCTTCTTCTGCTGCCGCCGGATGAAGAACCTGATGATGAACTTCCAGAGGATGAGGAACCGGAAGATGAACCAGAAGAGCTGCTCCTGGAAACTGATCCGGATGATCCTCCGCTATATGATCTGCTTCCTGAGCTGTAAGAAGAGGATCCGGATGAATATGATCCGCCACTCGAGCTTCTTCTTGATGGGACCGAATAGCTGCCCGGGCTGCTGTAAGAAGAACCTGATCTGCTTTGAGCAGGTGAATATGAGGAAGAGCTTCTGCCGCTACCTGATGGACTTTGGGTATTACGCTGAATAGTATTTGGCCTGTTCGTATTTACAGGGCTGGTCCTTGTATTATTAATCTGGTTTGTGTTGGAATTTACCCTTGTATTATTATATGAAGGCCTGGTACTGATCTTCGGATCGCTGTAGCTGGGAGTATAGGTCCGGTTTACTGAATTATATTCGGGACGAGTAGTGGTTGCTGGTCTGCGCGACTGTGTCCCGGTCACACTTTCACTGCCTGATTTAACAGGTTCCTGAGTCAGTTTTTTCTCGGTGCCTGTTACAACCCGCTGAGATCCTGCAACGGGTGCAGTTGATCTTCTGGAGTCTGTCGAAACAGCCTGAGTTCCCGAGCCTGGTCTCGCTGTACTGGCAGCACCCGATCCGGTTGCAATATCGGTACTTCTCCTTGATGCAGAACCTGTTGGTGAAGAAACACCACCGCCACCACTCCATCTGGTTGAGAGAGTACTGGGCTTTTCCCTCCTTCCGTATGTCACGTTTTTCCCGTCATTGAAGCCACGGGAATAATAGTTGCCATAGTAGTAAGGTGAGTAGTAAGAACTGTAGAACGGACTGTAATAATATCTGTTAAAGAGACCTCCATAGTAATAGTTGTTATAAAAACCTCCATAACCATAAGAGTAAGGACTATAGTAATCGTAATAAAATGGATCATAGCCATAAGAATACGGGAATCCGCTGTAATAGCTGTAGCCGAATGAAGGATACCAGCTGTAGTAAAAAGGATCCCTCCAGTATGGATTGAAGTAATTACCGTAAAATCTGTTTAACCTTCCGGCATAAGAGTAATTATCATAATAATTATAATTATAGTAATTATCGCTAAGCCTTGCATCGTCATAGTCGACAGCATCGGAGTATTCGCCGGATACCAGTGTATCAGCTGCATATATGTTATCATAATATGCTCCGGACTTCAGGTCGCCTTCAGAAACCCGCTGGCTTTCCGAAGTGCTAACCCTTGTTACAGGCTGGTCTGAATTCTGATAATAAAGATCATCATATTCAGTTCCTACATAAAGCCCCGATGAACACGAAGCAAGCGTAAGAAGTGCAAGTCCGAATATGTAATACAATGCTTTCATTTTATTTATATTTATTTCTTTTTGTTTATTACTTATGTTACTTACAAATTCTGTACCAAATGTTTTAATTTATCTTTTTGCGCTTCAGCTTTTTGCTTTTTAGCAAATTTAATATTTTTTATCAAAGTTACAACTTAAATTTCAAAATGGTCCCCGGATGAGGATTAGCCTGTTTCCTTCTGCCATCATTGTCGGGAAAGAGATCCTCAGCATACCGGGCTTTAACTGGCATGGCTGCAAGCAGCAGTAATGATAAGATCCCGATATTATAATTTGCTTTCATGATGAACTTCGGTTTTTTTTAATCTCCAAGTTTTAGCTATTTTTACGAACCAATTTTTTGTTAAAACATTTAATTCAAATACCATACCAAGCGATGGCGAAGTTCTTAACTAACAGGGAGGAGAATTATGCACAATGGTATAACGACCTGGTTATCAAGGCCGATCTTGCTGAAAACTCAGCGGTGAGAGGATGCATGGTTATTAAGCCCTATGGGTATGCTATCTGGGAAAACATTCAGTCACAGCTTGATAAGATGTTTAAGGCTACCGGTCATGTCAATGCATATTTCCCCTTGTTTATTCCAAAATCATTCTTCAGCAGGGAAGCTGCTCACGTTGAAGGCTTTGCCAAAGAGTGCGCTGTTGTGACCCACTACAGGTTAAAGATGGATCCCGACGGTAAAGGAATTGTTGTCGATCCCGCCGCAAAGCTCGAAGAAGAGCTTATAATCCGTCCGACTTCCGAAACAATAATCTGGAATTCTTATAAAAACTGGATACAATCTTACCGGGACCTCCCTATTCTTATAAATCAATGGGCCAATGTCGTGAGATGGGAAATGCGTACAAGGCTCTTTCTCAGAACCTCTGAATTTCTTTGGCAGGAGGGCCACACTGCTCATGCCACCCGTGAAGAAGCAGTCGAGGAAACAGATAGAATGATCAATGTATATTCTGATTTTGCCGAGAACTATATGGCTCTTCCTGTAATCAAAGGGTATAAAAGCGAAAATGAACGTTTTGCAGGCGCCCTCGATACATATACAATAGAAGCGCTGATGCAGGACGGCAAAGCTCTTCAGGCGGGAACAAGTCATTTCCTGGGGCAGAATTTTGCAAAAGCTTTTGATGTTCAGTTTACCGACAAAACCGGGAAGCTTGACTATGTCTGGGCGACATCATGGGGATTATCCACAAGGATGGTCGGCGCTCTGATAATGGCTCATTCCGACAATCACGGACTGGTTCTGCCTCCGAAGCTGGCACCGCTCCAAACGGTCATTGTCCCGATATATAAAACTTCAGATCAGCTTGAGAAAATTTCTGAAAAGGTAATAATAATCAAAGCTGATCTGGAGAAAGCCGGCATATCGGTCAAGTATGACGACAGGGAAAACTATAAACCGGGCTATAAATTTGCAGACTATGAATTAAAGGGAGTTCCGGTCAGAATCGCCATAGGTCCGCGTGATATTGAAAACAATACAGTTGAGATTGCACGAAGGGATACACTTGAAAAAGAGACCATCCCGGCTGGTGAGGTTACAACCCGTATAATAAGACTCATGGAAGATATCCAGACAAATATATTCAATAAAGCACTGCAATTCAGATCAGAGAATACGTTTCATATTGATAAGTGGAGTGAATTTCTGGAAATAATTGATAACCAGGGAGGTTTTATAATGGCTCATTGGGATGGAACCTCTGAAACCGAGGAGAAAATCAAAGAGGAAACGAAGGCGACCATAAGATGCATCCCTTTTGACAGCCACGAAGAAGAGGGCAAATGCATTTATTCGGGAAGAGCTTCAAAAAGGCGTGTATTATTTGCCAGGTCTTATTAAGCCCGGCAGGATCATTTTAAATATTAATTACTAATTTAGTGGAGTGTTAAATCAAAATCACTGAATCATGTCGGAACTGGAAGATAAAAAAGCAACGATAGTTGCAACTCTTAAGCAAAAATCGCTTCTTAAGCAAAAAGTATATGATAACACTCTCGAGTGGTTCAGCGTAATAAAGGACATTCTCAAAAACCTCTCAAAAGATGTAAATGTCAGTCTGGGAGGCATGGATACCAGGATAAAAATGGAATACACCGACAGAAGCAACTTTGATGCCCAGTTGAAAGTCGCGGGTGATATATTGCTTTTCAGCATGCATTCAAATATCTTTCAGTTCGACAGGGAACATCCTGCATGGAAAACGCCATATATACAGAAAAACAAGTTTAATGCATATTCAGGCATCATAAACATCTACAATTTCCTTTTCGATTCATTTAAATATTCCAGACTGGATGATCTTGGCTACCTTATCGCCAGGATATTCATAAACCATGAAAATCAATATCTTGTTGAAGGTAAAAGACAGATGGGTATGCTTTTTTCCAATTACGGGAACGAGGAAATGACCCGATCCTCTTTACAGGTCATTATCTCAACGGCAATCCAGTATTCCCTTGAATTTGATCTTCTCGTACCGCCATATGATACGGTTAAGATTGCCACTGTGGGTCAGGCAGAAGCAAAAATTCAACACTCAAGGGTAATTACTGGTAAACGTCTTGGATTCCAGTTTAACTCTGATGATGTGTTGATCAAAACTCCTCATGAAACCTGATACTGATAATACAGGAAATCATCGCATATCCAGAAGACTAATCTTTTTTCCGGCATTTCTTTTTCTTTGCAGTATATCATACACCCAGGAAACAAAACCACTGGATTCCCTCCCTGGAATATCAGATGATATACCTGCTCTGAATCTTAAGAATATAAGATTGTTCATAACCGGACCAGGCATATCTCAGGAATCAAGAACCATACCTCCTTTCGGCCCGGAGGATGATAAAACCCTGATTTTCCTTGACTCATTAAAAAGCAGGGCATCCAAAACACTGATTACCAGGAAACTCTACGATTTTGTGATCATCCCGCCTGTATCAGGATCAGGAAAAAAGATCACTGGTTCAAGCCTTATCAGCTTTGTTGACTATTCAGGTCTCAGAATCCGTAAAATTGAAATTAAACGGCTGAATGTCTTCGGCTCAAATATAAACAGTCCTGATTTATATGCCCCGAATAAAATTGAAAGACTGCTGAATAAAACCCATCTTAATACTAATGAGAATATCATAAGAAAGAACCTGCTCTTTAGTGAAGGAGATACGATCTCGCCTCTCATGTTCAGTGATAATGAGAGATTTATCCGGCAACTTCCCTATATCGACGATGCCAGGATATTGGTTGTGCCCGTTTCAGATGAGGAAGCAGATGTAATTGTTGTGACAAAGGATATTTATTCCCTTGGCGGTAAATTAACCTTCAGCGGATTTGAAAAAGGATCAATTTCGGTTTTTGAAAAGAACATATTCGGAATGGGACATGAATTCGGGATTGAAATGCCTTATGATTCGGAATTTACTGATTCGCCGGGATTTGGGGTGAATTACCAGATAAATAATATCATGAAGACCTTCTCAAATCTTGATGTATATTATTATGATGGGCTGGGAAAGAAAACATACGGATTCGATCTTAGCCGGAAGCTGGTCAGTTCATCCACAAGATATGCCGGCGGGATTTCAGTAAGGGAAATGTTTACGTCAGATGACCTGGATTCATTGTCTGTACCTGAGCCGGTAAAATATAATTTACAGGACTACTGGCTTTTACGATCTTTTCTTATAAACAAGGAATCGGTTATAAGACTGATTTTAGGAGCCAGGTACACAAATAATAATGTTTTCGACCACCCCTTTATTCTTCCGGAATCGTATCATTATCTTCAGAAATATAAAATGTTCCTGGGATCGGTTTCCCTTTCTCTCCAGAAATATTACAAGGCAAACCTTATTTACGGTTACGGAAGAACTGAAGATATACCATTTGGAGGGCTACTAAACATCATACTGGGAAGAGAAATAAATGAATTCAAGAGCCGGATTTACCTTGGAAGCTCACTGTCGGTCGGAGAATCCATAAGCAGTTTTGGTTATTTTTACGGTTCAGCAGGATTTGGCACTTTTTTAAATAATGGGCACACTGAACAGGGGATGCTCCTGTTAAGGGGAAACTATATATCCAACCTATCCTATCTTGGAAGATCCAGGATCAGAAACTTCGTAAATATTGATTATACAAGGGGATTCGACAGGTATTCTGACGAATACCTGGTTTACAGATGTGAAAATGGTTTTTCAGGATTCAGGAATGACTCAATAGGTAATGACCAGAGATTGTCGCTCAGCATTGAATCGGTTTTATTCAGCCCGGTCAGCCTGTACGGTTTCAGGTTTGCTGTATTTGGCTTTGCTGATTTCGCCTTTCTGTTCGGTACAAACGATTTTGTGGGAAGCGGTGATATTCTGTCATCTATAGGAATTGGAGTCAGGATCAGAAACGACAATCTGGTCCTTAATACTTTGCAGATAAGACTGGGTTTCTTTCCAAACCTGCCGGAATATTCAAGAATAAACCGTCTGATCATATCAGGAGAGCAGCTGCTCAAACCCAGTAATTTCGAACCCGGACCACCATCACTATTACCCTATAAATAATCCTACATGCAGCTTTCAATGCTTGACGAATTTCTGAACTTCAGTCAAAAGAACAATCTTTTTAACAGGCAGAGCAGGTTGCTACTGGCTGTCAGCGGAGGAATCGATTCGATGGTGATGACTCATATATTCCTCAAACTGGGATCAAATACAGGGATAGCTCACTGCAATTTTTGCCTGAGAGGTATCGAATCTGATAAGGATGAGGAACTTGTCAGAAAATATGCCAATGAGAACAGGATCCCGTTTTACTCCATCCGGTTTGCCACAAAAGAATATGCTGTTAATAAAGGGATCTCTGTCCAGATGGCTGCAAGGGAATTAAGATATGAATGGTTCGAAAAGATCAGGAAAGAAAATAATTTCGATTCTGTTGCTGTTGCCCATAACCTGAATGACAATATTGAAACCTTGCTGATAAATCTCACCAGAGGAACAGGTTTAACAGGCCTTACGGGAATGAGACCGGTAAGCAGAAAGATCATACGTCCTTTGCTTTTTGCCTCACGTCTGAAAATTGAAGAGTATTGCACTAATAATCAGATCCCCTTCAGGGAAGATAAATCCAATGCCGAAACCAGGTACACAAGGAACAGGATAAGGCACATGATCATTCCGGTACTGAAGGAAATCAATCCTTCAGTTGAGGGGACGCTTAATGATACAGCTGAAAGACTGGCAGGAATCGATGAAATTGTATCAGGTTATATCGAAGGGATCAGGACTCAGATCTCAGCTGAAAAGGATAAAAGCATTGTTTTCAATGTCGGGAAATTATTGAATCTAAATCCCGGGAAAGCAGTGATCTTTGAACTTTTCGCTCCATTCGGGATCACAAGGGCCACATCCGGCGATCTTTCCGGCTTGCTGGCAGGCAAAACGGGAAAACAGATTTTTACCAGAACCCACCGGATATTAAGGAACAGGAACGAGCTGGTTGTTTATCCCCTGGAGAATGATCACGTGAGATATTATGAAATAAATATTATAGAAGATTTTTTGATCGTGCCGGGTATAGAATCTGCCAGAGTGATCAATATTGAAAAGAATTATAAAATCCCTGTCGATCAAATGTCTGCCTGCATCGATATTGAAAAGATCAAATTCCCTTTAATTATCCGCAATTGGGAGAAGGGTGATTATTTCTTCCCCCTTGGAATGAAACAGAAGAAAAAACTGAGCGATTATTTTATTGACAGGAAGTATTCACTTATTGAAAAAGAAAAAACCCTTATTCTTGAATCCGGAGGAAAAATTGTGTGGATATTCGGAGAAAGGCTCGATAACAGGTTCAGGGTAACTGAATCTACATCTAAAATTCTCTTGATCCATTTATTCCCCTGTCGATCATAAGAAGATCGGCGAGAGCGATTGCTGCCGCTGCCTCGACAATGACGGGCATTCTAAGTGCAATACATGTGTCGTGACGGCCTTTGACCTTCAGCTCGGTCATATTCCCTGTTCCAAAATCAAAAGTTCTCTGTGCAATTCCTGTTGAAGATGTTGGTTTGACGGCTACTCTGAATATTATTTCATTTCCATTGGTAATACCACCGTTTATACCTCCTGAATTATTCGTGAGAGTTTTGCCTGTTTTATCAATGAATGCATCATTATTTTCTGAGCCCTTCATTGAGGCAGAAGCAAAACCGGAGCCAAATTCAATTCCCTTTATTGCCGGTATGGAAAAAACAATATGGCTCAGGGCTGATTCGATCGAATAAAAGAAGGGTTCTCCCATTCCTTTCCGGGGATTAGCGACAGCACATTCAATGATGCCTCCTATGGTATCACCACCGGCCATAGCTTTTTCGACAGCCAGATCAATGTTGGTCATGCCACCTGCAGAGGTAAGTTTTGCGTTGATTTCGGAGGGCCGGATAATAACCTTTGCGATAACACCTGCGGCAACAAGGCCCCAGGTTATTCTGCCTGAAAAATGCCCACTCCCCCGCAGATCTGAAAAACCCATGTACTTGACACCTGCTACATAATCAGCATGTCCAGGACGCGGTACACTTTTAAAATCATCATAATCCGAGGATATTTTGTCACTGTTCCTTGTAATTAAAGTGACTGGCGATCCGGTAGTCATATCATTATAAACTCCGCTTAAAATCTCAGGTTTATCAGGTTCCCTGCGATTTGTTGTACCCTTGCTCCCGCTCTGTCTTCTCGAGAGATCGGTCATAAAATCATCCGGTTTAAGCGGGATGCCCGGCGGACATCCGTCAATAACAACCCCGATAGCGTTTCCGTGCGACTCACCGAATAATGATACTCTGAAAACAATGCCAAAAGAATTCATAACAATTAGTATTAGTTGCCAGGTTTATTCTGCCGGTAAAAATCGACTGCTTCATTGACCGGGATTTTCTCAACGACAGCTTTCCCAATAGCTTCTATAAAGACAAAATAAATATCATTACCCGATTTTTTCTTGTCACGCAGAATCAGCTGGCCGATCTGATCATCAGGGATATCGTGCCTTCGGAGAAACTTGAATGATTTTAAGAGTGATGCAATCCTGTTATATTCAGCATCGGATATATATCCCCTGTGCAAAGAGAAATTTGCCGCCATCATCATTCCTGAAGCAACAGCATAACCATGCCTGAACGACTTATACATCTCAATTGAATGACCGTATGTATGTCCGAAGTTGAGGATCCGTCTCAATCCCGATTCTTTCTCATCTTCCGAAACAACTGCAGCTTTAAAATTAACTGCCATGGATATAAGCATGGAAAGAAGTTCATAATCTCTTTTTATTATCCCCTCCTGGTTTTTCTCGATGATCTCAAAGAGTTTTTTATTCCCTATTATGGCGGTTTTGATGAGCTCAGCCACCCCTGATAAATATTCCTCCTCCGGGAGTGTCTGCAGCATTACCGGATCGCAGATAACAAATTCGGGTTGTTTGAAACATCCAAGAACATTCTTTGTGCTTCCGAGATTCACTCCGTTCTTTCCACCTGTACTTGCATCAACCTGAGAGAGCAGCGATGAAGAGATATAGGCACATCTTATTCCCCTCATATAAATTGAAGCCAGGAATCCTGCTATATCGCAAACCACTCCGCCGCCTATTCCAAGTATAAAACCTGTCCTGTCGATGCCAGTTTCTATAAGCCTCTCGGCAAGAGTTTCTATTACCTCCAGTTTCTTGCTTGCTTCGCCTGCCTTGATCACGAAGACCGGGAAATCAGGAAACCTGCCGCCATAAATACGATGGATATTATTATCGGTAATTATTGCTACACCGGTTTCGGGAAGCAGCTCATGGACAGATTCCCATTTTGCTCCTATCAGGATTTCTGAAACCGAACCGTTTGTGTTTATGACTATTTTTTCCACCTGATTTCACTATTGCCCGATAAAGTTAAAAAAACATCCGTTATCCTGTAATAAAACATTTACTATTGCCAATATAAATCGATCAACATTGTCTTTCTTTTTTTACGGAAAAATAAAAATTGTTACCTTGACCTGTAATTCGCATATCATAATGACCCTGAAAGAAAGATACAGAAAAACCATTGAATATTTCCAGATCATCAGACCTGTAGCTGAAACTGAATTAACCTACACAAATCCTTTCAGTCTTATTGTATCAGTCATATTATCAGCACAATGTACCGACAAAAGGGTTAATATGATTGCTCCCGCCCTTCTTGAAAAATACCCGGATGCAAAATCGATGGCAGAAGCAGAACCCTCTGATATTTTTGAATTCATAAAATCCTGTTCATATCCGAACAGTAAGGCAAAACACCTGTGCGCGATGGCCAGAATGCTGGTCAACGAGTTTGATGGTATTGTTCCTTCTGAACCATCCGAATTGCAAAGACTGCCGGGGGTGGGAAGAAAGACTGCAAATGTGGTGGCCTCAGTTGTTTACAATAAACCTGTTATGGCAGTCGATACACATGTATTCAGGGTCTCCGTCAGAATCGGTCTTGTACGGAATGCAAAAACGCCACTGAGTGCCGAACTACAGCTTTTGGAAAACATACCGGCTGAGATGATACATAAAGCACATCACTGGCTCATTCTTCATGGCAGGTATGTCTGTAAGGCAAGAAATCCACTCTGCGCCGGGTGCGGATTAAAGGAATTCTGCAGGTACTATGCAAAGAAAAACAAAGAGAAATCAGTCGGTTATATATCGTAACAGGCTAAATTCACGTTCATTAATAAAAAAGAACCAATACATTATTTTGTATTCTTATGTCGGACTCATTAACCCGAATGGCTGATTATAAAGAAAAATATGAAGAACTTCTTCAGTCGAACCTGAAACTGACGGAAGAAGTTGATTTACTGAGATCAATAGCCTCCGGCAGGCAGGGACTGGATAATACCAGGAATGGCGAACAGGCAAGCAGGGAAAAAGTTTTCCTCGAACATCTGATTGATTCAATTCCTGAAGCTATTGTTATTATTAACCGCAACGGGAAAATTCTGATTATTAATAAAGAATTCACCGATCTTTTCGGGTATACACAGGAGGAGGCAATCAACAGGGAGATTGATTCCCTTATTTTACCCGATGAAATGAAAGATGAGTCAATCAGCCCCGACAATATTGCCGCAGAAAAGCACAAAATAATTAAGGAAACTGTAAGGCGGGATAAATCCGGCAAAAGAATTCAGGTATCATTGATAGCTACAAATGTTTTGATAAATAATGAGATAGTTGCTTCACTTGGCATCTACAGGGATATTTCACAGGAGAAAAAGAACCAGACTATCCAGGAAATCCTTTACAATATTTCAACAGCTGCCTTAAACCAGATGGATATTAAGGAAATCTATCCCACCATAGTTCATGAATTAAGCAAGATCTGGGATACCAGCAATTTCTTTATTGCCCTTTATGATAAAAAGACCGATTCACTGTCAATGCCATTTTTCGCTGATGAACTTGATAAATTTGAAAATATTCCGGCCCGCAAGACAATAACACGATGGGCAATAGGGCTTAAGAAATCTGTCCTTCTGAAGATCAATGATCTTAAAGACCTTGAGAATTCAGGAGATATCTCCCTGGAAGGCTCCCCGTGTAAAATATGGATGGGTGTTCCACTGAAAGCCGACAAGGAAATTATAGGTGTAATGGCATTTCAGGATTATCATGACGAAGAAAAATTTTCGCAGGATGATGTCAACGTTCTTGAATTTATAGCAAATCAGATAGCTATTGCAATACAGCGAAGAATAATGATAGATAATGTGATCGTGGCAGGCCATAAAGCTGAAGAGGCTGCTCAGTCCAAACAGCAGTTCATGTCGACAATGAGCCATGAGATCCGGACTCCGCTGAATGAGGTGATCGGCATAACAAATCTTCTTCTGCAGGGTAATCCGCGGGAGGACCAGATGGATTATATTAAAACACTGAGATTTTCGGGGAATCACCTCCTTACCCTGGTAAATGATGTTCTCGATTACAACAAAATGGAATCAGGAAAGATTGAATTTGAACAGACTCAATTCAATCTCAGTGATTTTCTTAAGGATATTCACAGAACCTATTCTTTCAGGTCAAAATCCAAAAACCTCGAGTTTGATATTGTACATGTAAACGAATTGCCTGTTGAAGTCATTGGTGATCCTATCAGACTTAACCAGATTCTTTCAAATCTCCTTTCAAATGCGCTGAAATTCACCGAGAAGGGTAGCATTCACATGATAATAAAGGAGCTTGAACGCTTGAACAAAATTTCAAGAATTGAATTCCAGGTAAGAGATACCGGGATTGGAATTCCCAAAGACAGGCACGAAGTAATTTTTGACAGCTTCACACAGGCATCACCCGATACAACAAGGCATTATGGAGGGACGGGACTGGGACTCGCGATATGCAAAAAACTCGTTGAACTTCAGGGCGGACAGATTGATGTGGTGAGCGAACCGGGCAAAGGATCGACTTTCAGGTTCGTACTCTCATTCCGCATACCTGAAAAGAGTGAAAAAATCAGGAACGGTGAAGCATTTGAGTCGTACAGCGGACTTGAAGGGAAGAAGGTACTGGTTGCAGAAGATAATAAGATCAACTTTTTTGTAGCGAATAAATTTCTCATCGGATGGGGTGTAAAAGTAACTCATGCCGAGAACGGGAAGATAGCTCTTGATCTGCTGGAAAAAGAGAACTTTGATCTGATCCTGATGGATCTGCATATGCCGGTCATGGATGGCATAGAAGCAACCAGAGTGATCAGAAGATCGGAAAACCCGAGAATAAACACTATTCCTGTTGTCGCTCTTACAGCGGCTATTATGTCGGAAAGCCACGATAAAGTGGAGGATCTCAGTATTAACGACTATGTTCTGAAGCCTTTCAAACCACGCGACCTGTTTGATAAGATCAGGAAAAATATAAGGTAGTAATCTGCAGGGAATGATTATTTTATGCAGTGCCGGCTTAAATACTCCGTAGCTTTCTTATTCCCCAGGCTGAATGATTTCCTGAAATCGTGACATGCATCATCAGTTTTTCCAGAGTTCAGGAGAGCAATGCCTTTGTTAAGCCATGCATCCGAATTCCCGGGCTGGAGGTCGAGCGACATGCTGTAATCCTGTATTGCCCAGCCCCACGATTTTGAAACAAAATATGAGTTAGCCCTGTCAATATAGCATTCCGGATCGTTGGGATGGAGTTTCAGGTTTTCCGAAAAATATGTCAGTGCCTTAATATTGTCGCCTGCTGCTGATTCAACTCTGCCGGCAAAACTGAGAGCTTTTTTGTTTCCAGGATAAAGATCAAGATATCTTGTTATATCCCCGAGAGCCCTGCCGGTCTCACCGGTTTTTCTGTAACATTCGGCTCTGAGGATCAGCAGTTCAGGATCAGGGATATTCAGGTCCAGAAGCCTGCTGTATGTTGAGCATGCTCCGGCATGATTACCTGAAGCTTCCTGTGCCCTTGCCAGAAGCCTCAGATACTTAACGTTCTGAGGATCCTCTGCCAGCAAACCGGAAAGAGATTTAACCGCTTCTGCGTACCTGGCTTCGGTAAAACTGATCAGTGCACCTGCATAAACAGTGCTGTTGTTTCCGGGATAATTTCCTGAAAGCCCGGACAGAATATTTCTGGCTTCACCAGTATTACCGGTCGAAATACTGTACTCTATTTCAGCTATACCTTTTTCGAGAGCTCCGTACCATTCCTTTTTCCAGAACTGACGCCATTCCGGCAAGTTTTCGATGAGACTAAAGGAGGGATCCAGCAGAATCTCTTTTTCACTTTTCCTGTATGATGATTTCATGCATGATTCCAGGTGATATATTGCAGTTGCAGCATCGCCCTTCAGGCTATATATACGGGCGAGGCCGTATTCTCCTGATGAAGGCACAATATTGTTTGCAGAATTGAAATCGTTTATGGCCTGCGAATAGTCTCCTTTAGCCATATACGCTTCGGCACGACCGAGATAAATGGCACTTTCCTGCAGGTTTTCCAGGGCACCTGAGAGCAAAATAACAGCAGCGTCGGCTTTACCGGCTTCTACAAGAGCTTTGCTTTTCATCAGATATTCGACCGGCTTTTGTCCGCTGATTATCATTGTGCATAATAAGAATGGAATGAATAATATTGTCTTTTTCATCACAGAAATCTCGTTTTATTTTATAACTCCGGCTTTTTCACAGCTGCCCCCTGCTCAGTTATTACATGCACAAAACCTGACAGATGAAACTGTTCAAGACCAGATATTCTTCTTTCAAAAACATCGCACTGATAGAAATAGACTCCCGGAGAAACAATCTTGCCTTTGTACGTCCCATCCCAGTTGATCTTAGGTTCATCAGTCTGGAATATCAGTACACCGTAACGGTTAAACAGTTTAAAATCGACCTTTTCAACCAGTCCGGATGTCTTTGCCACCAGCCAGTCGTTTATATCGTCCCCATTGGGCGTGAACACGTTCGGGATCTCATAGAAATTACATGAATCAACGCATATCATTACAGACATTTCACTTTCGTTCCCTATAAGGTCAAAAGCAGAAACTGCATAGCATCCAGAGACAATCTCACCGGGATAGTGTTTGTACATGAAGGTGTTCTGCTCGTTTATTGTTGTAAGCAGTGATAAAACCTCTTCATTGAGCATTTTGTAATATATTTTGTAACCCGCTACATCTTCGAGGCAATTGTTATCTGTCATTGTCCAGCGAATTGTATTGTAAAGGCTGTCGCACTGGCTTGTGACAGTCATTTCGGGCCGACATGGAGCTTCATTATCAACAGGTGTGGCACAGGTTTCCTGTGAAAAATTAACCAGATTTTTAGGCATGTCGGCAGCTGAATACCCTCCTGTTGATCTGACTTTGTAACAATATTGTTTCCCGTTTACCAGCCCCTCGTCCACAAAATTAAGAACGTTTGAGGTACCGATTGAATCATATTGCATTGTGGCTTCATTCAGCCTGAAGAAATCGTATCTGCTGTTTATCCATGGAACATTGCGGTTAATGACAAAACGGACCTTTCTGTCCCCGGGGCTGGCAATAAGAAATACCGACGAGGCATAACCAGGTTCTCCGACAAGGAACCTGTTACCTGTTGCATTATTGTATAATTCAATCTTATATATAAATCCTCCCGACTGAGTATTGATAAGAGTATCGATAAATGATGTTTCATTCAGGTCTGACGTTTGAATTGATTTTATCAGCTGATAATTTGTCCCTGTGATACCTTCAGCCCTGTAGATCTGATATTCATACGGACCTAAAGCCGGAATTGTATCGAGCCTGTCGGGCTTCTTCCAGCTGACAAAGATGGAACCGTTTGAAACAGAAGTATTTCTTACACTGACATGTGTGATTACAGGAACACCTGAAACCAGGGATGATGAAATTTCATTTGAAGTTTTGCTTTCAGTTCCGTTCAGATAGACTGCGACTATCCTGTAGGTATATTCTTTGCTGAACTGAAGTCCCTGCCCGTTGTCGGTGTCGACAAACGAAACAATTGAGCTTCCTTCAGCATAACCGACTTTAACAAATCCTGAGGAAGAGGGGATTCCTGAGGTGCAGGAATCCGGCTTAAATGATGAAGCACCTTCCTTCCTGTAAATGTTAAAGCCTGAAATGGCATTTGTCCCGTAGTTGTTCCAGGCCAGACGCATGAATTTACCTTCGGGAACAACGCTGACAAGTACCGGAGACGGTCCAAGGACCTTTATTTGCATGTTATCAATATCAGACAGTTTCAGTTCACCACTGTGGTCATCCGACTTTATGATAACATCATAGGGTTGATTCCTTACTGCTTCATAACAGGGAGTCCATTGAAATCTTGAAGATGCAAATCCTGCTACCGAATCTACTTTTGTAAATGTTGCCGGGCAGACAAAAGGGCTGTAGATTCCTGAGGTGGAGATAAGACCGATGAAATCGCCGTCAGGATCGGTGGCTGTAACAAGGAAATCCAGAACATCCCCGGCCTCAACACACCTGTCGTACAGAGGTCCGTTCACCGGAGGCTTATTCTGAGTATCGTAAACATTGATTTGAATATCCCGTACAACCACTCCAATTTTTTTACCATAACGCCACTCCTGTATTTCCATTGCAACATTATATGCTCCGGTATCAGCCGGTGTATTCCATATCAGATCTCCGCTGACAGAATCAACACGGATAAAATTTGTTGCAGGAGGCAGAGTGTAGTTTGGGATTGGCAGACCATCTTCGCGGGTACAAACCGTTAGTGCATATGAAAGAGATGTCACCGTCCGGATCGTATGCTCCGGGATTATGGACAAAAATATATCCGCGGGCAGCTTTGTCATATGGCGGATTCAATAATACCGGTGCATTATTACGACCTATTGAAGGATTCACAATAAGTATGGTCGAGACAGAGAAGATCACATTAACAGAATTTGGAATGTTCATGATATCCTTATTTCTGTTTGGATCCTGAACCACAAGCTTGTAAACGCCGGGACCAGGGTAAGTATGGGTGATCTTGTAAATATTCCTCTTATAGTAATTTGGAAGAAACAGGATGCTAAGCCTTGGAGCAATTGAACTCGAATTGTCGCCCCAGCTGATTTCAAGCTCGGGTCTGTCGGCATAGCTCAGGGTATAGGTATATGTCGTAATTGTGATTTCGAATGAAAGATCCGACAACTGGACATAAGTGATTTCTCCTGCCCTGTTGTGGGTAGCCCCTGCCTTAAAAAAGCAGGAAATTAACAGGGCAATTATTATCAGCTTCTTGATTATCAAACTCTTCACCTGGTGTAATCTCCTCTCAACCTTTAAGTTAATTAATTTCAAACGTCTTTTCTGTTTCTTCAGCGGTTAGCTTTACTCCCTGCTCAAAATCATTTACCCTCACGATGATCATGTTTGCCTGATCATTATATAGTGAAGTCATGACAAGATTTTTTATCGTGATAGTATTTACTTTACCTATGGGTTTGAGAAACAAATTCATTCTTAATTCATTATCTGATAAATCTATATTTTCCAGCTCTGCTGAAATCTGCCTTTTGTTAATGATTATCCTGATTTTGTCATTGACATAGGTACCGATAATTTCTTTCGTAAATGAGTTACTCTCCGAGAAGTCAAGTTTTTTCTGATCCTCCGTTTTAATTCCGGAATCAAGCAGGAAATCATCAAAATATATTCTTAAGAACACGTTAAATAATTCCTTATCCGGTGCATAATCAATGCTTAAAAGTGAGACATGAACCGGATGGAGTGCCAGCCAAAATGAGAAAAAAAGAATTCCAGCCATCAATTATTTGATTTATGGCAATAAATCTATCTTCAAAAATCAGACCATTAATATTAATTTAATCAACAATATCAACCCGGTCCTTAAGGTACTCAACCGTTCCGACTTCAATAAAAGAAAAACCTGATCCACCTGAGAAATTTCCTGCAAGTACAACTATTACATCATCATTCTTTAAGGCGTGCTTACCGGTAAGATCCGTCAGAGCGATCTTGATAAAATCATCTATCGACTTTTTCCTTTCCTGATAGCTTGCATAAACACCGTACGAAAGAGCAAGTTCCCGCATTGTACTTGTCAGATAGCATTGCGCAAGAATAAGGTTATAACCCCTGTAAGCTGCCATATCCCTTATGGTTCTGCCGCCTGTAGTATCAGCGATGATTCCCTGTGCCGCTATCCTTACCGATGTCTTGACGGCAACTTTTGCCAGATAGGCTGAGATCTCCCCTGTGATATTATATGAGGGAATATCCAGGAACTTTTCCTTATTGTTTTCCACTTCAAGGGCTACCTTTGTCATGGTTTTCACAGCTTCAACCGGATATTTCCCGTTGGCAGTCTCGCCGCTCAGCATAACTGCATCGGTCTGAGAATAAATTGCACTTGCAATGTCGCTTACCTCAGCACGTGTAGGCCGGGGATTTGTTATCATAGAATGAAGCATCTGCGTCGCCACTATCACGGGTTTCCTGCTGTTAATGCATTTTGAAATTATCATCTTCTGGATGCCGGGGATCTTTTCATAAGGAATTTCAATTCCCAGATCACCTCTTGCAACCATTATTCCATATACACTATCAAGGATCTCATCTATGTTCTCAACCCCTTCCTCGTTCTCTATTTTTGCAATAATCTTGATCTTACTTTTGTATCCATCAAGAACAGCCTGAACATCAAGGACATCCTGTTTTGATCTCACAAAAGAATGCGCAATGAAGTCAACACCATTTTCAACTGCCATTTTAATAAAAGTCCTGTCCTTTTCAGTAAGCGAAGGCAGACAGATCTTTACTCCCGGGAGATTGACGCTTTTTCTGGATCCAAGGATACCGTCATTTTCAATCATACACTCAAGAAAATCTCCGTTCCTTTTAATTACCCTGAGCTCCAGGTCACCGTCGTCAATAAGGATTGCCGATCCTTCAGGCACGTCGGATACAAATGCATTATAAGTTACAAAGATGGTCTTATCAGTGGTCTTTTCCACCGGATTCCCGGCAATTAAAATTGTGGAACCTTTTTTAAGCGGTACCGGAGCATCACAGATTGTTGTCCTGATATCCGGACCTTTTGTATCAAGCAGAATCGCTATTTTATCAGATACTTCCCTGGCATTTTTTATTATCCGGAGGGCACCCTCTGTATCCAGATGGGCTGAATTGATCCGGATGACATCCATTCCCTCCTGGTAAAGTTCTCTTATGAACTCAGTATCACATCTTTTATCAGAGATTGTAGCAACAATTTTTGTCCTTTTCCTTATCATTCTGCCTTCTTTGATTTATTCCCGATCTCAATTAAAGCATCAATGGCAAGCCTGTAACCATCGAGGCCGAGTCCTATAATACTTCCTGCACAATATCTGCTCACCAGACTCGTGTGGCGGAAATCCTCCCGTGCTGAGATATTTGTAATATGGACCTCTATTACAGGAGCTTTTATTGAAGCCACTGCATCAGCAATAGAGACTGAAGTATGCGTGTATCCGCCGGGATTAAGAACGATGCCGTCATATGAAAATCCGGATTCATGGAGCTTGTTTATAATTTCACCTTCAATATTCGATTGAAAATAGTCAAATGCTACAGACGGAAAGAGTTTCCTCAGGATTTCCAGCCATTGTTCAAAGGTCATATTACCATATTTCTCAGGTTCTCTTTTGCCCAGGAGATTAAGATTGGGCCCGTTAATTATCTGGATCTTCATTCGGATTTTTTCAGTTAGAATTTAAGATTTTGCAAAATTAACTAAAATATTGATGGATGTGAAAGGTTGTGTTGTATTACTTTATGTTACTTTGCATTGAAAAAGAATTCCAACTTAAACCAATGAGCCTCACCTGGAAACAATCTTTCAAGAACTTTGAGAACTATCTCAGGCTTGAAAAATCCTTATCTGAAAACAGCATTGAAGCCTATTTGAATGATATCCGGAAACTGGAAGAATTTACGGTTGAGTCAGGAAAGGATCTGGCTCCATCATCTGTGACCTATACCGATCTTAAGGATTTCATTAACTGGTTTGGTTCCGGCAATAAGAATGCCAGAACACAGTCGAGAGTGCTTTCAGGTATAAGGGCTTTTTATAAGTTCCTGTTAATTGACGGTGAAATTGATGAAAATCCGTCTTCTCTTCTTGAATCACCCAGGATCGGTATGAGGCTTCCTGAAGTCCTGTCAGTTGAAGAAATTGACAGGATAGTCAGTGCCATTGACCTGAGCAAGCCCGGAGGACACAGGAACAAAGCGATTGTTGAGACTCTTTATGGATGCGGACTCAGGGTGTCTGAGCTCGTAAACCTGAGGCTTACAGATATTCATTTCGCTGAGGGATTTGTCTCTGTAACCGGCAAGGGCAATAAGCAGAGGCTTGTGCCTGTCAGCAAAAAGACCCTTAAGGAGATAGATCTTTATAAGATTGACAGAAAGAGGCTTCCGGTAATCTATGACGAAAATATAGTGTTTCTGAACCGCAGGGGAAGAAAACTCACCAGAGCAATGATATTCACGATCATCAGGGATCTTGCCGGTAAAGCAGGTATAATGAAAAAGATCAGTCCGCATACCTTCCGGCACTCGTTTGCGACACACATGATCGAAGCCGGTGCCGACCTGAGGGCCGTCCAGGAAATGCTCGGGCATGAGTCGATCATGACCACCGAGATCTATACCCATATCGACAGGAGCTATCTTCGTGATACCCTGATTATGTTTCATCCCAGATCATGAATTTTCAACAGTTTTCAGAATTTCAATTTTATATATTAACTTTGCCCCTTATTTTTTAAAATCAATCATTTAAGTTTATCTCAAATCCAATAAAGTATGTCAAAAGTTAAAAGAGTTTATTCCTTTGGCAGGAAGACTGCAGAGGGCAAAGCTGATATGAAGAATCTTCTTGGAGGCAAAGGTGCAAACCTTGCTGAAATGTGTCTCCTCGGACTTCCTGTACCTGCTGGTTTTACAATTACAACCGATGCATGTAATGAATACTATGCTAACAATTGCACTCTTCCCAAAGATCTGATGCCTGAAGTCTGGGCAGCAATGAAGCTTACCGAAGAGACTATGGGAATGAAATACGGAGATCCCAAAAACGCGTTGCTTGTTTCATGTCGTTCAGGTGCGAGGAAATCGATGCCCGGGATGATGGACACAGTGCTGAATATCGGATTATGCACCACAACAATTCCAGGTTTCCTGAAAAAGACCAATAATCCCCGTTTTGTCTGGGACTCTTACCGTCGGTTGATAATGATGTATGCTGATGTTGTTATGGAAAAAGCTGAAGGAATTGATCTTGGCGAAGGCAGGGGTATTCGTAGACAGCTGGATGAGATGCTTGATGCATTTAAGAAAAAGAGAGGCTACAAATCTGATACTGAAATATCCGCTGATGAACTCAAGGATCTTTCAGAAAAATTCAAGAAAAAAGTAAAACAGGTACTTGGCAAACCCTTCCCTGATGATGCAAAAGAACAGCTCGAAGGTAGTATCAAGGCTGTGTTTAAAAGCTGGAACGGCAAGAAGGCAGTCTCGTACCGCCGTATTGAAGGTATTCCCGACAACTGGGGAACAGCTGTAAACGTGCAGGCTATGGTATTTGGAAACATGGGCGACAGTTCGGCAACTGGTGTGGCCTTTACACGTAATCCGGCTACCGGTGAAAACCTGTTCTATGGCGAATGGCTTGTTAATGCACAGGGAGAAGATGTGGTTGCAGGTATACGGACACCCAGTCCCCTGAATAACGAAACCAAGAACGAGCAGAACAAGCACCTTAAGAGCATGCAGGAAGAAATGCCCAAGACCTATAAGGAACTTGTTGAGATTCGTGAAATCCTCGAGAAGTCATTCCACGATATGCTTGACATAGAATTTACGATCCAGGAAAACAAACTCTTTATGCTGCAGTGCCGGGTAGGTAAAAGAACAGGCACTGCTGCCCTGAACATGGCAATGGATATGCTGAAAGAAAAGCTGATTGACGAAAAGACAGTTGTAACCCGGGTCGATCCTGCCCAGCTTGATGAACTTCTTCATCCAATTTGTGATCCGGCTGCCGAGAAAAAAGTCAAACCAATAGCTAAGGGTTTACCTGCGGGACCCGGTGCGGCAGTTGGTAAAATCGTGTTCACAGCCCAGGATGCAGTTGCATGGAACCGGAAAGGCCATAAAGTCATCATGGTCCGTGAAGAAACCAATCCTGAGGATGTTGAAGGAATGCGTGCTGCCGTTGGCATATTGACTGCACGCGGCGGTATGACATCTCATGCTGCACTTGTTGCACGCGGCTGGGGCAAGTGCTGTATTGTCGGTGCAGGTAGTTTGCATGTTGATGCATCAGGTAAAAAAATAAAAGTTGCAGGAACCGACATAGTGCTCAAGGAGGGTGATATTATAACCATTAACGGGACAAAAGGAAATGTTTACACTGGTGCAATAGCGCTGATGGATGCTTCAGAGAATCCGCGTTTCCAGGCATTTATGAAGATTGTTGACAAATACCGTAAAATGGGAGTCCGCACTAATGCGGATACTGCCGAAGACGCCAGAATTGCACGTGAATTCGGAGCTGAGGGGATCGGACTTTTCCGTACCGAGCATATGTTTTATGGTAAAGGATCGGAACAGCCATTGTTCCTTCTGCGCAAAATGATCCTCAGTGCCAATGTAACCGAACGCCGGAAAGCGCTTAACGAACTGTTCAAGTTTGTCAAGAAAGATATGAAAAACACCCTTGAAGCAATGGACGGACTCCCCGTTACGTTCCGGCTTCTGGATCCTCCTCTTCATGAGTTTGTGCCTCAAAGTGCTGATAAACAGGCTGAACTCGCCAAGGCTCTGGGTATCAAAAAAGCAGATATAGCAAGACGCGGCGAAGCACTTCATGAAAGTAATCCGATGATGGGTCACCGGGGTGTTCGTCTGGGGATCACATATCCTGAAATAACCGAAATGCAGGTGCGTGCAATGTTCGAAGCATCGGCTGAACTTCTAAAGCAGAAAAAGCATCCGAAACCCGAACTGATGGTTCCCGTAACATGTGATGTTTCTGAACTGGATGTCACCAAAAAGGTCCTTGATCCAATCTATGCTGAAGTCTGCAAAAAATTCGGTCTTAAAAAGATCGATTATAAATACGGTACAATGATTGAAATACCGCGTGCATCACTCCTTTCGGACCAGATGGCCAAAACCGCTGAATTCTTCTCATTCGGGACAAACGATCTTTCGCAGATGACCTTTGGATTCAGCCGTGATGATATCGGGGGATTCATTCATCATTACCTGGATCAGAAGATGCTTTCAGCCGATCCGTTCCAGACTATCGATCAGG
This sequence comes from uncultured Bacteroidales bacterium, assembly GCA_963828775.1. Taxonomy (GTDB): domain Bacteria; phylum Bacteroidota; class Bacteroidia; order Bacteroidales; family VadinHA17; genus LD21. The sequence goes on along the minus strand of CAWHGX010000071.1, from coordinate 17,894 downwards.
AAGGGGTTGGACAGCTTATTAAAATGTCTGTCGAAAAAGGCCGTGCCACCAGACCGGATCTTAAAATAGGTATCTGCGGTGAACAGGGTGGAGATCCTGCTTCCGTCGAATTCTGTTACAAAACAGGCCTGACGTACGTTAGCTGTTCCCCGTTCAGGGTTCCGATAGCAAGGCTTGCTGCAGCCCAGGCATCAGTAAAATACGGAGACAGATAATTTAATTTCATACGACATGAAAAAGGGCATCGTTATTGATGCCCTTTTGCTTTTCATACCTGCCCCCTAAACTATGTCTATGTTATCTAACCAGATCAAAGACCGTTGATGATTATTTTACCCTATATTTCAACAAAGAATTTTTTTTAGATCGCTTGGCGGCTGTCTATAAAGTCAACCAATACCTCTAAAAAAATTTAAATAATATTTGATAAATTTGATAATTCTTTCTGAAACTCAAATTAAACCTGAATATGGTTACTGTTGAAGAACTCAGGAAATACGGAATTGAAAATGCAAATGAAATAATCTATAATCCATCATATAATCTCCTTTTTGCTGAAGAGACCAAACCCGGATTGACCGGTTATGAAAAAGGTACTATTACCCGGTCGGGTGCCGTTTCGGTCGATACCGGAGTTTTTACAAGCCGTTCACCCAATGATAAATATGTCGTTCTTGATGACACAACCAGGGATACGGTATGGTGGAAGTCAGAAAAGGCAAAAGTTTCAGATAACAAGCCGATACCGAACGAAATATGGGAACATTGTAAAAATCTTGCTGCAAAACAGCTTAGCGGTAAAAGGTTATTTGTAGTCGATGGCTTTAGCGGGGCGAATGAGAATACCCGTATTGCCGTCAGGTTTATTCTTGAGGTTGCCTGGCAGGCCCATTTCGTGAAGAATATGTTCATCAGACCTGAATCCGAAGAGCTTGAAGTATTTACACCTCAGTTCGTGGTTCTTAACGCATCAAAAACAACCAATCCCGACTGGAAAAAACAAGGGCTTAACTCCGAAAACTTTGTACTGTTCAACCTCACAGCCGGTATGGCAGTCATTGGAGGAACCTGGTATGGCGGTGAAATGAAAAAAGGAATATTTTCCATAATGAATTACTACCTGCCACTGAAGGGGATTGCCTCGATGCATTGCTCCGCAAATGTCGGGAAAAAGGGAGATGTTGCGATATTCTTCGGACTCTCCGGAACTGGCAAGACGACCCTTTCGACTGATCCCGACAGAGCTCTGGTCGGAGATGATGAACACGGCTGGGATGATGAAGGCATATTTAATTTTGAAGGCGGGTGCTATGCCAAATGCATAAAACTCAGCAGGAAGAATGAACCGGATATATACGATGCCATCAGGCGTGATGCCTTACTCGAAAACCTGGTCGTAAATTCAGACGGGACCATTGATTTCAATGACGAGTCCAAGACTGAAAATACAAGGGCCTCCTACCCCATTTACCATATAAAGAATATTGTAAAGCCTGTTTCAAAAGCAGGTCATGCAAAGAAGGTAATATTCCTTTGTGCCGACACTTTCGGGGTTCTGCCTCCCGTCAGTCTTCTGACCGAAGAACAGACCAGATACTATTTCCTGAGCGGCTACACAGCTATAGTTACAGGAACCGAAAGAGGAATTATGGAACCGGTACCGTCATTTTCTGCATGTTTTGGTGCTGCCTTCCTGATGCTCGATCCTATCATTTATGCAAATCAACTTACAAGAAAAATGAAAATGCATGGAGCGGAAGCATGGCTTGTGAATACAGGATGGACAGGAGGACCATATAGCAACGGCAGCAGAATTGATCTTCCCACTACCCGGCTCATAATTAACTCTATTCTCAATGATTCCATAAGAAAATATGAATTCAGCACTATGCCTGTTTTTAATTTGAACATTCCTGTGAAAATCGACGGGATCAGGAGTAATCTTCTTGATCCCGCTCAGGCATGGAATTCGCCAATCAGATGGCATATCGCAGCAACTGACCTGGCATTGAAATTCATAAATAACTTCAGCAAGTTTGCTTCGAATGATGAGACAGCGGCGCTTGCAGAATTCGGACCAAGATTCTGACATTAAGATCATTAAATGAGTATTATAAATATATTGCTGACTTTAATACCGGCATATCTGCTCGGGTCAATCGCAACTGCAGTCTGGGCCGGTAAATTATTCCACAACATTGATGTCAGGGAACATGGCAGCGGCAATGCAGGCGCAACAAATGTCATAAGAGTTCTCGGGTGGAAAACCGGCATCCCGGTCTTGTTATTTGATGTTCTTAAAGGATGGCTTGCTGCAATGCTTCCGGTATTTTTTGGCCTGGCTGATGAAGGTACTGCTCTTTTAACTAATTATCAGATACTTGCCGGAATAGCAGCAGTGCTTGGTCATATATTTCCGGTATTTGCCGGTTTCCGCGGGGGCAAAGGAGTAGCGACTATTTTTGGTGTCCTGCTCGCCATACATCCCCTGCTGACAATTTCATGCGTGGGAGTATTTATCCTGGTTATGCTGGCTACCGGTTATGTTTCACTCTCATCAATGAGTGCGGGATTAGCATTTCCCCTCTTCCTGTTTCTTTTTTTTGAAACGGCTTCAGTATTTTTTAAGATATTCTCAGTAATAGTTGCGATCGCACTTATTATAACTCACAGAAAAAATTTAAAAAGACTTCTAAAAGGAGAAGAATCAAAGCTTTTTAAAAAAGGGATAAAAAAATAAAACACCACGAATTAATACTGTTCCAGCAATTGTATTCTTTTCTCTATCGGTGGATGAGTTGCGAACAGGTTTGCAAACGAAAATGTACTTTTTTCTTCAGTCTCCTGCGGATTATCAATAAACATCTGTGCTACATCTTTCCGCTTTACTGCCTCAATAGTCGGATCAGCCGATACTTTTTTCAGGGCTGAGGCAAGGGAAAGCGGTCTTCTCGTCAGTTCAGCAGAGCCGGCATCGGCAAGATATTCCCGCTTCCTTGAAAGCGCAAACCTGAAAAGGGAGGCAAGAAGATAGCCGACCAGTGCCAGAAGGAGTGCAATGAATATGCCGCCACCCTCTTTTTTACCCCTTCCTATCCTTCCAAATCTCAGTGATCTGAATAACATCTCTGTTATAAATCCGAAGATACCGACAAACACAATGGAAATTATCAGAAGTCTGACATCACGGTTTCTGATATGAGTCAGTTCATGGGCAATCACTGCTTCCAGCTCATCATCTTCGAGCTTGTCTATAATGCCGCGTGAAAGAGAAACCTGATAAGTCTTTGGATTAATACCACTGGCAAAGGCATTTAACGAGTCATCCTCTATGATGCTGACCTTGGGCATCTGCATCCCGGTAGATATGCACAGGTTTTCAACCAGGTTATATACCCTTTTATTCTCACTCCTTTCCAGCGGTTTTGAATTTGTTGCCGAATTAATAATTGCTGTATGGGAAAACCATGCAATAATGAACCATATAACAATTCCAATCGTGATCCAGGGTATTGTTGAAAGAAATGAACGGTTAACGTCAATCAGGTTTGATTGTTCGTCTTCCGGCCCCAATGACATGAAAAAGAAGAAAAGCCAGGTAAGACCCAAAAAAATAACAGGGAAAAGCAATAAAAGCAATACTGAGTTTGTATTGTTCTTTCTTATCTGGCTCTGCAGTCCGAAATACTTCATTTTACTGGAACTTGATCTGAGGTGGTTCCTCAATAGTGGCACGTTTTTCTCCCAGATCGAACATGGGTTCGCGTTTGAAGTTGAACATCGTTGCGATCAGGTTCGAAGGGAACATTTCAGTTGCAACATTCAGCTCTTTTGTGGCTGAGTTAAAGAACCTGCGTGCAGCAGCAATCTTGTTCTCCACATCTGATATTTCATTCTGAAGATCAAGGAAGTTCTGGCTGGCTTTCAGATCAGGATAAGCTTCGACTGATACTTTCAAACCTTCAAGGGCATTCGAAAGCCGTGTTTCAGCAACAATTTTCTCATTGATAGTCGTTGCCTTCATTGCGTTGGCACGAGCTTCAGTGATCTCGGTAAGCACACCTCTTTCGTGCACCATGTAACCCTTTACTGCTTCAACAAGCTGGGGAATCAGATCATGTCGCTGCCTGAGCTGAACATCGACATCGGCAAATGCCTGTTCCCTGCCATTTCTCAGCTTTACCAGCCTGTTATAAAGTGAAATTGCCCATAGTACCAGAACGGCGATGATAGCAAGAATAACTAATAATGCTCCCATTTTCTTTCTTTTTATTAAGGTTATTAAATTTATTAAAACAGATAAATTTGAAAATAAAGATAGGTAATTTTGCTATATTTAAATTCCGTAGTCTGATTAAATAAAATTTCTTAAAATTAATTTCAACAAAAAGAATAATATGGAAAAGAGTTTAAAAGGAACCAGAACAGAACAGAATCTGCTGAAAGCCTTTGCCGGAGAATCTCAGGCAAAGAACAGATACGAATTTGCTGCCAAAGCAGCAAAGGAAGAGGGATATGAACAGATTGCCGCAATATTCCTTGAAACAGCATTACAGGAGCAGATGCATGCCACCAGGTTTTTTAATTTTCTCGAGGGAGGAATGGTCGAAATAACAGCCCGTTACCCTGCCGGAAAAACAGGTACTACAACAGAGAACCTGAATGCCGCGGCTGAAGGAGAACATGAAGAGTGGAACGATCTCTATCCTGCCTTTGCACAAGTTGCGGAAGAAGAAGGTTTCAAAAGTATTTCCACAGCATTCAAAGCTATAGCTGCTGCTGAAAAAGGGCATGAAGAGAGATACAGGAAGCTCCTCGGGAACATTATTGAAGAACCGGGTCTTCGAACGCGAAGGAAAAGTATTCTGGTATTGCAGGAAATGCGGATATATTCATTTTGGGACAAAGCCGCTGAAGGTCTGTCCGGCATGCCTGCATCCTGAAAGCTATGCTGAATTAAAGGCCGAAAATTTCTGATTGATGATAGAAGGCAGGGAGATGCTTGAGCTTATACTCAGGCGGCAAAGCGACAGGAAATACAGTGACAAACCTCTTGAACCCGAGAAGCTTGAGAGGATAATCGAAGCAGGCAGAATGGCACCTTCCGCCTGCAATGCCCAGCCATGGAAGTTTATTGTGGTCACGGATCCGGAGCTGATCGGGAAGCTGGCAGAAGCTGCATCATCAAAACTGATTGAGATAAACAGTTTTGTCAGGCATGTACCGGTTCTTATTGTTATTGTCAGGGAAAAGCCGAACTTTTCCTCAAAGCTTGGAGGCACTATAAAGAGTAAAGACTATTCCCATAATGATATCGGTATTGCATCAGCCAGTATCTGCCTGCAGGCAGCGGCTGAAGGCATCGGATCGTGCATTATAGGCTGGTTCGATGAAAAACAGATCAGAAAGATCCTTAATATTCCTGCTTCCAAAAGAGTTGAGCTTATCATCACCCTGGGATACTCATTGAGCGATCACAGGCAAAAGAAACGCAAACCGAAAGAGGTTACCGTTTCCTTCAATAAATACTGACATTATCAACGTTGCAATCAACGTTGCAATCAACGTTGATAACTACGTTGCTTTATATCTTACCGGAGTCTGCAGGTCAGATAGAAGCGGCTGAAAAATTCAAAGATGAGTACAGTCTGATGGCAGGAATTAAATGATTAAAGTAAAATGAAAACAAAAAGAAATACTTTAATTGAAAATATCTTACGTTTGCAAATAAAATCCTAAGATGATGGAAATGCTGGCAGATATTCTGAAAATCACAATCCCTGCCCTGATAGTATTTTTTACGGCATGGATCCTGTTGAGAAATATGATCAGGAATGATCAGGAAAGAAGGCGTCAGGAAATTATTCTCCAGGGTGCCAGGGCAGTTACCCCGATAAAGCTTCAGGCATACGAAAGAATAGTGCTCTTTCTCGAAAGAATATCATTGGAATCGCTGCTCGTCAGAGTCAGTACACCTGAAATGACAGTATCCCAGCTTCAGTCAACCCTGCTGACGACTATCAGGAGTGAGTTTGAACATAACCTTTCCCAGCAGATATATATGAGTCCCCAGGCATGGGAGGTGGTTAAAAATGCACGTTCAAACACAATAAAAATAATAAACAGCGAAGCCGACAGGATGAAAGGCGATGGACCCGGCATAGAACTTAGCCGGCAGCTGCTTAATAAATTGATGGAACTCGACAAGGAGCCGACAAGAGCGGCTATCGATTATATCAAGGGGGAAATCGGAAGAATGATATAGGTACTCGTCGCTCGGTGCTAGTTGCTGGTAGCTCAGTACGACCAAGGACCAGACGGACCGAGGACCGAGGACCGAGGACCGAGAACCGAGAATCCAGAACCAGGTGCCTTTTTACAGCAACTCAACACTCCTCTTCACGAAGGTGCTCAGATCTTCTCCCCTCAGCATATTATTTGCAAGCAGAGCCAGATCGATCAGCTGTTTGACTATTTTATTGCCTGATCCGTATGTCTCAAGGATATCCTTTCTGGATGAATCCAGAGTCTCAAGCTCTTTCTTCAGTTTCTCAAGGTCATCCTTCTCGAACTGGCTTATCTCTTCCGGCTTTTTCTTGCTATGTTCTTTTTCCATAAATGAAATCTCTTCCTTCAATTTCTCCCTCTGGGAATTATTTTCCTTTAGCCTGGTCCCTTCCGCACTCTCAAGATCATCGGAGATTTTCATAACCAGGGGATGGTTCAGGTTGACAACCAGGTTATAGCTGTCGGGCAACTCACCGTAAAAATTCATCCCTCCACCAAGCTGGGACATCTCTTTCATCCTTCGCATAAATTCCGACTGGGTAATAATCACCGGAGAGTCATTTTCGTCCAGAGTTTCAGGGACAACGTTGTAAATCTCTTTCGATGTAAGTTTGATATTGAATACGCTCTTAATATCCTCCTGCTGAACTTTTGACAGCTTTGATGCCCTGGAATCTGCCTTAGGGATAAGCTTGTCGATCACATCCGAATCGACTCTTACAAATCTCGAATCCTTGAATTTTGTTTCCAGATGATTGATCAGATGAATGTCAAGCTGACCATCGAGATTAAGGACATCATAACTTTTATTCTTAGCCTTTTCGATATAGGAATACTGGTCGGTTTTGTTGGTCGAATATAAATAAACCAGCGATTTGTTCCTGTCTGTCTGGTTTTCCTTTATCAGCTTCTCATACTCTTCAAAAGTAAAATACTTGTCGTCAGTATTCTTCAAAAGTGCAAATTTTGATGCCTTTTCATAGAATTTTTCTTCTGTAATCATTCCGTATTCAATGAACAGTTTCAGATTATCCCATTTCTTCTCAAACTCTTCACGATGGTTTTTAAATATTTCATTCAGCCTGTCAGCGACCTTCTTGGTAATATGAGTCGAGATCTTCTTTACATTTGAATCATTTTGCAGGTAGCTCCTGGAGACATTCAGCGGGATATCCGGGGAGTCGATTACCCCATGCAGAAGTGTAAGAAATTCAGGAACGATGCCTTCAACTGAATCAGTTACAAATACCTGGTTGCAATACAGCTGGATCTTGTTCTTCTGGATCTCTATGTTGCTTTTGATTTTGGGGAAATAAAGAATACCTGTCAGTTTGAAAGGGTAATCGACATTAAGGTGGATATTGAACAATGGTTCATCGCCCACGGGATAGAGCTCCCTGTAAAATTTCAGGTAATCTTCATCTTTCAGATCAGCAGGTTTGAGAGTCCATGCCGGTTTTGTATTGTTTATTATTTTATCTTTTCCGGTCTCCACATATTTCCCGTCTTTCCATTCTTTTTCCTTTCCGAAAGCAATTTCGATGGGAAGAAACTTGCAGTATTTCTTAAGCAGTTCCTCAATTTTATTCTCTTCCAGAAACTCTTTCGAATCCTTGTCAATATACAGGATCACATCTGTTCCCCTGCTCTCTCTTGTTGTCTCTTCAATCTGATACTCAGGACTTCCGTCACAGGTCCATTTGACTGCCGGCTCTGTCTCATCCCACGATCGGGAGATCACTTCAACTTTATCTGATACCATAAAAGATGAGTAGAAACCCAGACCAAAATGTCCGATCATTGTATTAATCTGATCCTTGTATTTGTCAAGAAAATCATTGGCACTCGAAAATGCTATCTGATTAAGGTATTTATCAATCTCTTCCGACGTCATACCAACTCCGGAATCAGTCACCCTGATTGTCTTTTTCTTTTTATCCACAGAGACTCTTATTGTCAGATCTCCCAGGTCGCTTTTAAAATCACCGGCTGAAGCTATAGCCCTGAGCTTCTGAGTAGCATCGACCGCGTTCGAAAGAATCTCACGGAGGAAAATCTCATGATCAGAATAGAGGAATTTTTTGATTATCGGAAATATGTTCTCGGTGGTTACTCCTATTCTTCCTGTTTGCATATCGGTTATTTTAATGGTTCAACATAATTAACGCCGTTTATCTTTCAAAAGATATGCCGTTAATGTCAGACTGACAAATAGTCATATTTTCTTCCGGTTTCAAATAAAGTAAGCGTTCAGAAATAGATGGGATACTTCAGATATCCCACCAGCAGAAGTATGGCAGCCAGAACAGAAATTAACAGAAGAAGAAGGAGCGAAAGATTTCTTCGCTTTCGGGAAATCTCAAGATTATGCCATCCTATAAGTCTTTTGACAGTGTTATGAAGGCGGATTATCGCATTATCGTTCCTCGGGATAAATGCGTCAATATTAAATTTTATGGTTTTTTTTATTTCCTCTCCTTTTTCCACAGGGTAAACAAGTATCAGCCAGGCCGCCGGATCGGTCTTTTTAACAGCATGTGCCAGGTTTTCAATAATTAGTCCCTGCTCCTTTGCCTCGTATACTGTAATGACCGCTACCTTGCAGAATTTATGCTCCTTTTCATTTTCAAGGGTTTTCAGAAACTCATGCTGTGATGAGGTCGAAATAACCCTGTACTTTGATGTATCTGCAAATCTTTTCCTGACATCTTCAGAAAAGGTACGATGCTCATCCAGACAAAACAGGTGTACCTGATTGATCTTAGTCATAATATGATCTTCTTGTAAGTAAGATATTTACTTTTTGTTTCTTGCATCGATATCAGCTTTAAACTTCCATAACCCTTTTTCCAGGTCATAGGCATCATAGGAAAAATCAGGACCATAGTATTCCTTCCGGTCTTTAAGGTCGGATGAAACAGGAACCAGGTGGTCAAAGACGATTGACTTATCGGACAAGAATTTCAGTGAGGCCACGGCGCCTGAGCTGTATTCCAGCACCTCCCTGTATTTTCTTTCCTTTCCCGCTGACGAACAGGTTATTTCCAAAAATGATCATACCGCCAGGTGTAAAACGCAATATATCAATTATCTTCCGTGTAACTGACGGATTGCCGTAATTAATACCAAGAAGCACCCAGTATGTCTGGTCATCTTTTCTGACAGACCTGAGATCATAATACAGAGCTCCGTACCAGTTTTTTTCAGAATAAACTGTATCAGTTCTTATTGGCTCTTCGGCATATGTTGCTGAAAGCTTGTAAACCACATTTTTCTTCCCTGTTCTGTTTATGAAATAGCAATAATACCGGCTTTTTGATTCCTTCAGAAGCAGGTTCCATGTAATAATTTTTAACTGTGAATTTCGGGATGTAACCTGTCCAAGATACTTCAGACCTGTAAAAGTATGTGTCAGAACAGAGTCGGATCCGGTATAGCCGTCAATAATGAATTCTATGGAATCATTAATTATTATCCTGCTGGAATCTTCAGTGGTGATCATTAATCTGCTGAACAGCTTCTCCAGGGTCAATGAAGTCTCAGGTAAGGCAGTCTGTCCGATGACAACACGGGAAGGTACATGAACCTGCAAGGATAATTATCAGAATGATCCTTCTCATTTATTTCTCACATTTTTTTCTGCCTCATCCATAAGAAGGCCAAGTTGCTTACATGCCCATGCGATCTCTTCTTCATTTATTACCAGGGGTGGTGAGATCCTGAATGCGTCATCACAGAAAAGGAAATAATCAAGAACCAGGCCAAAATGCGGGGCCCTGGCAACTAAATAGCTGACATATTCAGGTCGTGTAAGCTGAACAGCAAGAAGCAGCCCTTCTCCCCTTACCTGGCTAATAATATTATGCACAAGTTGATTCCTGAACAGAAGTGATTTCTCACGGCATGAATCAACAAGTTTTTCTTCGGTAAGGACCTTCATTGATGCGAGTCCGGCAGCACAGCACACGGGATGTCCACCGAATGTAGTTATATGTCCGAGGGGTGGATCGGACATCAGGGATGACATTATTTCACGTGATGATATAAAAGCGCCCAGGGGCATGCCGCCTCCCAGAGCTTTTGCAAGGAGTAGTATATCAGGAACTACATCGAACCTGTCAATGGCAAACATATATCCTGTACGTCCGAATCCTGTCTGGATCTCATCGAATATCAGAAGGGAATTTGTATCGGTGCATCTTTCCCTGACCTTCCTGAGAAATCCGTTTTCGGGAAATATTATCCCGGCTTCACCCTGCACCGGTTCTATGATGACACAGGCAGTTTTCTCATCAATTATACTGAGAGAGTCTGCGTCGTTGAATCTTGCCTGGAATGAGTCGGGCAGCAGCGGCCGGAAAGCAGTTCTAAAGCGATCACTGCCCTGCACGCTCAGTGCACCATGAGTGCTTCCATGATATGAATTTCTGAATGATATTAATTTACTCCGGCCGTTGAATCTCTTTGCAAGTTTTAATGCACCTTCGACGGCTTCGCTTCCCGAGTTGACAAAATAGCAGCAGTTCAGGTTCCCGGGCAGGAATCCGCACAGATATTCCGCATACTTCACCTGTGGACTCTGTATTATCTCACCATAGACCATCAGGTGCATATATGAATCTACCTGTTGTTTAACAGCCTGGACCACTTTGGGATGGCGATGTCCTGTATTACTGACAGATACGCCCGAAATAAGGTCGAGGTATTTCTCTCCGGAAGGACCGTACATAAAAACACCCTCAGCTCTTTCAATCTCAAGCATTAATGGAGAAGAAGAAGTTTGTCCGAGATGCAGAAGAAAAAGCTGTCGGTTTGTAAACATGTGACAGGGAAGAAATTATCTGGCCATCACGTTTATATCGTTCAGGAGGGAATCTCTGAAAGATTTCCCTACGGGAATATTTTTCACACTATGTCCGACCATTATATCGAGAGAGTTCTCCTTGATAGCCTGGATCATACTCTTGTTAATAATGAATGATCTGTGAACCCTTATAAATACCCCTGATGGCAGCTGACTTTCAATAGCCTTCATAGTAAAATGAATTGTGAACTTGTCAGTATTGGTATTCAGGGTGACGTAATTCTCAAGAGCTTCAACAAAAACAATATCTTTTAATTTCAGTTTAACCAGCGATGAACCTTTTTTAATAAATATCTCTTCATCCCCTGAAGTGATGATCTCCTTGGGAGTAAAATAACGAAGTGTTTTATCTATAGCTTTGCAGAATCTTGAGTATGAGACCGGTTTCAGAAGAAAATCGATAACATTGAAATCGAAAGCCCTAATAGCAAATTCGCTGCCTGCCGATACAATTATTACATTGGGCGGATGGTCAAGACTTCCAAGAAGATCGAAACCATCCATTTCCGGCATTGTAATATCAAGAAGAATAAGATCGATATCTTTGTGTTTGGCGATTTCATTCCTTGCAGAGACTGGATCATTAAATACTCCTACGAGATTAAGAGAGGTATATTTGTTGACATAGCCTTCAAGGATCTTGCAACTCAACTTATCATCATCAACTATTATACAGTTCATTGCTTCCTAATTTGGGCCGGAATTATCAAACCAAAAGTACTAAAAAAAAATTGATAACAAATTTAAAATTTAATTCGAGTTAAATTATTAATAAAGCTAGGATTTTTTTCCCGATATTCAGATTCATTTATTGCCTGTGTGCAAATTATTTTCAACAAAAAGGGGGTGAATTAATAACACCCCCCAGCAATCTCATTTGGTTAAGATTAAAGACCTTTGCTAAGAAGCGGAGCTGCTTTAAATTTGACAACTTTTTTAGCAGGAACGTTCAGTTTTGCACCTGTACGAGGGTTACGAACTACTCTAGCACTTCTTTTGTTAACTGTAAATGTACCCATGCCCGGAAGCTGAATTCTCTGGCCTTTTTTCATAGCTTTACCGAAAGCTCCGACGAATGCGTTTAAAGCTTTGCCTGAATCTTTGATAGAAAGACCTGCCTCAGTAGCGATTGCATTAACTAATTCTTTTTTTGTCATAATAAAAGATTTAAGGTTAGACCAATGGTTCTAATTGGGTACAAATATATTTTATTTTGGATCATGTGCAAATAATTTTTGTCTATTTTGCACAAATAATGGCACTTTTAGCACAAAAAACCATATTTTTTCAAAAATTAGCCCGGCTTTTTAAAATCGTCGCAAATCGCCATCTGTTCTTATTTTCCGTGTTTAGACAAATCATACTTGTTAAGATCCTGTTAATAAATAGTTTAGTTGCCTGATTATCTGATATTTCGTATATTTTCATCAAAAATTCTAAAAAATCAGAAAAATATTATCTTTGCGGCGGAGAAATGGTCCCGCCTTGCGGGATAAACTCCGCGGTATAATGCGGCTTAGAGTAAAATTATGATGGAGAAATGGTCCCGCAAGGCGGGATAAACTCCGCGGTATAATGCAGCTTAGAGTAAAATTATGATGGAGAAATGGTCCCGCAAGGCGGGATAAACTCCGCGGTATAATGCGGCTTAGAGTAAAATTATGATGGAGAAATGGTCCCGCAAGGCGGGATAAACTCCGCGGTATAATGCGGCTTAGAGTAAAATTATGATGGAGAAATGGCAGAGCGGTCGAATGCGGCGGTCTTGAAAACCGTTGTCCGCCTATCGGTGGACCGGGGGTTCGAATCCCTCTTTCTCCGCCAAAGCCATCAGATCAGACCCGTCCGCCAGCTGGCGGCGGGTTTTTTGTTTTATGAAAAAACCGATTATTGCTTGCAATAGAGAGGTTTTTGAATAAAACAAAAAACGCCCGCAGGGCGTTCTGATCTGATGGCTTTGAAGCTCCCCCTTGAGGGATCGCCGCAGGCAATCCCGTATGCACCTCTCCCCCAGCACTGTAACTCTACATCTGATGACAGGTAGTATAATTATTAAGTGAACTTTTAATCGGTGGACCGGGGGTTTCCTCCCCTGCAACCTGGCCCTGTGAAATATTGCTAACGCAAGGGTTTTCAGCAATTTCACAGGGCTGGCTCCTTCGCTAAAACAGCCCACCGGGCTGTTTTTAACGCTCGGCCCTCTCTTTCTCCGCCAAATATTATGATTACCTATTGTAAATCAATAAATTACAGGAGGTATTTCTTAATACATTACTGAATACATACACTTATTTTAATGATTTTTCGACCTACTTTAAATAAAATAAAATCCCGGATGCTGATTTCCGAGGGCATAACTGCATCTCAGACTATTTGTTTTTAATTATTCTTCAGCCTGGCAACAGCCTTTTTTGCTGCTTCGAGATGAAGATTTGTATCGTAATTACAGATGGTTTTAATTCCCAGCTTTATTGTAGAATATCCTATATTTCTTTGTATTGCCGCTGTTTTTATAATCCCAAATCTTTGGAATTAAAGAGTTAATAATAACTATTTATACGGAAGGTTCATCTTCTTGCATAAAGCCTGAAAACGAGGTTCGTTACGGAGAATAGTCAAATACAGGATGTAATAGCATATATGGCAAATTAGGATCATGAACCTTGTAAGCACGTTCCAACATATCCAAAGTTCGCTCTTTATTCCCGGCACAGGCATAAATAAGTGCAATTTCTGAAGGATTAATAAACTTAGTTTTTGACTGTGCTACGAGAGTATCAGCTTCAAGGTTTAATATACTGATATAATCTGCCTTAGCATTAACCTGATCAAAGACATGTACAAAGTCTTTAAAGGAGGTAGTTAAATATGACTTCCATGCTTCAAACTCTTCCTTGTACTTTCCGACCATGTGGAGAGCCTCCGGAAGATTGCTTAAGACAAACATATTATCAGGATCCATTTTTAGTACCTCCTGAAATGTCGTGATGGCATCCTCATACCTTCGACTAAAAAGCAAAGTGAAGCCATATTGAGCTTTGCAACCGACATTCAGCGGATCCAGCTTAAGAGCCAACTCATCTTGTTCCATCGCTTCTTTCATCCGTCCTACTATGATCAATAAATTTGCATAAAGAATGTGTGCATCCGCATAGTTGGGATTAAGTGCAATAGCTTTCTTAAATGATGATTCAGCACCTTTCCAATCCCACCTTAGAATAGTTTGAATGCTTGCTAATGATTTATAAACTTCTGCACGAGTGCTATCCAATTCAAGAGCTTTCGTGAGAGCAGCCATTGCCTTGGGTGTTGCTTCTTCAGCAGATACATATCCCATTGCTCGACGTCTTACCAGACATGCAAATTCCAGCATATGCAAGGGCAAATTCCGGGTCTTTTTCTTTTGCATGCTCAAAGTACTGTAACGCAACCTCCTGATCATTTGGAGTGAATTTCCTCCAATAAAATTTGCCTTGAAGATAAGCTTCATATGCTGCCAGATTAGCCGTAGGTGTTTTCTCAATAAGTTGTTTTTCCTGAGGAGTTATCACTGCCTTTAATTCTGCTGCTATTGCTTCTGAAATCTGGCTTTGTAATTTAAAGATATTAACCGCCACTCCTTCATATGGAGAAGACCAGATATGCTTATCATTGACTGCATCAATCAACTGGACAGTTAAACGAATATCATTCCCGTATTTCTGTCCACTTCCTTCAAGTATATAATTCACATTCAGCTGCTTTGCTATTTCACTGATGGACTTGGTAGTATTTCTGAATTGCTCAACCGATGTACGAGATATTACTGTAAGATCAGCAATTTTCCAAAGGTTGTCAAGAATAGCTTCCATAGTTCCTTCAATGAAATACTTGTTTGCTGGAATCAGGGCTATCATTTCTGAATGGTAAAACAGCTATGGATTTTTCAAGTTCCTTTGCTGGTTTGCGGTCACCAATGATATTAGAAAAGTACAAAACAGCAAACACAGACACAATAATTCCTATTAATCCTCCGAGTATGCCTGCCAACCTTCTCCTTGGGATCGTTATACTCTTTGTTTTATCTCCATGTGTTTTTTATTGCCTGCCTAATCTCTTCCGCTGGTTTCGCTTTAATACCCGTTCCAGTTTCCTTATATTTCAAATACCATTTGATAATTATATCAAGATTAACAAGAACTGGTTTTACCTGTTCAGGATCAAAGTCTTTGGGATGGGCACCATAGGTGGACAGCTCATTCAGACCATGCATAGAAGTTATAATATGCGAAGGAACTTTTTCTTCCTTATGCAGCTTATCAATGATACCTTTAAGAGGCTCGGTCTTTCGTGGTCTTTTTAATTCACATTCGCATAGATCAGTTATTATCACTTCCAGACATCTCCTCGAGTACAAGAGAATCATATTCTCATCATCAGCTTTAATCAGACGTTCCAATTCTTTCTCCAGATCGGGTAACTGACCTTTCAGGGATTCATAAAGTTTCTCAAGTTCTTTTATTTCAGCATGACCAGATTGCCATGTGAGTAACAATTTAATCATTAAGGTTATCAGTATATACAAGTAAAGTTACACTATCCTGATACCAAAGTCAAGTGAGGGTCAGATTAATGCCAATATTAGGAAAAGAACTTACCTCCGCGAAGTTCAAGCAAAAGTTCTGAATTTTCTTTTGAAGATTTTGGTTTTACAGTTAGTACATCTCCCGAGAGGATCATTACCTGTTATATTGCATCCCCCATGAATAATCTTACCAGCTTCCTCTTCAAGAGAAGTTTTATAGTTTGTTTCTCCGTAAATGATCTTTACCACCTTTGTAGAGCCACATTTCTGGCATTTGTCCGGCTTCTGATGTGAAAAATACCGCATTTATATTTTAAAGATTTAAATTTCAAGCGTTACAGTATCGAACACATCCATATATTCTTTGTATTTTACTTTAGGATGTATTCATGTTTTTTCAGACTGCTTTTCTTTCATCTCCGCATCAGTTTCCTTAAATTTGGTAAGAAATGTTTATATGTTAGGGAAATAACTAATTCTCATAAACTATGACCAACCGTCGTAAATTTCTAAAACAAATCAGCGGAGTAATGATAACCGCTGCTGGGAGTACTATTACCGATGGTATGATCCCAATCACTCGGACTTTAATGGTCACCTCGAAGGGAATTGTTCCCAAGCGAATTTTCGTTGCACGTTTCGCACATGAAACCAATACATTCCATCCTGTTCCTACCTCCACCTGGCGGTTTTCAGACACTGGAGGAATTAAGATAAATTCCTGGGTAAATGCTGGTTTAAGTATTATACCTGGGGTGAGTGCCTCTCCAAATGGAGGAGGGCTTTTACTTGAAAAACCATGTCGTGAAGCAATGAATCGTGTCTTAGACTCATTACGTGAGGCAATGCCGATTGACGCGGTTTTCTTGCAACTACATGGCGCGATGTATGCTGAAGGTATTGGACATGCAGAAACGGTTCTCGTTGGTGAAGTACGTGAATTGGTTGGTCCGAAAATCCCTATTGCCTGTACTTTCGATCTCCATGGCAATATTCCACTTGAGATGGGACAATATGGGGACATTCTGGTTGGTCTGAAAACTGCACCGCATACTGATAGTGCTGAGACTGCAGAGATGGCGGGACGGATCCTTCTTGACACTCTTCAAGGGAAGGTTCATCCGGTAACATGTGTTCTACCTATACCAATCATTGTTCAGGGAGAAAAGGCTATGACGACATCTGAGCCATTTGGTTCTCTTGTTGCAGAGGCGAAAAGAATAGAGAGGGAAGGTATGCCTGGCTACACTCAGAGAATTCTTGCCGCAACACTATTTGTTGGATGCGCATGGACGGATGCCCCTCACACAGGAATGTCAGTAATGGTCACTGCTGATGGTTCCATTCAGGCTGCTCAAGCGGCAGCTATTTATCTCGCCAAGAAGATTTGGGATGCACGACATCAATTCAACTATGGCTGTGAGACTGCGGAACTTAAAGAAGGAGTTTCACGTGCTCTGGCTGCAAAAGAAACAACTGTATTTCTGACTGACAGTGGTGACAATGTCACTGCGAGTACACCGGGAGATCTTCCTATAGTGCTGCGTCATCTGGTTGAAAGAGAAGTCAGTAGTGCAGTTGTGGCATGTATTAATGACTCCATTGCCACACAAAGATGTTTCGACGCTGGTGAAGGAAGCAGAATAGGTATTTCTATAGGAGCATCCATTGAACAAAGGTATGGTCCTCCATTTGAAGCTGAGGTCAATGTTTTACGTCTGATCCAACAACCGAAAATGGCAGTGATAAAAATAAATGGTGTTGAAGTCGTATTAACCGAAGGTCCGTTTACATTTACAAATTTATCTCAATTTGAGCAGTGTAGTATCAATCCTCTTGAGCGAAAGATTGTCGTAGTGAAGATGGGATATCTTTACCCGGGTCTTAGCCGGATAGCGCCTCGCTATATTATGCTGTTGACTCCTGGAGCAGGAGACATGCGAATTGAGAAACTTACCTATTCCAGACTAAGGAGATCTATTTTCCCTTTGGATCCGGATACGCAGTTCAATCTGCCGGAGATCAACTTCTGAACTTTGGGTGGGTATATTTTCATTTGACCATATTAATCCTGTATAGCGTTAATGTTAACCTTATTAGCAGTAGCGTGAACTATAAATGGAAGATTCATCAACAAGGTTTTCAGAAATTATAAGTCAAAATAAATCCATCCATCCA
>CAWHGX010000070.1:0-6914 GCA_963828775.1 uncultured Bacteroidales bacterium | reverse complement strand
ATAGTTCAATGGATAGAACGGAGGTTTCCTAAACCTTAAATCCAGGTTCGATTCCTGGTGGGACTACTATTTATTATGCTAATTTCTGTAAAATCAACACATTGCAGGGTCTTTTTACAATTCAGCAATTTTTAAGGCTGAGACAACAAGGGATAACAATCTGACTGAAATGCAGAATATTAGATACATTTTTACGTTAATTATTGCAGCCGGAAGGATCAAACCGGCATTTGCTTAATCGGGGCTTAACTTTGATATAACGGATTTGGAGAATTATTTTATAGTCTAAAAGATTCCAAAATGATTAAACTCGTCAGAATTCAGGTAATTACAATACTATTTGTCAGTTTGACATTATGTTTCACTTCGTGTGTAAAAAGACCACATCTGCCTGTTGTGAAAACCATAAACGTTACAGAGATCACACCGAAGACTGCAACATCAGGTGGCAATATAACTGATGACGGGAATTTAGATATCGCTTACCGTGGTGTTTGCTGGAGCACTACACAGAATCCGACAACCAGCAATTTTGTTTCACATGACGGGAAAGGGACTAGGTCCGTTTATCAGCAGTTTAACCGGATTGACCCCGGGCACCATGTATTATGTAAGAGCATATGCTATAAGCAGTCTTGGAACAGGTTATGGCAATGAGGTCTCATTTACTTCAGGTCCCATGGTACTGCCAACATTAACAACCAGTGAGGTAACTTCAGTTAAATCGAGTACTGCTGTATCGGGTGGTAGTATAATATCGGATGGAGGAGGACAAATAACGGCTAAAGGGGTATGCTGGAAAACATCCCCGAATCCGACAACAGCTGATAAAATTACAACGAATGGAACGGGGACAGCGAGTTTTACCAGCAACCTGACAGGACTGGATCCTAATACAACATATTATTTAAGAGCCTATGCTTCGAACAGTTCAGGTACGGGATACGGAAATGAGGTTTCGTTTAAAACAAGGCAATGTCCTTCTGTAACTACCAATAGTCCATCTGAAATCCTTATTTATTCGGCAAAATTAGTAGGAACGGTAAATGCCAATGATGAAGTCGCTGAAATAACATTTGAATATGGCTCTACAACCTTTTACGGATACACCATAGCAGCAACTCCTGGCACTGTTTCAGGGACATCAACTACCGAAGTCACAGCAGCTCTTTCCGGTCTGAGTCCAAATACTACAATTCACTACCGGGTAAAAGCAGTCAGTTCCGTATGCACAATCTACGGATCAGACCAGGTATTCAGAACAGCTCCGACGACTTTTGGAGATGTTGATGGAAATATATATAAAACTGTATTAATAAATAACCAGGTTTGGATGCAGGATAACCTCAGAACAACCAAATACAATGACGGATCTGCGATTCCAAATCAGACCGGTAGCTGGATTTCTTTGTCCACTCCATCATATTGCTGGTATAATGACAATAACAATTATAAGAACCTGTATGGTGCCTTATACAATTGGCACGCTGTAAATACAGGTAAATTATGCCCGACTGGCTGGCGCGTCCCGACTCATGATGACTGGACAGCACTTTCGACCTTTCTGGGAGGGCCGGCTGAAGCAGGTGGCCATTTGAAAGAAGCAGGCATAAGCCATTGGAATCCCCCGAATGCAGGTGCAGACAACTTCAGTGGTTTCACAGCAATGCCGGGTGGTTTTAAAAGCTCTGTCTTCAGTAATATAATGAACAATGGCTATTACTGGTCAAGTACACAATATGATGCCACCATGGC
This sequence comes from uncultured Bacteroidales bacterium, assembly GCA_963828775.1. Taxonomy (GTDB): domain Bacteria; phylum Bacteroidota; class Bacteroidia; order Bacteroidales; family VadinHA17; genus LD21. The sequence goes on along the minus strand of CAWHGX010000070.1, from coordinate 5,159 downwards.
GCATTACAGATACCTTGATTATAATCTTTCCTCCCTGGGGAGTCAATATGTCGAAAAATATTTCGGATATAGTGTTCGCTGTATATACGGAAATTGATAAAACAATAAGATCTGCTGTTAAGCAGGAATTGAGGAGTCTTCTTCTTTGCCGGGACTGACTCATATTCTCTTTGGCCAATGCGTGTTATAACAGACAACGTGGACACTGTCGATGGTAAATTTTCAACAAATGTAAGTTTTATGTGCAGGCTTTTCGACGAGTTATTTCGCATAAGGCAAACCGGGAACGGTAAATATAAAATCGACACCTAATTGTGTTCATCCATCCAAAACTCTAAATCGGATGGTTTTTTCGTTTTTTAAAAAAGTTGATTATTTTACTGTTTGTTATTGTTTTTTAATATATATTGATATATATTTGTAAATAAAATACACTATGAAAACCAGCCCGTTTATCTTTAAAGTATTTCAGCACAATGAGGAATACTATGAAATCCTGAATGATCCGGAACATTCAAGGAAGTACGTTATCAAACAGGTACTGTTTATCTTCCTTTTCTCCTTCCTTTACGGAATTGTTATGGGGAGTTATAATGGGTTACTTCAAAGCTTTGTTACCGGCATAAAAGTCCCCTGTCTGATTTTGCTTTCTTTGTTGATCTGCTTCCCCGCACTGTATGTTATTCAATACATGATCGGGTCCACAATGACCATCTATCAGATGACGAACATAATTTTTTCAGGTTTCATAGTCTTCACTACTATTGCTTTATCATTTGCACCTATCGTGATTTTTTTCATGATTACAAGCAATAATTATGCATTCTTAAAACTACTTCATGTGGCAATTTTCACTTTTTCCGGAATTTTTGCTGTTAAGACAATTATTGATGGACTTACTTTTTCATGTGAAAAGAAAAACATTTATCCGAAGCTTGGCATGAAAATATTTAAAATCTGGGTTGTTATACTTGCTTTTGTAAGTTCACAGCTGGCATGGAACCTCCGGCCTTTTGTAGGTAGTCGCGACCTTCCTTTTGAGTTGTTCAGAAAGCGTGAAAGCAACTTCTATGTCGCCATTATTCAGTCGGCTGCGAATCTGTTCGATCCAACCCGCGAATCAAACCAGGATAAGCAGGAAAATAAAATTAAACAATCGGATGATCCCATAAACAAGACTGATGATCAGGGACGATAAGATAATGACTCTTGAAGAAGTGGCGGAATACCTTAGAGTAAAACCACAAACAATTTACACCTGGGCACAGGAAAAAAAGATACCTGCTGCAAAACTGGGTAAGGAATGGCGGTTTAAAAAGTCGATAATCGATCAATGGTTTAATGAACATATTGACGAAAAGTTCAGGAATTATTTTGAAGAAAATGCTTAATGAGAATTTTTTATAAGCCTATTGCCGGAAATATCTTTTCTACAATGATCCTGATTATTTGTGTCCAGTGCTCACCGGCCTGCTCATAGGTAAGGTCCGATGTCCAGCATGTTGCTGTAATAACGGTATTATGGTCGGGTAAAATGAATATAAACTGTCCACCCCAGCCCATTGCCATAAAATATTTCTTTCCGCCTGAATTTCCGAGCCATATCTGGTACCCATATTCAGGACCGTAAAGTACGTCGTTATTTGTAGATATCTTAGAAGTGGTCATTGTCTCAATCCAGCTTTCAGGTACAATTTGGTTTCCGTTGTATTTACCTTTATTGAGAATCAGGTTACCGAATTTTACCATATCCGCTGGTGTTATCCGTAAATAAGCCGCACCCAACGGATAACCTCTGTCATCTTCTGCCCACGTGAACTTTTTTATACCAAGCGGATCAAAGAGAAATGTTCTTGCAAAGTCAGTTGTTTTAATTCCTGTTGCTTCGGTAATGATGGCTGAAAGAAGGTGTGAAGCACCATCGCTGTAATTAAAAACAGTTCCTGGTGTGTTTACAAGCGGAAGATCAATGATATACTGCAAATTATCTTCCGAGTCGAAGAAACATTCTTCAAACAGGCTCGATTCTGAAGTGCCGTTCCAGGAATGCCCGAATGTCATCTTAAGTAACTGGTCAATGGTGATGCTTGCCTTAATGTCGTCAGGAAATGTAACTATGCCGGTAAGGTATTTGCTTATAGGATCATTCACGCTTTCAATAAATCCTTTTTCAATAGCCAGACCTGCCAGGACACCTGTAACGGTTTTTGTTACGGACATTATGTTTTTTATGCTGTCGCGTCCGTAGTTGTTGTAATTATAATATTCATCAGCAACGATGGTCCCTCCATGGCATACAATAAGACTTAGCGCTCCCACCACCGTTCCCATTTCATCAAAAGCTTCAGTAAGCCGTTCTCCGTTAATATTGTACTGATCAGCCAGAGGGAAACGGCTTATCGCTTCCTGTTTCCGGCATGATGTCAAGAATAAAAAAACTAAAAGAGACATTAGCAATCCCGGGGAGCATCTTTGTTTTTTCATAGAATTCTCGCTATTATAAACAGGTTAACCAATTTACGATTCAATCAAGTCTTAATCTGTCAATGCAGGTATTATATAATCTTCAACAATGGCATAACACGATATTTTTTCCTTTGTATAATAATTGCCTCCTGTAAATACAATTACCATTTCAAGCTGAGGAATAACTATAATAAGTCTGTCCTCCCCAACCGGATGCAAAATAAGAGTGATATATTTTCCCGCCAGAGGTATAATCCTTCTGCCACCATTGAAATCCATATCCGTCCGACCAGTTATAATTGGTCTGAATAGTCATTCGGATCAATATGTTTGGAGGTTGACAGAGTACACCATTCTTCAGATATCACCTGTTCGCCGTCCCAAACACCTTTATTAAGAAACAAGCTGTCCGAATTTTGCCATATCTCTGGGTCTGAGCATAAGGTCTCCCGATGTAAATACTATTTCAGGTTTGATCTTTTGCCACTGATAAACCGTTATACCAAGTTTTGAAAACAGCAATGAATCGCAAAACTTATCAAGTCTCAGGTTTGTAGCACGGTGTACAATTTCACCTATGAGATTGGTATTACAGTTTGCATATTCAAAAAATGTCCCGGGTGTCTTCACCAGTTCTTTTGACAGGATGAATCTCATCGGATCGCTTGCTTGTGAAAAGTTTGTACATATCATTGGCAGGATCATAGTATGAAGTTGATTCATCATCCCATTGCAACCCGGATGTCATCGTAAGCAAGTGTCTGATTGTCAGATTCAGCTTTGGCCGGACTGATTGTTAACAGGTCGGAATTTTCAGGAAAGAAGTCGAATACCTTCATATCCACTGATGCAATTAATCCTTTATCCAGGGCGATGCCCAGCAGTGCCGAAGCAAAACTTTTAGTTGCAGAGCAAAGTGTATGAAGATCATCGCGATTAAATCCGTATTCACCGGTGTATTTCCCGAGTTTGAACTTTTCTCCGCTGAAATATTCTTCGAAAACAAGCTTGTTGTCTTTAATTAACAATATACTGTGAATATTATGCCCTGAGGTAGCATAAATCTTATTCATCAGGTCAACCAGCACTTTCCCATCTATTCCTGCATCACTCAGCGATTCTGTTATCCATCCGTCATCAAGTTGATCGGGAATCTCATATTTGTATACATCCGGGTAATTATCTTCTTTTTTACAGCCAGACTGTGAGACAACCAGAATGAAAATTAAGAAAATGAAGATCCTGGGAGTTTTATAGTACAATGTTGATAGTCTCATACAGTGCATTTTGATAATCAGTATTCATAAGACCTTAAGAATGGTTTCAAGAAATAAATATTATCTCTCTCAAGAAGTTCAGAATTCACTTTGACAATTTTAAAACCTGCCTTTTCAGCCTCGCTTTTCAGTTTTTCCAGTGAAGTGCTTTCCTTTCCTGTCTGGCCTGTCTTGACAGGATCCCTTTCAACAATAACAAGCACGCCATCTTTTTTAAGACATGGTATTGTGTTTATCATCATTTCAACAGGTTTTTCGAGATGATGATAAACACTTACCATAAAGGCGATATCAACCTCATTATCAGGCAGCAGGGGATTTTCAACCTTCCCGGTAACAGCTGTTACGTTGCTGATGTTGTTGCTCCGGCATCTTCGTTCGAGATAATCAAGGTCGCCCCTGTCAATATCATTGGCATAAACCTTGCCTTTTTCACCCACCCTGTCCGCGAACCAGACTGTCATTCTCCCACGACCGGCACCTATATCAGCAATAGTCATACCTTCTTTAAGTCCAATGGCATCCATGAGTTTTTCCGGCTGGTGCTGATTATTCATCCACGTTTCGGAAGGCTCGACAGGAACCTTTTTATCCTGAGATATCAAATCAGATGAAATAAAAACCAGCAGAAAACAGAAGAACAATTTAATCCTTCCCATATTATTTAATTTGAAGTTCTCTTTTGATTTTTTCAATGTTAATATCCATCACCCAGATATCAAAATTCCTTCCCTGAGTCCTGGTAAATGCGATCTTTTTTCCGTCAGGCGACCAGGTTGCACCTTCGGTATGGCCATCCTTTGTCACAGCCAGCGGCAAAGATCTCCCGCCTTCTGACGGCATTATATACAAGCCCAGGTATTTCCCCTCCATGGCAGCATATATCAGTAATGATCCGTCGGGTGAAAGAGCAAGATGACGGTAAAAGTTTTCATTATGACCGGTAACAGGTATTATGTCCCCGTTCTCTGCAGATACTTTCAGCATAGTCACATTTTCTGGTCTGCCTGTCCATACTGGCAACGAGGATGCTCCTGCCGTCAATCCACCAGCCTCCCGGCAGTGGCAACTTGCCTTCCTCACTGAACATGCTTTTCAGTTCGCCGGTTTTTAGATTGAATGTACTTACCGACAATCCCTTTCTTTCAAGGAAGGCGATTTGTGAGCCATCAGGTGACCAACAGGGGAGGCCACCGTTCTGTATTAATACTGAATCGGGCAGGAATTTTATAACATCTCCTCCTGCTGCCGGTATCATCCTGATACTGTTACCGGTATCAGCATCAAAAACTATGTACCTCCCGTCAGGCGACCATTTTGCATGTTCAGCAATCCCACTGAAGATCTGCCTGGCTTCTGTACTGTCAGCTGATACTTTCCATAATCCATTTTTACCGAGAGTATCATTCAGGTCAG
>CAWHGX010000069.1:0-14514 GCA_963828775.1 uncultured Bacteroidales bacterium | reverse complement strand
GGCGCGATATAGCTAAGATCCTTATCGGACAAAAGTAGATTTCTCTTCTTCCAGTTTTCATGTGCTGATTCAATAAACTGTTTAATATCAATTAATTCCTTTTCGACAAGAGTGACTTTTTCAAAGATCTTGGCAGCAAGTGCATCATGTTTCAGTTCATTGCGTCCGGTATGATCTTTATCCTGAAGGATTCTCAGGTTTACAAATGAGAGGAGCAGATCATTAATGGTTTTTTCATCAATATTCTTGCCTGTCGTCAGTGCATATTCTTTAATCTCTTCAGCATTAGCAGCGCGTTTTGTACCTCTGGAAGATACAAATGCTTTCAAAACCGTCATGGCCAGCTCCGGATCTGACATATGACTGATCTGCTCGTCAAGAAAACTTCCCAGGATATCATAAACATTTCCGGCTTTATCAAGATCTGATAACCGGAACATAATATTGTTACTTTCATTTTTGCTGTCTTTTGTTGCCAGCTTGAAAATCTTATCGAGATAAACCTGAAGATATGTAAGCTCAACTTCACTCTCTTTCGGGGGACAAAGCTTCTGGAGCATGTTCTCTGCAAATCCCTCCTCAACATCAATATTGTGTATCTTACATGGGCCCTCAATGGCGCTTCTGGCATTTCCAATATCCATTTTCTCAATCCTCATTTTGTTATCGAAAAAGCCGGAAATTGATTTTTCAAATGTCGATAACCAACCCAGATACTCCTCCCGTAGTATGAAGATAAATTTGCATTGAAGATCTGCTGACAATAATGACTTCAGGATTTTTATGAAACTTTCATCCTCCTCTTTTGTACCGAAAATAAAAAGTTCTTCGAACTGGTCGAAAATAAAAAACAACGGTTTATAATGGTCAAGATAAAGGGATCTGACTGCCTTTTTAAACTGAACCTCTGTAATAATCTGACCGGTTTGTTCAGTCAGCGATACTGATTTTATAGAGGCGGCCATACTTGACAGGAGATTATCTCCCCTGCGGATCACAAGGGGCAGCCAGTCAGTCTCCTGGAACTTGTTTGACAATCCGCAGTGGATCAGCGATGACTTCCCGGTGCCAGATGCACCGTAAACAAGCAATAGCTTACTCTCGAAGACTCGCTGGTAGAGTTCTTCAATTTCATGATCCCGGCCAAAGAAAATTTCACGGTCGTCTTTAGTATAACTGTCCAGGAACTTAAATGGAGATTTCATTGTCAATATTTCTAAAATCTGTAATGCATATAGATTATTAACCTACTGGTAGCTCGTTACTGGTGCTGGTGCTAGGTGCTAGGTGCTTGGTACTCAATTCAGGTGACCGAGGACCCAGACCTAGTACCCAGCACCAAGTTTCTTATCCTGAAATAGTTGCAATCATATCCTTAAACTGACTGAGAAGAATCTGGTAGTTATGCAGGCTTCTTAGATCACATTTTTCTGTAACCTCGGTTCCGATGTACATAAGATGATCATCACGGAACTTTGTGTACATGAAAATATCTTTCTTGATATCGAATTTTTCTTTATTATCGATTATTTCACAATTAGTATCAATGATCAGGGGTGACAGGTTAAGATAATCATCCATGGTCTTAAGTGATTTCATCAACAGAATGGAATGACTCTCCGAGTACTTTTCTTCTTCCATTTCCCTTGCAATAAAGTCAGAATCGGAGCTGTTCAGAATATCAACAATGTGGTCAAATTTTGCAGGCTGATTCTTTGGATGGTTAACCTTTATTTCCCGCACAGATACGAGCTTGTATTTACAAAGAAATGCTATACGCTGAAGGATGTAAGCGAGTTTTTCCTCATATTCCACACAGCGTCGTTCAATCTCTTCCTGCTTCAGATTTATCTGGTAATGTCCAATCTCATTCCTTTCCGGAACCCAGAAATCGAGAGCTGCAAAAAATCTGTTGTTAAAATTTTCTCCCATTTCCGGAAGAAACCATGGCCTCTTTTTCTCATTAAGAAGATTTCCGATAGTCCTGATTAACCAGGTATAATTTCCCATGCTTAACAGTACTATCCGGGATTGAAATTCTTTTGCCAGATTCCCTGAGATTTCAAGCTTCCCTTCTTTTTTGTCTTTCCATATCTGGCAGATCATAACAAAACTTATGAACTGCATTGTCCGTTCAATAGTTTTGAAGATCTGGTCAAGACGTAACCTGTCAGGCTGGCGCATGGAAGCAGAAAACAGCCGTCTTAGCTCAATGCCTATTGGCCAGGGGAAGTTTTTAATAATTATGTCTCCCTGCATGCGGGGATCCAGCGTCTCTTCTTCTTCATCATCAGCGATCATCATTTTCTGCAGGGAAGGTTTATAGATCAGCATCTCCTGGAATACCTTCTGTATGAGAAGCCTCATTTGTTGTTGCCATAACTGACAGGAATTAAAGATAATTACTTGAAGTAATCCTGAATTCTCCAGTTTAGAATTTCAAATGCCATAATTTACAACAAATTGCGAGAAATACAAGAGAAATGCTGTAATACTGAGTTGTACTTGTCAGGTTGCCGTCTCGTGCCCTCGAGCCCTTTGTCCCGTGCCGCTGCCATGCCTTCAATATCCCGCCGCCTGTCCGTCTTTCCGTGATTCCGAGGCCCCGTACCAGACTTTATTCCTGTCATCCCACATTATTGCCTGGTATCCGCCGTATCCTCCGAGGTTCCACTGGATCCTGTGGCCCATCGACAACAGCTTCTGAATGACTTCCGTACGGAAGCCGCTTTCAAGGTTTATGACCCCGCCATTTGTCATTTGCTCACCTGTTGGTTCAGATGATCCGGAATGATAGATCCTTGGAGCATCACCTGCTTCCTGGAGGTTCATTTTAAAATCAATAAGATTTATTATTACCTGTGCATGACCCTGGGGCTGCATGTCTCCACCCATAACTCCAAAGCTTATCCATGGTTTACCATTTTTTGTTATAAAACCGGGGATAATGGTATGGAAAGGCCTCTTCCCGGGTGCATATACATTGGCATGTCCGTTATCAAGACTGAACATCTCACCTCTGTCCTGAAGAACGAACCCAAGACCGGTCGGACACATGCCTGAACCCATACCCCTGTAATTGCTCTGTATAAGCGAAACCATATTACCGTATTTATCAGCCACTGTGAGGTATATGGTATTTCCTGCTTCAATTTTCCCCGGATCATAGATCCTGCCTGCTCTTTCGGGATTGATCAGCTTCCGGCGTTCAGCCGCATATTTTTTTGAGATCAGTTGTGATACCGCGACTGCACTGAACCGCGGATCTGCGTAATATTTTGCCCTGTCTTCAAAAGCCAGCTTTTTTGCCTCTGTAAAAAGATGAATGTATTCAGCCGATCCGAAACCCGTTTCTTCAAGGTCAAAGCCTTCAAGGATATTTAGTATCTGAAGAGTTGCAATACCCTGCCCGTTGGGAGGAAGTTCCCAGATATCATAACCTCTGTATGATGAACTGACCGGTTCAACCCATTCGGAATTATGCCGTGCCAAATCATCGTATGTAAGGAAGCCTCCCTGGGATTTCATAAATGCAGCGATCGCTTTAGCGATGCTTCCCCTGTAAAATTCATTTCTTCCTCCTTTTGCAATCTTTTCAAGGGTATTAGCCAGGTTGGGATTTTTAAAGATCTCCCCTTTAGCCGGAGCTTTCCCTCCCGGCATATATGTTTCCTTTATGTTGGGGAAATCTTTTAGCGCCTGCGTACCTCTGTCGAGATAATAGGCAATAACTTCTGTTACCGGAAATCCATTCCTTGCATAGTTTATCGCAGGCTGTAAAACGTCTCTGACAGGAAGACGTCCGAACATTTCATGCATTTCGAACCATCCGTCAACACATCCCGGAACTGAAACAGGGAGAGGGCCGGTGGATGGAATAAAATCATAGCCCTTATTCTTCAGGTATTCCAGTTTCAGCGACCGGGGTGATCTCCCGCTTGCATTAAGACCATACAATTTATCTTTATCGGCGCTCCAGATTATTGCAAAAAGGTCACCTCCGATGCCACAGCCCGTAGGCTCGACAACCCCAAGAACAGCATTGGCTGCAATTGCAGCATCTATTGCGTTGCCTCCTTTTTTAAGAATATCCAGTGCCACCTGGGTGGCCAGCGGCTGACTGGTGGCAGCCATCCCGTTCTGTGCTATTATCTCCGATCGCGTGGTAAAATCCCTCCCCGTTATCCGGTCCTGGGAGAACAATAATACCGGGAATAGTGTAAACACTATACAATAAATAACTCTTTTCACTATTATCAGTTTCTGGGTTAAGAATATCACAAAGGTAATAAAGTGGATATACTATTTTGCCATAGCTGTCACTTTTAACTCCTCCGGCATTTTCTCAATGGCATATCTCAGGGAAGTCCTTGGCATTAATGCCTTATTCGTGACAACAAAGTCAAATACTTCTTTCTGGTAAGCCTGACTGGCTGATTTTAACATCCATCCATAACCCTTCTGCACCATGTCATCCGCATCCTGCAATACTAATCCGGCTATCTCAAAGATGTCGCTGAGAAATAATCCTTTTCTGGCCGGAACAATGAGAGATACTGCAGAAGCCCTGCGCATCCACCGGTTTTTTGATTTTGCCCATTTTTTAAGATCAGCAATTTTCGCGGGATACATTTCAATGAGTGTTCCGACCGTGTGGTTGCACAGTGTGTCGCAGGCAGCCCAGTTTGTAACGTAATTATTTACCCAGCTTTCAAATACTTTTAAATCTCCGGGTTCATATTGTTTATTGACATAGTACGACCAGTTGCATGCTATAAATGAATCTTCCATATAACCCGATCTCCAGAGCTCATCACACAGGCTGAAGACAGATCCCTTGTTTTTATCAGGAATTTTTTTATAGAATTCTTTACCTGTCTGTGTTACAACGGCTGATTTAACACCATAAAGCTTAACATCTTCTTTAAAAAACCTTTCACCGGATTTTCTGGTCCTCTCGTCAGAATTATTTATCAGTTCTTTTCTGATATCTTCAATAATCTTGCTCATTCTTCAAGTAGATTTACTTCTGTTATATTCTTAGTGTTGTAATTTAATCTTAGTGTTTTTATTTCGCATGGCCTGAAATTTCCGCTCCATTTGCGGTTCATAAACGCAAGGTCGATCGTTGCTGAGGTATTGATGCCGGATGTTTCAACACATCGCAGTATGAGATCATCATCACTCTCTGATCTTTTGATCGCAGATATGATGATGTTTTCCCTGTCGACTGACAGAAATGATCCTGCCTTGGGTTTTGATCCTCCATGTATCCCCTGATAAATAGAAATTGCGGGTGACAGGAATTCTTCTGCGGTTCGCACAATATTGCTTTCCCGCCAGGTGTCTTTGTGCGGAACAAGGAGCATGCGAAAGGTATGAATGCCCTGATCCTGCCAGATATGTTCATCATTCATGTCGAGGATCCTGGGAATATGGTGAGCATAAACTGCTGAACGTATGATTGAAATTCGCATATCAGTACCCTTAACGCTGTAACCGTATTTTGCATCATTTATTACAGCCAGTCCGTATGGCGTTCCACTGATTGTGCCGGAGAGGTCAATCCACCGCTGTCCCGGATCTTCATCCCCGTTAGTCAGGCGTTTTATGAATCCGTAAGGAGTTTCATATGTTGCAGCCGGGGACTCAATGTTAACCGGGAATGAGAATTTAAGCATTTTCAGGTGTTCATTCCAGTTAAGCATAACCTTTAACTCAACCGTACGCGCTCCTGCATATAGTATCCAGTCGATTGTCAGTGCTGAAGCTCCATAAGAGGATATCACCCTTACCATGCCACGCAGGGGACCGTTTTCCAGCACCTTGACATTAGCATTTCCGAATGAACCGATCTCTTTGGAGAATGATTTTACATCATGACTCCAGGTATCACTTGGATCGTCAATTATTACTGCCCTGCATCCGGTTTTATTTCCAATAAACAATTCCCTGCCATTTTCTTTGTCCGTTATTCCTATTGTCCCTGATTCTGAAAAACTTACCTTGAGATACTCATTCTCCATTGTGTATTTTTCAGCGGTGACCCCAGGTTTTAATTCCGGTGTATCTCCTGCTTTGACCCGTATCTGCCTGTAGCCCAAAGCAGGTATCGAGGTCCTGACTATTAATCCCTTACGGCTTCCTGTTCTGGTGGTACCTGCACTCCACTGATGCAATAGCAGATTCCCTTTTTCATCTTCAGCCTGCGAAGGATTCCGGGTGTCCCAGTTGAGATCATATTCCAGATTGGTTTTGATGTCCCAGGCATGAGGATTAAAAGCCAGAATATATTGTGAAGCAGGGTCTTCTGAGGCAACCTGCCATTCCAGTTTCTGGACCGCAGTATATATTGCCTGATGTGCAATATCCATTGCATATCCGTATCCTTCCCGGGCAGTCATAGAATGTTCCGGAACAGATGTTCCCGCCAGGCTGTCGTGAAACTGAAGGAATAAAATCCTTTTCCATGCTGAGGTAAACTCATCTATTGGATATCGATAATCCCAGATGACCGAGCCCAGTGCAGCGATCTTCTCAGCAGTTACGAGAGCTGTCTCTGAAAGCCTGTTGCCTTTTTTGATCTCAGCCTCAGCAGTGTAACAGCCCACAGCGTGATGCTGAAGATCATCTTTAATGACCGGAAGATCAAGGTTATCAATGCTGCGGATCTCTTTGAAATATCTTTCAGGTGTGCTGAATATAAGGGAAGGAGCATCTGCTTCAGCCTGAATTTCCCTGACCGAGGAAATATTCTCTTTTGTAGCTCCTCCGCCATGATCTCCTGCCCCGTAATACGACATATAAGTTGTCATAGGCTGATCCCTGAACTGGGCGATAACCTGTTCAATTCGTGCTCTTACTGATCCTCTGTCGGTGTAGCTGATCGGTATCCGGTATGTAAGTACCTTTGTCCCGTCAGGTCCTTCCCACCAGAACAGGTCAGCCGGAATGGTTTTTTCCTTTGGACCGGGACGCATAAAAACATAGTCCTCCATTCCCTGTAATTTTATGATCTGGGGTAATGTGCCTGTATGCCCAAATGAATCAGGATTAAATGCGACAACAGCACGGCGCCCGAGAAGCTTTTGAAGGGTTAATTGTCCGTATAAACCCTGCCTGACCATTGCTTCACCGCATGGGATATTCATATCCGGTTCCACCCACCAGCCTCCCACAACGTTCCAGCGGCCTTCGTCAACGCGTTTCCGTATCTCTTCGAGCATCTGAGGATCGTTTTCTGAAATCCACTGATAAAATTGCGCTGAACTTGCAGTAAAAGTAAAGTCGGGAGTTTCAGCCATCCTGTCAAGCGCTGACCGGAAAGTGCTGTGAACCACCGCAATACCTTCCGACCATGGCCATAACCATACAGGATCAATATGAGCCTGCCCGATCAGATGAAATGTGTATTTCCCCGCACCGGCCGGCCACTTTCCAACCTGCTGTTTTTCCTCAGGCAAACCGCTGATAATTGGAATAAACGCAATACCTGCTGTTCCTGAAGCGGCTTTATTTATAAAGCTTCTGCGCGTGATGTCCTTACCTTTTCTTGACCTGTTGATATTATTCATTTTTATCCCTGTTTTTATTTTCAAAAATCAATTTTGGCTGTTGTATGTTTATAAATTGCCTCTCAAATATTTCAGGATCTCACTGAACCATTGCCACGCTAAGGGCTGCAAAATCGCCCACCTGCTCACCCAGAGCGGCAGGAACTATACTGCAGACATCGCCGGCCGGTTTGAGTGCTTCACGTTTAACTACTTCCAGGCAGGCAGGTTCGATAAATTCCCTGCAGCGGGCATAAATGCTTCCGATAACGATTTTTTCAGGATTCAGAATATCTATCAGTATGGATAAACCTTTACCAAGAAATTCACCTGATATTTCCAGGATTTTTATTGCTGTTTTGTCACCTGAGAATGCAGCTTCAGCAACATCTTTGGCGGTAATCCTGTCAGCATTTCTGATATTCTGGCAGAATGAAACAGGCTGATTTAATGCAAATTTCTCTTTTACGATCCTCTTTGCAATAAGAGCTATCCCGGTGCCACTGCAGAAACCTTCGAATGAGCCATTTTTACCATATGCTCTTGGTCCGTCATCGGCAAGACGGATATGACCCACTTCGCCTGCGAGATCATTGGTGCCGCTGTATAATCTGCCGTTAATGATTATCCCGCCTCCCATGCCGGTTCCGAATGTCAGAAATATCATATTCTGAGTGCCCTTGCCTGCTCCAAATTTCCATTCAGCAAGTGCACATGCGTTGGCATCATTCTGTAAATAAACCGGGACATGAAACCTTCCTTCAAACAGATTAACAATCGGGATATTATCCCATCCGGGCAGATTAGGCGGTGACTGGACAATTCCCTTCAGGCTGTCAAGGGGTCCTCCGCAACTGATTCCTATTGCTTTGAGACCTTCTTGTCCGATATTCCCAACGACCTCTGATGCTGAATTTAATAAAAGATTGATGGCATGTTCAGGGCCCCTGTGCGTTTCGGTAGGAAAACTGACCTTTTTCAGAATTTTCATTTCTTCTGTTCCGGCCATGACTGCGCATTTGGTTCCTCCGATGTCTATTCCAATGTAATATGTGAGTGTTCATAGATTCAATGTCACAAACTCTTTTGCAAATAATGTTTTACATTATCATTTAAGAGATGGCTATTTAAGATTCCTCCAGAATTTTTCCTCCGATTTCCGGAGCTCGATTTTCTTCTTTCTGTCAAGAAAATAGTAGAATAGAATTGCAACAGTACCTGCAATAAGCAAGCTCAGGATCAGATATTGCATTATTTCAGAAATTTGCGAATTTGCCGTGACAGACTGAGCGGCCGGATCTATGATGTTTCTGTCATTACCTCCAACATCAATGCTGAAAATATTTTTGATAAAGAAAAGGGAGAAAAATGCAAGAATACCTGAAAAAATTGGTGTAACAATCCATCCTGCCGCAATTTCGGCAAGAATCCTGAAGTTAATATTCCTGGCTCCTTTGTATAATCCGATGCCGATAATACAGCCAATTATTACCTGTGAAGAGGATACCGGTACCATTGGGATAGGTGGCAGTCCCATTTTAACAAACGCTGTAGAAAGCCAGGAGGACGAGAATATAAAGAGTACCAGAGCCTGGGCAAGGACAGCCACAAGTGCTGCTTCGGATGAGAGTTCCAAAATATTGTTTCCGACTGTCTCCATTACTTTTTTTGAATAGGTCAATATGCCGGCTGCGATGGCTAATCCTCCAAGCAGAAAAAGCTGCTGGGCTGAAGAAAGTGTGAACAATCCCAGGTTAAGCTCCTGCAGGTTGAATGCAGGAATAAAAACTCCCATCACATTTGCAATATTATTTGCTCCGAGACTGTAAGCGCCAAAAGCTCCGACAATAATAAGACCGGTCCTGATGTAGGATTCAAACCTGACAAGATGTATTGATGAGTTTTTCTTAATAGCCTTTAGAAAGATGTACAGCAGGACAGCGAATGCTGCACCCAGAACCGGACCTGTTACCCATGTTGATACAATCTGTGTCAGTGTTTTGTTGTCGGTGGAATTTCCGGTAAACAGGTTCCATCCGATTATTGCACCGACAATTGCCTGTGTGGTTGACACGGGGATCGCGAATTTGGTCATAAGATACACGGTAATTGCCGCTGCCAGAGCAACAGTAAAAGAACCGCCAATTGCATTGACAGCACCTAGTTTTCCAAGAGTGTCGGTGACACCTGCACCCTGGATTACTGCACCTAATATGACAAAAACTGAAGCAATAATGGCAGCCTTTCTGAAACTCACCATTTTTGAACCTACTGCTGATCCAAAGACATTTGCTGCATCATTGGCGCCAAGGGACCATCCCAGCAGGAGACCGCTAGTCAGGAAAAGGATGATCATTACATTACTATCTTAATAGCCATTGCTGAGAGCAGATCTGCTGCCTTCTGTGCGTTATCGGAAATGTTCTCAATATGCTGTATAATATACCTGAGATGTGATTTATGAGCAAGATCCATATCATTCATTTCCTGAAAAATTATCCTGGCAGTACCCCTGCTGACCTTATCAGTTTCGCTTTCAAAATAATAAACCTTCAGAAGTTTTTCCCTTACAGTATATGGCGATTTAAAATAAGCCCTGGCTGCAGGAATGAGCTCTTCCCCTGCTGACACAGAAGCTTCCATTATACTGATGAAATTGTGATTTAGCGAAGCCGGAATATCAGGCATTTCGATGCTGAACTCATTAAGGGTTGACTTTACCGTATCAATAATCTCATCCAGAACGTCGATCAGTGAACTTACCTCACCTCTGTGCTGGGGTAATATCGAATGGGTTATCATTTCGTTTTCAATAGATCTCTGGAGTTTGTCAGCATTGCTCTCAAGCAATTCAGCTTTCTCTAGGTGCCTGTTGAAAGCCTCCATATCTTTTTCAAGATAGGCTTTAACTCCTTCCCTGAAAACCAGCAGTCCCAGATCAATATTATCAAAAAACTCTTCAATTTTCAGAATAAGGTTTTTAGTTGTGCGGGTAAAAACTGCCATTTTCTGCAATTATTATGGTTAATAGCAAATATAGTGAAGTGACAATCAGAATTCAATGATCTTTTCTATTTTGTAGCCTCTCAGGTACTGCTTCAGGATGACCTGAATATCGCGATTATCACCGGATGCCTGGATGCAATCGTGGACAGCCGTCAATCCGAATCCCATTTCATTTATATTAAAATAACCGAAACCTGAATATTTGCCGTTTACCACCTTTATAGCACTTCGTTCTTCTTTATCTCTTCCTTTGTCGATAATGAAAAAATTACGGCGTGTAAAAATAAATTCTTCAGCAGCCTTCCTCGCCCGCTCGTTATATGTATCCGGGGTCTCTTCTCCGCAGCATGCCCCTCTGCAAATACCAACATGGTAATGAAAACAGGCTCCCATTGATTCATAAAGACCTGCCAGTTTCTGGCAGAGATTATATTTTTCAACCAGTGAGATTAATGTCGATTTTGCCCTTTCCTTGCCGGTGAAGACTGAAACAGGATTATCGTCACAATCCAGCTTCGCGTAACTAAAATTAATATACCCGTTTTTGTCAGTGAAGCTGAAAATACCCCATTGAAATCCTGTCCTGCGCTGAGCCCTGTTATAAACAGGCTTGTTCCTTTTTATCTCCGATGATTCCTTTAAAAGAGCGATCAAGTTCACTTCCTGTTACCTCCCAGTCGATATCCGCAATCAGATCGCGCATTTCCATTGACCTGTTTGTGGTATTGTTCGAAAGGTGGGTCCTGATCCTCTGCTGAAGATTACGGCTTTTTCCGATATAAATCAGGTCGCCATTTTCATTATAGAAATAATAAATCCCTGGTTCATCAGGAATTGTATCGATCTTGGAGATATCAAGATTCGGATTCAGTTTTGATATTCTTGTGTTTCTCATCAGCTCGGAACATCTGCCATTAATCTCCCTGTCTTTTTCCATAAGCATTTCAAAAAGCCTGACTGTTGCCAGTGCATCTCCTGCAGCTCTGTGTCTGCCGTTAATCGTAATGCTAAGATCTTTGCAGATATTTCCAAGACTGTACGATCTGTGACCAGGAATCAGTTTTCTGCTAAGGGTTACCGTATCAAGAATATTTCTTTTAAAATTATAACCTAGTGACTTGAATTCCTGACGTATAAATGAATAATCGAACCTTGCATTATGAGCCACAAATGTGCGTCCTTCAGTAAACTCGATGATTGTTTTTGCAACCTCGAAGAATCTGGGAGCATCTTCAACCATTTCATTTGAGATTCCGGTCAGGTTTGTAATAAAATAAGGAATATTCCTTTCGGGATTGACAAGAGAAACAAATTCTCCTGTAATCTTTTCACCATCGTGCTGATATATAGCAATTTCAGTGATTTTTTCAATTCTGGCACTCCCTCCTGTGGTTTCAATATCAACAATCGCATACATGAATTGAACAGTCACTTTTTATGATCACTGCTAATATATGCAGAATTGATGGCTGAAAGCCTTATTGTTTGTATTTTTGTTAATAAAAAGCTGATAATTATGAACGAATGCTTACGGTAAAAAATTCATACTGAACGGGAAGATCCAGTCTTCCGATAATTTTGATAATTCGCTTGTTTATGAAGGCGATTCGATATATGAGGTGATTACGCATGGTAAAAGGAAGTCCGGTCTTCTTTCATGATCATATGGAACGGCTTGAGTCAAGTGTAGAATTCAGCAGAAAGAACCTCTGCCGATATTTCCAGTCTGAAAAAAGATATTATTAATCTGGTCAAAACAGAAAGAAAAAAAGAGATCAACCTGAAGATAGTTTTTAACTATAACAAGGATTCAAACAATTACCTTGTTTATTTTATTGAACCGATTTATCCGTCTGAAGAGCAGTACAAAAAAGGTGTAAAGGGCATTCTTTTTTATGCTGAACGAAAAGATCCTGAATCAAAAGTGATAAATCATAAACTGCGCTCATCAATCTATCATAAACTTATTCTTGAAGGTGGTTATGAAGCTCTTCTCGTAAATGAAAAGAATCAGATTACTGAAGGAAGCAGGTCAAATATTTTTTTTCTGAAGGGCGACACTCTGTTTACTGCTCCTGATGATAAAATACTTAATGGTATTACACGAAAATACATTCTTGACATCTGCCATGGATACAAAAATAAAAGTGAAATTCATGTGCGTCCCGATTGATAATATTACAGGATTATGATGCTGTTTTTATGACAGGAACATCTCCGATGGTGCTTCAGTTTAATTGTATTGGCGACATTTATTTTAATGTCAGAGTTCCACTAATTGAGAATTAAGGAAACTCTATCTTATAAAGGCTGAAGGGAGCATTCTCCGGTTTATGATGGATAACTGATTTTTAGTTGCTTATTTTGTTATACTTTGAGTCTGATTAAGTAAAATCATGTTTATATGCCAAGCATCAGAAAACTTAAAAAAGATATCGATTACCTTGTTTTTGAAGTAATATCAGACTGTTTTACGTTTGGAACCCTTCATCCTGAAGACAAGGAAGAAGAGGTCTCCGGAATAATTGCTGACGCAGTAGTACTGAGGAATGACCTTATCAGGCGGGTAAACAATCCTGAGAAGACCGATGATCCCAAATCACTGAGATCTCACTTTAAGCTTGTGGAAAAGGATCTGTTCATCGGGTACCGATAAACTTTGCGGCAGACTCAGCGCTCTTCACGGGAAGGAAAAATAAAATGCCTGTAAACCAGGTTTCCGCACCCGGTACATTTTCCTTCACTGTCAAGATTCATTAATCTGGTATTATAACCCGATCTTTTTGTAACGATTAGCCGCACTTACTGCAGTAAGTATCCTGACCTGTGTCATTGAAGTATTTCCCATATAGACATGTTTCAGCTTCTTTGATGCAATTTCAAATAACCTTGAAAGAGTTGTCTGGGGTGTTGCAGGATCGTCTCTTTTAAACATTGGGAAATACCTGCTAAGATGCAAAGGAGTCTCTTCCCCAAGCTCTCCGGCTATCCATTCCGATTCCATCTTCCATCTCCTGTACGGATCATTATTTCCTGGAATAATCAATGTAGTAACCTCAAGATGTTTCCCGGCTCTTGCAATCTGCTTTAAGAGTATCCTTAACGGGTTCAAGATCAGCACCTGTCAGCTTTCTGTAAAATGATTCATTAAATGCTTTAAGGTCAATATTAAATGCATCAATAAACCGCAGTAATTCATTCAAGGGATCACTATTTACATAACCATTGCTGACCATAACTGTATACAGTCCTTTTTCTTTTATCTGTATATTGCAGTATCTCTCATGAATTCAAACCAGATCACCGGCTCGTTATAAGTAAATGCCAATACCGATATTTTTAACTGAAGCAACTGCACTCACTGACTATCTTTTCCGGATCAGAATCGCCGAATGAGTCTCTCAGCAGTTTTTTGTGATATATGCCAGTTCTGGCAGAAATCACATCTCATATTACAGCCGTATGAACCTATAGAAAGAATGTTATGGCCAGGGAAAAAATGATATAGTGGCTTTTTTTCGACAGGATCAAGTGAATATCCTGAAATGACACCGTAAGTCATAAGTTCGATCTTTTCACCAGTATTTTTCCTTACCCCGCAAATACCTTTTTTCCCTGGGCTATTTTGCAGAAATGAGGACATAATCTGCACTCTAAATATCGGTCATATTTAAGAAACAGCGGTTTCAATTCTCTTCAATTTTCCTGTCAAAATTACATCAAATAAACTCAAGCAGTACGAAAAAAAGCTACTTTTATATTCATAGATTAATTAAAACTTCGGGAAATGAGAACAAGGATTATAATAAATGTCGTTGTTACACTTATTCTGCTTTTATTGCCATTCAACGTTCTTTCACAAACCGAACCAAGCTGGCAGCCATCGAAGGAGACAGTTGACAGGCTGACAAAAAATCAACCGGAATTCAATTACTTTGAGGAAAAAGTTCCACAA
>CAWHGX010000068.1:0-18484 GCA_963828775.1 uncultured Bacteroidales bacterium | reverse complement strand
TTAATTATTCCTGAAGCCTCCCCTCCAGCTTAAAAACTTCAATTGCATTTTCCCTGAATATCCTGTCGACAATCTCAAGGGCCACCTCTTCCGTCAGCAAATTTCTCTCCACCCTGTTTGCCAGGACTTCCGACACTACATCCTTCGCAAACTCCAGCGATCCTGTCGATTCTTCTATAAGTCCGCAATCGCCTCCCCAGAAAAACTTGTTATAAGGAACACAATCGAACATGACATCAAGTGCGCGTACAGCTTTTTCCCGCGATATCTGGGGCAGCCAGACAATATCCAGGTAAACATTCGGGAACATTTTGCCCAGTGCTGCAAATTCATCAGTCCAGGGAAATCCTCCATGGAAAAGGACAAATTTTGCATCCGGGTATTTCAGGAACAGGTTATTAAGTTTGACCGGTTGGCCATTATCCAGTACATTGCCGTTGCCTGCCAGGTAACCTGTGTGGATCTGGATCGGCAGATCATATTTGATTGCCTGCCTGATGATCCAGTGAAACATGAAGTCTTCGATCTTTTTCGCTTCTGCCGGAGTCAGGCTTGAGGAAGGTTTGTCAAACAGACTCCTTGCTTCTTCATAAGGCACATCCTCATAATAAAGTGTTCGTGAATATGCCTGGGAATTCTTAAGGCAGACAGCCTTCTTTTCAATATTCTTCCTGAAAAGGTGATCACAGAATTCAAGGTAATCATCAAGACTATTTATTTCAAAGCCTGCATTTGCGGCCTCTTTATAAATGGATTCAAGCTCTGTACCTTTTTCCGGTTTCCTGCTTGATTCGGATATTAACGGATTTATATGAAAAACAAGTGCGAAATATTTGTTATCAATCTCAGTATTGAACGGTTTCCAGTACTGGTCGATGAACATAAGTTCATATCCAGCCCTGTTGAATGCCTCATCAAACCACGTCCTGTAGTTTTTATAGTTCTCCTCTATCCTTTTCGATAATTCGCGGATATTATCCTTCGTAAAATAAAGATCATTGAAACCATAAAGCTTCCGGAAGCCTTTTACAAAATGGCTGTAATAGCTTGTAGTGCGTGTAAAATTCAAAGCATCGCCATAAACATCCCATAATTCATCCAGGCTGAGTGAATCGATAATTTTCCAGTCGTATCCGTTTGCGCCTGCAGTGCTTATATCTGATGCCAGGTAACTTGCTGCCATCAGATGATAAAACCGGAATTTATGATCACCATATTCTTCGGGCCAGTGCTGATGTTCGTGAGTATTGACCACCTTAATATGGTTAGCGTGATCTCTGATTTTTCTGTAAGCAGAGTTTTCGTTATCACTGCATTGAGAAAAAAAAAGAATAAAAATGATCATAACTGACCATTTACCTGTCAACAAGAATTTCGATTTCTTCATGACCGTATCAGTTGAATTATATTTTCGACACCTGACGCCTGACGCCTTTAACCTTTCGCCTTCTTATTTCTTATCATAGGCAGCCATGGTCTTCATTTCGCCTCCGTCGCGATCTGGCCTGACAGATTCAATCTGCAATACTTTACCTCCCTCGGCAAGTTTCCATGTTTCAGTCGATTTCATCTCCCTTGTCTCGCCACCCATGTCAAAAGTCATAGTTGAAGCAATGATCATTGATGATTTATCAGCCGACCATGTCACAGTTGATTTCCTTGTTGTGTTGAACATCGGATTTTCGCTGACTTTACCATCGAGAGTGTATTTGGCCGATGTTTTCATCTCTTCACCGTCACGGCCGGGCATTGTACTTTCGACTGTCAGGGCGTTTGCATCCTGTGTAACAACCATTGATGTGGCTGCAAAACGAAACTGGCTGTCGCCGAAATTGCTTTTTGACTCATTAAAAGCCCAGGTGCCTGCAAAATTAGCCTGAGCAAACAGACCTGATGTGGACATACAAAAAACCACGAGACCTAATAGGTTCCGGAATTTAAAAGTGTTTAATTTTTTCATAGCTGTGTTATTAAGAATCATTAATAAAAAGATAATTGCTGAAGTGAATTATCCTGTAAAGTAACATAAAATTTTTAAAAATACCAGCCTCTTAATGCAATCAGACCGCTGATGCTTCGATGCATTGAGAAATTATTTCCATACCTTTGAACTTGCTGAGGTAAAACTGCTCAATACAATGGACCAACCATATGAAAATATGAAAAGGCAAAAATCAAAATTCAGGGATATACTACCAGGTGTTTATGTATTTTTCATTATCTGTCTCTTATTCCCTTCTCAGGGATCTGCGCAGATAAAGATCTACGTCAATACCGATCTGGAAGGGATAAGCGGTGTGTTTAAATTTGACCAGACACGAGAAAAGGATACCCCCCTGAATATCCAGGCATGCGAATATTTTATGGGCGACGTTGCTGCGGTTGTCCGTGGTCTGAGAGATGGCGGGGCAACCGAGGTAGTGGTCCTTGATGGTCACGGATCACAGGCTGTGATACCTCATCTGATGGAGCCCGGAGCAAAATATATCACAGGACGTCCCAGACCTGGCGCAGGAAACCTTTCATCTCTCGACAGTTCATTCGCGGGAATGGTAATGCTGGGTTTCCATGCAATGATGGGAACACCCGATGGCGTATTAAATCATACACAGAGTTCCAGAACGGAGAACCGTTACTGGTACAATGGCGTGGAATCGGGCGAGCTGGCGCAGAGTGCCCTGATAGCCGGGTATTACGGAGTGCCGGTAATTATGGTTACCGGTGATGAAGCCACCAGCAGGGAAGCAAGAAAATTCTTTGGAAATAATATTGTTACTGTCCCGGTGAAAAAAGGATTATCGAGAGAAGCCGCAATTCTCTATCCATTTGAGGAGACCCGGCAGGCGTTATATGAAGGTGCAAAACGGGCGATCAGTGTCATTCCCTCCTGCAAACCATATAAAATTGATACTCCGGTTAAGGTCAGGATGCAATACCTTAATCCTGACACCAGCCTGCCAAAGCCGGAATTGATTACGGTAGAGGGAATCGCACAGGATGCACTGCATATCCTGGAAGTACGGAAATAGTGTAAATTTCAATCAACGTATTAAAAAACGTATTTACCAACGTATTAAAAAACGTATTTTAATACGTTGATCCATTAACTGGCTATTTATCAGTTTTTTATAAGCTCCGGGTGTATCTCAATTTCCTTTATCCCGGCGGTCCGGGTTGACATTTTTCAGGTATTTGTATATGTCCTCCTACCTCCGGTAAGCACCGGAGGATGATCACATTCAGATATATTTGTGTTTCTTTTCTTATGCCCTTTCAGGGCTTTTCTTCCTTCCGCCTGTTGCCTTTAGCCTGCCGTCTTATTTATACGGCAGCTTCATCTTCCTGGCAATCTCCTGAAAGCGGGGTTCATCACGCAAGCTGTCAAAACATGGAAACTGTAAATAAATCATACCTGGATCATGCCCCTGGTATGCAATTTCAAGCCACTCTAAAGCTTTCTCCTTATTTCCGGCACAGATATAAAGTACAAAAAATATCTGAAGGCATGATAAAAATGGACTTTGATTGAGCTGCAAGGGTATCAGCTTCATGGTTAAGAATCATGCTATACTCTTTCTTAGAATAATCCTGATCGATGACATGTACAGCATCTTTATATGTAGTATATAAAAATAACTTATAAGGCTCCAGTACCTCATCATATTTTCCGGCAAAGTGCAATGATATTACCAGATTATTTAATGCGAGCACATTAGTTGGATCCATCTTAAGCACTTCACGATTGATCAAAATGGATTCTTCAAACTTATGTACAAACATCAGATCTGCGGCATAAAGAGCTTTTAAAAGAGGATTAAAAGGGTCGAGCTCAATTGATGCCTTTCCATATTCCAATGCTTCTTCATGTTGTCCTAATATATTCAATAAATGTGCATAGTATGCCTTTGCTTCTGCAAAATTGGGATTGAGTGAAATAGCTTTTCTCATTTCTGAATCAGCTGTATCCCAATCCCATAACACACCCATATTCATTAGTGCTAAAGCATAATGGACCTCCGCACGTGTGCTGTCGAGTTCCAGAGCTTTCATAGCCGCTTCCATAGCTTTTGGACCTGCTTCCTCAGGTGAAGCAGATCCCATTTGCTGACGTCCTATCCAGACATCACAAATTCCGGCATAGGCAAGAGCATAATCAGGATCTTTTTCTTTTGCCAGCTCAAAATACTTCATGGCAGTATCAAGATCATTTTGACCAAGACTTCTCCAATAAAACTGGCCTTTAAGGTAAGCATCATATGCTTCAAGATTCGAAGTAGGTGCTTTTTCGATAATCTTCTTTTCCTGTGGAGTTATTACTGCTTTTAATTCTGTCGCGATTGCCTCCGCTATCTGACTCTGTATAATGAAAATATCTTCAACTTGCATCCTTATTTCCTGCTGATAAGATTCTCCCCAGAGATGACTCTCCTTTGCTGCCATAATTAACTGTGTCCTCAGTCGAAATGAATTGCCATACTTTTGCCCGCTACCCTCAACAATATAATTTACTCCAAGTTCTTTTGCGATCTCGGGAATTGGTTTTGCCTGGTTCCTGTATTGTTCGACCGAAGTACGGGAAATAACCCTGAGATCTTTTATTTTCTGAAGATTATTGAGAACCTCCTCCATAAGGCCGTTGATGAAGTAAGTATTCTCTTCATCCTTACTGTCATTCTTAAACGGCAATACTGCTATTGACTTCTCTGATTCAGGGACTTCCCGATATTTTCGTTCATACTTTTTTTCTTCAGACCTTAAAAATGATTCAACCTGAATCCCTTTGTATTTAAGGTACCACCTCCCAATTATTGCAAGGTTGTTAAGTACAGGCTTTACCTGTTCAGGATCAAAATCCTTCGGATGCGCACCGTAAGTTGAAAGGCTATTCAGGCTGTGCATTGAAGTAATGATATAAGATGGTACCTTCTCTTCCTTGTTCAGCTTGTCGATAATACCTTTGAGAGGTTCGGTCTTCCTTGGTCTTTTGAGCTCACACTCGCACAGGTCGCTGACAATAACCTCGAGGCATCTCCTCGAATAGAGCAATGCCACGTTCTCATCCTCTGTTTTGATCAGGTTGCCCAGTTCCTTATTCAGCTCGGGAAGCTGTTCTTTGAGAGCTCCGTGAAGCAGCTCAATCTCTTTGATCTCGTTGGTCCAGGTTGACATTTTTCAGGTGTTTGTATATGTAAATTTAGACTATCTGCAAGTCAAAGTCAATAGGATATCAAATTATAAATAGTGGAACCGCTCCGCGGTTCAGAGCATATTAAATGGTCATAATCCCTAACTAACATTTATGGAATCGCTCCGCGATACAATAATCTCACTGCTGTATTATATTCCATTTTTAATGAACCGCGGAGTGGTTTCCGGTACCTGAAATAAAATCACAGTTGCAGGCAATATACAATTCACAGATAAAAATATTGTATTTTTGGCTCATGGGAAAAATCGGCAAAAGAACAATGAGCCGGAAAAAATTCCTGTCAGCAGCGGTTGCCGGACTGACCGGAATAAAGTTGATACCGCTTGCCGGGAGCGGTAATTTAAAGATCATTACCCAAAGGAGGTCTGTGGGAAAAACAGGGATACTTGTAAGTCCGGTTTGCTTCGGGGCCTCACGGGCAAACGAAGAATCACTGGTAAAGTATGTAATTGACAAGGGAATAAACTTTATCGATACCGGCCGTTCGTACGCTAACGGGAATAACGAGAAAATTATTGGCAGGGCACTCTCAGGGATCAGGAATAATGTGGTGATCCAGTCAAAAATCAGGCTCGATCCGAATGAACTGCCTTCGGAAGGAAAAGGCAGAAAGGGTGCTGAGGAGATAAGGAGTATCCTGAACTCAAAGGTGGAGGCAAGCCTGAAGGCCCTTGATTCGGATTATATTGATATCCTGTTGTACCATGACGCTTCAGAAGAAGATCTGCTTTTCCATCCTGAAGTGATGAAGTTTTTTGACGGGATGAAAAGTTCAGGAATGATTAAGGCTCATGGATTCTCGACACATAATGATCTTATTAATCTCCATGAAAGGAATAATAAAGAACTTTTCTATGATGTCATCATGGTTCCGTTCAATCACAAGGGTTCATTTGTCCATTCTGTTAACGGGAGATTTTCAGAATGGGATCAGGACAGACTGATCTCAGCTCTCACTGATGCCGGCAACAAAGGAATCGGTGTCGTTGCAATGAAAACATGTTCCGGAGGCAAATATTCTCCTTCACCTGAAACCGAACCTGGCTACCCTGAAGCAGTCAGATGGGTCATTCAGCATTCTTATGTCAGTTCAGCAGCAGTGGCAATGGCTAATTTCGAACAGGTCGACGAGCATGTTTCAATATTCGATTAAAAGTCTTCTTGCATGGCACCCGATCTTTAGCTGACGTTATTATTCATCCTTAAATCTTTCAATAATCACTGATGAAAAGTACTTTACTCCGGCTGCTATACATTTTTCATCAACTGCAAAATCAGGGGTATGCGGATGGGATATAATTCCCTTTTCATAATTTGAACCTCCAAGTATATAATAACCGCATGGTATATCTTTTTGCAAATAAGTAAAATCATCGTTAAATCCTATTACTACGCCACCCATTTGTCTAACGGAATTTTGTCCATAAATGGTTGATATAGTAATTCTTGCCTTTTCTGCCAGTTCCGGATTGTTATTGATATCATATATCATTGGATATCCCGAGCTGGTAACTGATACAAATTGGTTGGCAAAAGCCGATTGCCTTATCGCACCAGTCAATTTCTCAGGCAAACTATCCAATTTTTTTTTGTCACTTCCGAAAAAGTATGCTCCAAGGTTTATCACTGTATCATTTTCTTGAGGGAAAATTCCACCAAATGATACAAAATCTCTAAAAATGCTGTTTTCGCTAAAAATTCCGATTTCATGATCAACATTCTTTACCCAAAGCTTATTATCCAGATTTGAGTATCTATTCAATACCGATTTGGTAAAACTTATTAGTGAATCCTTGTTCTCAATATTCTTATAAATAACAGACAGAGGTTTTACGTATGCAAAAACCGCATTTGACTTAATGGCAACTGTTCCGGCAGGTAAATCATCCACGTGTATACAATATATTTCATCAGGTTTTATAATGTTATAGAGACCGTCATCAAGCATTGGTTTTGCTCCTCCCCATCTTTCTTCAGCAGGTTGAAATATAAAAACGACGGTGCCATTGAAGCTATCTTTCAGATTGCTCAGGACATTTGCAATCCCCAAACCAATTGTAGTGTTAATATCATGACCGCATATATGTCTTACGCTATCGACCTTTGATCTGAAATCAACAACATCGGGCAGTCCGGTTTTGTAGGCATCCATCTCGGCTCTCCATCCTATTATTTTTCCTTTGGTTTTGCCCTGAAGAATTCCGACAACTCCATATCCGCCAATATTTGTTTTTACTTCCAGACCAAGCGACGACAGATAGTCTGCCACAAGCTGCGAAGTCCGGATCTCTTTGAATGATACCTCCGGATTTTCATGAATATCTCTTCGAATACTAACCAGACTGTCATAAATCTTATCAGTTTTCTTTTGAATTAAATCATGGATTGACGGTTTGGTCTGACTGATTTGTCCAAACACAATTGAATTTGCCAATACTCCAAGAAAAAGTAAGGTGAAAGATTGGATACGGATTCTTTTTTTCATGATTTAATAAATATAAAGGTTTATAAGCCTGGCCAGTTAATTTATAATACCTGCCAACAGTGCTTACAAATACTCCTGATCAGTCAGATAAGAGGACTTTCAGGTTATGCTCTCTCTGAGTCCAAAGTTAAACTTTGTTTAAGCCAAAGTCAATTTTATTTTATCCTGTTCTTTTTCAATTTCTTATATAAAGCCGGCTATCCAAATATCAAAGTCCGTCACCTGTGTTAGAAAAATGATAATCTGGTTACATTCTCAAATAAAATTGTTTTGTCAGGTTTTACTGCAACAAATATCTACGGTAATTTGCAGGAGTGATAATATAGAATACCGGGAATGGGTCTGCATATACTCAGGCCACTATTGATGCTGCCGGAACACTTGCATCAGGTCATATAATGATCATTGTGTCCGAGGCCTATTTTTTTAAGTACCACGCATTATATTCCCTGATGATCTTTTCAATATTGATATTTTTATAACCTTCGGTTTTACCGGAGATTTTTTGTGCCAGTTCCACATCATCCTTAACGTATTCAGCCATGTTTTTTGCGAATTTGATCAGGAATTTTAAATCAAAAGGCATTAGTGTCTTTTCATTTTGTTTCATTCCGAACTCATCCTTCCATAGTTCGCTTTCATCAAAGAGGAATGCCTTTCCTAAATCAGCCAGTGAGATATTATCCCACACCATGAGTTTACTTTTATCCTCGTCATAATACCAAACGTAATATTTTATCGGTCCATCCACCTTCCGCATAAGAAAATTCTCCGAACGGATGCTGTTGGTAAATGGATGTTTAAAGCTTTCATAATATCTTGGTCCTACCTGGTAAGCCCTGATCTCTTTTGGTGTGTACTTGACCCTTCCTTCCCTGTCGTCCGGATTTGTGTAGAAAAAGGTCATTTTTTGATTAAGCCAAAGATTTATATTTAGTAAATACCCTTTTACGGTATCCCCCTTAAGAGTAATAATAAAACCCGGTAACACACTGCCGCGTTCCGGTTCCGGTTGGTTTTCCTGGGCAATTCCCAAAGCCGGAAACAGGCTTAGGAATATGGCAAAAAGTTTAATGCGCATAGATTTCATAGCTTAATACTTTATGATGATTAATCTGATAACAACCAATTCTATCAGCAAGATACATAAAATAAACAAAAACTCCGTCGATAACCAAAACTGCCAGGTTATTTCTGCCAGTTCAACATCCAGTTCTTCAGATTTTCTACTACTTCCCTGGCAGGTTAAGCTTTTTAACAAATTCATCAAAACGGGGATCACCGTGAAGATCATTAAACCAGGGTTCCACAGCTACCCAGGCAGTCCACGCATGATGGGGCTGATAATTGACCCATTTAAAAGCTTCATCTTTTTTCCCCAGGGCTGTATTCATCACAATCCGGCAGTAGGCATTATAGGGATTGACCGGTTGTGATTCAATCTCCTTCAGGATCTTTTCAGCTTCTTCGCGATGGTTAGTAACTGAGTATGTATAACCCAGAGCCCAAAGCCATTCCGGATAAAGTTCAACAAGTTTCTTATGGGCATTTATGGCCTCCTCAATCCTGCCCATCTTTCTGTATGAAAGGCCCAATATGAAATAACCTACGGGATAATCTTTTTGTATTTCGAATGATTCCAGGGCGACTTTTACAGCCTCGTCATACTGACCCTCGCAATAATATAGTCCTCCCAACCATGCGGTATGCAGGGGATTAAAAGGATCATATTTCTTCGCAAGCTTATGCTCAATGATAGCTTCTTTATCCCTGCCCCACAAATGAAGGCCCCATGAGTAATGATAGTGAATGATAGCTACGTTTGGATTCAGTGCAAGGGCTTTCTTGAAGTATCTTTCCGCCTGGTCAAATTTCCATAGATAATACTGTGACACAAGTGCAAGACATGCATAAGTTTCTGCCATGGTTGTATCGAGCCTTAATGCCTGCATAGCTGCAGCTTCAGCTTTATCGAGTGCATCGCCTTTATCAAATGTTCCGTGCGCTATTGTTGCGTACCCGAGCGACAGACCTGAATATGCAAAGGGATCCCCCGGATCTGTTTTGAGGACTTCATTAAGATATTCAATGCCCTTTAACACTCCTTCGTCCGTTGACTGGTTGAGATAATACATACCCCTGAGATATGTGGCATAAGTAGCAGGATTAATCTTGCGGGGTGAAGGAAGTTGGACAATATTTTCAGGGGTAAGAGCAAAGCCCATTTTCCCGGCTATCTGACCCGCAACATTGTTGTATAGTTTTTGCGAATTGATAATATCACTTTTATAATTCTTGGCCCATATCAGTTTTTCATCAGGAAAGGCCTGGATCAATCTCAGCTGCAGATTAATCGAGTCTTCCACATTCAAAACCGATCCTTCGACAATATAATCGACATTATTCTCATCAGCAATTTCAGGTATCGACCTTGAAGTACTGGCAATTGCAGATGCCGTCATCCCGGATAACACCCGAAGTGGTTTGACCTGGCTTATCATGCATAGTTCTGAAATCAATGCATCATTCTGTCCCTGGACAAGATAGTCCTGATCCTGCTTTCCGGTGAGGTTCTTAAATGGCAGCACCACAACTGACCTTTCCCTGTCAGCAAGATTCATTTTTATTTCAGGACTGGTAAGGACTTCCGTATTATCTGCTTTAACTGAACCGGGAACAAAATAGAAATCACCTGTAAGGGAGGTCGACACCCAGGGTAATTGCTGATTGTCAGATCCCTTAATAACATAGGCTGTCACCTTCTGGAACATCTGGATTGCAGTTATTCCGGGTTCATTAATATATGTCAGTAATCCAGAAGTATACAATCCATTTGCCCCGGTGCCGTCAGAAGCCGTATGTCCCGGAGCAGTTGCAAATCCAATTATGGTTCCTACAGGAGCTGTCATTGTAGCAAGACCCCGTCCGGCTGCAGTTCTTGTCCAGCTTCGTTCAAAAGGATTATCCCTGCAGGCATCGAGTATCACAATATTAATTTTGCTTTTTGCATCCTCCATCTTTGCTAAAATCCTGTCGGCTCTGACACAGTTATATTCCACATCAGATTCAGTTGTCAGGACTGCATCACACGGAACCAGGTAATTAAATCCTTTTGACTGTAATCCATGCCCGGCATAGAAAAACAATCCAATATCATAATTCTTCAATCTGTTTCCAAAGTCATCAATCATCCTGGTCATTTCTTTTTGACCCATGTTCTCAAACCGGAGTACTTCAAATCCGATCCCTTTAAGTGCCTTTTCAATTGATTCTGCGTCATTTACAGGATTTGTAAGCGCACGCTTGGCGTAATTTGAGTTCCCGATTACCAGGGCTAATCGTCTTTCCTGGGGATAAGCCGAAATGCATATAAGGAATGCGGCTGTTATAAGGACAAGCTTTTTCATAAGATGCATAGTTTATCTATTCCCAAGTTACAACTTATTATAACCAGAGTCAATTTTTTTTAATCCCAATATTGATTGCAAAATCAGGCTGGAGAGGTTTACAGGCCAGCTAATCCGTGCACCGATACTTTTATGTGGCAGGATTTTTATTCCTTATTTTAAATTTATACAGGTTCAGCCCCCGGAATCAACTCCGGGGGATTTTGATATGTTTGGATACTGCCCGGAAATTAATTGCCATGTTTATTGACCTGAGCACTTATTCAAAATGTTCTTGTTAAATTGTTTAAGGTCATCAGTTGATAAGATCTGGCCATGACCCTCAATTACTTTTTCAATATTATTCATACGTTTTTCTATCCAGCTGATTGCACGCATCCATCTTACCTTATCTGTCATTGATGAATCATTGTTATTTGATCTGCCATAATCCGAAAACAAATCTCCGGTAAAAATCGTTCGGATTTCAGGGACATAAATTAATATATCACTATTGGAATGACATTTACCAAAGTAGATCATTTCAAGACTGGTATCCCCAAGTTCAAGTTTCATACTGTCGGAGAAGGTTATATCAGGCAGTTTAAAAGAGGCCTGGTTCTTCACATCCAGATATGCACTCATGTATCTGATTTTCTGAGTGAAATTATCATTCCATTCATCAGTATCTGGAACAGACTTCTGCAATTGCAGATCATAATCTTTGATAATCCTGCTGAAACTCATCATTAATCTCTCCGGATTACTCCACCGTTCAGACAGCTCCTTCCGGCAATTCTCATGTCCGACAACTTTTGCCTGTGTGAAGATACTATTCCCTCTGATATGGTCATGGTGACCATGGGTATTGATTACATATACATAATCATCCTGATGAAATTCATTTTCAACAGTTTTTTTGTATCTGGCAGTTAGTGCTGTTGAAATTCCTGCATCAATAAGAACAATACCCTGGCTGGTTTTTATTGCGGTTACAGCATCGTAGCCAAAATTTAGTAATAAAGTGCGGTCATTAATCTTTTGTGCTTTTATTAATAAGTCAACTTCCTTCGAATCAATGCTATTAAAATTAATTTGTTTTGAACTGCACCCTGAGAAAGTGTACAAACAAATACAAAAGAGAAAGATTATATACCGGTACTTTATTATTCATTACATGATCTGATTTTCCTTAACATCCTGATTCAATTCATTGATGGCCACATAAGGCAAAATTATTTTAGCCGGTCTTTAGTTATAAAAATTAACTCCTTTGCAAATATCTTTATTACATATTTACTTAATCTACAGCATCCCCTGCTCCTCAAGCCATTTCTTTACTCTTTCATGCTCTGCCTGGAATTTTACGTCCATTTCCCTGACGATCTGTTGAAATTCAAGCTCATTCCTGACACCATCAAATAATGGATCAACTTTTATTAAATTTATTACCCAGAAATCATATCTATGCCTTTTATTAAATATCCTTAAATCTGTATATGCTCTCTCTTTATCTCCCCTAAATGCATATATACCTGCACGATCATAATAAGAATAAATTGCAGTGGGACGATCTGATTTAATAAGATTATTGCAGTATTCCATCTGTAAATTGAAGTAAAAATCCGCCTTTTTCTTGTATCCATTTTTAAAATATGCATATCCAATCCGATGCATATTGTTATAATTTATTTCTTCTCTGGCTTTTAATATATTGATCAATTTTTCGTAGTATTTAAGAGATTCTTCAAAGTGACCAACGAGCGTGTTAAGTTCTCCTAAGGCTGAAAATACATTCACATTGAAGTACAATATGATACGGGTTGAATCCATTTTGTATGCTTTCTTTAAGTATTCAATGGATTTACTATAATTGCCTCTTGCATACTCTAAACCCCCTAAATCGATAAAATATGATAATGAATCGCCGTATAATTCAAGGATTTCAAGATAATTTTTACTTGCTAAATCTATGAATCCTATCTGAACATATACTTGACTAAGTGATCTTAAAATTAATTGTCGTTCCGGGCCATGAACCAGGGATACAGCTTTATTACAATCATAAAGCCAATTAACATTATCGTCATATAAAGACAAAGTAGCTCTTCCCCAGTAGGATTCCCATGAATTAGGGTTTATCTTTATTGCCAGGTTATATTCTTCAAACGCTTTTTGTCTATCGCCTTTCTCACTGTAATAATCTCCCCTTAAAAAATAAGCTTCAGCTACTTTGTTGTCATATAATAAAGCAATATCAGCCAGAATCCGAACAGAATCCAGATAATTCTCCGAAAAATATTCTCGTCTAATGTTTTTGTTTTTATATATCATTGCTAAACCGGTATAAGCCTGAGCGTATTCAGGATCATATTCCAAAGCTCTTCGATAGTAATATTCTGCCCTTGACAGAGATTCTCTGCTATTATTATTTATCAGATATTTTACAAATTCATCCCTACCTCTTTGATAAAAGTTAAGTGCAGTCAGGCTAATGGTTGGTGTTTTTTCGATTAGTTGTTTTTCTTCAGGAGTGACTACTGCTTTTAATTCTACTGCTATTGACTGGGCAATCTTACTCTGTATTCCGAATATGTCTTTTACTTCCTTTATTTCCTGCTCATATGATTCAGTCCAGATATGCTTGTCTCTGGAAGCATCAATTAATTGCACCCTCAAACGGAAAGTATTGCCGTATTTCTGTCCGCTGCCTTCGACAATATAATCTACTTTTAATTCTTTACCTATTTCGGATTGATGATTTATCAGTACCCCGAAAGGGTTCCACTGAAGTTCGGGAAATTACCCTCAGATCACGGATTTTGCTCAGGTTGGCAAGTATCTCTTCCATCAATCCGTCGATGAAATACTGGTTGGCAGCAGAATCACTGAGATTTTTAAAAGGCAGAACAGCTATTGATTTTTCCGGGTTTTTTACAAGACTTCCGGAATCAATTGACTGATTCCTGAAAAAGAAATTATAGATCAGATAACCCAGGACAACGGTAATAACAATATCCTGATGAAATAAGATATAAAAAGCCGGCCGGTATGTTTCTTCTGTTTTTGTCCAAACTTGGGGTGATTCTGATTTTTATTGTACTGACAAAGTCACCTTTTTTAACTGCACCGGGAGGATAACCAAAATAGCTCATGAAAACAGGTATTGAAATAAGCCGGACTGCCGAATCCGACCTTGTAGGCAACTTCTGAAACATGTACCTCTTCATTCTGAAGCATCTCCATGGCTCTCCGGAGGCGCACCTCGCGGATAAACTGCTTGATTGTTTTATTTGTAATAGCATGCAGCCGCCGGTTAAGGCTGTAATGGCTGATACCTGCCTCATGTACAAGTTCATTAACACCAAAATTCTCATTCCCCAGGTTTGCCAGGATTATTCCAGTGAGTTTACTGATGAAAATCTGATCCTTGACAGGATGCTCGCTCATATAGAAATTTTTAGAATCCAATATCCACAACAAGGGCATCTGTTATCAAATTTCCGAAATTATATGTATCTGTGCAAATATATTACTGACCACCACAGAAAGCCGGAATTGAAAGAAATAATTTGATAATTGAAATAAGATTTAAAATAATCGAATGTTTTGAATCAATAATTGCTATGTACTACCCCTTTTTTTGTCCGAACTTATTATAAAAAATCTTGTTCAATTATTGTTTAACCAAAAACCATTAATCATGAAAACACTAAAAATTCTTTTTGTGCTGTGCATTATGCTTGGAATTGCTGCAACTGCAAATATCCCAGGGTAAGGGAAAACAGGTCGAAAGACCATTTAAAGGTACATTTTATGCTAGTGGTTGTTGACAAATGATATCCTTCATGAGATACTTTCAATAACAGGGAATGCAACCCATATAGGTACCTTTACAGGAACATGTTGTTTGACAGAGTGTTTACAATAACTACTACACTGGTGAACCGGTGTACTAACAGGTGAAACAATTTACATGGAACTATTGTAGCTGCTAATGGAGATGAAATCTATTTCGAGTCCGATGATCCAGGTATGGTATTGGAACTTCCGTGTACTCCAACGGGACACTGGCATAATGTCCGGGGATGGTACCATTAACCGGGGTACAGGAAGGTTTGCAAATTGCTCTGGAGAGATTTTCACAACAGGTATTTTTAATATGGCACGTAATTACGCAATGTGGACAGCCGAAGGGTGGATTAAATATTAACTGGTCTTTTATATTAAACTATTCCGATGCCAGCTCCACGCGAAGTGAAGTATCTACGCTTATAAGTCAATTTATTACAGAGGTACAGTTTTTATAGGTCCCGAAAAATACTCCCACTCTGGTTACATCTGCTATTACAAAGCTAATTATGCTTTTGATTGGCATCAGCCTTTTTTGATGCTTCGAGATAAATAAGTTTTGCATTATTGAGTTAACCTTATAGCATCCCCTGCTCTTCCAACCACTTCCTTACTCTTTCATGCTCTGCCTGGTA
Organism: uncultured Bacteroidales bacterium; assembly: GCA_963828775.1. Lineage (GTDB taxonomy): Bacteria > Bacteroidota > Bacteroidia > Bacteroidales > VadinHA17 > LD21. The sequence continues at coordinate 2,917 of CAWHGX010000068.1, read as the reverse complement.
TTTGGCATTAATTTCATTGTAGATATTCATAAACTCCGGATCATTGTTTAGACTATCAAAATACTGTTCCTGCGTTAATAAAGTTATCACAAAAACCGGCATGCTTTGTTTCTCTTTGAATTTCCGTAGATTTTCCAAAGCCATTTCTTTTTCCCCTCGGAATGCATGGATTGCTGCCATGTCAAGAAAGGTATAAAGCAATTCATGTTGAAGCCTTCCTAAGTTTTGTACTTTTTGATATGCTGTTATTTGTTCATCGAAAAAGTATCTAGCTTCATCATACTTGCCATTTTCATAATACGAAAGAGCCATTCTGAATGTTGAGTATATTGATCTCTCTCCTGATTCTATGATTCTTTTATACCATTTCTGATAGAATTTCAAAGATTCATCTTCCCTGCCGATCATTAAAAGATCCCCAGGCGATTTGGGGATATAACCAGACCTTATTCGAATCAATAGCTAATGCTTTCTCAGCATAATTAACAGCATCTTCATAACCTGCATTACAAGAATAGAGCCAAGCTAAGGAAGAATAATAACTAATAGAATCTTTATCGAGTTCTAAGGCCTTTTGTAGATAATGAATCGTTTCTTCAATTACACCAGCGTATCCTATCGTGGTAGCAAAGCCTTTAAGCAAGCCTGGTAATTGAAAACCACCATGGCTGAGTGATATAGCTTTTCGGAAGTATTCCAAAGACTTTACAAGGTCATAATTCTGAAAATAGTATGCCAATCCTTCATACGCAAACCAATCGTTATGATTTAATTCGATAGCTTTCTTAAACTCAATAATAGCCAACTCAACTTTTCCTGCAGCGTTTAGACAATGTCCTTTTAGGGTATGCGCTTCTGATAATAATGAATCATGGTATATTGCTTTATCCACTAATACAAAAGCAGAATCTAAAAAAGACTCTGAATAGTATGTATCCCAATAATGTCTATCCCATTGGATTTGTGCCAATCCCATATATGCTAGAGCGAGTGTAGAATCATATTGAAGTGCATACAGAAAGAGGTTTTCAGCACTCTTTAGTGATTGAGGATTCACATTAGATCTGTTTTTCCAATATTCGTCCATACCCTTTTGATAGAACTCATAGGCTATGACATTCATTGTAGGTATCCTCTCAATGAGTTGCTTTTCTTCAGGAGTTATTATTGCTTTTAACTCTTCAGCTATTGATTGGGCTATTTGGCTTTGCGTATCATAGATATCCTTAGTCCCTCGAATTTCCTTTTCGTAAGATTCAGCCCAAAGATGTCTCTCATTATTACCAGCAATTAGTTGTACCCTAAGGCGAAAAGAGTTGCCGTACTTTTGTCCACTACCCTCAACAATATAACTTACACCAAGCTTCTTCGCTATTTCAGGTATAGTTGGTCTGGCTGCACCTTTGTATTGATCTGTAGATGTGCGTGAAAGAACCCTGAAATCTTTAATTTTTTGCAGATTATTCAGAACTTCTTCCATTATGCCATTGATAAAGTACTGATTACTATCACTTGGACTATCATTGAAAAATGGCAAGACTGCAATAGATTTATCAAGTTTTGAAATATCTGCATTAAGGTTTCTTTTGCTGATAAAGTTAAATGCCAATAAAGCCGATAATATTACAATACTGGTATATGTAGCAATCTTCCATCCACTTGAAGTTGGAGCATTGGCATGATCAGTATGCTTAATTGCACTGGCAGGTTTTGTTTTCTTGACACCTGTCGGGGTAATGTCATAAATCCATGACAGGAATACTGCAATTATAAATCCTATGCAAAGCAGGACAATTATAAAACCTTGTGTCCATTCCGGAAAATGCAAAGGCTGTGACACCAAGTCAACAAGCTGGAGGATCACAAAAGCTATCGCAGCATATACAGTAACTACGTGAACAACTTTCCTTCGTTTCAGTTCTTGCCAGAACCTTTCAAAACTGTTGGTTTTCTGAGCCATCAGGTATCTTTTTGGCTTTATGTATGTAAAGTTATGCTATCCTTATACCAAAGTCAAGTGTGGGTCAGATTATTGGTTGGTAAGTAAAAGCCCCCGGAGCGATCCGAGGGCTGACTTTTAATTATTGTTTTCAGTAATAAATGTTACATCGTACTTTAAACCATAGCTTACGTTTTCAGAATAAACCGTTCTATGCAAACATCATCACCCTTCAACATATTCTTAGTGTTTTTTACTTCCATCTTTGGATTAAATGCTTTAGCCATTTTATCTGAGCTGGAACATTCAATAGCATATCCGATATCTGAAGCATTCATCTCCCGGTAAAACTTTGCAGCAGGACACTCTGTATACCTCATTTCAAGCACAGTATCCGACTCCTCAGTTATCGTATAAGAAAAAGCATTGTTGTAAGGAGGTGAGGACATCCAGGTCTTCACCATGTCTGAAAGAGCTTTCATATTACCTGGAACACCCTTAGTGAAAGACCTCATTAATGTTTCAGAATTTTCAGCCGATGCTCCTTTAAGTAAGTCAATGAGTTTCTCCTTCCCAATATTCTTTTCCATATACTTAAATATAGGCAGACTATAACCGTATGTGAACTTAAACACATCTTCAGTGGTCATTCCGGAGTTCAGTTGATATTTTGGTTTTTGGACTGTCTCCTGTGGTCCATTGTTCAAACCTGTGGCTGCCAATAGGTTCTTGCATCCAAGGCACATCAGAGCCCCGGCAGGTAAATGTTTTGTTAGAAACTTTCGCCGGTTTGAGCTGAATTCACACTTTTTATTTTCCATACATACCTCCTCCTTTTGATTTTCAAACTATAATAACCAGAATGCATCTGTTAGATTAATCAGTTAGAGATTCCCCCTGAAAGATTAGGATCCCAGGCACTTCTATTAATTTAATGCTAAGTTACACCAGCAAAAAGCCTAAAGTCAATTTTATTTT
>CAWHGX010000067.1:0-9213 GCA_963828775.1 uncultured Bacteroidales bacterium | reverse complement strand
ACACTTTCCGGCTGTAATTTCAGAAATATATATTCAAAAAAAATTTGACTCGTGTTTAATAAGGGTTTAACTTGCATGTAAACTAGGTGCTGGGTGCCGGTGACTGCGTGCTCCGATGCTGGGTACTGAGGACTGAGGACTGAGGACCAAGGAACCAGTACCACCTGCCAGAGGGAAAGGGCTCATCTGAATATCTGACAGCACGGCAGCTAATCCGATAACTGCATTCTATGTTTAACCAATAATCCACTATTATGAAAAGTCCTTTAACTTTGATGGCAATCTTTTGCCTTTTTATCCTTACCTCCTGCCAGCAGGGTACTAAGCTTCCTGAAGGCTATCAGGATCAGGTCTGTAAAGAATTATCAGAATCAATGACCAAATCTTTGGAAGCCTGGGAAAAAGAAGACCTTGAAACTTACCTTACTTTTCTTGACAAAGACATGGTGAATATGTTTTCTTATGGTCCGGCTCAAAATCTGGAAGAGTGCAGGAAGTCTTTCACTGATGTTTTTAACAACTATTCAATTGAGGGAGTAAAATGGGAACCTGTTGAATGTATCGTTGACCATAATCTGGCATTTATGACTACTTTATTTGAACAGAAGTGGATCTCGAATGACAAACAGGATACCATCTCATTTAAAATGAGAGGTATGTCTGTCTCCCGAAAACAGGAGGACGGAAGCTGGAAGATGTTCAGACTGTTCGGACAGCAATAAAGATGACATCAACAAAGGCTTCTAACCACGGAGTCGCACGGTGTTTTAACGGAGTTACACTGTTAAAATACCGGGCACACATCCTGAAAGTCCTTATGATGTCTCTCTGCCATACCAAAACAAATGTAATTACATTGTAATTACGTCTTTCTACTCCGTGAAACTCTTTTTAAACTCTGTGTAATTCCGTGTTTAAGATATTAAATATGATGAAAATGCACAGGTGATGTTTATCGATAGCAAAACACTGAATGGCAAGGAAGAAATGAGGCAGGAACTGAAAAAGTACTGGGTGAATATCGAATCTGATTATACATTAAATCATACTGAAACCAGGCTTATGGGTGATTTTGCATACGGAATAGGTGACGTGAAAGGACAGGAGAAAGATCTTAAAACGGGTCAGGTTACGAAAATAGACAGCCGGGAAATGGTCATCTTTAAAAAACAAAGTAACGGCGAATGGAAGATTTTCAGGATAATGGTAAATCAGAACTACTGAACTTGTCCACTAACTTTAAATACTCGAAGTACTTTAGGCACTTTAAGTACTTTAGAAAGTTTGGAGTGAGCTAAAGTGTGGAGTACTTAGAGTTTGCACTTATAGTACCCGAAGTTAAATTATATTTCCGGATGGGGCATGATTAGTAGCTTCCTGAGAAGATGAAATGTAAGGTTGATTTTCATTGACAATTCGCGGAATAAACATCCCCCCACGGGCTGAATAATGATATTTTTTTATAAGTTCGCTATTCATTTTTTTTTCGAAGTCCACGCAGGTGCGATATATCGATATTTTGTTTATTTGTTCGCATTCATTTTTCTATCCTTATAAAAACGAACCGATCATTTGAACCTATTCACGAATCCCTGAAAGAGAAACTCACCGGTCTTGAAAAAGAGCTTGCAAGACTGATCAAAGCCGATGACGAAAATATTGTTCTTCTCTATGCGCGCCGGTGTCTTGAGGTGATCATAACCGACCTGTGTGAATGTGAGTTGAAACGGCCCCGGAAGACCGAACCTCTCAAAGGGATCATCGACAAGCTGAACAAGGAAGAAAAAGTACCACAGCATATTATTGCTTCGATGCACGGTCTCAACACTCTGTCTACCTTCGGGGCACACCCAAAGGAATTTGATCCGGAACAGGTGAAGCCTGTCCTGAATAACCTGACGACAATCATCAAATGGTACCTGAAGTATAAGAACCTCCAGACCGATATTAAAACAAAGCCGGAAGAACCTTCTGAAAAAAGAAAACCAAAAATATCAATTGCAGAAAAATCTATAATTGTCCTGCCATTCGAGAATATGAGCCCTGATCCTGACCAGGAATACTTCAGTGACGGACTGACGGAAGAGATCATAACTGATCTTTCGCACATTCAACGATCTTCTGGTGATTTCAAGGAGCTCGGCAATGACCTTCAAGGGAACGAAAAGTACTATTAAGGAAATTGCCGGAAAGGTGAATGTTCGTTATGTTCTTGAAGGAAGTGTGCGCAAGGCAGGCAATAATCTGCGCATAACTGCCCAGCTGATAGATTCACTAACCGATACTCATCTCTGGGCGGAAAAATATGCCGGAACCCTGGATGATATTTTTGATGTTCAGGAGAAGGTTTCACAAATGCATTGCCAAAGCGCTTCAGATAGAGCTCAATTCAAGTGAAAGGAAGAGAATAAGCGAAAGGCCGATAGATAATGTTTTTGCATACGACTGTTACAAAAAAGCTTATTCTGAAATTCTTTCCATGTCGCCGGAAAGACTGGAACGCGGATTAAGTTTATTGCATAAAGGACTTGATATAACCGGCCCGAATCCCATGATCTACTCCGGAATCGCATTTGCTTACTGGCAGTATGTCAATCTGGGATTTGATCATGAGGCTAATATTAAAAAAGCAGAAGAGTATGCGCGTAAAGCCCTCGAACTTGATCCTGAATCTGCAGATGCTCATTCAGTGATCGGATTAATAACTGTGTTTAAGGAGGACATGCTAAAGGCAATTTACCATCTGGCACAAGCTCATAAAAGCAAGCCCGAAGATCCTGAAATTATGGGATGGCTGGTTATGGGTTTCAGCGGAATTGGTAAATCAGACAAAGGAAAAGCCCTGCTTGAAAAATGTTATAAGGTCGATCCGCTTAATCCATGGAACGACGCAGTATCAGGTTGGTACCTTTTCTTTGGAGGGGAATTTGATCTGGCATTGAATCAGGCATTTGCAGTATTTAACCTGACTCCTGAGAGTGGTATGAACCAGTTTTTAAAGTCACTTGTTCTCGTTTATAATGACCGCGAAGAGGAAGCTTATGAATTTCTATGCAAATTTGTTACCGAACCTGCGAAAGATATGTGGACACAGCTGGCTGTTTTTCTGAAATACGTTATTAAAAAGGATAAAGCCAAATTGAGTTCTTTACTGACTACTGATTTCGTGAAATCTATACAGATAGATCCTCAGAACCTGTATCATATGGCTTCTTTTTACTCTTATCTTGATGAAAAGGAAGAAGCACTGGATTATCTTGAAAAAGCCATTGGAAAAGGATTTGTTAATTATCCCTTTATTGCTTCACTCGACAAACTCTTAAATAACATCCGCGGTGAAGAGCGCTTCAAAAAGCTGATGGAGAGGACCAGGGTTGAATGGGAGAATTTTGAGGTGTAGATAAAATGTTGATATTCTAATATCTCCTGCCGACGGGACTTAGAAATTTATTCACTGATATTTTTCTGCAAATATTCCGTTCCTATGGGACTTCTGGTATTCGTTTTATGATACCTATCAGCAACAGAACCTTAAATGTCTGACTGAAAAATCACAATATTATAACTAATTTTATATAATTAATTTACATTTTATTTGTTTTAATTTGTATATTTGCACTATGATTGCCAGGATTTCAGAAAATACAATCAGAAGACTTCTGAAGGGATTCCCCTGTGTAGCTATTATTGGACCCCGCCAGGTAGGAAAAACTACTCTTGCAAAAAAAATTCAAAAGGCTTATAAGTCGTCCGTTTACATTGATCTTGAGTTTCAGAGAGACTTCATAAAACTTGAAGATCCTGAAACCTATCTTCAGCAATACAGTGACAGTCTGGTAATAATAGATGAGGTTCAGCGGAAGAAAGATCTTTTCCCTGTCCTGAGGGCACTTATCGATCATAACAGAAAACCTGGACGATTTCTGCTTTTAGGTTCGGCCAGTCCGGAATTGCTTCGTAACAGCGCCCAGTCACTTGCAGGGAGAATCGCTTATCATGAGCTGACTCCTTTTTTATTGTCTGAGATTCCGGCCAGATACAAACCAGAGGATCTTTGGATGTATGGCGGTTTCCCTGATGCTTTTCTCAAACAGGATTTGTGGATTCAGTGGATGAATAATTTTGTGAAGACATATTTCGAAAAGGATCTGCCTAACCTTGGCTTCCCCGCTGACAGTATTACGGGGGAGAGGCTCTGGACAATGCTTGCTCATTTTCACGGAAACCTGTTAAACTATGCTGAGCTGGGCAGAAGCCTGGAATTGAACATTAATACAATTAAGACCTATATAGGATTTCTTCGCAAGGCATTTCTCATTCGTATTATTGAACCATTCTATATAAATGCAAAAAAGCGGCTTGTAAAATCTCCTAAAGTCTACATCCGTGATTCAGGAATAATGCATTATTTATCGGGGATTGAAAACTATGAACAATTGCAGGGTCACCCAAAAAAGGGCGCCTCATGGGAAGGATTTGCTATTGAACAGATAATACCTTTGTTGCCACCAAACAGACAAATTTATTTTTACAGAACCCATGACGGAGCAGAAGTTGATCTTGTTGTTACTCGCGCAAATAAACCCGTGGTATCAATAGAAATCAAATTCGGGTCTGATGCCCGCCCTTCCAGAGGAAATACCGAAGCTATTCAGACATTGAAAACTCAGACTAACTTTATCATTACCAAAAATGATGATGATTATATCCTTTCCGGGGGATTCAGAATATGCGGATTGAGAGTCTTCCTTTCAAAATATCTGCAAAAATTATGAATTATTGCTTCAATATTATTTTATTATCATACACCCCAATTAAAATTAGCCTGACTTGTTTCATTCAATTTTCCTACCTTTATAAAAACGAACCGATCATTATATGCCAATCTGGTCCGCCGAAATAAAAGAACTTGAGAATTTCATTGAATCCCTGAAAAACAATCTGCCTGAGCTTGAAAAGGAGCTTGCAAGGCTGATCAAAGCCGATGACGAAAATATAGTTCTCCTTTACTCGCGCAGGTGCCTTGAGGTGATCATAACCGACCTGTGTGAATGTGAGTTGAAACGGCCCCGTAGGACCGAACCTCTTAAAGGGATCATCGACAAGCTGAACAAGGAAGAAAAAGTGCCGCCGCATATTATTGCTTCGATGCACGGTCTCAACACCCTGTCTACCTTCGGGGCACATCCAAAGGAGTTTGACCCGGAACAGGTGAAGCCTGTATTGAATAACCTGACAATAATCTTAAAATGGTACCTGAAGTATAAGAACCTCCAGACCGATACTAAAACAAAGCCGGAAGAGCCTTCTGAAAAAAGAAAACCACAAATATCAACTGCGGAAAAATCTATAATTGTCCTGCCTTTCGAGAATATGAGCCCCGATCCCGACCAGGAGTATTTCAGCGACGGACTTACTGAGGAAATCATTACAGATCTTTCACATATTCCATGATCTTCTTGTGATTTCCAGGAGTTCTGCAATGACCTTTAAGGGAACCAGAAAGAAAATCGACTGAAATTGGCCGGTGAGGTTAATGTCAGGTATGTACTTGAAGGAAGTGTCCGTAAAGCCGGGAATAAGCTCCGTATCACTGCACAGCTTATTGACGCTGTTACCGACACACATATTTGGGCCGACAAATATGACGGGACTGCTTGATGATGTTTTTGACATCCAGGAAAAGGTTTCAAGGTCAATTGCTGAGGCATCTCAGACTTAAGCTGAGTTCTGAAGAGAGTAACAACAGATATCACAAAAACCTATTACCGATCCTCTGGTTTATGAGATACTACCTTAAAGCTAAAAAAGAGACTAGACAGCTTTAACGATTCCCGGAATGGAACATGCGACTTGAATATCTTCGAACAAGGATTGGAAATCACTGGTGATAATGAGCTTATATATTTCGGAATGAGCTATGTTTACTTCCAGTATGTCACATTAACCTGTGGAAGATCCTGACAACTATGCAGAGCTGTATTGATAAAGCGCTGAGAAATATGTAAAAAGGATTTTCGATATAGATCCATGATCTGCAACTGTTTATGCGTCACAGCACTTCTCGGAATAATCAAAGCATCCGGCGGTCGAATCCTTCAACAGGGTGTAATGCAGCTTAAGAAGACTCTTTCAATTGATCCAAATGATTCCGATGCTTTAGCCTGGTTATATGCTGCGCATATTGTAATGCCGGAAAACAAATTGCTGCTTTGCCTTTAGCTGATGCGGATTGTTAGTATTGATCCGTTCAATTATACTGGCCAGTTCTTTTATTCATGGATGGAGCTTTTGAATGGAAATTTCAGCGAATCCCTTCAATGAAGCAGTTGATGAGTTTTCTGATATGGCGCCGTGATATGCCGAACAGATAAACTCATCAGCATGGTATTGTACTGGTTTACAACGACCGGTTGTAAGAATGTCTGAATCTTCAGATTTTTGATCACCGTCTGAAAATCATCCTGATAACATCTATGGCATCTCTGGGCCAGTGCTTGAAATATTCCTGGCTTAATGACAGAACAATTAAAGCCATGATTCAGGTAACTGAGTTCCTGAAAAGGCCTGCATGGTGGGATGATGCTTATTCCATTATGATGGCATGAAGGATATTCTATGCTTAAGGAGTAGGATAAGGCTTTTCGCTGGCTCAACAGAGCTATTGATTATGGAATAATCGAATATCCCTTTTCTCACCGAATATGACCACTTCCTTGAAAACCTCAGAAAGGATGAGAGGTTTGTGACCTGCATTCAAAAAGCCAGGGGAATCATAGAATCCCTGAAAGAATAATAGAGTATTTACAGGTCGCTCCTACGGAGCTTATAATCATTTGGTTGAACACATTACTACAAACAGGCCGTCCTTAAGGGACTCAGAAACATCTGTTCTGACACCTTTCTTCAAAGAGGTTATCCCTATGGGACCTGGAAAATTTAATAACATTATATTGATCTGTGTAACAGCGATTTTTTTGTTGCTTTCAGATCTAAAAGAAATGGAGCCGCGTAGCGGCGACCTGTTTATAGATATATAATTCAGAAATACCTTTTAGCCACGTAGCGGTGACCTGTTTGTAGAAGTACAGCACAAAAATACCTTTTAGCCACGTAGTGGCGACCTGTTTGTAGAAATACAGCACAAGAATACCTTTTAGCCGCGTGACGGCGACCTGTTTGTAGAAATACAGCACAAAAATACCTTTTAGCCGCGTGACGGCGACCTGTTAAATCAATTATAATTGCAGTAATATTTTACTAACAGAAATAAAATAGATTAAATTTATCTGACAGAAATTCCTTTTAAAAATGAATAAAAAACATAATTACTTTCTGTGCTTCTCCCTTGCATTAGCTTTCGGGATAACAAACGTTGTCAGTTTTGGCCAGACCTACCGAAGCAATAATCCATCAGAACCAGGTCACAAATTCCCCTGGCCCGAAGGGAAAAAAATGGCACTCAGCCTCACATTCGACGACGCCCGGCTGTCACAGATCGATACCGGCATTCCCCTGCTTGATAAATATGGCGTGAAAGCCACGTTTTATATCTCACCGGGAAGTATGCTGAAACGGACCGACGGTTGGAAACAGGCTGTTGTTAACGGCCACGACATCGGGAATCATTCGGTGTACCATCCCTGTTCGGGAAATTTCACCTGGTCGAGAGACAAAGCTCTGGAAGAATATTCCCTGCACAAAATGAGAACCGAACTTGATTCTGCCAGCAGGTTCATTAATGAATTGCTGGGTGTTAATCCTGTGTCGTTTGCATACCCGTGCGGACAGACTTTTATTGGCAGGGGGGCCGGGGTACAAAGCTATGTGCCCCTTATAGCATCGATGTTTGAAAGCGGCAGGGGATGGCTCAACGAAGCCCCGAATAATCCGTATTTTTGCGACCTCGCCCAGATGAACGCGTCAGAACTCGACGGTAAATCATTCGAGCAGATCCTGACACTGATCGAGACTGCAAAAACAAACGGTCACTGGTTGATACTCGCCGGCCATGAGATGAATGATGAAGGGCGCCAGACCTCACTGCTGAAAACCATCGAGGCAATATGCAAATACGCAACCGGTCCTTCAAGCGAAATCTGGATCGATAATATGCATGCTGTCGCTTCTTACGTGGAACAAAAACGTCTTGAAGAATCAATAGCTGAATACCGGAAGGGAGTAATTACAGTAAAAGCCAGTCCCGGTGCAAAGGTGAGCGTGGAACAGATGAGGCATGAATTCTGGTTCGGATGTGCCATAAGTAACAGTCTGGGAAGCGTAAGGATGATGGAGAATGACCTGAAACAGTACAAGGAGAAATTCCTGATGAACTTCAATTCGGCTGTAACCGAAAATGCAGTTAAATGGGGAAGCATGGAACCAAGGAAAGGAGAGGTCGATTATTCGGTAATTGAAGGGATCCTTAAATGGACTGAAGAAAACAATATTCCCCTCAGGGGGCATAATCTCTTCTGGGGTATACCGCAATTCGTCCAGCAATGGGTAAAGGACCTCAGCGATGATGAGCTCAGGCAGACACTTCAGAACAGGGCTGAGACTGTTACAAGCCGATACAAGGGACGATTCGCAGAATATGACCTGAACAATGAAATGATACACGGAAATTATTACGAGGACCGGCTTGGTCAGGAAATAACCAGACTCATGGCTGAATGGGCTCATAATGGTGATCCTGACGCAAAACTCTGGTTAAATGATTATGACATTCTTACCGGCAACAGGCTAGCCGACTATATGGCCCACATACGCAAACTGCTGAAACAGGGAGTACCGATAGCCGGCATAGGTGTCCAGGGCCATCTGCATGGTGAGACTTTCGATCGCTCCCAGTTAAAAAAAGCACTTGATTCACTGGCCATTTTTAAACTGCCGATCCGGGTGACTGAATTCAACATGCCCGGGCAGCGGTCAAAGTATTACAGGGAAAAGATCCGGGTTATGTCGCCCCTGGAAGAGGAGCTGAAAGCAAAGGAACTGGCAGATTATTACAGGATATGCTTTGCCCATCCTGCAGTGGAAGGCATCCTTATGTGGGGATTCTGGGAAGGGGCAAACTGGATACCGGTCTCATCCCTTTATAAGCGTGACTGGTCTCCCACACCGGCTGCAGAAGCCTACCGGGACCTGATCTTCAACGAGTGGTGGACAAGGGAATCAGGGGTTACCGGCAAGGAGGGCACTTACACAGTT
>CAWHGX010000066.1:0-107863 GCA_963828775.1 uncultured Bacteroidales bacterium | reverse complement strand
TAACGTGAATCAACAATAAGCATAAAGATTCCTCGCTTACGCTCGGAATGACACAGCTGAAGGGGGTAACCGGGGAAGAAGGAGGCAAAACACCATTGTGTTTTGCCTCCTTCTTCCTGATCCCCGAAACAAAATTGTCATTCCGAATGACTCCGCCCAAAGGCGGAGGAATGAGGAATCTCATATTAAGGAAACAAATTTTCAAATTACTAATATGGAACTTAGAAAAGAACTTAAAATACTTGCCTGGATCACAATTGTTTTTGCATTTGCTTTCTTTTTACCTATCGAAAGTGCCCGTTTTAATACCGCAATTACAGCAACACTCGATCTTGTAAAATGGTATGCACGTGAGCATTTTATATTATGCCTTCTGCCCGCATTTTTTATTGCAGGTGTAATTTCAGTTTTCGTGAGCCAGGCATCAGTACTTAAAATATTTTGGTGCACAGGCCAAAAAATGGATTGCATACACTGTTGCTGCAGTTTCAGGTACGATTCTGGCCGTATGTTCATGTACGGTACTCCCCTTGTTTTCAAGTATTCACAAACGTGGCGCAGGACTTGGCCCAGCAATAGCATTTCTTTATTCCGGACCTGCAATCAATATCCTGGCCATTATTCTGACAGCCCGTATATTAGGTTTTGAGATGGGTGTCGCAAGAGTAGTTGGAGCCGTTTCATTCAGTGTCTTAATCGGACTTTCAATGGCTTTTATTTACCGCAAGGAAGAAAAAGCCAAAAAAGAGGAACAGATGAATATTACCGCCCCTCCGGAGAAACGACCCATGTGGCAGACGGTATTCCACTTTTTTACACTGGTTCTGATACTTGTTTTTGCCAACTGGGGCAGACCTGCTGAAACAGATACTTCAAGTGCATGGTATCATATCTGGGCAAATAAATGGTATATCACTGGTTTCCTTGGACTGATGCTTGGATATTCGTTGATCAAAATATTAAAAATCAAGTGGCAATGGGTTCTTGCAGCTGTTATTGTCACTGCATTATCTGCTGTCTTATCCTCAACCTTTATTAATAATCAGAAGTTTATTCCACTAATTCCTATGCTTGTTGCCATCATTTCATTGAGTGTCATAACTCTTTTGGACAAAAATGATGAAGAGAACAAGGCATGGACAATCGCGACATGGGATTTTGCAAAATTGATTGTGCCATTGCTTGCCCTGGGTGTTGTTGCGGCTGGATTTCTTTTAGGATCGACCCATGATGGCAAGACGATTGCAGGGGTAATTCCAAGTGAATGGATATCTGCTCTTGTTGGTGGAAATTCTGTCTTTTCAAATTTCTTTGCATCAGTAGTCGGTGCTTTCATGTATTTCGCCACCCTGACAGAGGTGCCCATTGTTCAGGGACTTTTAGCAGCAGGTATGGGTAAAGGACCGGCACTTGCACTTCTTCTTGCCGGACCTTCATTGTCATTACCAAGTATGCTTGTTATTGGGAAAGTAATGGGAACACAGAAGACAGTTGTATACGTGACCCTGGTTGTTGTTTTTTCTACAATCGCAGGATTGATTTTTGGGACTTTATAAATAATGTGAATTATTGAGGTATTTAGAAAACAGATACGTAAAAACTATGGGAAATTGTCAATTCGAACATCTGGATCCACAAACCATTGAATTAGCTGGTATTTCGGCATCAATTGCAGGTGGATGTCGTCCCTGTCTTGATTTTCATTTCAAAAAGGCACTGGAAGTTGGATGCAGTATTGATCAGGTTAAAGAAGCAATTGTCCTGGGTAAGATGATTAAACAACGGCCTATTAATGATATCTACGGGCACGCAGAAAAACTATTAAATAAAGAATTATGAAGATACTATTCAGACAATCAGGTATAATTGCATTAGCAATATTAACTTTTCTATTTATAAGTTGCAATCCGAAACCAAAACAAGATAGGGGCAAGGAAACCACAATGCAAGTGGGGAATGCTATTAAAGTTACATTTATTGAACTTGGTTCAGTAAATTGTATCCCCTGTAAGAAGATGCGACCTGTTATGGACTCAATTGAAAAGAAATACAGCAAACAGGTAAAAGTGGTATTCCATGATGTCTGGACAGAAGCAGGTGCTCCGTATGGACAAAAATATGGCATTGAGTCAATTCCCACCCAGGTTTTCCTTGATGCGAACGGAAAAGAGTATTTCAGACATGTCGGATTTTTTCCGGAGGAGGATGTCGTGACAGTATTGAAAATGAAAGGAGTTAATTAGTTAAATATATGGGAAAGGGATCCGGGATTAAAGTAATTATCATCTATTGACCCGGATAAGCAACAGGTTGAGAAAGAATAACCTGCTGATCCGGTTTAAGTTTCAGGACTTCACGGACCTTTACCTTATCTACCTGTCCGAGAATTATGGTTGCAAGGCCTTCTGAAGCACACCAGAGGTAAACATTCTGGGAAATGTAACCGACATCAACTGCTGAAAAGAATTTGCGTAATTCATCAGTAGTGTCATTCATCCTGCCGAAATCAGCTACATAAACAAGAATAACAGGTGCAGCTTTAACGAAATCCTGGGTTCCGCCATAAATCCTCAGATCTTCATTTCCCATTTTAAGCAAAGCATGCTTGCTTACTTCATAAAGAAACCAACCGTCTGATTTCAATACATAAATATCATATTCATACCAGTTTTTTGCTGCGGGACAGTCCTGAATCCGTCTGGCCTGTTTATTCCATAAGCTGCCCACAAGCAGATTTGATAGTTGCTGGGAGGATAATTCCTTTGAACTGAATGATCTCTGGGATTTCCGGAGCTGAAATGCTTCCATTAACGGCATTCCTCCTGTCTTCTGTGCAGGAGGAAGATTAATAGTCTCAATAACCTGTGCTGAACAGATAGTCCAGCTAATAAATAATACAAAAGAAATGACAGTTTTTTTCATGGTAAATTTCATTTGTTAGTTACATATTATTTCTGCAATTCGTCCTTTAGAAAAGTAAATTGTCCGTTAATAAAATATGCAATCGATATCAAAACGCTCGCAACAACTGATAAATCGAATACCGTGTATGCTACTCTGACAATCTGGTAAATAAGGTCAAACTTAACCATCATTAATATTCCGGAAACAATAGCCAGTATCAGAAACAATACCTGCAATTTACTTAACAACGAACCTGACTGATTATCTTTTTTCATTCTAATCCATGTAAATGCTCCTGCAATTAATGCAAGAATTGATATTATGAAATGATTTGCATCCAGGGTTAATCTGTCAGGCAGGACATAGCTGTTAACATCAGGTTTCAGAAAGACAAGGGCAACTCCGGCAGCCAGCAGACCATACACGATATATAGATAATTTGAGTTTACCGTGAAGAAATTCTCTTTCCTGTTCACATAGCAGGCAACTGAAATTAGTATTGTCAACAGAAGGAAAAGAATCGCAGGGTAAGCCAATGATTTGACGATTTGTTCCCTGAATGCCGACATACCCATCATGAAACCGCTCATGCCAAGTTTTTTATACTGAGGTTCCATTACCGGATAGCCATCATCTCCAAACGGATATTTTACCACCTGTCTGAAAAACATATCGGACCCGAAAGCATGGCAATCAATACATCCGTTGGTTCCCAAGACCTGCTTTTGCCGGAAATACATCATGGCTGTATTTGTAAACCGATGCATAAGGTGAGGATTCCCAGTATTCCTTGTCAAGCATTTCATATTCAGTACCGGAAAGATACATTCTGTCGTCATTTACCCATACAACCTTCCTGCCAGACAGGTCGTATCCCTGATCATTCATGTATGCAGTTACTGAATTGATGAAGGCATCAATCTCTTCTGCAGTGTTAACCTCGGGGATTGTATCAGAATTATTATCTGTGATCTTTGCCAGCTCGGGATATTTTGATTTATCTTTTCTGTGAGTAATCCACATATTGTAAATATCTCTTTGTTTCGGCTGATCAAGTCCTTTCTTTCCTTCAGTGTATATTCCCGGCCATGCACTGTGGACAGCATTCACAGGAAATATCTGTCCCTTGTATTTTGCAAATTCCGGTATAAAAGGATCTGAAGGCTGGTCTTTTGCCGTAAACATTGTCAGTTCACCGTAGTGGTTCCAGTAATTCATGTTCTGGTCATAGAATGTCCAGGTATATTTTGGCAGGGGTGTGATTTTTGTTCCTGGATTATAAATGTCGCTTACCTGAACCAATGCAGATTTAACTTTTCTTTCAGGTATATGACATGCCTGGCATGAAAGCCTATCAAGATGAAGATCAGGCAGCCACGTGTGTTTGGCAATTGGTGCGCTCAGGTAACCTGTTGTATGGCAATCATTGCATGTCCTGCATTGTATTATCCAGGTCATTTCTTACCCAGCCTGACGGATCGTCTCCCTTTCCAAACTGGTGAACTTCCTTTCCCTGTTATCCTTGGATCTGAAGCCATTGACCCAGCAACATGACAATCGACACATTTTACTCCTTTGGCAATATGAACATCCGTAAATTCTGTAAATGAAGATCCCCGTTTTTTCCATTGAGGTTTTGAATGACAATTAAGACAGGTTTCATTCCGGGGTTCCCTGACAAGATGCATCGATACCTTGCCATCGGGGCCGAACTTTGCCGGGTTGTATTTCACTTTTACCTCAATAGTATCCTTTATTGACCCCTCAACTGCAGCCAGACCTGAACCTGCGGTGGCCATCCATTTAAAGTTGAATTTTGCCAGATGGTCATTTCTTGTTTTATAATCATATTCAGGCAGATGGCAGAGGTTGCAGTCGGCTTCGATAACACCGGAACGGTTCCAGTGTGCCTGGAAGTAATCACCGTCGAAATTATTGGTCCCTCCCGCTGTAAATCCCATTTTTTCCATCTGCTTGTCATACCTGAATCCCTCCCTGTCATACTCAAGTGGTCCGCCTCCAGGATGACAGGTTGCACACCCGTTTGTAATGAAGGTAAAGGAAGTCATGTCCATCTCTCTTGCAGAGGAATTTTCTTTCCTGGAGAGATAATTGTACAATGGAGCCGGGGAGCACCAGTTACCACCATAATTCCCCGGATTAGAGACCCATTGATATCTTTCAGCAAGGGTTCCTGATGCAACTTCATCTTTTCCCTGCTGGAAATGAAATCCCTGTGTTATTTTATCATAATCATGACATTTCCCGCATGTCTGTTTTGGAGAATAAGGCTTTTCAGAATTAATTCCGTTAACAGGATCAATGATGTTCCCATCTTCATCATAAAGATTAAAAGGAGGACATACACCTGATTGTGTTATCAGATCCCGGTCAGTCAAAACAAACTTGTTTTTACCGGAGAATATTCCCCAGATGCCACTGATTATCAATCCTATTAAAACCAGTAACAACAGTAAACTCAGGTTTCCTTTTTTCATAGGTCATCTTTTTTATAAAACATTAATGTCGCTTAGTCTATTTGTTTCCCTGCCTCGCCCCTTCGCTCCCTCGCCCCTTCGTCCCCCTCGCCCCTTCCCTTGTTTTCAGCTGGCACATGCACGATCCCGACAGCCTGTTATTTATGTCGGTGGTCAATGGAAATCCATCTCTTTCCCAGTCAACAATACCTCCTGCCATATTGGCAACATTATCATAACCATGGGCATTCATAAAGATGACACCTTCACGGCTTTTTAATCCTACTGCATCAGCGAAAATTAAAGGTTGATCTGTCGGCAGGTCCTGATAACATTTGCCAAGTTCACTATATGGCAGATAAAGGACCTTATCAACATGAAACATTTTGAAGTTATTCATATAAGATTCCCTGACATCGACAATTATTGCTCCTTTTCCACACAGAATGTAACTTTCCGCAGGTGTCAGATTGAGAACTTCATGTGCTATAAATCCAGTGTCAAACCAGGCGTTCACATCAATAAAGCTTACTTGCTTTTCTCATACTTAACTATCTTAATTCGTGTAATTTCTTTAAAATGTTTCCTGAGGATTTTCCAGTTTTCGTAGTTAATGCAATATTGGAGTTTTGGTGGTTCAATACTGCCCTGTATCAATCCTGCTTTTTTGAGCTCCGCCAGATGTTGTGAAACCGTTGAATTTGCAAGAGGAAATTCATTCGATATCTCAGTGAAACGGCAGGTTTCAAGTGACGCGAGATGTTTAATAATCCCTATTCTTGCCGGATGTCCGAGTGCTTTTGCAAATTGTGCAATCTTAACATCTTCAGGAGGATAATTTTTCTTATTCGATGATTTCATGCCTTTCAACTTTGAATAAAACAGAATTCTACGCTATGGAGGCTTTTCGTAAATTTACGAAAAGTTTTAATTAGCTCCAAAAAATGTTAATATGAACAAAAGTACGGTATCGACGCAATTCCCACCCAGGTTTTCCTTGATGCGAACGGGAAAGAGTTTTTCAGACATGTTGGATTTTTTCCGGAGGAAGATGTCGTGACAGTGTTGAAAATGAAAGGAGTAAAATAAATTTATACATTTGTTGACTTTGTCGTATTTTAGTTTCAGGTTCCATCATCAAAAAGCTGATGAGTAAATTTCCATTAATACTATTTGCATTATTTCTGCTAATCCAAAGCATAGCTGCCCAGGAAATTAATAATGGATTTAAACTCGATCTTACAGTTCGCTACCGGTTTGAATCATGGAATGGAATGAATGCGAAGAATTACGGAAATGATGGTCCGGATGCTATTGGGAAGCTTAATGATAAAATCCTGTTGCAGAGGATTATACTTGGGACAACATATACTCATTCCGAAAAATTAAGTGCAGCTTTTCATATTCAGGATTCCCGTGCATTCGGATGGTCACTACGGAAGGAAATATATCCTGACCTTTATAATATCTGCCAGACCGGATCAGAACTCCCGCACTACACAATGAATCCTCAGGAAGAGTATTTCGAGATACACGATCTGTATATGGAATATAAAGAGTTTTTGAAGAATTTTTCGGTTAAGATTGGCCGGCAGAAGATTTTTTATGGCGATTACAGGATTTTCGAACCCGCATTATGGGGCAATACGGGCCGCTGGACATGGGATGCAATAAAATTCTCTTATAAAAAGGGGGATAACTTTATTGACATTTTCGGAGGCGGAACCAAGATACATGAACCGCTTAAAATTTCGATTCCCTTTACACAGACAGAGTTCTGGGGAGGAGGATTATATGCTCATATTGGCTTAACTGACTGGATTGACGCAGAACCTTTCTACGCTCTGAAAACTGAAGGTTCGGCGGACTATATTAATACCCAGTCAATAAACAGGAACTGGATTGGTTTACGGTTAGCCAGTCCTGAACAGCAAAATTTAATTTATGATATGCTCTATGTATATGAATTTGGAGATGAGAACAGTAAACGGATAAGTGCTTTCGGATATGTAGTAAAAACCGGTTACAGGTTCAGTTTTTTGAAAGCCGATCCTGCTATCAGTCTACACTATACCTATGCCTCAGGAGGGAAGAAAAGTGATGAGGTAATTCATACTTTTGATCCTGCTTACGGAGCTCGTGCCAGATTCTATGGCTGGATGTGTATCGCTCCATGGTCAAATCTCAGCAATCCTGAAATTATGCTGGAATTCTCCCCGCCTGGAAAAAAGATGTGGATTGAAATGAAGTATAACCGCCTTAATATTCCTGAACCTGAAGAATGCCTGATTCTCAATACGATGAAGTTAATCAACGGAAAACATCATCTTGGAGATGAAACTGATATCCTCATTCGTTATCAGCCATCGAATAAATGGCAATTTACCGGGATCTTCGGGTATTTCAAT
The DNA here is from genome assembly GCA_963828775.1 of uncultured Bacteroidales bacterium. Classification (GTDB taxonomy): domain Bacteria; phylum Bacteroidota; class Bacteroidia; order Bacteroidales; family VadinHA17; genus LD21. The sequence continues at coordinate 100,074 of CAWHGX010000066.1, read as the reverse complement.
CCGGGCGATCTGGAACAAATAAATAACAAGGCACCAAAGAATGCCTTATGGTTATCATTTCAGGTTCTGTTTACTTTGAATTGATTTTTATAATTCAGGAGTAATAGTTTTTTCCTTTTTATGGTTTTATCTTTTCGAATAAACCGATCAGTTTAGTTTTATATATTTCAGTTATCTGCTGTTCATGTTCTCCTATTGGCTTAACCGGTATTAAATCAATTACTTCAGATGGAGTAAGTCCGGCTTTATACATAAGGTTCAGCGAAGCAATAATGGTTTCATAAATTGACTTTTTGCTCTCTTCATCCGTCAGGCCTATTTTCCCGCCGATCTCTGCAAGTTCTCTCCACTGGAACCAGAAATAAGTAGGTAACATGGCCGACATGATAGCATAGCTCTCAAGTTTCTCTTCAGAGACTTCAAAGGTTGTGCCCAGGATTTTCAGGAGATCAAGAACAATTTGCTTTCGTGAAGGGTCAAAACCAGATACAAAAGTCACCGGATTGAATCCTTCGTTGATGTATGAAGTGGCATTTGGAATCAGCCTGGCCAGATTCCTTACGTGGCTAAGTTTCATTGAAAGCTTTGGCAGATTGATCTTTGGAGCCAGTGAAATGACTGTTGCTTCCGCTTTAACATCATTTTTTATCAGCTCGAGCATATCCATCACAACCGGCGGATGGAGTGCAATAAAAACAATATCCTGCTCCTGCGGCATTTTTTGGATCAGACTGGCTCAATTTCCGGAAACTTTTCCTTCAATTTTACCATGACATCCGGATTGGTGTCCGTTACAACAACCTCATCAAATTTTACACCTTTGTTCTTAAAACCCTGCAGAAGAATTTTTGTTACCCTTCCGCCACCTATAAAACCGACTGACATTTTCATAACTGATTTATTTTATTAGAGTTAAGATCTGCTTTTTTTGATGTCTCTCGCTTTAAGCTGGCACCTGCAGTTATGGCACCCTCCCTGCATAATATAAAGCTTTCTGCCGGAGTCAGATTTAAAACCCCATGAGCATAAAAGCCGATGTTTTGTTTAAAATTCTTCACCCGGATTGTTCTTAATCCCGGATATCATGTTATCAATTTTACGTTCCGGATACAAGTAATACAAGAGATCTTTCTTCGTAAATTTACGAAATGTTTTTATTATAGAAGAATTATGCTTAATAGATATAGATCTGATCAGAGATCTGTTTTACACAAGAATTTTTGCAGATTTACGTTTTTATATTTCTTATCTTTTTTTATGTTTGTAACGAATAATTGATAATAATTAAAATTTTAAAATATGAAAAAGCTGTTAGTCAGTGTTGGGAGTTTATTGATCATGGCATTTATTGTTGTATTGTTTATAAATGCTACTGAATCTAAGAAGGACACAAAGAAGGCTAAAACTGAAATTATAAAAGATGAAACTGCTGTGCCATGCTCAGCTGCCTGTAGCCATTCTGCAGGGAATGAAACTGCAATTTGTGATCCGGAGAAGTGCAAAGAATTAAATTGTGATCCCAAAAACGGTAAATGTGATCCTGCAACATGTCCCGCTCATAAAGAAGTTCAACCAAAAGAGGCTCCCATGTGCGGAAGTTCAGCTGCCTGTCCGGGTACCTGCCATACAAAGACTTCAATAGTCAAATAAGCATTTCTTTGAATTTAAACAGATAACAGGCATGAGATTAATTTCATGCCTGATCTTTCAAATACTGTCTGACTACAACCGGTTAGAAAAGAACCTTTTAATGTTTTGTAAGCAGTTTTTTATGATAAAGGGCTCATAATTATGCCTTTGAGGATTAAATCTTATCCTTTTAAACCTTCCGTTTGTCAAAACAGCAACTTCCGGAATATTAAATATAATACTTCTCTATCGTTCAGATAAACAGCGATATAGGATATTACATGACCAGAAAATCCATATCTTTTCCTGAATTCTGATAAATATTGATCCATTTTTGACGAATGGCATCATTCTGTTTGTCAGTCCCTTTTAACTGTAAATAATCCGCCGGATTTTATTGACAAAGAGCTCCTGGAACTCTCTGATTTCCCCACTAACTGGACTTTAGCTGCTTGACAGGAATCTTCTTATGCATTACTTTTAGCATATAGTTTAGACAGTAAAATGATAAAAATTTGCGGACAAATGATTTTTCAACAGAAGAGTCATATGGATTTAATTATTACAGAAGAAATAACTCTTAGAGAGTATAATAAATATAGAAATGAAAACAGCCGGAGAAATGCTTGACGAGCGACTGACTATTCAGGATGGTCATCTTAAAGGAGCAAGAATAACGATCTCTGAATCATTAGCAAAAGAATTAATGGAAGATTATCATTCTCAGTTTCGACAGGAGATAAAACGAACACGCGGTAAGAAATCAAATAAATTTGATTCAACAAATGCAGGTTCATCTAAATAAGTATGGCTATACTTTCACAAATTGATTCCGGTTATTTCGTTGCATTTATTCTCACATTCCCAGCAATAATCTGATCAGATAACATAGACGATTGACTCCATTTTTCTTAATTCTTCAGGTGGTTTCTGATGACCTGCTCCCTGACAACCATTCTCTATTCCCGAATCCCAATTTTCTTAAGGATTTTTTCTTCCTCTCTTGTCCTGAAAAATATGTTTAATTCTCTTTCATCTTTAAAAGTTGCATTTATTATTTTAATTTAGGAAATTATATTAAAAAAATAAATCAGAGAACTATGCAAGTTACTGTGACCAGAAAGAATACTAAATTTCTACCCGATCCCAGCAGGGTAATCGCCCGCTTCCTTTATACTACCGATGAAAGAAGTAAAAATATTATCCGTAATGTGCTGGCTATGTCTGATAGTGAGGTAAGTATAGCATTAAGTCAGGTGCTGAGAGGTTATTCCAGACGTCATAGAAATATTTCACTGATATTTGAAACTCATTTTAATAAACTGTCTAACCTGTTTGATGAGCTGGGAATAAAACCAGGTAAGGTTACATCAATCACGAAAATTGCTTATTGGTTCATATTTCACAATGGAATATTCCATTGAATCGGCAGCTTTTTTTAATCCGTCCATTGTAGAAGATCCCGATCAGTCGGAATTAGGACCGGATGAGAAAAGAGTGATTCTTAGTTTCAGGGCAACCGGTGAAGGACATATTTCGTCCATTGTTTTTCGTTCAGGTATTATTGATAAGAACAATAATCTGACTACTGAACCTGTTGGCAAAATGCTGGCAGAAGCAGAGCGAATAAAAAGGCATATTTATAATAAAAAATCATTTATAAAGAAGCTGGATGAAATGCGTGATTTCAATAATAAAATTTCACCGGTCTTCGTCCTGGAAAAATTGGGCGACAGTTTTACTTATGGCGAATTGAAAAGGGCCGTGGAAGAAACAAGAAAAAAGCCTCATCTTGCAGCAAATAAGATAGTTAATCATTAATCAAATGATGTGGCTGGCTAAATCTCACTATGAACTTGAGTTTTCGCTTGATTCGGCAATTTCCGAGAGAGTTATTTTTCCAACATCTGAAGCTGAAAAAAATGGTATTGAAGATGCACGGTTTGTTAAATTCACAGAAAATAACGGTGAAGTAACTTACTATGCTACCTATACTGCTTATGATGGCATGACCATATTACCAAAGTTACTTGAGACCAGAAATTTCTATCATTTTAAAGCATTACCCATTCACGGTGAACTCGCCAGGAACAAAGGAATGGCATTGTTCCCCAGGAAGATAAAAGGTAAATATGCTATGCTGTGCCGGATAGATGGAGTGAATAACTATATAGCTTATTCAGATAACATAAATGTCTGGCGCGAGGCCAGGCTAATTCAGAAACCAAAATTTCCCTGGGATCTGGTACAGGTTGGAAATTGCGGCTCACCTGTTGAGACGGAAGAAGGTTGGCTGGTAATTACACACGGAGTAGGTCCTATGAGGGAATACGTATTAGGAGCATCATTATATGAACTTGGTGATCCTGAAAAAGAAATTGGCAGGCTCAAAACGCCTTTATTAGCTCCCAATGCTGAAGAAAGGGAAGGTTATGTACCAAATGTCGTGTACTCCTGTGGTTCTATTATTCACAATAGAAATCTGATTATTCCTTATGGCATTTCAGACACGGCATCTTCGTATGCATCTATTAATTTAAATGAACTTCTGAATGAACTTAAGAACTCAAAATAGCAGAAACAGTGGGAATCACTGCAACAATTACTTTAATTGCAGGCTTCAATTCCATAATGGTATGCATTTAAAACCTTTTCCTTTCAGAAGGCAGGTAAATGAGTAAAAAAAAATCAAAGGCAGTTGCCGTTATTGTAGCTCATCCCGATGATGAAACATTATGGGCCGGTGGCACCATACTGAGCCATCCATCATGGCATTGGTTTATTGTTTGTCTTTGCAGAGGAAGCGATAAAGATCGTGCTCCCAGGTTTTTAAGAACAATGCAGGTTCTGGGGTCTGAGGGTATAATGGGCGATCTGGATGACGGGCCGGAACAAAAGCCTCTGGATGAAATTGAACTGGAGCGTGCAATATTGCAGCTATTGCCTTCCATGCATTTCGACCTGATTATTTCCCATAATCCTGACGGGGAATATACGAGACATGTCAGGCATGAGGAAACAGGTAAAGCAGTTATTAAACTCTGGCATGCAGGCAAGATATCTGCAAGTGAACTTTGGACTTTTGCTTATGAAGATGGTAATAAGAAATATTACCCAAGACCAATAGAAAATGCTACTTTGTACCGTGTCCTTACTGAACGGATCTGGCTGAAAAAATATAGCATAATTACCGAAACGTATGGCTTTGAAAAAACAAGTTTTGAAGCAGAAACAACACCGCATGCAGAATCATTCTGGCAATTTACAAATTCGTATGATGCTCAAAAATGGCTGAAAATTTAAAATTATTTCAACATGAAAGTATTAGTATTATATGACTACCCTGCTTCTCCCGGGGGGCTTGCCACCCAGGGAGATTTGTTATACAAGGGACTTCTTAAAATGGGAATTGATGCCCATGCAGTTAATTTCGAATCACCTCAGGAGAAGGAATGGTACTATCGCTGGTTTGAGCCGGATATCGTTGTTGGTGTCGGCTATTGGGGGCATACACCGCATCTGATCCTCCATCCGCAACGATATGGAGTTCAGCCTGTACCCTGGCTGGTTGCTGATGGTTATATTGCAAACTACCAGGAGGTGCTTAATGCACTTCCACTAATCCTGGTAACATCAAACTGGGTAAAGGAAATGTATGTCCGCGACGGGATAGATGGTGATAATATTGAAGTGTTACCTGTTGGCTGCGATACAGATGCTTTTACCCCTTGTAATAAAGACGACCCGAAAATTTTGGCCGTACGCGAATCGCTGGGTATTTCGCCTGATCAATTAATGATTCTGACTGTTGGTGGCGATGCTGCATCAAAAGGTGCACAGGAGGTAATGCAGGCCCTTGCCATAATTGATACTAAAGCGCCCGATTGGAAATATGTTTGCAAAGTATGGCCCCAACCACGGACCAAACTTCAGAACCTGGCTGATCTGGAATTGGCGACACATTTAGGCATCGAAAAAAATGTTACCTATGCAACAAACATCATTTCACGTAATTTCATGCCTTATCTGATAGGTGCCTGCGATATATATGCTGCACCTTCGCGGCTTGAAGGCTTTGGAATGCCGCAAGTGGAAGCAGGAGCTTGCGGAAAACCGGTTATAGGTATTAAGGCCATGGGAATGCTCGATACACTTGTACATGGCGAAACCGCATTCCTGGCAAATGTAGCACAGAAAATTATTGTGAACGAAGTGATTCTTGGTGACGAATCGGGCTTTGAAGACAAACACAGGGTTGTATTTAAAGATCCACGGACAGTGGACTATCGTGCAAGTGTTCATGATATTGCCAACTATTTGATGGATCTTATGACTGATGCTGCATTACGCGAAAAAATGGGCAAAGCCGCAAGAAAGCGTGTAGTTGAGTATTTCGACTACCGTGTAGTCGCAAAACGGTTTGTACAGATTATAAACGATAAACTTGGAATAGAATAATTTGAAAATTTGAAAATGAGATAATTTGAAAATGAAAAGTAAATACTATTAACTATCTGAAATTTTCGATTTAATCAATTTTCAAATCTTCTTCTTCCATTTTCAAATCTTCAAATTAACACATTTTCAAATTACATTATGCAAACTGTAAACTGGCAGGAAATAAAAGAAGCAAAAAAGGCAGCTATTGAAGTACTGCTTCATAATGCTCATGGGTCATACCATGGACTCCCGCGTACAGCAGGCTGGGGATACCCGGAACCCTATACAAGAGATTTGATGTTTTCCATATTTGGAATTGGTGTTTCTGAGAATCAGAAGTTAATAGAGAGTATACGGAAGGTTCTGGAAACTCTGTCAGCAAATCAGACCGACCATGGTCATATCCCCTCGCTGGTGCACGACAAAGAAGACCGTGGATCAAGTGATACAACTCCTTTGTTTTTGCTATGTGTTGGCATATTCAGAAAAGTAACAGGGGAACATGATTTTCTTCAGAATGCTGTCCGTAAAGCCCTGACATGGATGGAGTATCAAAGCCCTTCGGACCGGTACCTGGTTGCTCAGCAGCCGACAAGCGATTGGCGCGATGAACAATGGGTGACCGGTTATGGCCTGTATGTCAATACGATTGTATATAGTTACCTCCGGCTCCTGGGTCAACATGGAAGAGCAGATATGATGCGCAGAGAAATGAGGAAGTTCACGATCACAGGAGGGGTACAGCCCCGTCATGTCCATGAAGGTCTTGCGATAAAACATAAGCCATACTATGCTCTCTGGTCATATAAAATTCATAACAGCGAACGGTTCGACCTGCTGGGTAACAGCCTTGCCATTCTTTCCGGAATTGCCTCACCTTCACGGGCAGAGGAAATGATTTCCTGGATCGAAGAGGAATGTGAGTGCATGAAAAAAAAGAGGTGAACTTGCCGTTGATCTGCCTCCTAATTTTTTCCCCTTTATTAAACCTGAAGATCCTGACTGGCGATTACGGTATGAAACCTATAACAAACCCGGGGAATACCATAATGGAGGTATATGGCCTTTTATATGCGGATTTTATGTGGCAGCCCTGGTTGCTGCTAAAAGGTACACGCTCGCCAGGGAAAAGCTCATGGCACTTACCCATTTAATAAAAAACTCCAATTCCGGAAGCATTGAATTTGGATTTAACGAATGGCTTAAAGCCCAGGACGGCAAAGCCATGGGGCAGGACTGGCAAACCTGGAGCGCTGCACTTTATCTGTATGCTGTAAAATGCGTTGAAGAAAAAAGAACTCCCTTCTTTGATATGGTACGAAATTGTCCAGCTGAATCGAAATTATAATAACAGTGCAATTGCAGGCACTGTTGCGTGTTACTGTTCTGATACAGCACCTGGCACTAATTGATTTTTTCAAATTCTTCAAATGCCAGAAGAACTGTTAAGTGAGAGATCAAATAGGCCAGTGAACTTTCGGCACCCTGGTTACGGTTTACCCCATAACTTTCAAAACCATCGCAGCATCCTTTAGTTTCAAAATCGAACAAGTTCATCCTGAGATCATTTTCTCCCAGGAACCACATAAAGCAGGAGAATAATTTAGTAAGATATTCTTTATCTTTTATTAAATGAAAAGCCTGATGATACATTAATATCATAGCAAGGGCATCCACCGGCTGTTGGGCAAACATGGAACGTTCACCTCCTTTTTTATACCATTTTTCATTACCAATGGCTGAAAAATAACCATGCTTAAGTGTAATTTCTGTCAGGAAGTTCATGGTTTTCAGCGCGATCTCAGTTATTTTACTATCCTTAAGTATATCTGCCGAATGTAAAAGGGCGAGCGGCAACATGCCATTATCATAAGCTAACAAGGGTTCAAACCATTTCCAGTCAGCGGTGCTGTTTTCTTCATATTGTTTGATTAATTTATATGAAAGATTTCTTAATCTTTCCGTCATTGAATCATCAGACGGATTACTCCTGAGGTAATAACTGATACCCACCATTGTATTGGCAATACCTCTGACAGACTGAAGTTTCTCAAAATTGGGCGATGCATTAAAGAAAATAGATTTGCCAGTTTGGTAATAGGCATCATTAGGAGCATTGCCAAGCAGATATCCGAGCGCCCAGATGGTCCTTCCGAAAGAATCTTCTGAACCCACCTCATCGAGAAAGTTCCGGCTGAAACTGAGAAAATTCCTGAATGTCCCATCTTTGTTTTGCATATAGTTGATATAGCTTAAATAGATGGGAGATAAATCAAGGGCAAGGGTATCCTTTTTTTGCCTGTATGCCATCAGTACCATAAGTAAAGCCCGTGCATTATCATCCAGACAATATCCTTCTTTTAAATTTGGAATGCCAAAATTTGCATGTTGGATGATACCGGTATCGTCTGTTAACCGTTTAATATGAGCAAGTGAAAATGGAGGCAGAATAAGCGGATCAAGAATGATTTCTTTTTTTACAAATACTTTTGGCTTATCCTCAAGAATTTTTTTAGCGACCGCAATGTATTTTTCTCCTGTCTTGGGCCATGTTATTTTTCTGCCATAATCATATGCTTTTTTTCGAAGGTTTTTCAATATATCCGGATTATCCAGCAATTCCATCAGAATAGTTGAAAGTCCATCTGAATCATTAAAGTCAAAAAGCTTTCCTCTTCCATCTGCCAGTAATTCTGCGGCATGCCAGTAAGGTGTTGAAACAACTGCTGATCCCACACCTATTGCGTAGGAAAGTGTACCGCTGGTAATCTGGGCCTCGTTAATGTAGGGTGTAATATAAATATCACATGCAGATAAATATTTAAACAATTCTTTTTGATTAATATACTCGTTCAGAAAAAAAACATGATTGTTCAGGTTAAGACTTTTGACTAAATGCTGAAGATAATTCCGGTATTCTTCGCCTGAATACCGAAGAACATTCGGATGAGTTTTACCTAAAACCATATATAAAACTTCAGGATACTTTTCAACAATTTTTGGTAACGCTTTTATTACAGTTTCGATCCCTTTATTCCGGCCAATAAAACCAAAGGTAAGCAAGACCTTTTTATTTTCGAGATTGAACTCCTCTTTAGATTGGACCTGGCTAAACTGAATATCAGGTACGCCGTGGTCAACAAATACAATTTTCTCTCTTTCTACATTATAAATGCTTGTGAGAAACTCAATCGCTTTATGGCTCATTACTACTATTTTATTTGCCATTCTGCATATTTCCATCAATATTGCCTTTTCGTTGTATGAGGGAGCTTTGATAATTGTATGAATGGTCACGATCAGGGGAATTTCGAGCCTGTGAAGCAAAGAAAGGATATATACACCATCCTGTCCGCCAAATATTCCAAATTCATGTTCAAGTATGCAAAGATCAGCGCCGCTGAGATTAATAAATTTTACTGCCGATAAATAATCGCGCTGATGTTCCTGCCTTATGGTATAGTTTTACTTCTTCAGGATAATCATAGGTCTGTTCATGATCGTTCATGGCTACAATGAATCCGTCAATTGAATCCTTAACTATTTTATTGCTCAATTACCATGGATCTGTAAAGGTTCATGGTAAAAGTACCAATACCGCATTCCCGGGGAGGATAGGTTCCAATATATGCGAGTTTCATAACTGACGGCTTTTGATTTGAAGTAACCAGGGTTTGATTATTGAGATTTAAAGATAGTCAAAATGATAATCTTAATACCTGCTGCCAGGCAGATATATTTTTGGGAAATTTTGAACAACAGAGAAGAACAATGACAAGGTCATTCACATTGTACGAGGTAAAATTTACCTGTCCCGGCATTGTTATTTGAAATTATGTTTTATATTGCTTTTTTGAGATATGCATTTTAACTAATACCAATCATTATGTTACTTCATCAGCAATTTGTTCGTATGGCAAAGAAGCATGCTAAAAAGCTTGCAATTATTGACAAAACCACCGGGAAAACTATTACTTATTCAAAAGCCCTGATCGGTGCATTGATCCTGGGTTCAAGATTTAATAAGTATGATAAGGGGTTCATCGGTATAATGATCCCTACTTCTGCAGGATGTGCATTGGCTACAGTTGGAGCACTGATGAGTGGAAGGATACCTGTAATGATTAACTATTCAACAGGTGCTGAGTCGAATGCAAAGTATGCCCAGAATAAATGTAAATTCAAAACAATCATTACTTCCAGAGCATTGCTGGAAAAGATTAATTGTCCGGTAATTGAAGGTATGGTGCTGATTGAAGACATAATGAAAAGTGTCACAACAGGCGAAAAACTAAAGACGGCTTTAAAAACAAAACTTCCTGTTAATATGATTCTCAATAGTATTCATAAAGGGGATGAAAATGACACTGCTGCAATCTTATTTACCAGTGGAAGTGAAAAAGATCCGAAAGCAGTCCAGCTGACCCACCGTAACATTGCTTCAAATATTGAAAATTTTGGTGATTATGTGAAAATTTATGAGTCTGATATTTTACTGGCAAATCTTGTTTTTTACCATGTATTTGGCTTGACAGTAAATCTCTGGGTTCCATTCTATTATGGGATGACTATGGTGACTTACGCTAATCCTCTTGATTTTCAAACAATCAGTAATATAGCACGTGATGAGAAGCCAACCATAATGGTTGGGACTCCAAGTTTCTTCTGGGGCTATCTCCAGAAGTCGGAACCCGGGGATTTTAAAACTCTCAGGTTAATGGTAGCAGGAGCTGATAAATGTCCGGATGCGCTGAGGGAAGGATATATGAAAAAGCATGGGGTTACACTTCTTGAAGGATATGGAGCCACTGAGACTTCTCCGGTTATATCTGTTAATTCACAAGAGTTAAACAGACCCGGAAGCACAGGGAAAGTTATTCCCGGTGTTCAGGTCAGGATTGAGAATTTTGAGACCGGGGAGGAGTGTAAAACAAGGGAAGTAGGGAAGATACTCGTAAAGGGAGACTCCGTTATGAAAGGATATTATGATGATCCGGAACTTACTGCTGAAGCCGTAGCTGACGGTTGGTATAATACCGGTGACATGGGATTCTTTGATGAAGACAAATATCTATGGCACGCGGGCCGGTTTAAGAGATTTGCCAAGATCGGAGGGGAGATGGTCTCACTGGTTAAGGTTGAGAATATATTAGAAAAATATCTTCCGAAGGGAGCATCCTGTTGTGTAGTTGAGGTATCGGATGAAAAGAAAGGATCATATATTGTGGCCACAGTCTCAATGGAAGTAAACAAAACTGAAATACTCAGGAAAATGTTGAATGACTTGCCCATTATCTCCCTTCCCAGGCAATTTATAGTTATCAAGGAGCTACCTATGATGAGTACAGGGAAAATTGATTTCCGCAAGGTTACAAAAATGGTCCAGGAGATATTATAAGCACTTCCAGGTCGTGCCTTTAGTGCCAATGCCAGGCTTTTTGACCACTCAAAATGTTTGATTAGTCAAAATAAATTCTAAATTTGCACGCTTTATGTAATGAAAAAGTGTTTATAATAACCTGATAATCTGAATCAAAATGAATATGAAAGTAATAAGAAAAATTGCAGGCATTCTGATCGTTTCTGCTATTGTTGGTACAAATCTCAATGCACAGGAACGGAATGATGTAATAAAGGTTTATAATGAAGGAGCAAAGTCGATGCAAACCGATATTCCGGCTGCAATCAAGGCATTTGAGGATGTAGTTGCTCTTTCTGATAAGGTTGGGGAGTCAGTCAATGACCTCAAACAGAAAGCTATACAAGTATTACCGGGATTGTATTTAAAGGCTGCAAATAATACCATTAAAGAAAACAAACCGATGCCTGAAATAATTCAGGCTGCAAAGAAAGCCGTTGCTGTTGCAGAAAAATATGGAACCGCAACAAGTAAGGAAAATGCCTCAAAGATCATGGTACAGGCTTATAATACGATGGCTTCCAATTATTTTACCCAGAAAAATTATGAAAATGCCCTGCTGGCATTCGACAGCCTTCTGGTGATCAGCCCCGGCAACCTTAACGCAATTTACAACAAGGCTTTAATATACAGAAGTCAGAATAATGCAGGTGCTTTTGAGGAAACAATTGATTTATTCCTTGGAAAGCTCGAAAGCGGAAAAGATGATGAAAGGGCAAAACAGGCATCAGTACTGGCACTTGAATATTTTCGTGCTGCAGGATCACAGGCAAACCAGGCAAATAATCTCGATGAGGCTCTTGTTTTGTTGAATAAAGCAGCAAAATACGGAGACGACAAGGACCTTTTCTACTATTTTGCCGATGTTTATAACAAACAGAAAAACTTTAACAGCGGAGCGGAGTATGCACAAAAGGGTCTGGCCCTTGAAGCGGGTACTGCTGAAGCAAAAGCAAAGTTTTACTTCCAGCTTGGTATTGCTCAGGCAGGTAAGGGACAAACCGCCGATGCCTGCGCTTCATTTAAGAATGCCATGTACGGACCTTTTGCTGAACCGTCAAAAGCGGAAAGAACAAACCTGAAGTGTCAATAGGTTTTATTGATGTAAGATTGAGATACGGGATTTAAAATAGCAGCCGTTTAGAAGGCTATATCAAAGCTGAAAATGACTAAATTGCTGTTCTATGAGGACCACGATAAGTATATTATTTATAGCCCTGATATTCTCTGATAATTTATCCGGACAACCGGGGAAAAAGAAGGAGACTATTATTATCAGGTCCGGGATCGGCGAGATTTATGCCAGACTCGATTTGAGAAGAGCGCCGGTAACCTCTCTGAATTTTCTGCGTTACGTCGATGCTGGTCTTTTTGACAGTACATGTTTCTACAGGGTTGTCAGGTTTGACAATCAGCCAAAAGATTCCATTCGGATTGAAGTTATACAGGGCGGACGATATGAAAATGAAGATAACGGATTTCCACCAATTATACATGAAACAACCGAAATGACAGGCATTCGCCATAGAAACGGGACAGTTTCAATGGCAAGGTCCACACCCGGGAGCGCAACATCAGAATTTTTTATCTGCGTCGGAGATCAGCCTGAGCTTGATTTTGATGGAAAAAGGAATCCTGACCGCCAGGGTTTTGCCGCATTCGGGAAAGTAATAAAGGGAATGGATGTGGTGAGACAGATACATGCAACCTATTCATCAGGCCAGTACCTTGAAAAGCCGGTGTTAATAACTGAAATAATTCGGGCAGGGAAATAGATTCCGTTTTATTCCTGTCAACCAGGTACAAACCTTTGCAGGTCAGATATTTTTGTATGTGATTCAGGGAATTGGTAACTTTATGGTATATAACCTTTATTTAAATAAGAATAATATCGAAATTTAAGTGAAGACAAAATTTCATTCTGTACCTTCATTTTTTATTGATTCCTTTCCAAATATTTCAAATTCTGACTGCAGGGAACTGCTTCGGTGCATTGAAATAAATGCAAAAGCATCCGACATTTTTGTATGGTTAAAACAGTTGCGCATTGCACCTTACAGTTATGATTTTATTGACAACAGGTGCAGAAAATCACCTGATTATATTGTTGAAAACCTTCCCCCCCTGAAAGCTAATACACACTACCTGTTAGCGTTTCATATATTGGAATTTGAAGAAAACTCTTTTGTAGTGTGTCGTTTCTGTGAACCAATTAATCCACCGGTTAATTTATATATGAAGGACCTCTTTTTTGAATACAGGATTGGAGAACAAGGAACAAAAACAAAATTGTGGTGTAAGATAAAAGGTCATTTTAATAATGATATATTTTCAAAAGGATTCTTTTTTATCTTCTCTGTTGTTAATAAAGTAATGATGGCAAGGCAACTTAAGAACATTAAGAAGTTGTCAGAGCTATCAGCCTCCGGAAAAGTTGAAACCAGAAAGTATGATTTAAAAGATTACTATGCTAAATCAGGAATACACTGGTGGGTATTTTGCCGTCGCCATAATTGTAAAGGATTAATAACATGAAAAAACTATTCAGTATGTTCCTATACCTTTTTTCGGCAATCTTCGGTCTGATATTGATTGATTCAAAGTTATCCAATGCTTTAAAAAAGTCAGAAAACCAGATTATTACTGCTTCATATAGCTTATTCCTTCATCAAAATTGAAAAGTGCATAGCTTTCACCCTCAAGGTAACCCGGAACATCTTCTTTCTGATTTTCAACAGCAGCATCTGAGACAGGGGTGGCAAAAGGCATTTTCCCTGTTGGGTTGAACTTACCTGCGATAACATCAAGAAGGGCTTCGGTTGATGTTCCGAATGTTGCCAGCACACCTTTTATGTTTCCCGGAATTTTGTCGTTGTAAATCTCATCGATAACCCATGGATTGGTATAGTTTATTACGAGGATCGCCGGCTTTTTTGCAGATATCCTGTTTATATATTCAACGTCGACGGAGTTTTTGGACAATGAAAGCGAGATCGGAGTTCCTGTTGAACCAAACAATGCATTTCCTCTGGGTGTGATCCATAAGATCACGAGGTCGGCTTCTGCAGGAGTTTTAACAAATTCAACTTCATACTTATTATCATTTGGAGTATAGATGTTTGCCTGAACTGGTTGGTCCGGCCTTGCATTTCTTTGAAGCGTTTCAAAATAGATCCTGGTTTTTGGAGCAACCGGCAATGTGTTGTTCTCATTGCGTAAAAGGACTATTGATTTTCTTAACGCAAGGTCCGCTCTTTCCCTGAATTTATCGTTGTTAACAATCTTTTCAGCTGCATCAACGTCAACATAAGGATTTTCAAAAAGGCCAAGTTCAAATTTTTCCTTCAGAAGCAGAAGGACAGAATTATCAATTAAGCTTATATCCACCATTTTGCTGTTAACAACTTCAAGTATACCTGCCGGATCTGAGATTCCCGAAAAAATATTCACCCCTGCTTCAAGTGCTTTTTTGTATCGTTCAGGAACTGAAAGGCTTTCAACTCCCCAGGGCATTCTGTCAATCGGACCGGTATCCGAGTTGACAATACCCTTGAATCCCATCCGGATTCTCAGAAGATCATTTATAATACCTTTGTTGAATGCATATCCCACTTCCTCATATTCAGTTCCGGCCGGCAGGGAATAATAAGGCATAATGGCTGAAGTACCAGCATCTATCGCTGCCTGGAACGGGATAAGATTATTTTTGAACATACCTCCGGGGAAGATCTCCTTTTTCCCATAATCGAAATGGGAATCCTGACCTTTCTCGCCTGCGCCGCCACCGGGGAAATGCTTGGTAGTAAGAGCAACGGATGACGGACCCAATTTTTCTCCCTGGAAGCCAAGAACGATCTCCCTGATCACTTTAGCTACCCATTCTGCATCCTCACCAAATGTCCCGTTGATCCTCGACCATCTTGGCTCCGTTGACAGATCAGCCATATACATGTATCCTTTCCTGAGTCCTACTGAAGACCATTCCTGCCTTGCAATATCCGCAAATTCCCTTGTCAGTTCCAGATCGCGCATTGCCGAAAGACCAAGTTCACCGGGCCAGACAGAAAAAACTGTGGTCCCAACGCTGGTTCCGAGTGATGCATTGGTGGTGATATGGTTACGCGGGTTTGAAGCTATGATGCAGGGTATCCCAAGTGGTTCGCTCTCGCAGAGAGCCTGAAGCTTGTTTGCCCATTCAGCTGTAATTCCTGTGCTTTCATTTGAACGAAGAATAAAGTGCCGCATATGAAATTCCCTGACCATTTTATTTGTGCCGGCTGAACCACCCATTGCTGCAATGAACTCTCCGTTTCTGTTTGCAGTTCTTCCCCCGGGCCCTGCTGCAGGTCGATCTCCCGGACCACCTGCAGGTCGTTCACCCGGAGCGGCAGCAGGACGTTCACCCGGAGCGGCAGCAGGACGTTCACCCGGACCACCGGCAGGTCGTTGCCCTGATCTGTCAGGCCCGCCAGATTGAGACCCTCCACCCTCATCAAGATCACTGGGAGCTAGCTTATTGTCAGATTCAGCTGCTCTTCTGGTTCCTACCATATTGAGGGAATTGATCACCATGAATCCTGCTTTTTCTTCAAGAGACATTTTGGAGAGCAGGTCTTTGCTCCTCTCTTCTGCAGTTAAACGCCAGTCTTCATACTTGTCAAGCTTGCCGTTTTTGTTGAGGTCTTTGAATTTTAAGCCATGTTTCTCAATTATACCGGCTGTCCTGGTACCAAGTACAGGTTGAGATTTCTTATCTTTCTCCGTGGAACAGGAGGTAATCCCAATCATCACAATCAGGAAGATGGCCAGAATTGAATTTATGTTTTTCATAATAGGGTTATGTTATTTAAAAACTAAGATTGAATTTCAAAAATGTCAGGGTTCTCAGGACCAGAGAGAGAGTCTTTCAGGAAACGCCATCCATCATCAAATGATACCGTTCCCGGAATAATATCAGTTGCTGGTTGTTTGCTGCATGAGGTGAGTCCAAAAAACATGGATGCCATCAAACCCAGGGATGCACTCAAGATAAGCACGATAACAAGGAATTTTTGCTTTTTCATTTTGGTCAGTTCAGGTCAGATTTTACAAGGATGGTTCTTACTGTAAAAATAGACAATCCTGAAGATGTATTCATTCCTGAGAGGAATAAAAACTTCAGGCCCGGTTTCTGAAATCTTCCGCCGGTGGTTTTGATCTTATTACATATTTATACCTTTATGTATAATACTATATAGTATAATACCATATAGTATAAAATTGTAAAAAACATGAAAATTTCACTATTTATTTATGGCACAACGTTCAGCAGACGATAGTTTATTAACCGCGATAAAGAGATAAAGTCAGTGTAAGGCTGAGAGCGTACAGAAATATCAACAAGGTTCGATTTTTCCATTTGCTGTAAGAATTAATAATTAACTTTCAATCATGAAGACTTTACAGCTATGAATAAGAAGACGCAAAGCTTTTTCCTTCGCCTGGCCGTAATAATAATATTTCATTTGCTGTTCAAGCAGGGCGATCAGACCTTTTCAGGTGCCTTTGAACCAAGTCTCAGAAGTTTGGTGTTCAGCCTTTATTTTGTTATTTACTGGATGCTGTTCTGGGAAGCCTGCAGCTTCATCTACAGTAAGCTTATCAGGAATACACAGGGATAAGAAGATGTGGTATCGCAGACTTTCATTAATCAGCATGATACTGTTGCTGTTTGTTATTGCAGGATCGATTATTTTTAGCTGGGGATATTCTCTTATGGACCACGTGTTTGGAATTGCAGGCATAGAGGATGTGCCTTTTTTAAATCCTGATATATTTGGAACCTCTGATATTTTAGGATCAATTAACATAAATCCTGAATTACTCTTCGGATTCATATTGTTTTTCATATTGGTATATGGAGCACATATTTTTATTACTTCCGTGAAAAATGTGAAAGAGCTGGAAGTGACCGCGGCCCGGCAGAAAAAGGAGAGTATTGCCGCGCAGTATGCGGCACTTAAGAATCAAATCGATCCACACTTCTTTTTCAACAACCTGAGCGTACTGGCATCATTGATTTATGAAAGCCCCGACCTCTCCATGGATTATATTTCACATCTGTCGAAGCATTATCGGTACATACTTGAAACGAATAATGATAGTCTGGTTACTGTCGGCAAAGAGCTGGATCATCTCAGCTCATACTTTTTCCTTATAAAGATCCGTCATCAGGACTCTATTGCTTTATCGGTGATCCTGTCGGATAATACACGGTCAAAATCCAGGGTGCTCCCGCACTCACTTCTGATGCTAGCAGAAAATGCAGTAAAGCACAATAGCTTTACAAAGGATAATCAGCTGGTCATTGAAATCCTTGAAGATGATGAATATATAATTGTCCGTAACAATATTAACAAACGGAAATTGTTGCAGGAATCAACAGGTATCGGATTGCAAAATATCAGAAAAAGATACGCCATAGAGAGCAATAAGGAGGTTCTTATAGAGGAATCCAATAATTACTTTACGGTTAAGCTTCCCAAACTCAGCTGAAATATGAAGATACTGATCATAGAAGATGAGCGACGCACTGCTGACCTGATCACCAGGCTTATAAAGCAATATGATAATTCATTTGCAGTATTGGGTGTAATCGATTCGGTTGAAAAAGGAGTGGAATGGTTCATTCGCAAAACTGAGTTGCCTGACCTGATTCTTGCGGATATCCAGCTGACCGACGGGACGTCATTTGATCTTTTTGATCAGGTAAATATGGAGCTGCCTGTCATATTTATAACTGCTTACAACGAATTTGCAATAAATGCCTTCAGGCTTAACAGTATTGATTATTTGTTGAAGCCATTGAATTTTGCTGATCTCAAAAAAGCTTTTGACAAATTTATAAAAACAAGAGAAGCCTGGTTAAAGGTAAATCTTAAAGAGTATAATCAAATTATTTCACCGGGTAAGAAAACCTTTAAGCGACGGTTTCTTGTAAAGTCAGGTAATAGTTATAAATACCTTTCAGCCGATGAAATTGCCTTTTTCCTTGCCGAAGATGGCCTTGTCTTTGCCGGATTGTTGAAAGGGGGAAGGTCAATTGTAGAAAACAGCATAACTGAATTGAGTGAATTGCTTGATCCCGAACAGTTTTTTCAGGTAAACCGTAATGCAATTGTAAGTATAAAAGCAATTAATAAATTTTCCGGTTATTTCAACCGCCGGCTGATCCTGCAGCTGCTGCCTGACAATAATGAAGTAATCGTAAGCCGTGAAAGGGTTCAGGGTTTCAAAGAGTGGCTTAATAAATAAGCCCACGGTACAATCCATATTCGCAGAAGTACAATTCAACTTATAAAATGTTCCGTTCCCGGGAATTGTCTTGTATAAATAGTATAACCATATCTATTTTTATCCTTTGACATATGCTGTCGATTAATGTATAAATGAGATAATTATGGAGAAAAATGAGAAACAAAATCCGGGCATAAATTTCCTCTGGTTTCTGGCAGGATGCGTTTTTCTGTTGTTTATGGGCGGCAAATGGAACCTTCCGGTTACAACCTGGATCGGCTCCGTTTTCTTTTTAAGATATTTCAGGATGCAGCGTGGTCTTTGGGGAATTCTGCTGGCTTTCCCTTTTATTCTTCTGGCATCGCATATTTATTTCATCGGTCTTGCAGAACAGGTGGATCTTGTGTTCAAAATTCTCATTGCGGTGAGCTTTACTCTTTACATAATGATCCCATGCCTTATTGATCGTTTCCTGCATGAAAGAATCCGCAATCAGTTGCTTTCAACCCTGGTATATCCTGCTTCACTGATTGTGATACAGTTTCTTCTCTCATATGTTGAACAATTGGGAACCATACTTCACTGGACCGGTTCAATGTTCTCCTTTAAGCCTCTTATTCAACTTGTTTCAATAACAGGAGTATGGGGGCCCTCTTTCCTTGCAGGTTGGCTGGCTTCTATCATCAATATGCTCTGGGAAGAAAAATTCAACCTGGAGAAAGTCAGATTGCCAGTTGCTGTGTTTACCGGACTTTTTCTTCTGGTAATATTTTGGGGCAGTATCCGTCTGGCTTTCTTTTCCCCTGATCCGGGAACTGTCAAGGTCGGTTCAGTAATAGCCGGCTTTGAGGAAGACAATATGTTCTATGCATATGAAGACGACATGCCTGAGACAGAAAAGCTCCGGCAGAAAGAAAAATATCGTGCATTAACATATAAAATTCAGGATGAGTTGTTTGCTTCTTCAGAAAAGCTCATTCCTTCGGGCATCAGGATTCTCTCGTGGGCCAGTGGCAATGCTGTTGTGTTTGCGGAAGATGAAGCCCAATTGATCGGGCGAATGCAGAATTTCGCCAAAGAACACCAGATTTACTTTTTCCCCAGCCTGCTTGTTCTTGGCGATTACAAGGGGCCTGATCAGAACCATGTACTGGCAATTCAGCCGGATGGAGAGATTGCTTATGACCATTACAAAGGCAGAAATCCCAACGCCGGTCTTTACCAGGGCAACCTGGTCGAAATTATTAATACACCCTATGGGAAGATTGCCTCACCAATCTGTTTCGAGATGGAATTTCACCGCTTTATAAGACAGGCCGGGAAAAAAGGTGCAGACATTCTTATAGTTCCGGGCGATGAACCCGCAAGAGGAGCCGCTAAAATGCATACCGAATTTTCAATGTTCCGCGCTATCGAGAACGGATGCTCGATGCTGAGAACAACCCTTGAGGGATTGACAATGGGTGCAGACTACCAGGGGAGGGTTCTGTCACAGATGGACTTTTATAAAACACTGAATAACAGGACAATCATTACTGAATTGCCAGTAAAAGGAGTCCGGACAATATATACTGTGGCAGGGGATTGGTTCGCCTGGTTATGCCTGATCCTCCTGATTTATCTGATAACGTCAGGGATTTTGAATGCTGCACGAAAGAAAATTTAACAAAAACCAGGCTTATTGACCGCGCAGGCAAGAAAGGAATAACCGATCCGTTTTGTAACTTTGATTAAAATAAAACGGATCAACCATAAATAACCAAATAAAAATGAATAAGTACATTTTTCTTCTGGCAATATTCCTGTTACCGGTCTCTGCTTCCGGACAAAATATAAAGAGAGATTCCCTGTTAATTTTTGACTGGAAATTTCACAAAGGGAATATTGAGAACGCTTCAAATCCTGATTTTAATGATAAGGACTGGAGATTGCTGGATTTACCTCATGACTGGAGCGTGGAGGACCTGGAAACTGCCGGCGCAACCGGCGACCATATCATAAGCGGGCCATTTGATTCACAGGCTATAGGCAGTAATAATTCAGGATATACCACAGGAGGAACTGCCTGGTACCGGAAGCATTTTATTCTGCCGGCTTCCGATACAGGCAAAGTAGTATACATAAACTTTGACGGTGTATATATGAATGCCGATTTCTGGATAAACGGACATCATCTCGGGACCCAGCCATATGGATACACCGCAGTATGGTTTGATCTTTCGGAACATCTGTTTTTCGGTGATAAGGAAAATATAATTGCTGTACAGGTTAAGAATGAGGGCGTTAATTCCAGATGGTATTCAGGTTCCGGTATTTATCGGCAAGTCTGGCTGAATATTACAAACAGGATCCATATTGCCCCATGGGGTATATATGTTACAACCCCGCAAGTCGATTCCAGGCAGGCAAATATCACTGTCCGGACGACTATAAGCAACTTTGCTGAAACGAATGAAGTAATTGAATTTCAAGTTGACATTATAAATCAGGAATCAAAACAGGTTGCATCAAAACGAGTATCAACGCTGATTAACAATCAGGTACCATCAGATATAAAAATGGATTTTCAAATTTCTGATCCTGATGTCTGGTCAACCGATAATCCGAAGCTCTATAAAGCTATCTGTACAATTAGTGCCAGAGGGAATATCCTTGATATCGCTGAAACTACTTTTGGCATCCGTTCATTAAAGTTTGATTCAGAAAAAGGTTTTTTCCTTAATGGTAAAAGCATGAAGCTGAAGGGTGGTGCGTTGCATGCGAACAATGGTCCGCTGGGTGCAGCAACATTTGAGAGAGCTGAAGAACGCAGGGTGGAGCTGATGAAAAAAGCAGGATTTAATGCGGTGCGATGCGGCCATAATCCACCCTCTTCAGCTTTCCTCAACGCCTGCGACAGGTTAGGATTAATGGTAATTGATGAAACATTCGATGTGTGGACTGTCGGCTGGCTTCCTGATGATTACCACGTGTTCTTCAATGACTGGTGGAAACATGATGTGAAGAACATGCTCCTGCGCGATAGAAATCATCCGAGCATAATAGCCTGGAGTATTGGAAATCAGCTGAGAGAAAATTCTGACAGTACCGGTATTTCACTGGCATATGAAATGTCTGATTATGTCCGATCGTTTGATAATACCAGACCCGTAACGGCTAATCTGATCGTACCTCAAATGAAACGAAACGCCCCGCCTGAATTATGGTATAAGTGTGATCCGTTTTTTGCGGCACTTGATATTTGCGGATACAGTTATCAGACAGGCAATTATTTAACTGATCATGAACGATTGCCGGACAGGATAATGTATTCAGCGGAAATAGATCCCAGAAACTCATTTGACAACTGGATGAAAACCATTGATAATGAATTTATAATAGGCAACTTTGAATGGACGGCAATGGATTTTATGGGAGAAGTTGGATTAGGGTGGTTTGGTATTCAGACTCCTCCGTCAACATTTCCCTGGAATTCCACATATAGCGGTGATCTGGATTTATGCGGTTTTAAAAGACCACGCTCCTATTATCGTGATATATTGTTTGGTATTGGCAGGAAAGTTTCGGTTTTTGTTAAATCTCCTGTACCTTCCTTTGAAAGATCCGGGAATTCCCGGTGGGGCTGGGATGATGTTAAGCCTTCCTGGACATGGCCTGGTTTTGAAAAGCAACAATTACAGGTAGATGTCTATTCGTCATGTGACAGTGTCGAATTAAGCCTGAATGGAAAAACACTTGGAACAAAGCCCACTTCCCGGGAAACCGAATTTAAAGCTTCGTGGCAGGTTCCTTATGAGAAAGGGACATTAAAAGCAATTGGATATCATGATAACAAAATATCTGAAACCTCCGAATTGCAAACCGCCGGCAGACCTTATAGAATAAGACTAACTCCGGACAGGGAGATAATAAAATCTGACAGACAGGATTTATGCTTTATTACAGTGGAGATCCTTGATAAAAATAACATCCCTGTACCTTACTCAGATAATACAATTAACTTTCGTGTGAATGGCCCTGGTGTGATTGCTGCCGTCGGAAACGGTAATCCTGTAAGCCTTGAGAGTTATCAGCAACCTTTTCGTAAAGCCTATGAAGGTAAATGTCTGCTGATTATCAAATCAAAAGACTCAGCCGGACAGATAGAGGTGACAGCTTCGGGAAAGGGGCTTTTGACGGATAAAATAATAATTAAGACAGCCAATTAAAGTCACCTGAAAATTTGATCCGGCTAACGGAGGTCATTGCCACTGGCTTTTCCATTATACTTATATATACCTTTGACTCCGATGAACAAGTATTGATGAAATTGAATTTTTGCAGTCTTAGCAGTGGAAGCAGTGGAAATTGTTATTACCTGGGTAACGAGTTCCATGGAATTTTGATCGATGCCGGAATTTCAGCAACCTCCATCCGTAAGTTTCTGAAGAATATGGATATTTCTATGCAAACTATTATGGGTGTCCTGATAACACACAATCATATAGATCATATCAAAGGGTTGGAACTGCTTATCAGGAAAAACAATCTTCCTGCATTCACTACCCATAAAATCTGGAAAAGCATTCTCACTCCGCAAAAGAAAATATCCCCGGACTGTATCCGCGAAATTCCTTTGAAGCAAAAATTCCATCTGGCAGGTTTTGATATCGAGGCATTTCCGGTTTGTCATGATGCTCCTGAAACCATAGGATTCCACATTTGTGCCGGAGATAAGAAAATAACAATTGCCACCGACCTTGGACATATTTGCCAGACTGCTGCTTCATATATTAAAGCAGCTAATCTGCTGGTTATAGAGTCAAATTACGATGAGCAGATGCTTGTGAATGGCAGATATCCTCATTTTTTAAAAGCAAGGATACAGTCAGACTCATGGCCATTTGGGGAATCATCAAACCTCGGCTTTTCTGGCAGATAATATTACCGACAATCTCAGTAATATCTGTCTTGCCCATCTGAGTAAAAACAATAATACCCCCGAAATAGTGCTTCAGACCCTGAAGCAAACTTTCTCAGAGAGGGGTATTATCCTGAACGGTCAACAGCAAATATCAATTCTGAACCGTAATATGCCGACTGATATGATAAGATTGAATGAATAGACAAATACATTTAACACTGAAGCCAATTTATTTTTCACATATTTCCCATGGCATCTCTAAATTTGGAATAAGCTAATTCCTTTTTTTTATCAGCCATCCACTGGCAATCTTCTTTGATTTCACAATTCTTACAGCCAACCAATTTCGAAATGACTGGAATTACGACAAATCCGATCAAAGAGAAGGTGTCAGTTGCATTGACTAAAATGACCGTCTGTAACCTGAGTGAAATTTAGGCCCGGTTTTTGTGCAGGCATTTCACTATTTTGAGTTTGACAAATAATAAAATGAAGCTTCATTTTATATAAAATCCTATTTTTGCATCTCAAAATAAAATCTCTAATGACTAAAAATGATATAATATGAGAACTATAACTTTATCAATAATTTTGTTTTCAATGTTTTCAGGTTTTGCCGGAGCGCAGGAAATAAGTGAATGGCGTGAAGAAAACCGCACCGGTGTATCAGCAGAAACCGGACTTTTAAAATCATGGCCTGCAAACGGACCAACCCTGCTCTGGTCAAATCTTGATCTTGGCAGGGGTCACTCGTCGGTCTCATTTGGTAAAAATACAATATATATAACCGGAAATAAAGGCAATGATGACGTACTGTATGCTTTGGACATGAATGGAAAGATCCTTTGGCAAACTGTGTTTGGCCGGGCCTGGACGGCATCTAACCCTGAAAGCAGGGCCACACCTACTGTTGAAGGCAACAGAGTTTACTGTACAAGCGGATCCGGGGATCTTGCCTGTGTTGACGGAACGACCGGGAAAATCATCTGGTCATACAAAGCCAGCGAGCTGCATAAAGGTACCTACGGCAGCTGGGGCATTGCCGAATCGATGCTGATTGATGGCGACAAAGTTTATTATTCACCCGGGGGACCTGAGACAATGACCATAGCCCTTAACAAAACAACGGGAAATCTCATCTGGAAATCTGCAAGCCTCAATGATAAGCCTGGCTACGTTTCTCCAATCCTTATTAATTATGCAGGTAAAAAAATGATTATAAATGTTTCGTTGGGACATGTATTCGCTGTTGATGCTTCTAATGGTGAAATTCTCTGGAAGGTCGCTCATTTGCCAAGAGCCGGTGGACGTGATCTTATCAAATGCGTTACACCATTATTCCTGAACGGCAGGGTTTATGTAACCGGAGGTTATGATACAGGTGGTATGATGATCGATATAGCTAAAGACGGTAAAAGCGCGAATGTAGCCTGGACAGACGATGTACTTGATGTTCACCATGGAGGTGTGGTACTTGTAAACGGGTATATTTATGGTTCAAACTGGCTGAATAACGGCAACGGTAACTGGTGCTGCATAGAATGGAGCACTGGTAAAAAAATGTGGGAAGAACATTGGAACTGCAAGGGATCCATAATCTCTGCTGATGGAATGCTTTATATTTATGAAGAAAAGAATGGAAATGTTGGACTACTGAAGCCAAATCCTGAAAAATTCGATCTGGTCAGCAGCTTTAAGATCACTCAGGGCGACTCAGGACCATTCTGGGCACACCCTGTAATCCACAACGGAATTCTTTATATCAGGCACTCCAACGCTTTGATGGCATACAATATAAAAGCAAGATAAACCATAATTTAAAACTGTAATTCATTATCTTTTTCCGGAACGGCTGAATCTGAAATTTAATGTGCAGGGCGCCCGGTATCCGGATTTGCAAGGTCAATTAATTACGGTCGAAGCTAGTCAAGGCCAATGGCTTTTCCGTTCAAATCTGTGATTCACCTGTAAAATTCATCCATTTACCGATAAAGCATTTACAGAACACTATCGACAGTTTTATCTTTGAGGATTATCCATAAACCTGTAAAATCATGCTGATGAAAAAGATTTTGTTAACATGTATCGCGGTTCTGTTTTGCATTTCGATCCAGTCGCAAAACGCCGCAAACCTTAAAATGAACCTGGAGAAAAACAAGGTTTACCGGTTAAAGTCTGTTTCGGAGCAGGCTATTACACAAACGGTAAACGGGATTCAACAGACCACCGAGTCTAAAGTCAATTATACGCTTTCGCTGAAGATGATCGATGCGACAGCCGATTTTATGATCACTGAAGTACATTTTGATACCCTGATCACCAATACTAATTCAATGGGAAAAATGATCCTTATCAGTTCCGTCAAGGAAGGGGATATCAAATCTGCAGAGACTGCTGATGTTATGTCATACATAATGAACCGGTTAAGTAAAAATGCCCTGTATGTCAAAATGGATTTTACGGGCAAACCATTTGAGATCGTGAATTCAAAAATGCTGTCTGACTTAATTTTGAAGGATACCAGCTCCATTACTCTTACCGGTCCGACGGCTGCTGCTGTTAAAAAAGAGATAATAAATTCGATCAGCGACAATTCTTTAAAAACAATGATCGGAATGTTTACCTGGTGCTTGCCGGGGAAACAGGTATCCACTGGTGATGACTGGAATGTGACACAACAGATGAATTCCGGCGGAATGATGCTCGATATTGTAACCTCTTATCATCTGGACGGATTAAATGGCAATAATGCAAATATCACTGTCGAATCAAATATTAAAGCGGCTGAGAATGCAGATCCTATTGAATCGGGCGGCGCTAAAGTGACCTATGACGATTTAAAAGGATTGAGCAAGTCAAACATGGTGATCGATATCCGTACCGGTCTGATAATTGAAGACAAAGCAAAAACACATATTACCGGAACCCTGGATATCAGCGCGCCGGGCTTCAGCATGCAAATGCCCATGGATATTAACGGGGAATCGAAAACTATTGTATTACAATGAAGTGAATCACAAGGATAATGAAAAAATATTTAGTCTGGTTACTGTTGATAACCTCCATTACTGGTCAGGCTCAAAATATCAGGGGAAAAGTATGCTCAGAGAAAGACAGATCACCCGTACAGTTTGCTTCTGTCGGGCTGGTTCAGTTGCCTGATTCAGCAATGATTACCGGGGTTATAACATTAACTGACGGAGGCTACCTGCTCGAAAAAGTAAAACCGGGCAATTATTTTATAAGGGTAAGTTTCGTAGGGTATAAAACGAATGGAAAAGGCGTTACTGTCGAGGCAGGTATACCCGAGATTGCCGTTGATACCATTTATTTAAGCGAAACCACGGCAAGCTTAAATGAAGTCACTGTAGTAGGTGAGCGTTTGAAGGGCAAGGAAATGGTTGACCGTACTGTTTATGCCATTCCTTCTGTTGTATCCAAATCCGTAAGTAACGGATACGATCTCTTGAAAAAAATACCGCAGGTCAATGTCGATTTTCAGAATAATGTAACGCTTAACGGCAGCAGCAATTTTATAATCCAGGTGGATGGAAGGCAGCGCGACAAGGAATACCTTGCCAGAATTCTTCCATCCGATATTGAAACTATTGAAATAATCAGCAATCCGTCCGGCAAATACGAAGGCAATATCGATGGTGTAATAAGCATCATCCTGAAAAAAGAAGCCAGATACGGAATGAACGGGAATGTTGGTCTCAATATTAAACCATTTAACAAGATCACCCGTCAGGAAACAGGAAGTCTGGATTATGCACTGGGCAAAATAACATTTTATGTGACTGCCCTTGATATTGCACAGAGTCTTGATATCAGTAACACCAATGAAAGCCGTTTCACAATGATCGATTCATTGAGCAGCCTGTCGGGGACCGGTGACTTAAAAGTGACCTTGTCGACAATCAACAGCGGATTCGATTATTACATAAACGATAAAAACAGCCTGAGTTTTAATGTCAGTTACAAACCGATACATCAGGATTTAGATCTGTTAAATGAAACGTTCCTGTATAAAAACGATAATCCCTTAAACACAATTTCATCGCTGATGAATAATGGATTTGAAAGTGACGAAACATCAGCATCCCTGTTTTACAAAAGATCATTTAAAAATCCGATTCAGGAATTCACGGCTGAGAATACATATTATAATTTCAAATCAGATGAAAAGAATGATTTTGAGAATACCAGGTATCTTTATAATACAAATTCGATACTCGATACTTATACCAGGCTGGAAGACAATCTGAATGAACGGAATTATTATTCGGCTAAATTGAATTTTGTCCAGCCAATCGGGTTGTCTGCGAAAATTGAAACCGGCTATCAATTGTATTACCAGCAAATGAGCTACGATTTCAGGATAAATAATCAGGAGTCAGATAATCTGTTTGAATATGCCGAATTTCGAAATTCGGTTTATGGCGGAATTACCTTTAATCTGAAGAAGATCGGATTTCAGACCATGGTGAGAGTAGAAAACAGCCATATAAAGGCTGATTCTGTTACCGAGCCGAATTATTCCTGTTTCCTGCCTTCGGTCAACCTTCAATATAAATTTTCAGCATCACATAACCTGAAATTCACTTATAACCGTAGAATTAACCGGCCCGGAATTTACGACATGAATCCCTACTACAGAATAGACCAGAATTACAATATATCCCAGGGGAATCCCGATCTGAAGCCGGATTATCGCGATCGTTTACAGCTTACTTATACCTGGAACTTTGGCAGCAACTATTTTTCACCTTATGTTTACAAGGAGTATTTTACCAACAAGGTAGGGAGTGAATACCGGATAATTAATTCCCCTGTAGACAATACGCTGACCACATTTACAAAACCTTATAACCTGCTTAACGGCTATGAGCTCGGGGGGGGTATTAACGCCACGTTATGGTATATAAATATTAATGCAAGGATTTATAAGGGGCATTTCAATGAGTACACAGGGCAATCAATTTTCATACCTGCAAGGGATTACTTCTCCTGGAGTGTTACCAGCACAGCATATGGTAATCTTGACAAAAAAAAGACAATAACTGCATTTGCTTTTTTGAGTTATGATGGATTAAATATAAACGCACAATCCAAAACATACAACATTCCTTTTTGGGGTCCCGGTGTTCAAAAACAGATAAAGGACCACAGCATAGGTGTGGTCTGGGTACTGCCATTATCAACTAACGTGAGATTAAGCAGGACTGAAACCGAAACAACAGGTTATAGTTCCACAAATATTATAGGATTTGATGCCTCAAATTATATTCAGTTCATGTATTCATATAAATTCAACAAGGGGAAGAATGTTAAAAAGCTCAACCGCAAGGTTGATGTGGAGAGCGACAGCAAAAGCCAGGCAATCATAAAGTAATCGTTAAACAGTAACTTTTGAACTGTTTGACAGTTATCTTAAACAGGCATCAGGAAAACTAAGAAAGTCCGGCATCCTGAAGATATACTTTCAGGGTTGAAAGATCCCTCTTCATTGCTGAAATAACGTCATTACGTTCAATTGTCAATTTAGAGGATCCATTTTCTGCTCCTCCAAGAGGGTATTCATAATGAAGGGATACGGGGATCTCAAGTTTATACTCTTTCAGAAGCCTGAAATATCTCCTGAAATCCACCATTCCTTCGCCTAAAGGCACCGTCTCAGATCTTATTTTCCCACCTCGTTCAATCCATTTAAAATCCTTTATGTCTATTGATCTTATATAAGGGCTTATTAGCTTAAGTCCAACAGGCCAGGTATTTGCACCCTCAACGGTTGCATGGTAAATATCGTATTGTGAACCCAGCCAGGGTGAATTTATCTCTTTAAGCACTTTAGCTATATCCCAGATAGCCCCACCAAAATAAATTCCTTCTGAAGCTGCTCCGGAGTGGTTCTGGTATTCTCCTGATATTGAGTATTTTTCATTTAGGAGAGCCAGTTTTGTAAGTTTTAACCGCATAGAACTGATATTTTCCTCAACAGATCTGGTGTCATAATAATGACCCCATCCCATCCTGTAATGCCTGATGCCAAGGGAAGATGCAGTTTTCAGAATCCTCACAGTAAGGGGGTCATCAGCGTTGTCTATTGCAGTTGTAACCATGAATATCCTTTTCCCTTCCCCGGCTAATGCTTCAGCAGCTTTTGGCAAATCTTCCTCCACTCTTTCAGGCAGGACATGTCCGCCCGGCCTGACGGTCATGTCTGCTCCGTCGAATCCAATCTCATGCAGAACTTTCGCCATCTCTTTGTAATCAAGCCACTGCAGATGCTTGGAGAAAATACTGATCTTAAAAGCTTCCGGATCATTTTTGGGTACGGTTGATCGTGGCATTTTATCCGGTATGTCCGATAACGAACTTGCAAATATCCGGTTATGCGCACCTGATGCTGCAATACCGGCAGTAAATATTAATTTTGCAGTAAAATTCCTTCTTGAGGTCAACATTTCGATTGTATTTTTTTCACACATTCACATCAAACATCTCTTCATAATGGTTACACGGCATGAAAATTCCTCCGCTTTTGTTATAGTAATCATCGTTAAGCTCAAAGACTCCTTTTTTCGTTTGTGTCCATGCTGAATCCTTGCAGGGATTATATCCTTTCATAACGTCCCAGTTTCGGTAATTCTGGTGGCCATTTGTTTCAAGCAATCCGATCCCGATATCAGGGAAGGGGGAAAGGCGGGCTGCAATATTCTTATTCCACTCAACAAGAACAGGATTAACCGTAAGGTCAGCACAAAAACACGGGACATTGTTATCATAGGCAACCCTGGCAATTTTCATGGTCATACTAAGGGTCTTTGCAATGGCCTTAAGAGCGATTGCCTTATATCCCATCTCTATGCGTTTAAGAGCATCTTTCTCGGTATGAGCACTTTCATCAGCCGCAATACGAACAGGGATGTCCTTAATGTCTATTTCCAGGTGTTCATCAAAAGGTTCTTCAATAATTGCTATCTGGTCAAATGCTCCTATCTTTTTTGCATGATCGAGAAACCGCATCAGAGTCTCTTTACTTTCATACCGTCCGTTTGCATCAAAATAGTATGGAAGCTTGCCGCTCTTTGAATAACCAGTCGTGGCATTTCCTATTGCCCTGTGTATCTCGGTAAGCCGGATTATATCTTTTTCAAGCATTTCAGACTGAGTCCCTGGTTGACCTATCTTGATTTTCATGAAGAAATATCCCTGTTCAACTGCTGATTTTATTTCGCTAACGGGTATAGAATAAGCCATCAACGGGATGCTCGCTATCTTTTCATGGTGATGCGACAAGGCAGGTTTATAAGGACCAGGCACCAGATCGTTAAAATCTGTAATATTGTTTTCAGCGGCATATAAAAGCCACAGAGCATTGTCAATACCGACAAGTGAATTTAATGCAAATGTCGGACGCAGGTCATTCTTTGCACAGATCTTTTTGCCGTATTCGTACACGACCGGCCAGATTTCATCGAGAAGCGATACAGGATCAGTAAAGCTGCGATTCTTTAACAGGCTTAGTCCATGTTCGGTCATTGCATACATCAGGGCGTTACCTCCACTTTCGGAATGGGAGGAGAAGAGTTGTGCATCGGACCAGAGAACGCTCTGGGAGCATATTCCGATTTTATGAATGCCTGATTCGCTTTTAATTAAAGCAGCTGTCTGCCATATTTCGTTCATATACCCGCCTTTAAATCCAAAAGGACGGATCAAGGGTTCCCTCTCAAAATCAGAATCCACTTCTGTTATCCTGATCAATTTACCCGGAATACTTTTCCCGGTCCCATTCGTAATTGATAAATGACCGAGCAGGCTGCCACCCGCAACAACAGCTGACGTCCTGATAAAATCTCTTCTGTTAATGGCCATCGGGTTATCTGTTTATTATAATTTATAGGGTTGCCGGTATTCGTAATGAAGCAGTTTGTTGGCTTCGCTGTTGTTAGTAATCTGCTCTTTATCAGCGTCCCACAATAATCTTGATTTTGTTGCAAGTGCTATATTTGCCAGGTGGGCAAAACTGGTTGAGCGATGTCCTTCCTCCAGGGAACAGAGAGGTGTTTGCCTTGTTTTAATACAATCCAGAAAATTCCTTATAAGTGCAGAAGTACTGTCTGCACTGCTTCCATCATCGAGGGTACGGTTGATATTTTCAAACTCTTCAGCTTCAATGAGTTTGTTCCAGGTCTGGAATTGACCGGGCGTTGCAGGGACAATTTTATAGGCGGTTTCATCAGCCAGCAAAGTCCCTTTCGTCCCCCTGATCTCAATTTCGCCAAAAGGTAACATCGCTCCGCTGGTTGCTTCAAGATCACTGAATATAATAATTGATCCTGAGGCAAATTCGAATGTCACCTGCAGTGTGTCCGGAATAGTACTGTCATCATCCAGAACATATTTACCTCCATGTGCACTTACTGATACGGGGGCCTTTTCTCCCATCAGCCAGCGTAAGACATCAATATAATGGACGCCCCAGTTCCCGATCTGGGAGGAATAATCACTCCACCAGCGGAATGTGTATGGTGCAATATTATATCTGTAAGGGATATAAGCTCTTGGTCCCAGCCACACATCCCAGTTAAAATCTTTTGGAGGAGCGTCAGGATTCATTTTACCAATGCCGGCAGGGAACATATTATTGACATGAGATGCCCTGCCGATGGTTAATTTGCCGATTTTGCCCGTCTGCATTATTTTTAATAGTTTCTGGTATACCAGATTACCTCTCCGGTTTAATCCTACTGCTGCAATACGCCCGGTGGCAATCTGGGTTTTTACCATTGCACGGCCTTCATATATGGTCGCGGTCAGTGGTTTCTCAACATATACATCTTTACCCGCCTTCATTGCATCAACAGTTTGCAAAGCATGCCAGTGATCGGGGGTTGCGATACAAACCGCATCAATAGTTTTATCTTCAAGAAGTCTCCGGTAATCGTTATAGAGTTTTACCTTACCATTAAATGTCTCACCCATTTTGGGAATGCGGCCCTCTTTACCAAGGAAACCCTCAGTATAACGCTTATCAACTTTGGTAAAATCTCTTAAAAGATAAGGTTCATAAACATCACAAAGAGCAGCTACCTCACAGTCGGGCTGAGCCATAAACAGTTTAAGCAGCTGAGACCCCCGATTACCAACGCCAATAAAACCGACCCGTATTTTATCGTTTGGCCCTGCAGAAAGGATGCCATTAGCTGATTTGGCGTTCAATCCCAGCGATAAACCAGCTGCTGCAAGTGTTGTTTTTGCAATAAAGTCCCTGCGGTTAGTAGTATTTTTTTTCATCTTATCTCCAATTTTACTTACAAACTTATTCTGTAATTCCCGTACAAGTTAAGAAAGAGACAGATACAAGTCAAATAATAATCCATTCACTAAAATCCCTTCAGACCCAAAGAACTGCTAAAGAAGGTTAGTGCCATTGGATTTCCCGTTCTGGCCGGCAAAAAAGGACCGGGAGTGAATTTTACGGACCGGTCATTTAACTTTCTTTTTCATTATATTTTCAAATCTTGTAGCACTAATCGGGTGGTGACTGATAATTTCTCCGTTATAAATAATACAAAATGTTCCAAAAGCACATGGCGTATTTTGAACAGATATTGAATCTTTCAAATCAACTAAATGAGGTTTGAGATTAAATTTGTTTCTGGCGGATTCCAAAATAGCATTTACATTTTTTTCAGTGTATGGACATTGGGCTGAACGGAGAACAGTCAATCCCTGGCTATATTTTCTCAGATTATCAGTCATGTTTGAATAAAACTTCGGATTTTTCGATTTTTCTTCAAACTTATTAACCAATAAATCGAAATCAGGTTCTGCCCTATCGATTACCTGAAAACCTTTCTTCAGGAATATTTCATTATGTGCCATAAAAGGTCCTTTTCGTGTAACCACCGCAACTCCCGACATGTTTTTGTCTTTTGCATCTTTAATGCATTCGTCAATTAAAGCTGAAGCAAGACCTTTCCTTTTGAATTCATTTTTAAATCCAACAAAAATGCAGTGAATAAACATGTATCCTTCAGCATCAACAGGGCGATGGGCATACTTCCCCGGAATGTACTCAATCATTCCCTGGTTTCCACCTTGTTCTGAAAAAATTACTTTTATTCTCAATCCTTTTGGATAGTATCTGACAAACCATTCAATTTTATTCCTTAATCCCAAATGGCTTTTTACATCTTTATATCCGCAAACGCCATAGTTTGCTATACTTTCCGGAGTAAGGCTTATGATTTGTGTATCGTGCATAGCAAATATTCTTAATTAATCAATTTTCCGTAAGCACCGTTCCATAAACGACAATAACAATCAATCAAATATTATTGGCACAAAAATATTTCTTCAGGATTGCCTGACCTGTAATTTATGATATAATAATTTTGTAAACAAATATTACTTTGCAGGAATGATAGTAAATTCATTTTTCCATCTCGACTGTAATTCAATAATTCCAGATTGTGGTTTTAAATGTCCTAAATGCATTGATGAAATTCGAAGGAATTTAAAAGGAAAGAATGGGATTAAAGAGGTCTCGTTAATAGAAAAAGAAGGCATATCATTGATTGAGGTCAAGTATGATCAAGAAATCATTTCTGTTGAAAGTGTACTGAAGAATTTCGAAAATTTACCCTCATTCTATTCCGGATTCTTCATCCCTGAATTAATAGAGGTATCGTAATATATTGAGATTTCGTTCTTCTTTGACCACCTGTCCACTGATTTCAGCAGAGAAAGATAAATGAATAGAAAAAATGAAAGTCAAATTGTATTCATAGCAACAGTATTCAGGTTATTCAGGATTTCAATGACTGGACTGCCTGCATCATTGCCCGGGCATAAGCAACATTAAATACCTGGCCGGTATTTCCGCCACCGCCGGGATAGCCTCTGCCTGTAACATAACCAGGGAATTCCGTATCAATTGTAAAAAAGCGCGGATGTTCAGGATATATCCCCCTTGTGTATCCGACCTTAAAAAACTCCTGCATAACTGCAAACATGTTTACTTCTCCGACATCAAAGAAGACCTCTTCATATTTATTATAGGGCTCCTGTGTTGTTACATTGCGGTAATGTGCATGGTTGATCTGGTCACGCGATCCCATATAATGAAGGACTTCCACAGGATCAAGTCCCATTTCCCAACACACACCCGGGTCATATGTCATACCGTTTGCCGGACTCTTAACTATATCCAGCAGCCGTTTCCAGCCTTCATAAGTAGCCATTATCTGGGGGGAGCCGTGGCTGATGGTTGCCGGAGGGTCGTTTGGATGCAAGGCTAGCCTGACTCCTGCTTTTTCTGCAACAGGAATTATAGCTTTAAGAAAGTATGTAATATTGTCCCATATTTTTTCAGCCGTGTAAGTACCTATTTCTGCTTTGGCTTGCAGGTCCCTGACTGGAGAGTAGTCATACGCAGTGATTCCTGATCCTCCGCGTCCTTTCTTTTCATAGTAGCCCTCCATCAGGCGGTCAACATACCAGTTATATTCAACAACGGGTAGTCCAGCTGATCCTGCTGCAATAATTGATTCCTTAACTCCGGCAATTTCCTCATCACGCCCTTCTCTCCCATAAATGGCATTATTGTGTCCGCCAATCATCATATTAATAACTGTTAAACCGTTAGCTTTATATTTATCCATTACAGCGCGAAGATCTTCCACTTTCCATGGAATCCGGGGACCACCCATAAGAACATAATCAACGCCCATCTGCTTAATCAGCTGCATCTGCTTTTCGCTGGCATTAATGCTACCTCCAATACATAGCTTTGGTGTATCAGGTCCTTCTGTAACAGGCCATTTAACTGACTTCCGGGCTGAGTCTTTATATTTGTTTTTACCAATTTCCGCGAAGCTGCTTAATCCTGCAAGTGACAGGGCTGCTGTAACGGAAATACTATCCTTAATAAAATTTCTACGGTTGTTTTTCATGATTTCATAATTCTTAAGTTGCTAAACCAATTTCAAAGGTACACCATGGTTGTTTCAAAGTCAATTTCCTGGTAACTTTTTGTTTGGTAATGGCTTAGTTTCCATATCCGCTACGCGGAAAAGAGATTGTTTTGAGTACCAGATCCAGGCAGGTTCGTGATCTCTGACTTTTTCATCAGATTTTACCGATTAATTTTAAAATTTAAAGCAATTTTGCTCCTGAATGCCGGAACAACCTGAATTCAAAAAAATGAAAAAACTGAAACAAAGAATCCTGGAATTGGAGAATATATCCAAAGAACTTGATCCTTCAGAGGTTAAAAGGAACCAATATCTTCAACAAATTCAGGATTATACAAATTGTTTTATCAATAATATCGAAAAAACCAAAACATACTCTGATAAGAAGATAAAACAGGGTATTCTGTCAATAACCGGGAGTAAAAAGCCTTTAGACAGGTTAATAAAAGCTTATGCAAGTGAAGTAGCCGGTAAAGGTATCAACGCTGCATCCGGCGGACATATCGGATATATCCCGGGAGGTGGAATATACACTTCAGCTCTGGCAGATTATTTAGCTGCTGTCACAAACGAATATGCCGGTTTGTTTTTTGCATCACCCGGGGCAGTAACAATCGAAAACGAGATACTGAATTGGATGAAATCCATTTTTGGATTTCCGGAAGACGCCGCAGGAACCCTAACTTCCGGAGGTTCAATAGCAAATCTGATTGCATTAACTGCAGCCAGAGACTACCATAAAATAAAATCAGACAAAATCACAAAAAGTGTTGTTTATTTAAGTCCGCAGGCTCATCACAGCATTAATAAAGCGCTTAAGATACTTGGATCTGGAAGATGTAATTCTTCGTTATATAGATCTGGACAAGTACTGGAGAATCAACGTTAATAAGCTAAAAAAACAAATCAATAAGGACAAAAGAGATGCATTAAATCCTTTTTTGATTGTTGCTACCGCAGGAACAACAGATACGGGAGCGGTCGATCCGTTAATGGAAATGGGGGAGATTGCCCGGAGAAACAAACTTTGGTATCATATAGATGCAGCTTATGGCGGATTCTTTATTCTGACCGGGCAAAAGAAGGAGCTTTTCAGAGGATTAAACCTGGCAGATTCCCTGGTCACAGATCCGCATAAAGGATTGTTTATACCATTCGGGACAGGGGCCGTTCTGGTTAAAAATAAGGAAGCAGTTTTTCAATCTCTTCAGTACACTGCAAATTATATGCAGGATTCAACACGCATTGAAACAAGTATTTATAATCCGGCAGACGTATCTCCTGAATTAACAAGGCATTTCCGGGCATTAAGAATCTGGCTGCCTTTGCAAATTCATGGAATAGAACCATTTATCGCCTGCCTCGAAGAAAAATTATTGCTTACGGCCTATTTCAGAAATAAATTGCGGGAAATCGGTTTTAAAACCGGACCAGAACCTGATCTTTCGATAAGTTATTTCTGGTACCCGTCGAAAGCAGTTGATGAGGATACGTTCAATCAGAAGCTTCTGGAATTGATCCATAAAGACGGAAATGTCTTCTTCAGCTCGACGGTAATTAATAATAAATTCGTGATACGGATGGCGGTTCTTTCATTCAGGACCAAATTGAAAACAATTGACAAGGCAATAGAAATAATAAACAATTCAAGGTTGAAGCTGGGAAAAGACTTTAACCTTACGTAGCATCAAAATACCTCATCTTGCAGCTGCAATTTCATTGTATATTGTTTCGATTATATTGCTCTGGTCTTTACTGAATTCTTTCCTGATCTCTTCCAGTGTATTTTTTTTATCCATAAATCCGGCAATTTTCTTTTGAAGCTCTTTCATTTCATTGATATGTGCACGGATCATTTCTCTGTCCAGTGGTTCACTATGACCACTGTAAAACTTTTCTGCGTCCAGGGTCTCAAGCATTTTTTCCAGTGTTTCAACATGTTTAAATGAGTTTCCTCCCTTATAGGAATGTATCAGCTGAACACGCCCCTTGAATACCTGGTCACCAACAAAGGCGATCCGCTCATGTGGGAAATAAACGACTATATCGCCTGTGGTGTGCCCTGTTCCAAAGTACCAGAGCTCAACCTTTTTCGCATCTACATACAGGTCCATCTGGCTGGTGAAGGTCACTGAAGGAACAAATGGTGCCAGTTCCGGATTATTCCAGGAAGAAGGTTCTCCGTTTCTACCCGGGTGGAAGAATTCCTTACGGCAGTTATTATGGGCCACGATTACGACTGATTCCGGGAAAAACTTGTTACCTGAAACATGGTCCCCATCACTATGCGTATTTACCAGAAACCGAATTGGTTTATCCGTAAACTTCCGGATTTCCTGGATGGTCTGATCGACGGATTCCTGATTCATTTTGGCATCTATCAGCAAAACGCCATACTCTCCTATAAACGCACCTCCGTTTGCCCCGCTTCCTCCCTTTACTTCGTAAAGATTATCTCCGATTCTGTCAAGTGAAACAGGACTGGTTACATTCTGTTGTGCAACTGCATACCATGGCAATGACAACGCAATCAGAAAAAAACAGAAATTTAAAAATGCTTTCATTTTTTCATTATTTTAATTCCAGGTATAAGAATAAATATATTTTAAATATCAATATGTGAACCTTTCAAAGATAGGAATTTAATCAGAACGTGGTCTACTGCTGTTCAGCGAAGATCGTCATTTCTGGCTTGCTCCGGGGTTCATACCATTTGATTGGCATTGAGTTCATGTACAGGCTGATGAAGGCTCTTTCTATGGATCCTGCGAAAGGTAAATGATGATCACTGGAAAAGCCAGTGAGGCAAAGCTGGATCTTTTAGCGGTTAATAAGTGTTTCCAGGGTGGCTTTTTGAAGAATGCTGTTTGTATTGGCCAGTATCTCCTTAAATACTCTTCTGATCTGACATGTGGCCTCATCCTTGCAAAACTCACACGGACGATAAGCTTTTTCGGAAACACAATATAAAAGTGACAAAGTACCCTCAAAATGATCGATTATTTCTGCCAGATTGACTTCATTGGGTTTCCTTAATAAATAATATCCTCCGGATTTCCCAAGCTGACTGCCCAAGATCCCCATTTTTCGCAATTCGAGAAGAATATTTTCAAGAAAGCTGCGAGGGATATTTTCTTTTTCAGAGATCTCCCGGATCTGTACAGGTCCTTTCCCATAATCTCTTGCCAGCTTGGCAAGAGCGACCATAGCATACCGTGTTTTTTTTGAAAGAATCATCTTGAGAAATTTATCTTCTGCCTAAAGTTAAGTATTTATACCTAATCCTTTTTGGTTTTTATGCCAATTAAACCTAACAAATAAGAGTTTACATTTGTTCACAAAATCGGTAGACATTATGAATTTATCTTTTCCAGTTTTTCTGTTTGCATTTTTGATGTGTAATTTTTTTCCGGAGGTATCAAATAATATACCCGGCGTTTTTATTGAACAGAATGCAATTCTTCAGAATAATACCAAAGGAAGAATCTCTCTTTCAGGAGCATGGGCTCTTTATCCAATGGCAGTCAGATGGGCAGAGGAGTTCAGAAAAATATATCCCGATGTCAGGATCGACCTGTCAGCAGGCGGAGCCGGAAAAGGGATAACCGATGCTCTGAATGATATGGTGGATATGGGTATGGTCTCCCGTGAGATTTACAAGGAAGAACTTAAAAAAGGGGCATATCCGATTGCTGTAACAAAAGATGCCGTAGTGCCTGTGATCAATGCATCCAATCCATCTTTAAATACTTTATTGAGTAAAGGGCTGAAGAAAGATGCAGGCAACAATATTTGGATCACCGGTATGTACAAAACCTGGGCACAGGCTTTTGGAATCAAAGGTACTACCCCGATACATGTTTATACACGTTCAGATGCCTGCGGTGCAGCGGAAGTATGGGCCAAATATTTCGGCAAAAAACAGGAGGATCTTCTGGGCAGTGGTGTTTATGGGGATCCCGGATTGGCATTGGCTGTGAAAAAAGATCCGATTGGTATTGGGTTTAATAATATAGGTTATGCATATGACAATAAAACCAAAAAGCAATTATCCGGCATAAGGGTGCTTCCCATCGACATAAACAATGACGGCAAGATTACTCCTGATGAAAATTTTTATGATTCAATGGATGATCTTATAACGGCAATTGCAAACGGAAAATATCCATCTCCCCCGGCACGTGAGCTTTATTTTGTTACAAACGGAAAGCCGAAAAAAGAGCTGGTAATCAAATTTCTTAGCTGGGTATTAACAGATGGTCAAAAATATGTCAATGAATCAGGTTATATAACATTATCAAAAGAAAAAGTTGCAGGAGAACTGGAAAGAATCCGATAAAGCCTATGCGAAAGATCCGGCATGTGAAAGATATAACTGCCCGGCATTTTATGCTGGGCATTGGTGTTTTTACTATCCTTTTCCTTTTGGTAATTGGATTTAGTCTCTTCTTCAAAGCTTTACCGATAATGAAAGAGAAAAGCCTGTGGGTATTATTAACCTCCGCCAACTGGAGGCCATTTAAAGGAGACTTTGGTTTTCTTCCATACATTATCAGCACAGTTTATGTATCTCTTATTGCCATCATTATTGCCCTTCCGCTTTCAATCCTTACAAGTATTTTTCTGAATTCCTATGCTTCAAGGAGTATCCGCCGTCTCTTTGAACCGGTTGTTGATCTTCTTTCAGGCATACCACCCGTTATATACGGGGTGTGGGGTACGATAACCATTGTACCGCTTATTTCAAATAAAATCGCTCCGGGATTTGTTGAGTTTTCCACCGGCTATACGGTTCTTGCCGGAGGAATAGTCCTTGCCATAATGATTATCCCGCTGCTGATCAGCATACTGGTAGAAGTATTCCGGTCAATTCCCAAAGAAATTACTGATGCTTCTCTGAGCATGGGGGCAACAAGATGGCAGACAGTAAAAAAAGTCATACTAAGGAAATCATTCCCCGGAATAATAGCAGCTACTGTTCTTGCCCTATCAAGGGCATTTGGTGAAACAATGGCTGTACTTATGGTTTGCGGGAATATTGCACAGATACCTCATTCATTTTTTGATGCCTGTTATCCTCTCCCTGCGTTAATTGCCAATAACTATGGTGAAATGCTTTCAATGCCAGATTATGAGTCAGCCCTGATGTTTGCTGCATTTCTTTTGTTCATTATAGTAGTTCTGTTTAACGGGCTTTCCAGATTTACGCTTAACCAGATTGAGAAGAAATATCAGTTTTCATGAATTATCGTATGATTATCAGATTTATATGAAATACCTGGAAGAGAGAATATTCAAGATCATTATGATCGGCGCGGCAATGATCATAATGGGAGTTTTAGTATATATTATAGGTACCGTATTTTATAAAGGATTACCTTCCCTTACATGGGAAATGATAACCAAAATTCCGGGAGGAGGTTTTTATCTTGGCAAAGAGGGCGGTGTTTTAAATGCAATTGTAGGATCAATCTTTCTAATTACGGGAGCACTCTTTATCAGCATGATTATCAGTGTTCCTCTTGTAATGTACATAAATTTCTACCTCCCTGCCAGGTCAGTCTTTTCCAGTATAATCCGCTTTTCACTTGATATACTTTTCGGAGTGCCCTCAATTGTTTATGGTGCATTCGGATTTGCCCTGATGGTGTATATGGGTATCAAAGCATCCCTGCTGGGGGGTATTATCACTGTAGCAATGCTGATAATGCCGATAATGATGCGTTCGCTTGATGAAGTCACAAGGCTTCTGCCTCGCGATCTCCCTGATGCATTACTATCGCTTGGTTCAACTAAATATGAAATGTCAAAAGTACTGCTTCGTCAGCTGATGCCGGGAATAGTTACAGCAATCCTTCTGGCTGTCGGCAGAGGAATAGGAGATGCTGCAACAGTTTTATTCACTGCAGGGTATACCGACAATATCCCTACATCCTTTGGTCAACCGGCTGCAACATTACCACTATCAATATTTTTCCAGCTCGGAAGTCCGGTTGCTGAGGTCCAGAACCGCGCCTATGCATCCGCTGTAATCCTGACAGTTATTATATTGATCCTGAGCTTTTCAGCACGATATTTCAGTTCTAAATTTTCAAAAAACAAATCATGATAATTGCAAAACAACATCTGGAAACCCTGGCTGTTAATCAGGTAATGGAAATGGACAAACCTTCTCCATTAAAAAGGGTGGTATATAATAACACAATAAGAATTGAGAACCTTGACGTTTACATTGAGGACCAGCATATTCTGAAAGATATTAATCTGGCAATACCTGAAAAAAGCATTACCTGTATTATCGGACCTTCGGGTTGTGGAAAAACCACATTACTCAAAACCCTTAACCGTATGCATGATGAAACGCCTGAGGTTAAAATAAAAGGCAGTGTATTTGTGGACGGTGAGAATATCTATGATAAAAGCATTAATGTCATTGATACACGCAAAAAAATGGGATTGCTGGCTCAGCGTCCATGCCCTCTCCCGATGTCGATATTTGATAATGTGGCCTATGGACCGAGAATTCACGGAATAAGAAGAAGGAAAAAAATTAATCAGACTGTCATCCAGTATCTTCAGTATGTTGGTCTATGGGATGAAGTCAGGGACAGGATCCGCTCATCTGCAAACCGATTATCAATAGGTCAGCAGCAGAGGTTATGTCTTGCAAGAGGTCTGGCGATAGAGCCTGAATATATTCTTGGGGATGAAGCTACCTCATCTCTTGACCCGCTTTCGACAAAAACAATTGAAGAATTATTCGTTAAGCTGAAAGAAAAATATACTGTTATTCTTGTAACCCATACTCTCAGGCAGGCAAGACGCATTGCAGACTATATCGTTTTTATGTACCTGGGAAAAATTGTGGAATCAGGTCCGACAGAAGAATTTTTCAATAATCCGAAAAAGCAATTGACAAGAGATTACCTCTCAGGGAGTTTCAGCTGAACCGATGAAGCGAAGCGAGGAGCTCGACGAAGTCAAAATCAGTTAAAAATTAAAAGTCAGATGACAAAAGAGGAGTTAAAGGACCGGCTTAAAGGAAGAACAATTGAAAATCAACTCATGGAGATTGCCAGTTTGTTCCCCGGAAAATCACTGTTCACGACAAGCTTCGGAATTGAAGATCAGGTTATCTCACATTTCATTTTCGAAAATGACATTCCTATGGAAGTTGCCACTCTCGATACCGGAAGATTATTTCCCCAGACATACAAGGTTTTCAATGAAACAATAAAAAAGTATCATAAAAGAATAAATATTTATTTTCCTGATCATGAAGCTGTTGAAACCATGGTGACAGAGAAGGGACCTTTCAGTTTTTACCATTCGCGTGAAAACAGACTGGAATGTTGCAGGGTAAGAAAACTTGTACCACTAAACAGAGCTCTTAAGGACAAAGAGTGCTGGATATCAGGAATCAGAGCCAGCCAGTCGGATAACAGAGGCCAGATGGATTGGATAGAGTTTGATGAAGAAAAGAAACTATTTAAGTATTATCCTCTTTTCAACTGGTCTTTTGAGGATGTTGAGAAGTTCATCAAAGAAAACAATATTCCATATAATGTTTTACACGACAAGGGTTTTGTCAGCATCGGGTGCGAGCCCTGTACCAGGGCAGTGGAAAAAGGTGAAGATTTCCGTGCAGGCAGATGGTGGTGGGAAACTGGTGGTCAGAAGGAATGTGGACTTCATATTAAATAAGATTAAAGACAATCAGGAAAAAGATATGCTTATCAGACAGCTTTGCGTGAGTCGCAATGACGGTAAACATAAGATAAGATCTCAAAACTAATGCATATGAAGATAAACAATGAACATCTGAAAGAACTTGAAAATGAGGCCATCTTTGTAATGAGAGAAGTAGCAGCACAGTTTGAAAAAAAGGTCATCCTTTTTTCGGGAGGGAAAGATTCGATTGTACTGGTGCATCTTGCAAAAAAAGCATTCTGGCCCGCAAAAATGCCCTTCAGCCTGATGCATATTGATACCGGTCATAATTTTAAAGAGACTCTTGAATTCAGGGATGATCTGGCCAGAGAAGTTGGAGTTGAATTAATAGTTAAATACGTCCAGGATTCCATTGATAAGGGAATGGTCACCGAAGAGAAGGGAGCTAATGCAAGCAGGAACAAAGCGCAATCCGTAACACTTCTGGATGCAATCGAGGAGTTAAAAATTGATGTTGCTATTGGGGGCGGACGACGGGATG
Source organism: uncultured Bacteroidales bacterium (assembly GCA_963828775.1). Lineage (GTDB taxonomy): Bacteria > Bacteroidota > Bacteroidia > Bacteroidales > VadinHA17 > LD21. The sequence continues at coordinate 56,209 of CAWHGX010000066.1, read as the reverse complement.
AAGAGAAAGCAAGGGCCAAGGAGCGATTCTTTTCTCACAGGAACGAATTTGGACAATGGGATCCAAAAAACCAGAGACCTGAACTCTGGAATATTTTCAACGGACATAAGAATATCGGAGAACACTTCAGAGTATTTCCTGTCAGCAACTGGACAGAACTTGATGTATGGCAGTATATTTTCAGCGAGAAGATTAAACTTCCCGGACTTTATTATACTCACAGGCGAAAAATATTCAGCCGCAATGGAGTATATCTTGCCTGGGCCCCCTTTATGCAACTTAAGCCCAATGAGGAAGTTTTTGAGACTGATGTCCGTTGCCGGACGATCGGAGATATAACGTGTACAGGTGTAACACTTTCAAAAGCTCAATCGCTCGAAGAAATAATTTCTGAGATTGCAGCTACAAGAGTTACCGAAAGAGGAGGAAGGTATGATGATAAACGGTCGGAAGCAGCAATGGAAGACCGGAAGAAGGAAGGGTATTTTTGAGTTGTGAGAGGTGAGAAATGAGACTGAGAGCTTAGAGACTGAGAGACTAAGAGACTGAGAGACTAAGAGACTGAGAGACGATTAGAGACGGAGAGACAAGAATTTGAAATTTTAATAATTGTTAATATAAATGGAAATAAACGGAGAAAGTAATAATAAGAGTCTTCTGAGGTTTACAACCGCAGGCAGTGTTGATGACGGGAAGAGCACACTGATCGGACGTCTGTTATACGATAGTAAATCAATTTTCGAAGATCAGATGGAACATATCGTACAGTCGGGGAAACGACTGGGAAGAGAAGAACTTGATCTTTCACTTCTTACCGATGGTTTAAGGGCCGAACGTGAACAGGGTATCACTATTGATGTCGCTTACAGGTATTTTGCCACACCTGCAAGAAAATTCATTATTGCCGACACTCCCGGACATATACAGTACACACGCAATATGGTAACCGGAGCAAGTACCGCTGATCTTGCCGTTATACTTATTGATGCACGAAAAGGGGTACTTGAACAGACCATCAGACATTCATATATTGCATCGTTGCTTGATATACGGCATATAATTTTCTCAATCAACAAGATGGATATGGTAAACTGGTCTGAGACAGTTTTCAATAAGATAAAATCAGAACTTGCCTCACTTGTTAAGAAACTTGATATTATTGATGCATACTACATCCCTATTAGTGCCAAATATGGAGATAATGTGGTTGACCGGTCGGTAAACATGAAATGGTACAATGGTAAAACTTTCCTGACTCTTATTGAAACGATAGAAATCAGCAAGTATAAGGATTCTGAAAATCCGCGGTTCCCCGTTCAAACAATAATCCGTCCCAATAATTCTGAGTATCACGACTACCGTGGTTATGCAGGAAGAGTGGCCGGGGGTGGTTTCAGGCCCGGTGATGAGGTAACTGTTTTACCGTCAATGCTTAAATCAAGAATTAAAAGTATTGACATCTTCGGCAGATCCCTCTCGGGATCCCGGTGCAGGAGATTCAGTCACCATTTCCCTGGAGGATCAGATTGATATCAATCGTGGCGATATGCTGGTTTCTCCTCATGATCTTCCTTTCATAAGTCAGGATATTAACCTGATGATCTGTTGGTTTAATGAGAAGCCTATGCGGATTGGCGGAAGATATCTTATCCGGCTGAACACTAACGAAGCCGGATGTGTAATCAAAACTGTCAATTACAGAATGAATATTAACAGCCTTGAAAAGGATTTTGAAAACATTACGGTAAAAATGAACGATATAGCAAATATCAACATAAAAACATCCAGGCCTGTGTTCTTTGACACATATAAGAAAAATAATATTACAGGGAGCCTGATCCTTATTGATGAAGGAACAAATGAGACTATAGCTGCAGGGATGATTCTGGAAGAATAACTAACGGAACCTTTCAACAGGGTAAGAGAAATGCATTTGCATTATAAGCCATTTCCCCTGTCTCTTTTCCAATACTCCTGTCCAGCGTACGTTGCGCCAATTTTTAAATATTCCACTTTATATTTTTAAGTCTTTCCAATGCTTTAAGCACATTTTCATGTGTAGCGAATGAAGAAAGCCTTAAATATCCTTCCCCCGAGGGGCCAAAGCCTAACCCGGGAGTTCCCACCACATGGGCTTCATGCAGCAATTTGTCAAAAAGATCCCACGATTTAATTCCCTGTCCGGAGTTAACCCAGATATAAGGGGAATTGATTCCTCCGAAAACCTGAAAGCCCATTTTGTCAAGATTTTCACGCAGGATTCTGGCATTATTCATGTAGTAACTTATCGTGGATTTTACTTCCTTTTTCCCTTCTGGTGTATAAAGGGCTGCAGCGGCTTTCTGCACCGGATATGACACCCCATTGAATTTGGTGGTATTTCTTCTGAACCATAGCGGGTGCAAAGGTTTTTCAGATCCATCTGAAGTAAAAGCATAAAGATTTTTTGGGATAACGGTATAAGCACAACGAGTTCCGGTAAATCCTGCCGTTTTTGAAAAGCTGCGAAATTCGATTGCCACTTCTGTGGCACCATCAATTTCATAAATGGTATGAGGTATTCCGGGATCAGAAATATATGCTTCATAAGCAGCATCGTAAAGAATGATAGCTTTATTTTTGATCGCATAATCGATCCATTTTTTTAATTCCGGATTACTGGCAGTTGTTCCTGTAGGATTATTGGGATAACAGAGAAAGATAATATCGACTTTCTTTTTTGGGATTTCCGGAATAAATCCGTTTTCGGCAGTACAGGGCAGATATACAAGCCTGTCATAATAACCGTTTCCCAGATATTCACCGGTCCGGCCTGCCATCACACTTGTATCGACATAAACCGGATATACAGGATCCTGTACAGCGATGATATTATTCTGTCCAAAAATCTCGAGAATATTTCCGGTATCACATTTAGAACCATCAGATACAAAAATCTCATCGGCATGAATATCAGCCCCGCGGTCCTGATAATCGTTTTCTGCAATAGCTTCGCGCAGAAAATCATAGCCTTGTTCAGGTCCGTATCCTTTAAATGTCGCGGCTTTCGACATCTCTTCGACACCCTCATGAAAAGCGCGGATGACTGCCGGCGTAAGTGGCTGAGTGACATCGCCAATACCCATATCTAATTATATCGGCCTGTGGATTCTCTTTCTGATATTCACGAACCCGCCGGCCAATTTCCGGGAAAAGATACCCGGCCTGAAGTTTAAAATAGTTTTCGTTAATCTGCGCCATTTTTTATTTTTGTCGCAAATATATTCAATTCGTTAACTATGCGAAAGAACAGCTTTGTAAAGATGCACGGACTAGGCAATGAATACATTGTCCTGGATAGTTCGAATATCGACTTCCAACTCACAAGGCAGGCCATCATGCGTCTGTGCAACGTCCATTTCGGGATCGGCTCCGATGGCATAGTGCTGAAGGTACCAACGGCAAAAGCTGATTTTGGATTCAGAGTTTACAACCCCGATGGTTCTGAAGCAGAGAAAAGCGGGAACGGGCTTCGTATTCTATGCAAGTACCTGTATGATTACGGGTATACAGAAAGCCGGTCAATTTTCTGTGGAAACCCTTACTGATATTGTATATGCAGATATCGTTAAGGAAGAAAAAGGGAAAGCTTTGCTGATAAGGGTGGACATGGGGAAAGCAATTTTTTCATCGCGCAGCATACCGGTTGATTCGGATAAACCGGAATACATCGCACAAAAGATTAAGGCCGGAAACAGGGAATTTGAAGTGAATTGCGTGTCGGTTGGAAATCCGCATTGTGTTGTGATCAAACAAGATCTGGATGAGGAAGAGATCCGGAAATACGGACCATTACTGGAAAACCATCCATTGTTTCCCAACCGCATCAACGTGCAATTTGCTAAAGTTCTTTCCGATCATGATGCACAGATTATGATCTGGGAACGGGGAGCCGGTTATACCCTGGCATCAGGAAGCTCAGCCTGTGCAGCTTCCTGTGTTCTCGTGAAAAGAGGCCTGGTAAAAGGCGATCTGACCATGCATATGCAGGGCGGGACCATGAAAATTCAAATTGACAATGAATGGAATATCCGCATGACCGGGGAAGTGCGCGAAATCGCAAAAGGCATGATGGGCAATGAGCTGCTTGAAGATTTAGAAAGACCTTTTACTGGCTGAAATAACCCTGATATTTAAATCTTAGAATATTTCTCTTCCCTTGTCATGCGATTCTAAAAAGATACCGGGAAATTACTTCATCGAAATAAACAGGTTGATAAAAATTATTAATAATTTTAACTTAAATAATGATGTTTTGAAATAAAAACCAATATATTTGTGTTATATTTAAATCAAATGGTCAATATTTTATCAATATTATCAAAAAGGATCAGCAGGAACAGAGGAACCGGTTGAGAAAGGTAACCTGTTTGATAGTATTCAGGGATTGCCGTTCTCAACAAAAGGGAACGGTTTTTTACTTTATATTGTAACAAATTTGAAAAGTAAGATTATGAGAAAAGAGAGGCCACGGCAACAAGGACTGTACAGGGAGGAATTTGAACATGGCAGCTGCGGTATTGGTTTTGTTGCCCATCTGAAAGGGAAAAAATCTCATTCAATCATTACAATGGGTCTTGATATTTTAAGAAATATGACCCACAGGGGCGCTGAGGGCGCCGACAGCAAAACAGGCGATGGTGCGGGAGTGATGATCCAGGTGCCGAGAGATTTCTACCTTATCCAGGGTTATGCCCTGCCGCCTGAGGGACAATTTGGCACCGGACTTATTTTCCTTCCAAAGAACCTCGATGATGCTGAAAAATGCACCGAAATATTTCTCAGTATCATTAAGGAAGAAGGCGTCAGCTATATTGGATTCCGTGAAGTGCCCAGAGATAATTCAACAATCGGAGAGATTGCACGTGCAGCTGAACCAAATATCCGGCAGATACTTCTAAGTGCTGATATCGGGCAGGATGATCTTGAACGAAAGCTCTATATCATCAGAAAACGCACCGAAAAGGTGGTCAGGGAATCAGAAATAAAGCAGAAAGAGCTATTTTATATTCCCAGCTTGTCAACCAAAGTGCTGGTATATAAGGGTATGCTCACCTCAATCCAGCTTGGTGAATACTTCAGTGACCTTAATGACGAAAGGCTTCAGAGCGCGATCGCCCTGGTCCATTCAAGATTCAGCACAAACACCTTTCCAAGCTGGGACCTCGCACAACCATTCAGGGTGCTGGGGCATAACGGGGAAATAAACACGATTAAGGGAAACAGATTCTGGATGGAGGCCAGGGAATCGATACTCAAATCTGAAAAGCTGGGCGATCTTGAAAGAATTTATCCTATTATTGAACCTGAAAAAAGTGATTCGGCATCCCTTGATAATGTCCTTGAATTCCTTCTGATGAGCGGGAAATCACTTCCCTATGCAATGTCGATACTTATTCCTGAGTCAATAAATATAAAGAATCCCATTCCCCCGGAACTGCGCGATTTCTATCATTATCATTCCACTTTCATGGAGCCATGGGACGGACCGGCGTCGCTCATTTTTTCCGACGGCAGATACATTGGCGGAATGCTCGACAGGAACGGATTGCGCCCTTCAAGGTATGTTCTTACAACAAATGACCTGATAGTGATGGGATCCGAGGCAGGAGTGCAGACCTTCAGGCCTGATGAAATAAAGGAGAAAGGCAGGCTGAAGCCGGGTAAAATGCTTCTTGTAGATACCATGGAAGGGAAGATCTGTTATGATAAGGAACTGAAAGCCAAACTGGCTGAAGACTACCCTTATGGTAAGTGGATCGAGCAGAATATGGTAAGGTTGGAAGAGATCGAAACGGGACACGTAGTATCACCTGACATAGGAAAGCTTTATCAGAAATACCTTACATCATTTAATTACTCGCTGGAAGATATAGAAAAGATAATTAAAGAGATGGCTGCAACGGGGAAAGAGCCCATAGGCTCGATGGGAAATGACGTGCCTGTTGCTGTGCTCTCCCGGAAACCATACCGTCTTTTCAACTATTTCAAGCAGATGTTCGCTCAGGTTACCAATCCACCGATCGATCCTATCAGGGAAGAGCTTGTGATGACACTCTCGGGATATCTCGGTTCTCTTCAGCAAAACCTTCTGGATGAATCGCCTTCGCACGTTAAAATGGTCCGGTTCAGGAATCCGGTAATATCCAACACATATTTCCAGGTAGTGAAAAACCTGCGATATAAAGGATTCTCCGCTGCGAACCTGCTGATGCATTTTGAAGCCGGAAAGGGAGGTGAAGGATTGAAACTGGCAGTGGATCAGTTATGTAACGATGCCGAAAAAGCTGTTGACGAAGGGAAAAACTATATTATTCTGTCTGACAGAGGTATTGATGAGAACAAAGCCCCAATTCCATCACTGATGGCAGTCTCTGCGGTGCATCATCACCTGATTGAAAAGCGCAAGCGAATGCAGATCGACATTGTTGTCGAATCAGCTGAACCGCGTGAAGTGATGCATTTTGCCCTTTTATTCGGATACGGCGCCAGCATTATAAATCCCTATCTCAGCTTCGCGGTTATCGACAGGCTTGTAAAAGAAAAGGCAATCCAGCTCGATTATCAGAAAGCTGAAGAGAATTATGTCAACTCCATAAATAAAGGCATCCTGAAGATAATGTCCAAAATGGGCATCAGCACGCTGAGGAGTTACAGGTCCTCACAGGTCTTTGAAGCAATCGGCATCGATCCTGATGTTATAGACAGGTATTTTTCAGGAACAACTTCAAGGATCGGCGGGATCAGTATCGGGGAGATAGCCGAAGAGGTTCTGATACCTCACAGAAAAGCTTTTGCAGATGACCATTTGCCTGAAATTCTGACTGAAGGGGTCTATTTTTACAGAAAGCACGGAGAAAAGCATGCCTGGAATCCTGAAACAATATCCCTGCTCCAATGGAGCACCCGGACCAAAGACAAGGATAAATTCAGGGAATACTCAAGACAGGCCGACAATGATACAGCATCACCACTGTTTATCAGGGGCTTGCTGAAGATGAGAAAGAATCCTATTGCTCTTGAAGAAGTAGAGCCGGCTGAAAGAATTATGAAACGGTTTGTCACAGGCGCAATGTCATACGGATCTATCAGCCGCGAAGCCCACGAAACAATTGCAATCGCAATGAACCACATCGGCGGACGCAGCAATACCGGGGAGGGAGGTGAAGATCCGAAGCGGTTCAAACTTCTGCCTGGCGGCGAATCGGTCAGAAGTGCGATAAAACAGGTAGCCAGCGGCCGGTTCGGGGTAACAACCGAATACCTGGTAAATGCTGACGAGATCCAGATAAAAATTGCACAGGGTGCAAAACCTGGTGAGGGAGGACAACTACCCGGGCATAAAATCGATAAGATAATTGCCAAAACAAGGTACTCGATACCGGGCATCACACTGATCTCACCGCCGCCGCATCATGATATTTATTCAATTGAGGACCTTTCACAGCTGATATTTGATCTGAAGAATGTGAATCCCAAGGCAGCTATCAGTGTAAAACTTGTTTCTGCCAGTGGTGTAGGAACTATCGCAGCCGGAGTGACCAAGGCAGGAGCTGATCTTATTACAATAAGCGGATACGAAGGAGGAACCGGGGCAAGTCCTGCATCATCTATCAAACACGCAGGAATCCCTCTTGAGCTTGGGCTTGCAGAGACCCAGCAGACCCTGGTGATGAACAATCTCCGCAAAAAGGTTACCCTTCAGGCAGATGGCCAGTTGAAAACTGCGAGGGATGTAATTATTACAGCGCTACTAGGAGCCGAAGAGTATGGATTCTCAACATCTGCCCTGATAGTGCTTGGATGCGTTATGATGCGGAAATGCCACCTGAATACATGTCCTGTCGGAATCGCAACCCAGAATCCTGAATTACGCAAAAGATTCCTGGGGAAAGCCGAAAATCTTGTTACCTTCTTCACATTCCTTGCAGAGGATGTAAGAGAGTACCTGGCTGAAATGGGATTCAGGAACCTTGATGAGATAATCGGCAGGTTTGACCTTCTTGAACGTAACCATGAGGCTGATCATTGGAAGACAAAAAACCTGGATCTGAAAAAAATGCTCAAACTGCCTGTCGAAGCTGCAAAAAATGACATGCATTGCATTGAAAAGCAGGAAAATAAGCTTATCAATATTCTTGATCTCGAATTAATATCCAGAGCTGAAAAAGCAATCTCCGACAAGGTACCTGTTCAAATAACCAGGCTGATAAGAAACACTGACAGAACAACAGGAGCCATGCTTTCAGGGAAAATAGCGTCTATCTACGGATCAGCAGGTCTCCCCGATGGGACTATAAAATGCCGGTTTAAAGGATCTGCAGGTCAGAGCTTCGGCGCATTCCTTGTCTCAGGCATTGAGCTTTATCTTGAAGGTGACTCAAATGATTACCTTGGTAAAGGACTATCAGGTGGCAGAATAATAGTGGTGCCTCCTGCAGGATCATTGTTTGAATCGGACAGGAACATAATAATCGGCAACACCGTCCTTTACGGCGCGACAAAAGGTGAAATATATATTTCAGGGGTCGCAGGAGAAAGATTCGGGGTCAGGAACAGTGGAGCTATTGCAGTTGTTGAGGGAGTAGGAAATCACTGCTGCGAATACATGACAGGAGGACGGGTAGCTGTACTGGGTGCAACCGGAAGTAACTTTTCGGCAGGAATGAGCGGAGGAATAGCATATGTATTCAATGAGTTTGGCAATTTCGATTATTACTGCAACATGGGAATGGTTGAATTATCACTGGTCGAGGACAGGAATGACATAAATGAACTCAGAGAGCTTATTTCGAAGCATCTTAATTATACAGGAAGCAAAAAGGCAAAAATGATCCTGGATGATTTCGACAGGTTTCTCCCTATGTTCATTAAGGTGATACCTTATGACTACAAGAGGGTCATTGAGGAACAGAAACTCGAGGAGCTGAAAAAGAAAATTGCGAGTGTAGAGATTGATGTTGATATAAGCGGAGTTTAAAAAGATACTAATGGGAGACATTACAGGATTTTTGAAGGTCAGGAGGAAAGAGGCGGGCAACCGCCCTGTCAACGAAAGGATCTGCGATTACAGCGAAGTGGAACAGATTCTGAACAGCGAGGACAGGATGCTTCAGGCTGCCAGGTGCATGGATTGCGGCATTCCATTTTGTCACTGGAGCTGTCCTGTGGACAACCTGATCCCTGAGTGGAATGATCTTTTGTTCAGAGGTGAATGGAAGAATGCCTATGAAAGGCTAAGTTCAACAAACAATTTTCCGGAAGTGACAGGCAGGATCTGTCCTGCTCCCTGCGAACATGCCTGTGTCCTGAACATAGGTCAGGAGCCTGTTACAATCCGCGAAAATGAGGTGGCTATTACAGAGAAAGCATTCTCCGAAGGATACATCAAGCCATATCCTCCTGCCAAAAGAACAGGAAAAAACGTTGCCGTGATCGGGAGCGGACCAGCCGGAATGGCTTCAGCAGACCTGCTGAACAAAGCAGGACATAGTGTCACCTTATTTGAAAAAGATGAAAAAGCAGGAGGTCTCCTCAGATTTGGCATTCCTGATTTCAAACTCTCCAAGACAGTTATTGACCGTCGCATTGACCTGATGATCAGTGAAGGGCTCACTGTCAGGACAGGTACAATAATCGGCAAGGATATTTCTGCCAAAGAGTTAGTAAATCAATTCGATGCCGTATGCATTGCGATCGGATCAGGACATCCGCGTGATCTAAACATTGAGGGGAGGGATCTGAAGGGGATATATTTTGCTGTCGATTTTTTGAGCAACCAGAACAGGGTAAATTCAGGTGATCTTCATTTCCAGAATAATAATATTAATGCCGAGGGCAAAAAAGTTATTGTGATCGGCGGAGGCGATACGGGATCAGACTGCGTCGGAACTGCAATCCGTCAGAAAGCAGCAAGTGTTACGCAAATTGAAATCCTTCCAAAACCACCTGTGTTCAGGACCTCTGATAATCCATGGCCCTATTGTGCCAAAGTAATGAAAACCACCACTTCACATGAGGAGGGCTGTGAAAGAATCTGGAGTCTTTCAACGCTCAGGTTTACAGGGAAAGATGGTGTTATTAAAGGTGTCGAGGTTGAAGATGTCCGTTGGGAAAAAATAAATGGAAGATATTCAATGAAATCAGTTCCCAATACGACCAGGATAATTGAAACTGATTTTGTTCTGCTGGCTCTTGGATTTATTCACCCTGTGATTGAAGGACTGGTATCAGAACTGGAGCTTGAACTCGACGGCAGGAACAATATAAAAACCGATAGTAGACTTTCCACAAATATCAATAAGGTTTTTGCAGCAGGTGATTCCGTTCATGGAGCAAGCCTGGTTGTGGATGCTATTGCATCCGGAAGAAAAGCAGCACGAGAAATTATTAAATTTCTTCTCTAATCAACCATATATACCGATATCATTCAGATATAACTTTTTATTATTGCTCATTGCAGTTAATGGCTTAAAATAAATAAAAAATAGGGACGTTGTAAAAACATCCCTATACACTTTTTCACTTACCTAACTAACCAACTAACCCTAGTGTGTGAAAAGTAATTCTCTGTATTTTGGCAATGGCCATATCTCATCATCGACAATCAATTCAAGCTTGTCGATATGCTGGCGGATGTTATCAAGATACGGCTTCACATTCTTTTCATAAGCGAGTGCCTTTTTATACGCGTCTTCAATTACATTGGCTTTTTTCCTTTCCTCCACCATATCAAAGACCAGTTTTTTGATCATTGTTATATGATCAGAAATGATGATTATGGCTTCTTTACTTGTTAAAGACAGTTTCTGATATTCTTTTTCACTGAATATTTCTTTAAGGCCTCTAAGATTATCAAGTAAGGAGGACATATATTTAATTCCGGTTGGCACTATATGATTTATTGCAAGATCAGCCAGAACCCTGGATTCGATCTGGACTTTCATTGTGAATTTTTCATATTCAACTTCCACGCGGCTTTCAAGTTCCTTATCAGTGAAAATACGCGAACCTATCAGCACATCCCTTGAACCGGGAGACAGGTACCTGTTTATAGATTCCGGAACACTTTCAATATTTGACAGACCTCTTTTCTGAGCTTCCTTATGCCATTCTTTACTATAGTTATCTCCTTCAAAAAGTACATTTTCCGATTCGATGATACTCTTCTTCAGAACCTGGAATATTGCCTCATCCTTGTTCTTGCCCTTCCTGATAACGGAATCAACTTCCTTCTTGAATTTTACCAGTTGTCGTGCAACTGCCGCGTTAAGGGTAATCATTGCAGCACTGCAGTTGGCTGAGGATCCCACAGCCCTGAATTCAAACTTGTTCCCCGTAAAGGCAAAAGGAGATGTACGGTTGCGGTCAGTATTGTCAAGGAGAATTTCAGGTATTTTACCTATCCCGAGCTTGAGCTCTGTCTTTTGAGCAGGAGTCATTTTTTTATCTGTAACTTTTCGGGCGATTTCATTCAGAGTGTTAATCAGATAATCCCCGAGGAAGACAGATATTATTGCCGGTGGCGCTTCATGACCACCCAGCCTCCATGAATTGGATTCATTCATTACGGAAGCTCTTATTAGTTCATTACTGTCATGAACTGCTTTAATTACATTTACCAGGAAAGTAAGAAACTGCAGATTTGTTTTTGGATTTTTTCCCGGGGATAATAGATTTACACCGGTATTTGTAGCCATTGACCAGTTATTGTGTTTTCCTGAACCATTAATTCCGGCAAAAGGCTTTTCATGAAACAGAACCCTGAATTTATGTTTTCTCGCAACACGTTTCATTATATCCATGAGCAGCTGGTTATGATCGACTGCCAGGTTAACCTCCTCGAAAATAGGAGCACATTCAAACTGATTCGGAGCGACCTCATTATGACGGGTTTTAACAGGAATTCCCAGCTTATGTGCCTCACATTCAAAATCTTCGATAAAACACATTACTCTCTCCGGAATTGCACCAAAATAATGATCGGACAATTGCTGGTCTTTTGCGGATTGATGTCCCATAAGAGTTCTTTCGGCAAGAACTAAATCGGGCCGCGCATAATATAATGATTCATCGATAAGGAAATATTCCTGTTCACAGCCCAGTGTTGCGATCACCTTCTTTACATCCTTGTCGAAGTACTGGCATATGCCAGTTGCTGCCCTGTCAAGTTCCGACAATGCTTTGAGAAGAGGTGCCTTATAATCAAGGGCTTCACCGGTCCAGGACACGAAGATAGTGGGAATACAAAGGGTTGTGCCGACAATAAACACCGGTGATGAAACATCCCATGCAGTATATCCCCTGGCTTCAAATGTGTTTCTTATTCCACCGCTTGGGAAACTTGAAGCATCAGGTTCTGACTGGACCAGAACCTCACCTGAGAAATTTTCAACAATATGACCATTATCCCCAAACTCGATGAATCCATCGTGTTTTTCTGCGGTTCCGTCTGTCAGGGGATGGAACCAGTGGGTATAGTGAGTGGCACCTCTTTCAAGTGCCCAGCCTTTAAGCCCTATTGCCACCTGATCTGCTTCCTTCCTTGTAAGGGATTTCCCTTCCTCAATTGCACGCTTGACAACCCTGAATGCCTCCATCGAGAGGTAATGTTCCATTTTGTGAAGATTGAAAACATCTATTCCAAAGTACTTGGATACATTTTTTTCCGGTGTGCAAACCTCAAGAGGTACCCTGCTAAATACTTCTTTTAATGCGCTAAATCTTAGTTCTGCCATTTTTCAATATTAATTTCCTGCAAAAATATATTATTTTTAATATGCCCCCCTGTTTTTTATATATATTTTTACGAAAATAACATAATTCCTGACAAGAACCCCCTATCTTATGAGGAAAAACCAGAAAAACATACTATCTTTCGAGCTAATCCATATTATTGAGAGATTCCTTATTATTCCTGTCAGCCAGGCAAACAATGACACAACAGGAAGAATATATCAGACTGTTATTAATAAAGAAAGAAAGATTACACCGGAAAAAATGATCAGATCATTCCGCACATAACCGAAAAGAATAAACATATGATCAGGGACACAATCTTTTCAACTAATTTGTTGCCAGGTAATTCTTTTACCTTGATCTACAAGGCCAGAAGGATCATAATCAAATTGTAACAAAAACGTAACAATATAATTCAGATTCTCAACAGCATAACTTTTACTTTTGAACTGCATTAACTTAAACCTGAGATTATCTCATCAATAGCAAATGGCCATTTCATTGCTCAATGATAACTGTGTAATATCCATATTATGACATTCTTATATATTGTAATAGCTCTTGTTTTAATATTTGATTTCATTAATGGTTTTCACGACTCGGCAAATTCGATTGCCACTGTCGTTTCAACAAAGGTCCTTTCACCCATTGCAGCCGTAGGACTTGCAGCGACATTTAATTTTGTTGCCTTTCTGATATTTCCTCTCAGTGTTGCCAAAACAATTGGCGAGAAAGTCATTGACACTAATATAGTTACTTTGAATTTAATTGCAGCAGCTGTAACTGCTGCCATAATCTGGAACCTTATCACCTGGTGGATGGGACTTCCATCAAGTTCTTCCCATACACTTGTCGGAGGACTGGTAGGAGCTGCAGTTGCAGGATATGGTTTCGGAGCAGTAATCTATGCAGGAGTAATCAAGATCGTTATTTTCATAGTAGCTGCGCCTGTTTTAGGTATGATAATGGCATATATCATTTCGGTAATTGTACTTCACATTGTAAAGAGTCACTCGGCATTTGGAGTCGACCGCTGGTTCCGAAGGTTGCAGCTGTTATCCGCATCTGCATTCAGTCTTGGTCATGGTGGAAATGATGCACAAAAATCGATGGGGATAATCTGGGTGGCATTATTGGCAGTCGGCAAGGTCAGCAAGGATTCAGATCCGGCCCTTTGGGTGGTGTTGTCCTGTCACGCCGCTATTGCTCTTGGTACCTTATTTGGAGGTTGGAGAATAGTAAAAACCATGGGTCAAAAAATTACTAAACTAAAGCCATTTGAAGGATTTTGTGCGGAAACAGCAGGAGCCCTGACATTATTCGGAGCAACGCATTTCGGAATACCGGTTAGTACAACTCATACAATTACTGGCTCAATCATTGGTGTAGGAGCAACAAAAAGGATGTCGGCAGTGAAATGGGGCGTCACAACAAAAATATTCTGGGCATGGATCCTTACAATACCTGTTTCAGCCCTTATAGGAGCCATTATGTATTTTCTGTTTCAGACAATATTTTAGTTAAGACCGATTCATTTCCCGTCTTTTGGAAGGGAAAAAAGAAATTCGGTTCCTCCGCCAACTCTGTTCCGGACAAGAATGTCTCCTTTATGAAGTAATATTGCATTCTTAACAATAGCAAGTCCCAGACCTGTACCACCGCTTTTCCTTGAACGACCCGAATCAACCCGGTAAAAGCGCTCAAAAACACGATTGATATGTTCGTGAGCAATACCTACTCCATCATCTGAAAAAGAAAAATGGTAGAATTTTTTATCCTCATTATAAATAAGAATCCTGATAATAGTATTTTCTCCTGCATAGTTTATAGAATTTTCAACCAGGTTTTGAAAAATTGAGAGGATAAGTGATTTGTTCCCCTTAACTGAAACCTCGTCACCAACATTAATTTCAACCTTCATTTTTCTGGCCTCGATTGCCGACTTGAAATTGTCACAGACTTCCCTTATCACCTTCTTTATTCTGACCTTTTCCGGCTGGAATGATGACCCTGCTTCCTCTATCCTGTTAAGAACCGAGATATCATTGATTAGTCCTGTTAAACGGTCAATCTGGGCTAATGCTTTTTCAAGAAAATACTTTTGCTTCCCTGGTTCAATGTCAGAATCATTCAGCAGTGTTTCAATATAGCCTCTTACAGATGAAACAGGGGTTTTAAGCTCATGAGCTATATTTGATGTCATCTGCTGTTTAATAAGCTTGCTTTTCCCTATTTTGGTGATGTCACTCAGGATGACCTCAAAGCTTTTGTCATAAAATATTACACATTGCACACGAAAGAATCTCCCATCTTTATTTACCTGGTATTCCGTTTTTGGCAGATCTGATGGATTTATTTCGGTATTGGAATATTTGCCGATAAATTCCTTTACTTTAAGAAACTCAGGGATATCAAAAAAGCTGGATGAAAAGATTTGCAGATCTCCTGATATCATGTTCATCAGTTTAATAAAATGGTCATTATTAAAGATCTTGGTTTTATCTGGTGCAAAGAATGAAATGCCCTCATCTAATGCGTTCAGATGATTGAAAAGCTTCTCCTTTTCATTTATAAGTTCATTTTTTGTCTGCAGAAGGTTATTATAAATTGCTAAAATTTCCTCGCCAATGGTGCCAATCTCATTTTTTGGGAATTTTGTATTGAAATCAAATTCTTCATTATTTCCCACCTTCAATGCAAAGTCTTTCAGTTTTGTAATTGACTCACTGAATCTGCTGGTTATTAAAATTAATGTTGCCCAGATTGCAATAAAAGATAAAAAAAGTATCAGCAGGAAAAACTTCTTGGCTTTAAGAAAGTTAATGACATTAATATCGTAAACAACAGCAGACCTGATAAAATATTTTCCATAGTTTACTGTAAAATAATAATAAGGCTGACCAGTAGTTTCTGATTTTCGTATCGCCGTTCCAAAATCGGCGCTGCGTGAAGCCTTTACCTCGGGTCTGTCAGCATGATTTTCCATGTTCTTCCAGTCCCTGATTGAACTGTCATATAATATGTTCCCGGTTGAGTTTATTATTGTGATCCTCAGATGAACCTGCGGAAACAGGCTTACCAGTGAATCTGTGATTTCATAGTTACCCTTTTCAGAGATTGAATTTGATTTAATGTAATTATTTACTATGACTGTGATATTTAAAAGCTCATCATTAAGTGCTGATACCCTGTATTCCTTTTCTCTTTTATAAAGATATACAAGGATCAGAGAAGTAAAAACAACGAATATTGCTGAATAATAGATAAGAAGGTTATTTTTGAAGGATTGCCTTATTTTCATCTGTATTGTTTTCAGAATTCAAAGAAATATCCATAACCTGTTTTATTTTTCAGATTCTGCCCAAATTTTCCGAGTTTGGTTCGTAATCTGGTAATATTCACATCTACGGTTCTGTCGGTGACAACTACATCAGTACCCCAGACTCTCTCTAAAATATCCTCCCTTGAGAATACTTTGGCCGGATTTTCAAGTAAAAGTTTCAGTATCTCATATTCCTTTTTTGTGAGCTCAATCTTTTCATTATTTAGAATAAGTCTCTTGCGGGCAGTATCGAGTTCGATAGTTCCAAATTTCAATACTCCCTGGCTTCTTATCCTGTCTTTATGTGTACGTTTGAGAACAGCCTTGACTCTTGCCGTTAATTCATTAATAGAAAAGGGCTTGGCAATATAATCATCAGCACCAAGGCTGAATCCGGTTAAAATATCATTTTCAGCATCCTTTGCAGTAAGGAATATGATTGGTACATTACAGTTCAAATCTTTACGAAGTTTGTCTGCAAGCTTAAATCCTGATATCTGACCCATCATAACATCAAGTAATAAAAGGTCAAAATCTCCAGGTGATTTTTTTAGAGCTTCCTCTGCCGAATGGGCAATCTCGGTGTAATAACCTGCATTTCCAAGATTATACTGAAGAATTTCACATAGATCTTCCTCATCATCGACGATCAAAATTCTTTTACCCTTTAAATCCATTAATTGATTGACTAGATGTAAAAAAGCTTATTTGGTAATTATTACCGGTTTGATGCAAAGGTAATTCCTCCTGATAAATAATGAAATTACATTTTGGTTACAAAAAAATAAAAATCTGTAACACAATTGTAAGCAAACCTTCATCACTTCGTAACTGCTCTTTATCGCGTTTAATCAGATATTTGCCGCAGATATATTTAAGAATAATCAATACTATGAATAATACCACGAAATCAGGCATCTTTTCAATTTTATTCATCTTTCTTATTCCTAACCACCTGAATGGGCAAACCGGTTCCATTGAAGGAATAATAACTGATAAGAAGAGCACTGAAATCCTTATAGGGACAACAGTTCAGGTAGATGGTACCACAATAGGAACAACCACAGATTTAAACGGACATTTTGTTTTGTCGAATTTGAACCCCGGGAAATACAACCTGAAAATCTCGTATATTTCTTATACAACCCGGATAATTAATAATGTTAATGTCGAGCGTGGAAAAATAACACCGCTTAACGTTGAGCTCGAAGCAAGTGCTGTCAGCCTCGGTGATATTACTGTCTCCGCCATAAGGAGGTCCAATACCGAGATCTCGATGATAACCGATATCAAATCCAGTCAGTTTGTTTCAACCGGCATTTCAGGTCAGCAGATATCAAAGACACTTGATAAGGATGCCTCTGAAGTGGTTAAAAGAGTGCCCGGGATTACCATTATGGATAACAGATTCCTGATTGTAAGGGGTTTGTCGCAGAGGTATAATAATGTATGGCTGAATAATGCTGCAACACCAAGTGCCGAAGCTGATGTAAAGGCCTTTTCATTTGATATCATCCCAAGCTCAATGATCGAGAACATAATGATTTTTAAATCACCTGCCGCCGAACTTCCTGCAGATTTCTCGGGGGGCTTTGTCAAAATAGCAACGAAAAACCTTCCGGATAAAAACGGAGCATTCTTTTCGTACGGTACCGGTTTCAGTGAGAACACTACTTTCGCGGAATTCTATAAACCTGCAACTGGCAGTACGGACTGGCTCGGTTTTGACAATGGTTCAAGAGCATTACCTGATGATATGCCGGCACACCTTAATGAATATGAACTGGCCACTAATCCGGCAGTAAAGGAAAAAATAACCACCCTGGGAAGAGAGCTGAATAACTACTGGTCAGCAATACCGGCTACTGCTTATCCTGACCAGAAATTCCTTGCCGGTATAAACCGAAAGTTCGATATAGGCAATCATACACTTGGGAATATAACAGCTTTGACATACAGTCTTTCAAACAGTTTTGAAGAGATCAGGAATACAGATTATTCGATTTACGATTATTCCGCCGATCAGCCTTCATATCTTAACCAGTTCATTGATGAACAGTACTCTAATTCTGCCAGGATAGCAGTTATGAATAACACATCGCTTTTTCTCGGCAAAGGGACCAGGCTTGAATTACGCAACCTGTTCAATCAGGCTGGTACTTCGCGTTATATCATGAGAACAGGCAGGGAATGGTACAACAACGGCAGATACATAAGGTCTGAAGAACTTCGATACCTGAGCAGATCAATTTATACAGGCCAGATGGCAGGTGATCATTCATTCGGGGAAGGGAAGACAAAAATTGATTGGATACTGGGTTATGCTTCTTCCAATAAAAGAGAACCGGATACAAAACGGTACAGGTATCTGCGCGATGAAGAGAATACTGACAAATATATGCTGTTGTTCTCAGATCAGGCTGATCTCTCATCCCAGTCAAGGATGTGGATAAACCTGAATGAACGCACTTTGTCGGCATCTCTTAATTTTACGCGGAAAGTAATGCTGGGTGGATTTAAGCCTGAATTCAAGGCAGGAGTCTATCTGGAAAATAAAGACAGGAACTTTAATGCCAGAAATTTCGGATATGCAAAAGGCAGCCTTGAATCGGTATTCGGACAAACCTACCTGCAGGTGGACCAGATATTCACGGATGAGAATATAAACCTTACCAATGGTATAAGACTGACTGAGGTAACTGCACTTTCGGATTCATATACTGCAGCTAATAACCAGATTGCAGGATATTTGTCAGCACGGATACCGGCAGGCGAAAAGATAAATATCTACGCCGGCTTACGGGTTGAAAAGAACAGACAAACTCTTTCAAGCTACAAGCAGGCTTCAACTGTTCAGGTAAATGTGGACAGGGATACCATCAACCTCTTCCCTTCGGCAAACATAACTTACAACTTTACTGAAAAGAGCATTCTCAGGCTGGCTTACGGAATGACTATAAACCGTCCGGAATTCAGGGAAATTGCTCCTTTTTACTATGTTGATTTTGAACAGAATGCAGGCATTTATGGGGCACCCCAGATCAAACAGGCATACATTCACAGTTTTGACCTGAGATATGAGCTTTATCCATCATCCGGAGAGACATTCAATATAGGTGTCTTCTATAAAAAGTTCCTTAATCCTATAGAACAGATAATACTCGGGAACAATCCGACACAATACTCATTTGAAAATGTTGAATCGGCTTATAGTGCCGGAATAGAAGCTGAGTTGAGAAAATCTCTTGGTTTCGTTCCCGGATTGGAAAATTTCACAGCGGTTCTGAATAGTTCGTTTATAAAGAGCCGGGTAACATTTCCTGATGGATCCCTGTCAAGGAACAGACCTCTTGAAGGTCAGTCTCCATATATTGTAAATGCCGGTCTATATTACCAGGGAGCGAATAATGGCTTGATGATCAGCGCACTTTATAATATCATTGGAAAAAGGATCGTTGCAGTCGGCCGCCCGTCTCCGAACGAGTGGGAAGATATTCCGGACATATACGAAATGCCAAGAAATGTTATTGATCTTACCGTGAGCAAAACCTTTGGGAAAAGGATTGAGATAAAAGGCGGGATCAAGGATATTCTTAACGAAAAGGCTGAGTATATGCAGTCAGTGAATGCACTGGTGGATATGGCTGCCTATTCGAACGGCACTGAAAGCGGGCTGAAGAAATTCAACCGGAACCAGTATACAAGGATATATTTCCCCGGCAGGTATATCAGCCTTGGGGTAACGGTCAAGCTGTAAAAAGCCGCATTACAACACTACTGACCTGTAACATTAGGAATACTAAATTTTAATGTGTGAAACAACTATTTATTATTAATAAAAATCAAAGTATGAAAACAAAACTTAAAATTCTGAACATTTTTACTGTTCTGGTTCTGTTGGTTGGGATTACAACATCGTGCGAAAAGGAAGTTCCCCTCACCGGAATTGAACTTGACAAGATAACCGCAGATGTTATGGTGGGTGCAACACTGGATCTGAATGTCGTATTTGATCCGCTTAATGCCACAAATAAAAATATCACATGGGCATCGGGCAATACGAATACGGCAACCGTAAATGAAGGGATCGTTGCCGGAGTAGCCCCTGGAACCACAACCATCACAGCAACCTCAGAAGAGAATAATACACTGCAGGCTGCCTGTGAGATCACTGTGATTCCATCGAATGGTCAGCAGATCACCGTAAGCGGTGACATAACTTCTGATACTAAATGGTATTCAAATGCACGTTATTTTCTTTCCGGATTTGTATATGTGAAGAATAACGCAACACTTACCATCGAAGAGGGGACAATAATAAAAGGAGTTTCCGGCACCAAAGGTGCTCTTATTATCGAAAGAGGTTCAAAAATACTGGCACAGGGTACCGAAGCCAAACCTATTATCTTCACATCCGATAAAGCAAAAGGTCAGCGGGGCTATGGAGACTGGGGTGGACTGGTAATTTGCGGAAATGCTCCGACAAACAAGCATGACAATGGTACAGGAGTTGGTATCGCTGAAGGTGGTATAGGTTCAAATTACGGAGGGACCAATGCAGCTGACAACTCAGGTATTCTTCAGTATGTAAGGATAGAATTCCCCGGAATTCCGTTAACTGCAACTGCCAATAGTGAGATCAATGGTTTGACTTTGTACTCTGTTGGTTCAGGAACCAAAATCGACCATATCCAGGTATCCTACTCAGGCGATGACTCATATGAATGGTTCGGTGGAACTGTAAATGCCAGATATCTCGTCGCATACAGAGGATGGGACGATGATTTTGATACTGATAATGGTTATATTGGCAATGTGCAGTTTTTTGTAAGCCTTCGTGATCCTGCGAGTGCCGACCAGTCACAATCAAACGGATTTGAATCAGATAATGATGCTGACGGTTCAACACTTGCTCCAGTTACTGCACCGGTATTTTCAAATGGAAGCATGTTCGGTCCCCTTGAGACCACCTCATCAACAATTAATTCACTCTACAGGCGTGCTATGCATCTGCGCCGGGGAACACGCACTTCAGTTTATAATACTGTTTTTGCAGGTTATCCAACAGGATTGGACATCGATGGCCAGAAAGGGGACTCCCATGTACAGGCAGCTGCAAATGTCCTTCAGATAGAAAACTGTATAATGGCCGGTATGGCAACAAATTACAGCACGACTTATCTGACTGATGCTGAAGCCTGGTACACCAATGTATCAAGGAATAACCAGATTATGGCAACAAATGACCTGCTTCAGGTTACAGCTCCGTTCAACCTTGTGGCGCCAAATTTCCTGCCGGCAACAGGGTCATCACTGCTTAGCGGTGCTGCATTCACAAACTCCAGGCTAACTGATTTATTCTTTACCCGGGTAAACTACCGCGGTGCTTTCGGAGAAACAAACTGGACAGCCAGCTGGTGTAATTTTGATCCGCAGAATACAGAATACTAAATGCTAGTCAACAATCTCAAATTCTTTATCAAAAGAACTAATACAGGATACTAAAATAAACCAACCATTATTTGTAACCAGAACTCAGGGGAGGTCTTGCAGAGTGATTAAGATTTGACGATGAACTTAATCCGGACAAAACTGTTAATAGTATATTGAACAAAATTATTTAAAAGAATAATATTAAATACACCCGCTAACCATTTAAAAAATAAAAAATATGAATGTCAACAAAAAGACCATTGAAATGCCAGACATGAAAGTGAGACTCTCGGCACTATGGTTATTTGCAATACTCACTTATACTTACGGCGATGTTGTAACATTAATGGATCCGGTAAAACACGGGTCAGTTCAATTAACTGAAGGATTTCTGTTAGGAGGATCCATATTCATGATGATTCCGATTACGATGGTTCTCCTGTCCCGGATATTAAAGTATCGGGCAAGCCGCTGGACCAGCATAATCGCAGGCACGATAATGACTGCTTCTCTGCCCGTGACGCTTTTTGTTGCAAAACCAACCATGTATTACGTATTTTTCACAGTTATCGAAATAACGTGTACGGCTCTAATTGTCTGGTATGCATGGAAGTGGCGTAAGCCGGAAGGCGGGTCTGTCAAAGCAGATATAAGCAAAGGTTAATTGAGCAACTCCGGATAAGAAATTACTTAAATGAAAGCAATAGGATACTCAAATGTAATGATTACCAGATACAAGATATTTCCGATTATATTTTCAAATGTCTTTAAACATCCTGCTGATTCTTTTAGTTGGATGTTGGTTAATATTTATAGGAACCTTTTCCTCAATAGTATTGGTTGAATCAAGCTGTAAAGCTTTCACATCGGAGATGCATACCAATCTGGAAATATTGTGAAGTGCAAGAGTGATGTTTTCAATTGATGAAAGTTGATAATCCTTGGTCATAACTCTGTCAATAAGAATAAACTGAAAATCTGCGGGAAGTGAGTGTTTCCTTATCGAGTCATAACTGCTTTCAAGTTTTATTTCTCCTGAATTATAAAGGTCTTCCAAAACCTCTTTAAAATAGAGATTAATCTTTGTCTCAACCTTAAATCCCAAAAGAAAATCAACCCTTATTAAAATTCCCGGGATGATATGTGTTACCCTGTATTCGAAATTGTCAGGATCATCTTTTATGTCCACATGTAAAAACCAGTATGTATTTGCCCGCTTAGGCTGTTTCTGAAATATTGAATAGATCACTTTGGACTCAACCTGGTCAGACCTGTTTGCTTTAATAATATAAACAAGATTAGTTGCAGTCTTAGGTACTGAATTATCTTTTGAAAGCTCTTTAAACATTTCGACATACTTGTCAAGTTTGGCGAAAGTCACATATCTGTTTTTCAACTTTCTTCCGAAATACCAACCGTACATTATAATAAAGAATATACTTGCCAGAAGTAATAGTAAACCATCCGCCATTACTGAATTTATGAAGATTTGCAATAAGGAAGCTTCCTTCAATGGTAAGATATACTACTAACAACAGGAGGATTAATCTAAAAGATACACTTTTTTGATAAAAGTAATATGATAAAAGCAAGGTGGTCATAATCATAGTCAGTGTAATAGATAAACCATATGCAGCTTCCATATTTGAGGATTCCCTGAATAAGATAACAACGAAACTACAGGCAATCCAGAGAAACCAGTTTACATATGGCACATAAACCTGTCCTTTCAGGAAAGTGGGATTTAAAACTTTGACTTTTGGCCAGAAGTTAAGTGATATAGCCTCACTTATCAGGGTAAATGATCCTGTTATAAGAGCCTGACTGGCTATAACGGCTGCAGCAGTGGAAATAATAATTCCCGGAACAAGGAACCATCTTGGCATTATTGCATAAAATGGATTGATCCCATCCGGAAGTCCCTTATTTACGATCAACCATGCACACTGTCCAAAATAGTTTAACAACAATGTGGCTTTTACAAAAATCCATGATATCCTTATGTTCTTCACGCCACAATGTCCAAGATCAGAATAGAGCGCTTCTGCACCGGTAGTAGCAAGAAAGACAGCTCCCAATAAAACAAATCCTCCCGGATACTCAGTTAAAAAAAGTATTGCATAATAAGGATTTAAAGCTTTAAGCACTCCCGGGTGCTGGACAAGGTGTGTTAAACCCAGAATACCAAGCATTGAAAACCAGATGACCATAATGGGTCCGAATGAACTACCCACAATATTTGTCCCATATTGCTGGAGAAAAAAAAGTACTGCAAATATTAAAAGAATAATCGCAATAACAGGTATTCCCGGATTATACATCTGCAATCCTTCAACAGATGATGTAACTGTAATTGCAGGAGTTATTACACCATCGGCCAGAAGAGCACTGGCACCAATCATCGTAAGTATTGCAGCCCAGGAAGATTTTCTTTTCAAAAGAGCAAATAGCGCATAGATACCACCTTCTCCCTTGTTGTCTGCTCTAAGGGTAATTAACACATATTTTATGGTCGTCTGAAGAGTCAGTGTCCAGAAAATACAGGACATTGAACCGTAAATAAGAAGCTCATTAAACTCGGCTCCTCCGTTTACTATTGCCTTCATTACATAAAGAGGGCTGGTTCCAAGGTCGCCAAATACTATTCCAAGAGTAACAACAACTCCTGCAAAAGAGATTTTTTGAATGTCCAGATGTTTTCCCAATCTATTAATGTTTCACCAGAAATAAATCGGGCGAAGTTAGATATAGCTTCATAAAGAAGTTAGAAAAAAGACTATGGATTGTATAAAGATTTTATAAAGATTTTTGACCGTCCTTTAAATCGAGGATTTTTGATACTTGAAATTTATAATTTCTTTATACCTGTAAGTCAATTCTTTATATTGCCTTTATAGCTTTCAGTATACTTTTGTCAATGGCATAAATCTTATAAAATGAACTGGAGAATTTTCTTAACCATTGTTATTTTCCTGTTATCAGTCGCAGGAATATTTGTTGTTGTTGAACTTCTTGCATGGCTCCTTGAAAAATACTTTCATATTCATTTGAAGTAGTCAATGGATAGTTCTGATTTTATACAGATCTCTCTTTATTTGCTTGCACTGGTAATATTTGCTCCTGTGCTTGGCAGTTATATGGCAAGGGTCTTTCAGGATGAGGGTCATATCCTGAAATCCATGTTAAAACCCATCAGATGGCAATCCTGAAAGAAGTTCTCAATCAAATGATTTGGACAGTTTCTTTAATGAAATTTTATAACCAATGGGAACAATTAAATCTGAATTTTTACCAGGTTTTGTGATTAGATTCATTTCACTGGTATAAGTCGTTTTTATATCGTTAGAAGTTAAGGTAAATGTATTTGTCTGAAAGCTGGTATCCTGAATCAGACTTCTTAACATGAATCTTAACAAATCATTCTTTTGTGCAACCTCAGAAGCACTTTTGTTAATGATATTAACATAATTCAAATTAAGAAGCTTTTCTGCCAGAATACTAACCAGAATAATGTTCTGATTAACATCCAGAATAAGCACAGGTTCATCCATCCTTCTTATAATAGATTCAGCAAGCTCTTTCCTTTCAATTAGAGTTTCTGTTTCAAATCTATTATACTCTTCCAGACTGACTGCTATATCATTAAATGCTTTTGAAATTTGCCCGAATTCATCATTTGTATTGAACGCCATTCTTACCTTGAAATTTTT
Organism: uncultured Bacteroidales bacterium; assembly: GCA_963828775.1. Lineage (GTDB taxonomy): Bacteria > Bacteroidota > Bacteroidia > Bacteroidales > VadinHA17 > LD21. The sequence goes on along the minus strand of CAWHGX010000066.1, from coordinate 30,967 downwards.
GTTTGCAATTTCATTAACATTTTTTGCAAGAATTTCAATTGGGTCTGCAATATATTTCGGGAAGCCGAAGATAAAAGCGAAGAACACAAGGAAGAAGATTGTAGCAATAACTGAAAGAACAATGTATGAATGTCCGGCAGTGTCATTAGCCGTAAGATTTTTTCTGATGATGGCGTTCATATTTATATCAGAAATAGCAAATAATGCAAATTTGATTTCGTTTACAGTTGGCAAAAGAATTGTATAATAATATCCTGATTTATCCTCTACGGAACTCCTGACAGAATCAGACATTAATGATTTGAATTTTTCAAAATTTTCACGAACAGATTGTGCCAATTCCTTTTCTCCCGTTTCTGTAATATTGTTTTCCTCATTTACAAGGTTCTTTTCAAAATTGGTTAAGAAAAGCGATAATTCCTTTCTATCAGGTACAAAATGGGGATTAAATATTGAAGATGAATTGAAATCATTAATCTTGTCTATAGATTGAAGCATATTTTCAGAATAGCTTATAGAAAGATTATTATCCTTGGTTATCAGATTGTTTTGCTGGGAGATTTTAAAGATAAAATAGAGACTGAATAAGCTAACAAACAAAAACTCAACCAACAAAAACACGAATGCCAGAATCAACTTTGTTTTAATTTTCATAATATTCTTTGTTTTAACTCTAATAAATTAACCTTTAAAGAATGACGTGATACCAGCTTTAGACATTTAATTATCCTGTTTGTTCAATTTGTCCATTTCAGAACTCTTAACCGGGATTTTAATTGTGAATATAGCTCCACCGTTCTTCCTGTTTTCTGCAATTACCGTACCTCCATGTGCTTCTACATAACCTTTTACGATTGATAATCCTAATCCGGTACCTCCTGCTTTTGCATCTTTTCCCCGGTAAAACTTATCAAAAACCGAAAGTAATTCAGATGCCGGAAATCCTTTTCCCCTGTCCATCACCTGGATAGTAAGTGCGCCCTGATCGAAAAAAAACTTGAGTCTTATATTAGTTCCTGCCATGGCGTTTTGTGTTGCATTAAGAACAAGATTGTTCAGAACCTGCTCGATAAGTCCAAAATCAATAAACACCAATGGCATGTCGGATGGGATGACCGTTGATAATTTAAAAGGTAGTAATTCCTGTTTAAGGTTATCAGCCACTTTATTTGCCAGGTCATGAACATCGCACCAGTCTGAACGTGGAGTTATTCGTCCTGATTCAAGACGGGACATGTTCAATAAATTTTCGATAAGACGATTCAATCTTATTGAGGCTGTATTGATTTCTGCATAAAGCTTTCTCCGGGTTTCTTCGGGGTAAGTGTGCATCAGCAAGGTATCTGTTGCTCCCATAATTGTTGCAACCGGAATACGCAATTCGTGAGAAATGGAATTGAAAAGGGTTTTGTAGAGTTTATCCGATTCATTCAAGATATATGCTTTTTTAGCAGCATCCCGCAAAAACTCACGTTCATATTTGCCGGAAATTTGTGAAAGAAATGCCTCCCAGAATTGTTCTTCACCTTGCGTAAACGGATTGGGATGTTTAACGGCAATAACCCCTGTACTGTCGTTATTTCCGGTTAAGGGATAAAATGTATAATCGGTGGAAGGCAATGTATCGGTGTGTTTTCCTGCTTTAGAAGAATGTTTATAAACCCAGGCTGCAATGCTTAATTCATTTTCTGAAAGTTTTATTTTAGTGTCATGCTGAACCTGATTATCAAGTTGATTAAAGTCGTTTTTAAGAATAATGGCACAATCCAGATTAAAATATTTCTGAATATACCTGACTGCAATTTTCGATACCTCATCAATACCTGATGCCATTGTCAATTCTCTTGTAAGCTGATAAAGTGCATGAGTACGTTCTTCCCGAATCCTGGTTTTTTTCTCCTGGCGGCGAACCCTTGAAGTTAAAATTCCATTAAGAAGGGCAATGATAAAAAACATTATAAGCATCAGCACATCAACTGATTTCTCGATATGCAATGTAAATGGTGGAGGAATGAAAAAGAAATCCCAGATCAGTGCACTCAGGGTTGCTGCGAGTAAAATTGGACCAGTCCCATAAAAAAGGGCAAGAATGGAAACCAAAAACAGCAGCGCAAATGAAACTACCTGATAACCAACAAAATCTTTCACAAGATAGAAGATCATGCTGATGATAAGAATAACAAGTAATGAAGTTATCAGATATTGCTGGATGTTTGATGTAAAAGGAGGAATTGAGACCTTATCCCTGAAAACGATCTTTTGCCTGACTATCAGCACCAAGAATGTAAACGTCAATGTTTCCGCTGTACCGGATCAACCTGTTTACAAATTTGCCAAGCCGGAACATAGAAAGCAGATTGCGAACCCGTGGTTTCCCAACAATAATATGGGTGACATTTTCTTTTTGGGCAAAATCGACAATTGCTTTTACAATATCATTATTGGTAATAATCCGGAATTTAATTCCCAGTTGTTTTGCGAGGTTAATGTTTTTATCAAGTTGTTCCCGCTCTTTTGGAGTGAGTTGATGCAGGGTTTCAATGTAAATAGCCTGAATGTTTGCACCCATAGAATAAGAAAGAGTTTTAGCCCAACGCAACAATTTGCCTGAATATGGGCTTGGTCCTACTGCAACCAAAAGATGCAAACCTGATTTCCAGGGACCGCGAATATGTTTGTGCTGCATGTAATCGTGCAATTGTTTGTCAACCCGGTCGGCAACAATACGCAATGCCATTTCACGCAAGGCGGTAATATTTCCCTTCCGGAAAAAATTTCTTACAGCTTCTCTCGAACGTTCAGGGGTATAAACCTTACCTTCTGAAAGCCGCTGAAGCAATTCATCGGGAGTCAGATCAACCAGTTCAACTTCATCAGCATTCTCAAAAATCTCATCAGGCAGAGTTTCACGGACGATAATACCGGTAATTTGTGCAACAGTATCTGACCGGCTTTCGAGATGCTGTACGTTTAATGTAGTATAAACACTGATACCGCTTTCGAGAATTTCCTGAACATCCTGATATCTTTTTGTATGGCGGCTACCGGGAGCATTGGTGTGTGCGAGTTCATCAACCAGCAACAATCTGTGGTTTTCGGGTAATGATAGCATCCAGATCCATTTCCTGAACAGAAGTAGATTTGTATTCATAGGTTTTGCGGGGAATTAGTTCAAATACCTTCTGCCAGTTCGGCAGTTTCCTTTCTGTTGTGCGTTTCAACATATCCGATAATAATATCGTTTCCTTTCAGCTTTTCAGCATGGGCAGCCTGGAGCATGGTATATGTTTTACCTACACCGGCACACATGCCGAAAAATATTTTCAGCTTGCCGTGTTTGCTTTTTTCTTCCTCGAACTTTAAAGAAGCTAAAAGCTCATCAGGATCCGGCCTGTTTTCATCGTAATTCATTACCTGATACTATCCAAAGCTAAATTTAGTTCAAACACATTGATTCTGGGTTCTCCAAACAGAAAAAACTGAGGTTCCTCTGTTTTGTTCTTAATGAGCTGCTGTACCTTTTGTTTTTGTGCTTCATTAAGATTTCTTGCCATTGCGACTCTTTTTAACTGGAGAAGAGCAGCTTCGGGTGAAATGTGCGGATCAAGGCCACTTGCTGATGCAAACAAGCATTTCTTTGGGTATGGCTGATGTATCCGTTATTGAATTATTTGTCGCAAATAACTTGCGTCTTTCCGCAACCTGTTTTTTTAATTTATCACTGGTTGGGCCGAGATTGGATGCTCCTGATGGTATCGGGTTATAGTCAATGGCTGAAGGCCTTGACCAGAAATAAATAGTGCTGTCAAATTTCTGACCAATTAACTCAGAGCCTGCAATTTTACCATCTTTCATTACCAGACTCCCATTCGCTTTGGCCGGAAATGCCAGTTGTGCCACTCCGGTCATGAAAAACGGATAAATAATTCCGGTCAGAATGGTCATAACCAGTAAAAATTTTATGGCTATAATTGTTTGTGTTTTCATAATAATCTCTTTTTCAAATTAATTTTTTGTCCTGATTCCTAAATCATGTGCATAAATACAAGCAGCATATCGATCAGCTTGATTCCGATAAAAGGAATTATTATTCCGCCAATACCGTAAATAACAATATTCAATGCGAGCACCCGGTTGGCTGAAATAGGACGGTATTTCACACCTTTCAGGGCAAGCGGTATAAGGGCGATAATGATCAGTGCATTGAATATTACTGCACTTAAAATGGCGCTTTCAGGAGTTGCCAGTTTCATAATATTGAGTGCGCTTAAAGGAGCTATTCCGGAAGATGTAACATACAATAATGTGGCAATTGCAGGAATAATGGCGAAATATTTGGCCACATCATTGGCAATGCTGAAAGTTGTCAGTGCTCCACGGGTCATCAGCAATTGTTTTCCGGTTTCAACCACTTCAATAAGCTTTGTCGGATTGCTGTCCAGATCAACCATATTTCCGGCCTCACGGGCAGCCTGTGTACCGGTATTCATTGCCAGACCCACATCAGCCTGGGCCAGTGCCGGTGCATCATTGGTGCCGTCGCCGATCATTCCTACCAGATGACCGTTAGCCTGTTCTTCACGTATACGATATAATTTATCTTCAGGTTTTGCTTCTGCCAGAAAATCATCCACACCGGCTTCGGCGGCTATGGCAGCTGCTGTTTGTGGATTGTCTCCGGTGATCATAACAGTTTTAATTCCCATTTTCCGTAATTGTGCAAAACGCTGTTTGATACCTCCTTTAACAATATCTTTAAGGTGAATAACCCCCAAAGCTTTTTTATTTTCTGCCACAACCAGAGGTGTTGCTCCCTGTCTTGATAGTTCCAGAACAACTCTTCTGCATTTCCTGAGGAAAAAATCCATTGTTGTTTTCGATAAACGTTCTGATGGCTTCTGCAGAGCCTTTTCGTATTCTTTGAACGGTACCTCCCGTCGGCTTTCTAAATCAATACCACTCATTCTGGTTTGTGCTGTAAAAGGAATAAATGTTGCATTGAGCTGTTTGACTTCACTTCCGCGGATATTGAATTGCTCTTTGGCCAGAACAACAATTGAACGACCTTCGGGAGTTTCATCTGCAAGGGATGCCAATTGTGCTGCATCTGCCAGCTGTTCTATTGTAATGCCGTCGGCTGGAATAAATTCAGTTGCCATCCGGTTACCCAATGTAATGGTTCCTGTTTTATCCAGCAGCAAAACATCCGTATCGCCTGCTGCTTCAATGGCTTTACCACTGGTTGCAATAACATTCTTGCGCAACAGTCTGTCCATTCCGCTTATACCGATTGCACTCAGCAATCCTCCGATAGTTGTTGGAATAAGACACACAAGCAATGATATCAGAACAGGCAAAGTCAGATTATGATCTTCTGATAATCCTGAAGCTTTCAGACTATAGCCAAAATAAGCCGGCATGGCAACGACAACCAACAGGAAAATAATGGTAAGGCCTGATAAGAGTATGATCAATGCAATTTCGTTCGGTGTTTTCTGACGTTTTGCGCCTTCAACCAGAGCAATCATACGATCTAAAAATGTATTGCCCGGTTCCGACGTCACCTTAATGATGATCCGGTCACTGATTACTTTGGTTCCCCCGGTTACAGCACAGCGGTCGCCACCGCTTTCACGGATGACCGGCGCTGATTCACCGGTAATGGCCGATTCATCTACACTGGCAATTCCTTCGATCACATCACCATCAGCCGGAATAATATCTCCTGCCTCACAAACGACAATATCTCCCTTTCTCAGATCTGTTGCCCAGACAATTTCTTCTTTCTTCTGAACCAGCTTTCGGGCTTTTGTTTGGGTACGGCTTTTGCGCAAACTATCTGCCTGTGCTTTTCCCCGGCCTTCAGCAACCGCTTCGGCAAAATTGGCAAACAATACCGTAAACCAAAGCCAGAATGTTATCTGAAAATTAAAGGCTGAAAAATGACCCTTGAAAATATCAGAATTACTACTACTGTGGTCATCAGTGCACCAATTCCGACAATGAAAATTACAGGATTCTTTATCAAAGCAACCGGATTCAGTTTAATAAAGGAATCTTTTAATGCCTGTACTCGCAATTTCTCTGGTAAACAGGCGGCTTTTATTTCGTTTTTCCATATTTATTATCTTGAAATAATTAAAACGTAACACCCAGATTCATTAAAAAATGTTCAACAATAGGACCTAATGCCAGTGGAGGGAAAAATGTCAGACCTCCAACGATAAGAATTATACCGATCAACAACAGATACAAATAGCCAGTTGTCGGTTTTAAATGTACCTGATGAAACCGGAGTGATCTTTTTCTTTGCCATACTTCCTGCAATTGCCATTACCGGAACAATAATTCCAAAACGGCCTATGATCATGCCAAATCCGAGCATCAGGTTATAAAAGACGGTATTGGCATTGAGCCCTGCAAAAGCGCTACCATTATTCCCGGCAGCAGAGCTGAAGGCATACAGAATCTCAGAAAGACCATGAGGTCCGGCATTATTGAGACTCGATAGTCCCAGGACCACCGAACAGGCAATTGCTGAAAATAATTTGATGACGATACTGGGAGCCAAAACTGCAAGAATGGCCATCTTCATCTCAAAGGCTTCCACTTTTTTACCCAGGTACTCAGGTGTTCGGCCAACCATGAGACCTGCAATAAAAACGGTAAGAATGATAAAGATGATCATCCCATATAATCCGGAACCTACCCCTCCAAAAATGATTTCCCCAAGCATCATGTTGAACATTGCAACCATTCCGGATAATGGAGATAAGACTGTCATGCATGGAATTCACTGAACCATTTGAAGTGACTGTGGTAGTAACAGACCACAAAACACTGTTCATTACTCCAAAACGGGTTTCCTTTCCTTCCATGTTGCCTGAAACATTCAACACATTGTTATGACTGTACTCAGACCAGAGAGATATTGCAAGGCCAGCTACAAACAGGATAAACATGGTAATAAATATCGTCCATGCCTGACGTTTGGACTTCACATAATGACCGATAAGTAAATACTAAACCGGCTGAAATGATGATGATGGCAAACAATTCCAGAAAATTGCTGAAAGGTGTTGGATTTTCGAACGGATGAGCACTGTTGGCATTCAAAGAAACCTCCTCCGTTTGTTCCAAGCTGCTTGATGGCAATTTGCGAAGCTGCCGGGCCAAGTGCAATAACCTGTTCAGTTCCCTGCAATGTGGTTGCTGTGACATAATGTGAAAATGTCTGTACAACTCCCTGTCCTACCAGTAAAACGGTAAGAATCATGGCCAAAGGCAATAATACATAAATAACGCTCCGGGTCATATCAACCCAAAAATTACCCAAAGCATTCGGTTGTTTTTCTGGTCAATCCGCGTATCAATGCCAGCACCACTGCAATACCGGTGGCCGCACTGACAAAATTCTGCACGGTCAGTCCCAGCATCTGTACCAGGTAACTCAGTGTATTTTCACCGCTATAGGACTGCCAGTTGGTATTGGTAGTGAAACTGACTGCCGTATTAAATGCGAGATGCCAGGAACATTTGGCAATTTTTCCGTGTTCAGCGGCAAATACGCCTGCAACATCTGTAAGAGAAACAGAAAAATAAAGCCAAACAGGTTGAAAAGAAGAACACCAACAGTATAGGTCTTCCAGTTCATTTCTTCCTTGCTGTTGATGCCGGATATCCTGTAAACTGATTTTTCAAGCCAGCCAAAAACAGGTTTCATAATATGCTTTTCACCCGTGAAAACCTTTGCCATAAACTTGCCTAAGCAAAGGTGCCAGGGCAACCAGTGCTAACATGAAAATAGATCAGTTGAATTGCTTCATTCATATTTTTTCAAATTAAATCGAAGTTTGACTAGTCTCCCAAATAAATGCGGATTTCTTTTCCACTAAAGAAGACCATATTCTGCCACAAGTAGTACTTCAGGCATAAGGTAGTCATCTGATTAAAATTTATCAGGTCGTAAAAGAGTGTATATTAAGTATCCTAGGATCAGGATGGCTATAATGCCTCCGATTATATAACTTACAGGGCCGTTTGAGACTGCGGTCTCCGGCCGGACAGGTACAACTGCAAGTGACATAAGCGATATTGCAGGTTTTGGTTTCATAATTTAAAATTTTTCATGTTTGATAAGTGATTAAGCAGGTTTACAAGTATAAATGAAGCTATAACATCTCCGGTTATATATCACCAGTGCTCACTTCAAAGTGTCTGAATTCCTCTGACAGAATTATTGCATCCATGTCACATCAGATTAAACCGGCATAAAAATGCATCAGAATTGATAAAGATTTTATAAGGATTATTTACAAAAGCATAAAGATTTTATAAGGATAGCACAGAATAAAAATTCATAACTAATTCTCAAGCGGAGATCCACGGATCAATGTATTTCTCTTAAATTTGAAGATAAATAGTCTTAAATGAAATATGACGATAATGTATTACATCGAATCACGAAGAATTGCCTACCTCAATAAAACCTGAATAAGACGAGGGTAAAGGAAAGTATTAATAAAATTGGATATTGGGAACAGACATTAACATATTGGTCATTGATGATGAAGTACAGATCAGGAGGCTTCTTGAAATTACCTTAAACCTTAATGGTTACAAAGTATCTGAAGCAGCAACAGCTAAAGAAGGAATAGTTGCAGCTGCAACTCATAATCCGGCTCTTGTAATACTTGATCTGGGTCTGCCGGATGAAGATGGTTTATCAGTTCTTGTAAAGCTCAGGGAATGGTATCAGAATCCAATAATTATTCTTTCAGTCAGAAACTCCGAAGAGGACATTATTAAAGCGCTTGACATCGGAGCAAATGATTATCTTACAAAACCATTCAGGACAGGAGAATTATTAGCACGCATAAGAACAGCTTTAAGGTTATCACAAGTTAAGTCAGGTGTCGGTTCGCAAATATCATTTGGATCTTTGTTTATTGATCTGGCCGGGCATATTGCAAAGAAAAATAATATTCTGCTAAAATTAACCTCGACTGAATTTTCTCTTCTGGCTTTAATGTCTAAGAATTCAGGAAAAGTATTAACTCATCAGTATCTGTTAAAAGAAGTATGGGGACATAGTTACTCGGATCAGACACAATATCTGAGGGTATTTGTAGCCCAGTTAAGAAAAAAAATTGAAGATGACCCTGCTCATCCCAGTCTGATAATTACTGAACCAGGAATTGGTTACAGGTTCGGGGAATAGGCAGGATTTCTGCCAATGTCCAAAAACCTTCCTTCTCTGACCACTTCAAAATCCTGTCTGATAATACAAAACTTACATTAAAAACCGACAAAGATGTAACTCCCGGTTTTTTAGTCAATTTGATCCGGGTAGCTATGGTCAGGGTCAGTGGCTTTTCCGGAAGGGTTGTTTTATCAGGGGACAGAAATAAAAATTGCCCATGCCCGTCCATTAACCTAAACCTGAGTGCATTAATTTGCATTAAAAGACTAATCAGTGAGAATGAATCTAATATGGTTTATCGGGCATGGGTCTGAGGATTCAATAATGAATTCAGTTTAAATTTTTAGTATTTATCCCAGAAGATCTTCGTCGATACCAGATCCCCGCCAATAGCTGTTGAAGCAGCGGTATAATTGGTCAAGGTTCAGGTTATTCTCATTAAATGGGTATGGCATTCTCATCGGAATGTCGGCAGCAGTTTTGTTTCGTGCAATGTTGAATCGGGGAGAATCGAATTTACGCCATTCAGCCCAGCCTTCAAGACCCCGGTTATATAAAGCAATCCACTTTTGCAGTCCGATTTTCTTCCTGAAATCTCCGGCGGTGCTGCCTGTATTATAGCCGATTTCAGGCTGAGCCAGGTAACTGGTAGCCTCAGCTGCTGTTCCACCCCAGGTGAGAATACTCTGTAATACTGCCTCATTATAGTGTGATTCGGCAGTGCCGGTTCCGATATTATACCCCCTTGCGGCTGCTTCCGACAAAAGGAACTCCGCTTCCACATAATCCATTAGGATAGCCGGATAATCCGGTTCCAGCATTGCCGGTGAGAAGCTTGAGCACTGATCATAAACATTTCTGTAACCATATCTGCCACCGATATATTCACCTTCAATTGTTGAAAAATAATATGGCCGCCGGGGATCATTTATGGCATTCATAGTATCCACAATCGTATTGGATGCAACAAAATCACAACGGCCTTGCTCTATCATATTTGAGTAAATCGAATTTATATGTGGGGTGATACCGAAATAAACAAGTGATGCAGACTGAGCCTGATCAGTGAATATTCCGCGTGTAACTGCCGCTTCAGCAATGGTTTTTGAAAAGGCCGGATTCACGTCAGCCAGCCGCATTGCCAGGCGAAACTGTAACGAGTTTGCGAACCTGATCCACGAATCAATGTCGCCATGATACATCACATCAGCTTCACCCATACCTGCGAATCCGTTATCGAGTGCAAGTGCATCATCACCGAGCCTCCCGATGAGATCTGCATATATGGTTGCAGCGTCATCATAGAGGGGTGATGGATTTTCCCTTCCCTGAAGAGCTTCAGTATATGGCACGTTTCCATTGATGTCAACCAGCACATGGTATGTATAGACTTCAAGAATATCAATTATCGCATTCTGATTTATTTTAACTTCATCCGAAGTAGCATTGTCAGCGGCAACTAATCTTTTTACTTCTTTGAAGTCGAGCAGAACATCGCGATAAAGGGTTTCCCACATTTCATCAGGCAGACTCCTGTCATAGAAGTTCCACTGGCTTTCTCCGTAATAGGTAGTTTGAGAATTATACTGAGCAAGCAGTCTTGAAACATTCTGATTCTGGTCGAGACTGTTTATCTGTTCAATCAGTTGTACTTCGGCCATTGTAAAAACAGCAGATCCTGGCACAACTTCGGCCATCTTCGGATTCACGTTATCCGGGAGCTCACATGAATAGAGTCCGGCGAATAAGAATAATATTATATATTTCAATTGTTTCATGGCAGTAATTTGTTACTATTATTAAAAAGCTATTTTAAGGTCGATACCATACATCCGTGCTGTCGGATAGGCCCCATTCTCTATTCCCTGCTGGTTGCCAGCGCTAGTGGCTGATTCGGGATCAAAGTGATATGTATTTTTATGTATGATCCACAGATTACGTCCCACCAGCGAGATTGAAGCATTTTTGATGAAAGAATTCATCAGAATTGTCCCGGGCAGAGTGTACGACAGAGCTACCTCGCGCAGTTTTATATAGGAAGCATCGAAGATGTATCTTGCTGTAGGGGATGCGTCATAGTCATACGCTGTTCCCCATTCATTACATTCGAAATATGTGGTATTGGTCAGTCCGTCCTCATAAACTGTATTTGGAAAAAGAACACCACCTCCTGCGCTAACCAGGTCGCGTTTTGGATTTCCCTTATCGTTAAGACCTGCAGTCTCTTCATAAAGGCCTGTAGACCAGCCATACTTGGTATTGTTTGAGTAGATATCGCCACCCTGCTGAATATCGATCAGGCCGCTTAAAGAGAATCCCTTGTACCTGAAAGTATTCTTAATCCCTGCATTCCAGTCAGGATTAATATTTCCGATAACTTCTTCATTGTCGGTTTTGAGGTAGAATCCGTCACTGCCAACAACCTTTTTATCATCGAGGTAAACAAAGTTAGTACCGATAATTGCGCCATAAGGTTCGCCCACACGTGCATTTATTGAAACATCCCACTGACTGAACAGAAGGATATTATCGATGCCGCCACCCAGACTGACTACCTTATTATCGTTTTTAAACCAATTCAGGTCAACATTCCATGAGAAGTCTTTTTTCCTTGCAATCTCTGCATTCAGCGAAAGCTCTATTCCCCTGTTCTGGATCTCACCCGCATTTATATACATTGCACTGTAACCCGATCCCCTGGAGACTTCAATTGGCATTATCTGGTCGAAGCTATTGTTTTTGTAAAATGAAAAATCAAAACCGAACCGGTCCTTGAGGAAACGGGCTTCAAGACCAGCCTCAATGCTTTTTGTTCTTTCAGGAAGAAGATCCGGATTATACAGTGCCGGAGTTAAATTGGTATTGTAAAAATTATTCTGCAGTGAGAACAATCCCAGGTTTCCCCATGGTCTCCCGCTTATATATGCGGATTTTGTGTTATAAGCAGGAGCATCAGCTCCCACTTCTGCATAATTCAATCTGAGTTTAAGGAAGCTAAGAAAATTTACATTCTTCAGGCCTGATAACTCTGACAGAATAAAACTGGTGGATACGGATGGATAAAAGTATGAATTATTACCTTCCGGCAGAGTTGATGATACATCATACCTGGCAGTCAGATCTACATAAACAAACCTTTTGTATCCTGTTGAAATACTGGCATAAACGCTGTTTATTCTCTGGAGCACCTCTGCTTCTTCATTGAAAATCGGTGCAATTGAGTTGTCAAGTGCGAAATAGTCCGGGATCGAAAGCCCTCCTACTGTACTGGCCAATGTCGACTTTACTGTATTTGACCTCGTGCTGCTTCCCGCCAGACCGTTCAGAGAAAAATCTGACAAATCCTTTTCAAAACGCAGCATTACATCGGCGTTGAATTCATCAAAAGTACGGAGGAATTTCGTATAATCAGGAAGGTTCCCGGCCTGAGCGCTTGAAATTGCAATTCTCCTTTCCTGGTATTCTGAATAATAGTCATTTGCTATTCTACCTTCAAGCGACGCCCATTTGGCCAGCTTATAATTCAGTTTTGCGTAACCGTAAAACCTGTCCCGGCCGTCATTATTAAAATTCTCATAACGCACCCAGTTAGGGTTGTTGGCGTAATAGGCCCGCGGAAGAGATTCAAGAGAAGGAATACCGGTATAGTTCCAGGTCCTCTGTGTTCCGTCAATGGGCGATTTGTAATTATCAAGCAGGTGCTGAACATCGACATTTGTCTGAAACCACTGGGCAAAAACCTGCATCGGATTCTGATCATCATATCCTGTTCCGTACCTTCCGGTCGCTTTCAGGTTTATATAGCTTCCATTGGCCTCGACAGTCAGCCTTTTTGAGAAATCATACGAGCCTGATAAATTTATTGTATTTCTCCTGATGGAACTGTTGGCCATAATACCTTTCTCATCAACATTTGTATATGATAATCTATAGGTACTCACATCATTACCACCATCAAATGCTATATTGTTGGTAAACTTCATCCCCGTTTTGAAGAGTGCCTCTATACTATGCTCGGGGAAAATCCATGGTGTCTTTTCGCCATAATTAGGTGCCAGCGGATCGAGTGCTTCCCACTGGACAACCAAAAGGCCGGGATCGAATTTTGCTCCCCATGATGCGTCATCGAAAACCGGAACCACAAGATCATCGGTCCCGTCACCATCGACATCGCTGAGAAGGAAATAACCGCTTTCATCATCATAATAAGGACCATAGGACCCGCCATACTCTTTCTGATACTTGGGCAGTGTGGCTTTATCGGTTTTGCTGATTACAACACTTGAATTAAATGTGATCCCGAGCCCTCTGTTCTTCATACCTTTTTTAGTGGTTACAAGGACAACCCCGTTTGCGGCCCTTGATCCGTATAGGGCGCTTGCCGCTGCTCCTTTGAGAACCGAGATGGATTCAATATCATCAGGGTTGATATCCATAGCAGCATTTCCATAGTCAAAGCCACCTCCCCCGGTCTTCTGCGTTTCGGTGTTAGTTATACTGTTATCAACAGGTATACCGTCAACAACAAAAAGCGCCTGGTTATTGCCAAGGAGCGATGCGTTGCCACGGATGACAATATTTGCCGATCCGCCCATCGTATTGGGCTGTTTTATAGATACACCTGATACTTTACCCGACATCGAAGAGACGAAGTTTGTTTCCCTTGCAGTGTTAAGCTCCTCCCCGCCAATCTGCTGGACGGAATACCCGAGACTTTTCTTCTCGCGTGAAATTCCAAGTGCAGTTACCACTACCTCATCCAGAGCCGTGACTTCCGAACTGAGAACGACATTAATCACAGTCCGTCCGGAAATCTCAATTTCCTGGGTTTTCATACCGATATATGAAAAAATGAGAGTGGTGGCGTTAGATGGGACGATAAGTGAGTATTTACCATTTATATCAGTAATGATTCCTGTTGTTGTCCCTTTTACAGAAACAGATACTCCGGGCATAGGTCCCTCTCCTTCAGCAGAAGAGGTAACAGTCCCTGATATAGTCATTGTTTGTGCATTAACCGCTATGACAGGAATAATCACAAAAAGCATGACTGTCAGAATTAGTTTTTTCATAAGCATTTAAGTTAGGTTGATGAAGAATTGATAGTGATATAAATTTTTGTCAGAAAATTTCAATATATCCGGGATAACTGCAGGTTTTGGCGCAACCTGGAATCAAATGTCTTAGTGAATAGCTGATGGCGCTTACAGATATCCGCAACAGCGCCTTATGAATCTTTATTTTCATGGCTCTTTTGAATAGGAATATTAATAAACTTATGCCGGTTACTTACTGTCCTTGTTTTTCACCGGTATAGAAGTACTTTTACTACTTCAGTATGCAATTTTGTCTATTTTAAATTCAGCAGAAAGGAACACTTAACAATTGGTAGTTATGAGTTCACATTTGGTTAACGAATGAACACTATTTGCAAGAATTAATTAAAAATGTTAAGGATGAACATTAATTCATCTCTCCGGCTATCTGCGTACCGGTTTGTTGATTGGTTGAGGAGATTTTAGGATTTAACTCCGGATTTTATAGTGGTTACCAAGAATCTTAATGAATAATTTACCGGGTAAAACATACTTCAATATTACAGCGAATTTTTGCTCGAATGATGATATAATGTAACGCTGGGAGGGATTTCTATATTCAACTATTTTAACAAGCTTACTGGCCAGAATAACTGGATTCCGGCCGCCATTTTCATCTTTTTCAATTACCGATAATGTCTTTTCAAATTGCTTTTGATACGGATCTTCAGGCTTTGCCGGTGCAAGGAAATTCCTTCGGTTGGCAGAGTTACTGGTATGAAAATCGCCTGGATTTATTACTACGACCTTAATATTAAATTTTCTCACTTCTATTCTCAGGGCTTCACTGAATCCCTCAATAGCAAACTTGCTTGCTGAATAGAATGCCTGAAAAGGTAATCCGATCAATCCTCCTATTGAACTAATATTTATGATCTTACCTCCACCCTGGTTACGCATTATTGGCAATACTTCCCTTGTAAGCTGAACCATTCCCATGAAATTTATATCCATCTGAAGTTTTATGTCTTCAATCCGGGACGTTTCGATTGAACCTCCGGTATGCATGCCGGCATTGTTAATAAGTACATCTATCCTTCCTTCTTTTTCAAAAACTTTTTCAACAGCTTTTTTTATTGATTCATTATCGGTAAGATCCATTTTCACGATATTAACACGGTCGCTCACCTCACATTCTCTTCGTATTGTACCGTATACTGAATATCCTTTTTTTGCAAGAAGCTTAGCTGTCTGTTCACCAAATCCTGATGATATACCTGTGATTAGAATGACTTTAGCCATAACTCTATTGCCTCCAAACTATCCATTCCAAATCCCTCTCGCCTCACTGCACGGACTCTGGAAGGGATTAAAAATCTTAATTAATTTCAAATTCCTCTTTAGAGGGAGCAGAGGGGAAATGTTTAATGTGTTATAAATAAAATATTTCAGTTACATGTATTTCAGAATGTCAAGCGCCCTGGCGGCTCTTGTAATTTTTTCGATGGAAATATCAACCTGTTCTTTTGTATGAGTTGCCATTAGCGAGTACCTTATCAGGCAATTTTCTTTGGGTACGGCAGGAGATACTATGGGATTTACGAAAATGCCGTCAGCCAGTAAAGTCCTGGTAAGTAACAGAGCTTTTAAATCATCACGAACAAATAAAGGAATAATAGGCGTTTCGGATCTTCCTGTATCAAATCCCATTTCCCTGAATCCCCTTAGCGCGTAATTAGTAATTTCCCACAGGTGGCTTATTCTTTCAGGTTCGCTGACCATTATGTCAATTGCGGCCAGTACGGAAGCGGCAGAAGCAGGTGTCATGCTCGCGCTGAATATAAGTGGACGCGAATTATGTTTTATATAGTTTATTGTGTCCTTATCTGATGCAATAAAACCGCCAAGAGAGGCAAGCGATTTTGAAAAGGTCCCCATAATCAGATCAACGTTCCCGGTAAGACCAAAATGTGACGAAGTGCCTGATCCGTTTTTACCTAATACACCAATTGAATGTGCATCATCAACCATAACTGTCGCATCATATTTATCTGCCAGTCTGACAAGTTCAGGTAATTTGACTATATCACCCTCCATAGAGAATACTCCATCAACTACAATAAGTTTAAGGCTTTCGGGAGTACAGGTTCTTAACTTGCTTTCAAGGGAAAGCATATCGTTATGACTATATTTAAACACTTTTGAGAATGAAAGCCGGCTCCCCTCGATGATTGAAGCATGATCAAGCTCATCAAGTAAAACATAATCCTTACGACCAGTCAGAACTGACACAACCCCAAGATTAACCTGGAAACCCGTACTGTAGCAGAGTGCATTATCTTTACCCACAAGTTCAGCAAGTCTCTCTTCGAGCTGTATATGAATATCGAGAGTGCCATTAAGAAACCTTGATCCTGCACAACCTGTACCATATTTATCAATAGCCTTTTTTGCTGCTTTCTTAATCCCGGGATGATTTGTAAGACCAAGGTAACTGTTGGAACCAAACATAAGGACTTTTTGCCCTTTTATTGTAACTACTGTATCCTGATCAGATTCAATCTCCCTGAAATAGGGATAGATTCCTGCCTGTATGGCTTTCTGCGGGGCATCATATTTAGAAAGCTTTAACTGTAATTTTCTCACGGTTTAAGAAATAAAAATGCAGCGTCAAATATAAATAAAAAAGCAAACAGGAATCAAGAATTTAATAGAATTGAGACAAAAAGCATCATGCAAAACCCATCCTTCTTTGATCACTTCAAAATCTGGGCGGATAACACTTAACATACATAACAAAACAACAAGTATTTAACTCCGGATTTTGGTTGTCAATTTATTTCAGCCAAAGGTAGTCAAAATGGTTGGATTTTACAGTTGATAACAAAATGGTAGAAATGTGGAAATTGCAGGCTTTAGAATTCAATATCCGGGGGCTTTATATTTAATAACCAATGAGAAATTATCGGATTCATTTTAAGGTATAATTGTTTTAAAGAATGATTTTAAATCAGCATGGTGTTTCGGCAATACCATAAACTTCACATTCCCTGCAATTAGTATTCTTGCAGAGTGTCCCCTTTTCAGATGCTTCCCAGCAGGGATAAGTAACACTCATGAAAGCCTGACATTTTTCACGCTCCTCATCGGAGCAATGCCTGATTGCCCAGCAGGGAATAAGAGCCAGTAAAGTCCTGATCCCTGCAATGTTTAAGCCATCCTCATCCAGTAATTTATGAATATATTTTAGCCTCAAAATATCCACCTGAGAAAATAGGTTCCGGCTTGATTCTTTTTTGAACGGAATAATCAACCCCTTATCAACATATTGCCTTATTGAATGATCAGGGATTCCTGAAAGATCTGCTGTAACACTCAGGGTATAAACCGGAATAGTGCTTGTTACTGAATTATTCTCCATGATTTTTAATAATTATCAAATTTATTTTTCAGTTACATATAAAATATTCTGGGGCCTTATAATAAT
Organism: uncultured Bacteroidales bacterium; assembly: GCA_963828775.1. Lineage (GTDB taxonomy): Bacteria > Bacteroidota > Bacteroidia > Bacteroidales > VadinHA17 > LD21. Next base: position 13,242 of record CAWHGX010000066.1, on the reverse strand, counting down.
TCAAAAGTAAGAATCCCAATTATTGTTTTTTCTTTTTAAAATATTCAATTGTAGCTCTCTAAACAGCTACTTCTGACTCAAAAATAAGAAATAATTACCCTTACAATTCTACTGTTAATTTATTAACAGCATGATTTTCAGAAAATTATTACAAAACGTACTATTAAATCAAAAGTAATAGTATACATTTACAAATATATGAATTAGTTAGTACAGATAATATGAATTATATAATTCTTTTATTCTGTAATTAGAATCCTCAATATTATTTAAAATTTTTCAGTAGTGTCCACTTAAATATAATTGATTTTCAACTTTCTACAATTTAGTTCTTTGATATCTTGATAATCTTGGTTTGTAAATAGCTCTTTTAGAGGAGGTTCTCATAAAATTGCGTACTTTAGACTTTGAAGAATCCTGTAAAGTTTTTAAGTTACCGTTGGCTTTTAGCCAACGGCATGAGAACACTTCCGATTAGAGGCTACTTAGCCCTTAAAATGAAGGACTTAAAGTCCCTTTATTTGAGGCTGATATTTACCGTTGGTCTAAAGCTTCAACGGTAATGGATATTTAATCCAATTTATTCAAATGATTTAATAATATTTTCTTTCAAATCGGCACGTAACAATAAAGCTCTACAACCTCGACTCTATTAATCATTTCAAAGAAATATATTTAATTTTTAATGGACACTAATGAAAATTTTTAAGTAATCATGAATTGTTTAACAACTTAATTCTATATACCCGATGCTCTTGATGGGCTAGAGCTATTCTGATTTAATATGATTTTATCAATATCCATTATTATAAACTTAATAACAAAATCGGATGGAAACTTCAACAGTACTGGTAGCAGGTGCTACAGGACTCTTAGGAACTGAAATTTGCCGGCAACTCAGGGCAAAAAATTTTCCAGTGAAGGTAATGGTCAGAAGTACCGCTGACCCTGTTAAAACTGAACTAACATCGGTGAATGATTTTGTATATTCTCTTGCAGAAACAGAACGGCTTGTCTTTTAGCGGTTGAACATGCCAGCAATAAATGAAGATCTCATTCTGAAGGTTTTTGCCGAGATGGTAAAAAACCAGCCTTCTCTTTCAAGGTATATACCTGAAAAAGATGAGGACGAAATGATTGATTACCGAATCATAGGTGACCTGGTAATTAAGTATTTCCCATGGCCCGTTGGTGTGGAGTTGCGGAGACTTTTTTCAGGATCTATGAGGCAACCCTGCAAATTGAGACTTGACCAGATTTTCAAGACCATTGAAAGATCGATTCAGTTTGTAAGCTTTGTTATGGTATGTCAGGTGTGGTACGATATTATAAGTAAGAAATTCTCTCTTGCGGATCAGATAAGAAGTGAATTTGCCAACAGGTTTACGGTTATGACCCTGGGTAATTTTTGCTGGCTGATAAGAACTCTTGCCACAGCTTATACCGAGCAAAAGCTCGGATGGTTCCTTCCGGAGATGAATGAGCAGTTCGATAAAAATTTTTTTGCCGCACTCGACTTCTGGGTACCGGAAAGGAACGAAATAGGTCATTACCAGATAAACCTCGATGAAAGAGAAATTGAAAAAAGATGTGTGGAATATAATGAAAAGCTTACAGTGATCCTTCAGCGGATTGCATTTTTTGCAAAGTACAAGCTTGTATCGGTAAGGGATATAAAAGTCATTAAACCACGGATCCATGAAGCTAAGTTTCATCATATCATTGACCTTCTGAACAGCTCAGATTCTGATTTTAAGGGGCAGGAGATTGATGAAGCAACATTCTCCGACAGCCAGTCGGTCCTGCTTATGAAATCAATTAAATCGTTCAATGATTATCTTAACCTCTCACCACTGATAATTGATACAAATTCTGAAACTATAGATGCAAAGGAAAAATTTGATTTAAGGAAAGATATATTTATGTATACAAAATACAAAAGTGGTCACCTTATGTACCTCGGTACGGAAGTGACTGAAAAGTGTGATCTGAGATCCCTGAGTAATTATAACATTCTGCTTGAAGAGTACAGGCAGCTTATGCTGTCAATCGGAGGAGTAGAGGTGTGAGGTGAGCAGTTTGCGGCTATAGGCTTCCGGCAACCGGCTTGTTTTTCCACTAAGATCCCCGCCTGGGAGGGGCGAGGGGTGGCTTTATAGTTCCAGGTTCAAAGTTTAGTGTTCAGTGTTTAGAGTTTTAAGAAAATGATATCTCCATTTAAGTTTCTTGATAGTTATTCCATCGCAGACCGTAAGATCTTTTTCGGTCGCGACAAGGAGATAACCGAACTTTACAGAAAGACTTTTGAAAGCAAAATACTTCTTGTTTACGGGATCTCCGGAACCGGAAAATCTTCTCTTGTCAATTGCGGGCTTGCTTCCAGGTTTGATGACAGCGACTGGCTGCCTGTTAATGTTCGTCGTGGCACGAATATTATTGAGAGTCTTAATGAGTCCCTTAACAAACAAGCGCTTACACCTTTAAAGAAAAATTTGTCCGTATCTGAAAAACTTCAATCAATATACCTCGATCATTTTAAGCCTTTATACCTCATATTCGACCAGTTTGAAGAACTGTTTATTTTTGGATCAACAGACGAAAAAACTGACTTCATAAAGCTTATAAAGGAAATCGCTGAATCAGAAACTCAATGCCGGATAATTTTCATAATCAGGGAGGAATTTCTTGCAGGAATAACAGAGTTTGAATCTTTTATTCCGGAAATCTTTTCCAATCGTTTCAGAGTTGAAAAGATGAAACGGGCAAATGCAATCCAGTCTGTTGAAGGTCCCTGCAGAATACTTGGTATTAAAACTGAAACAGGATTCGCAGAAGAAATAATTGACAAGCTTTGCCCTTCAGGTAATGAGATAGAACTTACCTTCCTTCAGATCTATCTCGACCGTATTTTCAGAATTGCGGTTACTGATAAAGAACGATCGGACAAACTACAATTTTCAAAAGAGATGCTCACCAGTGCAGGAAGCGTCTCCGATCTGCTTGGACAATTCCTTGAGGAGCAGATCCGGGAAATGGATGACCCTGATACCGGTATGGATATACTTAAATCATTTGTCTCCGTGCAGGGAACAAAAAAACAAATGAATGAATCGGAAATATTGGATTCAATCGGGACTCTTGGCACTGTGATAACCGAAGGAGATCTTTTAAAATACCTTACAAGATTCGTTGATCTTCGTATTCTCAGGGAAAGAGATGAAGCAGGTAATTTCGAATTGAGACACGACAGTCTGGCCTCTAAAATATATGAGAAGTTCACTGCCATTGAGAAAGACATTATTGAAGTAAGGCAGTTTATAGATAATGCACTCTCTCTTTACAACAGAAGAGGTAAATTCCTTACTTCTGATGATCTAAAATATATAGCCCCTTATGAAGATAAACTCTACCTGAATAAACAATCAGAAATATTCATAGATAAGAGTAAAAATGAAATAACCAGATCAGGTAAGAGGAGAAGAACCATTTTAACAGCTGCAGCTTTGGCACTTATTTTAGTTCTGTCCGGATTTACTCTTTGGGCTCTCATGGAAAAACAGAAATCAAATCAGAACTATCTTATGGCAAGAGCCAGCAGTTATAATTTTTTATCACAAAAAGTTGTTGAGTCTGATCCCACAATTGCCTTAAGGCTGGCAGAATACGCAGCCAGCATAGATTCTGTTAATCCTGACATTGTGGAAAATCTGAACCGCACTTATTATGATTTCAATTTTTACAGGATAGTCTCAGTGCACAAAGGCAATATTAATTCAATAGCCCTTTCTCCGGATGGAAAGAGTATCCTTACCGGATCTCAGGACAGCACGGCCAGGCTCTGGGACCTGAAAGGAAATTTATTGCAGGTTTTTAAAGGACATCAGGATATCATTTTTTCTGTGGCCTTCTCTTACGATGGAAAAAACATACTTACCGGATCAGGTGATAAAACAGCCAGGTTATGGGACCTTGCAGGTAATAAAATTCAGGAGTATAAGGGGCACCTTGGTATAGTTTTTTCGGTGACTTTTTCACCTGATGGTAAAACTATACTCACAGGATCGATGGATAAAACAGCAAGGCTCTGGGACCTAAAGGGAAATGAATTGCAGGTTTTTAAAGGACATGAAGATAATATTTCTTCTGTGGCCTTTTCTCACGATGGGAAAAGTATATTAACCGGTTCAAATGATAAAACTGTCAGGCTTTGGGATCTGAATGGAAATACTCTGCAGGTGTTTAAAGGGCATGGAAGTGTTATTACTTCAGTAGACTTTTCACCTGATGGGAAAGATATCTTAACTGGTTCGAAGGATAGTACAGCCCGTTTATGGGATATCCATGGAAAAGTTCTGCATGTTTTTAAAGGACATGAAAATAATGTTACTTCAGTATCATTTTCTGATGACGGGACCCAAATTCTAACTGGTTCCTGGGATAAAACTGCCCGGCTCTGGGACCTGCAGGGAAAAGCATTACAGATCTTTCAAGGACATGAGGCAGGCATTGAGGGAGTAGCCTTTTCAGTCGACAGTAAAAGTATACTTACCGGATCAGATGATAAAACAGCAAGGCTCTGGGACCTTGATGGGATTGTTATAAGGGAACTCATAGGTCATGATGAAGCGATAAATTCAGTAGCCTTCTCCCATGATGGCAAAAGAATTTTAACTGGATCTAACGATAAAACAGCAAGGCTCTGGGACCTGAAGGGAAACTTAATTCAAGTGTTCAAAGGACATGAAGATGGAATCTGGTCAGTTGCTTTTTCTCCTGATGATAACACCATTCTTACCGGATCGACCGATAAAACGGCCAGATTATGGGATCAGAATGGAAATATTCTTAAGATATACAATGGACATGAAGATATGATATGGGCAATCTCTTTTTCACCGGATGGGAAAACCATACTTACAGGTTCAATGGATAAAACTGCCCGGCTCTGGGATATTCACGGAAATACGATTCAAATTTTTAAAGGCCATGAAGGAAGTATTAATTCAGTTGCCTTCTCCCCTGATGGAAAGACTATACTTACCGGTTCATGGGATAAAACCGTCAGGCTTTGGAACCTGGGAGGAACAATGCTTCACGAATTTCCATGTCCCGATGGTTACGTTAACTCAGTAGGCTTTTCCCCGGATGGGAAAAGCATTTTTATAGGGTCACAGGATAAAACAGTAAGACTTTTAGACCTGCAGGGAAATGTACTTCAGGTATTTAAAGGAAATGAACGATATGTTTCTTCGGTTGTTTTCTCACCAGATGGTAAAAACCTGCTTACGGTAAGTTCAGCGATTGGTTTAAATATGCAGGGAGCTGAAGATAATACAGCTTGTTTATGGGACCTTAGGGGAAATCAGTTACAATTGTTTAAAGGACATGAAGGCAGCATTAATTCTGTAGCATTTTCACCTGATGGTAATATGATTCTTACCGGTTCGTGGGATAAAACAGCCCGGCTGTGGGGAATAAAGAAAACTCATAAAAAATTCAGTACAGGGAATTCATACCAGGATCTTTCAATTGCACAAAAAATTAAGTATGGTATTCCGGAAAACTAAGATATCAGACTCATATTACACAGGATAAAATATAGCAAATCTCTTGCTCTGAGATGATTATTTTTTATAATTTCTGTGTTCCCAGCAATAAATCGATCCCGGTTCTGCCGTTCCGACACATCTTTTTCCGTCTTTATTAATTACGGCACATTGCTGACCGGCTGTGTTCACTGATGAGTTCATCTGTTGCTTCATCCCTGGTTTTTCCATACTTTTCGCAGCACCCATACTGTTAGAATTGCCCATACTGCCCGAAGTACCCATACTGCCTGAGGCGGAAGCTCCCTGGGCTGATGGTTTACATACATTGCACGGAGCAAAGCCCTTCTTTACTGCAAACCCCATATCCAGAGAATCATGGCTGGGATCAAGATATTTGCAACTAAGAAGATGATATTTTGAATCTGCTTTATTTGTATATACAGTTTGAGCATATACATTAATTGTCGAGGTCAGAATGACTGACAGAACCAGTAAACTTAACAGCTTTTTCATCATTTTTTTTTATAGATTTCAAAAGTAATATTCATCATTTCAAAAATTATCTGTATTGGCAAATACATAATTTGTGAATTTACTGTATTATTTTTGATTTAATGACAAAAATTAAATTAATATTCTGAAAATTATTCTGATTTACCGGTGGTCAGGCTGGTTCAGTTTTGTTGCAGCGGAATGTAACAGTTCCAGCCCCACAGAGGTGCGTGGTTTAAAGCCTTTCCATGTATTGGTATTCGAATTTTCAGGTAATGCAAGGTATTGCCCGTAATCAATATTCTTGAGATGAATTCCTAAAAAGGCAGTAACAAAATGCTGGTTGATATTATTTATCCTGCGTTGATCCCAGGCTGGTTCAGCGTAATGGTAATAAAAATCAATAGGTAATCCTGGTTTTAATGATTCCAGCGGTGGAGGATTAGGAGCCACATTATGTCTGGCGTTGATATATGTAAGCAGATAACGGTCGGCGTTGACGGCCCCTTCGAAAATTGCCCTGGTACCTTTTTCGTAACCTGATATGTCATCAAGACTGCCTGCAATAAAGAGTATAGGAACTTTCAATCCTTTCAGCCCCTCGGAATCCCAGATATTACGTTGCATGCCCCAGGGTGCAAAAACAACAACAGCTTTTATCCGGTTATCATACAAGGCTTTGTAAACAGGACTGTCCATGCACAGCACTTCAATTGCTTTGCTCCCCCCGGTCATTGCACCGAACATAGTAACAAGGTTCGTACTATAACCTGCACCTGCAGCATTCAATACACCGTAGCCACCCATTGAATACCCGATCAGGGCAGTGTTATTTACATCGACCAACCCGACCAGGAAACTATTGCTTCCGGGTTTACTCAATTCTGCAATCTGATTAAGAACAAATAAAATATCTCTTGAGCGATTTAGAAGTGTACTCTGGAATCCTCCTGCATCGTTATATGTTGATTCCATGTGATCTATTGCCACAACTAAAAATCCTTTTGACGCTAAATTCTCTGTAAGGTATGTCATTAAAAACCTTGATCCTACATACCCGTGAGAAACTATCAGCAAAGGGAAAGCTCCATCCTTTAAATCTGGCATCGCATCACGAATTGCTCTCCCCTGGAACTCATAATTTATCAACTGGTGTTTGGGATCGTTAGGCACCGGTCTCTCCTCCTCATACGCTGCCAGTTCTGTTATTCCGTCAGTAACTGATGCCGGATACCAGATCTCCAGTTTCAGAGTTCTGTCGTACGTCGGTTCAATACTTCCTTTGGTGTTCAGAATATCGATCTGACCTTTATTCACTACAGTGATTGTCCTGACACCAATTTTAAAATCACCTCTTAATGCCAGCTCCGGTGCATCAGGCAGAGCATCTCCAATAATGTATCTCCATTCAGTTTCCTGGGCCTGGGAGATATGTATTCCTGCTGATAATAACATAGTAGTCAACAGGATTAATAAGAGCCGGCTTCTACAGTAAAAAGTTTTATAACCAGATTTACAGGGATGGAGTCCGGGGGATTTTTTCATTTTATTTCAAATTATTGTTCATTTATTAGTCATACCTTCATCACTTTCAACATGTAGTATGTGCAGTAACCTGTGGACTACGGGAGCAAAGAAAACAGCTGTTATGCTTAGAAACGCCACCCCACTGTACAAGGCAAAAAAAGATGAAAATATTTTTGCCCCATCTGTTTTCATTTCTGCAACAGGCCCCATTCCTGTTAAAATCATGCTGGACATATGAAAGCTATCAAGCCAGTTTAATGATCCATAATGATGATAACCCAATGTACCAATACACACTGAAATGACAATCAACATTCCAGATACTAATGCATAACGTCCTACCCTTAATAAGAATTGAGGGAAAGAGGCAACTTTCTGTTTACGGTGTTCTAATTTCATTTCTTTATCTTTTTATTCATCAGATCTTCTAAATAATCAGTTTGAATTTCCTGTATCTCAAGTAATTTTTTATTCTGGTGAACAATCCAATGATCAATTCTTTCGCTCAATAGCTTAATTTCAAGCTCTGCTTTAAGGTTGATTTTATAGTCATGTTCACCCCTCTGCCTGTCCTTTTGTTCTTTTCTGTTCTGGACCATCATAATAATAGGTGCCTGAATTGATGCCAGACAAGAAAGAATCAGGTTTAAAAGTATAAATGGGAAAGGATCAAAAGGTTTTGTCACTAACACCCAGACATTTATACTCATCCATAACATCTTTGTCGACAACTGCCAATTCACCTTTCTCTTGTGTTATCAGAGAGCTCATGTAAAGTCTTCTGTAGTGATTAAGCTCGTCTAATGTGATGTAACCGGTTAAAATGCTATCATAAAATAAAAATAGGTCAATTAAAGCAAATTTATAATGTGCAGATTAATAATTATCAGAAAATAACCCTGAGGTACTTCATTTATCTGCCTGCTGCCTTCCCGAAAGATTCTTTTTCATATTTTAGGAATCAAAATCACGGGGAGACCAGTATTCAAAAATGCATGTAAAGGCAGAGCTTGTCAAGGAATATGTTGTTTTTAAAGAACGCCTGCCTGAAATGCTCTGGCAGTTATCGGCATCTGCCGGTGCAGTAATAGCTCTGTTCTTTTATGATTACCGAATTGGGCTTGTTTGTCTTGCTGTCATAGGACCGGTAGCATATATTAATATAATACTACCAAACAGACTACGAAATTGCAACTTATCACTCATTTGGCTTTTTTAATATGAAACTTAATTGACGATTAAAAGTTTGTTATAAATTCTGTACAACTAAGAATTGTTTTACTTTTGTTATGATCTTTTAAGGATTGGTTATGAAAGTCCATATAATCTCTGAAACTCAATTTGTGGTTGGAGGAACAGGTGTCCACACTGCTTTTATCAATCATTCCGAGTTGCTGAAGGAAAAAGGTGATGTTGAAGTAGTTATAAACGAAGAGGGTACAGGGGATGTATTTCATAGTCATACTTATTTCCTTTATTACTTTTGGAAAGGGAGAAAATATAAAGGAAAAAGAGTTTTAACCGCTCATGTTACCCCTGACTCTATAAAAGGTTCATTACCTGCATGGCGGTTACTTATGCCTGCTGTCAGATGGGGTCTGAAAAAAGTTTATTCTTATGCAGATGTGTGTATTGCCATTTCACCCGGAGTGGAAGATGCAATTATTAAAACGGGTGCGAAAACAAAGATAGTAAGTATCAGTAATCCCATTAATGTTGATACATGGAGACGCACAGAAGAAAAGCGTTTGAAAGGTCGTCAGATGCTTGGACTTTCAGAAAGTGATTTTGTCGTGTTGGGTGTTGGACAGTTAATGGGCAGGAAGGGTGTTGAGGATTTTCTCGAAATTGCTGAAATAATCAGTGAGGCAAAATTTGTTTGGGTTGGGGGACGACCTTTTGGGGTATTGACTGAAGGCATATTCAGGATTAACGAAAGACTTAAGAAAGCCGGTGAAAGCATTATATCTCCCGGTGAACTCGATTTGGAAAAGATGCCATTCGTTTATGCAGCTGCAGATCTGATGCTTTTCCCCTCATATCATGAGACCTTTGGACTGGCTCCTCTGGAAGCCGCCGCTAGTGGTATGCCGGTAATTTACAGAGATCTGGAAGTGTACAAACTTCTGTATAAGAATCCTTATCTGAAAGCAAGAGACAATAACGAATTCATCAACCTCACAAAAAGGATGATACACGACAAAGATTTCTATAATGAAGGTTTAAATATATCGGAACAATTGATAAAGCAATTTGACAAAAACGTTATCAGGGGAAAGCTCATAAACCTTTATGAGACCTTAATAGGTAATTAGCTATACCCATTTTGATATTCAGGTAAAGCCTGTTCAGGAAATCTGATTTACAATTTATAATCCAGTTAACGATGAGTCAAAATCCTAAAAAAAAACCCAAATTAATTTCTTCTCTTTCTGAGATTATTAATTCTTTCATCCCAATTCTCAGCAGCTGGTATTTTTATGTGGGACTCATTTCGTTAATTGCAGGTATGGAATTGAATTTTGTTTCACAATCCTATCTTAATAACTATTAAATGAAGGGAGATCCCTGCCTGTACTTTCCGATCTGATTCTTGATAATCTTCCTTTCTATGATGTATCCCTTCTTTATGACCTTTTCAGCATTATTTCAGTAATTGTTGTTGTTATATATATCGTTCATAAAAAGGATTACAAAAGCATCCCGTTTTTTTTACTCATGTGCGGGATAATCAGTATAGTGCGAAGTATCTTTATTATTTTAACCCCATTGGGTAATCCGCCATTGTTTACCGGATCGAACACACTCTTCAACGGATTTTCAAAATACGAACTTGGTGTGTACCCGTCAGGCCATGTAGGCAATGCATTCCTGTTATTTTTAATGGTGAAAAACAAATGGTATAAATGTATTATTCTCTTTTGTCTCATAATAATTATTATTTCACTTTTCCTTGCTCATGCCCATTATAGCATAGATATTCTGTCTGGATTCTTCTTCGCATATGCCATTAATTTTTTTGGGGAGAGACATCTCAAAATATTCAAACTTGACAGGAAGTACCAATTCCCCGCAACTGACCTCAAACCTCCGGTAACCTGATACGAAGTGTAAAATCTGTCCTTCTTTGACCACTATAATCAAGTCCGAAAACATTTAACATACATAATAAAACAATAAGGATTTGGTTCAGGATTTGAGTGGTCAATTTATTATGGCTATCAATGATCACGGTTAATGACCTTTCTAACTAAAAGTAATCCTGTGCGTCTTACCTTTAATACCGTTTATGACGATTACCCGTTTATAAAATAGAAATCGGACTTTATTTGATAAAACAATCATATACTCGATTGCGGAGTATATGGTTGTTTAAACTGATACTAAAGAAGTAGATTAATGCAATAATTGGTAGAAAAAAATGATAAAGAATCAATAAGAAATCGAAGTCCTTTTATCCGAAACCTGGCGCCAACAAAAAACCAACCATCAGAATAAAACTCTTAGTGGTTGGTTCTCAATTTTGGGCCCAGCTTGAACGGATTTTATCTTTATTTGTCAACATGGGCTTCTTCCCTAAACCGGGCTGACTACCAAACAGACTAAGAAATTGTTACTTATCACTCATTTGGCTTTTTTAATCTGCCTTCGCGTAAAGCTTCGGACTTCGGCCGACGTCAGTCGGCTCCGTCCGACGAAGTCGGCGGACGCGAAGATAGGTTTAATTGGCTTCGCCGAACTCACCGCCAGCGGCGGTTCGGTTCCTCGGTGCTTGCACCGTTCACTTGAGTCCGGAGCTTACTCTGGGGTTCATACCATTTATAATCATGAAACTTAATTGACGATTAAAAGTTTGTTATAAATTCTGTACAACTAAGAATTGTTTTACTTTTGTTATGATCTTTTAAGGATTGGTTATGAAAGTCCATATAATCTCTGAAACTCAATTTGTGGTTGGAGGAACAGGTGTCCACACTGCTTTTATCAATCATTCCGAGTTACTGAAGGAAAAAGGTGATGTTGAAGTAGTTATAAACGAAGAGGGTACAGGGGATGTATTTCATAGTCATACTTATTTCCTTTATTACTTTTGGAAAGGGAGAAAATATAAAGGAAAAAGAGTTTTAACCGCTCATGTTACCCCTGACTCTATAAAAGGTTCATTACCTGCATGGCGGTTACTTATGCCTGCTGTCAGATGGGGTCTGAAAAAAGTTTATTCTTATGCAGATGTGTGTATTGCCATTTCACCCGGAGTGGAAGATGCAATTATTAAAACGGGTGCAAAAACAAAGATAGTATGTATCAGTAATCCCATTAATGTTGATACATGGAGACGCACAGAAGAAAAGCGTTTGAAAGGCCGTCAGATGCTTGGACTTTCAGAAAGTGATTTTGTCGTGTTGGGTGTTGGACAGTTAATGGGCAGGAAGGGTGTGGAGGATTTTCTCGAAATTGCTGAAATAATCAGTGAGGCAAAATTTGTTTGGGTTGGAGGACGACCTTTTGGGGTATTGACTGAAGGCATACTCAGGATTAACGAAAGAATTAAGAAAGCCGGTGAATGTATTATATCTCCCGGTGAAATCGACCTGGAAAAGATGCCATTGGTTTATGCAGCTGCAGATCTGATGCTGTTCCCCTCATATCATGAGACCTTTGGACTGGCTCCTCTGGAAGCCGCCGCTAGTGGTATGCCGGTAATTTACAGAGATCTGGAAGTGTACAAACTTCTGTATAAGAATCCTTATCTGAAAGCAAGAGACAATAACGAATTCATCGACCTCACAAAAAGGATGATACACGACAAAGATTTCTATAATGAAGGTTTAAATATATCGGAACAATTGATAACGCAATTTGACAAAAACGTTATCAGGGGAAAGCTCATAAACCTTTATGAGACCTTAATAGGTAATTAGCTATATCCATTTTGATATTCAGGTAAAGCCTGTTCAGGAAATCTGATTTACAATTTATAATCCAGTTAACGATGAGTCAAAATCCTAAAAAAAAACCCAAATTAATTTCTTCTCTTTCTGAGATTATTAATTCTTTCATCCCAATTCTCAGCAGCTGGTATTTTTATGTGGGACTCATTTCGTTGATTGCAGGTATGGAATTGAATTTTGTTTCACAATCCTATCTTAATAACCATTATAATGAAGGCAGATCCCTGCCATTACTTCCTGATCTTATTCTTGATAATCTTCCTTTCTATGATGTATCCCTTTTTTATGACCTTTTCAGCATTATTTCAATAATTGTTGTTGTTATATATATCGTTCATAAAAAGGATTACAAAAGTATCCCGTTTTTTTTACTCATGTGCGGGATAATCAGTATAGTGCGAAGTATATTTATTATTTTAACCCCATTGGGTAATCCGCCATTGTTTACCGGATCGAACACACTCTTCAACGGATTTTCAAAATACGAACTTGGTGTGTACCCGTCAGGCCATGTGGGCAATGCATTCCTGTTATTTTTAATGGTGAAAAACAAATGGTATAAATGTATTATTCTCTTTTGTCTCATAATAATTATTATTTCACTTTTCCTTGCTCATGCCCATTATAGCATAGATATTCTGTCGGGATTCTTCTTCGCATATGCCATTAATTTTTTTGGGGAGAGACATCTCAAAACATTCAAACTTGACAGGAAGTACCAA
>CAWHGX010000065.1:0-35467 GCA_963828775.1 uncultured Bacteroidales bacterium | reverse complement strand
ATTCCCTGCAACTGACCTCAAACCTCCGGTAACCTGATGCGAAGTGTATAATCTTTCCTTCTTTGACCTCTATAATCAAGTCCGAAAACACTTAACATACATTACTAGACAATAAGCATATAACTCCAGCTTATGGGGATAAATTTGAAATTGCTATATATGCTCAGGATCGTTGGCTTTTACAGTCACCTAAGGCTTTATATTGAGGATCTTTAAAACTTTTTCCTTATGACTTCTGCTTATTGGTAATTCAGTACCTTCAATCTCGACTGAGTATAAGGTTACAGCATTGACTTTTTTCAGGTTTACAACATATGAATTATGTATCCTTAGGAACAATGCGGGAGGCAGAGTGGCCTCCAAAGAAGAGAGACTTCCCCTTATCATTAATTTCCTGTTCAGTAAATAGAACCTAATATAATCTCCGTCGCTTTCAATGTATTTAATATCATTTAGATATACTTTATGAGTTTTTTTGCTGTCCTTCAGTAAAATAAATTTATCTTCATGTTGCTCCCGTGTTTCTGCTATTGTCATTTCGACTGACTTACTATGCAGCTTAAGGTAATGGTTAACTGCTTTCAGAAACCTTTCAAAAGAAATTGGCTTCACCAGGTAATCAACAGCCTGGAGTTCAAATCCGTTGGCAGCAAACTCCCTGTAAGCCGTGGTAAATATAATATCAGGCGGATCGGACAGTGATTTTGCAAATTGTATCCCATTTATTTCAGGCATATTGATATCGAGAAACAGGAGGTCTGTTTTGTTCTCATTTAAAAAAGTAATTGCTTCAGTAGGTTTATTGAATTCTGCAATTATCTCAAGATCATTTATTTTCAGAATATAGTCTCTGATTATCTCCCTTGCTATAGGCTCATCATCGATGATCACACATTTTATTTTCATATTGAGATTCTAATAGTTTTTATAAAGTGTCAGTCCCGCATAAAAAGAGTTTTCATCGCTTTTTGTTATTAATTTATGCATCTGAGGATATAACAGAGCCAGTCTTCTTCTTATATTTTCAAGACCGATTCCCTTATTTCCATCCTGCCTGGGATTTTCAGGGTTTTCAGGCACACTGTTTTCAATTTCGAAGAAGATTTCCGAAACACCCGATTTTAGTCTGATTTTCACCCAGGGATTATGTATTGTTTTGGAGACTCCATGTTTGAAGCTATTCTCGAGGAAAGTAAACAGTATCAGCGGGGTAATGAATGAATCTTCACTTATATCATTTGCTTCGAAATCAATGTTGAAACTGTCACTGTACCTCATTTTTTCCAATTCAATATAATTATTGATGAGCTGGATTTCCTTACTAAGAGGATAATAATCGTTCTTAGTTTCATAAATTACAAAACTCAGAATTTCAGACAATAAGAGTATACCTCTGGGTGTAAGGTCTGATTTTTTCAAGGCTAATCCATAAATATTATTAAGGGTATTGAAAAGAAAATGAGAATCGATCTGGTTCTTCAGGGCAAAAAGCTCCATCTCCTTCTTCTCTCTCTCATAATATGCCAGCTCATTTTTTTTCCTTTCCTTTTCAAGTAATAGTGTGACAGAGATAGAAATAAATCCAATTACCAGAGTTACAAGATATGTAAGAAGGGTATCAAGGGTAAATAATTTTGAAAAAGTAACATTGATACCAAAAAATATCATAGTTATCATCCATACCACAGGAATAAAATAAAGAACTGATGAAAGAGCAAGGAGTAAGAACATCACTGGTCTTCCATTCTGGTAATATTTGTTGAAGAGAAAATATCTTATAAAATAGACCAGCCCAATCTGTACTGCAGCTGTAATAAAAGTACTGTATGGGATACCAGCATTAAGATTATATTTTGTGCTTACTGCATAGAACGCCAGAATATACAATAGCCAGAAAAGCAAATGAAACATGATTTGGTATAGCCTTATCTTTTTCATATAAATCAAAGTTAAGAAATCGGATTATTATAATGTTAATAATCAGGTAACCTGCCGGAAATTTGCGGTAACTGACAAAAAAGATATTGCAAATGCCTTGAAAAACATTAAAAACTCAATTTTTTAGTGCTTTGCTGGCAAAATTTGTCTTTCAATTTATCTTACAAAACCTCGTTTTGCAGATTATCTCATTTTTCAGGTCAGTTATAGATTTTTTTTGTTCAGCAGTATTGCCTGTCTTAATATTGCTAAAGAATTATTGAACAAGTAAAAAACAACTATTATGATCAGATTAATTATCAGGGACAGTTTAAGGGGCATTAAATTAAAAAGCATTTATCCCTATATAAGGATTATCAACCTATCTATCGGCCTGATATGTTTCGCATTATTTCTTACAGTAGTAATTAATGAGTATTCGTTTGACAAATATCATGAGAAGAAGGATAGAATATTCAGGGTAATTCTGCATGACAGGGGACAGAATCTTAAAACAGCGATTTTACCTGGTGTCATAAAAGATTTATTCAATAACAAAATTTCACAGGTTGAAGATATTGTCAGGGTAATTATTCTTGACCGTACCTTAAAAACCGGGGATAATGACCCTGAGAGTCATCCGGTAATTTATGCTGATCCGGGTCTGTTTAAAGCCTTCTCATGGAAATTAACAGATCAGGATGGAACCGGTTTTCTGGAAACGCCCGATAAAATATATATTTCACAACAGGAGGCCTTGAGGCTTTTTAAGGAAGATAATCCGCTGGGGAAGATAATTACCATAAACAATACCGGACAGTTTACTGTGGGTGGAATTTTCGAAGATATCCCTGGAAACTCATTTATTAAATTCAATTACCTCGTTTCAAATGAATCCATTAAGACTTCTGTTTATCTGACTAATGGTGATTATAAGATAACGTATTTCTTTTTTGTATTGAAAGACAAAAAGCTTAGAGGTGAAACGGAGGAAGTTCTTAATAAGATAATTACAGAAAGTTTTAAGGTGGATAATAATCAGATTAAACTTACTCTTCAACCACTGACCGACATTTATCTTCATTCAGGTGATATTATGCAGAGCCCTGCATTTAACAGCGGAAATTTACAGTTAGTCCTTTTTCTGCCTTGGATAGCTTTATTCATTCTGATTATAGCTCTGGGAAATTATATGATCCTTGACATAGGTAAAAACATTTCAAAAATCTTCAGGATAGGCATAAGCAAAACCTACGGTGAGACCAGAATTATTGTGTTTGCACGTTTCTATTTTGAAAATCTGATTTATATATTTTCTGCTTCTTTCATATCGGCTCTTTTGATTATCTCTTTCAGGAATACTTTATCGGAGCTGACATCCGGAGGATTAAGTATGAACGAATTGTTCAGTTTTAAGATAATTATCATCCTCATCATCCTGACATTTGTTCTTCCACTGGTTCCAGGTCTTTATTCTTCATCTCTTGTAAATAATATTACCATCCCTGAGGCAATAAAGCTGAAAAAGTCAAGGATAGTTGAACTTAGAATTGCCGGAAGAAAACACTCAATTAACCTGAGAAGAATAATGTTAGGCATTCAGTTTTTTACTTCAGTCGGTCTGATAGTCGCCTCACTTATTGCCGGCAGACAGCTTAACTACATTACAACAATGGATTTAGGCTTTGAAAGAAAAAACCTTATAGTTACCAATAATTACCTGAGCGGTGTAAATTCACCGGAACGCAGAAAAATATTAGCATCCCGTTTAGTTCAGAACACTCCTCTGTTTTCCGGTTTCACCTCTTCTTCCAATTATCCTATGGGTCCTGTATCAAATGTTACAACGGTCAGGTTGCCTTCACAAAGACCCGATGAAGAAATCGCTGCAGGCTATATTGGCGTTGATTTTGATTTTTTCAAAACGATTGGGGCTACTATTGTTGAAGGCCGTGATTTCAGCAGAAATTTTTCCACCGATTCTGTCTCAGCGGTAATTATAAATCAGCAACTGGCGAAAAGAATCGGAGGGGATGCTGTCGGTAAAAAACTAATAGGTTTCTGGGGGAATAATGAAAAAATTGTTGTCGGAGTTGTTAAAGATATCTATTTCGGTAAAACGGATAAGACTCCCGGTTCTTTGGCATTCGTAGTAAACAGTCCATCTATTACCAACAACTTTCAGCTGTTTTTCAAAACTGATGATAACATGTCAGAGAAGGCTTTGGAATTCCTGAGTGAAAACTGGAAACAGGTTGATCCTGTTGCTCCATTTTCCTATTTCTTTATGGATGACCATTTCAACAATGTATATTCAAAGGAGGTAAAAATCATACAAACACTAACTATATCTACAATAATAAGTCTTTTTCTACTACTCCTGGGCATTGTTTCAGTATCATACCTTGTTTCAACCTCTAAAGTCAATGAAATGGCTATCAGAAGAATACTGGGAGCTGATACAATAAGTATCCTCAGAATTTTTCTTAACGAATACCTTACACCTTTTATAATCGCTTCCTCTCTTTCAATTCCCCTGGTTTATCTTCTTTTAAACGGATGGCTTAGCAAATATATGAACAGGACACAGATCGGATTCGATGTTTTCCTGTTTGCCCTTGTTGTTATTGCCGGATCATTTCTTATTGTCAGCGGTATAATGACTTATAAAATAATACATGATAATCCGGTTAAAAACCTGAGATATGAATAGAAAAATTGAAATAAAATCAAAAAGGTACAAACTGAATAAAACAAATACTAAAATGAAACCATTGAAAAGAACATTAATGATAAAATTATTAATTCTGCCCTTTACGTTTGTGATTTTCTCATTCGCACAACCAGGGAGATTATGTAGCCAGGAATTGAAGGAAAAATCCTGGAAGCTACCGGGAAAAGATACATTGTCTCTGGAAACCATGGGGAGTACAAAAGTTATCATTTCCGGTTCCAATTCCGGGGAGATAGAGATAAAGCTTCGGTATATAGCCAAACCGGATGAGCAGTTTGAATTGATAGAAAATCCTACATCAGTCATTTTGAAAGAAAATATCCTGGATTATGACCGCCACAGGCCTACCCAAACATACTTCAACGATTGGACCTGGACAATTAATGTTCCTCATGGAACTTATATAAAATGCTTTGGGGGGTCAGGTGACTTTGAGGTTACAGACTTTAATGGATTTTTCAAAGCTGAATATGGATTTGGTAGATTTGTTTTTGATAATATCGACGGAAGCATTGAATTGCTGCTGGCTCAGCTGTATGCCCAGATTCATAATTCAGAAGGTTCATTCAACCTGAGTTCTGCAGGGGGATCAATCAGAGCAACTGATTTGACAATTACCGGTATAAGTAGTTTCAGTTCCGGACTGGGAAGTGTAAAGATCTCTCTTGTCCGGGCTCCTGAAGCAGATCTGTATGTGGGTTCTAATTTTAATAAGGCCCTGGTCAGTTTTAACGGTCATCCTGTAACAGGATATTTTGAGTTTATTGCCATGGTTGATGAGGGAAGAATTATATCTCCATTCAAATTCGACAGGGAAGAAACGTTTCTGGATGATATAAAGAGTTATCGTAATTCTTCAGATTTCGGAAAAAAGAGTGACTACAGCAGGAAAAGTTTCATAAGGGGTGACAGCAAACCAAAAATTATATTAAAGACTATTACAGGGACTGCACAATTGATAAAATAGCTAAAATGTAAAATCTGTTCTTCTTTGACCACTATAATCCGGTCCGATATCATTTAACATACATAATAAAACAATAAGGATTTAGTTCAGGATTTGAGTGGTCAATTTATTCTTACCATCAATGATAACGGTTAATGACCTTTCTATCTAAAAGTAAATTAGATTATCTTGTTATCGAAAAACTATACATGAATGAAGGGCTAAATGTACTTTATCGGGATTAGTCAGTCAATAAACAGAAATACGAATATGAAGACAAACCGACGCAAATTTCTTTCGACTGCTGTAACAGGTGGTCTGGCTGCAACAGCATTACCGTTATCCTTTTATGGAAAAGAAGCAACATCCATTAATTCTTTAACAGATGTAAAATTGAGGTATGCAAAGCTTGATGAGATAATTAAAAAGCCTATATTAAAAAAGGAACTGTTTGCAACCCCGGTAATCATAGAAACCCTCGAATTGCTGCGTTTTGAAAATAGTTTTTTATGTCGGATACGTTCAAAAGACGGGGCAGAAGGAATTTCGGTCGGCCACAGTGAGCTATCTACACTTTTCCCAATTTTCCTCAAAAGATTGCAGCCATATTTTATTGGTCAGGATGCACGGGACTTAGACTTAATTTTAGAAAAGATTTATATATACAATTTCAATTTCAGATATAATGGCATTGCACTGGGTTTGCCGTTAGCGACCATAGAATTTGCTATTCTCGATATGCTTGGACACATTGCTGATAAACCGGTAGGACAACTAATCGGAGAGATCCATAATCCTGAAGTAGCTGTATATGTGGCTACTGAATTTCGGGAAAAACCACTTGAAGAACATTTCGACCTTATCAAAAAAGCGGTAGCTGAATATGATGCACATGCACTTAAAGTCAAAGTGGGTTATCAATACGCCGGAACAAAAGACATTCATTATCCCGGAGTACCCGGAAAAACTGAAAAATTAATACCACTCCTCCGTAAGACATACGGTAATGATATGTCTCTCTATGCTGATTCAAATGGTTACTATAATGTAAAGGAGGCAATTCAGGTTGGCAAGCTTCTGGAAGAGTATAAATACAGTTATTTTGAAGAGCCTGTTATGTATGACCATTTTGAAGATATTAAAGAGGTTGCAGATGCACTTACGATACCTGTGGCAAATGGTGAGCAGGATCAGAGCTTTGTCCATTTCCGATGGTCTGTTGCCAATGATGGTCTTGATATTGTTCAACCTGATATTTATTATTTCGGAGGAATGATTCGATCGATGAAAGTGGCACTCATGGCAAATGCATTCGGGAAAACCGTTGTACCACATATGTCAGGAGGAGGTCTGGGATTTCTCTATGATTATATACTTGTCTCCGCAGTTCCCAATGCCGGAGCTCATCACGAATTTAAGGGACTTGATACGACCGTAATATTTGAATGCCCAACATCGCCATTGAAAGTCATAGATGGGAAGATTAAAGTTCCCACCGGACCAGGAATGGGTGTTAATATTGATAAGGATTTTATTAAAAAGCATGAGGTTGTAAAAATGTAATGGTACAAGCCGGCTTCCCGGTTATAGCCGGATACATAATTTCCCCCCGGCCATCTTACTACCGGAATTTCCAGTTCCCTGATCAATTGAATAAAATCCTTCCTGAATCCATTCTCATCAGCAAGAGAGGAGGAAGGATCATTTATGCTAAATTTCAGCAGACCGGATTATAGTGGTCATAGAAGGATGGATTTTTATATTGCAATTTGATTGAGGAAAATATAACTTTGAGTATATAACAATACAAGGAATTTAATGGCTCAGAAATCCAGTGCCCTTGAGAGATTCTGGCAGGAGCTGAAAAGGCGGAAAGTCTTTAAGGTAGCTACAATGTATGCAGGGACTGCATTTATTATCCTTGAAGCAGTAAATAACCTTGTCGGCCCTTTGCGGCTGCCCGAATGGACACCGACATTAATTATCGTTTTGCTGGGTGTGCTTTGCGCTTTCTTTGAGTGCTTTGCGGTTAAAAAAGCCTTTTTCAACACCCCCTTATCCGTGGGATATCATCAGGCTATAAATATTTGAATCCTGACGAATTCTTCGTGATTTTTCAAAATATTCATTCCAATTAAAGTTTTTTCACAAAGTCAGCTTCTTAAAATCCTCATCATCGAAAAGACTTTTAAAATCTTCATCTTTACGTGCATTTCCCTTGAAAGACGGATTCATTGAAATTGCTTTCTGCAGGTCATGCCAGTGCATTTGCTTTATCCCCTTTCAGACAGTAAATACATGCACGGTTATAAATGTTGGCGGGTTGATCAGGAGCTAGTTCCATTCCTTTGTTAATTGAAATAATTGCTTCGTCGAATTTACCGATTTTTGCCTGAGAAACGTGCTTTCATTCCCCAAACGTCCCACCTTGCAGGGTCCAGTAATGTGGCTCTGTCAAATGCCGGAAAAGCTTCATCGTACCGTTTCGACTCATAGAGCACCTGACCTTTGAGAATGAAATTTAAAGGATCGTCCTGAAGAATTCCGGTAAGCTTCTCAATATCTCTTAAGGCTGCATCAAATTGTCCTGATTCAGCTTCAATAAACGCTTTCCAGAATACTATTGCTGTGTTATCGGGATATGACTTCCCAAGATCTTCTATCAGTTTCAGAGCCCCTTCTCCTCCTGTTGATGTCTGTCTCATTTTAGCCATGAACCAGCCCTGGACAGCATCCCTGTTATCAGGTTCTTTTTCTATTATCCCTGTATAGATCTTTAAAGCTTCATCAAACCTGCCCTGAGTTGTAAACAACTGAGCCCTTTTAAGTTGTGCCACCAAAGAATCTCTTTTTGTCAGATCTTCCTGACTGGTTGTTTATCTGTGCTTCTGAGTTAAGGTTGAATACGATAACCAGAAAAGTAATGAGAAAAAAAACGCTTCTTTTCATTTTACCTGGATTTTAATTAATCGTTGTCTGTGAATAACGTGATTTACATTTTGTAAGAATTTAAACAGCTGATGTGAAATTACTAATCAAATACCAGACTGATATTGTAATTCTTTTGTAAATTAGTTGTAAATCAGCTTCCTGAAATGAGTTTAAAGCTTAGTGCCAAACTGAAATTCGTTACCGGGATTTTACTAATGATCCTGAATGCAGCTGTATGGATTAACGGACTATACATTCACAGGGAGAGAGGAATGGATATTGTATCGTCATTGCCCCTGTTATTCATTGGAGCCTTCCTGCTTCTTAAATGGTATAAAACATCTGTGAAATCTCAACCTACGAAATCTCAGCGGTGGAAATTTATGCTTAGTGTACTCCTTATCAACTACCTGGCTTTATATTTTATTTATATGATATCCGATATTATATTCTGGGACGCTATTGATTTTCTGAGCGTCCCGGGTATATTTCTACCTGTTCTTCTGGGTCTTTTTATAACGGGATTTATATTATCCTGGAAATATGAATTTTACGCAGGCATCTTTTTCATAATCTGGTACTTCCTTGTTGTTTTCAGCCAGCTGAGATATGAGGAGATTCTTCACAGAGGACCATATATGCTGCTTGGAATCACTCTTTTTATCCATGGGATCCTTTATTTATATCTATTCTGTCAGAATTAAATCCGGGGGATAGCAGGTCATTACCAATTAATCGTAACTGCAATTCCCCATTTTTTTCAGACCTTCAATATTTGATATCAGAGGATTATAATCCAATAATCTGCGGGCCCTGCTTATATCAAACCAGTGTGACCTTGTTAATTCACTCACTATAAAAGGGTGTTAACGTTTCCTTTTCATTTAAAGATATCCTGTTAAATACCTCAGCCAAATGGGAAATCATGATTGCAGTCCAGACCGGGACTCTCTTTTTCAGAGGTTCAAGACCCGATGCCTGCAGTATCATATCAAGAAAATCCCATAATAAAACAGGTTCTCCGTTGGTAATGAAGTAAGCTTTCCCTGTTACCTCAGACCTGTTAAGCATTGCCCGGGCTGCATTTATGTGAGCCGCGACCACATTATCAATATATGTTACGTCAACCAGGTTTTTACAATCCCCTATTCTGCGAAGCCTTCCGGTTTCAGCCCTCGATATAATTCCCGGAAATAAATGATTATCTCCGGGCCCATAAACCAGATGAGGTCTCAATGCCAGTGTTCTCAGATCAGGAGAATCAGCCTTAAGGATCAGCTGTTCCGCAATGGCCTTGGTTGCTGTATAGTTTGATACCGGACGTGCGGGATAGGGTAGTGATTCGTCAGATCCTTCAATGTCTTTTCCGTTAAAAACAACACTTGCAGAACTGGTGTAAATCAGATATTTGATCTTGTTAACTTTACAGGCATGAATAATATTTTCAGTTCCTGTTACATTTGTTTTGTAATATTCCCTGTAACCGCCACTTGTTCCTGCTTTGGCAGCAACATGAAATATGATGTCGGTTCCTTCTGTTGCCTTCAAAACCGGATTGAGGTCTGACAGATCGCCCCTTAGGGTATTTACTCCGATCTTTCTGAGTTCAGGATAATCGTCTCGCGAGAAAGATGTTACATTAAAATCCCTCCTGACCAGCTCATTAACCAGTGCAAATCCTATAAAACCTCCACCTCCTGTAACTAAAGCATTCATTTAATTTTCTTCGCAGCCCAAAGTGCCAGTCTTTCCCGAAATATCTTTGCATTATGTCTCGGATCAACAGGAAAATCCTTTTTGAATAATATGTCTGATATCCCTTTAGTAATCATGACAGAATTTCCAAGTTCAAGCAGTTCCGCAGTCAGCTTCTTTGTCGGATAAAATCCGGGGTTAAGCTGGATACATATCACGGGCCTTTTTAAATCCTGAGTTATTCGGATTTACCCCGACAAGTGCGGAACGTGCCACACCAGGGTGGCGGTTAAATACAGCTTCACATGGGTATCGTAAACAGAGTGCCTTCAGAAGTTATTACCCTGTGTGATTTCCTGCCATAAAACCAAAGTCTTCCATGCAAGTCAATTTTTCCCAGGTCTCCCATCCGGTGCCAGATTTCATTTGTTCACACGATCCGGGATTTTTGAAAGATTGTCTGCATCATGGTCTGTTTAAAATAACCGGTTGAAACCCATGGTCCTTTTACAACGATTTCTCCGACCTCATTTACAGGCATCAATCTGGCATTATCCCACGATGCATATCTGTTTGTCAGAAATCTCAATGATTTTAACATCCAGCGGTTCAACAGGAATACCAATGCAAACAGGAGTTTCGTTTTCAGGTTCAGCAGAATAGATCCGGAGAAGCTCAGAAGCAGTGATATCAGTTACAGGCAATGCCTCGGTTGCGCCATAAGGAGTATGAATCTCTGCATTTTCGGAAACCAGTTTTCCAAATGATTCCAATATGTTCCGGCTGGACAGGCGCTCCGGCAGAAATTATATTCCTTAATGAAGGGAGTTTTATTCCCTTTTGTGAACCATACTCCGCCAGCTTGTTTAAGACCATTGGAGAACCGAACATCTGTGTACAATTGAAATCCTGTAATGTTCTTAATAATTTTCTCCGGATTCAGTTTTGCAGGATGCAACATATCCATATCGGCCAGGACTGAAGAATTACCATGGCAGACAGCAAACAAGCCAAGCAGAGGGAAAGTGCAAAGGTCCGTTTCGTCAGAACCGATATTGAATTGCGATTTTGTTATCTCAATCTGGTTTATAAGCATCCCTGATGTATAAATTACTCCTTTGGCCGGACCGGTACTGCCGCTTGTAAAAAATATTGCAGCCATGTCATTTGGATCACCTGGATGCATATGGATATTGACCGGGATTATCTTTAACCAGGATCTTTAAGTCTCTTTGCTCCCGGGAAACGAACCTGACCCGGTTGTAAATTTAATTTTTACTGTTTTAAACACCTGAGGATATGCCAACCGTAACAATTGTGCTTTTGGTGTTCCAATAAAGGCTTCAGGTTCCAGGTCAGCCAGAACTGATACCATTGCCTTGATTCCCATTCCGGGGTCAATCATAACCGGAACAGCACCAATTCTTAAAAGAGCAAATGTCAGTATGAAAAAATCAATTCCTGCAGGGACCAATCACCAGAGTTCTTGTACCTGCAGTAATGCCTGAATTTATCAAGTCCAAAATGAATATTGGTTGACTTTTTTCTCCATTTCCCGGTAAGTTACCATTTCCGGGTAAAGAAGTGCCGGTTTCTCGGGATGTTTTTCAGCATTCAGCCTGAGATATTCTGAAATATTCCTGACATTAAAGAGCAGTTGTTTTTCTATCGGATCGCTCCATAATATCTTAATTTCTGTAAAGTGCAAGAGATACATTTATTCCTGAGCCAATTGTTAGAAAAATAATGTTCTCTGAATTCCGGAACCGGTTATCATCCCATACTTTCTTTAAAGCAAATGCCGGCCCGGCAGTATGAAATACCATTTCCCCGGTTTTTTCAAGTTCAATAAAATTACCGTTCAGGCCCAACTTTTTTTTCAGCATCCCTGTAAATCCCGGTGGACTTTGAGATGGTATTATCAGATCAATTTCATTGAGTGTTATTCCTGATTCATCAAGGAAATTGAATAATGATTTTACGGAACAATCGACACAGATATCCGGGAAAGAATCTTTTTGCTTGATATTTAACCTGTTTCTGCCTTTCCGTAACCACCCTGATTTCCCATAAAATGAACAGCTTACAAGCTCCTCACTGTATTCGGGAAATGTGTAAGTCCTGAACATTAAAAAACCCTTTGAATTTTCGGATTTGTCCAATATTAAAGCTGCTGCTGCTGAATTAATATTGAAATCTTCTGATAATCCGTGAAAAGGTTCAGAGTCGCCTGTTACCACCATTCCATAAGTTATATCTCCATTGGAAATTGCCCTGTGGACAATTTCTATCCCTGTAAGAAAGCCGCATCCGCCGTTGTTTATATCAAATGAGAAAGTGCTTCCGGGATTGACGGATTCATTCCGGATGGGACCATTTGCAGCGATTCTTTCCTGTATCAGAGCTGCAATTGCCGGTTCTCCTGTATTTTTATGACGATATACTCCCGTATTAACCAGAAGACCCAAATCAGATGCATCAGTTCCGGCAGCATTCAGGCATTGCCTGGCAGCCCTTGCAGATAACCTGATTGAATTTGCATTGGGAAATCCAAACCTTGGCCGGGCGGCAGAGACCATTTTAATTTGTGTTCCCATACCTGTAAACCATATCATTCATTTTAAAAATTACCACACCTATGATGAGCCCTGATGCGAAACAGAGTAACATCACATTATCGTCTTCACTGAATCGTCTCTCATTCAGATATTTATGAAGCGCCAGAAAGTGAGTGGTTGATGCAGTATTGCCGGTTTCTTTAAGAGTTATTACTATCTGTCCCGGTTTTTCACCGAAGCAATTCAAATAATGATCAGCTCCTGAAATAATTGAACTTCGCGATGTCTGGTGCGGGATAAGCCACTTAATTTCTTTTAAAGACAAACAACATTTTTCAAGAGCCTTCTTCACAATAGGGACAGATTCTGAAATTGCAGCCTGATGGATCTTTTTGGCTTTGGTCTTCATCCTTCCTCCCGGGGTATTGCGGTTTTGCCTTCCGGTACACAGATCACTGTATTTGCTTAAAGTTGTAAAACCGGAAATAGTCAGTCCCCTTTTTTCATCCGTTGTTCTCTCAATTATTGCAGCTGCACCGTAATCCCCTAATGTAAGAGAAGATATTTCCGAACTTAAGGATGTCCTGATATTTTTAATTGCATGATCGCATAAGTTTGAGATATATTCCCCGCTCACTATCATACAGGTTTTTATTATTCCCTGCCTTATGAATTGCTCAGCAGATATACACACCGGTAAGCATTCCTGCACATGCATTTGAAATATCGAATGTCCTTGCCTGCCAGGCGCCTATTTTATTCCTGATCAATGCTGAAAAGGAGGGTTCATAAAGATGTGATAATCCATTTTTGTATTTTGTAATTGAGCAATTAATTATCATGTCAAGCTCGTCAGACCGGTATTTTGAATTGGAAAGACAATTTTCTGCTGCATCTGCTGCCAGTGTAAAAGAATCTTCCCCGGTTGAGCATACTTTCCTTTCACTGATCCCTGTCAGCAGTCCGAACTTTTTTATACATGGTGTCTTAAATTTTCCCATCAACTCTGAAGTGGTTAATATCCTCCCCGGCGTTTTCACTCCAATACTTTCAATCTGGCATTTCCATTCCATAAAAAAGATAATTAAACATTACAGGTTCAGTACCTGATTTTTTATGAAATCTGATAATGATCTCTGCAAGTTCTTCAATATCTGTCTTCCTGGATAAAATGTCCCGCATCAAGCCTTATATGATTTTGCCCGAAAGCTCCGGGGATTCTCTTTTGCATGTATAAGTCCCCGCCATCTGGTTATCGGATCATGATTGCTGAAGAGAGTTAAAAATGGTTTTTCCCACCTGCTTAAGCGAATTCCATAATGTTATTGTTAATAATTGATTCCGGGTCTTCCGGGGAAATTGGCACCCTGGAAGGCAGTGCACGTATTGCTGCTTTATATTCTGATGACGGAAAGGGAGCCCGGTAAGCCCTTCTTTCTTCTTTGTCCAGTTTTCTTAAAGTGCCGGACTGAATAATATAATCCACCGGAATGTACGGGCTGTAACCTGAAAATAATCTCCATAATCTAAAAACAGGACTGATTTTATGTTCACCTGCCGGCAACATTCCGTTACTGACAATAATCCCGGTAAACAGATCCGGATGCTGATGCTGCAATCCGCAGCCCGATCAAGCGATCCCCAGTCATGGCAAAACAGTGTGATTTCCTTAAGGTCAAGTATTTTTATGAAACTCTGTGATCCACTCAACATGTGACTGATAAGAATGCGACTCTGTTTTCACGGGGCTTATCCGATTTTCCAAAACCAATCAAATCAGGAGCAATAGCACGATTGCCGGATTCAGAAATTATTCTTATCAAATGACGGTACAGGTATAGACCATGCCGGTACTCCGTGAAGAAATAAAACAGGATTTGCATGCACCGGACCTTCGTCAACATAGTGAATCCTAAGATTATTAATCTTAACGAAATGAGGTTGAAACGGGTAATCTTTCAAACCCTTAAAGCGGGATTCCGGAGTACGTAAAATTCTTTCCATTGGTTCCTGATAATCATTGCTTCACATTTTTCTTTTGAGCATCTGCAATTTTACTGCGGCAGGGTATACTAAATTATTTTAAGTTACCGGATCCATGTTGTAATTCTTTTGTAAATTAGTTGTAAAGTATTTTACGGGGATTTTACATACACTTTTATTAATCCTTTTCCAATTTTGCATCAGGAAGAAAAAATACTCTTCAGCCTTCTTAAAAAGGAAATCGCAGCAACTATGATGCAATCCTATCCTGGAATTGATCCTGACGTATCAGACTGGAAAGGACAGAATTTTACTGACTTTCAGGAAGATCTGCGCATCAAGGTAAACGGGCAGCTCAGCGAAAAATGGTTTTATACGCATATGAAACGAGAAAGCGAATCGTTGCCCAGGATTGATGTACTGAATATGCTGAGTCAGTATGCCGGTTATATCAACTGGCAGGACTTCAGGCATAAGAAAATGGGGATGCTGCCTGAAGAAAGAAAACCACATAAACCGGTAAGCATCCTTCTGAAGATCCCTTTGTTGCTGATTTCTGTAATGACCCTTTTGTTCATCATAATAAAAATTATTAATACTCAGAATTACAGGTTCACTTTTATTGATACAGATACAGGAGAACCTGTTCTTGACAAAAATCTTCGTGTCGAAATGTTGATGGGAAATGAATCTCCGGTCTATTTTTTGTCAGACGAAAAAGGGAATATAAATGTCAGGACTAATAAAAGCCAGGTAAGGATGGTGGTAAAAGCTCCATATTATCTCACGGATACAATTACAAGGACGCTCAGAAAATTCAAACATGATGAACAGATAAGTTTAAATGCTGATTATTATGCCCTTATGATAAGTTACTTTTCCCAGTCCGATGTTAATTCCTGGGAAAAAAGACGGGAACAACTTGCCGGGATTCTCAGCGAAAATGCGATAATTTACCAGTTCCCTGATAAAATTACAGGAAGCGCATTGGCTCTGTATAATAAACAGGAGTTTATTGATAAGATTACTATGCCTTCTACAGGGTTGCAGCAAATAGAAATACTCGATTGCCGGTATCTTGACGGGAAGATAGCCATACTGCGTTTCAGAATTAAAAGAGATAAGGAATGAAGTGGACAAAGTACATATTGATCCTGATAATGATATATCTTGTCTGCTCTGCCAGAACCTGCAATGAAGATGAAGCTGCTACTGCAGGCAGGGAGGAACAATATATCATGACTTTAAAAGACAGCGTGAAGCATGTTTTTATGTCCGATTCTTTATCAGAACCAATTACTAAGGGCTTATGAAGTAACGGCTGCACAAAGGTTCAATGATTTTGCCGATTATCTGAGAATTATCTCTGATACAACTCTTGATCTGAAATTCAGACAGCATGCAGCAGAATTAGTTAAGGGATTGTTTATTTCTGATAAAATTGAATTAATGCCGGAGCAAAATATATTCTGAACCTGATCTTATTACTCTGGAATTTTTACTTGCGACATAGTCTGTCTGAAGGTATTTCATACCGGATTAATCCATTGCAAATCACTGTTAGTAACCCACTTGTAAGGAAGAATGATTCTACCTTTAATGGCAATCTCTCATTTATTAATAAATATGTTCCCCTGAGTAGCAAGGATACATCAGAAATAGAATCACAGGAACTCGTGATTGAAATTTTTCTTGTTAAGAAACTCAGATCTTTTGGAATCGATCAGATCAAAGTGTGGGATGTATATCTTGGAGATATTAAACAAGATCATTAAAAGATTCCAATGAAACAATACTGCCAATAGAGATGAAATCAAAATCACTCAGGTATCTCAGGATAATAGCAGTTTTATACACAATTGTAGTGATTTCAGAACTTTCTTCAGAAAATACTTATAATTATTCAAGCTTACCATTTATTCTGTTTCCACTAATGTTTTTGGTATTTCTCATTGGATTTATTTTTTCGTGGAAATGGGAATTACAGGCAGGTTTCATATTTCTGCTCTGGTATGCAATTCTGTTTACGGGATCTGTTATTTATTTTGAATTTCGCGATTCTGGGCCATGGAAAAAAGTTTGGAGTGCCAATATTTCTTCAGGGATTATTTTATATAAAAAATTATCTCTGGTATAAACCCAGATAAAATCAATATGAAACTCTTTTTAATTGGATTCTTTACTTTTCTCTTCGTTCAAATATCTGGGATTTACCAGTCAGATTTAAACTATGGTTCCGCTGACAATTATTTTAAGAATGCAGTGTACGGAACTCCGGGGGTGATCCCAAATGCAGCTTACAATTTTAGATATGAGAGACAACTGACAAATCCTGTAAGAGATACAAATTCAATATATCTGCGGTTAGGATATGGAGGATCCAGTAATCTGGGAGCATCTGCCAGGACGTTTTTAGATTGATGATTTTAAAATTGAAAGGATGAGTCCTAATAATCGATTATGAGAGTAATTTCAATCTTCTTAGTAAGTCACATTTTAATCTGTTCTTCACTAAAAGCTCAGGATGGCAGTCTCAAAGAATCAGGTTTGAAAAACCTGAAAAGAAATTCTGTTTACTTTGAGATTTTAGGCAATGCTGCAGTATGGTCCGTAAATTATGATCGGATTATGCCTTTAAAAGACGAAATGGCAGTGTTTCTAAGAGTTGGGGCAAATGAATATCATGGTAAGGATACAAACAAATTGAGTTTCAATTTTCTGGGAACAACAGGTATTCTATATGGCAGCCATATAAATTTTTTCGAATCAAGTATAGGATATTCTCATTTTTCAGGTTATCCTGACCGACTTGTTGTTTTAACAGCAGGTTACCGCCGCCAAGGGCGGAAAGGCTTGGTCATTAGAGCTACACCTATGTATATTTATAATACTGAAAAAGGAGATACATTCGGTAATTCTTTCTGGTTCGGATTATCTTTTGGTTATTCATTTTAAACATGTAATCAAGAAATCATTTTTTAAAAAAGGAGGAATCGCTATGAACAATAATACTATTTTGCGCCGTATTCTGTATGCAGGGACTGGATTCGTCATAATTGTTACCCTAATTCTGGCTTTTATTGTAATTCCGTCTGTTATATTAGACACATCCCCCCAGGCAGATCCTGAAAGGGCAGTACCTGGAATCTTGTTCGTTATTGTTGTTCACCTTATTATTGTTGCAGCAATGGTACGGACAATCCTTGTTAATCAACGAGGTGGTCGTATTGAAAAAGGATTGCTTATTGGCCTTGGAGTGTTGTTACTATTATTGAGCCTCATGGTATTAGATGGAGCATCAGCTTATTCAGATCATACAGATCCTATAATGAAAAAGGTAGCTATTTCAATGTTTATTTGGTTATTTATTCACCTGACAAATCTAGCTTGTGAATATGAATTTATAATGAATTATACGTAAGTGAAAGAGACTTCTGAGTTAATGTAAGTTAAATCAGAGATGTAAAGTACAATGTCAGGCTTTTCGTTACAGGCGTTACCCGAATGCAAACCAGGTAGTAGTAATAGTAGAACAGACTTAGAAGGGTAAATTATGGTCAGATGACCAGCGAACAAAAACAGATAAGGAACCAGGAAAGGAAAGCTCTGAAAAAACAGGACAAAAGAGATGAAAAAGCAGCAGAAGGAAATGAGAAAGCAGGAGGCTGCGCAGAACCGTAATCAAAACATGACACAGGAAAAAACCGCTTCCAAAAATAAAGCTGCACGGACTGCGACTCCCATGAAGAATGCTGCAAAAGTATCAAAGAGTGCAGGCCCGGGGAAGAAATAATAATCACCAGGAATCAAAAAGCCCTGTAAGGAACAGGAATATCCATGAGTCCCAGCTCTCTGGCTGGCTGAGTTTTTATTCAGAGGGGATTTTCTGCTTTAATAAAAGCTTAAGAATTAAAGTTCACGCTTCAATATATTTGATTCTTTTCCCTCTTTTTCCTACTTCATCATAGCGAATATCTTCTCACATGGCAATCTGGACTGCTGAAATAGAAGATCTTGAAAAACTTTTTATCAAATGTAAAATATTTCGCTGACTATGAGAAGAAGCTAAACCCAGCTATTTTGACACGATAAATAATTTACCTGTTACGATAATTATATTACCTGATACAGTAAATATTTTACCTGTAACAATATCTGGCAATATCAGAACATGATCATCATTCCGCCGCCGCCGCCATTTCCGAATCTTGGATTGACAACATTGTTATAAATAGATCCAAAGGTAAAAGTGAAGCCAAAACTTGTAAAATATTGAAACTGTGTTTCAAGTTCTTTTCTCTGGAGAAGAACTTCCTCCTGAGTGGCTCCGCCCTTCACAAGTCCCATCTGGTCGTGAATAAGTGAAGCGCCGCCGCCAAAATTGAACGATAATCCCTTTGCAAGCCTTATGTCAACGAAACCTTCAACCGACAGGTTATTCTTTGACCAGTCATTCAGGTAATTGCTGTATTCGATATTCATATCAATAGAGCCCCATTTTTGAACAACTTCGTAAGCAGCCCGGACCGAATGGCGGAAATGTGACTCCTTCATCTTGTCATAAATCGTTGAATCGTTATATGATGAATATCTGTATCCTATTGAATACATGAGTCTTAATTGTCTTCTCGTGGATTCTGAATAGGGATAGAAATCATACTCTATGCCTGGCATGAATTCTGTGGCAAACTTCAGATTATTATAACTTGATGATTCAACCTCAAGTGAACCACCGTACGACCACTGATCAGAGATACTTTTTACAACCAGGCCATCAAAGCTTGTTGAATTATTCAGGCTTTCAATTATATCCTCATCTATTTCGAACCTGTCTTTGCGATTGTTATACCTTGCTCTCAGGTCGATCTTCCAGTTTTCAGTTATTCTGCTGGCAGAAAAGTTACCATTAAGGTTCCTTGATTTTATTGATTGCTGCCCGTCGAGGAACCCGTTGAATCTTGCCCGGAACACCCAGCTGTTCCATTTATCTGTTGAAACGGTTTCGGCAATGGGTTCGGTAAAGGAAACCCTGATGTATTTCCAGAGCGGTGTCTTCACAATATAGCGCATCAATCCCATCTTCAGTACATTAACCTGGTTTGCCCTTGTTTCTTCCTCTGTGGCATCGGGATTTGAAGAAAAAGAAAGTGTATCATTCATTCCCGTAAACTCATGCTGACCGACAAGGAAGTAGGAATACTCCCTCCCGCCTGATCCGGTTTGCTGTGAAGTTGAAATAATATATACACCTGCATCCTTCATGTCCCGGACATAGTTCACATAGGGAATTTCCTTTTTTATGTAATCCGAGGCATTCATGAATACATTAAGTGCATCTTTCCTTAATGAATCGGGCTCTGCAGAAATGCTGGCGGAAAAAGCAGAACCGCAGTAAATTGAGAACAAAATAAAAGCAAAATGAGTTTTCATGGCAAAAATAAGGTGAGTTCAATTTGGCGCCGAAAGTACCATAACCTGTTTAACTAACTATTATGCTTAACAATAATTAACAAATCATTAACTAAATCATCCGGGCTACCGTGGCCCTGAACAACGGATTTACCTGTTCCTTAAATCCTGCCGGAATATCATCATCCATTATCCCTGGATGAGTGGGTCAAACTCTTTAATAAAACCTTCATAATCACAGGAGGTGAGATTGGTAACGAATTTCTTATGAGCATTGGTTATTTACCCGGGCACGCATTCACCGGAGTACCCCGTATATAAAAAGATACTCCGGCTGAAGCCGATGTGGGCAAATAAAAAGTGATTTCTATTACTGGAACCGGATAGAGGCAGAACAGAATTTCAGGCAGGCTCTTCAGATAAATCTATACTGCTCTAAAAGTTCTTTTACTGGTATTGATAATTGATATCTTATAATTAATTTTGGTTATAAGATACAGAAACTAAAGATAACTGCTGGTGTTTTTATATGAGAACGGATATTAATATAGGCATTTTTAATGCATTCATTTTCCTTGGAATATTCCAGGGCCTGCTCCTATCCTGGTTCTTTATAAAAAATGTTCAGAATAACAGGAAAGCAAATCTTTACCAGGGATTGTTAATGCTTTCCTTTTCTCTGGCAATATTTGAAGAATGGCTGAACAACACAGGATATATTGTTAAAGTATTGTCTTTGACAAACTTCAGCGAACCGTTGAATTTTGTTTTCGGTCCACTTTTTTACCTGTATATCAGAAGCAGCCTGAATCCGGAAGAAAGGAAAAAAGTTATGATCCATTTTATTCCATTATTTTTCTGGCTTCTATATATGGTTTTTGCTTTTATCCAGCCTGACGAATTTAAATACAACTCCTATATCGAAACAAAACATCCCGACTGGGCTTATCCTTGAAGTTAAATCAACTATACCGGATGATCCGTTAGGTATACGCAGATTTGTAAATCAGCTTATGGTGATTCAACTGGTAACCTACTTTATCGCAGGAATAATAACATTGCTTAGAAAATTCAAATCGCTGAACCAGCAGCTTTTCAGGACAGATAATGAAATACTGGTAATTCTGCGGAACACCACCATCCATGTACTTATTATAATTGCAATTCTTATCATAACCAAAATATACTTTGGCATGAGGAGCGATATAGGAGGATATCTGGTAGCTACTTATGTATCTTTTATGATTTATGCCACGAGTTACCAGATCCTGAACGGATCTGATTTTTTTGATAAACCGGCATCTTTTCTTTCATTTCCCGCCACTGAAATATCAGAAATCGTCCCTGTCTGAAGCGGATAAAGAAATGATTCTTGCCAAAATCAAAAATGAAATGGTGGAAAAGTTCTATTTCACCAACAATCTGGCTTCTTTAACAGGCCTGGCAAAAGCAGATAAATGAATCCTCTCATCATGTTTCACAGGTAATTAATGAAAAACTGAATAAGAGCTTCTTTGACCTGCTTGCATTTTACAGGGTGGAACATGCCAAAAAACTGATCCGTGAAGATAAAAATGCAAAACTTACAGTTGAGGAACTGGCTGAACAGGTCGGTTACAATTCCAAATCATCCTTCAATATAGCATTTAAAAAATACGTCCTTAAAACACCATCAGAATACCGGAAATCTTTATCCGATCAATAAAAGTCTGTATATCTGGCACATAGAAATTATTTAATCATTCATTTCTGTCTTTTCCGATAGGCTCATACATCGTTCCGATAGGCTGATTCGTTCCGGCCGGTAATCTCATTTTATGTTTGCATGAGAAATCAAAACCGGCAAAAATGACAACAATCACAGATCAGACAAAAGAGCGTCAGTACTATATTGACTGGTTAAGGATCATGCTCATACTTAGTGTATTCCTTTTTCATATAGGGATGATCTTTAATACCTGGCCCTGGCACATTAAGAATGATGAGCAATATGGCGGGATGCTTCGTCAGTTGATGACTTTTCTGCATAGCTGGCGAATGCCATTATTATTTATGCTTTCGGGAGCAGGAACATTTTTTGCACTCGGGAAAAGAACATCAGGTCAGTATCTGTCAGAGCGGTTTAAGCGGCTGGTAATTCCGCTTGCAGTCGGAATATTTACTCTTGTGCCTGTTCAGGTATATATTGAAAAGATAAATCAGTACAGTTCACTGGTTGAATTTTATCCTCACATGTTCGAGGGCATTTATCCTGAAGGTAATTTCAGCTGGCATCATCTCTGGTTTATAGCTTATTTGTTTGTTATATCGCTGTTCATCTCACCTTTTCTGAATTTCCTCAGGAGTAAGAGATTTCAGAGATTCACTTCCAGGATAGAAAAGATCGTCACAAAACCTTTTGCCCTCAATATTTTCATTATTCCATTACTCCTGTCACAGATCCTTCTCCGGCCGTTTTTCGAAACAGAGACCAACGATCTGGTAAACGACTGGGCATCTATTACTTATTATATTATTTTCTTTCTGGCAGGATTTATTTTACTGCCTGTCAGGAATATTACAGAGGCTATGCGAAAATACAGGTTATGGTACCTGGCTGAAGTCATCGCAGTGACAATTGTAATGTTTAAGGTGCCCTATATGGCCCGGTCAGAGGAATCAGGTGAAATTATCCGGGATGTGTCTTCAATTTTTCTGGCCTGGTCATGTGCAATGACAGCAATCGGTTTTGCAAAACAATATTTTAATAAAAACTCACCGCTAAGAAAACTGGCCAATGAGGCAATCTATCCTTTCTATTTGCTCCATCAGCCTGTAATAGTAGTAACCGGGTATTTTACCATTCACCTTGGCGTGGCAGTTGCCTGGAAGGTTGTCATCGTACTGCTTTCATCTTTTACCCTGACAACTGCAATATACTGGTTCTTGATAAGACCTTTTAATCTATCCAGGATCATATTCGGTATGAAAAAACTCGAAAAAACAAAGAAAGACCCTGGAACCAGCCATGCTACTAGAGACGGTAATTGTAAAAGATGAAATGTCTATGTCAGCATGAGATCAAAGTTCTGAAGATGAATAATATCCCCTTTTCAATAAACCAGCCGAAATGAAAAAAAAGGCGAAAATAATTTTACTCGAAGGAGCCTATATCCTGATGCTTCTGGCAATGTTTATTATTCCGCTTTTTATGGTACCTGATCATTCCATAATCGGAAATACTTTAAGTGAACTTGGAGCACAATTTTCGCCTTATTCCTGGATAATGAATTCAATATTTGTTGCCCTTGCCTTCAGCTCAGTTATTTCAGGCTGGGGATGCTTTGAAGGCTTTGTTTTTCTCCGCATCATTCTGGTACTTTTTGGAATCTCCCTGGTGCTTTCAGCCTTTTTTAATCACGCTCCGGTTAATCCTGATATCCAATACAATATCCGTGAAGTATGGATGGCATTTGTATTTTACCAGTACTACCTGGATAACTTTTATTATTCTGACTTTCTCGACAGCCCTTATGCTTGAAAAACAGACTGACAGGCAATTGGCGATAATTACTGGAATATCAGCCGTGATATTATCGCTTCTGGCATCTGAAGCTGACCGGACAGCAGGCATCTGGCAAAGACTCCTGTTCATAATTTCATTCGGATGGATGATATACACTTATAAAACAATGGATTATTAACTTAAAAACAAAGATCATGAAAACAAGAATTAAAAATCAGAAACTGAATTTAAACGGATTAGTTTTCGTTTTGGCTGCCACTTTGATGCTCCCTTCAACAGGAGTATTTGCCCAGGAACAGGATACCACTCAGACCCTGTTTAAGTCGAGCGTAAAAGTCAGCGAGCTCTGGACTCCTGAAGTTAAACTCAATTCTATCCAGGGAGATATAGGAACTCTCATTGGATTTTACGGAGGTGCTTTGATAAACCGTTCTTTTCTCATTGGTATTTCCGGCGGGGTAAACCTTGGCCACCCCAGGGTCAATTACGGCTATTTCGGAGGTATAGGGCAGTATATATACAAGCCTGAAAACCTTCTGCATCCCAGTGTACAGTTAATGCTGGCATATGGATCCACAAAGGATTATGAGAATCCGAAATCAGGACTTCTGGATAATTTCTGGAATATCTCCGGAGCCCATTTCTTTGTGATGGAACCGGGAGTGAACCTTGAATTAAATCTCAGCACAAAGCTTACGCTGGTTGCAGGAGTCAGCTACAGATATGTTACAGGTTTAAACGAGAATGATGAGAATGTCTCAATAACCCATGTTACAAATAAGGACCTGAGCGGACTGAATTTCAATATCGGTTTGAAGTTCGGCAAGGAAAAGAAGGTCAAAATAATAAATTTGATTTTTGTATTCAGAAAAATTAAAGAAATGAAAACAAATATTCTGTTGATATTTATTCTTATTCTCACTGGCCAGCACTGATTAAAGGACAGGATCAGGACCCATCATCCAATCATAATAAAACTTATTCAGTCAATGTTCAGTTCGGGCTGAACCAGATCAAAGAGATGAATCTTTTCCCCATGGTTCACAAAGGGATGGTTACTGAATTGTCCTTTGAAACTGAAAAGGTAAAGAGCAGCCTGACGTCAGTTTCAGTTCTTATTTACTATACAGCCGTATTAAAACCGGCCTTGAAGAAATGGCTAAAAGCGGCAATATCAGGCTTGGGCTGAATTACTCTTATAACTTTCTGATTTTTCAGAAGAACAATCTCCGGTATTATTTAGGTCCGCAGACATCACTGTGTTACTCTTTTATGCTGTATCCGAACTGGGATGACAGTCATGGTTACTGGGCCGATTATTTGTCGTTTGGAGCCAATAATATATTATCAGTATCGCTTAAACATGAAAGAGAATGGTTTACATCATTAAATTTTTCGCTTATTGGTTTTTTCAGCCGGCCTGAAGAGATCCGTCCATATAAGATGGATGATTCATCCGTCTGGTGGCATTCTGAAAGCATTTAACAGCAACATTGAACCTGGATCTAATGAATAAGGTATTACAGATCAATTTCAAAACTGAATACAGGTTCCCGGTTTTTGTCTAATAAACGGGAGGCAATTACTTTCAACATGGAATATTATCCGCATTTCGCGGAAATGAGCGGCCAGTATCTCTGTTTTTTCAAATAATGTTAACCGGTTTCGGAATAAAAATTATGTTATGAAAACAAATAATTCAAATTATGAGTATTATATGCAGGAATTATTATCCTCTAATTGATCTATGCCTGTCCTGTGCCTGAAAGATGAACCAGTAAAGCTGGAATATAACGGATTTCAACCTCTGGTAATCGGTGATGACTGGCAGATATCAACACCTGCAGAGGAAAATATGAATGAAGATTTTCTGAATACTGCCTTTCAACTTGATCTACAGCAATGAACGATTTGTAATGGCCAGGAGCCTCCTGGTTCTTAAGGAATGGGAAGATAGTGGCTGAATCATATCCACATGATCCGGATGATGCTGTACAGGATTGAAAATATTCAATCATGCACCAAAGTCATTTACTTCAATCCTGACCGGAATTGCTTTCAAGAAAGAATTATCTCGATTCACTTAATCAGACTTTTAATGCAGTATTTGTCCTGATTACTTTATGAATCATCAGGATAAGAAAAACATTACTATTGCAAATGCTTTAACAATGAAGACCGGGATAAACTTCGTTGATGGCGATCATACTCGTCCTGCTTTATGAGACAGATGAAAGTTCAGTTGATTATATCCTTTCGCTTCCAAGTAATTATGAACCGGGAATTGTTTTTCAGTATAATGATGGTTCTCCTCATCTGATCTCTGCAGCCATACAGGAAAGATATGGCAAGCCACTTTCCGTTTTCGCCGATGATTTTTTGTTTAAACCGTTGGGAATAACCGAATGGAAATGGGAAGTCAGCAAATGATGGGATCACTTTTGGGGCTGTCAGTATTGTTCATGAAACCACGTGATATTGCAAAATTCGGACAGTTATTGCTTCAGAACGGCAAATGGGGAAATCAGCAGATTGTTGACAGCAGCTGGATTGCAGAAGCAACAAAACCAATTGTTACAATGCAGAGTCCTGGCCCTTCTTATGGCTATTATTTCTGGATCTTTCCTGCATATGGTGGTTATGCAGCTGTAGGACACGGAGGACAGTTTATTTTCGTTGTTCCTTCAAAAAAGCTGGTAGTCATTTACACTGCCTGGCCTTATACCAGCGGAGATATGTTTGACAATTTCGGTGAATTGGCTGACCTGATTATAAAAAGCTGCAACTAGAGGTTTTGGACTTGTATTAAAACAGTCATACTCCAATGTCCCACCTCCTGAAGTAAAGCGCCTGTCTTGCAACCGGAAGAGTCTTTAATTCTATCTCCTCCATCTGTGACTGACTAAGAGGTGTAAATTCTGAAGCTATTTTAACGTTTTCCTCAATCTGAGCCACACTGTCAACACCAATAATTGTAGTGCTGACAGGCAGGCTCATATTGTATGTCAGAGCTTCCTTTATTGAAATGGTCCCCGGCTTTGGTGTCCGCAGGCGTTCGTCGGTCTGTTGTTCCGGAGGTGGCGGTGTCCAGGAGGAAAGAAGGCGGCTGCGGGTTGTAACCTTCATCCCGATAATTGCAATTCCCCTTTTTTGAGCTTCAGGAAGAAGGTAATTCTTAAAGCTCAGGTAATGAACATCTGCAGCATTAACAGCCATCAGTATCGAATCGAAAGGATAACGTTTTATGGCTTCAAGTAATACAAGTGGTTCGAAATGTCCTGTAATACCAAAATACCTTACCATTCCTTCGGATTTAGCTTTTTCCATGGCTTTTATGGCACCATTCGAACTAAAGATCTGGTCCGTCTGATCCTGCCGCTGAACATTATGCAGTTGCCATAGGTCCAGGTGATCAGTCTGCAGGTTTTTGAGGCTTTCTTCCAGAAGACGCATTGATCCGTCATAGGTGCGATCGTGGGTTTTTGTGGAAAGCCAGACTTCTCCTCTGCGGGTTTTCATCACCCGGCCAATATTCAGCTGGCTCACACCCTGACCGTATGAAGCAGCAGTATCGATATAATTAATCCCCAGGTCGATAGCCCTGTTGATGATCTTTTCTGATTCTTCTTCCCTCCCTTTTATTTCGAGTGTAGCCTGTCCGCCAAGGCTTAAAATCCCCACTTTATATCCGGCTTTCCCAAGCGACCGTGTGGGCATGGCATTATACGTTACCGGATTGAACGGATCTTCATTGTTTTTCTTTAACGGAATTAATTTATCTTTTCCCTCCGGTACAAATGATTTTCCAACGGTTACCATGGCAGCAGCTGCGACACCGTTTCCTAAAAAAGTTCGGCGGTTAATGTTTTTCATGAGTATCTCTTTTTATGGTTTTCAGTGAGTTCTCTGGTAACAAATTTACATTTTATTTTATCTTTTATCAAAAACCAGAAACGCACAACTCTAAAATATGTTTGACTTTTCTGCTCTTGTGATGGAGATTTTTCCAATCAGCAAGAACACATCAAATTCCCGGATTTTGGTATCTGATATTTTACGTTTGACTGTAAAACAGGTCTTATGAGAAATTTCTGAAAAGTTATTTTTTCTGAGAATACCTGAAAGATTCCCGATATCAAATCCCCGATGTCCGGTAAATCCTTCTCCGTGAAATGATCCGTCCTCCTCATAAAGATCTGCGATTGCCAGGTATCCGCCAGGATTCAGCAGCTTATTAAAACGGGAAATAATCCGATCTATATCACTAACATGATGAAGGACCATCTGAGTAAAGATCAGGTCATACTTTTCATTTTTATAATTTGCATGTTCGAGGTCGAAATTCAGGGCTTTAAGATTTTTGACTTTTGAAGTTTCGATTTTTTCGGTCATTACCCTCACCATTTCAGACGAGTTGTCCATCAGTGTGATCTCTTTCACATGATCTTTTAACAGGAAACTGGTTATTCCCGTCCCTGCACCGTACTCAAGAACTCTCATTTCCGTATTAAGAGGAATCATTCTCTTTATCTCATTTGCGATAGCTTCAGAACGATCCCAATGCATCGGATTATTGTCCCATTCAGCTGCTTTAATATCAAATTCGTTCATAATAAGCAATTAAAATAACATGATCTTTCCCTCTAATCTGATCTAAATATTTATGATTACCTGTACCCTTTCATTCTGCCATGGAAACTTCTATGCCGGGATGAACAGGATTTTTTCAAAGTGATTTGTTTTACTTATTCTTTCTTACTGGTACTGAGACCAAAAAGCCAGTAAAGAGGACAAAAACTCAGCAAACTGGTCACAATAAAGACTCCTGCAAGGATCAAAAGTATAACTGCCAGGGTGCCTGAGATTACATGTGTAAAATACAGGACTAAAACAATGACTGCGACCAGTAACCTGATAACTTTGTCGACAGTTCCCAAGTTCTTTTTCATTTTTTACGAATATTGGTATTGAGTTTATACAATTATTATTAGTCTAATTCCTTTGCAATTGCCATAGCTGCAATAGTTCCATCAGCAACTGCAGTAGTTATCTGGCGGTATTTTTTGCTGATCACATCTCCGACAGCATATACGCCAGGAATGCTGGTCCGCATGTCTTCGTCGGTTTTGATATAGCCCCACTGGTCAAGCTCAAGCTTATCCTTAAATAAATCGATATTGGGTTTCATTCCGATGAAAATAAATGCACCATCACTTACTAGCTTCCGGCGTTCTTTTGTTTTCAAGTTCTCAACTTCGGTAACAATTTTTTCACCTTCCCTGACAAAAGCCCGTGGTTCACTGTCAAAAATGACATTGATCTTTGGATTTTTGAACACCTTATCCTGTGCCTGCTTATTCGCCGTGAACTTATCAAATTGATGAACAATCGTAAGTTTCTTTACGAAACGTGTGATATATTCCGATTCTTCAACCGCTGAATTTCCTCCTCCTATAACTATTACCTCTTTATCATTGTGGTATTTTGCATCGCATGTAGCACAATAGGATATACCCTTTCCTTTAAGTTCTTTCTCTCCCGGAGCGCCCGTCAGATTGGGTGTCGTACCAGTGGCTATTATTATTCTTTTGGCT
Source organism: uncultured Bacteroidales bacterium (assembly GCA_963828775.1). Taxonomy (GTDB): domain Bacteria; phylum Bacteroidota; class Bacteroidia; order Bacteroidales; family VadinHA17; genus LD21. The sequence continues at coordinate 6,195 of CAWHGX010000065.1, read as the reverse complement.
TTGACCGTCTCAAATTCATCAATTACGACTTCCTTTTTTTCAAGATCGACCTTTGTTACATCAACTGCAACCTTATATATTGTTCCGGAGAGTTTGGTCTGTTCACTCATGCTGTGAGAAAGCATATATCCTGCCTGTGGCTCTATAAAACCCGGATAGTTTGACACTTCATGTGTCGTTGCTACATGACCCCCTGGCAGGGCAATGTCAATCAGAACAGTATTTATTTTCGACTGGCAGAGATACAGACCTGCTGTCAAGCCGCCCGGACCTGCACCAAGTATGATAACATCAAATTCTGAAACTGAAGGTTTGATCTTTGATTTGATTTCCTTCACTTTTTCAGCTGTAAGCATACTGTCAAGATTGCAGATTATATTGCTTCTTTTAATTCCTCCTGTTAACCTGGTAGAAACCTCCAGGCCGTTATTATAAAAAAGTAATGTTGGTGAAGATTTAATCCCAAGTTTTTCAGCAAGTTCGCGGTTCCCCTGTCTGAAAATCTTAAAGAATTTTACATCATTCCCATAAAGTCGTGAAAGATCTTCAAATTTCGAGGCAAGTGCCTCACATGGCGGACATTCGGTAGAATAAAAATCAACAATTACTTTTCCTCCATTCAGTACTTCCCTGTCAAACCCTGCAGCGGTAATTTCTTGCATAGAATTATTTTTATTCGTTCCGGAACCTTATAAAAAACTTAGTTTTTAAACAAAACATCTTTTATAGCTTTTTCAAAAGTCTGCTTCGGAAGTGCTCCCATTGCTGCCTGTGGTTGTCCTTCCTTTGGTATGAAAAGTAAAGTCGGGATACTCTGAATACCAAAAACTGAAGCCAGTTCCTGTTCTTCTTCTGTATTCACCTTATATATCATGATTTTCCCTGCGTATTCACTCGCCAGGTCCTCAAGTATGGGGGCTACCATTTTACAGGGCTGACACCAGTCTGCATAAAAATCAACAATTGCAGGAAGAGTTCCCTCATATTTCCATTCCTTATTCGTTTCGTAGTTGAATACTTTTTCTTTGAAATCCTTAGCATTAAGGTGCACCGTTTGTTTGACTGCTGTTTCCATTTTATCTTAACTTATTAATTAACAATTTTATATATAATGACGCCGCAAAGATACATATTGTTTTTGTAAATCGCAATAGTATCACCAATAAATCGCAATAATATCACTATTTTTTTTGAATGGATAATCAGGCAGATCAGAAATAGGCTGAGAATCCCAGCTCCAGCAATTCTTTTACGGGACGGCAATCAGGGGAACAGATATTTCCAGTTTTGTTTTTGGAAACTGAACCACAACCGCCACCGCAGGCAAGCTGACTTGAGCACTCTTTACATTCTGGTATCGAAGTCACATCACGGGACTCCCATTGTTCTATGGTAGTTTCTTTACGTGTAATATCAGGATAAAATGTCCCAAGCGATTCATCAGCTTTCCCGGCTGTTGCTGTACATGAGTAAATCTTTCCGGTGTAATCAAAAGCCCATTCAGTTTTACAGGCAGGACACGAATCAAAAAGAGGTTCAGGAAGTTCACCGTTTTCAGCGAGAAACTTTGAAACAGAATATGCCGGTTTGTAAAATTCCAGAATATGCGGATGATTCTTTGTCATATCAAATATCCGTTCATAAAGGGATATCCTGTCAAAAAGCTTATCAGGAGAAGACTGGCAGTGATGCAATTCATAATTCCTGCCGATCTGGGTTTTAAAATGCCGGCTTTTTGTCCAGCCTTTGTCAATTGCAAACCGGGCAAGATCCGATAAGTTGTCAATATTTTCTTTATCAACAACCATCCGCAGGTTAACATCAATGTTGTCATAAAGACAAGCATCGATCCCTTTAACTATTTTTTCAAATGTTCCTCCTCCTCCTTTCAGGAACCTGCGCTTATTATGCACCGATCTGGTGCCATCCAGAGTTACCTGAACCTCTCTGATTTTCCCTTTTCTTAAAATAGGAAGATACTCTTCGAGGTTATACCCGTTGGTTACGAAACAGAGTGACAGGTCAGCTTCAACCGATTTGCCGATGATGTAAGCAATAGAATCCTTTTGTCTGGGGCTTTTAAGCAGAGGTTCGCCGCCGAATATTGTAATATATTTTCTGCGGGCTGGGAATTCTTCTTTCACATAATTGAAGAAGGCGTCAATTACATCCTTATTAAGCTCATTCCCGGGATTCTGATACTGATCCTGATAACAATATGAACAAGCGAAATTACAGCTGTAATTTGTTACAAAAAATATCTGGATTTCATCCTTTTCACGTGAATCAATAAAATCGAGATATTTTCTGCGGTATTCCCTTTTTTCCTCAGATTCATCAGCAATATAACCTTTTTCAGTTAGCTCACCTGGAAATTCTTTATTATTTATATGCTCTCCTTTTCGTATAGCCTCTATTTTTTTAGCATCACGACTGTCGAGTATATCGGCATTACCCGAAAGGAGGTTTAAAATAAAATAGTTTTCAGAATTTCTGATTTTTGAGAAGATATTGTATCTGGAATATTTCATTTGACCACAAAGTTACACTAAGTGTACCTCAAAGGAGCACAAAGGAATTTGTTGAGTTATCAGACTGATCAGTCGTGACAACCGGCAATGGTTTTTGAAATTTTTGCGCAGCATTGAGCCACTTTGGCTTTCACTTTATTTGCTTTGTTTTTAATAAGACTTCTCATCATCTGTTTTGCTTATTCTTTTTTACTGGTACTGAGACCAAAAAGCCAGTAAAGAGGACAAAAACTCAGCAAACTGGTCACCACAAAGACCCCTGCAAGTATCAAAAGTATAACTGCCAGGGCGCCTGAAATTACATGTGTAAAATAAAGGACTAAAATTATGACTGCAACCAGTGTCCTGATCACTCTGTCGATTGTTCCCACGTTCTTTTTCATTTTTTACGAATATTGGTATTGAGTTTATACAATTATTGTTAGTCTAATTCCTTTGCAATTGCCATAGCTGCAATAGTTCCATCAGCAACTGCAGTAGTTATCTGGCGGTATTTTTTGCTGATCACATCTCCGACAGCATATACGCCAGGAATGCTGGTCCGCATGTCTTCGTCGGTTTTGATATAGCCCCACTGGTCAAGCTCAAGCTTATCCTTAAACAAATCGATATTGGGTTTCATTCCGATGAAAATAAATGCACCATCACTTACTAGCTTCCGGCGTTCTTTTGTTTTCAAGTTCTCAACTTCGGTAACAATTTTTTCACCTTCCCTGACAAAAGCCCGTGGTTCACTGTCAAAAATGACATTGATCTTTGGATTTTTGAACACCTTATCCTGTGCCTGCTTATTCGCCGTGAACTTATCAAATTGATGAACAATCGTAAGTTTCTTTACGAAACGTGTGATATATTCCGATTCTTCAACCGCTGAATTTCCTCCTCCTATAACTATTACCTCTTTATCATTGTGGTATTTTGCATCACATGTAGCACAATAGGATATACCCTTTCCTTTAAGTTCTTTCTCACCCGGAGCGCCCGTCAGATTGGGTGTCGTACCAGTGGCTATTATTATTCTTTTGGCTTTGACCGTCTCAAATTCATCAATTACGACTTCCTTTTTTTCAAGATCGACCTTTGTTACATCAACTGCAACCTTATATATTGTTCCGGAGAGTTTGGTCTGTTCACTCATGCTGTGAGAAAGCATATATCCTGCCTGTGGCTCTATAAAACCCGGATAGTTTGACACTTCATGTGTCGTTGCTACATGACCCCCTGGCAGGGCAATGTCAATCAGAACAGTGTTTATTTTCGACTGGCAGAGATACAGGCCTGCTGTCAAGCCGCCCGGACCTGCACCAAGTATGATGACATCAAATTCTGAAACTGAAGGTTTGATCTTTGATTTGATTTCCTTCACTTTTTCAGCTGTAAGCATACTGTCAAGATTGCAGATTATATCGCTTCTTTTAATTCCTCCTGTTAACCTGGTAGAAACCTCCAGGCCGTTATTATAAAAAAGTAATGTTGGTGAAGATTTAATCCCAAGTTTTTCAGCAAGTTCGCGGTTCCCCTGTCTGAAAATCTTAAAGAATTTTACATCATTCCCATAAAGTCGTGAAAGATCTTCAAATTTCGAGGCAAGTGCCTCACATGGCGGACATTCGGTAGAATAAAAATCAACAATTACTTTTCCTCCATTCAGTACTTCCCTGTCAAACCCGGCAGCGGTAATTTCTTGCATAGAATTATTTTTATTCGTTCCGGAACCTTATAAAAAACTTAGTTTTTAAGCAAAACATCTTTTATTGCTTTTTCAAAAGTCTGCTTCGGAAGTGCTCCCATTGCTGCCTGTGGTTGTCCTTCCTTTGGTATGAAAAGCAAAGTCGGAATACTCTGAATACCAAAAACTGAAGCCAGTTCCTGTTCTTCTTCTGTATTCACCTTATATATCATGATTTTCCCTGCGTATTCACTTGCCAGATCCTCCAGTACGGGAGCTACCATTTTACAGGGCTGACACCAGTCTGCATAAAAATCAACAATTGCAGGAAGAGTTCCCTCATATTTCCATTCCTTATTCGTTTCGTAGTTGAATACTTTTTCTTTGAAATCCTTAGCATTAAGGTGCACCGTTTGTTTGACTGCTGTTTCCATTTTATCTTAACTTATTAATTAACAATTTTATATATAATGACGCCGCAAAGATACATATTGTTTTTGTAAATCGCAATAGTATCACCAATAAATCGCAATAATATCACTATTTTTTTGAATGGATAATCAGGCAGATCAGAAATAGGCTGAGAATCCCAGCTCCAGCAATTCTTTTACGGGACGGCAATCAGGGGAACAGATATTTCCAGTTTTGTTTTTGGAAACTGAACCACAACCGCCGCCGCAGGCAAGCTGACTTGAGCACTCTTTACATTCTGGTATCGAAGTCACATCACGGGACTCCCATTGTTCTATGGTAGTTTCTTTACGTGTAATATCAGGATAAAATGTCCCAAGCGATTCATCAGCTTTCCCGGCTGTTGCTGTACATGAGTAAATCTTTCCGGTGTAATCAAAAGCCCATTCAGTTTTACAGGCAGGACACGAATCAAAAAGAGGTTCAGGAAGTTCACCGTTTTCAGCGAGAAACTTTGAAACAGAATATGCCGGTTTATAAAATTCCAGAATATGCGGATGATTCTTTGTCATCTCAAATATCCTTTCGTAAAGGGATATCCTGTCAAAAAGCTTATCAGGAGAAGACTGGCAGTGATGCAATTCATAATTCCTGCCGATCTGGGTTTTAAAATGCCGGCTTTTTGTCCAGCCTTTGTCAATTGCAAACCGGGCAAGATCCGATAAGTTGTCAATATTTTCTTTATCAACAACCATCCGCAGGTTAACATCAATGTTGTCATAAAGACAGGCATCGATCCCTTTAACTATTTTTTCAAATGTTCCTCCTCCTCCTTTCAGGAACCTGCGCTTATTATGCACTGATCTGGTGCCATCCAGAGTTACCTGAACCTCTCTGATTTTCCCTTTTCTTAAAATAGGAAGATACTCTTCGAGGTAATACCCGTTGGTTACGAAACAGAGTGACAGGTCAGCTTCAACCGATTTGCCGATGATGTAAGCAATAGAATCCTTTTGTCTGGGGCTTTTAAGCAGAGGTTCGCCGCCGAATATTGTAATGTATTTTCTGCGGGTTGCGAATTCTTCTTTCACATAATTGAAGAAGGCGTCAATTACATCCTTATTAAGCTCATTCCCGGGATTCTGATACTGATCCTGATAACAATATGAACAAGCGAAATTACAGCTGTAATTTGTTACAAAAAATATCTGGATTTCATCCTTTTCACGTGAATCAATAAAATCGAGATATTTTCTGCGGTATTCCCTTTTTTCCTCAGATTCATCAGTTATGTAACCTTTTTCAGCAAGTTCATCGAGGAACTTCTTATCCGATAAAAGTTCTCCCTTCTTTAAAGCTTCTATTTTTCCGGCATCAGAGCTATTAAGGATATCAGCATTTCCCGAAAGAAGATTTACTATAAAACTGTTTTCAGAATCCCTGATCCGGGAAAAAATGTTATATCTGGAATATTTCATTTAACTGATCAGTCGTGACAACCGGCAATGGTCCTGGATATTTTTGCACAGCATTGAGCCACTTTGGCTTTCACTTTATTTGCTTTGTTTTTAATAAGACTTTTCA
>CAWHGX010000064.1:0-15419 GCA_963828775.1 uncultured Bacteroidales bacterium | reverse complement strand
CATTGCTGCCTGTGGTTGTCCTTCCTTTGGTATGAAAAGTAAAGTCGGGATACTCTGAATACCAAAAACTGAAGCCAGTTCCTGTTCTTCTTCTGTATTCACCTTATATATCATGATTTTCCCTGCGTATTCACTCGCCAGGTCCTCAAGTATGGGGGCTACCATTTTACAGGGCTGACACCAGTCTGCATAAAAATCAACAATTGCAGGAAGAGTTCCCTCATATTTCCATTCCTTATTCGTTTCGTAGTTGAATACTTTTTCTTTGAAATCCTTAGCATTAAGGTGCACCGTTTGTTTGACTGCTGTTTCCATTTTATCTTAACTTATTAATTAACAATTTTATATATAATGACGCCGCAAAGATACATATTGTTTTTGTAAATCGCAATAGTATCACCAATAAATCGCAATAATATCACTATTTTTTTTGAATGGATAATCAGGCAGATCAGAAATAGGCTGAGAATCCCAGCTCCAGCAATTCTTTTACGGGACGGCAATCAGGGGAACAGATATTTCCAGTTTTGTTTTTGGAAACTGAACCACAACCGCCACCGCAGGCAAGCTGACTTGAGCACTCTTTACATTCTGGTATCGAAGTCACATCACGGGACTCCCATTGTTCTATGGTAGTTTCTTTACGTGTAATATCAGGATAAAATGTCCCAAGCGATTCATCAGCTTTCCCGGCTGTTGCTGTACATGAGTAAATCTTTCCGGTGTAATCAAAAGCCCATTCAGTTTTACAGGCAGGACACGAATCAAAAAGAGGTTCAGGAAGTTCACCGTTTTCAGCGAGAAACTTTGAAACAGAATATGCCGGTTTGTAAAATTCCAGAATATGCGGATGATTCTTTGTCATATCAAATATCCTTTCATAAAGGGATATCCTGTCAAAAAGCTTATCAGGAGAAGACTGGCAGTGATGCAATTCATAATTCCTGCCGATCTGGGTTTTAAAATGCCGGCTTTTTGTCCAGCCTTTGTCAATTGCAAACCGGGCAAGATCCGATAAGTTGTCAATATTTTCTTTATCAACAACCATCCGCAGGTTAACATCAATGTTGTCATAGAGACAAGCATCGATCCCTTTAACTATTTTTTCAAATGTTCCTCCTCCTCCTTTCAGGAACCTGCGCTTATTATGCACCGATCTGGTGCCATCCAGAGTTACCTGAACCTCTCTGATTTTCCCTTTTCTTAAAATAGGAAGATACTCTTCGAGGTTATACCCGTTGGTTACGAAACAGAGTGACAGGTCAGCTTCAACCGATTTGCCGATGATGTAAGCAATAGAATCCTTTTGTCTGGGGCTTTTAAGCAGAGGTTCGCCGCCGAATATTGTAATATATTTTCTGCGGGCTGGGAATTCTTCTTTCACATAATTGAAGAAGGCGTCAATTACATCCTTATTAAGCTCATTCCCGGGATTCTGATACTGATCCTGATAACAATATGAACAAGCGAAATTACAGCTGTAATTTGTTACAAAAAATATCTGGATTTCATCCTTTTCACGTGAATCAATAAAATCGAGATATTTTCTGCGGTATTCCCTTTTTTCCTCAGATTCATCAGCTATATAACCTTTTTCAGTTAGCTCACCTGGAAATTCTTTATTATTTATATGCTCTCCTTTTCGTATAGCCTCTATTTTTTTAGCATCACGACTGTCGAGTATATCGGCATTACCCGAAAGGAGGTTTAAAATAAAATAGTTTTCAGAATTTCTGATTTTTGAGAAGATATTGTATCTGGAATATTTCATTTGACCACAAAGTTACACTAAGTGTACCTCAAAGGAGCACAAAGGAATTTGTTGAGTTATCAGACTGATCAGTCGTGACAACCGGCAATGGTTTTTGAAATTTTTGCGCAGCATTGAGCCACTTTGGCTTTCACTTTATTTGCTTTGTTTTTAATAAGACTTCTCATTCACTGTATATAATTTTGATTTTATAAACCACATGCATGACTGTCGGCAGACAAGGAACTCAGATGTAGTGAGAATTATTTTCATTCTTGTTTATCCCGCTTAAGCGGGATGTGGATTTCATGGTTGTTATTTGACTTTTAAAATATCATTGATTGCTTTAACCAAAGTATCTTTTGGAAGGGCTCCCATTGTTATCTGCGGTTTTCCTTCCACCGGGATAAAAACCAGCGTGGGCAATCCTGTTATCCCAAGTTTTTGTGCAAGTATATTTTCTTTATCGGTATCTACCTTATAAACGTCAATTTTGCCGGAATACTCTTTTGCGATCTCCTCAACCAGCGGGGACAACAGCCTGCAGGGAGCACACCAGTCGGCATAAAAGTCAATTATGGCAGGCCTTTTTCCTGTATATCTCCACTCACTGCCAGCTTCATAATTAAAGATCACTTTTTTAAAAGTTTCATTCGTAAGCTGAACAACGGTGTTCCCACCGATACTTGTTTTTAAAGGAGAAACCGGATTGTCAGCATTGCACTCACTAAAAATCAAAGGGAATATTATTATTAAAAGGAAGAAATACTTTTTCATTATCGTCATATTTAAAGTGTTATTAATTTTTTCCCCACATTTTTATTTCGTTAAGGGCTTTTGGCTGGTAATAGTCCAGCTTGACACCAGGACCTTGCCTTTCTCATACGGAGCCGATTCCTCAATGACCCGCACTGATGAGAATCCAGCTTTCAGGAGCTGTTCCAGGTATTCATCTCTTGTTACCGATCCTGCCCAGCATTCTGATACAGCAACCGGATCGTTCCTGTATTCTTCAGGTACCGGTTCGGTGGCATATATATCGCTTACTACGAATCTTCCTCCGTTTTTAAGTATCCTGAAAACTTCGTTCCACACTGTCTGCTTGTCTGAAGCGTGATTGATCGTGCAGTTTGATATGACAAGGTCAGCAATGCCACCGGTCAGATTGATCTTTTCAAGAGAACTGTTGATAAATTCAACATTTTTAATGCCTAGTCTGTCAGCTGTATTCCTTGCTTTCTGAAGCATTCCTTCAGAGATGTCTATTCCATATACGAAGCCATCGTTACCGGTTGTTTCTGCCAGCCTGAGAACATCGGTACCACGCCCGCTGCCCAGATCCACGCATATTTCTCCTCTTGCGGCTTCAGAGTAATCAATTGCTCCGCCACAGGAGAGGCAGCAGGATGATTCCGCAAGGGTGCTGTATCTGTTATTAATTTCTTTGTAATCCATTATGACTTATTAATATTTTCTTAGAATAAATATTTCCTGCCATCCTACCTGCATCTCAAACACGGTGAACTTGTCAATAAGAAACCAAGGAAACCACCAATAAATATACTACCATAAGGATTGCTGGTGATTGCACAGGTTCCTGAAGTGCAACCTACAAAATAGTAATACAGGAAGCCTCCTGATCCACCAATGACGATACTAAGAAAGGGTTTCCAGAAATACCACGACTTAAAAAACTCTTTAACCGACTTAGGTTTAGGGGTGACCGTGCAATTTGAATCCATATAAATCTTATTCTAATTTTCGACGCAAAGATAAAAATTAAAATTATTAAATCGCAATAGTATCACCTAAATCTTTTTAATATCACTATTTTTATTATTTTTGTACTCTCAATACCTTGATTATGGGAGCTATATTTAAGAAGGAATTATCAGAAGAACAGTTAAATGAACTATTCCAGAATGATGAAAAATGTTTTGAGTTCCTTGCTGAGGTAAAATGGGAGCATGGATATACCTGCCATAAATGTGGAAATAACAACTATTGTCCGGGGAAAACTCCATTCTCCAGGAGGTGTACAAAATGTAAAACTGAAGAATCAGCGGCCGCGGGAACAATTTTTCATAATTGCAAGTTCGCGATTCATAAGGCGTTTTATATCGCTTATAATGTATGCAGAGGAAAAGAGAAACTTTCAACCTATGAGTTTGCACGAAGGTTATCTCTCCGGCAGATGACCTGCTGGAATTTCAAAACAAAGATTAACCATGCAATTCAACAGATGGATTCTTTGACTGAGAATGAAAGGTTGTCAATTCAGAAAATATTTAAATAGGATTACCCGGATACTGATTTTACTATTTCAAATGTTTCGTCAGATGCAGTCTTCATGACCCTGGCTATTTTACCCGGTTGTCCTGCTGCCATTTCACCACCGTCCACAAGTGCCATATAGGTTTTCCCGTCATCCTTAACATAGACTGATATCCTGCATGGCATCATAACTGACATGATCCGCTCGTCGTTCAGTTCCAGCATCTGACCTGAATAGGCAGGTTTGCAGATTTCAATCACCTTGACTGGTTTAACTGTTTTCCCGGATTTTGCAAGAGATTGCTGAAGATCATGAACTGCCGGAACTTTCCATTCCCTTCGTTCAGCTTCAGCAATAAGGAGATCAACCGTTTTATCAAAGTTGTATTTGCTTGACTGTTCAATAACAAATTTGTTCTTTGTCATAGTCGTCTTATTAGAATTTAATATATAAATGAGATATTACTTTTTACAAAGATATTCACTTAAATTAAGTGATTGTTAAGGAGCACCGTCCGGAAAGTAACAACTTTATACTTATTTTTCCATTACTTTTGAATTACAATGTTTAATTACCACCTTAAAACAGCTTTCCGGTTCATTAAAAGAAATCTTGCTTTTTCTTTGATTAATATTTCAGGATTATCTCTGGGAATTGCACTTGTAATTATCTCCCTGCTATGGATTCAATTTGAAATCAGCTTTGACAAATTTCACCAGAATGCAGACAGGATCTTAAGAGTGGTAGTTCAGTTTAATAATGGCAACTATGCGGACAACTTTGCACACACTCCGGCACCTCTTGGGGAAGCCTTGAAAAATGATATTCCGGAAGTAATTGATTATGTAAGATTTGGTTCCATAGGGAGGACACTGGTCAACGTAGGGAAGAAACAATTTTGGGAAGAGATTGACCTGGCAGATCCCTCAATTTTTAAAATATTCTCCTTTAAGCTTCTTTCAGGAGATCCGGAGAACGCACTAAGCAATCCTAATTCTATTGTTATTAGTGAGTCAAAAGCCAAAAAATACTTTGGAAGCGCTGATCCATTAGGACAAATCCTCCAATTAGATTATGATAAGATTCCTTTTATGATTACAGGAATCATGAGAGATATACCCGATAATTCACAATTGCAGTTTGACTTTCTGGGTTCATTTTCAAATATAACCGGTAACCTGGGTTGGGGCATGTGGAATTACTCAACATACATACTGGCTCAAAACAAAAACTCAATTAATTCGATATGGGAGAACCTTCCCGTGGTTACTAAAAAATATATTAAAGATGAAAAAACCATCCTCCGCATCCAACCTTTAACAAGTATCCATTTACATTCAAACCTGAGGGATGATTTACCCACTAACAGGAACATTAAAGTAATTTTTATCTTCGGTTCAATCTGTTTCCTGGTTCTTATTGTAGCATGTATTAATTATATGAATCTGGCCACTGCCCGATATATCAGAAGAGGGAAAGAAGTCGGTTTAAGAAAGGTGGCAGGTGCTTCAAATTCAGATCTTACCGTACAGTTTCTATTGTGAATCGTTTGCAATGACACTGTCAGCTTTCATACTTGCAGTGTTAATGTGCACTTTGATATTGCCCATCTTCAATTCTTTAACAGGATTAAACATGCATCTGGAATCGTTTTTTCATTTTAGCTCCATTTTATTACTGATAGTTCTGTTATTACTTGTTACTTTTCTGGCAGGCAGTTATCCTGCATTCATGCTTTCATCCTCAAATCCGGCTTCTGCGGTGCATTATGATTTCAAACTGGTTAATAATCTTTCTGTAAAAGGATTCAGGAAAACACTTGTAGTTTTTCAGTTTATTGTAGCAATAGTCTTAATTGCCTGTACTATAATCATTCAGTCTCAACTGGCTTTTATCAGAAACAAAAATCTTGGTCTGTCTCCTGACCAGGTAGTTGTGGTTCCTATTTTTCAGGATGATATTAAACTTAAATATGAATTATATAAGGAGGAGGTATTAACCAATCCTTCTGTATTAAATGCTTCTGCACTAAATTATTTCCCCGGTACTCAGGGATACAGACAAAATGTATGGTGGGAGGGGCTACAGGAAAACGACATTTCAAACATTATGGACTGGATTCCTGTAGATCAGGATTTTATAAGCACTCTGAAAATAGAACTTGTAAAAGGTGAGTTTTTCCCGAGGAACATCTCGATTAAGGGTTCACCAATCTACGTATTGAACGAATCGGCTGTAAAAGAAATCGGATGGGATGACCCGATCGGAAAGCAATTTGACATAGTGGGTAAGGGAGAAGTTGTCGGTGTCGTAAGAGATTTCAATTTTAAATCATTACACAATGCACTTGAGCCGGCTGCACTTACTTTCTATCCTGAACTATTTGATAATCTGATGCTGAAAATATCTACCGGGAATATTCCTGGTACACTTGATTTTCTGAAGAGAAAGTGGGAAAGTCTTTTCCCGCAATATCCTTTTGAATATTCATTTCTGAGTGATGATTTTCAGAAAATGTATGAGAAAGACAATACTACATTCCGGATCATAACCTATGTTTCTTTAATGGCTCTTTTTATAGCCTGCATAGGGTTATTCGGCCTTGTATTATTCAGTATTGATCAGCGTGTTAAGGAGATTGGCATCAGGAAAGTCTCAGGGGCATCGTCAGGGATTATTCTGTTATTATTTAACATGGAATTTATTAAACGCATACTGGTTTCTTTCATAATATCCTGCCCCATTATAATTTATTTTATGCAGAACTGGCTTGATAATTTTGCATACAGGATAAAACTTAGCTGGTGGATGTTTGCTTTTTCAGGAATAATAACTTTAGTCTTATCCATCACTATTGTTACGTTGCTTACTTTTTATACCTCAACAAGAAATCCTGCCGAGTGCCTCAGGAGTGAATGATAAGAATCATTATGATTTTTATTTTACCACTTGCTCTACAGCCCTGGCAACAGCTTTTGTACTTTCCGGTTATAAAAACTACAGCATTCCCTGCTCTTCAAGCCATTTCCTTACACGTTCATGCTCTGCCTGGTATTTGTGCATCGGCATCTCTTTCATGATTTGCTGAAATTCAGGTTCATCCCTGATGCTGTCAAATAAGGATCATGTTTTATAAATTTTAAAAACCATAGGTTGTAACGTAACTTCTCTGATTATAAATCTTAAGATACTCATCAAGCCTTGTTTTTTTCTCCCGGTTGCATGCGTAGACTCCTGCAAGATCATAATATGCTGCTGAGTATGATGACCGGTCTACCCGAATTGATCATCATTACAATAATCAATTTGTTTATTAAAATAATATTCAGCTGAATCTTTTTCAAACCCATTTTGCCTGTAAGCCTATCCGATTCGATGCCCGGCATATACACTATGTTCGTCCAGAGACTCTGTTTTTTCTAACCATGTTTTAAAATATTTTAATGATTCCTTATATTGACGAAGGAAAGAATAATTTTCTCCTAAATCCCATAAAGCGTGTAAATTGTTTGTATCTAATACATATGCTTTCTTAACGTTATTAAGCATATTTTCTAAATCTTCAAGGCCAATGTCTATAAACGTTAAATTCCTGTAATAATCCGAAGAATCTCCATCTGATTTAAGAGCTTCATCAAAATAATATTTGGCTTTATCCAAAAATCCAATCTGATAGTATGCAAGGCCGGTATTTTTTAAAATGGAAGATAATAACGGGCCGCGATAATAAGAAATAGCTTTGTTCCCATAATAAATTGCCAGGCCCCAGTCATTTTCAGTAGCCAGTTCGGCTTTACCTCTATAAGCCAAATAGTCGTTTTGATTAATCTTTAATGCCTTATCATATTCATTTAAGGCTTGATCGGGTTTATTTTCTAATCTGTAATAATCGCCCTTCGTTGTATAGGCCTCAGATAGTTGGTTATCATATGAAAGTGCTATGTTACATAAGACTAGAACAGAATCCATCAGATTTTTTGAAAGATAGGATTCCCAGAAATGCTTATCCCAGTATGCCATGGCCAATCCTGAATAGGCCTGAGCCAGCGTTGAATCAAATTCATAAATTGTAATGCTGGAAGATTGGTAGGGTCAACTGTGTATTTTCTTTGGAAAAAACTAAAAGTATTCTTATAATCAAATTCATACATCCATAACCAAAAGTAGTACTTAGCGGAATCAGATTCCAGCTTTAAAGCTTCAAGACTGTACTTTTTAGCTAATTCATTGAAACCGGTAACTGAAAGATTGAAACTGATCCTGTTATATATTTCTGATAATCCCGGCCCCTGATGACGGGAAGCAGAATCATGTTCTGCATCATCAACTCCTGATCAGCCGTTCCAGTTCCTTTTCCAGAGCAGGTAACTGACCTTTGAGTGATTCATAGAGTTTCTCAAGATCTTTTATTTCGGCGGACCAGATTGGCATTTGGGAAGTATGTAGTTTTCAATCAATCAGATTACTGCTATTTTTGTATGTAAAGATATGCTATCTTTATGCTAAAGTCAATTTTCTTTCAACATGAGAGAAGGTTATAACATTCGATAATTGTCCTGGAAAATGTTTTAATGATTTTTTATGAATGATCATCCTTTGCCAACCTTTTGCTTTACCATGGCTGCTCATTGATCCACCTCTTTTTTCTCAGTGCCAATAATAGCAGCTTTCATTGAATATTTTAATCGTACATTTACATAATCATTGGAGTTTGCCGTTGTATTAATGTTCCATATATAAGCCAATGTTTTGCCTGCCTGACTAGTTCAAATAAAGGAATTCCTTCTCCGATGTCAGAATAATGAATGAAAAATTATCTTTGTGGTTTTCTATATTTTACTTATTATTCTCAAAGCAATTACCATGTCATTATGAGGAAATTTCTGCTCCTTTATTTGAATATTATTTTCGTAACCTGTTTTAATGGTTTATCCCAGGAAACTACCACAACAAAATCAGAATATTTTCCAGACATATTCGGTATCCTGAAAACTAAAGTCGAATTTGATCTGAATAATTCCTTAATGCGGTTTGAAGTAAGGAATGCAAGATTTGGAGCCACTGGGAAAATAAACGACAATATGTCATACAAGGTTGAGCTTGATCTCTCAGATGAGGGTAAAATGAAGATGCTGGATGCCTATGTCAAGTTTACTCCAATTACGAATCTTGGATTCTATTTAGGACAAAGAAAGATTCCTTTCAGCTCCGATTATATGCGTAACCCGGCAGAAAATATTTTCGCAAACCGATCATTTTTAGCAAAATATATAAATGATGGGATGCGAGATATCGGATTCTATGCAGAGTATATAATACCAGGACAAATTCCTGTCAATATCGTTCTCGGAGCCGTGAATGGAACAGGGAATAATAATCCGCAGTGGATTGAAAAACCTAACCTGGTCAGCAGGTTATCAGTAGGATCGGAAAAGGGAATCAGGATAACTGGTAATTTTTATTACGGTGAAGCCCTTTATAAAAAACATCTATCGATGTTCGGTGCGGAATTCAGGTACACTGATGGATCTTATTTTATCGAATCGGAATTTATCAGGAGAAACTGGAGAGATACTGTTTCTGTAAATCAGCATGATGACGGATTATACATCCACTCGTATTATAATATCACGAGGGCCGACAAGATGATTTACATGATAACTCCCGTTGCCAGATTTGACTTGATTGGCAATTCGATATTTGCAAATAATATAGAAGCCACCAGGCTGACCTTAGGAGTCAATGCCGGATTTGAGCCAAAACAATTCTACTCCGAAATCAGGCTGAATTATGAGAATTATTTTAAGTGCAGCCTTCCGATTCATACTGATAAGCTGACTTTGGAGTTTATTGCCAGGTTCTGATATCAAACACTCCGGCTTTGCCGCCTCCGATAAATATCACAATGCGATACAAAGCTATGCTGCGCATAGTGAGTTCTTAGTGCGACAGTAGAAGGATTTCCTTCTTCTATTCTTATATCAATATGAAAGGGCGCTGTAGAAAGTTCCTGCACCGGCAGAAAGGAAAGGAAATATCCAGAGGATCAGGAATAGTACAAGACTTTTATGACTCATAATTTCTGATTGACCTTTCCCTTACCCCATGTCAGAACAATTACCATCCCCACTATTGCGTACAAAGCTGTACTAACTGCAATATCAGCCAGCATGGGTCCGATATTACTGTACATGGTTGTCATGGACCAGGTCGAAAAATCGACAACCACTGCAAAGAGACATCCAAATATGGCGCCTGTTTTAAGGCCATCAGCAATTCCTGCGGCTTGTGACCAGTTCAGAATCAGACTCAATAACAACGCAGCAGCAAGGGTAGAGACAATAATGGCCCACCAGACCATGGCACCGTCCGGCCTGGCGGCACATTGATCCATGTTGGCTGACATAAAATCCATTAAAAGGATTCCATAAACAAGCCAACCCAGGAGGAAGTAAGAAATTCCCCCAAAAACAGTTCCCCTTAAGATCTTCATGTTCATTTTGGTTAAGATTAGATTGTTAGTCCTAATTTACGACAATTTTTATAATCAACATTTCTGGATAAGATACAAGTAAATAAATCCATAGATTAATGATCGGTTTAATCCGGTAAAATGTGGCCAGGAAGACCGGCTTCTGCTCTCTATTCGATAGCAATTACAAAATGCTGAGTTCTTATATTCAGATTGTACAGAAGTCCCTCATAAATAAGAGGAGTTTGCATATATGCCCCACCCCGTTTAATGCTCCAGACAAAATATTGGTTTATAGTACTTACAGTGGCTGAATGACTTTCAATAGTTATAATAATTACCAAATGTAAGGAAGTAACTTGTATCGAGTCTTATGTGAATATTCACGATATCCATTTAACTCATTAATGAGAGTTTTATCCTCAAGGGATGTTCTTATTAAAGTCAGGATAATCGAAAAAATGGCTGGTATGAAACACCACAGAGAACCTAAGATTAACGGAATTCCAATTGCTGTAATAATCGTGGCAAAATATGCCGGATGACGTACAATTTTATAAATACCAGTATCACATACAGTATGTCCTCTGTCTGTTTGAATGCGCATCACACTTGAAAAGAATTTGTTCTGTTTTTGGGCAGTAAGAAAAATGACTTCGCCCAAAAGAATAAGAAATGTTCCAACTGCATTAATACTCCAATGGAATCCCGGAGACCAATGAAAGCGACCAGAATCTAATCCGGCAACAATATAAGTGATGATCAGGGTGACAGCAGATAAACCTAATATTTTTTTATCCCACGATTTTGTTCCTTCTTTTACTGTTGAACGTTCTTCAGCAAGTTCGGTGTTCCTGGTTATCAATAAGGAATTTAACAGCACTGAGATAATATTAATCGAGGCGTATAACCAACCTTGCCAGTAATCTAATCGTCCTGCGCTAATAAACAGTATTAATAAGAAGAACAGAGTTCCTGTTAAACTTTTTAAAAATAATTGAATTGCTTTCATACTGCTGATTTAAGAAAATTACAAAAGGACAAATTACTTAAAATTTTCTTCTCCAAATATTTGATTCTGCTTAACTTTAAATTACCTCATCTTCTTGCATAAGTTGATTCTCTTGTCGGGAGAGTATGTTCCCAACTCATTTTTTCAGTAAGGACTTAACTCCGGAATTGGGTGGTCAGCCTGATAAGAAATTGAACCAAAGTGTTATTTTAACTAAGGATATAATGACGGTAACAAACACCAGTCATTGATATTTTTGCCTCAATTTAAAATTACTTTTTATATTCAAACGATTTATCAGGAAGCCTGGGTATTTCAGGTACAGTTACAGGCATTTCCAGCATCTTTTTTTTGAGGAAATCAATTGCAGCATCTAATTGAGCATCTTTCCCCTGAAATGTCGCGTAAGGGAGATTATCCACCACAATATCCGGGTCGACTCCGTGTCCTTCTATTATCCATTTGCCATCCTGAGTATAAACACCCATTTCAGCAGCAGTAGCAATACCGTTATCAACGAGTCTGTTACTTGATGTAAGCCATATTTCACCTCCCCATGTCCGTGTACCAATCACTTTACCCAGGCCGAGGCGTTTTATCCCTTCTGCAAAAGCTTCACCATCTGAGGCGGTAAATTCGTTACACAAGATCACAAGATGGCCTCTGAAGGCATATTGCATGTTCCAGTATGGTTTACCAGCCCGCGACTGCCAGTAGAACCAGGCTTTTCTTAAAAGGCGGTTAAGTACCCAGCTATCGATATTGCCACCACGGTTATTCCTGACATCGATGATCAGACCCTCCCGGTCGAAAACAGGATAGTAACCTTTCACGAACTCCTGGAAATTGTTGCCACCCATTGCTCTCAGATGAAAATAACCTATCCGGTTGTCGCTTTTATTTTCAACTTCTTTTCTTCTTGTATATTCCCATTCGCTGTACCTCAGATTAGCATCATCATCCATACTGACAGGTTTTACAATCTGTTCATATTCTTTTCCGGACCTGTCTTTGAGCGTAAGCCTGACCTCCTGGCCCTCTTTTTTGTTTATTAGCTGGTTAATGTGAACAACATCAAGCACATTTACCCCATTGACTTTGGTAATAATATCCCCAGGCTCTATCCTCAGTTGAGGTTTTGAAAGCGGAGAGCGAAGTTCCGGAAAATCAGGATCGCCGTTTATTATATGTTTTATTGCATAGCCCCCTTTTGATTCATCCTTTTCGAACCGTGCACCAAGTGAAGCCATTGCAATATCGTCAGGTGAAATCCTTTTTTCCCCACCATAAACAAATGTATGCAGTGCCGAAAGTTCAGATACCATGCTTGCCAGAAGATCATCCAGTTCATAACGGTCAGTAAGCCGTTCGACAAGTGGCAAATGGCGGTCGAGCACAGCATTCCAGTCGACACCATGCATGTTTTTATCATAAAAATAATCCCGTTCAAGCCTCCAGGCATCAAGCATCATTTGCTTCCAGTCCTCGACAGGATTGATTTGAAAGCCCCAGTCTTTAAGGTTAACGGCTGCATCCTTTAATTCTGCCTTCTTCCCGTTCGCATCAGTTACAAAAATGCCATCACTGGTGCGGATCATCAGTTTTTCACCGTTACCGGAAAGCAGATATCCCTGAACTTTATCAATTATCTCAACAGGCTTATTGGTTGAAGTGTTTGTTATTTCAAGTGCAAAAAGTTTAAGGTTTTGCAGATCGTTGATATCCCTCTGCAACCAATAAACATATTTTTTATTCACCTTTAGCGAAGAAATATTATTGGCAGGGACCGGAACTTCATACAACCTGCTGACAGCACCTGACATATTTGGCAGAGGCTCTGTTTTTTTAATTTTTTTCTGCTTCTTCCCGCGGTTGATTTCAGGCTCAGCCTCCTTTTCCTTTTTTACCTCTTTCGGATTAAGTTCATCGTATTTAAGGAATGGTGAGCGCAGAGAATCGTAAAGTGGAACCATATATATTTTACTCGTTTTGTCATAATAAGGTTCCGGCTGACGCGGGCCCCAGGGACTTCCTACAGTATTGTTAAAGGTACGGTCTGAAATGAAATAAAGCCATTTACCATCAGTGCTGAAAACCGGATTATAGCTTTCAACCCTGTCAGTAGTCAGGTAATAGACCTGGTTTGTTTCAATGTTGAGGACTTTTATCTGTGAAGCCTGATTACCAGCAGGATCAACATATGCAAGCCATTTACTGTCAGGTGACCATGTGAGATCACTGAATCCATTAACATCATCCTGATCGACCTGTTTTGTTGTTTTATTCCCGATATCACACAGTTTGAGAGCATAATCCTTCTCTGTGTAGGCTATATATTTACCGTCACCCGATGGAAGGTAGTTCATTATCAGAACGGTACTTCCGGAGGTTAGTTGAGTAGGCCGGGAAAATCCATATTTTGTTGTTTTCCATAATTCAGTCTCCCCGGATTCATCCGAAAGGAACACCACATCGTCTTTCTTTCCGCTGAACTTTGCAGATCTGTATCTGATACCATGTTCCCGTGTTAATTCAATCCATCGGCCTCCGTCAACCGGTGCACTGAAAACTCTTCCCCTGGCGGTCAGTAAGACAAAATCTCCACTATCGGATATTGCATAAAACTGCAATTTCTTCATTGGCTCTTTTTCCCAGGAAAGGCGTTTCTGGTCAAAATCTGAAATCAATGAAATATCAAGTACAGATTCTCTGTTATCAGCAATGTCATAGATATACAGATCTGCCTGCTTCTGATATATTATTTCCCCATTCTGCAATTCAGCATCCCGTAAATCCCACGATACCGAAAAAGTATGTTGCTTCAGTCCGGTCCCATCGGGCATCATCGACCATATGTTCATGGTTCCGTCGCGGTCGGAAAGGAAATAGAGCCTCCCATTATAAAACATAGGATTTTTGCTTGTTCCGGCATAATCAGCCGTAAGAGGTATTGCCTCGCCGGAACCATCAAATTTCCAGAGGTTCTGAGCTGTTCCGCCCTTGTATCGCTTTGTATGGCTTCCCTGAAAAGTCAGCCTTGTAAAATAAATGTTCCCGCTGTCATCAAATGATCCTTCAGCTGCCTGAGCCAGGGGGATTAATTTGCAGGCCAGTGTTCCGGGATCAACTAAAGCAAGCTGTTTACCCGGAAGCAATGTATTATAGCTGGTAGATATAATCAGTTTTCCCTCTTTAGTCCAGCCATATACAACAGGAGCAGTGCTGCCTTTTAATCCTTCCCATGTGATTCTCTTTGGAATTCCGCCTTCAATCGGAATAATATATACTTCAGAAGGACCCTCATATTCTGCGTTAAAAGCAATCCATTTGCCATCGGGAGAGATGGCTGCATTTGATTCTACCCCTCTGCTGGTGGTTATTCTAAAACACGACCTGGTAGTCTGGTTAAATTTCCATAGATCACCTTCGGCAGTAAAAACAACAATGTCATTATAAACTGAAGGAAACCGATAGTATCCCTTATCCTGCGAAAAGGAATTTGTGATAAATACTGTGAAAAAAGCAATTGCCGGGAGAAGCTTCGTGATATTCATATGTTTGTTTTTTAGGTATTAAGCAGGAACATAATAAGACTTTTTGGTTTTTTATCTCTTTTGTTATTAAAGTTAAGTCTTGTTCATTACTTCATTGTTGAATATGCTTAAATGTAGTCAGAAAGTTATCAATTATTTCCTTTAAACCTTCTGACATTTATGTATCAGATATCATTGCAGCAAATGCATCCCTGTTAAACCTGTACCATGAACTCCCGCTCTATATATGCCCTACCCTTTATACACATCTCCCATTTTAAAACTCCTGTACCATAAACGGTTAAACTATTTATTGATATGGGTCAATTATTTATCGTGTCAGGTATATATTTTGTTGTAATACAATATTAATTCCA
>CAWHGX010000063.1:0-65274 GCA_963828775.1 uncultured Bacteroidales bacterium | reverse complement strand
ATAGCTGTAGCTCCATAATTCCTTTCCGGTGTTAAAATCAAAACACCTCATAATATCACCTGTCTTATCATCCCTGTCGAGCAAATAGACTTTGCCTTCTTTGATGACAGGACCTCCGTATCCGGGACCGACATTTGCTGTCCATAGAACTTTGGGCCCTTCAGCAGGCCAGGTACGAAGGAGACCCTTCTGGGGAGAATTACTGTTCCTGTTTGGTCCAAGGTATTGGGGCCAATCCTGGGCAAACAAATTTGAAATGCATGTAATTAAAGCAATTGCGATAAAGATCAGCTTATTTTTTTTCATAATGAACGTTTATTAAGGTCAAAGAATAAGAATTATAATAAAGATAAGTTAAGATAAATATTAAGGTTAAAGGACTCTCCTTAAAAAGGAAAAATATGGAATTAAAGCGAAACATTTTATTTTCTCATTTCATTATGCTTATAACCTGCTAAACAGACAAGTTGCTGTAACATACTAATTATTAATTACTATTATTACTTCGACTATCTTGTTACCGTACTTCCATGTATTTTTTGTTAAAAGTATAACTCAGGCCTACATTCCACAGGAAATCATATTCGGATGGAATATTGGATTGCAGGGGTTTATTTATCAAGGCCGATACAGAAACCGGGCAGTTCTTCTTACTAATTGATAATGTGGCGTTTAGAAAAACACCCTCATTGTCATCCATTTTCAGGTGGTATATCTCCGGACCAAACCTTGCAACAATATTTTTTGTGACGGGAATGTTTGAAATACTGGGTCTGAACGAAACCATTAAGGTGTTTCTGGTTATAAATTTTTCTATACCGCGGGTATAAAAAAGGTACATTCCGGCACTTATATATTTATTGATTTGATAATTAGGCGCTATTGCACCCGCCAGATACCTTGTAGTCCTGATAATTTCCTGTGAGGTTCCGGAAGATGTATAATAAGTCATGGACTTATAAGATAAGGAGTGATTTGCATGTAATGTCACCTTAAATTTATTACTGATCGATCCGTAATATCTCCACCAGAAAACCATAGCCCATGGTTTTCCTTCAAGCGAAAAACGAAACTGTGGTTCGAAAGTCAGCTTTCTGCCTACCTTCATATCAAAGATAGCGGCAGGTTTTCCCAATGTCAGGTTTGGAATTGTTGAGATTCCTTTGCTTTGAATTGTGACAGCAGCGGTAAAGCTATTTATTCTGGCATTTGTACTGTCATTTTTTTGAGCTGATAAAACATGGGACAAACCAATAGCAATCAGAAGTGTTATAACTCTAAGTCTGAAACTATGTTCTCTGTTAAATGTCATAATTTTTTTCCGGTTATAAAATGCAGGTCATTAGGCCACTTTCACGTTCATTAACCAACTTTATGGAATCAGGGTGAACGTATTCTTTTCCAAGTAGCCGGTTAAATACCATTTGGTTGTAGTTTATCCCCCATGTTCACTGCCTTTTCAATCACGTCGAGTCTTGCCTTCCTTGGATCTGGTTTTGCGACCGGTTTACCATCGGGTTGAACATCGAGTATCTCGTTTGTTTTCGGATTGTAAAGCGGCCATTTCGGAAGACCGTCACCATTTGGATTGCCGGTTTTGGCAAAATTTACCCAGTAGCCGTTCATAATCCTGGCTACCTCTTTGTCTTCAGGAACTGCAGTTCCTCCTTCCGGTACCCGGAGATTATCGAACACGAAAGAAATATCTGTTCCGTGCCCGGGGCCAAACCGCATCCTCTCTTTCATGGCAGCAGGTACATAAGAGAAAAGAAAAATCCAGGCCGGATCGCCCTTGGCAGTACAGCGCTTGCGGCAAAGCGGGCAGGCTCAGCCCAAACCTTGTCTGTGTTAAATCTTGTTTGAACCTCTGCAAAATCTTTTGTACCATCAGGGTCATAGGCAGCCTTTGCCTCTTCTTTCAGTTCGCCGAACATTGAAAACAGTTCTTCCTTTGAAGTACTGGCATTAACAAATGGCCCGCCTATTTCAGCGCTATTACACCCGATCATGAGCGGAACACGAGCCTGCCTTCCTGCCATATATGCACCCGATGAACTTTCTACAACAAGTTTACCGTCCAGAATCGGGCCTGAATAGGTACGAGGACCACCTTGTCCATCAGTTTCCTGACCACCATCTACAATCTCTTCAACTTTCAGTGCACGCAGTTTCGCAAGAGCAGTTACATCTGTCCCTTCAATCCCATGTTTACGGGCAAAATTAATTCCTATCGTTTCTGCTGAAACAGGGTAGTATTGAGATGCATTTTCCTTGCTGATCGGTCTGCCTGTCAGAACACCATCCCTTCCTCCGCTGGAATGGCCGATTGCCTTGTGGAACAGTCCACGGGCTGATGGTATGGTCATGAGGGAATGTATCGAAACGCCTCCTGCAGAGAAACCGAAAATAGTAACATTTTTGGGGTCGCCTCCGAACGCCGTGATGTTCTGCTGTACCCACTTTAAAGCAGCTATCTGATCCATGAATGCATAGCTGCCTTTTGGTTCCTCAGGATGTTCAGCAGACAATGCCGGAAAGGCAAAATGACCCAGGCGGCCAAGACGGTAATTAATGCTTACAAGGATGACCCCTTTGGTGGCGAAGCCATTTCCGGAAGTATTGCCCGATCCTCCGACAAATGCCCCACCGTGAATCCACACCATAACAGGCAGCTTTGCTCCCTGCCTGGTGCCCGTGGGCTTCCAGACATTCAGATAAAGGCAATCTTCAGATGATCCCTGGGAAATTGCCCCCGGGCCACCGCCAAAGCCGGCCTGGGCACAGCTTGGTCCAAACTCTTTTGCATCACGCACCCCTTCCCATGGAGTAACCGGCTGGGGAGGTCTCCAGCGAAATTCGCCCACAGGAGGGGCGGCAAACGGAATACCTCTGAAAATGTCCACATCCCCTTCTTTTACACCGCGCACCATACCTGAGGCGGTCCGGATAACAGGCTCATCCTGGGCAGAATTGACCGCTGGCTTCTGAGCGCCGCACGAGCAGCACATTATGATGGCTAAACTGACTAATACTGTTCTCATTTTGATTGTTTTATTGGTTATGAATGTGTATTAAATTTAATCTAATCCTTTCCCCTTTAACCATTCCGACATCAAATCGGCTATTTCAATATTGTTTAAATCGGAAAACGGGAAATGGGTGTTGCCTTTTATGCCAATTTCAGGCAGATGAACTACTGTAACATCACCGCCATGCCGGTTTACGGCATCCCTCCATAATCTTGCCATTTCAAGACGGGCACGCCATCCATCCTGGCCGGGATTGGAAATTGGCTTTTCCGGTATATTATCACCATAATAAATCACAATCGGAATTTTTGTGAGTTTTAGAAAATCAGCAAGAGGCACTGCAACAGCCTGGAGAGTACCATCGACCATTGTAATAGGAGGGGGCACTTCGCCTTCCGGGAAAACAAAGCCGCTTCCCGGCTCATACGAGACTATGGCTTTCACATTCTGATTTTTCATTGCTGTAAGCCAGCCCATCCCCCCGGAATGTGAATGAGTTACCAGGATTGCCGGACCGATTTTTTCAAACAACGCCGACACTGCATCTGTATTGACATTGATATCTATTGGTCCGATGTTGGGTACCATCTGTCGAAAATACTGGTTCAGAGTTTCCGGGTCACGGGCAAACTGAACACCTTCAAAATAGTCTGGCCAGATACCTATACGGAAAGTACCAAACCATCCCTGTTCGTCAGGTGTTGGTGTAATTGTGGCATCTGCCATACTGCGGCCGGCATTACCTCTTCTTGGCTGGTCAATGAGGTAAACTCCGAAACGCCGGCGCAGGAAGATGTTCTGAAAACCTTCCCTTCCATCAGGTGTTGTTTCCCAGGTTTTGGAGAACAGCCCGATACCGTGCCACATTACCAGCGGATATTTGCGTGCATTAACAGGAATCTGATAAAAAACATAAGCGTGGTCACCCCTGAAGGTTTGTCCTGCCGGGGCAGGATTATAAGGATCGAATGTTCCGGGATTGGAGATCATCCTACCACCAACTGCAAAGCTGCCTTGTTCCTCAATCTGAATAGGTTTTTGTTTTTCCGGCTTCTGAGCGGAAGCTGGTATACCAATTAAAAAAACCGCAGGCAGGAAAAAAATAAACCGTATTATGTTTTTCATCTTTTTTAATTAATTCATATATAGCTTAAAAGGAGATAAATTCCATTATGCAAATAAATAGTGAAAACCTGATTTGCATGTATACAAATTACTGTTTATAGTACCCGGATTACTGATTATGTATTTCAATATATATTTTGTACATAAAAATAGCTTTAATTTTGAGGAAGATTAAAATTCAAACCCATGGACGAAATATTAAAACTTGATAATATATCTCAGTTTAATACCCTTAGAGGGATTAAAACACTTCATCCCCTGGTAAGTGTATTTGATTTTTCAAAAATGAAAAAGATCCCTGAGACCAGGGCAAACTACGGCTTTTACTGTGTATTCCTTAAAGAATCGGTATGCGGCGACCTGAAATATGGGTGTCAATATTACGATTACCAGGAAGGTACCCTCGTTTTTATTGCTCCCGGACAGGTGGTTGGAATAGGAAACAAATCCGGTAGTCCTCAGCCGAAGGGCTGGGGATTACTCTTCCATCCTGATCTGATCCGGGGTACATCGCTGGGACAAAGTATAAAGGAATTTACCTTCTTTTCATATGAATCAAATGAGGCATTGCATCTGTCGGAAAAAGAACGTCATATTGTGATGGACTGCTTTCAAAAAATTGAATATGAATTAAATCAATCGGTCGATAAGCATAGCAGAAAACTGATTGCGGATAATATTGAACTGCTTCTTAATTATTGTATGCGATTCTACGACAGGCAGTTTATTACCCGCAACCTGGTTAATAAAGACATTCTGGTGAGATTTGAAAATTTGCTGGATAGTTATTTAAGATCAGAATTGTCAAAAACCATAGGTTTGCCAACTGTTAAGTATTGTGCTGATCAGCTCCATCTTTCTCCCAATTATTTCGGTGATCTGATAAAAAAAGAGACCGGGAAATCGGCAATGGAGAATATCCAGCTAAAACTAATTGAAGTTGCCAAAGAGAGAATATTTGACACCAGTAAATCGATCAGTGAAATTGCCTATGAATTGGGATTTAAGCATCCTCAGCACTTCAGTCGTATGTTTAAGAATGAAACCGGACAAACCCCTAATGAATACAGGTCATTAAATTAATTCTCCGGAGGAAACCATTTCTCACTCTCACTCTCACTCTCACACTCTATTCACCTGGCAACTTTGACACACATCAACCGGCTCTGGTCCCTGATCAGGAGCCTGCCATTCGATAGTGCAAGGGGTGCCCAGTTCTGAGTAGGAAATCTCTGATCGCCTGAATCACCCTTGAGCAGTTCAGCTGTTGCAACCGGCTTAAAAGCTGAAGGATCAGGTTCAATTAGATATAGCTTGCTTGCACCATCGGTAACGAGCAACAGTCCGTCTGCGAGAATCGCTCCACCCTTATCAAACAAAGGGGCCCGTCCGGTTTTCCACCTGACCTGACCATCGATACTCATACAAACCAGACCGTCTTTTCGTTCGTTTGTTGAATACTGGGCATAAAAATAGCCGTTAACCAGAACCGGAGGCTGTGTATGTGCGCCAAAATCAGGATTTTTATATAGTTCAGTCACACCGAAACTGCCATCTGCCTTCTTCTCAATTTTTATCATTGCAGCACCTGCGTTGTATCCGCCTGTTATCAGTACCCTTCCCTCCCCGGCATCAACTGCACCAGGGACCGGAATTCCGCATTGCCAGTTAGTATATTCCCAAAGGATTTTCCCGGTAAGCGGCTCAATTCCTACCACTTTCCCACCACTGGCGCTTGTTCCGCGACCGGCTGAGGCGGTTATCATCACCAAATGGTCCTCCTTGCCGACTTTAACCATTTCGGGACTGACATATCCGACAGGACCAAGAGACGGCGTTGTCCACTTTACATTGCCGGTAACCTTGTCGTAAGCTACAACACCTGCCTTAGGAGCCTGCGAAGCCAGAATTAGCAAATTACCGTAAACTAAAGGACATTGGGTAACTGCCCATCTTGGAATTTCACCTCCGCCGAAATCCGTCCAGACATTCTTATTCCATAACGGGTTTATGTGTGTTAATATCAATGCAATACAGGTTTCCGTAAGGACCGCACGAATAAATCCTGTTACCGTCTATAGCAGGTACACTTCGCGATCCGGGAAACATAACAGATCCGGGAGCCGGATAGCCAAAATTCCAGAGCTCTTTTCCGCTGGAAAGGTCAAGACACCTTAGTTTATCTCCGACCTTATCATCTCTGTCAAGCAGATAGACCTTACCCTCTTTTATAACAGGTCCGCCAAAACCGATACCCACATCAACGGTCCATAGAACATCCGGTCCTTTCTCCGGCCAGGAGCGCAAAATACCTTTCTGGTCTGAAGTACCATTTCTCTTTGGTCCCAGGTACTGGGGCCAGTCCTGTGCATTGATATTCACGACGCTAACTAACATAAATAAAGCAAAAGCAGGAATCTTAAAGTGTTTCATAATTATTGCTCCTATCATTTTTATTAAGTAAATGTTATTCAATTAAATGCATTCTCAGATTATATAGATAATATTCTGTAAAATTAAGGACATCAGGTCATCCATGGTTACAAAATCAGCGCCAAAAGGAAAAAACCTTACCTGATCACGAACTAAAGCTTATCTGTTAATCAATTTTGCACTGCCACCCGAATATCTGTCACCCTGAACCTTGATTTTTGAGCAAGCAGCCAGGGCTTCGCCGACAAGTTCTTCGTTTATAAAGGGTCCGTAAACTTCAGCTGTATCAAAGAATGTCACTCCGCTTTCTACAGCTTTATGAATAAGAGTAATCATCTCATTCTTATCCGCAACAGTTCCGTAGCCAAAGCTCATGCCCATGCAGCCCAGCCCGAGGGCTGAGACTTCAAGATTGCTGTTTCCTAATTTGCGTTTTTGAATTTTTACAGTCATAATACGGGACATATAATTGTCAGTTATTTTGCCTTAATGTCGTAAGCCATCAGGGCATTTGAATGCCTCATATAAAGAATTCCGTTGTGGATGACCGGGTGTGCCCAGAATGGTCCTGCGCTCCGGCAATACCAGAAAGTAATGAAAACAGAATAATTGATAATGTGGTGTTTTTCATATAAACCTTTTTTTAGTGATTTTAATTTGTTTGTCTGTCCGTTTTTTAATCCGGCAAATTTTACAAATTCAAACACAGGAACCATGCTTCTTGTTCTCGAAAGGGAAAAATAAAAGACTGATCACGAAAAAAGACTATGGATAAGTGCTAATCAAATTGTGTACCAATATAAACGACATCATTTTAATATTATAAACTATAATAATGATTTCTATTAATATTATTAACATAAATGATAATTATACTATCAATATTATTATATATTATTGATATATTTTTATGTTATTAATTTTGTATTACAGGATTTATTATTAGTTTTGCCTGCAGGAAACCGCCCCCTTCCCCCTGAAGGGGGTTAATTCAAACTGGTAGTTATTAAGTCCCCTTTAGGGGATATAGGGGCAAAAAAATAAATTGAATAACGATTATCCTGAAAGCTTATGTGCGGAATAGTAGGAGTTTTTGACCTGAAGGTCAATCATACAGAGCTCAGGACGGAGGTTCTCAAGATGTCGAAAAAAGTACGGCATCGCGGACCTGACTGGTCTGGCATATTCGACTGTGAAAAAGCAATACTGGCACACGAACGGCTGGCGATTGTGGATCCGCAATCGGGCCGGCAGCCTCTTAAAAGCAAAGACGGGAACCTGATACTGGCGGTGAATGGTGAGATCTACAACCATCAGGAAATAAGAAAGCGCTACAAGGACTCGTATGAATTTCAGACGCAATCTGATTGCGAGGTCATCCTGCCCCTATACCGCGAAAAAGGTCCGGGATTCCTCGAGGACATCAACGGTATTTTTGCATTTGCACTTTATGACGAAGAGAAAGATTCCTATCTAGTTGCGCGCGATCATATTGGAATAATACCTCTGTATACGGGCTGGGATTAGCATGGCAATTACTATTTCGCTTCAGAGCTTAAAGCGCTTGAAGGCATCTGCAATACGATTGAAGAGTTCCTTCCGGGCCATTACCTATACAGCGAAGATGGAGCCATAAAAAAATGGTACACACGCGATTGGATCGATTACAGCGCAGTCGTGAACAACATTACTTCAGATATATGATCTGAGATCCATCGCTCGAAGAGTCTGTTCATCGTCAGCTCATGTCTGATGTGCCTTACGGAGTTCTTACTATCAGGAGGTCTTGATTCATCCGTAATCTCAGCGATTGCTAAAAAATACTCCCGTAAAAGAATCGAGTCAGATAACAAGGCTGAAGCCTGGTGGCCGCAGTTGCATTCATTTGCTGTTGGTCTGATCGGATCGCCTGATTTAGCGGCCGCAAACAAAGTAGCTGATCATATTGGAACTGTACATCATGAAGTTCATTTCACAGTTCAGGAAGGGCTTGATGCTATAAGCGATGTAATTTATCACCTTGAAACTTATGATGTTACTACTGTAAGGGCCTCCACACCAATGTACCTGATGGCAAGATTCATCAAATCTATGGGAGTAAAAATGGTTTGATCGGGTGAAGGAGCAGATGAAATTTTTGGCGGGTACCTCTATTTTCACAAGGCACCGGATGCAAAGGCTTTTCATGAAGAAACTGTGCGAAAATTAAGTAAATTATACCTTTATGACTGCCTGCGTGCAAATAAATCACTGGCTTCATGAGGTAGTTGAAGGGCGTGTACCGTTCCTGGATAAAGAATTTATGGATGTTGCTATCGTCTGTCCGTTTTTTAATCCGGCAAATTTTACAAATTCAAACACAGGAACCATGCTTCTTGTTCTCGAAAGGGAAAAATAAAAGACTGATCACGAAAAAAGACTATGGATAAGTGCTAATCAAATTGTGTACCAATATAAACGACATCATTTTAATATTATAAACTATAATAATGATTTCTATTAATATTATTAACATAAATGATAATTATACTATCAATATTATTATATATTATTGATATTTTTTTATGTTATTAATTTTGTATTACAGGATTTATTATTAGTTTTGCCTGCAGGAAACCGCCCCCTTCCCCCTGAAGGGGGTTAATTCAAACTGGTAGTTATTAAGTCCCCTTTAGGGGATATAGGGGCAAAAAAATAAATTGAATAACGATTATCCTGAAAGTTTATGTGCGGAATAGTGGGAGTTTTTGACCTGAAGGTCAATCATACAGAGCTCAGGACGGAGGTTCTCAAGATGTCGAAAAAAGTACGGCATCGCGGACCTGACTGGTCTGGCATATTCGACTGTGAAAAAGCAATACTGGCACACGAACGGCTGGCGATTGTGGATCCGCAATCGGGCCGGCAGCCTCTTAAAAGCAAAGACGGGAACCTGATACTGGCGGTGAATGGTGAGATCTACAACCATCAGGAAATAAGAAAGCGCTACAAGGACTCGTATGAATTTCAGACTCAATCTGATTGCGAGGTTATCCTGCCCCTATACCGCGAAAAAGGTCCGGGATTCCTGGAGGAAATGAACGGGATTTTTGCATTTGCACTTTATGACAGGGAAAAAGATTCATATTTAATTGCGCGCGATCATATTGGAATTATTCCCCTGTATACGGGCCGGGATAAGCATGGCAATTTCTATGTTGCCTCCGAACTTAAGGCGCTGGAAGGCGTCTGCAATAAGATTGAGGAATTCCTTCCCGGCCACTACCTGTACAGCGGGGATGGTGTGATAAAGAAATGGTACACCCGCGACTGGATCGATTACAGCGCAGTCGGGAACAACATTACATCGGTAGATGATCTGAGATCATCTCTTGAAGCTTCTGTCCACCGTCAGCTCATGTCTGATGTGCCTTACGGGGTTCTTCTTTCCGGCGGTCTTGATTCCTCAATTATCTCTGCAGTGGCAAAGAAGTTTGCCCCGAAAAGGATTGAATCGGGCGACAAGGCTGAAGCCTGGTGGCCCCAGCTGCACTCATTTGCGGTCGGTCTGACAGGATCTCCTGATCTGGCGGCCGCACGCAAGGTAGCCGATCACATCGGGACGGTCCACCATGAAATTAACTTTGTGGTGGAAGAGGGGCTTGACGCTATCCGCGATGTTATATATCATATTGAGACTTATGATGTTACTACCGTAAGGGCTTCCACACCAATGTACCTGATGGCAAGGGTAATAAAATCAATGGGAGTGAAGATGGTTCTTTCAGGTGAAGGGGCTGATGAAATATTTGGCGGATATCTTTACTTTCACAAAGCTCCCGATCCTGAAGCATTTCATGAGGAGACCGTCAGGAAACTGAGCAAATTACACCTTTATGACTGCTTAAGAGCAAACAAATCCCTGGCCGCCTGGGGCGTTGAAGGACGTGTGCCTTTTCTTGACAAGGAGTTTCTTGATGTCGCAATGCGTCTGAATCCGCGTGATAAGATGATCTCAAAGGAACGAATCGAAAAGTGGATTCTGAGAAAAGCATTTGAGGACTACCTCCCGGCAACTGTAGCCTGGAGGCAGAAGGAACAGTTTTCGGATGGTGTCGGATACAACTGGATCGATACACTGAAAGAACTTACCTCACGTGAAATATCTGATGAACAACTGGCAAATGCCAGATATCGTTTCCCGATCAATCCGCCAATGTCAAAAGAGGAATATTTCTACCGGTCAATATTTTCAGAGCATTTCCCGTCCGATTCAGCTGCATCGTGCGTGCCATCTGTACCTTCAGTCGCCTGCAGCACTGCTGAAGCTCTGGCGTGGGATGCATCATTCAAAAATATGATCGATCCCTCCGGCAGAGCAGTGAAAAATGTGCACCGCGATTCGTATAAATAAATTCTGAAATTTCCCGGATATGTTGTACGGGCGTTGCATGCAACGCCCCCGTACTCTACGCATTTTTCCAATAACCTATCTGATTATCTCAACTATTTTTCTAATTTCTCAATAAATAACTCGCATTTAACAACATTATCTGATTTCAATGGAAAAAGACAACTATGACGATCTGAAAATCATCCTTTGGCTCATACTCTTCCTGGCTTTCGGGATAGTTATCATTACATGCAGACCAGGTCCTCGTGAATATATCATGACTGTAAACGGACCGGAATCGCCTGGTAAAATGGGCATTACGCTCGAACATGAGCATATCCTGGTTGACTTCATTGGTGCAGACAGTACAGGATATTTCAGGTGGAACAGGGATTCGGTAATTAAAAAAGCAATGCCGGTTGTCCTTGAAGCAAAAGAAAATGGTGTAAGGACAATTGTTGAATGCACTCCTGCCTGGCTTGGACGCGATCCACTGCTGCTTAAATCCCTTTCGCGTGCATCAGGTGTCAATTTTATAACCAATACCGGTTACTACGGGGCAGTAAATAATAAATATCTTCCTTCAGGCTTTTATACAATGAGCGCTGTCGGAACTTGCTGACCTCTGGATTAAAGAATTCAAAGAGGGTATTGAGGATACAGGCATCAAACCTGGATTTATTAAAATTGCTGTCAATCCGGCAGATTCATTGTCAGCTGAACATGTTAAAATTATCACTGCAGCAGCAAAAGCGCATCTTCGGACCGGTCTTGTAATTGCTTCACATACAGGTCCTGACAATCCTGCCTTTGCACAGATCAACATTTTAAAGAAAGAGGGGGTTGATCCCTCAGCTTTTATCTGGGTTCATGCCCAGGGTGGAACTTTAGAAGGAAATATCCGGGCAGCAAAGAATGGAGTGTGGATATCACTTGACAACATCCGCAAAAGGAGCAATATTGAACCTGGTGCTCAGAACAGTGTTGAATGGTATGCTGACAGGATTATCAGGCTTAAAAGCGAAGGACTCCTTTCAAGGGTGCTTATTTCCCACGATTCAGGCTGGTACGATCCTGCTAAACCGGGAGGAGGAACATTCAACGGATACAATGATATTTTTGATACTTTCATTCCGGTCCTGAAAGATAAAGGATTGACCGATGATGAAATTGACCGGATACTGGTTAAAAATCCTCAGGAGGCGTTCAAGATGAAGAATAAGAAAGTTATAAAGGTATCAAACCAGTCTTCAGTCTGCAGTCTTTAATCTGCAGACAGCCAATCACCAATCACAAAATAACCAATCACAAAATGAAATCACAAATTCCAACCGCCCTATGTGCCTCCCTTGCCCTGGTATCCTGTACTCAGACGAATAAGCAAAAACCACTTCCGAATATTGTTTACATTCTTGCTGACGACCTTGGATATGGCGATCTGAGCTGCTATGGCCAGCAGAAATTCTCAACTCCCAATATCGACCGGCTTGCTCAGCAGGGGATGCTTTTCAGACAGCATTATACCGGATGCACTGTCAGTGCTCCATCGCGTGCGTGCCTGATGACCGGACTTACATACCGGACACACACCCGATAAGGGGAAACAAAGGCTGGGATCCGGAAGGTCAGTGGCCCCTGCCGGCAAATTCCGTGACAGTTGCTGAAATGCTTAAAGCAAGAGGATACACTACAGGCGCCTATGGGAAATGGGGACTCGGCTATATCGATACTGAAGGTGATCCCAATTCACAGGGATTTGATGAATTCTACGGATACAACTGCCAGAGCCTGGCACATAACTATTACCCTGACCACCTGTGGCACAACCACGACAAGATACTGATCCATGAGAATGACAGCGGCAAAACCGGCGCCTACAGCGCAGACCTGATACATAAGAAGGCCCTTGAATTTATGGAACTGAATAAGGATAAACCCTTCTTCCTTTTTTATCCGACAACCATTCCTCATGCAGAACTATTTGCCAAAGGGGAATACATTGATATGTTCAGGGGAAAATTTAATCCTGAGAAATCATTCAGGGGAACAGATGACGGACCCAGCTTCAGGCTCGGTCCATACGGCTCCCAGACTGAAGCACATGCTGCCTTTGCAGCTATGATAAAGCAACTTGACGATTATGTCGGGGAGATAATTTCAAAGCTGTCAGAGCTTAAACTCGAAAAAAACACAATAGTAATATTTGCTTCTGATAACGGGCCTCACCTTGAAGGAGGTGCAGATCCTGATTATTTCGACAGCAATGGCCCATTGAAAGGATATAAACGCGATATGTACGAAGGTGGTATCAGAACCCCAATGATTGTTAAATGGGCTGGGAAAGTGAAAGCAGGGGCTGTTTCTGACCATGTTTCTGCATTCTGGGATGTGATGCCTACATTTGCCGAAATCACCGGATCAAAACCTCCCGAAGGAATTGACGGGATCTCTTTTCTTCCTGAATTATCAGGTAAAAACCAGAAACAACATGAATATCTTTATTGGGAATTTCATGAGCAGGGAGGCAAAATAGCTGTCAGGATGGGAAACTGGAAAGCAATCAGGCTGAATGTTGATAAAGTACCCCGGGGTGAAATAGAATTATATGATCTTACGGTCAGATGAGGGTGAAACAACTGATCTGGCTCCATCGAATCCGGAAATTGTAAAGAAAATGGAAGAACTGATGAAACAGGCACATACACCTTCGGAAATCTTTCCCTTCACCTTTGAATAAACAGAAGCCCCTAACTCCCAAGTGGGCTTTAAAATGACAGTTTCTCTCCAATGAGTTGGGCAGTGCGTGATAAGCACATACTATTATAACAAAAAGAACAAAACTTATCCGCTCGATTGCTTCACTCTCGGTATCGCAGCCCATAAGTGCTCAGTCTGAAAAACCCAACATAATCATCATCCTTGCCGATGACCTTGGTTATGGCGATGTAAGCTGCTATGGTGCGACACGCCTGAAAACCCCGAATATTGACAGGCTTGCAAACCAGGGACTTCGATTCACGAATGCCCATTGCACATCAGCAACCAGCACCCCTTCGCGTTATTCTCTCCTTACAGGGGAATATGCCTGGCGCAGGAAAGGAACAAATGTGCTGCCGGGAGATGCATCTGCCATTATACTGCCGGAACGGATAACAATTGCATCAGTGATGAAGAATGCCGGATATACTACCGGTGTTGTCGGGAAATGGCACCTTGGACTTGGTCCTGCAGGAGGGCCCGACTGGAATGGGGAGATTAAACCAGGACCGATGGATATCGGCTTTGACTACAACTTTATTATACCGGCTACAGGCGACAGGGTCCCATGCGTTTTTATTGAGAACAGGAAAGTAGTCGGACTTGATCCTGCTGATCCCATTACAGTTAATTATAAGGAGAAGACAGGCAACTGGCCGACCGGCAAGGAGAATCCTGAGCTTCTGAAGATGCATCCCAGTCACGGACATGACATGACAATTGTAAACGGGATATCCCGTATCGGCTACATGACAGGAGGGAAGTCAGCCCTGTGGATCGATGAGGATATTGCTGATGTTATTACCGGCAAGGCAGTTAAGTTTATCGAAGACAATAAGAATAAACAGTTTTTCCTGTACTTCGCAACACATGATATTCACGTTCCAAGAGTTCCTAACCAGCGATTTGCAGGCAGGAGCGGGATGGGACCCAGGGGAGATGCCATTCTTGAATTTGACTGGTCAGTAGGTGAGATCATGAAAGCAGTTAAAAGACTGAAACTCACACGGAATACTCTTATAATTGTGACCAGCGACAATGGACCTGTTGTGGATGACGGATACAGCGATCAGGCTGTTGAGCTTCTGGGATCCCATAAGCCGGCCGGTCCTTTACGCGGTGGTAAATACAGTGCCTTTGACGGTGGAACCAGGGTAGTCTTTATTGCAAACTGGAAAGGCAAAATTAAGAAAGGTGTTTCGGACGCACTTTTCAGCCAGATTGATCTGATGGCCTCTTTTGCTGCACTTACTGGCAGAGCTCTTCCTGCAGGAGCCGGTCCTGACAGTTATAACCATCTGGATGTGTTGCTCGGACAATCAAATACAGGACGCGAATGGCTTGTCGAACAAGCTTCGGGCAGCAGGCTGTCGCTGATAAAGGGCGACTGGAAATACATTGAACCCGGTCAGGGTCCGAAGATACAGGTAAATACCAACACCGAAACCGGGAATGATCCTTTACCACAACTTTACAATCTCAGAACGGATCTTGGAGAAAGGAATAATTTAGCCTCTGACAATCAGGCTATTGTTAAAGAATTAACAGAACTCCTGCAAAGAGTCAAAGATAGTAACATGAAGTTATTAAAAACTTACACAGAGATCACAGAGGATCACAGAGAGCCACAGAGAACTTCTTTCTGTGATAACTCTGTGTGCTGCTCTGTGTCGCTCTGTGTAACAAAAAAATATGAAGATAAATCTTAAATCAGCCATTGGATTTGGGGCAATCGCATTAACACCATTTACAACTGTTCATAATTCCGAAAAGTCAGAGAAGCCAAAACCAAATGTCATATTCATCCTGCTGGATGACTTTGGGTACGCTGACCTTCGGCTGCTATGGAAGCAGATACTACAAAACCCCGAATATCGACAGGCTTGCAAGGGAAGGTGTACGCTTCACAAATGCCTACGCCGCCTGTCCGGTCTCCTCCCCGACAAGGGCCTCTATAATGACCGGCAGATATCCTGTCAATACAGGGATCACCGACTGGATACCCGGAAGACAGGCTACCAACAGCGGCCGTCCTGATGATAAGCTTATTCCGCTGCCATTCAAATTACAACTTGATCCTGAAGAAATTACGATAGCTGAGGTTCTTAAGAAAAATGGTTATTCCACTATGATTTCCGGGAAATGGCATCTTGGTGCCGATCCCAAATACTGGCCTGAAAACCAGGGATTTGATATTAACAAAGGCGGATACAGCGCCGGCCAGCCAAACAGAAGCAAAACCTCAAACGGTTATTTCTCTCCCTATGGAAATCCCCGACTCGAAGATGGTCCTGAAGGAGAATACCTGACTGACCGCCAGACGGATGAAGCAATAAGGTTCATTGAGAACTCAGGGAATACACCATTCTTCGTTTATCTGTCCTATTACGCCGTCCACAATCCAATGCAGGGAAAGGAACAGCTTGTTCGGGAATTCACTCAAAAAGCTGATTCAATGGGGCTGACAAAGAGCGAAGCCTTTACGAGGGAAAAAGAGTGGATAAGGGAATCTATGAGCGACAATTTCAAGGAAAGGATCATCCAGAGTAATCCCGTATATGCTGCAATGATTTACAGTGTTGATCAAAATATAGGAAAGCTGGTTGCCCGGCTCAGGGAACTCGGTCTGGATAAAAACACTGTCCTGATTTTTACTTCTGATAATGGTGGTCTTTCCACTTCCGAAGGTTCTCCCACATGCAATTCCCCGCTTAGGGCAGGGAAGGGATGGTTATATGAGGGTGGCATAAGGGTGCCTCTGATAATCAAATATCCGGGAAAAACCATTTCCGGTACTGAAAGAAAAACACCGGTATCATCGGTTGACTTTTTTTCGACAATCATCGAAATGACAGGTTCTGTACCGCCTTCAGTAAAAACTGATGGCGTCAGTATTATGCCGCTGCTGAAAAAGGACAGAATGAAATCCCGTCCGCTTTTCTGGCATTATCCTCATTATTCAAACCAGGGCGTAGAACCGGGAAGTGCAATAAGGCTGGGGAAATACAAACTGATCGACAATTTTGAAAAAGGGAGGCAGGAATTGTATGATCTTGAAACTGATATTTCGGAGAAAAATGATATATCCTCATTGAAACCTGAAAAGACAAAAGAATTATTTAAATTGCTTAAGGATTGGCGACATAAGACAAACGCCAAAATGATGGAAAAAAATCCGAACTGGAACGGGCCCCCAACCCCCTGAAGGGGGCTTAACTCCGTGTAACTCAGTGAATCCCGTCCCGATAACTATCGGGAGCTATCGGGACTGTGTAACTCCGTGGTTAAAAAGAACTTACAATGATCACTCTAAAATCAACTCTTAGTTTCGGACTTGCTTCCCTGACTGCACTGCAAGCCAGCTCCCAAAAGGCAGAATCTTTCAAGCCCTGTACCCCAAATATAGTTCTGATCCTGATGGACGACATGGGTTATGGCGACATAGGCCGTACCGGAGCCAATCAGTACGAAACCCCGAATCTTGACCGTCTTGCAAACCAGGGTATGCAATTTACCTGGTACTACTGCCCCCAGGCAGTAAGCAGCGCCTCAAGAGCCGGTTTGCTGACAGGATGCTATCCCAACAGGATTGGAATTTCGGGAGCACTTATGCCGTGGGCAACCATTGGCATCAATCCTGATGAGACAACCATTGCAGAAATCCTGAAAACAAAAGGTTACCACACCGGAATAATTGGTAAATGGCACCTCGGTCATCATAAAGAGTTCCTTCCGCTTCAGCATGGTTTTGATGAGTATTATGGGATTCCTTATTCCAACGATATGTGGCCTGTCGATTTCGACGGAGTGCCAATTCATCTGAAGGATACTTCGGACTTTAAAAACAGATACCCCATACTGCCATTGATTGAAGGAAATTTGAAAGTAGGGGAGGTCAGGAGTCTGGCTGACCAGGATAAGCTAACCACAGATTATACCGGGAAAGCCGTTAAATTCATTGAAGCTCACCGGAAAGAGCATTTCTTCCTCTATTTGCCTCACTCTATGGTCCACATACCGTTGGGTGTATCTGAAAAATTCAGAGGCAAAAGCAAACAGGGGATGTACGGGGATGTTATGATGGAGGTTGACTGGTCGATAGGAGAGATATTGAAAGCTCTTGAAAAGAACGGACTGGAGAAGAATACGCTGGTAATTTTCACCAGCGATAATGGTCCATGGCTCAATTTCGGCAATCATGCCGGATCAACAGGCGGATTAAGGGAAGGTAAGGGTACAAGCCGGGAAGGAGGGCAGAGAGTACCCTGTATCATGAGATGGCCCGGGATGATCCCTGAAGGTGTGATCTGTAATGAGCTTGCATCATCAATCGATATCCTGCCCACAATAGCTGAAATTACTGGTACAGCACTGCCTGAAAGGAAGATTGACGGTGTAAGCATCCTGCCTTTGATGCTTGGTGAAGAAAATTCTTCACCCCGGCATGAATTTTATTATTATTATGAAACTAACAGCCTGGAGGCTGTTCAGAGAGATTTCTGGAAGCTGGTACTGCCTCATAAGGGCCGCACATACAGGAATCTTAAGCCGGGAGCCGACGGATGGCCCGGTCCGACAGGAACTGAGGAAGTGGAGGAGCCTGAGTTATATGATCTGAGGCGTGACCCTGGCGAATGGTATGACGTGGCTCAGTTCTATCCTGAAAAGGTAAAAGAACTCCAGCTGCTGGCAGAGGAGGCAAGAAAAGATCTTGGAGATAACCTGACTAACAATCCCGGTCAGAACAGAAGAAAAGCAGGATCAATTTCGCCCCCAACCCCCTAAAGGGGGCTGCAAATCCAGTACAGATTTAACCCCCCTTCAGGGGGGATGGGGGGCAAAACTCAATGAACCAAAATGAAAAATAATATTAAATGATCAACCTAAAATCTATACTTGGATTAAGTGCTGCTTCACTATTAGCTGCAAATGCAGCCGGACAGCAGCCTCAGAAGCAACCCAATATCCTCTGGATATCAACCGAGGATCTGAGCCCCCATTTTGGATGTTATGGCGACAAAGTCGCTAAAACTCCTAATATCGACCGTCTGGCTTCGCAGGGAATACGATACACGAACGTATTTACAACAGCAGCGATCAGCGCTCCCTGCCGCGCCGGAATTATCACAGGGATGTATCAGACATCTATTGGGTGTATGCATATGCGGACAACCTCATACAGGAGATCTGTTGAAAATCCAATCGAATTTACGGCTGTTCCTCCCCATTATGTAAAAACTTTCACTGAATATCTCCGTAGCGCCGGATATTATTGCACTAATAACAATAAAACAGATTACCAGTTTGCGAAAGATCCTGTTCCGGCAAGCATCTGGGATGAATGCAGCAGGACAGCTCATTACAGGAACCGCCCTGCCAGGAGCCAGCCCTTCTTTGCAGTCTTCAACTGGATTGGTACACATGAAAGCCAGAACTGGGACCTGAACAATGTTAAAACGGATCCCAAATCAGTAAAAGTCCCACCTTATTACCCTGATAATGAAATCATAAGAAAGAACCTGGCAAAGATGTACGACAATGTTGCAAGGCTTGATTCTGTTGTTGGAGTTCTGTTAAATGAACTTGAAAAAGAGGGTGAGCTGGACAATACAGTCATTTTTTTCTGGGGCGATCATGGTGATGGTCTGCCAAGAAGCAAAAGATGGCTGTACGATTCAGGGCTTAACATACCTCTCATCATCAAATTTCCTGATAAATCGAAGGCAGGCACAGTTGATGACCGGCTTATCAGCTCAATTGATCTTGGGCCGACGGTCCTTTCGCTTGCAGGAGTACCGGTTCCTGCTCACATGCAGGGTATTCCATTTCTGGGAATCCAGGCAGGATCGCCGAGGGATGCTGTATTCGCAGCCCGCGACAGGGTTGATGAGTCGTATGATATGATCCGGTCTGTACGTACAAGAAGTTACTTATATATACGTAACTATTATCCCAACGAACCATTTCCCATATGGGTTCCTTACCTGAGCAATATGCCTATATACAAAGAGATGCTCCGTCTCGATGCTGAGGGTAAACTTACGGGTCCTCAGAAAAGCTGGATGGCATATTCCCGTCCTCCTGAAGAGCTCTATGATGTTAAGGCTGACCCTTACCAGATCAATAACCTCATAAATGATCCGAAACTTAAACCTGTACTTGAGGATCTTCGTAAGCGTCACAGGGAATGGACAATTGAGACCGGAGATTTCGGACATATGAATGAACCTGAGATGATAGAACAGATGTGGCCGGGAGGGAAACAGCCAGTTACAGATGTTCCATATTTCATTATCAATTCAGCAGAAGACCGTGCATCAAAGAATTATCGTACGGGCGGTACATATACATCACCGATGACTCTTGGATTTTATTGTCCGACTCATGGTGCATCGCTGGTGTATACATTTGAAGATAAGACAAATCCTCATTGGCTGCTCTACTCAGGTCCGTTACATCTCAAGCCTGGAACCTATAATATTCGTGTTAAGGCTGTGCGATATGGGTATAAGGATAGCGAAGAATTAAAAGGATCTTTTGAGATAAAATAGATTATATTATAACTCTTATGATTTTGATCTTAAATACACAGCTTTAGTGGGATTGGTACAGTATTCTGTCAGAACGCTTCAGCCCAGAATTCTTCCCGGCAACGTCCCAACATAATCTATATCATGTCAGACGATCATGCCTATCAGGCTGTCAGCGCCTATGGCGGAATATTGAAGGAGCTGGCAGCAACACCAAATATTGACCGGATTGCCCGGGAGGGTATCAGGTTCGACAGGTGTCTTGTTACAAACTCTATATCCGGTCCGTGCCGTGCCGTGATCCTTACGGGAAAATACAGCCATCTTAACGGATTCGTGAAAAACGAGGGTCAGGCTCCATTTGATGGTTCCCAGCAGACATTCCCTAAGCTTTTGCAGAAAGCAGGGTATTCAACCGCAATAATCGGTAAATGGCATCTCATATCGGATCCTACCGGATTTGATCACTGGGAAATACTACCCGGACAGGGGAGTTATTATAATCCTGAATTTATAAGTAAGGACGGAAGGCATGTTGAAAAAGGATATGTCACCGAGCTGATCACTGATAAATGCATTGACTGGATAAAAGAAAATAAAGATTCAGGAAAGCCATTCATGCTGATGATGCATCATAAAGCGCCGCACCGTGAATGGCAGCCCGGACCGAATGAGCTTGCACTATACAGGAATGTTAAATTTCCCGAGCCGGCTACCTTATTTGATGACTATTCGAACAGGGGAACTGCTGAAAAAACCCAGGATATGACTATATCAAAGACCATGAGGCTGCAGGAGGATCTGAAGCTCTATTCTGACAAATCACGGATGAAAAGCAGCGGGCTTTCAAGGATGGATTCGGTCCAGATGGCAGCCTGGAACAACGTATATGATCCGATAATCACTGAATTTTATAAAGCAAACCTGACCGGGAATGACCTTATAAGGTACAAATACCAGCGTTACCTGCAGGATTACCTGGCCTGCATTGCCGCTGTGGATAAAAGCGTGGGAGAGGTTCTCAGTTACCTCAAAGAGACCGGGCTTGATAAAAACACTGTAGTGATTTATACTTCCGACCAGGGATTCTATCTTGGTGAGCATGGCTGGTTCGATAAAAGGTGGATGTTCGAAGAATCCTACAGGACCCCTCTTGTGATGCGGTGGCCGGGAGTCATCAGATCTGGCAGTGTAAACAAGGATATGGTTTCAAATATAGATCTGCCGGAGACATTTCTTGAAATTGCCGGGGCAGATGTTCCGGATGACATGCAGGGGAGAAGCATGGTTCCGATCCTGAAAGGCAAAACTCCGTCAAACTGGAGAAAGGAGCACTATTATCATTACTACGAATATCCCGGATCACATATGGTAAAGCGTCATTACGGAATGAGCACCGAACGTTATAAAATAATGCATTATTACTATGACATTGACGAATGGGAGCTCTATGACCTTCAGGCTGATCCTCAGGAAATGAAGAATGTATATGACGATCCGGCTTATACTTCCATAAGAAGAAACCTTCACAAGAGGCTTCAAAAGCTGATGAAGAAATATGGCGACAGCGAGGAACTGGCAAAGAGCTTCCTGCCAAATTAGGTTTTTTTCAGACTGTAAGACAGCACGACCGCAAGACTGCA
The DNA here is from genome assembly GCA_963828775.1 of uncultured Bacteroidales bacterium. Taxonomy (GTDB): domain Bacteria; phylum Bacteroidota; class Bacteroidia; order Bacteroidales; family VadinHA17; genus LD21. Next base: position 43,385 of record CAWHGX010000063.1, on the reverse strand, counting down.
CGACTTATTAAGCTATTCCTCCCGGGTAAATGTCTCTCTTATAAGCTTAAGGCTTTTGGGAACAGCTGTCATGGGATTTTCTTTTACCGGGCACTTGTTTCAGCAGCAGGAACCTGGTTTCCTCAGGTGCAGGAAGTAACCATACCTGCGGCTGCAGACAGAATCGATGCTTTTTGAATAAATGACAGGCGTGATGAATTCATAGGAATTTTTATTTTAAATTTACTGTTAAAATTTGAAAATCATTAATATGAGGAAAATTCAGATCTTTTTTGTCATAGGTCTTGCTCTTGCTATTTCATGCCGTAACAATAATAATCCGAATCCATCTTTCAGACTGATCCCGGCTGAAAAAGTCCGTTTTAATTCATTCGTCGACTGTAATATGGCGGAGGCATGGATTGGAGATACATTCAGAATATTCCCCGGGAAATATGGTGAGGACCCTTTATGGGGCGATGCCAGGGATCTTAAATTCACTGACGGGAAAAATGCCCCTGATGCATTTGATAACGATTCTTCAGAGTTCATAAATCCCGTTATGCCGGAAAATATCCCTCCGGGGCAGACCGGATTGCATGGAGCTGTATGGTTTGAAACAATTTATCAGGATAAAAATGACCTGACCGGAAGAACTCTTTATGCGATTTATCATAACGAGAATTATCCTTCGACCCTGCCTTATGATTCGGTAACAGGAGAAGGATATAAAGACAAAAACTGGCCCCAGGGACTTCTTGGAACAGAGAGTCCTGCAGCCGTTTGCAGGATAGGCGTTATGAAATCGGCCGATGGTGGCAGAAGCTGGGAAAATAAGGGAATATTTATTGAAGATCTCAATCCGCGCCTTATTTTGAAGCCTCACAATACCTCAAACACATTTGCAGGTGGAGTAGGTGACCCTTCAGCTGTCGCCAGCGGCGATTACCTTTATCTCTTTTACGGAGAGTACGGATATCCGGGTGTCTACAATGAAGTCACCTATGAAAGGGAGACTGAATGGAAAGGACAGTGCATAAGTGTGGCGAGAATTACCTTGAAGGATCTCGATGATCCTGCCGGAAAGGCAAAAAGATGGGATGGCACTGACTTCACCATACCTTACAATGGCATAGGCCGGCCTGTTGAGTCATTACAGATACCTGTTGAAGAGATAGGTGGAGCTGCTTCATCACCGGAGGGAGGATTTCACTGGGGCCCGTCGGTAAGCTGGAATACATATCTGAATTGCTGGGTTATGCTTATGGGACATGTCACCGGACCATCATGGAAAGGGAGCAAGGTATTTATTTCATTCAATAAGAATCCTGATTTCAGTAATCCGGCAAGTACGCAGGAATGGTCAAAGCCGCAGCTTTTATTCGAAAAACCCGGTTATACATTATGGTATCCATCCCTGCAGCCACTGAATACGCCTGAGGATATTGCCAGTAAGACAACCTGTCTTCGCCTGGGTAAAAAAGCAAGGTTTTTTGTGAAACGCCTGAATCCTGCAGGTGATGAATATGCTTCGGAGCATATAATCGAATTCGAAAAAAATCGCACCCGGTGAGGGAGATTGTTTCCTCCCGCTTACGCCGTACTCGCAATGACCGTATGACTATTGACATTCCTGACTTGAACGACCTGCATGACTGCACGACCGCAAGACTAATGATAAATAGGTTTCCCCATACAGCAATTCTTGAATTTTTTGAATCCCGTAGTACATTTTGAATTACCGGCCTTTGACAGGGACCGGATGGCCGACTTCTATTCTGAGGCATTCGGATGGAAGGCTCATAAACTGGGTCCTGAAATGGGGTACTATGTCACTGTTGATACTACTGAAACCGATGAGAACCAGATGGTAAAGAATCCCGGTGCAATAAATGGCGGACTTTATCCCAGAAACGAAGGAATGGGCGCTGTTTATCCTTCTCTGGTGATAGCTGTTGATGATATTAATGATTCAGCAAAACAGATTACAGGGGCAGGAGGAAAGCTTCTCAGCGAGCCGTCTGATATACCCGGCGTCGGAAAGTTTCTTTCTTTCGAGGATACTGAGGGAAACAGGTTAAGTATCCTTCAACCCCTGATGAAATAGCATCATTTGTTTCCCCATGCAGCAATTTTTGAATTTTTTGCCGGAACCGCACGGACAGGGATCATTTCTTTCCGGCATCACCGGTTTCGCAACCTGATTCTCTCTGTTCCTGATCCAGTTCATCACATTTGCCGGGGGACGCTTGTTTTTAAGTTCCTTTGCCATGAAGTCCATGTAAGGTTCCACATGGTTAAAGAACAACTTATAGCCCTCACACAGATAATTTAAGCCCGGTTTGCCATCAGGGGTCTTTAAAAACCTGTGTTTCGGACATTCCCCATGACACGCATACCTGACATTGCACCGGAGACAATACACGGGCAGACTGTTTCTCTTATCGACACCGAAGTCAAATTGTTTCTGCGATTTTACCAGATCGATAAGAGGCGTGTCAGTAATGTTTCCGAGGTAATATTCAGGATACACAAAGTGATCACATGAATACAGATCACCGTTATGCTCCATAACGAGGGCATCACCGCATGTGTCATTAAAAACGCATAGTCCCGGATTTTCTCCGACATAATTAGCAAGTGTTGCGTCAAAAATCTGCACATAGTATTTCGCTACATCATTTCTTACCCATTCATCAAATATTTCCATAAGGAATTTTCCAAAGTCCACAGCACCGACTGACCATTCTGTAACTCTAACATTTTCAAGATACATAGGAGCCACCAGCTGAAGTTCTTGTTCAGGTCTTTCCAGGGCGCCGAATTCAACAACCGGAAGGAACTGCATAAAGCCGCTTCCGATCTGTTTAAGGAACCTGTAAGTCTCCGATGCGAAATGTACATTGTACTCATTAACTGTGCTTAACGTGTTGAATTCCACCCTGTGTTTATGCAAAAGTTCAATCCCTTTCATGACACTTCTAAATGTAGGGCGGCCGGAAAAAGTCTTTCGGAAATGGTCATGATTATGTTCTGCACCATCGATTGAGATACCCACAAGTATATTATTGTCTGCAAAGAACTTACACCAATCATCATTTAGCCTTGTCCCATTGGTCTGAAAGGCATTCTCAATCTTCTTACCGCCTGAATACTTTTTCTGGAGTTCTATTGCTTTCCTGAAAAAACCGAGTCCCATAAGGGTAGGCTCACCGCCCTGCCATGTAAATGTTACCACCGGTACCTGATGGACCTCGATAAATTGCCTGGTGAAATCCTCAAGCAGTTCATACTGACATCCTTGGTTCTCTGATTGCGGGATAAAGCTTACTTTTCTCGAGATAGTAACAATAAGTACAATTAAGATTACATGATGATCCGGCCGGCTTAAGCATTACATGAAAAGCATTTGGCCTTTTCAGTTTAAGGGCATCGGTAAAAAGAAGATTCGTCTTCATTAATCATTAATTGAATGTAAAAATACGATTATTCTATAAGTAAATTCCGGGAATCGTAAAGGACAGGCTTACAACAAAACGCAAGTAAATAAATAATTGACTTTTAATTTTATCGGGTTTATCTTTGTGTTAATTGTTTCTGATTTATTAAACATAATTAACTTTTAGACTCATTCAGGGAGGAAATCATTATGAGATCTTTATTAATAACAATCTGCCTTTTATCTGTCGGATGTATTCTCAGTATTCAAACGTCAGAAGCCCAGGACCAATCGCAATTCATGGCTTTAATAACCGGTAAAACGGGGAATGTTCTCCTGAAGAAATCCGGCACATCTGAATTTGTAAAAACTGATTGGGGAACACGGCTTTACAAAGGTGACCAGGTTAAGACAGAAAGCGGTTCCGAAGTAAGCTTAACCTTTTCTGATGGCACCATTATAAAACTGGCGCCAGGCAGGATATTTGAAGTTTCAGGTGATAATCCTTCCAGTCCGGCAGCCGGCGGAAGTGTAAAGAAAGTCACGACTGCTATGATGGCTGATATGTCGGCTTTGACGTCTAAAAGGAATGAAAAAAAGGATATAGGTGCACTTGCAGGTTTAAGGTCAATCGCCATTGAAGAGCCTATTGAGCTGAAAACTCCGTTACAACACATTATAAAAACCAACAGGCCGACATTTTCATGGATGCCCAAGAAAGCCATATGATAAATTCATTGTGAATCTCTACAACAGCAACGGTTTGGTGTGGAGCAAGAAGGTTTCTGAAAATGCCCTGAAATTTCCTGAAAGCGAAAAAGGGCTGGAGCCGGGTGAAACCTATTTCTGGAACGTGGAAGGAGAGGATTTGCTGGACAACAAGAAATCGCCAAATTATAAATTCTCAGTTCTGTCATTTGATAAATCCAGGGAAGTACTTGATCAGGAAGCTTTAATAAGAAAAACCTTTGATAACGACTCTGACAGCAGCAGCCTGCACTCATTCCTGGGCGCATATTACATCAATCAGGGATTACTGGAGGATGCCATAAATGAATTTCAGATCATTTCCAGGATGAATCCCGATGCTCCATTACCTCACGAAATTCTGGGTTCGCTTTATTCGGATGTCGGGAATAAGGACAAAGCAATTGAAGAGCTTCAGAAAGCTCTGGCATTGGCAAAGAGCAAGGAGAAATGACCTTATTGTTGCTGGGTGCTGGTTGCCTCGGTCCTGGTTCCTCGGTCCTCGGTCTTCGGTCATCTGTCATCTGTCCTTAGTACTTGTTACTCGTTTTTAGTGTCCTGTTATTTTATGAAGAGACCTGAAGCTAACCAGCACCCAGCACCCAGCAACCAAAAATATTTAAAACAGTTTACAGTCATGATAATAAAGACCAAACCAGCTCAGCCCGCCAAAATTGCAATTCTATCCGGGCTGTTTTTATTTCTGTCTCTTTCCCAGGTTGCAAATTCCCAGGAATCCATACAACTAACACAAAATGAGCTTAATAAGGAACTGCGAACTGCTTTGGAGCAGAATGATGAGGCCCGGATTGTTGAGCTTATTAAGAACCACAGGCTTTATATCAAGCCATTTGTTGATGAGCTTGTCAAAGAAAGCATCAGCATGGAGCTGAAAGGAAAACTTGATGAAGCAGAGCAGCTAAACAGAATGGCAGCAAAAACTGCTGAAGTCTTTAACAGGATTTTCAATGAAAAGAGTCTCGTGATAGCTGTTAATTATTTAAAAATCTGGTCAAAAGAACAAAAAGGTCAAAAGCTGGTTGCAGACAGTCTTTATGCTGCTGGAACGAAAATAAGAGGTAAGTGAACCTGAAAAAGCAATTGAAATATATAAAAAGGCTATCGAAATATACAGAAAGTATCGGGGATGAGAGAGGTGAAAGTGAGATTTTGGGGGGATTTGGACTTATCTATTCGAATATTGATTACGATACCTCCCTGACATATTACAAAGATGCTCTGATAAAAAGGGAAAAGGTTGACGATAAGGTGTTGATAGGAAATACATTAAACAGCCTTGGTTCTCTGTATTACGGGATTTTTAAAGAATATGCTCCTGCACTGGATTACTTTGACAGAGCTGAAAAAGTACGCCGGGAAATCGGTGATTCATTGAATCTTGGAAGAACAATACATCTTAAAGCCTCCACTCTCGAAAACTTAGGTCAGTTTGAACGTTCGCTTGCTTACTACAGACGATCATTCGAATTAAACCAGGCGTCAGGGGACCAGTTTCGCGTGGCTCAGTCACTGCTTAAATCAGGAACAATTCTGAATAATATGGGAAAATACCAGGATGCGCTTGAATCCCTTGGTAAAGCTGAAAAAATGTACATGAATCTGGAAGACAGCACCGGACTCAGCGATTCTTTTACACAGATCGGATTCGTATATCTGCGGCTTGGTGATCTTAATACAACCCTCGAAAAATTCAGCGAGGCCGTAAATATTACGGAAAAACAGAATGATCAGTGGGGACTGGCGGGTGTGTATAATAATCATGGGATTAATGCTGAAAGAAGCTGGAAGGTATGAAAAAGCACTCGAATATGCCAACAAGGCACTCGATTTGTATGAGAAGCTGCAGGACCAGGCCAGTATAATCATTTGCCTGAATAATATCGGAACGATCTTTTTTGACATGAAGGATTATCCTGAAGCAGAAGAATATCACCTGAAAGGGCTTAAAATCAGCCGGGAATTAAAAATAATGGATCAGGAGGCAAGTTACCTTCTGAACCTTGCAAATGATCAGGGTTATGATGGGAAAAGCAGGATGAAGCCCTTCTTACCTATAAAGAGGGATTCGAGATTGCCCGTAAACTTAATAATCCTGATCTGATATGGAAATTTATTGCAGGTACTCGCTGAAACTTATGAAACCAGCGGAGAATATCGATAAGGTTAGTTGAACTAAATGATACTGCACTTAAGATTCTCGAAGGTCTGCGAAATACACTGCCCGGCCAGGATTTTAAAGCGAGTTTCATGGCTAAGGAGAGGTATGTCTACGAAGATATTATAGATCTCCTTGAAAAGCTTCATGAAAGAGATCCGGCAAAAGGGTACGATAAGCTGGCCTTCAGTTATGCTGAACAAAGTAAGTCGCGGGTTTTGCTGGATCTGCTTTCAGGATCGCCTGCGGACAGCAGGTAGTATACATTCAGGATCAGGAGATAACCCTGAATCCTCAACCGATGGATCTTAATGAACTTATGGAAGTGCTTCCTGACAAAAACAATGTAATCCTGGAATATTCAGTTGGCGACAGCAGTTCCTGTCTTTGGGTTGTTACAAAATCCCGGTACAAACTTTATAAGCTGCCTGCCCGTAAAAAACTACAGGAACAGATTGAAACTATCAGATTTGCTTTGCTTGAGCCATCAGAGGGCGTTTCAGAATTCTTCACACAAGCCGGAACCTCGTTGTACAATGAATTAATTAAGCCTGCCGAAGCTTTTCTTGGAAAGAAAAGCAAGCTGGTAATAATTCCGGATGGAGTATTAAACTATTTGCCATTTGAAGTATTGTTTAATGGAGATAAAACTAAAGAAAGCTTCCTATGCAGACATTCCCTTCCTTGTGAAGAAATACCCTGTAAGCTACGTCCAGTCAGCAGGCATATTAAAGACACTTATTATACAACAGGCCGAAGGGAAGGAGAGTACCGGGCAAAACAAAAAACTGCTCGCCTTTGGCGACCCGGTTTATGAAGATACATTAAACACCTTGATGGTAAAGTATCCAAGGCTCGGATTTAGTGGCAGGGAAGTTGAAGACATAGCATCATTTTTCAATTCAGGATCATCGGATATATATTTGAGAGACAAGGCTACGGAAGAATCATTTAAACAAAAAGATAATCTCGATGAAATCAATTATCTGCACTTTGCAACTCACGGATTAATTGACGAAGATAAACCCGATCTGAGTTCCCTGGTCCTGACAAGCAATAAAGACTCCGGAGAGGATGGTTATCTTCAGGCTAAAGAAATATTCAATTTAAAACTAAATCCCGATCTTGTTGTATTATCAGCCTGCCAGACAGGACTGGGGAAACTGATCCGTGGTGAGGGGATGGTAGGTCTCACACGGGCATTTATGTATGCAGGAACACCCTCTGTCGTTGTAAGCCTTTGGAGTGTTTCAGATATTTCCACAGCCGGTCTTATGGGTGAATTTTATAAGAATCTGATTAAAAATAAGCTAAGCTAAAACCGATGCTTTACGAAAAGCCCAGCTCTCCTTAATCAGTAATCCGAAGTATTGCTCACCCATTTTACTGGGCACCCTTTATCCTTATTGGGGACTGGAGGTAGGAACCTAAAGGTATGAGGTATGAGGCATGAGTTGCAGGGTGCAGGGTATGTTGCTAGGTATGGTTGTATTGTTCTCCTTGTAGCCTTTCAAAGCTCTTATTTCTAGCTTCATTGCGAGTCCGTCTTCATCCTTTCATCCTTTTTCCCCGGACCCCGGACCACATACCTCGTACCATTTTTTCAGATTGATTTCTGCGGCCCAAAACGTCTTTTTCGGTCAAAACTCCCTTTTTCCCTCAAAAGATGAAATAATTGTTTTTTTTGACGAACAGACCTTTTTCTTTGACCAACGACCTCTTTTGTTAATCGATCATTAAGATTTCTTAGACAAACAAAAAAATAATGATTGCAGATTATCCGGTAATTGAGCTTCAAATGCTTGACTTGCACGCAAATAAGTTCTAACTTATATCTTTTTATCTTAAGGGTGAATTGATAAAAGAACTTCGCCTAAGCTGTAATAGAATTTGGTGTGGAATTTTTTCACCAACATATAAACCTAAATGAAGTTGCTGGAAATCCTTTTTCTAAATCCGGAAAAATCAGAAGGAATTAAACAGAAGATAATACAATAACCATAAATATTTATCGAAATGAAAGATCTGAAAAGACTTCTTAACCTCACCTGCTGGAGCATTATATGCTTTTTTCTTTTATCAGAGGCAGGGATCAAAGCTCAGGTCATAAAGATGACAGCAGAGGATCTGACAAAGAGATCCACTGCGGTACTTTATGGCAAATGTTCCAAAGTAAAGAGCGAATGGAATGACAGGAAAGACCTGATATTCACTTATGTAACGGTTGTTCCGGAAGAATATATTAAAGGCAATCTGGGTTCGGAGGCTGTCATAACGGTTCCCGGAGGACAGGTTGATGATATCCTTTATGAAGTATCTGAAATGCCGCTATTTGTTGAGGGAGAAGAGGTTGTGGCTTTTATATGGACTAATCCTGCTGGTAAACACCTTGATAACAGGTGGTTACCAGGGAAAGATGAAGATTGAAAAAGACAGTAAGACAGGGAAAGAGGATGGTTCAGGATAGCCGGAGCTGAAATTCATGGCACCGGGACAGGTTAAAAAAATGCAGCTTGAAGATTTTGTAATAAAGCTGAAAGGCTGGGCGAAAAACTGATCCTGAAATGATTAATGCAAAAACACTCAAAAAATGAATGTCATGAAAAAAATTAAACTTCATATAATCGCAGTAACTGCTCTGATATTTGCTTTTTCAGGATCTGTAACAGCACAAATACCTACCTGTACAGTTGAAGGAATTGTCTTGACAGGAGAATCTGGCACAGCATTAACAGGTAGCTCCATTCAGATTGATGGTTATGGTGGAGTTGCTACAGATATTTATGGACGCTATTCTATATCTGGCATTGCAACGGGAGTTCCGGTTACTATTTCAGTTAAAGATTATCTAGGTGCAACAAAATCGACAAGAACTCTGATTCTTAATTCAGGTATTAATAATGTGAGCTTTTGGGTTGATGCTGTGCAAGATGCAGGTGGAAATTACTACAGCAGAATACAAATCGGAGAACAAGTGTGGATGGGAGAGAATCTGAAGTATTTACCACAAGTTAATCTGTCAGGTACAAATTCAAACTCAGAACCCTATTATTATGTTTATGGAAATGAGAGTACCGATGTTGACGAAGCCAAATCGAATTCCAATTATGGAACCTATGGCGTTATATATAACTGGCCAGCAGCAATGGCAGGATGCCCTGTTGGATGGCATCTTCCAACTAACGATGATTGGAAACAATTGGAAATGTCATTGGGAATGACTCAAATTGAGGCAGATAAAGTGGAGTGGGCCAGAGGAACAAACGAAGGTGGTAAACTAAAAGATGCAGGTATCCTATGGGAATCTCCCAATAATGGTAACGAATGAAAGTGGTTTTTCGGCTCTTCCTGCTGGCTACTATAGTGTTTACACTAATGACTTCACTAATTTAGGAGTTGGCACAGGATTTTGGGTGACTACCGATGATGGGCAGGAAGCGTTACGTAGATTTTTGAATAATGTGCAACCAACCATAAGTAATCTTTTCTATAGTAAAGATTATGGATTTTCAGTCCGATGCATCATGGGTACAGTGGAACCAACTGTTACAACTGCTTCAATTGCCGCAATTAGTTCAGTTTCAGCTTTAAGTGGTGGCTACGTAATTTCAGACGGAGGAGCACCGGTAACTGAAAGAGGTATGTGCTGGAGTACTGATCCAAATCCAACCGTTGAACTTTCCCCAAAAACTTCAGATGGACCCGGCATTGGGGCTTTTACCAGCACTATTACAGGTTTGATCCTGGGACAACATACTATTAAGAGCCTATTGGAGGAGCATCTGTAACAATGCGAGGTGTCTGCTGGAGCACAAGTACCGGTCCGACAATTTCTCTTGAAACAAAAACTTCAGACGGACAAGGTACTGGAAGTTTCACCAGTAATATAACAGGACTGACTCCTGGAACTTTGTACTACGTGAGAGCATATGCAACCAATAGTGCCGGAACGTCTTACGGCGAAGAACTTACTTTTACAACCTTTAGGGCAGATGCAATAGCTGATTTTGATGGTAATTATTACAATATTGTTAAGATCGGAACACAATACTGGCTGGACGAAAACCTTAAAGTAACGCATCTGGCAAACGGTGATCTGATTCCAAATGTTACAGATAATACAGGATGGAGTAACCTTACTACTCCTGGATTATCCTGGTATAATCATGATGAAGCTACCTTTAAAGATCCCTATGGGGCCCTGTATAATTGGTTTGCCGTAAATCAGGGTAATCTTTGTCCTGTGGGATGGTATGTACCAACTATGGCAGACTGGGACATAATGAGGGATTTTCTGGGTGGTGTCGCAACAGCCGGCGGAGCATTGAAGGAAACAGGCACATTGCACTGGCAAGCACCTAACTGAAGGAGCAACAAATTCAAGTTTATTTACCGGATTGCCGGGAGGATATCGCAGTCCGGACGGGACAATGCGTGATTTAGGTATACAAGGAATGTTCTGGACTTCAACAGATGGCGGCGAGGATCATTCCTATACAAAACACCTTTTCAATAACAATACTGAACTTTTCCATGGTTGGGATGAATATAAAGATGGAATTAGCGTCCGGTGTATTAATGATCAGCTTATGGTAACAAATACTTCAGATGCCGGCATTGGCAGTTTGCGAAATGCGTTAGAATATGCCAATTCTAGTCCGGGTGAAAATATAATTACATTTAACATCCCTATCACAGGTCCATTTACAATTCAACCACAAGAAGCGTTACCTGAAATAACTGACCCGGTTATAATTGACGGTTTTACTCAGCCAGGTGTTTCCGTTAATAACTCAAAATTGCTGATCGAACTTGATGGAATATATGCAGGGGAGGGATCTGATGGATTAAAAATTAATGCTGACAACTGTACAATAAAAGGACTTGTAATCAATAGGTTTAACGGAGTGGGCATCTATGTTGATAGTTATTCCGAAGGAAATATTATTGCAGGAAATTATATTGGAACCGACATAATTGGTACTGAAGATTTAGGTAACAACGGTTCAGGAATATATTTAGATATTTCAGCAAGAGAGAACAGAATCGGAGGGTCAAATTCTAATGAGCGAAATATCATTTCCGGTAATGATGGAGATGGAATTTTTTTAAATGAGAGTGGTGGAAATACGATTACAGGTAATTACATAGGGGTTGATATTTCCGGTCAACTGCCTCTTGGGAATAATGGTTCAGGAGTTGAAATAGCGGAAACAGGCGGCAATATTATCGGTGGGGCAAATCCCGGCGAACGAAACGTGATTTCATCAAATGGTGAAGATGGGATTGCTATTAACTATGGTGCCAACGGAAATAAAATAAATGGCAATCATATAGGTGTTGATGTCTCTGGCAAACTACCACTGGGAAATACAGGTGATGGTGTTATCATTTATTATGGATCAAACAATGTCATTGGAGGAGTTGGTCCTGGTGAAGGAAATGTAATCTCATTTAATCAAGGTACAGGAATTTCCATTCATACTGGAGTTAATAATCTTATAACTAAGAACTCTATTTATAACAATGGTGAACTTGGCATTGATCTGGAAGGTGGTACTGAAGATGAGTTTGGTGTAACTGAAAATAATGCCGAAAACGAAGGTCCCAACAACTTACAGCATTATCCGGTTCTGGAATCAATAACCTATAGTCGTGGAGTGGTTAATATAATCGGATCATTAAACAGTGCCGCAACTACCAATTATAACATTCAGTTTTTTGCAAGCAAGTTAGTCGATGAATCCGGTTATGGTGAAGGACAGGTATATCTTGGATCTGCGACTGTTCATTACCGATACTTACGGAATTGCTTCATTTTCTGAAACTTTCCCCAGAAGTACATCAGCCGAGGTATTCACAGCTACTGCAACCGACCCGGAAGGTAACACCTCTGAGTTTTCAATGGCTATTGGCGGCCTGGCAAGCCAGGAATTATCGCCAGGTAAATTCAGTTACCAGGTCAATGGAACCGGTGTTCCTAATGTACCTGCTCTTAGCGTAGAAGGATGCTGTTGATGAATCTTTCCTGACCTGGTCGAACGTCGAAAACGCATTCCATGTCAAAACAGCAGACATCCTATTTGAAGATGGAGGAACTACAACGGAAGAGCATGCTGCTAATGATGGGATTAATCTGGTCACTTTTGCAGATAACTGAATATGATATTCCATGGGGTGTACTGGCAATAGCCGCAAAAACATGGCAGGTCGATCAATAAACCAATACTGCTCAAATAATAGATGCCGATATTGTTGTCAATCCGTTCTTTGTAAACCATGCTACATATAATCTGGGGATAGAGGAGGGACTTATGATGGATATTTTGATATTCAGAGCGTTATTACACATGAGATCGGACATGTCCTTGGATTATTACATTCAGGTCTTATTCAATTCAACAATGTGGTTTCAGATAGGAGAAGGTACAACTGTAAGAGATCTTGCCCAGGATGATAAATCATGGGCAAGCTATAGTTATCAAACAGCAGATTATAACAGTATTTTTGGCTCAATATCAGGTAATATCACTTACGGTTATGATGGGCAACCAGTAGCTGGTGCATTTGTATCGGCTATTAATACTGCTACAAGTGAAGCTGTACATGCTTATAGTGATGCAGATGGCAATTATGAAGTCCCTGGACTTATTCCGGGATCTTACAATATATTCATTGAACCTCTTGATGGAGATGTCAACGGTGAGGAACTTTGGCCCGGCAACATAAGCGAATATATTGGCAGTAACACGATTTACCTGGATTATCCAGGGGAATTCTACAATGATGACGATGCTTCAGTTGAAGCCAGATGATATGCGTTACTACTGTGAATGTGTCACTCGGAACCGACAACAAGTGGTAAAGACATTGTTACAAATCAGGATAAGACACCTCCGACAGTTGAGCTGGTTAAGCCAACATTGACTTCGGGTGATCTGGTCAATGTTTTATCAAATTTTAATATAAGGTTCTCAGAACCTGTTGATATGACAACACTTAACCGATCAACCTGCTACTTTACAACAACTTCAGATGGGACTACTGAAACTGTTACTGGAAGTGTTTCAAAACCATATTCAGAATATCCCAGTACAGTATCTTTTTGATCCTGCAACAGATCTCAAACATGATAAAACTTATACACTTCATTTAACAACTGGAGTTATGGATCTGAGAGGTAATAATCTGGCGAATGAGTACACACAGGAATTCAACACTGTTCCTCTGGATGAAACAGCACCTTCGATAAATGAAGTGATCCCGGCAGATGATTCCATTAATGTATTTATATCTTCCACAGTTAAGTTAATATTCTCTGAACCAATGAACATGAGTTCTGTCGAGGATGGATTTGCACTTACATGGACTGAAGAGGGTACCACAAATACTGTTGATGGGTCATTCAGCTGGAGAGATTATAACAAGATGGTGACTTTCACACCGTCGGGATATCTGAAAGAAGGAACAGAATATACAATCAGTGTTTCAGACGCTGCTATGGACCTGTCAGCGAATACAATGGAAAGCAGCAGAAGCTTTACTTTCACAACCGTTGGTGAGGCAGCCCCTGTAATCCTTTATCTGGGACCAGCTGGTGGAGACGATGTAACAATAAATACTCCGGTTGTTGTAGATTTCTCAGAACCTATAAATACATCCTCTGTTAATTCGACAACGTTCAAGTTACTGTTAGGTCTAAATCCTGCTTCGGACGCTGAACCGATAGATGGCACATATGAATTCTTTAATGAAAATTCAACTGTTGTATTCAGACCGTTGGCAGATCTGACCGTAATTTACGGATTATACGATTATTCTTACTGATGGGATTGACGATGTTTCACAACCAAGCTCGAGTCTGGTAGAATCCGAAACAACCTTCAAAACCGCAGACAAAGTATCAGAACCATCTATTTCATACCTGGATCTAACATATGGAGTTGCAGGTAATGCAGTTACAATTGCAGGTGCCGGATTTGATCCCAATCCGGCAATGAACACAGTAAGATTCAACGGTACTGAAGCTGTTATTACAAAAGCATATCTTACAAGTCTTGAGGTGGTAGTACCCGCTGAGGCACTTTCGGGACCTGTAACAGTAACGGTGAATAACAAAACATCCAATTCCAGGAATTTTGATATTTATACTGAGATACTGGACCCGGCAGGTTATGCGACCGCTAACGCCCCGATAGGCAAAAAGTCAACACATGATTCCGATGTTACACCGGAGGGTGCATTTGCTTATGTGACCAATCCGGAGGAGGGTACTGTTTCTGTCGTTGATATGAACACACTTGATGTTGAAACTATTATGATCGGGGAGGGAAAATATCCGTTAATGATTGATATTAATCCTGAGGGTACAAAAGCCTATGTTACCAATTTCTATTCATCTGATGTTTCGGTAATAGATCTGGTACCGGGTGTTAATTATAACACAGTGATTAAAAACATCTCTGTAGGGATCGGGCCATGGGGTGTTGCAGTAACACCGGATGGACAGAGGGTGTACGTCGCCAATTATTATTCGGGGAGTTTGTCGATGATTGATGCTGATCCGACAAGCGGCGGATATGACCATGCTACTGCAAATATACCCATAGGGAAAGATCCCACCGTTACAAAAGCTAATCCGGATGGAGCATTAGTTCTTGTGGTCGGTGATTTTGGCCTGACGATTGTAAATTCTGATCCCTCGAACAAAGATGAATATAATACAGCTGCAGTTAATATCACGATAGGGAAAAAATTCACGGAGGCAACTTCTACCCCGGATGGAGCGTTTGCAATAGTATCCACAGACGATGGTTATTTGTTATTGATTGATCTGTATCCTGAAAGTGGTGATTATTCCGATGCCGTCCTTGCTAATGTGAAAATCGGAACTGATCCTTCGGACATAAAAGCCAGAGGGGATAATGCATATGTTTACCTGACAGATACTGATGGTGATCGGATATTGGTATACAAAATTGGAGCAGGTGGGACCGGAGGTACTGGTTCATCAATACCTTCAGGCATCGGGATGACACTAGTATATGAAACTGAAATCCCGGTCGGTGACGCTCCTCAGAGCCTCGTTATAGATGCTGACAGACTTTATGTGGTGGACGGAGATCCATCAGAACCCGAAGTAAGAAGAGTTACTGTTTTCCAGTTTGGTCTCCTGAGTCTGTCCAATGGTTTCTCCGATTTAACCAAAGCCATTCAGGGAATGATAGATGCGGGTTATATAAAACCGGCTAACGGTAAAAATATTATCAGGAAACTGGAAGATGCACAGAAATATCTTGATGCGGGTAAAACCAAGAATGCCCTTAACAGCCTTAATGCCGCCGGCAATATGATAAAGGCTCTTATGAACAGCCGTCAGATAACTGTTGACCAGGGTAATTATTTGCTGAATATGTTAAACCTGATTATTGCGGAGATAATTAAAGACGCGAAATCGGATGAACTTGATAATTACTTTTTTGATCTGGAACAGCCTGAAGGGGAACTAATCGCCGAAACCAAACTAGGTGTCATCTATCCAAATCCCACCAAAGGAAGCAATTACCATCAATTATGAGATCGCTGAAAATGAGCTTGGCTCTGAAAAGGTGACCATCCAGATCTATGATGTGATCGGACGGCTGGTAAGTAACCTGGTAAATGAAAATCTGGCACCCGGACGCTATACAGCCACCTGGAACGGATATTATGATAACGGAGAGCATGGCATCCCTGGGATATTATTTCATCCGCTTTTCAGCTGGTAATGTCAGGGAAGTAAAACAGATAATGATGATCAGGTAGGATTGGCCTGCATTAAACGTGGAATGTGGTAGGGGCGTTGCATGCAACGCCCCTACCATCTATTTGATGATCTCCTGCAGCTGTTTAACGGCCAGTTCTTTCCTGTGTTTTACTGCGGCATTGATTTTTGCAGTATCGGTCTCCAGGTCAATATAATTCTGCCACTGCTCAATACTCTTATTAATCTGTCCGGCAGACTCATATGCCCTTGCCAGAAAGAGATTGGTTTCCGGTTCGGATGGATTAATTTCTCTTGAATGCTCAAGGTTCCTTATGGCTTCATCAATCTGGTTCATCAGCAAATTCGAATTACCCAGGTTCTTGTAAATGAGATACATATATTCCGATTCAGGATATTTATCCTTTGCCAGACTTAATATAAGAAATGCCTGATCCGGTTTATTCATCAGATTATATAATCTTCCAAGCGTACTGTATGCCTGCACGAATGCTGAATCGGCTTTAATGGCATTAGCATACCATTCCAGAGCCCTGTCGTACTGATTCTTTTCTTCGAACGCCCAGGCCAGATTATAAGCTGCCATGTAATTATTCCGGTCACAATTCAGAGCTTCCAATGTCTGCCGCACTGCAGTGTCGAAATCACCCTGCTTTACGCTGATGGCGGCTAACGAACTCCATGCAGGTGAGCATTTCGGATCACTTTCCAACGCTAATTCGAGCTCTGCCTTAGCAGCATCATAATTCCCGTTATCAAAATGTTCAGTCGCACTTTTTACGTGCGACAGAGCTATTTCTCTGGTTGCACTGCCAAATCCCAGGATTTCAACTATCCTTTGCTTGTTGAAAACTAATACCAGCAACAAAGCCGCTATCAGGACCGGAATTACAATCTTCTTAAAAACAATTGGCCAGGCTGACCGCAGAGAAGCTTTTCTGGCTTCTTTCAATTGATCTTCAAGGGCAAGTACTTTCTTCTGCAGGTCACTTTGGTCAGCCACAGGTACCTGGCTTTTTCCGGGATCCTGTATTTCTTTGTCCTTTACAGTTGTTTCTTCCTTCTCTTTTTTAGTCTTTTCTTCAAGATCGCCGGTTACTTTTATCCCTTCAGGTGTAATATCATACACCCATGTAAGAACAATGACGAGAATAAATACAATGATCAGCAGGATAAGAACAAATGTTACAGTCCATTCCGGTAAACCCAGTCTGGGAAAAATTGTATCTGCAGCCTCCAGAATTGCCCATGCAACGGCAATATAAACGAGCACAGTTTTTACAACCTTGCGTCTTTTAAGCTCATTCCAGAAATTAAAAAGGTTAGGTGGTTTTTTTGGCATAGCTCCGATTTGTAAGTCGTGACTTAAACAAAAGTAAACCTAAAAGCTGAAAAATCCCCTTGATTTCAAATAAAATGCATTAACAACTGATTATCTACGAGATACACTGAGTTACCACGGACTAAAAGCAGTGTAACTCCGTTCAACTCCGAGCAACTCCGTGGTTAAGTTCTTGTATTTTACTGTAGCCGGATTTATATCTGATTTATTTTTAATTTTAAGGAATTAAACAATTCATCTATGAAAAGAAGAAAATTCCTTGAAATGGCATCATTTGGCTCAGCAGCTGTTGCGACCTCATTGTATTTTCCACAGGATTCCCGGGAACGGAAAATCAAAATCGGACTGATAGGATCAGGCTGGTACGGAATGGTCGATGTAAAGGCTGCCCTGAAGATCGGCGGGGTAGAGGTTATCGGGATCTGCGACGTTGATTCCGATCATCTTACGGCCAGTGCCGATGAGATTGAAAAGCTTCAGGGCATAAGGCCGGTGACTTTCAAATATTATCCCGACCTGCTCAACATGAAAGGGCTTGAAGCGGTCTTTATCGGAACAATCCCTCACTGGCATGCACTGCAGTTTATCGCAACCTGCAATAAAGGTTTAGATATATATTGTGAAAAACCACTGGCTTACGATGTTATGGAAGGATTGGCAATGGTCAACGCGGCAAAGAAGGCAGGCAATATTGTACAGGTCGGATTCCAGCGGCGTCAGGCACAATCCTTCAGGAAAGCAAAGGAACTTATTGAAGCGGGCAAGATAGGGGAGGTCCGCCAGATTACAGCCCAGATTCACTATAATCCCGGACCGCAGGATACAAAGATCCAGCCTCCGCCAGCTTCACTCGACTGGGAAGAATGGTGCGGTCCTGCTCCAAAACTTGAATACCGCCCGAGCATAGGGCATAAATCGTGGAGACTTGAAAAAGAATACGGGAACGGTCATCTTGTCGACTGGGGAATACATCACATCGATATAATCCGTAAAATAATGGGTGAAGGAATGCCTGATGATATTTACGCAACAGGAGGCATTTTCGCTTTGAAAGATCAGATTACTTCTCCGGATACCCTGGAAGCCAGGTTCCGGTTCAAAAGGGCTCCTGTGACCTGGCAGCACCGTCTATGGGGCAACGGCGATGTCACCAGGGAATTCAATAATGGTATCTTCTTCTATGGTGATAAAGGGACTCTTTTTGCAGAAGATTCGAAAGTTGTGATTTTCCCTGAAGGAAGAGATGCAAAGCGGGAGGATCTGGTTATTCCGACTCCGGCAATGCAGGAAAACCATGTGGAGAATTTCCTGAAAGCAGTCAGGCAAAAAGACAACAAGCTCATAGATTGCACGCCTGAAGATGCTTTTCAATCGACTGCTGCAGTACAGCTGGCGATGATATCATACAATACGGGAACAATAGTGAAGTGGGATAGCCGGAATAAGCAAACTGACGGCAATCCTGAGGCATTTGCGCTGTTAAAAAGAACCTACCGGGGGAAATATCTGCACCCTTAAGCAGAGGGTGATTTCACCGGTGCTCTTCGGGCAAAATAACGACTCCTTGCTTCCTCAGGATCTGCATCAAGGGCTATGTATATTTTTGTCCTGTGATCAATTACAACAGCCTGCATCTTATTCAGATCGGGAGATTTTAAAATTACCTGCTTCTTTTCGAACAAATTGTTATTCATAAAATCAACTGTTAAATATTGTTAAATCTAGATTTTCAAAAAAAAGTCCCGCAATTGGCGGGACCAAAGATCTTAAATGATTACCAGAGATAAACTATATAAGTTTAACATTTACTGCATTTAATCCTTTCTTCCCCTGTTCCAGATCAAAGGTCACTTCATCATTCTCCGTGATAATATCCTTCAACCCTGATGAATGCACAAAGTACTCCTTTGGTGAATTCTCCTCTTTGATAAATCCGAATCCTTTTGATTCATTAAAAAATTTTACTGTTCCTTTACTCATAATTTGATTTTATTAATTCGGCGCAAAGATACTCTTAATTATCGGGATATTACATTTATTTTCAATAAATTAAAATATTTCTGCATTATCTGGTAAGACAGATGCAGAAAACAGGACCATCTGAATGATCTCTGAGTGAAAAGATTATTTCCCACAAAGTAATGTCACATCTCATTAAAAAACTTTATAAATTTGTCAAAGTTTCTTAATGTTTTGTCAAAGTTTTTTGATGTTTTGTCAAAAATAATTGCTATCTTGTCAAAAATATAACAATAGTAAACAGATGGAAAAGGCACTGATTTTTTTATACTATTTTCTTTTGTTTATATGTCTTATTATACTTTTTATTCCTGCTTTGATTTTATATCTGGGTGCAGACATCAGAGAAAAATATGAATTACTTTAAAAGATTGAAAACAATATAATTCAGGTTTTCTTTGAAATACCCATTCAGTAAGTTCCAAATCCAATCCTTGATTCAAGTTTCATCCGGACGGCTCTACAAGTTCATCTTATCAGATCTGTAGGCCACTCCGTCAAAGTTCATCCCTGTCACCTTTGCTATCTCGTAAGGCGGATGAATCTCATCAATTGGTGACAAAAGACAGAAAATAAAGTTCCTGTCTGACCAGGAATTGAATCTGTTTGTCACTTGTTTTTTATTATTAATCAAAATCAACTGTATATCAACTATTTGAACTGTTTATTTTATTACATTTAGAATAAATAAAACTTTTTTCTTCAGGTTTATTAAACTTACGAATATGAAAACATTAAAATTGATTGCCTGGATTTCTTCTGCTATTGGAGTATTATTAATGCTGGTGGGATTTATTTCAGCAATTTTAGGCACATTGTTCAAAGGAGTTGAGATTGTAAATTATTTTCATGTTGCAAACAGTTTCTTCCTTATAACAATTGCATTGTTTCTCTATTTTCATTCAGTCCAGCATAAAAAGGAATAGCCGGCAAGCTGTGCTGCTTATTTTCCGATACAGAAGTTCTTAAAGATATTCCCCAGTATCTCATCCGTTGTGATCTCACCGGTGATCTCACCAAGGTAATGTATTGCCTGCCGTATATCGATCGCAATAAGGTCTTCAGGGAGTTTATCTGAAAGTCCGGCAGTTACCCTTCCCAGGCTTTCAGAGACGTTCTGAAGGGCTTCAAAATGCCTGATATTGGATATTATAACATCTTCCTGGCTTAACCGCTCCTTTTCGAGGATTTTGCCCAGCCTGTTTCGCAGCTTATCGAGACCTGTCAGGTTTTTTGCCGAAATGAACAGAAGCGAATCATCGATATCGAGGTATATCTTATTCTTTAAGCTTTCTATTGCAACCTGATCACCTTCATCAATTTTGTTTATTAGAACGATTAACCTTTTGTCAAAACCGGTGATCATCTTTCGTATGGAGTCAGCTCTCTTATTGATCATCTCAGCTGTTTCTGAGATTTCATCCACAATGAGTATTACTGAAGCCTGCAATATTTTCTCATTGGTTTTCCTTATACCCAGGCTCTCAATTTTATCTGAAGTATCACGTAAGCCAGCAGTATCTATAAATCTGTATTCCAATCCATTAATAATTATGGAATCTTCTATTGCATCCCTGGTCGTCCCTGGAATTTCCGACACAATAGCTCTCTCTTCATTCAGGAGTGCATTCAGTAATGTTGACTTCCCTGAATTGGGCTTTCCGACAATAGCTACCGGAACCCCGTTTTTAATGACATTGCCGAGCTTGAATGAATTTGCGAGTCTGTCCGCAAGTTCCTTTACCTTCTGAATTATGGAGCTGAGTTCTTTCCTGTCGGCAAACTCAACTTCTTCTTCACCAAAATCAAGTTCCAGCTCGATCAGTGAAGCAAACCTTAAAAGTTCTGATCTTAATTTGCCTATCTCGGCAGAAAAGCCTCCGCGCATCTGATTCATTGCTATCCGATGTGCCGTTTTTGTAGCTGATGCAACCAGATCAGCTACTGCTTCAGCCTGTGAAAGATCCATCTTACCGTTAAGAAACGCCCTCCTTGTAAATTCACCGGGCAGTGCGGCGATGGCACCATTCCTGATAAGAAGCTCCAGAATCCTTGTAACAATATAGGAAGATCCGTGACACGAGATCTCAACTGAATCTTCACCGGTGTAGGAGTGAGGCGCTTTATAAATGCCAACCAGAACTTCATCGATGACCTCTTTTCCGTCACGTATTTCTCCATGAATAATTTTAAATCCGGCTTGTTCCCGAATAATCAGATCCGTATCAGAAGGGTAGAAGATCTTTTCACAGATTGTGATACTTTGCGCTCCGCTGACTCTTATCACTGAAATCGCACCGCCTGATGAGCTCGCCGGTGCACAGATTGTCTCTTCTTTTCTTACCATTGGCTGCTAACTGAGAACAACAAATTTATGAAACTTTAAAAGCCTGGAGGAGATCAACCGTAAAATAATATTCCGGGAAGCATAAAAGATTAATTATCAACGTATTATAAAACGTATTAAAAGACGTATTATAATACGTTGATTGTTCGTATATCATTTATTTACAGATATATACAAGAAATAAATACATAAGGATCTCTAACTGGATAGCCAGGATTGTGTTATTGAACTGAACTATTGACCGGATATTATTATAATCAGAAATTTGTGTAAATTTATTATGACAATGTAAAAAGCAATTATTATGGGGATTCATTCTCGTCGCGATTTCGTTAAATCTTCCCTGATGGGTGGAGCAGCCGTCACTCTGTTTAATCCCGCAAATATCCTTTTCCCGTCAGGAGAGAAGGAGAGACAGGGAACTATTGTTTCGGTCTCGAGCGGCGAAAGCCGGAGTGATATGGTCTTCCGGGCTCTTCAGCCGTTTTCCGGACAGATCAGGAACGCCATCGGAAACCGCCGGGTAGTGCTTAAGCCAAACAATGTACTAATATATGTTCCCCTGGCCTGCACCCATGTTGAAACACTTGAAGGCATTCTTGAGTTTCTTAAATCGATAAAGAAGATTAATAATGCCATAATTGCTGAATCATCAGCAAGCTGTTCAACACTTGAAGGATTTGATAATTACGGATATTACAGGCTGTTATCTAAATATCCGGTGAAGCTTGTCGATCTCGACACAGGGCCTTATGAAAAGATGCATGTGGTTGATGAAAAAGATTTCAAACCGCATCTCATAAAAGTATCCGGTATTATCCTTGATCCTGATTCATATGTTGTTTCAGTTGCCAGGATGAAAACCCATTCTGTTGTCGGAGCTACATTGTCCTTAAAAAACATCGTATTCGGATCTCCCATAAAAGACCCGGGATTCACCCTTTACAACGAGGATATCAGGTTCTCGGAAAAGGCAAAAGAATCAAAACCGGGGACAGTAAGTTATAAAAGATTAATTCACGGAAGCGGATATCATGCTGTTAATTTCAATATGGCGTCGCTGGCTCAGAAATTACATCCTGCTCTTGCCGTAATTGATGGCCATACGGGTATGGAACATAACGGTCCGACCCTGGGAACTCCAATTGACCACAGGATTTGTGTCGTCAGTCAGGACTGGCTGGCAGCCGACCGTGTTGGAATTGAACTTATGGGAATTGATTTTTCAAGGATCGGTTATCTTAATCATTGTTTCAGCATGGGATTAGGCAATGCAGATCTGAGTAAAATTGAAATCATTGGGGAAAGTCTGAAAGATCATATAAAACAGTATAAACTTCCGGATAATTTTGAAAAACAGGTGATATGGATGAATCCAAAATCCTAAAAGACAACAGTTTAATATGAGGGGGATTCCTCGCTGCGCCCGGAATGACACTGCTTAAAACACAAACTCCAGATATATATGAAAAACAATGACGCACAAGTTAAAATTGACCGCAGGGACATGGTTAAATTATTAACCGCAGGTTCTGCAGCCGGAATCCTGGGATTGTTCGGATCTCCTGCTGCCAGGGCAGAAACACATGTGACACCCTCCTGGGCAGCCGGCGTTCCCCCGGTAAAAATCAAAAGCGTAAAAGCAATTGCTACAGCACCCGAAGGATCAAACCTTATTGTAGTAAAGGTTGAAACGACAGAACCCGGATTGTACGGACTGGGATGTGCGACATTTACCCAGCGTGCAATGGCAGTAATTCCTGCCATCGATAGTTATCTCAACGATTTCTGTGCCGGGAAGGATGTGGATAATATCGAAGATATGTGGCAGTCGGCTTACGTAAGTTCATACTGGCGCAATGGTCCTGTTCTTAACAATGCCCTGAGCGGGCTTGATGAAGCTTTGTGGGATATCAAAGGGAAAAGAGCAAATATGCCGTTATATCAGCTCCTGGGAGGTAAATGCAGGATAGCTGTCGATTGTTACGCACATGCAAGCGGGCCGACTCCCGAGGCGCTTGCAGATCGAGTCCAGCAATTCATGAATCAGGGTTTCCGCCATGTCCGCATCCAGCAGGGTGGTTACGGAGGCGTTGGGACGATGGAAATAAAGCCTGACTTTAAAGAGGCTGGTTTTGGGAGAGAAGAGGATATGTATATGGATCAGCACACATATCTGAAGAGAGTGCCTGAAATGTTTGATTACATAAGGAAGAAGTGCGGTGAGGATATCGAGCTGTTGCACGACATCCATGAACGGGTGGAACCGCTTGATGCCATTAATATGATCAGGCAGCTTGAACAATACCGTCCTTACTTTATCGAGGATCCTTTTTCGCCTGAAAACATGAAATGGTTCAGACAGTTAAGGACAACCACCTCTGTTCCCATTGCAATGGGCGAGTTGTTCAATAATATAAATGAGTTCAGGGATTATATGACAGAGCAGTTGTTTGACTTTATCAGGGTCCATCTGTCTCAGATTGGCGGAATAACTCCCGCGATGAAAATTGCCAGACTGGGGGAATGGTTCAATGTAAAAACTGCATGGCACGGTCCCGGTGATGTATCCCCGGTCGGACATGCAGCCAATGCACATATCGATCTGGCTGTCTGGAACTTCGGGATTCAGGAGTCGCACTTCTGGAATGAAAGGGCACAGGCTGTGTTTCCCGGCTGCCAGACTTATAAGAACGGGTATATGTATATCAATGAAGCCCCGGGCCTCGGAGTGGATATCAACGAGAAAGAAGCGGCAAAATATCCTATCGGGACAAAATCAAACTGGACTCTCAGGAAGAGCGATGGCACAATTATAAGGCCCTGAAAATATGCAGGGGGCAAGGGGCAGGTGGGCATTAGTACATGTACCCAGGTATTTAGAACGAGTAACCAGCAACCAGCAACTGCCAGCAACTTGTTTCCTGCTACCTCTCGAGGTTCTGGATTGTGAAATTGGAATCATCCACCTTTACACCCTCGCTGATATTGCTGAAGAGAATCTCAGATTTTCGGTTTGTATTCAGGTTGCTTGCTATCATATTCTTTACCATGTACTTTCCATCCCTCAGGGGAAAGAAACTTTTTATTTCAATTATCTTAAAAAGCTCAGCATCAAAATTATAAAGCTCCATCTTTTGCACCTGGTACGTATCCATGCTGACATAGCTAACTTTCTTCGAATACCCGTACTCATCAGCTTTGTCTTCATCAGCCGGAGTGCTTTCAATGATCCACTGGTTGTTTGTTCCCGACTTTTCGAGATGTTTGTGGATGAAGTCGGAAATAGCAGGGGAGCTCATATCAGCATTTGAAAACTCTGAACTCATGAAACTCTTTCCTTTCTCTGAAGTCACGATCCGTCGGGTTTTCTTCAAAGCAGGCAGGTATATCCACATTTCATCTGTCGTATTTTTATTATCTACCACAAGCATTGAAGTACCTCTGACATCGGCCGGTTCTATAAACTTTATAAACCTTTTCTCAAGTCCGTCAGCATAGCTTTTGCTGGTCATCGAAATAGTCCTGCTGCGGGTTGATCCCGCTTTTTCGGTGATTGTCAGATTTATGTTTGCACTCAATGAGTTTGTAATGCTGAGATCGCGGCTTTTGCCCATTATCTGCCCGGCATCAGGCAGTTGCGCTGCTGCCTGCAAAAGCGGCAGTAGTAACCCCAATAGTATTGCAGTCTTTTTCATTTTTCCCTGTTTTTTTCTTTTCAGTTTTTTTCTTTTCTGTTTCAAATCCAATAAATCCTGGTTTGTACTTCATCAGAAATGCCGGGATGATCACTAAAGCACCCACGAGGCACGATCCAATCGAAATAAGGACCAGGTATCCAAAGAATCTTATAGAGGTAAATCCTGAGAATATCAATGCCGAAAATCCGGCCATAACACTTAATGCGTTTATAATTATACTGCGTCCGATTGTCCTCATCGCGGCTAGAAATTGCTTCCGGATAAGATAATCCGGCATTGATCTGCAGGTTAAAACACCATATATACTGAATAGTGAAATCAACACCTACACCTATCATAATAGAGGACAGGAGGGCTGTTGCGGCATCAAGAGCTATACCTGTATAGCCCATAAAACCAAAAAGGATAATAATGGATGCAACAAGGGGAATGGAACCAATAAGCCCTCCTTTAAATGATTTGAATATTATTGTCAGAAGCAAAAGCACCGTAACTACTGCAAAAAGCAGTGAAGATATCTGTCCATTAATAATGGATTCCGCAAAATCAGACATGATGATGGCATATCCGCCCACGCTGACATCGGCCGGAAAATCCATTGTCAGTTCTGATATTCTGGCTTCCACTGATCTTATTATTTCATTCTCCGGTTCTGAGAGGCGGATCATTATATGGGCTTTTGTATAGTCGAGATCCGTTAATTGCTTAAAGTCTTCCGGACTACCGCTCATACTGTAAAGCTCGAACATCTGTGCGATGGCTTCACGTGTTTCCGGGATCTGATCATAACCATCTTCAGTTCTGGTAAATATAGCCTTACTCATCTCTCTGACAACCTGAGATATAGAAAACACATTTCCAACACCATCCTGGTGTTTTATTTCAGTTGTAAGCTTATCAATTCCTCTCATTATTTCAGGATCTTTTATATCTCCGCTGATCATGATTGAAATAGTCTGCGATCCTCCGAATTTTGTATTGATAAGTTCTGAAGCCTGCCTTACTGGATGCCTGGCAGAGAAGTAATTTTCCGGATTTGTATCGATCTTAATAAGCACAATTCCGGTCGCAAACAGGATGATCACGATCGCTGAAACAACCAGTATCCTGCCCGGCTGGTTTATTATATGTTTTGAAAGATTTGTGAGGATGTTGTCAAAAAGCCTTGTTTTATCTTTTTTCCTTTTCTTTGAAATCATGCGTGACCCACTTACCAGGATCAGGGCAGGTATGAGCAGAAGGCTCATCATCAGGGCCAGGGAAACACCAGCGGCTGCAAGAACACCGACCTGCTTTGCCGTTATTATTGAGTGGGTGAGCAATCCAAGGATACCTGCTACAGTCGTCAGGCCGCTGAAAAGGATCGGCATGTTCAGTGATTTGATCAGAATTCTTATCAGCTCCTTTGTGGAAGCGCCGGGCTGGTTGAGTTTAAGCTCCTGAAACCTTGCAACAAGGTAAATCCCGTAGTTGTTCGCAACTGCAATCAGAATTACAGGTAAGAGCACGGTAATGATTGACATTTTCCAGCCTGTAAGCGGTATCAGAGCCAGACTGAATGCAGTGGTAAGAAAAACAACACTGAATGGCATCAATACGCTTCGCCACGATCCGAGATTAGCTTTAAGAACCAATAGCATGATGAGAAGTGCCGCAGGAATGAGGAAAATAGCATCCTTACCCACATCACTTGCCAGACTCCTCCTTATGTAAGGTAAGCCGCCCTTAATGATTTCAGCATTTCCCTGATGCAGATTAATCACTGAATCAATCTTATGGAGAGTCACGTTTTCAGTTACGGAAGTATTTACGGTTGCGGTAATTGAAGCTGTTGTCAGATCCGATGAGACGACGATATCACGGGCGAAACTGTTCTCAAGGATATCTTTTCCCAATAGTTTTGTCTCAGAAGTATCTGCAGGAATTCTTTTTATGAGAGGATCAACGATCATCATGCCCTCGCTGCTGATGATACTATTGACAGTAAAGGGAGATACCCGGCTGCTTATTCCGCTGAGTTTTGAAACAGAACGATCTATCTCCTTGATCCGCCGAAGGTTATCCGGGTCAATAATACAGCTGTCAGAGAAAAGGATTAAAACCAGGTCCTGGGTCCCGAATTCACTTTCAATCTTGTCAGTCTCTATTCTTGATTTAATTGACGAGGGTACATAATTCCTCATATCGGGATCAATTTCCGTCCCCGGGATTAAAAGCACCGATCCGATCCCTATCGAAATGCACAACAGGATAATGATCCATCTGAATCTATAAATAAGATCTGCCATAATATTAAAAATCAACTCTCAGTGACACATAAGCACCATTCATGAAATCATCAACAATATCGTAAAGTGAACCTTTCCGGCCCGAATAGATCTCGGCTCCGATCGTGATCGCCAGACCATCAGCCGGTTTAATTTTTATTTCAGGAATCAGGAGAAAATCGCGGGAGGTGAAGTTGTACAATGACAATACAGAAGGCAGAAGCTTTCCATACAGCATGTCAGCTTCCACTCTTAGTCCGGCAGAATGGTAATGACTCATATAACTGATTATTATAAAGCCTGTTAAATGCTCCTACCTGTTGTTTTACATAAGCTGCAAGATCAAACTGGGGATCGGCAAGAAATGCAGCAAATTGAGAAATGTCGAATTCTGTACCGATCAGGGGATCGACTGAGGATGGAGTGAATTCAGAAATATATTTCCCGTTGTACTCTCCGGTGAAGCGCCAGATACCGGTTGACCAATCAGCTCCCAGCGCCCATTCAATTTCCGGGTAAGGTACGTATTCATTTGTCCCGGATGATAGTTCCGGATCAGACCAGGCAGCTTCGCCGCGGATGCCCACAGCACCGACTGCAGTCTCGAAATCAATACCCAGGACCCTGGTCCTGTAAGGTTTGACCGATAATTCAATGTATGGTACCGGGACAGGCTGGGTCAGGTCGAGACTGAATTCAGTCAATGCGATCCCGGGCATCGGATCATAACCATCGAACCATGAGATACTCCAGTCGAACAGTTTAAGATGGAAATCTGCCTTCAGCCCGTAGCTGAACATTTCCCTGTCAGTAACAAGGGAAGGCAGCTGGTTTATTATGACGTAATCAGGCAAAGGGATCGGATCGATTATCAGGACCGAGGACCTGTAGTATGGTACTATTACCGCTTCCAGATTCACCTTCTCCCACGGATAAAAATCAGCAGAAGCCAACAGGTTGCCCATATCCATATCCTCCCTGTCGGGGGAACGATAGATCGTATTGAGAGGAGAAAGTCTGGAGGTTGGATTTGTAAAATCACAGCGGCCCCATTTAATGATCTTCTGGCCTGCCGAGATGTTCCATTTTTTTCCGTTGACCCCAACCCAGGCTTCACGGATATCAAGTTTGCTTACCGGTTTGAGGAACTCGGTACCATATCTGAAACGAAGATCAGCAAAGGTTCTGAAGTTTTGCCCGTCACCTGTCTCCAGTTCCAGTCCGACATCGGAGAATGCGCTTGAAATGTATAGCTTATCATCTGAAATGTCAGTCCATGAATAGAGTCCGCCCCGGACAAATCCGCTTAATATTTTATTTACCGGGTTATCAATTGAGGGAGTCTCCTGGCTAAAAACAACGATGCAACTCAATAATAAGACCGCTGAAATGATTGCTCCCTTCATTGTTTTTTTCTTCAAATAAAAGAAAATAACGAAGGCCGGTCGTCTTATCCGCTTAATCCGTACCTGATAGTTGAGAAATACCTGTCCGTCCCGCTGGGATTGGACTCACTCTTATTTGGCGATCCCGGTTATCTTCTCCCGGTATTCACTGGGTGTAAGGCCAGTCTGGCTCTTGAAAAAAGAATTGAATGTAGCCTTTGAATTAAAACCGGCATCAAGGGCTATTGCAAGGATGGTATAGTTGTTGAATTTAGGGTCGTTGAAGCGCTCAATAACTTCTTTAATCCTGTACTCATTTATGAAAATAAAAAAGTTCCTTTTATAATTCTCGTTTAGCACCTGCGTGAGATGATGCCTTGCGATTCCTGTTTTAGCAGAAAGATCGAGTATGGTCAGATCATTATCAAGGAACGGTTTGCTCGTCTCCATGTAAGAAAGAAGCTTCTTCAGGTATTTTTCAGCCTGGTCGTCCTTTAAGCCGCTTTTGGAATATTTCTCGGTTTCCTTCTTCTCTTCATTCCGGTCGGGGTGGAACACCTCACCGAAAATTACAGGCTGCTTGATGCCGTAAAAGCTATATACAGTCGAAAATACTGCAATAAAGCCAAATATTACGAAATAAGGATCGAACGGTATAAAATTGCCGATCATGTTCAATCCTCCGAGAATGAACAATACAAAGAATACCAGATAAAAGCTTATCGACAGTATTTTCAGCCAGTTAAGTGTAATCCGCTGTGATGTAAATGATGCCAGGTTCTTCAGATTGTCCTGGTGGCGTTTAATTTCTATAAAGGAGAGTATGCTGTAAATTGTGATTGAAAGAAAGAATGAAACAGAGTATACTATTCTCAGCGAAATTAGCTTATCCGGTCTGAAAAAGCTTCTCAGGTCCCTTACCAGAGGCTCCGACCTGAATATCACAGATACTGTAAAGAAACCAATGAAAGGCACAAAATGGAGTAATCCGAGCCAGTTGAATTTCCTGTCAGGATTGGTCATGAATTTAATATACAGATAAAGCAGGGGACCGTAGGTGAAAGTAATGAAGGGAAAGGAGTACATTTCAATAACTTTGCTGTTTATCAGTGCAAAGATCATTTCGATGCATATCAGGAACAGCCAGGCAGCCATAAGCCGGTTAGCAGTGCTGTAAGGCCTCTTGGTCGAAATCAGCAGACCGGCAAAGAAAGATTGTGATATTCCAATATATAGTACAGGTTCAATGTTCACCATAAGATATTGTATTTCAGTCTGAAGACCGAAGTACCGATGACCGGAGACCGAAGGATAAAATCCGCAATCCGGGGTTTAAATTCGGACTTCCGTCATCCGTCATCCGTCATCCGTCTTTCTTCCGGAAAGATTTGTTACTAACTATCAAAGATAGCGAATTCGAATAAAAAAAATAAGGTATATTTGAAATTCAGGTGAACAGAATTCCAGTGGTCAGGTACTGGTCAGTTTATTGATATTTATTTAAATATCTGATTCTTATGAGTATTCTTGTAAATAAAGATTCGAAAGTACTGGTACAGGGATTTACAGGCAGTGAAGGCTCATTCCATGCTTCTCAGATGATTGAGTATGGAACCCGGGTTGCAGGAGGAGTCACTCCGGGAAAAGGCGGATTGATTCACCTCGGCCTGCCGGTCTTCAACACGGTTAAGGACGCAGTCAGGGCAACAGCAGCCGATGTTTCGGTAATATTTGTTCCGCCACAGGCAGGAGCAGATGCAATAATGGAAGCCGCAACCGGAGGCATTAAGCTGATAGTGACAATTACTGAAGGGATACCCGTGTCTGATATGGTCATGGTAAAGGAATACTTAAAATCTTTCAATTGCAGGCTGATTGGTCCCAATTGTCCGGGGATTATAACGCCCGGAGAAGCCAAGGTTGGCATCATGCCCGGATTTATTCACAGAAAGGGAAGTGTCGGGATTATTTCACGTTCCGGTACCCTGACCTATGAAGCGGTCGACCAGGTGACGAAACTGGGGATGGGGCAATCCACCTGCATCGGGATCGGAGGTGACCCGGTTATTGGCACTACAACGCTTGATGCAGTAAAACTGATGATGCAGGACGATGAAACTGAAGCAATCGTTATCATAGGCGAGATTGGAGGCTCTATGGAAACAGATGCAGCCGAATGGATCAGAGATAATTCAACCAAACCGGTAATTGGATTTATTGCCGGCCTGACTGCTCCCAAAGGCCGCAGAATGGGTCATGCAGGAGCAATAATAGGAGGGAAGGCCGACACCGCAGCGGCTAAAATTGAGATAATGAAAGAGTGCGGGATACATGTAGTTCAGTCACCGGCTGATATTGGTGAAACTGTTCGCAGGATTCTAAGTCATTCAAAAGAATAATCATTTTCTTATATATTTGCAGAATACAAAATTAAATCCTTATGAAACTACTTGAAGGAAAGACGGCTCTTATAACCGGTGCATCCAGGGGAATCGGGAAAGCTATTGCCCAGAGATTTGCCGGGGAAGGTGCTTCCATAGCCATAACTAATATTGTGGAAGATGAGGAATTTAGTAATACTGTTGATGAGATAAAAGCTCATGGCGTCCATATCAAGGGATATGTTTCCAATGCAGCCAGTTATGCGGATTCACAAAGAGTAGTTAATGAGATCATAAAAGACTTCGGGAAAATAGATATACTTGTTAACAATGCAGGAATAACCAAAGATACACTGCTGATGAGAATGGCTGAAGAACAGTGGGATGCAGTGATCTCAGTGAATCTCAAGTCGGTCTTTAACCTGACCAAGGCAGTCCTCCAGACTATGCTGAAGCAAAAGAATGGTTCAATTATAAACATGAGTTCAGTTGTTGGCGTATCAGGGAATGCCGGTCAAAGCAACTACTCTGCTTCCAAGGCAGGGATTCTGGGATTTACCAAGAGTGTTGCCAAAGAGCTTGGTTCAAGAAATATCAGGTGTAATGCCATCGCTCCGGGGTTCATCCTTACCGAAATGACGGAAAATTTACCTCCTGACATAAAAAGTGACTGGATAAATAAAATACCCCTGAAACGTGGCGGAACTCCCGATGACGTGGCAAATACAGCTCTTTTCCTGGCTTCAGATCTCTCTTCTTATATAAGCGGACAAACAATTCATGTGTGCGGAGGTATGTTAACTTAAAAATATTTATTATATTTGTGGTACCGCAGGGTGCCTATCCTTATAGCACGAGGAAATGCAGCGAGACATATTTATTCCACACTTATTTTAAACAGGCGCCCTGCTTCTTTTTTTATAATAGCCTGCAGTGCAATGCATAACTTTGTTTTTTTTCTGATTCTCCTGATCCCGGTAACAGGCTTTTTGCTGGAAAGGTATCTGGAATACCTGAATTCAGGAATGAGATCAGAAATACTGCCTGATAAGCTCAAAGGGATCTGTGATGAAGAAGAATACAGGAAAACCCAGCTTTATGAAAAGGATAACAACAGACTATCATTCTGGTCCTCATCGTTCAACCTTGCTGTAATAATTTTAATGATCATCTTTGGGGGATTTGCC
Organism: uncultured Bacteroidales bacterium; assembly: GCA_963828775.1. Taxonomy (GTDB): domain Bacteria; phylum Bacteroidota; class Bacteroidia; order Bacteroidales; family VadinHA17; genus LD21. Next base: position 10,652 of record CAWHGX010000063.1, on the reverse strand, counting down.
ATGCTCGATGTTTTCGCCAGGTCGTTCAGCAATAATATGGTGGTAATATCTCTTGTTTTCTTCGGAATTATCGGCTTTGCTTCAGACATAATCAATTTACCGTTTGGCTGGTATGACACATTTGTTATAGAGAAAAAATACGGGTTTAATACTATGACAATCAGAACATTTATAACAGATCACCTGAAGTCATGGTTTATTGCTCTGCTGGTTGGAATTCCTGTACTTGGATTGATTACCTGGATATATTACAAGACAGGGAAGGGATTCTGGCTTTATGCCTGGGCGCTGATAACTGCTTTCTCGATATTCATAAATTTCTTTTATTCTGCATGGATAGTACCTCTTTTTAATAAGCAAACTCCGCTTATTGAGAGTCCCTTAAGGAAAAAAATTGAAGATTTTGCAGAAAAGGCCGGATTCAGACTTAAAAATATATATGTTATCGACGGATCCAGGAGAAGTACAAAAGCTAACGCATATTTTTCAGGGTTCGGCCCAAAGAAGAGAATTGTTCTTTTCGATACTTTGATCAAAGAGATGTCAGATGAAGAGATTGTTGCTGTTCTGGCGCATGAGATCGGTCATTACAGGAAGAAGCATGTTTTGAAGAGCCTGTTATTCTCAATAATTCTCACAGGTCTGATGCTTTTCCTTTTTTCACTGGTTGTCGACAGTCCCGTTTTATCACGGGCAATGGGAACGGAAACCCCCAGCTTTCATCTGGGTCTGGTTGTTTTCGGTATATTATACAGTCCGCTGTCGCTTCTGATCGGACTGATAACAAACTACTTCGCACGAAAGAATGAGTTTGAGGCAGACAGGTTTGTTCATGAGAATTATGACCCTGCGGAACTTGCAACAGCATTAAAAAAGCTGGCCGTGAAGAACCTTTCAAATATGATCCCGCATCCGGCATATGTATTTTTCCATTATTCACATCCGCCTTTACTTGCAAGACTGGCAAAATTGGAATGAATTTCTATATTTGCATCTGATTTTGCCTCCTTAGCTCAGCCGGTAGAGCAGCTCATTCGTAATGAGCAGGTCGTGGGTTCGAATCCCCGAGGTGGCTCCAGTTTATAATTCGAGTCCCATTGGAGGCTCATTGGTTATTACCTCCTTGCCAGTTTTTGAATGTAATGGTTGCTTTTTATTATTTGTCCATTATCATCAACGGGCCACATCTGAGTAATAGTGTCATTCTTTATGTCCAGCAGTAATTTTACCGTACCCGTATCAGGATAAGTTAAGTTCTCCTCATATCTGTTTCCATCAAGTTTATATGTTCCACCACCATAATTATTCACAATACTGTCGCCTAATTTATACTGGCCTACGAAATTGAAATAATTCCCGTACCAAATTTTCATTTCACCTCCGGTAAAATCTTTTCCGAATTGAATGATTACAGTATCTCCATGCATCTGCTGGAAACTCACGACTTGCCAGACTCCTTCGATCGGAGACTTTACTCCTTGTTGCTGAGCACAGCTAACGATTATTAATGAAATAATCAGGCTTAAAAAGAGAATTTTTTTCATATTCACGGACTTTATTTATTAAATTATAGAAGGTTAATGATTTATTAAAATTAACGTCTTGTGCGGTTGAAATTTTAATGCATTGACTTAGTGGCCCTTAGAGTCTTAGCGCCTTAGCGGCATTTTTTTTGCCACCAAGACGCAAAGGCACCAAGTTACACATATAAATAATAAAGTATAGATTATCTGGCTGTTATGTTCATAGCAAATTCGTTATTTCTATAATAATACTTCCAAGAATTGTCAATCGCACAACGCATTAAAATTATAATATTATTAAACTCCAGTCAAATTTATTTAATGAGAATTCAATAAGTATGGAACCTGTTATCACAATAAAAATACGACATCTCCTGGTTTATTTGCTGGAACAAATGTCTCGATGCATTTAAATCCACCTGGTTCAATCCCCTTTTATGTTATCACATAACCTGTAAAGCTAACGGTAATTGATTTTTTTGACTGCCACTGCTCTGCTGGGGTGTACCAGCCAAAGTCCCAAGCCTATGACCGATGTAGAAGAAGAAACAATAAAAAGTGAGGTAAAGAGAGATTTTAATGTTATGCTTGAGCTAGTTCAGAAACTTGATCTTGAGACTGCTTTTAAGTATTATTGGGATTCTCCCGACTTCATGGGTATAGGACCTGATGGAATGATAATGGATTTTGCACAGTTCAAAAAAGCCAATGAAGATATGGCGAACGCTGCCAAAAGTATGCAATTCACTAACTATCAAAGTAGAGAAACGGTTGCATCTTTAATTCCAACCTTGTCCGGTGGGTTGTTGAGTGTAAGATTTGCCTCATCGACAAAAAGTCTTACCAGGTCGTAATCTCCTTGTGGAACCGCGAGATTTACCAGTTCTTTGGTGATCCCGTTTCTCAATTTAAAAATGTCAATAGTTACAGGATTTATCAGTAATTCAATGAATGGATCTCCTTCATTCACTCCCGCTTTGCGGATTTCAATTTTTGAGATAGTAACCTCAGCTGATTTAACAGAGCTGATATTGAAAGGGTCATCAGTGATCTTAACTGATAACCTACCCGGACCACCTATTTCTGTTTTATTGCAGCAGAAATAAAGACAACTGCGGCAAAGATTGCTAATAATAACTTCTTCATAATTTTCAGTTTTCGTGTAATTCTATATTATTATAAACCTTGATACGGATCAAAAATAGAATAGCAAAGATGAATTTTTAGTGAATTTTTACAATTATGGAGAGAATATTCGCCGCTCCTGAAACATTGTATCCAATATTTGATTTCAGCGGCATTTACTTCTTTAAACCTGTCACAAAGGTTTAATGTATTAGAATCTCATTGACAACACTTATTGGAAATCCCGCTTTTATATCCCCAGCCCACGGAAATCAGTTCCAGATTGATCAAGTGCAGCACCATTTGCACTTTTGCCTGATATTGCCAGAAATAGTATATTTGTGATTAAACCAGTTCAGATGGATTTAAAGAAGTATATGAGAGATATCAGGATTTTATGCAGGAAAAACAAAGTCAGGACTCTTTATGTTTTTGGTTCTGTATTAACAGATAAATTTTCTGATAGCAGTGATATTGACTTTAAGAACATTGTTGATATTGCATCAGATGATCCTTCTCTTGAATAGCAGACAATTATTTCAATCTGAAGTTTGCACTGGAAGAACTACTTAAAAGGCAAATTGACCTGCTGGAAAATAAAGCAATTAAAAACCAGTATCTCAGGGAGAATATGAATAATTCGAAATCACTGCTTTATGCATCCTGACGTCAGAGTATGGTTAAAAGACATTCAGTTATCTTATCAATGAAATTCATGACTTCCTGTCCGGAACTGCAAATTATTCGGATTTTCAGGACGATTTGAAAACCCGTAAGGCTATTGAACGAAATATTGAAATCATAGGTGAGGCAATAAAACGCATCAGGGAGATCGATCATGATATTCCAATCACCGATTCACGAAAAATTGCAGATACCCGTAACCGGATTATTCATGGATATGATTCAGTCTCAGCCGATATTATCTGGCTTGTAATTATGAATGATTTACCGGTTCTGGAGAAGGAAGTAAAGGAAACTGCTTGAATAATTTAAAACCAATTATTAGTAATCAGAACTCTGCAACAGATGTTCATTTGTCATTAATGAATGTTTTAGGTTTTAAGACTTATTTTTTTGGAGTGGTCAAAGCAGAAAGGATTTTACACATCATTTCAGTTGACCAGGGATTTGAAAGGATTTTGGCGCACGGATTATTAATTTGACTTGCATCTCATTCTTTTCTAACTTTAGCATATCTAACATCCCTTCACATGTCTATCTGGTCATAAGAAATAAAGAGCTTGAGACCTTTGTGAATCACTCCAAAGGTCAGTTACCTGATCTGGGAAAGGAGCTTACACAATTAATCCATACTGAAGATGCAAATGTTATTCTGCTCCTATTCAAGAAGATGCCTGGAAGTAATAATAACTGATCTATGTGAATGTGAACTAAAAAGAGATAGGGGAAATGAACCTCTTAAGGGAATCATTGATAAGATGAACAAGGAGAAAAAAATCCCTTCTCACATAATAACTTCAATGCATGGGCTGAATGATTTGTCAACCTATGGTACTCATCCTAAAGATTTTGATCCCGAACAGGTAAAACCGGTTTTGCAACCATTTGGCAATAATCATCAGGTGGTACCTGAAAAATAAAAGAGGCTGGCGAAGATACTAATGTGAAACCAGCAGATGCGGGATGACAAAAAACATAACTACATCCTCGAGGAAGCAAAAGGAGTATCCAGATTCCAAAGAAAAGGTCGAAAAGTATAGTCTCAGCGGATTGATTTTGCTTATTGTGGTTATAGTTTCAGTTGTATTATTTAATAACGTTAAAAGTGGCAGTAAAACAAACTAATGAAATTAACAAATCAATAGCTGTACTTCCTTTTAAATTACTCAGCAATGAACCAGACAATCAATACCTTGCTGACGGGATGATGGATGCCATAGTCCTTCATCTTTCAAAAATAAAAATCTTTACGTGTAATCTCCAGAACCTCGGTGGAACAATATCGTAATACAATAAAAACCATCCCAATAATTGGACAGGAACTTGATGTGGAGTATTTACTTGAAGGCAGTTTTCAAAAATCAGGAGTGGATGTAAAGCTTATAGTACAACTCTGACTTAAAACCAGCAGGAAAACCATACTATGGTCTGAGGAATATAACAGGAACTGGAATGATATATTTTTAGTGCAGAGCGAGGTTGCACAAAAAATAGCCAAAGAGCTAAACACTATCATAACTCCTCATGAGAAGCAGCTTATTGAAAAACTGCCTACAGGGAACCTGAATGCATATGATGCCTACCTGAAAGGCAATTATTTTGTATTTGGGCTGAGCCATACGATTATCAATCCTGACAGTGCAATGAAGTATTTTGAACTGGCAAAAGTAACTTGATCCAGGATTTGCTCCCGCATATGCTGGTATAAGTTATGTATGGCGATATCGAATCGATTTTGGTTTTGTTTCTATTACTGAAGGAAGTATCAAGGCAATTGAATCTATAAGGAAAGCTCTTGAACTCGACAGCATTAATGCAGAGGTACAACTTTCCTATGGGACTGTCCGTTTGAAACTTTGTGGGATTGGAAAAAAGGTGAATTGGCTTACAGGAAGGCTATAGAGCTACAAATCCCAACCTGGCAGTAGCTCGAGCTTTTCTCTCTCTTCTATTGAGCCAACTTGGAAGAAATGAAGAAGCATTGAAGCTTAGTAAAGAAGCTATCAAACTTGATCCTAACGAATCCATACGTTATTAATTCCTATGCACTGCTTCGTTTTTTGCACGAAAGTATAATGATGCATTAAAGACTATCGAAGAAATATTAGTATTGGATAGTGCTTTTAGTCCAACTCTTTGCTATAAACCTTATGTCCTTCATATGTTAGGTAGATATGAAGAAGCATTCAAAGCATATAAAGATTTTTTAGTTAATCATTATTTAAAAGATTACAACCACGCCTTTGATGAAGGTCATTCTAAAGGTGGATACACTATGGGATTAATAATGGAGGCAGATATATTAGTAGCTCAAATAAATTTACGAAAAGCTCAACATTTCATATTATCAGATATCGCTGTTCTTTATACCCTAGGTGGCGACAACGAAAAAGGATTGACTTACTTGGAATCGGCATATAGGGATCACGATCCTTTAATTGGGTACTTATTGATGCCAATCTTTGACAGTCTGCGTAATTATGCAAGATTTCAGGACTTATGTTTGAAAATGAAGTTACCGATTAAGCCAAATATGTAGAATGGCTTGAAGATCAGAGGATACTTTAAGATTAACACGACAAAACAGTTATTCTTTAAAACGAAGCAGCAAAAAAGGCTGTTGCCAATCAAAAGGTTAATTAACTTTGCATCGCAGATGTAAACAGAGAGGAGTATTTTTCGGGACCTTTTGAAATTGATCCTCTGCAATGAGTTGATTATAGGCGTTATGTGAAAAAAGTTCGAGTCCCATTGGAGGCTCATAAAAAAATCTCATTTTATTCTAGCCGCTTAAAATCGAGGATTTCAGGCGGTTTCCTTTTTTGCAGGTACTCAAAATGTACGTCAGGTCTCCCGGAACAGGGTGAAAAACAGAGACCCATTTTCTAAAAACCCTCATTTCCAGTCACGACATCAGCTTCTTATAATTATGTTATACACAACTTCCTTTGCATTGTATTTAAAAATACTGAAGCAATGGTAAGAATTTCATTATGTACTCTATGAACATTCACTAATTTATATTTGTTACCAATAAGAAGTTATAATTGTATTACTCAATATTTTGACTTTTCAGATCTGGTACCATTTAAATCAAATTCATATAGTATGAAAAAGCTAGTTTTAATTACATTGTTAATTATTTCCAATATTCTGGTTAATGCACAATTTGAAGGAATCCTCAATAAAGCCAGTAATAAGATAGAAAAAGAATCGGTTCAAAAGGTTGATCCTGAGGCCAAAAATCAAACCACTGATAAGAATGCATGGAAAAGTGAAAATAAAAATGACACCGGACTGGAAACAGCAACCAATAAACCTGTGCAAACTTCTGTTCAAGAAAATCAAGGTTCAATAAAGGCCTACAGCAAATACGACTTTGTTGCGGGGGAAAAAATTATTGCCTTTGAAGATTTTATGCAAACAAGTGTTGGTGATTTTCCGGAGCGGTGCAATAAAATGCTTCAGCTGAAGTAGTCACCATTGATGGGTAAAGAGGGGGCAGGCATCTGGCTGATGTTCACAAAGGAGGTGTGTTTGCACCCGAGCTTATAAGTAAGCTACCTGATAATTTTACATTTGAATTTGACACTTCTTTGCAGCAGCCCATTTAATCCTTCGGGGATCACCAATTTCTTCACCTGTTTTACTGAACTTGGTAATCCGTCACAACCGCAAGGCTGGCAAGGTTCCAATAACGTTTACAGCACTTCCGTATTTCCCCGTTCGGGGGATGAGCTGAGCAGCTCTACTTCAGATTCAAGAAAGAATGCAGTGAGCGAACCGCAAAATGCTACTTCAACCATACAATTCAATGCAACCGAGAAGTAATCCTGTGCATATATCCATCTGGCGACAGAAGGAAAGAGTAAGGGTATACCTGAATGAAGAAAAACATGGGACCTGCCTAAAGGAATAGCATCCGGGGCGGCATTCAATGCTGTTGTTTTCTATATTCAATATGTGGATGGCCCCGGTCGTTATTATGTAAGTAATATTCGGCTGGCCATTGGCGCACCCGACACCCGTAATAAATTCTTAACTGAAGGCAAATCGATTACTCATGGAATTTTATTTGACATAAACAGCGACAACATTAAACCTCAATCCTATGGCAGTCTTAGAGAAATGGCCAATGTGCTGAAAGAGAATGCGGATGTAAAAGTGAAGATTATTGGTTTCACCGATGCAGACGGAGATGATAAATCAAATCTGGATCTCTCCAAACGAAGAGCCGCTTCAGTTAAAGTTGCATTGGCAAAAGAATTCAGCATCGATGAAAGCCGGATGGAAACCGATGGTAAAGGCGAAAGTGAGCCGATTGATAAAAATGATAATCCTGCAGGCAAAGCAAATAACAGGAGAGTGGAGTTTGTAAAATTATAAATACCTGGCTAATGCGTCATAAACTCTCATGCGAAAGCAAATGATTGTTAAAAAACCACTTTAATGAAAAAAAGTAAAACTAAGCTGCTGCCAGGACTCATAATGGTCTTCCTCTGTTTCAGCTATAATCATATTTACGCTCAGGACGTAACCGGAAGTTGGAGTGGTACAATCAGTTTACACGAAACGGTTACACATACACTCGGACACAGTGAAAGGCGGATTACTATCTCTTTACCGATAACATGGGCACAGGCACAGTGGTAGAAGATGGTGAGTATATAGTGGGCGGAAAATTATTTTGTAAAAGTTCCTGCCGCGGATCAGGTGACGCCGAACTTCATGAGGTGACCATCGATAAAGAGGCTGAAACCTATAAGAATCCATGCAATTTCTCCACCCTTCACCTGCACAAACACAGGCCAGTATTGTGAACAACCAACTACTGACATGGAGGAATTGGATATAATTGTTTCAGAAAGGCCCCTGGATAATAATCCTAATGTCCTGCAAGGATCGGAGATGAGAACCAGTGATCTTGCTGCAAATGGGAAAGTATTTACCACCACTACCTGGAATTTGGTACGGCAAATTGATGTAGAATTAATTGTTACTCCACAGAACTATGATGCCTGGTTGCCTGTACCCGGCAAAGATGAAGTAACTAAAGGATCGGTTATGAATATTTTGCTGAAAGTTCAGGGCAAAAATGGCAGGCCTTTATTACAGAAAGCAAAGGCTTTTGAGCTTCGGCTTTCTAATACATCCAGGGAACCGGGTATTACATTAAATTTTCCTTTACATCCGGGCGATCCGCAACCCGACCTTCGTTTCATGATACAACCGGGAGCAGATACTTCAGAAGCAGGGCAATTAATTCATATCCCGTGTCCGGGCGGATGTATAACCGGTAGTGCCAAGGTTGGTTCTTTTGACGGAGGAGGATGGACCACATTGACAGCGATCGCCACTCTTGAGGACGACACACAGATTAAAGGAAATCTGCTGGTACCAGGAGGCAACGCAAGAAATCCCCATCCCAAAAAGAGATATAGGATCAAAAAATAGCAACTGCCTGGCTTGATGTTAACGGAAATCCTGGTGAAATGGATGACATAGAAGAGTCGACAGGAAATACCAATAACGGAGATGGATTGACTGCATATGAAGAATACCGGGGATTTATCGCATATGAAGAAAAAACGGACTCATCATTGGGCCTAAATTTCGTCGGCTTGATCCGCTTAAAAAAGAATTGGGTGTCAGGATGAAAAAGACAGAATTTGACGAGTTTTCTGAGGGACTTCAATTGTTTGAAAGAGCAAGCAGGTTAACTGTTATTCGTTTTGGTGAAACTGAAATTGATGTAGACAGAAGATTAAACAAAAATGCATTGTCAGCAAATAGCTGCAAACAGTATGTTTTAAAACTTGAAAATGGATCGATAAATGGAGATGCAAGTGGCGTAAATGAACCAATTACTGTTACAGCAAAAACTCCCGCCAATTCGGAACGGGTAGTTATTGACATTAATAAAAATAAACAGGTTTACCAAACACAGGTAGCTGATCTTATCGCTGCCAACCGTCGCTATGGAACAAACTTAAGAATGCCTTATACAGAAGCTGAAGACCTGGCTAATACAGTTGCCCATGAGCTGGCACATGGGGTAAATGTAAATCATCATGGAATGCCATCTGATGAATCATCTCCGCGAACTATTCCGCCAAACGGTGTGAATATTTATCATATCTATGATGATAACGGTATAGAAATAACTGAGCGTCCCTTTACAATCAATGGCAGTATTGGAACAGTGGGTAATGATGAAAGCGGTGATCTTTCCTGCATTATGGCTTATACCTCTTTTTATCAATGGGCATATAGATACAACCGTCAGGATGGTTCTCTCAATTATTATTCAGTCAAGTTATTACCCAAAGGGGAAAACCTTATGCAATTCTCAATCGGGTACAGGTATCAATAATAATAATGGGTATTTCGGAGATGCCACACCCCCTTTTGGCAATTGTTTAAGCCAGATAAAATTGAAATAATAAAAATCAATTTGAAAAATGAAAAAAGAAATCATCATACTCTTCCTCCTCGGCATTCACCTGCAATCATACTGCCAGAAGTCATTTACGCTGTCTTCCGGTGAATGTAATGACGCAGTACTCATGTCAATAAAAGGACAATACAGACTACAGGAGGATAATATAAATGCGGAAATTTCTTCTGTTCTTTCAAGAGAGCAACAGCCGGAGGTCTCACGAAGAATGGAAGGCGTACATAAACTGATGCAGGAAGCTTATCCCCAACCAACAGGCAATGAAGGAAACTGGTGGTGGAATGCTAACATTTATTTGTTTGCACATAATTATAAATTCACCACAGGAATCCCCATTTGCAATTATTCCTACACCTGCTCATTCGGACCTTATCTTTGCGGGAACCAACCAAAGGAAGTCAACTATTTTAGTGTAACACCAACCTCATGCAAAGTTTTTGTCAATGAGTGGACTGAATTTCGGAATCAGATGATGATGGACAGCAGTTGTAAGATTAACGGTGTGCCATTCTATATGCTGAATCCTCAAAAAGAAAGATGGAAGGGGTATGAATTATACTATGAAAATACCCTTGATAACCGTAGGGTGTTGCTACACCGCGAAGGCATGTTGCCCTATATACCCGTTACCAGGAAACAATACCTTGATTATTGCATCAACAAGTTCAATAATACTTTTAATGATATGATAAAATCTACAAAAGAATTGCCCTTCTCTACCCAGCAACAAAAAGATGAAGCAGTCAAAAACATAAGCAATCAGAAAGATGAAGTAATTACCCTTTATCAAAAAGAACTGGAAAGAAACAGGATAGCCAGCCTGCTTGACTCACCGGCTATTGTGAGAATGCTGGATAACATGT
>CAWHGX010000062.1:0-17974 GCA_963828775.1 uncultured Bacteroidales bacterium | reverse complement strand
TAAGTTTAAGCTATCAGCCATCAGCCTGGAGCTTTTTGTCTTTGGGATGCGAAAATAGAAAAACTTTGGCATTATTCTACTGACTTAGTTGTAAAACCGCGCTATTGGTCTTATTTTTGCAGTGAAATCCGGTCCCGTAGTTCAATGGATAGAATGGCAGATTCCGGTTCTGTTGGTTGGGCGTTCGAGTCGCCCCGGGATCACAAAATAAAATACAACTATTAGAAATATGGCAGATTGCGTTTTTTTGCCTGTTTCACGCAGCATTTACGCAGCACAATAAGTACTTAGCTTATCTTATCATTACCTTCCCCACATACATCATTGCACCCGATCTGATCTCAACAATGTAAATTCCTTTCGCTTCTGAAAAAGGTAATTGAATTAATGAGTTTTTCCAGAACTCCAGGTTCCTGTTATCACTGATTGTCGTTCCTGCCAGATTGGTAATTTTAACACTACCCTGTTTTCCGTTCCAATCATCAGATAATAGATTGATATTAAGACTGCCATTGAAAGTATATATGTTGAATGAGATTTCAGGCAATGCAATTTCTGTTGTGGTTGTAGATAGTTCAGCGACAGTAAGTACAAACCTATCCTCAAATTCCCCTGCTGGCAATGAAAATGATAATTTACCATCTTTCTTGAGATCCACGACAGTATTGGTAATTTTATCTTTAAGTGTTACATTAAAATTTTCAAGTCCATTCAGCTCATTTGAACTCAGGCTGAAATCTCCTGCAGTTTCTGTATGCATTCCAATCGGAATATCAATAGAGGTCTCAGGGTAGGGAATACCATTTATAGCGTAATCAATTCCGTTGAGTTTAGTCCAGAGACTCATCGGACCTATGCCCTTACCAAGGCTGTAGGCATCAAAGCAACCATCAAATGATAATTGTGCCTTTTCATTAAAACTGACTATTATATCACGCCAGCTTTCTCCTTTTTCAAGAAGAAGTCTGACCATTGGAACTGCATCTTCTTCCCTTCCCTTGAACCTGACCTGTGTTGAATGGGATTTTGCTGAAGCTGGTAAAGTAATAGTCTGACCAGAAGCATTTGCATTAACAAAAAAGCCCTGCATCGGAGGAATATCCTTTGTAGCTCCCAGAGTACCTCCTGCTCCCGGAGGAGGTACGTAGGCAGGATAGATAAAATAATCTTTTATAAAATAGATGGCAGAACTAATGTTACCTGATTCAGTTAAGCTATTATAGGCTGCTACTACATTCCAGTCAAGACTACAGGAATATGGATTTCCAATAAGATTGAATCCTACAATGTTCGTTGGCACCGGATCGTTTTTTGCGGAATTGTAAGCAAGATTTATAGGACCAACGCTGGAGGTATTGATATTCCCTGAGATAACATAAGTTTGGTCGGGTTCAACGGGATCATCATAATAATAGGCATACCCTTGTCCAAGATCAAGTGTTGAAAATCTTTTATCAGGATACCTGGTATTGCCGGTTTCATCATAATAATAATATCCATCGACAGCAGCTACCCAACCTTGATTTTGTGATACTTTAACTAAACTTTCATCATATTTTGCCAGGTTAGTGGTGTGATCATTAAACACCGAAATTGGAGTATTAGGAACAGGCGACGATATATAGTGCCACTTATAAGCATCTCCTGATGTACCTGCTCCTCCGGTCAGATACAACTGGATATTATTTGTCCCGGTCACTGATTCAGTACCTTCCACCTTAAGTGATGCGATACCGGAAGCATCAGACTGAAGGTTCAGCGTTCCGTTGTTTGTCAATGCATTAATTGTTGCTTTTCCTGCCGGAGCAATTGTAAGGGATGCACCTGAGTTTATAATCAGTCTGTTGCACACAGCTTCTGTTGTACCGTCAATAACCGGCTGATTGGCAACGGATGAATAAATAGTAACATAAGTCCATTCACCCGGAGCAACTCCGCTCCACCAATTTGAAGCGGTGTTCCAATCCGTGCCGGTCGTACCCGCCCAGATTGAGGGAGTGATCAGTTCAATTCCATCCCCTGTTCCGAGATTCCGGGAATATTGCTTTTCGGTTTCATTATTCCAATGTTCATGAACTCCCAGACTAGGCAGGCTGGTACCGTCATTTTCAGGATCGTAGATGATCCCAGCCGGCCAATTGGCATCATCTGCTGCCTGGTGCAGATAATCATCCACTCCGTCCATTTGCGGATAGGAGCGGCCCGGATGATTATCTGAGGTATATTCTGTTCTGAGGAAATCAAAAGCCACAGATTCTATGGCAACGGGATCCTGGGATGCAAAAATGGAAGAAGTCCAGTCGCCATTGAACGGCGTGCTTGTCCATTTGGTGGGAGGGTCCACTGCCTCAGAACAGGCCCAGAGGCCGTCGAGCAGATAAAATAATTCTTTCCCGCCGAGCAATTTATGTCCCATCAGATCTACCTGCACGCGGTACAATCCCATGCCAAACCGGGAATTGGCCGAATTAATGTCATCCGGATTCACCAGACCCATATGAAGATGTTTGGCATCCTCCCGGCTTTGAGAACCCAGGTGATTTTTTGCAAACAGTGTAATCCCTGCCCTCGCATGAGCTTTCAACGCCGGGATGTTGATCATGTATTCGACATCCTGAAAAACTGTGTAAAGGTAATCCTGGGTTACCGGATCCCCGGAGCCAGCATTATTCCACGACCCTGTTCTTAACACAGCACCGCGGTCGGAATAAAATACCAGGGGATTGGCGCTTCTGGTAACTTTGACTCTTCCTAAAGTGCTATAACTATTGTCCAGATAATTGACATCAGGAAACTCGGCATGCCAAAGTTCATAACAATGCTTATAGATATGCTTCATGGGATCGCCAACATATATATTGCTTTGAGCAACGCCGACAACATTCACCAATTGCCGCAATACCGAGAGCACGACGTGAGGCGAAGTCTCGGAAATGCTATAATAGGAGTTATTCGCTTTTGATAAATCGGTGGTCGAATAATTCCCTGACCAGCCGCTGGTTGCGTTGATTTTGATCAATATTTTTTCTCCGGCTGAATAGTTCACTGAACCTTTCCCGTGATTTTGATTATAGTACTGGAAAATGGCATTCCACGCGTTGAGGTCAGTGGTTTCACCGGTGAGTATCTGAATGGCCGATGAAATCATTTGATCAATAATAACCTGATTGTTGTTTTTTGTCAGGAACCAGCCATCGCCCCAGGCGTTCGTACAGTTTTTGTTTGTGGCATCCGGATTGTGAATCCATACCACACGTCCGGGATTTATTCCCTTTGCCGTACCCATAGGTTCATTGGCCGGCTGGGAAAAAGCCTGATAATTTGCATATACCGGTTTATCGGCAGTCATTGTGGTTACCAATCCTGCAAACATTCCTGCAAGAAGGAAAAGGGAGGCCAGGAAATACCTCGACTTTAAATAGTGTTGTTTTGATTTTCTAATAAGTGCAGCGGTTGCAGCCAGGCCCAGCAAATACAGTACAAAACCCGATGCAACCGGTGCAGCAGCCCGCATGCAGGGATAGGCAGCACGGCTGGGTTTCGGAATAACGCGGACAAGAAACCACAGGAGCGAGCCGATACCAGTAACGAAAAAGCATATTTTCTGATATGAGATTCTTGCTTTCTTCTTCATATCTCACATCCGGTTTTTAGTGGGATGCATCCTGCACATGGTGTCGCGACTAACAGGCAGTTGCTGCCAATAATTTTTATTGCGATCATAAGATAATTATAATAACACCATTTGAAAAATCTATTTGACAAGTGTATTAAAATATTACATGAGTATTGTTTTCAAATAAAACAAGTCCTTCAGAGAAGAGATTTCATACTGGTTGGTGCGTTTATGCGGTTGGCAGTTTGGAGTTCCTCGTTAGAAGGAATGATACTTTGCTGTTCAGTCATCTTTTCCCATGTTGACGATCAAATTGAGCGTATTTTTGATAAGTTAAGGACTCAGTACAGAGAGCTGAGTTGATCAGATTTGTTTTTGCAGATTTTAAATGAATCCTCACTAAAACAGACAATAACAACTTTTTCAATTGTTGAATTACTCTTCAGGAATTTCATTATCCCGGTCAAAGCAATTTCAGCTGCCGGTTCAGAAGGGAATCCGTAGGCTCCTGTACTTATCGACGGGAATGCAATTGTTCTTAAATTATTGTCTGATGCAAGTTTGAGACAATTTCTGTAACAGCTGGCAAGCAATTCTTTTTCATTGTGGTTCCCTCCACGCCAGACAGGTCCGACGGTATGGATCACATATTTAGCCGGCAGGTTGTACCCTTTAGTCATTTTGGCTTCCCCGGTTTTACAACCATTCAGGGTTCTGCATTCGGCAAGTAATTCTTCTCCGGCAGCGTAATGTATTGCTCCGTCGACGCCTCCTCCGCCCAGCAATGAATTGTTTGCGGCGTTGACGATTGCATCTGTTTTCTGGAGGGTGATATCGCCTTTGATAATTTCGATACGGGAATTCATAAAATTAAATACTTCAATTAATCTTTCAAAAGTTCCTGTTAAATTTAGAAATTTTGCACTTAAAATTGTAAATTTGATTTTATTATATTTCTGTTATTAATAAGAATTTCAGGAATTTGTATCTATTCATTAATCGACCAGAATATGGCAATACAGATATTTGAGATCACCAGCTACAAGATAAAGCTCGGTTACAGGATGTCGGCCACATTTGGTGTGACAACACTAAAAGCTTTAGGGATAATCTCATGCATGGGGACCGACAATCAGAGGATAAACATTTACTTTCTTCATGACGAAAGCCAGGTGCCTAATCCGGCGATTACCAGTAAGGGGAAATGGGGCAATATCTTCCTGCCAAAGGAGATGATGCCGGTCTGGATGGATCTTGCTCCGCAACGAAAAGCCTCTTTTCGGATATATTAATACCGAGGTCCCGAAGCTGACAAACATATCAACCAGCCAGGAACCTGTGGGGGAAGAGGAGTTGTAAATGAGTTCCACCGCCCCCTGGAGAACCTTCTCCATCTTTATCAGCAGCACCTTTTCGGATATGCAGGCAGAGCGCGATCACCTGAAGAATATTGTATTTCCGAGGGTTGAGGAAGAACTCCGAAAGAAACGTATCAGGCTCGAGACCGTTGACCTCCGCTGGGGTGTTGATACCACCTCGGTAAATGAAGATGAACGTGAAGCAACAATACTTGAAAGTCTGCCTTGAGGAGATAGAAAGATGCAAGCCGTTTTTCATTGGACTGCTTGGCGACCGTTACGGCTGGGTGCCTCCGGAAGAGAGGATAGAAAATGCAACAATAGGAAGGAAACTGCTCCTTCCGAATAAAGGCAAAAGCGTAACAGCCCTTGAAATTGAATTCGGAGTTCTTGCAAGCACTGAACAACTGAACCGGAGTGTCTTTTACCTGAGGGAACCATTGCCTTATGATAAACTGAGCCCTGAAAAGGCAGCAAAGTTCAGCGATCAGTATGATCCGTCCCTTACAGAGGAAGAAAAAAGAATAAGAAAGGAAGCCCTCGATAACCTGAAAGAAGAAATAAAGTCACATTTTAACAGGATAAACCTCCCGGGGAAAGTAAAAACATACACTGCAAACCTGAATACATGAATCCGGGCCAGTAGTATGCGGACTTGAACCATGGGGAGAAATGGTATTTAAAGATATCCTTGCAGAGTGTGAAAAGCATGCAGAGGATACCTGGGGAGAGGCACCCAAAGACAAGCACGAACAGGAGGTGGCACTTCTGGAAGCATTTATCGAGGAACATACACATATTACAACAACAATAACAGAAAAAGGAGAAGAGCAGGTTCATACCTTCTGCGGAAGGAAAAAGCTGATCGAAGAATTAAGGGAGCATCTTCTTTCTGACAATAAAGAGAAATGGGGAATAGTCCTGACAGGCGAGAGCGGATCAGGCAAAAGTGCTGTTTTCTCGATGATGTACAAGACGATGATCAGGGAAGATTGCCTGGTACTGGCACACTCGGCAGGGATATCGCCGAATGCAAAAAGTGTGGCAGAACTGCTGAGGAAATGGAACAGGCAGTTAAGGGAATTTCTGGGGATATAGAAGAAGAAAGAAGAACAGGAACAAAGGATATCAGGGAAATTGAAGAACAACGACTCCTCGAAGGAGATATTCAGAAAACTGCTCCAAAAACCGGATATTGAGAAACTGCAGGAGCAGTTTTCAGAGCTTCTGTAGCAGGCATCGGAAAAGAAGAGAGTTGTATTGCTTATAGATGCCCTTGACCGCTTTGAGCCCACATCGAGGGCACAATATATGACCTGGCTGCCGGATTCACTTCCGGGCAATGTAAGAGTTACTGGTTACTGCAATAACCGGTACTGAAAAGAATGCTGTTCAATATCACAAGGGATTTATAACACAGAAGCATTGATCATTTCACTGAAGAAGAAGCAAGGGAGATGCTTTATTCACTTGGCAGGAAACAGCATAAAAGCCTTCCGAAAGCAGTAGAAAAAGAGATCCTTGAAAAGAAAAGGGAAGATGGATTGAAAGCCTGTTCGAGTCCGTTATGGCTGAGTCTTGCGGTGAACATACTTATGGCAATGGATGCAGATGATTTTGAGAAGATGAGCGGACTGAAAGGCAAGGGTGATGAGCAGATTGAGAGTTATATGCTGGAAATGGTAAAACAATTTCCGGTCTTTGCCGGGTGATTTATTTCTGAACCTTATTGAAAAGGCAGGCAGGAATATTCGGAGAATCCTTTCACAATCACTCTTTTCAATTTCATTGCCTGTTCAAGGGGAGGATTACGTGAAAGCGATCTTGAAATGCTGCTTCCAAAACAAACATCACAAGAATGGGATTCCCTTGGCTTTTGCCAGGCCTGAGAAGATGGTTCAGGGTACATCTGGTGGAACAGGGAGAAGGGCACCAGTGGAACCTGGCACACAGTGTGTTAAGGAATACACTTGTTGAAAAATTGACGAAATAAAGATTTTAAATTTCTCCATAATAATATTGCATCTCATTTGGCTATTTTGCCAGGTAACTGATCCCCTTCAGATTTCTGAAACAATGTACCACCTGATGCAAGCAAATAATAAAGTGTGGCTGCAACATGGTATGGCAGCTATTGGTGGAATAAGCCGCATACAGAAGGTTCATCAAAAGCACTTGCCGAAGATGATAATTCTTGATGAAGCACAAGAGTAAAAACGATTGGTTGGAGTGGGTGATTTCATTTCTGGAATATGAGGATAGAAAAATTTAATCCCCGAACAATCCCAAACAATTTTCTTTTTTCGCTTTTTGACAACTATCTTCAAAATGATACTTCAATAAATACCCGATTAAAACTGGTTTTATCTACTGGAGTAGAAGCAGTATGGAGGAACATTGGTCGCAGAGCACCAACTCACGCAGATTACGCCCGTGATCTATCCGTATCATACGAAAAGTTGGCGATCTGTACCTCAAGTTGGGTGACCCTCCGAAAGCACTTGATAAATACCAGGCATCGCTTAATATAGCTGAGGAACTTCGACGTTCGGTCCCAACTCAGCAGAATATACCGTGACCTTGATCTATCAATATCATATGAGAGATTGGGCGACCTGTTACCTCCAGTTGGGTGACCCTCCAAAGCACTTGATAAATACCAGGATCGCTTAATATCCGGGAGGAACTTCGGCGCAAGTCACCAGACTCGGCAGATTACGCCCGTGATCTATCAGTATCCTATAACAAATTGGGCGATCTGTACCTCCAGTTGGGAGACCCTCCGAAAGCACTTGATAAATACCAGGCATCGCTCAATATCCGTGGAGGAACTTACGGCGCAAGGCACCAGACTCTGCAGATTACGCTCATGATCTTTCCATATCATATACAAGATTAGGCGATCTGTACCTCAAGATTGGGAGACCCTCTCGAAAGCACTTGAAAAATACCAGGCATCGCTGAATATCTACGGGAGGAACTTCGGCGCAGGAGCACCCGACTCGGCAGATTACGCCCATGATCTATCGTATCTCATACGAAAGGTTGGGCGATCTGTACCTCCAGTTGGGTGACCCTCCGAAAGCACTTGATAAATACCAGGCATCGCTCAATATCCGGGAGGAACTACGGCGCAGGGCACCAGACTCGGCAGATTACGCCCGTGATCTATCGGTATCATATAACAAATTGGGCGATCTGTACCTCCAGTTGGGAGACCTTCCGAAAGCACTTGATAAATACCAGGCATCGCTCAGTATCCGGGAGGAACTACGGCGCAGGGCACCAGACTCGGCAGATTACGCCCGTGATCTATCCGATATCATATAACAGATTGGGCGATCTGTACCTCCAGTTGGGAGACCCTCCGAAAGCACTTGATAAATACCAGGCATCGCTGAATATCCGGGAGGAACTACGTCGCAGGGCACCAGACTCGGCAGATTACGCCCGTGATCTTTCCATATCATACGACAAGTTGGGCGATCTGTACCTCCAGTTGGGAGACCCTCCGAAAGCACTTGATAAATACCAGGCGTCGCTTAATATATCTGAGGAACTTCGGCGCAGGGCACCAGACTCTGCAGATTACGCCCGTAATCTTTCGATATCATACGCAAGGTTTGGCGATCTGTACCTCAAGTTGGGCGACTCTCCGAAAGCACTTGATAAATACCAGGCATCGCTTAATATAGCTGAGGAACTACGGCGCAGGGCACCAGACTCGGCAGATTACGCCCGTGATCTGGTGGTTAATTATTATAAGATTTTAAGTTTTTATCAGGAAAATAATGATCAGCAACAACTAATACGATATTCAAAATTTTGTAAAGAAGCTTTGTTATACATGAAAAATAATAATATGTTCATGGATGAACCTCTAAAGGAGTTGTTGAATTACTTGGAACAATTTTAAGACTTACTGAGTCGAAGAAACATTTTATGGTAAATCCTTTTTAGAACTGTGCGAGTTTCTTCATTCAACGAATTACACTGATAAATGAAATGATAACTTCTTAAAATGGGAATACATAATCTCTTTCTTGGCTAGAAATTTGCCAAATGTGCCAAAATACAGGGAATGGAATAATGTTGATTATTAATAAGTTGTTATTGATTTTTTAATTGATGGATTGATGATAAAGTAAGGAATTATTTACATAAAAGCACCAAGTTAAAACAATAACGATACACTCCTCAGTTGCAGTTCCATTTCTGGCACCTTAACTGTAATATCTACTTTCTTTTTAATGAACGCATATGTCTGATACGGATAAGGATAAAGCCAATTCAATCCGATGAAAGAATACATGGAAATTATAATATATTGTTGTCTTTCTCCCTGCCGGGATTACACTTCTCAATTATTTTCAGTAATTTTCTTCTACGGGCTACCAGGTCTGTCAGCTCTTTTACCATGTCCTCATTCACCTGCTCTGCCATCGGTATAACATACTTTTCCGTATGATCGAGATAAACTGATATCTGCTCGTCAGATTTAATACCCCGGTGAAGATCTGTCAGATTACTTATTCTGTCGGCACACTTTAATATCTTGGCACGCCGGGAGCCATGTTCAAGTATTCCTTTAAGATAATCAGCCTTATCCATTTCCTTCGGTCTTGTAACTTCCCTGACAAGTTCCTGACCCCATCATCAGCCTGCCCGTCTATTATTCGTGATTTCCATTTCATTGGTGGATGGCACATCTTCAAAGAGGTCATCGATGACAGTGGCTTTCAGTAAGACATAATCATCAAAAAGTTTATAATCGAGCAGTATCGCCATAGTTGCCATTGCATGCCTGAACTGGTTCCCTCCGACACCTCTTTTTATACCGATCAGAGCCGTGGCTTTTATAATATAAGGGGCAAGCACAAGGTTTTTTAATTTTTCTTCAGCTGTCATAATCTAAGTGCGTTTGTTCAGCAAAATTAACTGGTTTATATGCTCTGTGTGCAAACGGGATGCCATAAATCATTTATTGCTCAATATCAATATATTAATAATGACCATTGAATAATATTTTCGGATAATACGGAAATATGCACGCATATTCAGATATAAAACCGGCATCTGATCTTTCAGCAATTCAATAACATTTTGTATATGTGCATGTTATCAAGACTGGCACAAAATATGCCTTCATTCTGATAATTAAAAAAGGAATTATGAATTTTCATTCAGGCCAAAAGGTGTTATGTGTTAATGATTATTTCAGAACGTATTGCGCATATCCGATAAAAAAAGGACTGGTCTATACAATTCATGGCTTTTACAGATGCGTCTGCGGTTCAGATCAGGTAACCCTTATGGAGATACCTTTTTCCACTTATATGGGATGCAGGTGTTACCGGGCCTCAGACAGAAGACAATCCTATTTTACCTGGCGGTTCATACCATTGGAATATTTTGAAAAATATATTGACTTATCATCCGACAGGGAAGTAATTCCTGAAGAACACAGGATGGAAATTCCTGGTTTAAAGGAAAAAAATGCAAAGGAAAAGTCAAGATTTCAGAATCAAAGGCTTTAATTGATCTATACCATGATTGAAAGCACTTTGCTGTTAGCATTACATGATTTAAAACTTATTAGCAGAAGAATATGAAAAACACCAGTAATAAAACAACCAGATTATCTGATGACATAAGACAGGTCTTTATAAATGCCTTTGGCCTAAAACATGAGATGATCCGTATGTGCCGTGATCATAAGGACCCTCTTTTGCACCAGGATAAGAAACCTGTCCTTAATATCACTCAGGATGAATTTGTAGGCATCTTTGATGTGAATTCAAACCACTATTTCGTGCAAGCCGGCCAGGTATGCCGGTTAGGGACCTACTGCAAACTCCCTCTGCCTAACCTGGTGGCGCTGATTATGAAAGCAGAATGGGAAAGCTTCTTATCAGGAATTGCTGGTTCCCCATCAGAACCAGGAGCGCAATCGACAGAACAGGATTTGATTAAAAGTTACGGCTTTGCTTTTAAGCCTGACAAGGGGAAGATCTTTAAACTGATCATGAGTAATTCGTATGATTCAGCTGCAGGTATTACTTATAGCAGGATCGGTTTTATTATCAATGACCTGCTCGAACAAGGCAGGTTTCTGACGGACAATTACCAGGCTGGCCAGGTTTATTCAGAGAAAGAGATCACAGAAGAGATATTTCTTCTTAAAATTCCAAAGTCACAGCAGGAGATATACTTCCGGCTGAAAGAGCTTTGGAAAACAAAATCCACAGAGCTTGACGATCTTCTGATGTATTTTGAGCGGAAGAAAAGATTGAACATTGGTCTTGAAAATAAGTATTTCAGGTTCTTTGGTGATCTCGAAACTGAAAAATCAAAATTTACATACCGGTATGAGAAATACAAGGCAATTCTGGAAATCATGAGCGAAAATCCTGGATTATCGTACAGGGAATTAATCAGGCTAGCCGGTGAAAAAATAACTGAGGCAGAAAGAGAAAGGAATGATCTTAAGAATAAAATAACCAGGAGTCATAATATTATCGATCATATTATCCCTGAAGGTACTGCCCCGCCTGTATCAGACGACTTTAAAATTTATTATATGCAGGAGTGCAAAAAGCTGCTGAAGAAACTGTTTTTCCTGCTGCATACTGACACATGTCCGGATTATTCAGGCTTATCGACCCGAAAGAAAACAGAGATCAATAAGTTATGGCTGGAACTGATGAAATCCACAAAAGAGGAAGTATATTCTTTTTCACCGTCAATGATGCTGTACAGCTTACCTGACTATGAACAGCTTCAGTCAATTTACAGGAGAGCCTGTGAAATTCTGGGAATGGATCCCGATTGTTTTGAGACCGGCGACCGTCTGGAATTCCTGATAAAAAAGGGAGCTCATCCGGATAAAATACTCGAATTCCTGAAAAGCGAAACCGAACAGCTGGAGCTTCACCTTGCCCGCCTCGAACTGGTTCAGAACGAATATACAAATGAGGATCAGACACAGATATACAGAAGTGCCCTGGAGAACATAAACATCCATACCGGGAAGCTGAAAAGCGCTATCTCTGATCTGAAGGTCGAAATCCATAAGCTGAAAAAGCAAATTGCAGAGGAACATATAAAAGTTACCGGATAATGATAAAGAATGAGAATCTGAAACCCGTGAACAGGGGATATGATGGACTGGGAATAAACAGCAATGACAGTGCTCAAAAGACAGCTGAACTGAAGCACATGATCAGGCCCGGCACAGTATTCCAGAGTGTCCGTTCGGTAAATGTGACCTCTGACAGCAGGTTCCTGTTAATTACCTACGAGAACAATATCCCGCGCATCCGTGTTGCGGATCTTGAAAAGCTTGAATTTCTTCCTCACAGTTATGAAGGGCACACTGATTCAGTGCGGTTGACGAGCATAACCAGGGATAACAGGGCTTTTCATACCGCATCCTGGGATGGCTCATCCCGGAAATTTGAAATAGAAACCGGGAAATGCACCCGGATTCTCAGCGGTTTCGGCAGATGTCCGAGTTGTTTTCTTGACCCTGAACAGAAATTCCTGTTTACAGCCAGTTATGATTCAGATTGTGACCTTGAATCGAAAAACAATGGAAGATGCTGGGACCTGAGGTCCGGCAGAACAATAAGATTATATAAGCACTCAAAGGAAAGGATCAGTCCCGCCGCAATTGACATTGTCTACGAAAGCGGCAGGGTGTACACGGGAAGCGATGACGGCTATGCTTATAAGTGGGATTTAAAGGGAGAGAAACCTCTTCTGGAATACTTTTCTTTTAACGGTACTGTAAGGAAGCTGGCTCTGTCAGTCAATTTTCTTGCTGCCGCATGCACTGACGGGATTTTACGGGTACATTACAAGAGTTCGGGGGAGTATTACAGATATTTCTATCATGGTGAAAAGGATATCAGAGAAGTGCGTATTTCAAAAGATGAAACAAAGATCTGGAGTGCCGGTGAAAACGGTTCAGTATACTGCCACAATCTTATTACAGGAGAAAGGATATATCATAAAAAGGTTAATTCACTGTGGATCTGGAGTATTTGCCTTATGGACAGTGAAAAAATACTTGTTACGGGAAGCGGCGATGGTTCGGTCGCATTTCTATCTGCAGGTTCAGGTCAGATTATTGCAAGACTGTATAATTTGCCCGGAGGGAATGATTTTCTGATCACCTGTCCGGAGGATCAGGCTTTCCCGGCAGGATTCTTTTATACAAACAATACTGATCTTATCCAGGTAGTGATGGAGGATAAAGAGGGGCGCGTCAGAGAAATCCTGGATTTAAATGATCCCCGGCGGAAAGCATACATACGCAAGCACAATCTTAAGAACCTGATAATCACAAGGCTGAAAAATAACAGACATTATAATTCATTGACAGAAAATTATATCCGTGACAAAAAAATCCTTGATCAGATAAGCGAACAATATAATCCCCACATGCTTAAAGCATAACCTGACATGGTCTCGAGTATTTTTATGATCCGGAAGCAATCAGACTTGTTTATTTTGCCCGGATTCCAAATAAATAGTAAATTGGCTTTAACATTTCAGACCTGATAATTCTGCATTTATGAATGTAAAAGTCCCTGAATTTACGACCACTGTTGTCGATACCGGATTTACTCCAGCTGATGAGGACACAAAAAAACTCTACAATGAGGTCAGGGCTTTCGCAAAGCAAGGCCGGCCAATTATGATCTTTGGCCCTACCGGAGCCGGAAAGGAATTTCTGGCCAGGCATTATTACAGCTACTTTGTAAAATCCGAGTTTTACAGGAAATGGAAAGAAGAATGGCGCCTGAAGTATCATGAAATCCGCGATCAATATTCTGAGGTGTATTCCGGGCCGGGTCTTGATATTTTTCTGCAGTCCCTGAAGGCAGGAGTATTTCAATCGATCAATTCAGCCACTATTTATCCCGATCTGGCTGAAAGCATATTGTTCGGATCTCTTAAAGGTACTTACACCGATTCATCGACACGTCCGGGTTTGCTTGAATCAATAAAATACGGAGTCCTGTTCATGGATGAAATAGGGGAGCTTCCAAAGCATATTCAGGCAAAATTGCTCAGGGCTGTTGATTCAGAAATATCTGAAGGTATTCGCCTTTCAGGCAATATGACTTATTCCCTGAAGGATCTCATTATCATCACAGCCACGAATCAGCCGCGGGATATGATCAGGGATGATTTGTATTACAAAATGGGAATTGAGGTAAACATAAAAGGTATTGACGGGCGGCCCAAGGATGTGATCAGGGCAATTCCCTATTTCATACGCAGGGCGATCGGCAAACGGAAGGACTATGGTGCAGTAAACAGGATATTTGGTATAAGCGGCGTTCTGGATCCTTCCAAATTATCGGAAACCGATGAGATCAGGAATTTCGCGCAGGAGCAGGCGAAATCAATTAAAGATGAAATTCTAAGGCGAAGATGGCCGGGTAATTTCAGGGCTTTGCGTGTCGCCATGGAAGCATCAATATTCAGGATCGAATCAGCCCGTGATCTGACCTCCTTTACCAGGAGTTTCAGGAGTAACCTTAAGCATTATATTAATCAATACAGCGATGATCCCGCAAAGCCTTCCGTTTACGTCGAAAGATCAGCTTCAAATGGCATTTACCCTACTCAATATCCCGATATGGACAGAAGGATCCAGGAAGAACTTAACAGTTTACAATGCTTTCAGGATATGATTGAGTATGAAAAAAGGGTATTGTCTCATTTTTTAAGCTCAACACATGAGACGGGTTTTATGCGAAGAGAACTTGAGGATTATTACAGGAAGCACGAAGGGATAAAACATTATTCCGAGCCGCATATCCGCAACAGGATAAAAAAAATGATGGCAGTTAATATCCTTAAAAAGGATAAAAAAGGCAAAAGTACACGCTATGACCTTACGAATTATTTTTTGAGTCACGTTAAGAATGATGATATTTTCGCCCTGCCGGATATTAACAATACCTGGATCAAAAGGAATTATGAGATTGAAGATCTGAACAAGAGGCTTCTTACAATCCAGCGGATTTATATTCAGGCCAGGACCAGGTATGGAAAAACATCATTCATTGCAGTGTTTTGCAGTGCTAAACAGAAGCAGTATAATTTCTACTATTATGCATTAGGTGAAGGGGGCATAAGTAAATTTTTCGGAGACATTTTTAAACGGCTAAAGGCTATAGATAACAGTCTGGATCCTGATTCATTCCTGAAAGATGCAGTCAATAATATTCAGCCATATCTGGATGATCTTTTTAACGACAAAAACGGGAAAAAACCTGTACTGGTACTTGATAATGCACATTTAATTTCCGATCCTGACGACATGGCAACAATTGAAGGCATTGCAAAGAAATGGCAGAAAGTCATTTTGATATTGATAGGGGATAAGATGGATAATGCATTCCTTGCAGATTTTACTGAATTTCCGCTTGGTCCGTGGGATAAGCAGGCATAGATCACATTAAAATTTTCATATGAAAAGCAAGACAGACGATATAATGAATTTTGATCTGCCTGTTGAAAGATCATCAATAATAAAAGTCATCGGGATAGGAGACGGCGGAAATAATGCTGTAAATCACATGTACGAAAAGGGCATCAAGGATGTGAACTTCGTGGTCTGCAATACCGACCATCAGGCTCTTGCGCGCAGCCCTGTACCGATAAAAGTACAGATAGGCGAGTCAATAACCGAAGGCCGCGGTGCAGGAAGCAAACCCGAGGTAGGGCGTCAGGCTGCCATGGAAAATATCAAGGAAGTAATGGATGCCATTCAGGAAATACCAAAATGGTGTTCCTGACAACAGGAATGGGAGGAGGTACCGGCACCGGTGCCATCCCGGTAATTGCCAAAGCCTGCAAGGATGCCGGGCTGCTTACAATTGCGGTTGTCACGATCCCGTTCAAATCGGAAGGGAAGATCCGTATCAATTATGCAATTGATGGTATTACTGAATTGAAGGATTATGTTGATTCACTTCTTGTAATAAATAATGAAAACTAAGGGAGATCTATGGTGATCAGGGTGTCTCAACTGCTTTTGCCAAAGCTGATGACATACTAACCACCGCTGTCAAGGGAATAGCTGAAATAATTACCGTTGCAGGCTATATAAATGTCGACTTTGCAGATGTGGAGACTGTGATGAGAGACTCGGGAGTCGCCATAATGGGAATGGGCATGGCGGCCGGTGAGGACAGGGCTTTGAAGGCTATTGAAAATGCACTGGCATCACCCCTTCTGAACTCAAATGATATTACGGGAGCAAAAAGTATCCTGGTAAACATTTTATCAGGCATAGGTGCTAATGAGCTTACAATGGATGAGCTGGGTCAGATAACCGACTATATGTATGACGCCGCATCCGAAGATGCCTTGATAATAAGGGGATTATCACAGGATGGGAATCTCGGTGAAAATATCAGTGTTACAGTAATTGCAACAGGATTTCCTGGAAACACCATTTTTACACCGTATAAAAAACCGAAACCTAAGAAAGTTGAATTACTGGCAGAAAATAATCCCTTCGCCAAGAATGTCATTCCTGATAAAAGCGAAAATGATTTTACTGTTCACCCAAAATCTTCAAAATCGGTAATTGATGATATTGACGAAAAGGAAAAACCTGAAGCCACCCTTAAGAAAGTGAAGCACATGCAGAACTTCTTTAAGAAGGAGGATTTGTCAAACAAAATCATAAAAGAAAATATCGAAAACTTTGAAGATGTCCCGGCATATATAAGGAAGAAGATTAATCTCCAATCTAAAGAAGAGAAAAACGAGAGCGAGGAGTCAATGGGAACACCTCAGCCTGACGAAGAAAACGAATCGGTTCTAATTGAAAATAATCCATATTTAAATACTCTGGAGAAAAAAGAAGTAAAGACGGATAAAACAAATCTGAAAAAAATAAAAAATGAACAAAAGACGATCAAAAAAGGGAATATAATAAAAAAGAATTTCACGAATGACTATAACGATTTAAAGGATATCCCGGTAAAAATAGGACAGAAAAAATCCTGTGGACCAGGAGAAAAGCGTACTAGAAGCAATTCTGATTCCACTCTTCAAAAAGATAATGAAGTTCAAGAGATTGATTTTCAAAATATAGAAAAACAAGTTTTCGATAATATAAATGAAACAAATCCATATGATTTTAACCACGGAATAGAATCAGGTTTTCAGGATCTTGTGTATAGCTCAGTTTTTGCGCCTGAGCATGTCATCAGAAATAAAAATTTAATAATTCTTGTTTTCATCCATACACGAGATCAAAAGGCGGAAGTAAAAAGCTTAGCACGTAATTTTGATAAAAACTTAATTCAAAAGGCCTTTCAATACTTGGATTTAAATATAAAAATTGGTACCCTTTTGACTTTTGAATTGATTCTTAATAATATTTCAGTTGAAGAAAATAAGAAAACACTGGTATGGCTGGGTGATCCTTCCTATATTGATTTTGAATTTATCATTCCTGAGTCTTTTGAAGAGATTCTGTTTATGGGAAAGTAATTATCTGTATAGAAACAATACCTGTTGGGACAATAAAATTCAGGATGAATATTGAAGAAAAGAAGTGTGAGAGTAACGTTTTTGCAGAAACCAAATCTACAAATATCGGAATGCTTTTATCTCTTATTCGTCTCAGGACAGGAAAGAAGTAATAAAAGAATAAACCTGCTTTCACGCTTGGATGTAAATTATTTTTGGGATCTTATGACCTTGAAACCAGGCGACAAATGGAGGAATGAAATATATAAATACATTGAAAAATCAGATGTATTCTTTCTATTTTGGTCCTCTTACGCAAAAAAATTGAAGTGGGTGAAAAGAGAATGGAAATATGCCCTAGACTTAAAGGGCATGATGAAAACAAACCGCCTGACATTATACCAATGGTAATTGAAGGGCCTCCTCCTCCGAAAGCTCCGAAAGCACCTCGCCATTTACATTTCAATGATCCGATGATATATTTTGGAGTTTA
>CAWHGX010000061.1:0-18432 GCA_963828775.1 uncultured Bacteroidales bacterium | reverse complement strand
GATTTTTTACGTTCTGCTATTGAAGCTGCTTTCCTACCGGATTTAGATAAAAAAGATGATTTCAGAATAAAATTAGCAGATTATTTTGAATCCTTGCCACCAACAACCAGAAGCTGCGACGAACTTCCCTGGGTGCTTTGGCAAACTGAATTATTTGAGCGACTTCGTGCTTTCCTGCTGAATATCGACTGCTTTCTAAAGATAAGGGAACGTGATCAGGAAGAGCTGCGCGGTTACTGGGTTTATTTAGGTGAAGAATTAAGTATGGGGCAGCCCTATTTACATTCTTTTAATAAATGGAAGGGAGTGAATACTGATGAAAGAATTTCTATTTGTGCAAATCATCTTGGTATTTTTCTATATAATGCTGCTCTTTATTCTGAGGCTGAACCTCTTTACCGGCTCTCCCTGAAAATTACTGAAGAGATTTTTGGGGAAGATCACCCTTTTGTGGCACAAAATATCAACAACCTCGCTACTTTACTTCAAGTCACGAACCGTCTGGGAGAAGCCGAACCGCTAATGAAAAGATCTCTTAAAATTAACGAAAACAGCTTTGGGAAAGAGCACCCAAACGTGGCCATCTATCTCAACAACCTGGCAACCCTGTATTATAATACCAACCGCCTGGGTGAAGCTGAATCGCTATATCTAAGAGCGCTTAAAGTGGATGAGGAGAGCCTCGGAAGAGATCACCCCGATGTGGCAAGAGATCTCAACAACCTCGCATACTTGTATTCTAATACCAATCGTCTGGGCGAAGCGGAACCACTTTATCGAAGAGCGATTAAAATTGATGAAGAGCGCCTTGGGAAAGATCACCCCAATGTGGCAAGAGATCTCAACAACCTCGCAATTTTGTATTATAACACCAACCGCTTGAACGAAGCCGAATCGCTTTATTTGAGAGCGCTTAGAATTGATGAGGAGAGCTTTGGGAAAGATAACCCGACGGTGGCCCACCGTCTCAATAACCTTGCACAATTGCTTCAAGACACCAATCGGATGAACGAGGCAGAACCGCTAATAAAAAGAGCGCTTAAAATTGATGAAGAGAGCCTTGGGAAAGATCACCCCTCTGTGGCCACAGATCTCAACAACCTCGCTGCTTTATATTACAGCACCAACCGCCTGAGCGAAATGGAGCCGCTATTGCGCCGTGTTGTGACAATCTTGTCCAATTTCACCAGCACAACCGGACATCCTCATCCGCACTTGCAGGGAGCAATTCACAATTATGCCGGCGTGCTTCAGACAATGGGTTGGAGTGAAGAGCAGGTTCGAAATCAACTTAGAAAAATGGGTTTGAACATATAAGGACTCCTTCAATGGTAATGGATTTATTTGACTTTACAACACCATTAAGAAATAAGTCAAGACAAAAGCCTTGTAAAAGTATCCACAGGTCCAGGTTCGGCAGTAAAATTTACATTTAAGTTTGTCCATCTCATCCCTTTAAGTGTCTATAGTGTTAAATTGTGGAACAGTTGTGGAAATCTGGCACACTTCGGCCACTTTCTATACTTAATGTGTTGATAATTAGCGACTTCATGTTATTTGATTATAGTCACATCCGGTAAGTAATTCTTCGCTGGCAGCGTCATGTATTGCCCTGTCGACACCAGCCCATCCCAGCAATAAATTGTTTGCCGCATTGACAATGGCATCTGCTTTTTGTCTGGTTATGTCTCCCTTTATGACTTCGATCCTGCTTTTCATATTATTAATTTGATTATTGCCCGTTCAATTATATTAGAAGTTTAGTAATAAAAAACGATCAGGCAATAATAAGTCAGAAAATGATTGAATTTTAATATTGCTGATAAGAAAAATCGTAACTTTTACTAATATTTTATTAGTATGAAAAAGTAAACCTTGTCATAAAAAAGGTCTAAACTTATTGGAGAAGATTTGACAATGAGCATTTTCAGTTTTAGAAAAAAGGAAAAGACCCAAACAGAATTTATGAGAGAACCTATGGCCTTTGTACAATTCCTCAGGAAAGAAGATAAAGAACTGGTTGAATTTGGGCAAACCGCACTTGTCGCTGCCGGTGAAGAGGTAATTCATCCAATGATTGTACTTCTGACTGAAAAAAAGGAGGATGATATTGTCCGCAGGAGAGCTGGTGTTGTTTTGAGCAGAATCGGAACACCTGCGATCATACCGTTATTGGATGTTCTGAAAAAGCAAAACTGGGAAAGCGAATCTTCAGTTAAAACAGTTGGTATGATAGCTGCGGCTCTCGGTGGTATAGGAAAGCAGGCTGTCGAACCATTGATTCAGGAGCTGGATTCTGAGTTACGTGCAGTAAAATATGGTGCTGCAATCGCACTGATGCAAACCGGTGAGGCCAAGGCTGTCGATGCAGTGCGTAATGCTGCTGATCATGGAGATCCAGGAGATCGTGAAATGTTTAAGATGGTACTGGGAAAGCGATGATTTGTCGAATCTTCCTATCATATACCATCAGGTTAGACCTTTTGTCGAAGCAGTTGCGAAACTGATCCGAACCAAAGGATCTCCTTTATTTCTCACAAGGATAATATTCCTACCGGCGATCCGGTAATGATAAGGCCTGATATATTATATACCGCTCATTAACTGAAAAGCTTACTTTCACAGATGGGGGATAATGGTTGGGAAGTTATATTATCTTCCGGTTAAAACAAAAACACCATCTTCCTCAACGGCAACTCCATCTCAGGCACCTTTAACTTAATTGTCACTTTTTTCTTATTTCTCAAGACTAAAAAACTGGCTTCTAAACCCTGGGAATCAATCAACAGTTTGTACAGATCACTTGTGGCTTGCATCAGAACCCGGTCGTCCGGCCTTAATCCGGCCTTGTCCATTATTCCTCCCGGAACGACTTTGGTAATTACAAAAAATTCACCTTCCGGTGTGTCCGGCGTGGCATAACCAAATCCAAGCTGTTTGTTGACCTGATGCTCAGTAATAAGTGTAAGTGCTCCTTCTGCAAAAAAAATTACAAGTAAAACAATTCCTGTTATGGTAAGAATTTTATGAAAAGTTGCCTTTGCCTTTTCGGTCATTTTCCGGATGACCAGCCTGTAAAATCCGTATAACGGCAGGGCGATAGCAGCTAACACAACAGCAGTAACGATGGCGGCAAATGTCTTGTATGGATACGGATAAAGCAGGATCAGTTTAAAGAATGAATACATGCAGGTTATGTCTTATTGTTTTCATCCTCCGCGGGAAGACACTTCTCAATTATTTTCAGAAACCTTCGCCGGCTCTTTATCAGATCAGACAGCTCCCGGAACATATCTTCATTTACCTGTTCCGCCATTGGAAGTACATACTTCTCCGTCTGATCAAGGTAATCAATTATCTTCTGATCTGTTTGTGTATCGGTATGCAGATCAGTGAGGTTGGAAATCCTGTCGGCACACTTAAGGATCTTTGCATAGCGCGATCCATGATAAAGTATTCTTTTAAGATAGTCAGCCTTATCCATTTCTTCAGGTCTTGTAACTTCCCTGACAAGTCTGACCACATCATCAGCCTGCCCGTCTATTATTCTGATATCCATTTCATTGGTGGCTGGAACATCTTCGAAAAGGTCATGGATCACGCTGGCTTTCAATAAAACGTAATCATCAAAAAATTTATAATCGAGCAGTATTGCCATTGTTGCCATTGCATGCCGGAACTGGTTTCCTCCGACACCTCTTATTATCCCGATCAGAGCCGTGGCTTTAAGAATGTAAGGGGCAAGCACAAGGTTTTTTAATTTTTCTTCAGCTGTCATAATTTAATTGCGTTTGTTCAGCAAATTTAACTGGTTTAGCAGCTCTGTGTGCAAACGGGATGCCATAATTCATTTATTGCTCAATATCAATATATTAATAATGACCATTTAATAATATTTCCGGATGATACGGAAATATGCACGCATATTCAGACATAAAACCGGCATCTGGTCTTTCAGCAATTCAATAACATTTTGTATATGTGCATGTTATCATGACTGGCACAAAATATGCCCTCATTCTGATAATTAAAAAAGAAATTATGAATTTCCATGCAGGCCAAAAAGTATTATGTGTTAATGATTATTTCAGAACGTATTGCGCATATCCTATAAAAAAAGGATTGGTCTATACAGTTCATGGCTTTTACAGATGCATCTGCGGTTCAGACCAGGTAACCCTTATGGAAATACCTTTTTCCACTTATATGGGATGCAGGTGTTACCGGGCCATAAACAGAAGGCAATCCTATTTTACCTGGCGGTTCATACCGCTGGACTATTTTGAAAAATTTATTGACTTATCATCCGACAGGAAAGTAATTCCTGAGGGACAAAAGGTGCAAATTCCTGATTTTAAGGAAGAACCTGCAAAGGATAAATCGAAATTACAGAATCAGAAACAATAATTGATCCGTGCCATGAGGGAAAGCATTTTGCTTTCAGAATTGTAAAAATTAAAACCATTAACAGAAGAAATATGAATAGCACCAGTTATACGAACACCAGATTATCTGATGATATCAGGCAGATTTTTATCAATGCCTATGGAGCAAAACAAGAGATGATACGTATGTGCCGCGATCATAATGATCCTCTTTTGCATCAGGATAAGAAACCTGTCCTTAATATCACTCAGGATGAATTTGTTGGCATCTTTGATGTGAATTCAAACCACTATTTCCTGCAAGCAGGCCAGGCATGCCGTTTAGGGACCTATTGCAGGCTCCCCTTGCCTAACCTGGTAGCCCTGATGATGAAAGCAGAATGGGAAAGCTTTTTGTCAGGAATATCTTCTTACCTGTCAGTATCTGGAGGACAATTAACCGAACAGGATTTGATTGAAAGGTACTGCTCAGCTTTTAAATCTGATCCGGGGAAGATCTATAAGCTGATCATGAGTAATTCGGATGATTCAGCCGCCGGTATTACTTATAGCAGGATCGGTTTTATTGTCAATGACCTGCTGGAACAAGGCATGTTTCTCGACGGACAATTACCAGACTGGTCAGTCTTATTCAGAGAAAGAGATCACAGAAGAGATATTTCTTCTTAAAATTCCCAAGTCACAACAGGAAATATACTTCCGGCTGAAAGAGCTTTGGAAAACAAAATCCACAGAGCTTGACGATCTTCTGATGTATTTTGAACGTAAGAAAAGATTGAACATCGGTCTCGAAAATAAATATTTCAGGTTCTTTGGTGATCTCGAAACTGAAAAATCAAAATTTACATACCGGCGTGAGAAATACAAGACTATTCTGGAAATCATGCGGGGAAATCCTGAATTATCGTACAGGGAACTGATCAGGTTAGCCGGTGAAAAAATAACTGAGGCAGAAAGAGAAAGGAATGATCTTAAGAACAAAATAACCAGAAGTCATAATATTATCGATCATATTATCCCTGATGGTACTGCCCCGCCTGTATCAGATGAATTTAAAAATTACTATATGCAGGAGTGCAAAAAGCTGCTTAGGAAACTATTTTTCCTGTTGCATACGGATACCTGCCCGAATTATTCCGGACTATCCCTCCAAAAGAAAACAGAGATCAATAAGCTATGGCTGGAACTGATGAAATCCACAAAAGAGGAAGTATATTCCTTTTCGCCGTCAATGATGCTGTACAGCTTTCCTGATTATGAACAGCTTCAATCAATTTACAGGAGAGCCTGTGGAATCCTGGGAATGGATCCTGATTGCTTTGAGACCGGCAACCGTCTGGAATTCCTGATAAAAAAAGGAGCTCATCCGGATAAAATATTCGAATTTCTGAAACTCGAAACCGGACAGATGGAACTTCACCTTGCCCGCCTCGAACTGGTTCAGAACGAATATACAAATGAGGATCAGACACAGATATACAGAAATGCTTTGGAGAACATAAACATCCAAACCGAGAAGCTGAAAAGCGCTATCTCTGATCTGAAAATGGAGATCTTAAAGCTGAAAAAACAAATTGCGGAAGAATACATAAAAGTTACCAGATAATGATGAAGAATGACAATCTGAAACCAGTGAACAGGGAATATGATGGACTGGTAATAAACAGCAATGACAGAGCTCAAAAGACAGAAGAAATAAAGCACATGATCAAGCCTGACACGGTATTTCAGAGTGTCCGTTCGGTAAATGTAACCTCTGACAACAGATTTCTTATAATTACCTACGAGAACAGTCTCCCGCGCATCAGGGTTGCGGATCTTGAAAGGCTTGAATTTCTTCCCCACACATATGGAGGACATACTGATTCGGTCCGGTTGACGAGCATCACGAGGGATAACAGGGCTTTTCATACAGCATCCTGGGATGGCTCATCCCGGAAATTTGAAATAGAAACCGGGAAATGCACCCAGATTCTCAGCGGTTTCGGCAGATGTCCGAGTTGTTTTCTTGATCCTGAAGAGAAATTCCTGTTTACAGCCAGTTATGATTCAGATTGTGACCTTGAATCAAAAAACAACGGAAGATGCTGGGACCTCAGATCCGGAAGAACAATCAGGTTATACAAACACTCAAAGGAGAGGATCTGTCCCGCGGCGATTGACATTGTCTATGAAAGCGGCAGGGTGTACACGGGAAGCGATGACGGATATGCATATAAGTGGGATTTAAAGGGAGAGAAACCTCTTATGGAATACTTTTCTTTTAACGGTACTGTAAGGAAGCTGTCCCTGTCGGTCAATTTTCTTGCCGCCGCATGCACCGACGGGATTGTACGGGTACATTACAAGAGCTCGGGGGAGTATTACAGATATTTTTATCATGGTGAAAAGGATATCAGAGAAGTGCGTATTTCAAAAGATGAAACAAAACTATGGAGTGCCGGTGAAAACGGTTCAGTATACTGTCACAATCTTATAACAGGAGAAAGGATATATCATAAAAAGGTTCATTCCCTGTGGGATCTGGAGTATTTGCCTTATGGACGGTGAAAAAATACTTGTAACGGGAAGCGGTGATGGTTCGGTTGCATTTTTATCTGCCGGTTCAGGTCAGATGCTGGCACAGCTTTATAATTTGCCCGGAGGGAATGATTTTCTGATCACCTGTCCGAAGGATCAGGCTTTCCCGGCAGGATTCTTTTATACAAACAATACTGATCTTATCCAGGTAGTGATGGAGGATAAAGAGGGGCGCATCAGGGAAATCCTGGATCTGAATGATCCCCGGCGGAAAGCATACATACGCAAGAACAATCTTAAGAACCTGATAATCACAAGGCTGAAAAACAACAGACATTATAATTCATTGACAGAAAATTATATCCGTAACAAAAAAATCCTTGATCAGATAAGCGAACAATATAATCCCCGTATGCTTAAAGCATAACCTGACATGGTCCGGGAGTATTTTTATAGTCCGGAAGCAAATGGACTGTTTATTTTGCCCGGATTCCAAATAAATAGTAAATTGGCTTTAGCATTTCAGACCTGATAATTCTGCTCAAATATGAATGTAAAAGTCCCTGAATTTACGACCACTATTGTCGATACCGGATTTACTCCCGAAGATGAAGATACCAAAAAACTATACAACGAAGTCGGAGCATTCGCAAAGCAAGGTCAGCCGATTGTGATCTTTGGTCCTACCGGAGCCGGAAAAGAATTTCTGGCCCGGCACTATTATAACACTCTGATAAAAGCTGAGTTTTACCAGCAATATAAGGATAAATGGCCTTCAAAATTTGATGAAATATGCAGGCAGTATTCTGCAGTCTATTCAAAGGATAGTCTTGAAGTTTTTCTGAACTCGATAAGAGCAGGAGTTTTTCAGTCAATAAATTCAGCAAACATTTATCCCAATTTAGCTGAAAGCCTTCTGTTCGGGCATGAGGCAAATTCGTTTACCGATGCGAGGACGAGTCCGGGATTGCTGGAATCAATAAAATACGGATTGCTGTTTATGGATGAGATAGGAGAGCTACCCAAGTATATTCAGGCAAAACTGCTCAGGGCTGTTGATACAGAAATATCTGAAGGCTGCCGTATTTCAGGCAAAATGACTTATTCCCTGAAAGATGTAATTATAATCTCAGCAACGAATCAGCCGAGGGAAAAGATCAGGAAAGATTTTTATTACAAAATGGGACTTGAAGTCAACATAAAAGGTATTGATGAGCGTCCAAAGGATGTCCGCAAGTCAATCCCATATTTCATAAGCAAGGCAATTGGTAAACGAAAAGACTATGCAGCAGTTAATAACATGTTTGGTATAAGGGGGCTTCGGGATGTTTCCGGATTGTCAGAAACTGAGGAGGTAAAAAATTTTGCACTGGAACAGGGCAGTTTGGTTGCAGGTGAGATTTTAATGCGAAAATGGCCGGGTAATTTCAGGGCTATGCGCACAGCATTGGAGGCCTCTATACTGAGGATAGAATCACCAGATAATCTGACTTCTTTTTCAGAAAAATTCCGGAAAAATCTTCATCATTATGAATTAAATACAGTGATGATATTGTAAAATCTTCTGTTCTGGTCGAAAGATCTTTTACAGAAACAATATATCCCACTTTTAATCCGGAAATAGACAGACGGATACTGGAAGAACTTAACCGTAAAAAAGATTTTCAGGACATAAGTGATTTTGAGAAAAAGCTCCTTGCGGTTTTTTTAAGTTCATCTTTTGAGACAGGATTTATGCGCAGGGATCTTGAAGAATATTATAAAAAGCACGAAAGCATCAAACATACTTCTGAAGCTCATATTAGAAGTAAAATAAATAAACTGGTTGCCCTGAAGATCCTTGATAAAACAGGGAAGGGTAAAAGTACACGATATCACCTGACTAAATCATTCCTGCATAAAGTAAGTCTGAAAAATGCAGATATTTTCGCTTTGCCGAAGATGAATAATAGCTGGACGAGCCGGGTTGATGAAATTGATGAGCTATGCAAAGCACTTCTTACCTCTGAACGGGTTTATATACAGGCTCCTGCAATGTACGGTAAATCAACCTTCATAGCAATGTTTTGCAACACGATGAAGAAGCAGTACAACTTCTACTATTATCCGTTAGGTGAAGCAGGAATAAATAAAATGTTTGGAGACATTATTGCCCTTTTACTGTTAAAAAAAATAAGGTTGAATACTAAAAAATTACAGGAAAATGCTGTAAGCAATCTCCAGCCATTTCTGGAACATATTTTCAAGACCCGGGAAGGACACCAGACCTGTACTTATACTGGATAATGCACATTACATTTCTGATCCTGACGCAATAAGGACAATTGCAGATCTGGCAAGGAAGTGGCAGGAAGTCATATTGATACTGATAGGGGATAAAATGGACAACGCTTTCCTGGAGGATTTTCATGAATTTCCGCTTGGTCCATGGGGAAAGCAGGCATAAAAATGAAAATTTGAATATCAACGTATTAAAAGCCGGCTTTTAATACGTTGATAGATTAATATCTTACAGCTTTTAATCGTCAGTTTATTTTTTCCCCTGATCTTTGCCGATATCATCCATCTTTTTATCGAGTTCACTCTCACTTAAATTAAAACTATCTGACGAATCAATTATTCTTCCCATTCTGCTATAAAGAATATGGTGTGACAACCCTTTAAATGACCGGCGCAGATCATTCTTATGGATATTTACGTTAAGGGTGAAGCCGATTTCTCCGCCCCAGGCATCTATGTCGGCACCAAGAAAAATAAATTCCCAGCTGTATTTTTCCTTCTGATGCGAAACCATTTTGAATATCTGACTTCGGGTGAACTCCCTTGAAGAATTTTCGTATCCGTCGGTGATTACTGCAAAAATGACCTTCTCAGGTCTTTCAGCCTCAGGAGTGTCTGCCAGTCTCTTTCCTGTACTGTTTATTGTTTTGCCGACAGCATCAAGAAGAGCTGTGGTATATGACGGAGTGTAATTGTTTTCATCGAGGTATACAACCTGGTCAAGCGGAATAGTATCGTTTATTATTTTATAATAATCTGAGAATTTAACCAGTGTAACTCTGGCTTCTCCCTTTATCCTTTTCTGGTTATCGAGGAACAGGTTTACACCACCTATGGTATCGCTTTTACATGAACCCATTGATCCCGATTCATCGAGAACTATCACTATTTCACAAAGATCTTTTTTCATAGCAAATATGTATTTAAATTATTAATTAATTATTTATCCGTGCAAGAAGGTTTTTAATTAATGCCTTCCTCATATCCTGCGCCAGCTTTTGCTTGACCAGGTGGTAGAAAGGGAGAATACGGGACCAGCATTTTCTGACATAAGGCAAGCTCATGCGCCAGATAGGTGAGTCCATAATAATTGCGCTGAGAATCGTTCACTGACAACAGGTACTGAATGAAAGGGTGTTTCAGGTTTAAACCCAGCAGGATTTTTGAAGGATGCGCAAGCTTACGGCGTGGACTTTCATTTTCATTATCATTTGCAGGTTTCAGAAAATTGGAGATGAATTTCTCATTCAACGGTTTCCCGTTCTGATCAAACAATCCTGAAGATATTCTGCATCCGGTTTCTTCCATATCAAAGAAAGTTGATTCAATCGATTTTACCTTTATATGAAGATTATTCTCAATAACGCTTATGATCGCCGGATCGGCAAGGAGCATATCGATCTCTCTTAACAAACTCTTCTCCTGCTGGTTAAGGTTTTTAATTCCAATGATCCTGGTCTTTGGCGATAAGGCCTCTTTAGTGATAATTCCCCGTTCGACCAGGTCCATAATCTTATTCTGATTTCCCTGAATAGTGTCGAGGTTGACAATATCCCTGAATACATTGAAGAATAACCTGTCATAAAAATATGCTGCACCTCCGTTCATCCGGCATGGCTCAGGGATAACTATATAATCATGCTTGAATGCACCTCCAAGCCAGCGAAGATTTGTACGATCGGGTGAGTAAGTAGAAAGGAAGATCCGTCCGCTTCATATGCTTTTAGATCTTTAAGGGAATATTTCCCGGCACGGCCATTAATACGATAAACAGGATAGTGGCAAGTTCTTCAATAAGCAGGTTCTCATCAGAAGGATTATTGAGAAAACCTTCAGGATCTGAAAGATATGAACAGATTTCATGCCGGAAGATAAACTGATTTGCCAGAATAAGATCGGGACTGACTCCATTCCGAATTCCCTGAGAAGATAACTCTTAAGATTCCGGTTTAATATTCCTCGCGCTTCATAATATGCACGAATCGAGATAGTAGGAATCTCTTGAGATTGTAACACTCAACCTGTCAGCATTCAAGGATAATTTCAATGTTCGGGATATAAGGGGTTCCATTGTTATAATAATCTTCGAGGTTGTAATGAGCATTGTGCCCGCCCGTAATGAAATGGTCGAGTGAGGCTTTCATTATACTGTTCATATTTGCACAGAACGGTGATATTATCCCATTCGGTTCCATATCGTATCAGTCCCCGGCAGCTGTCTTCAGAAAACAAACTGATATCCTTGTTTCCGAATTTCTCCCAGCAGGATACAAAGAGTTCGCCATTGATTTTCATTTTGCACGGGTAATAGGTCAGCGAATTCCTGGCATGGTCAAGGCAGCTCCTGACACTGCGATGAATTATCAAATTCAGCCCTTATCAAGGTGCTGTATTTTATTTGTTCATCAATAACGCTCAATGAAATTACCGGCCTTTTCCCCTGTTCCTTTACTTTGAAAACAAGTTGGACAGTCTGGCCTTCACAACGGGTTTTGACCAGGATCTCCTTTGTTCCAAGCTTGCGGTTGAACATCGACATGAAACCCATCCCAAACTGTCCGATCTTCTGCGGGTCGTTGTCTTTATCAGTTCCGCCCAGAGTGATCAGCAGCCTGAGCCGTTCAGTGTTCATACCCTCGCCATAATCCTTGATTGATATCCAATCGCGTCCTGTACAGATCTCACCCATACGTTCCTCCCAGGGAGTGCCGTTCGGATAGCTGTCGATGGCATTCTGAATAAGTTCACTGAAAGCACGTCCCGGATTACCGCCAAACTGACGTTCAGTCAGTTTGGCAAATCCCTCATCAAGGTCGATTTCCAATCCATTTGGCATTACATAAGTCTCGAGGATCTTGTTTACCGGTTCCATGTTTGATTGTTTTTAATTGATTATAAATTAGATAATTAAAAGTTGTCAGTGAGAACGGTTGATACAATTCCTGACAAAATCCATGAATTCACGGTCAAAATCTCCTGATTCATCCTTACGGGGATCCGGGACCTGATTATTTCCCATCCTGGTTATTGCATCAATTATCAGAAGATCTTCACGGGCTTCTTCACTTACATGTGGTAATATTTTATTATCGGCAAGGCACATGGCAATTGCCCAGTGTGCTGCCAGACCAGGATTTATTGTCGACATCTGTACAAACTCCCTTGATTTCGGATGAAACAGGTTGAGGGTGATGGTATTATTCCTGTACATGAATTTCTTTCGAAGTGCATGGTGTCACACCATCCCTCTCAACCAGATAATTGACTCTCCAGACCATATTAAAGAGATCATCTTTTGCAGTTCTGGCTTCCTCGCAGATACCTGCATAATCACTGAAACCTGATCCCTGGTCTTCTGTAACCCATATCATTGTCACCTTTCTTTTCCCTGAATCCTCCCAGCCTTTCCAGATCAAGGTTCCCGGGTTTGAAAACAAGAAATTTTTCAAAGCGTTTTTGTTCCTTCGACAGTCTGAATTTATCATTTACAGGCATTTCAATGGCAGTTTCCTCGTCTTTAAGGTTGATTATGATACTGTGAATAAATGGATTCTGAGAAAACTTAACGGCTCCGGCCGGCTGTTCAACCGAGAGATACCGGAGCATTAAATGGCTGAAATCGAGACCTTCGCAATTCTCAGCCTCTATATAGATGTTTTTGCTCTTCATGACTTTTGCATCCAGTTCTGTCATTGAAAGCCTGACCGCCTTCAACATTGCGAAATACAGGGTAAAGTGACCAGATATTACCTGACTGTCTGTACTTAAGCAAGCCTATTGTCATGGCATCAGTTTTCTCCGATATCATTGAAGCCCCGGTAGCCCGGCCTGAAATCAAAATGACTGGTAATAAAATCAAAATAGGACGGCATTATCCTTTCCCTGATCTCTCTTGCAAGATCAGTAAGTACCTCTTCGTTACAAAGGCAGTGCCGGCCGAAGGGAAGCTCAAAGGCCTCACTGTCGACCCGGATCATAAGATTCGGGATCCAGATGTTTTCATTGAGGCCATATGAGAACAGATTATAGTTTGAAGAAATGAATACCCTGTTCTGATATATTTCGTGTGCCCCTGTAGCCTGTTCCAAGCACAATCTCACAAGATTTGCCCCTGAGTTTTATGTTATATGACCGGCCGGAACATTCCGGCGGATAGGCCCATTCCCTGCTTAGGAATATCTGGCAGAATTTTCGTTCTGCCAGCTCTCATCGTTTACGTAAAACCGTATGCTGATTGGCAGATATCTGACATAAGTATGAAGAATATCTGACAGTTTTTGTGCCAGTTTCAGGGCTGGCTGATCCTTTTTGAGAGTGATCTCAAAAAGGTACCCTGCGGCGGAATTACAAGGCTGTTCCTGTTTATTGGGATAGGA
The DNA here is from genome assembly GCA_963828775.1 of uncultured Bacteroidales bacterium. Classification (GTDB taxonomy): domain Bacteria; phylum Bacteroidota; class Bacteroidia; order Bacteroidales; family VadinHA17; genus LD21. Next base: position 4,871 of record CAWHGX010000061.1, on the reverse strand, counting down.
TGATCATCAAGCAGGCTGTCAGTCTCAAATTCATGGCATTCCTTGCCTGTTGAGGTGACTGCCCTGAAATGAGTCAGTCCGGGCAGTGCCGCAACACTAAGTTTTCCTATTCCGTGCCGGCCGACCGTTTTGATCATGGAATTGTCCTTCCTGGAACGAAAAACAGTAAGGAAATCTTTCAGTCTGTTGAAATCCATTCCACTTCCGTTATCATGAATTCCTACTTTAAGCGAAGTTTCATCCTCTGATACTCTGATAAGGCAAAAGGTTGCAGAAGCATCGTAAGCGTTTACCACATATTCCCGGATAAATTCATAGGGATCTGAAAACTGTGTGCACATATTCCGTTTCAGGTGCTGGCGGTGCGTCTGAATTCCGTTGTCCTGGATGTTTTGTAACTTTTCGGTGAGAGATTCTGGAGCTTTTTCTTCTGGATTCATACTGGCAATGATTTAAATAACTGATAATTATCTTGCCAATCCCGTGCCGGGTTTCATAATACATTAAACCATAGAAGATTATATGCTTTTCCCTTTTTTTGAGTCTGAAAGGATCAGACGGATTTGAGCAATTATACGCGTATTTTATGCGAAAGAAAGGAGCTTTGTCGAAGGAAAAACGACCAGCTGGTTTGCTGGTGGAGCATGCCGGTAAGATGGATTATGTTGTGAAGGCGCTGAAGATCGATCCGGGGAATGAGAAGATGAAGGGGTATTTGTTGAGGTAGAAATTAAGTGGTTCGTCTTATTTGTAGGAAACTATTTAGACGTAATTACAATGTAATTACATATTAAAATCAGTCTTTAATGCATCGGATACTGAATCCACAATTCAATTCATTACGAAACATTAATGCTCCGGCTTCATTGTGAGGTAAAAACAGATTCCAGCTTTCATTGAATTTCCCGAACTGTGTGGAACTCCAGAACCTGCCCCTGTTGCCAATTTCAAAGAAATTGCCGTTTTTACCCCGCCCGCCTCCCGGAAGAGCTGAAAATCCTGTCCTGTTATCCGCTCCTTCATTTGGCTGATTCCAGTGATCAAATCCTGATTCCTTTAACCAGCCTCCTGTCTTTTTCCAGTCACCTGAATAATTTCTGAGGATATCCATCTCCTTCCTTGAGGGCATATGCCAGCCCTCGGGGCAGATCGAACGTGCATCATTTACCGTAAACCAGTTGTACAAAAGACCATAAACCTCCCTGTTTGACGGATCATTATCATAACCGCACCAGGCTCCGGTCTTTATTGTTTTCCACTCCTGGTCATCCCTGACCTCAGGAACCGGATCACCATTCCGGTAATGAGTTACCATGAGGTTTCTGGCCATCCAGACCTGATCGCCGATAGTAACAATGGGGTAAATATTGCCATCAATATCTATTATTCTATCTTTGTCCTGGATCGGGTGGGTGTGGAGGCTTGGGTCCGGGATCAGGTTTTCCTGTTATCAATCAGCTTTTTATTAACTACTTCATTCAGATACTCAAGGTCGCGGGGCAATCTCCTGGGATCAGTAGACAGATCAAATGCCTGAATCTCGGAAAAAGGATGGAGTTTTTCCGGTAGTATCCTTCTTTGAGGGCATTACTGCATCATCAAGCAGAACCGGTATGATAATCACACCTTTATCCAGAGCATGTGAGATCTCCTCAAGGACAAAATCCCTTTCTCCAAGTGCATGCCGGCTTTTCAGTATATTATTCCACTCCTTTCCAATCAGTGGAATGAACATCCGGCAATCGTCAAATGCCGATTCAATTGTCCTGACAAAATTCTCCCCGGCCTGAATGCCCTGCCTGTCGAAAAACACATTGTGCTCTCCAAACCTTGCCATCAGCGATTTTGCTATAATGAATGCAGCATCACGCGCATCCTCTCTCCTGTAATTGATGAATATTTTCACTTTTTTCCGGTTTAATGGATTTGGGTTATGATAAGGAACAGGTATTTGCTAATTTAGCAAAAAGACCGGATCTGACTGATATCAGGACATGAATAACGAGAATGTTGAAATCAGATTTTACCTCAAGAGAGATCCTTACGGGTGTTTCTGCAATTTTGCACCATATCCGGTAGAGATAGACGGCAGGATGTGGAAAACGACCGAGCATTACTATCATGCCCAGAGATTTGCAGGGACCGAATATGAGGAAATCATACGCGAAATAAAAACCCCGTTTCAGGCAAAAGAGGTTGCCAAAAGCGGCATTTATCCAAGAAGGGCCGACTGGTTCGATGTCAAATTTGACATCATGATGAAGGCCGTAACCGCAAAATTCAACCAGCATAATGATCTGCGCGATATCCTTGTCTCGACCGGGAATGCAATTCTGAAGGAGCACACCGAACTTGACCATTACTGGGCAGACGGCGGCGACGGATCGGGGAGGAGCCGTCTGGGAGAAATCCTGATGATTGTCAGAAGCAGTTTCCCCGAATATGACGGGATCTTTTTTGAGCCTCCATGGGAAGCTTTCCCGGCACAAAGGGAGAATAAAGAGTTCTGGACTGAAGGGACAGGGAAAGATTATCTTGAGAAATATAAGTCATGGTATAACAAATTATCTCCTGCTGCGAGGAAGGAGTATGATGCATATTTTGGAATACCTGAGAATTGGAAAGAATTTGGATATGAATACCTGAAATAAACAATACTTACCAAACCTCTTAAACCTAATCGGAATAAAGCCGTAGAATTTAAGTTTTTTAGTAACTTGAATTTGATATTTAGTATTTTTGAAGAAGGTAAAGGTAATCCCGATGAAAAGCGATAATAATCCCAGGTACAGAGTGTTCATAAGCTACTCCAATGAAGATGTGGATCAGAAAGATATCATTTGTACAATTCTTAAGAATAACAATCTTTGCCCGATCAGCAGCAGTGAATTTGCACTTGGTCATGAGTTCCTTGATCAGATCAAGAAATTTATATCTCATGCCCATGTTTTTATGCCTGTTATATCCAGGTCCTCCAATAAAAGCAGCTGGGTTCATGAGGAAATAGGTCTTGCAATTGCACATAATATACCAGTGCTACCTATTGTTATTGAGAAGAAATCCCTGCCTAAAGATATGATACGGGAATTTGAGGCGATTAAATCAAAGCTTAAGACAAACAATAGGAAAAAATTAACAAGACGAAAGAAAAAATTATCAAAAAGATTGACATGGTATGAAATAGATAGCCTGGTTAAAGAATCGGAGAGTGGACCACGACGACCGATATATGAATGTGCCTATCTTCATCTCGAGCGAACCATAATGCTGGTAAATTATGCCTCCGGCGTGGAAAAATACTTCCGCAAGCAGCCAAAGGTTTACAGGCAATCTGGTGGTTTAAGTTCTTTTCACATTCCAAATTCATCTCCTGATGGTGAAGAATTCAGGCTTCGCTATTTTGGTGGTAATGAACGTGTTGATACTCTCAACCGAAATCTCCGTGAGGAAAGAATTATCTTTGAGAAATTTGCGAGGGAATGGGGTTTCAGAATTATTATCAGATCTTGATCTTAAATTTGAGGAATCAAAAGAAAATGCATTAATTATAAGAAATTCCAGGCTGAACACACTTCTAAAATTCTTCGAAGGATTACCTCAATCACCCAGTAAATCCGAGAGTAAATTTGAGGTTTTAATTGATAAAAACCTGGATAAAAGGCGGAATGTTATAATTGTCGGTGATTTATTTCTGGCTGAGTCACTTGCCGGATATCAGGGTCAGGGATTGAAACAGACAATGTTTACCAGACATGCTGCTACAATAAAAAAACAGATTGAATTGTTCGATACCCGTTTCGAGGAACTAAAGAACGAGCAATCAGGAGACGCATCTGTTGAACATGCTAAGGCAGAAATAGTAAAAAGACTGAAGAAGATCCAGACCAAAATGAAAAAAAAGAGGTAATCAGTTTTTTTTGTTTGCTGCATAATGTTTCAGGATTTTGTCATGCTGAAATGCAAAGTCATAATTCAAAGCATCATCAGGTAAAATCCATTCTGCGTCACTTATTTCGGCGTTATCTTTTGCCGGTGTCCCTTCTGATACTCCTGTAAAGACCAGAACGACGGCGTGAAGATTTTGTTCAGGAATTATTTCATCAAAATAGTTGTAGAATTTAGGATTGTAATCCAGTCCGGTTTCCTCCCTGACCTCCCTTATTATGGCATCTTCAGCCGTTTCGTATTTGTTAATGTGCCCTCCCGGCAGACACCATTTATTTATGTATGGATTGACCCTTCGCTTTGTAATCAGAACATATTCCTTTTCTCCCTTTAATTTTGATATTATTGCTGCAACCGTTGTTTTCGGCTGTTTCTGATTCAGATCCATGGTGGTTTAATGTTATTTGAATGTAAGCAATTATAAACAATAACTTTTATTGAACCCAATACTGATTGTAATTTATTACTTCTTTGCACTCTGCCCGATCAGATCCCAGTCCCTTTCCTCCGTTTTCTTCTGATATTCCTTAAGCATCGGCAGCATTTCGGGGTGTTTCTGGCATTGTTTTTCAACGGGGCATTCTTTGCAGACTGTTTTTCCGGAGACTCCGATACGGCCAACTCCAGCAAGTTCCCCTGCACCGGCTGCTTTTAAAACTGTTCCATATCCTTCTTTTGTTGTCCAGTATCCAAAATGACAATGCAGAGCTTCCACCTCGATCCAGTCGCCCGGATTCAGCACTTCCTTTTTCCAGACAAGGGCACCACGCTCGTACATTGGTTTGTGCCACAGGACAAACTGTCCTTCAAGAACACCATAGATCTCAACAGCCGGTTGTCCGTGCAGGTGGATATCCTGTTTGTCCTTTGGTGTGAAAAAGCTCCAGGTAAAGCCCAGCCCCTGCCTCTGGTAAGGAAGGTAAGGA
>CAWHGX010000060.1:0-48388 GCA_963828775.1 uncultured Bacteroidales bacterium | reverse complement strand
TTTTATTCCTGCATTAAGCAGACTGGTGATCAGGACCAGGCCGAAGGAGTACAATATTTTGTTTTTCATCCTGTAAAATTAAAGAAATAGTGTTAATTTTCAGTTTGAAGATTTTTAAACACAATATCATTTATTAATTCCAAAAAACAATGAAAAAACAATTCGTTAAGTATTTTATCTCTGCCGGATTAATTGTTATGTTTTCCGGCATCAGCAATTATGTTTTATCTCAGAATTCAGGAGGAGCGGTTAAACTGGAATACAATTATCCTGCAGGCAAAGAGATCAGGTATTTAAATTCCAGTACTATGACCCAGACAATGGATATCCAGGGACAGACTATGCAGAGTGATGTGAAAAGTGCATTTGGCTGTACCGTAAAATCTGCCGGGAAGCAGGATAACAATCTTAAACTGGAGATCAGAATTGATACTCTTGGCCAGACTACCAATTCTCCGATGGGAAGCTCAGGCGGTGCTATGCAGGGGATCACCGGAAAAACCTGTAATATTGTCATTGCACCTGACGGCAAAACAGTTGATCTTTCCGAAGCCGGCAGTCTTGTATATAATGTGGAAGGAAGCGGGGAATCAAATATGACTCAGAGTTTAAGTGATTTTTTCCAGGTTCTTCCCGCCAAACCGGTAAAGCCGGGAGAAACCTGGAACATTACTGATTCCATTACAGTAAAATCCCCGGCTATGACAATGAAAACTATCGACACTACATTAAATAAGCTGGAGGGATTTGAGACTGTAAACGGCATTGAGTGTGCAAAGATCTCCACTCAGCATTCGGGTACAATGTCAATGACCGTTCAAAACCAGGGTATGGATATTTATATCAAAGGTCCGTTCACAGGAACATCCGAATGTTTGTTTGCAGTCAAAGAGGGTTATTTCATCAAACTCACATCTGCAACAAAAGTGAATGGAAAACTGGAAATTACATCGCCGGAAGCAATGACATTCCCGATAGTTATTGAGATGAAAGGGGTCAATGAAGTCAAATAGCGGAGAGCAGAAAGCGTAGAGCGTAGAGCGTAGAGCGGTGAGGAATGAGTGAATGAGCGAATGAGGAAGAGCGAGTGAGGAGTGAGGAGTGAGGTGAGTAATGAGGTATGAACATTTTAAACTTTTGCTTGTTTAGTCATCAAAGAATTATAAAATTATGAAAAGATATAATCTGCTTTTTACAGCTTTATTATTGATTTTGCCTATTGCCGGATTTTCCCAGACATCCGGTTTCTATGATTTCAAAGTAAAAACCCTCGAAGGAGACGATTTCGACCTCTCGTCCCTGAAAGGGAAAAAAGTGATGGTCGTGAATGTTGCTTCAAAATGCGGTTTTACACCACAGTATAAGGACCTTGAGGAAATGTACCGGAAATATGAAGGAGAAATGGTCATTATCGGATTTCCTGCAAATAATTTCGGTAAACAGGAACCCGGGACAGCTGCTGAGATAAGGGAATTCTGCACACAGAACTATGGTGTCACATTCCCGATGATGGAAAAGATCTCGGTAAAGGGCGACGATATGCATCCACTGTATAAATGGCTGACCTCAAAAGATCAGAACGGCGTGATGGACTCTGAAGTCAGATGGAACTTCCAGAAATATCTTATTGATGAAAACGGGAAGCTTGTTGATGTCCTCTATTCAAAGGAAAAGCCGGAATCAGAAAAATCAATCAAATGGTTATCGGCTGAATAACCTGATTTTCGCTTCATCCCAACCCTTTCTGCGGATCTTGTAAACGGCAGGATATATAATTATATCCCTCTCCTTCGGAGAGGGATTTTGAGGCGGATAATAAGAAGATTTCAGGACTGAAATAAGTAATTACAATGTAATTGTAAGGATATTTCCCGCTTTCGACACTGCATATGATTTCACAGCAACTGTTGCCGGTCCGTTCACAACACTGCCGGTTGCAGAATAAACCGAACCATGACACGGGCACGGGAAATTATTTAGTGTGGAATTGTACCCTATCGTACATCCCTCATGAGTACACACACTACTGAGAGCAATATAACCGCCTGCCGTATTTGCCACGATAATGTTCTGTACAACAACCGAACCTCCGACATTATTCAGAGCTGCGTAGGTCGCATTTGTCAGATCGAGTGTGATCGTCTTACCACCACCTCCGCCATTACCTCCGGTTCCATTATCCGTTTCATCTTTTGAACAGCTGCTCAGGGCAGGGGGGATCACAAGGTATACCGTACCAGCGATTATTACTTTCTGGATCAAATCTCTTCTTGTCATGTGTCATATTTTTATTTAGACAAGAAACAGATGATGAGAGGATTTTGTTCAATTACAAAATATAGGGTAAGAACATCTTTGTCTCCTTCAGGTACTGCCTGTAGGGTTCCCCGAATTTCTCTATCATCTCCTTCTCTTCGATACGGGCAGTAAAATACACTGCAATAAGATTTATCACTCCAAGTGCGATGGCAGGAACTCCGGGGTCTTTCATCATGACACCTGAACCGAGCAGGAACAGCGACAGATAGAGCGGATGCCTGATCAGGCCATAGATACCTGATTTTACCAGAATTGTCGTATTCTCGAAGTTCCCTGTTGATTTGCCTTTCCTTTTAAGCAGGAAGTAGCCGGCAAGACCAGCCCAGGCCGAAAGGATAAGCAGGATCCATGAGACTACCTGGTGTAAGGAGAAGGGTTCATGAAACCAGACCCTGATATTCAGAAGAACAAGCAGATATATGCTTTCGAAGGCAAAGAACCGTGGTATACCGTGAAACCTTTTATGCTTAATTGAAAAAAACCAGGAGAAACAGAATTATGATAACAGTACCAATTATTACAGCTGTCAGATTCATTTATGGATCTATTTTTTATGATTTTATATTTGATTTCAGCATGAAGTTATAAACTTCATCCTGTGAGCGTATACACTTTTTGCCCGGCTTTACGAATTTATTTGATAGTGCGGGATCGAGCTTCCTGGCCTTTACATTATCGGACCACTGGATCTCAAAGATCTGCTTCAGCTCATTTTTTAAATTCCTGTCAAAAACGGGACAGGTCACCTCAATGCGGTGTTCGATATTGCGGGTCATCAGATCGGCTGATGAGATATAACACTCTTCGTTACCATCGTTACAGAAGATCATGAAGCGGGTATGCTCGAGAAAACGGTCAACAATTCCGATAGCCTTAATGTTCTCGCTTACATTCTTAATTCCTGTCACAAGCGAAAACATCCCTCTGATGATCAGCCTTATTGCGACACCAGCCTGACTGGCCTCATAAAGTTGATTAATTATCTCAAAGTCGGTCAGGTTATTTAATTTCAGATATATAAAGGCTTTTTTGCCGGCTTTGGCATTTTTTATTTCATTATCAATAAGAAGTGTCATCTTATTCCTTAAAAGGTAGGGAGAAAGGACAAGATGATAATAGTTGTCTTTCCTGTAATTGACATTAAAGAAGTTAAAGGCCTTAAAGACTTCATTGGTGATTTTTTTATTACTGGTCAGAAGAAGATGATCGGTATAGATCCTGGCAGTATCTTCATTGAAATTTCCTGTGCCAATTACTGCAAAGCGTTCAATGAGCTCTTTTTTTGTCCGGGTTATAAGGCATAATTTGGCATGAACCTTTAGGCCGGGTACGCCGTAAATGACTTTTACTCCCTCTTCCATAAGCTTGTTACCCCAGAGTATATTGGCTTCCTCGTCAAACCTGGCCTGCAGTTCAACAACTGTAGTAACTTTCTTGCCGTTCCTCACTGCATTCATAAGTGCGTTGATCACACTTGAATTCCTGGCCAGCCGGTAAAGTGTTATCTGTATCGATGTCACAAAAGGATCGATGGATGCCTCTCTCAGCAGGTCGATAAAATGATCGAAGGGATGATAAGGGAAGAAAAGCATAATATCTTTCTTGTTGATAGCCGACAGAATGCTTTTCCCATGCTGGATATCCCTGTGAGGAACCGGTATAAGAGGTTCATAATAAAACTTCTTGCGTCCAAGATATGGCAGACGCATGAAATCCTTAAAATTATGGTACCTGTCTCCGGGAATGATCGCATCATCAGGTCCGAATTTGAACATCTTTGTAAGCATCTTCAGCATATCCTTTGGCATTTCCCTGTCGTAAATGAAACGGACCGGACTGCCATGCCTGCGCTGCTGGATAGAGCGTGATATCTTGTCAATATAGCTTTCGGAGATGTCGTCAACCAGTTCAAATTCAGCATCTTTTGTGAGCTTAATCGTATATGCCCTGATCTCGTCAAAACTGAAGATGAAGAAGATATCTTTCAGACCAAACCTGATAACGTCATCGAGGAAGATCACATATTGCTCGTCATCTTTTTCCGGTAGTGTAATAAACCGGGGCAGTACATCTGACGGTATTTCGAGAAGTGCATACCTTTTCTTCTGATCATTCTTCCTGGCAAGATAGATCGCAAGATAAATGGCATCATCGGTAAGGTTGGGCAGTTCGATATCCTTCTCGATAAGAAATGGCATGAGCCTGTTACGTACTATTGTCAGAAAATACTCCCTGACGAATTCGGCCTGTTCATGATTTAATTCTTTCTCATTGATAATGTGAATTTTATGCTTCTTTAGTTCCTGAAGGAGCCCGGTAAAGACTTTTTCGAACCTGATGTTTTGTTCAAGCACTATGTCATAAACCTTTTTCAGCGTGGCTTTTGGGCTGTAGCCGAGGATCTCGTTTGATTTCGGACTGAACTGTGAAAGCCTTTTCAGAGTTGCGACCCTGACCCTGAAATACTCATCAAGGTTGTTTGAATATATACCAAGGAACTTGAAGCGTTCGATCAGTGGTACTTCCTTATTTTCAGCTTCCTGCAGGACACGTTCATTGAACGACAGCCAGCTGATCTCTTTAGGGATATATGTCTTGCTCATATTGTCTTGTCGGGTTTCAGGAAATATTCAATTGTGCCTTTTTCACGCACAATTCCTTTCCAGGTATCTGTTTTGAAGGAAAGACACACAATCCCGCTCTTTGGGAGAAAATCACAACCGTTCTTTGAGAGCCTGTCGGGTATTTCCGTTAATGAGGGATTATGTCCGAAAATGATCGCACAATTAAAACTATTGCTTATTCCTTCAACTATTTCAGCGAATGATTTAAGCGTTGTTCTGGAATAGAGATCGTTCTTTAAGATAATCTTGTCGGGTTCAGATCCGAGAACTCTGGCAAAGACCACGGCAGTCTCGTATGCCCTGAAAGCCGGACTTGAAATGAACAGAGCCGGATCTCTTTCCTTCTCCTTCAGTATCTGAGCCATCTGTTCCGAAATATTTTTCCCTTTGGTGGTAAGGGATCTTTCGAAATCAGGGAACATAGATGAGGGCTCTTCCGCTCTTCCGTGCCTGACAAAAATCAACTTTTTCATCTGAATACCAGTTTATCTTAACAAATTTAGCAGTTTTAATTCCTTTGAACATAAAATCAGGATAGTATGAAGCAAAGTATTTAGTCAATTCATGTGACGATGATAGTTGATAAATTAGGGTCATCGATTTCGGACTGGAACTATAGTGATTCTCTGATTCCGTCCGCCTCCCATCCCACTGAAGGGGGCTATTTTATAAAGTCCCACTTCAACCTGTAAACCATTGGTTACGAGTGTCGGGATTTAGGGTCAAAACCGAAGTTCCACAGAGAGTTTTAAATGATATTGCAATTATTGGCTTTATTATTTTAAAAGTAATAACTTTATAAAATTCAGATCGAACTTTGATTAAGTATGCTGGCAGATAATGTAAAACTGAAAGATATTAAGCCTGAGCTTTGCGGATATATCAGGGATGCTCAGTTAATGCTCGATCCCGGTAAAGTGCCTGGTGAAAAGACAGTCCATGATGTGCGGGTGCTGATGAAAAAATCAAGGGCATCGATCAAGCTTCTTAAGACACAGATGGATGAGGCATCATATAAGCGGGAGTACAACACATTACGGGAGGTGGGAAGGATCATGCAGTCGTGGCGCGAGACATCCGTGCACCGGAAGCTGCTGAAGGACCTTAAGAAAAAGCACCCCGGATTATTTTCTCATCTGACAGGGATCGAAAAGATCAATGCTCTCCTGACCAAACCTGTAGTTATCAGCGAGCCTTCACCGGAAATGAAGAAAGGCCTGGAGAGCATAAATGAACTGCTCCATAAATCAGGCTACAGGCTGAGGTTCACGGCGATGAACACCCTCGATCCAAACCTCCTGTTCAGGGAGCTGGAAATAACGTACATAAGTGTCTCAGACTGCTTTTTAAGAGCCCGCAACTATCAGAAGAGCATTAACCTGCATGAGCTCAGAAAGAAAACCAAGGACTTCCTGTACCAGCTGGTTTTTTTCAGATCATTGAAGCCCGGGGCGATAAAGAACCTTGAAAAAAAGCTTGAGGCAATGGGGCAAAACCTTGGGAAATACAATGATCATGCAGTGCTTATCAATACACTCGGTTATAAATACCCCTCGGGCGAAAACAGCAGTGCATTTGACGAACTGATCGTTATCATAAAACAGGAGCAGGACAAATACCTTTCAAGAGTCTGGCCTTCAGCTTACAGGATTTTCCGTCCGGGCCAGAAGCTGGCGAATGTCCTGGGACTTAAAGTCCCTCCCACTCCGGGGGAGGGATTTAGGGAGTCTAAAGTCCCTCCCTCCGGGGGAGGGATTTAGGGAGAGGTACTTCTAAGTGAATATTATATGCGATCCCTCGCCGGCAGCATGTTCATAAAACTCTCCCACAGTGAGGATTCCGCTGACATGTTCGCTAAAGTCTTCCATTGTCATCTTGAACATATCCACAGTCATCTTGCATGCATAAACCTTACCGCCTCCGGCAGTAATAAGATCAAGAAACTCACTTACCGGCGGGACGTCAAGTTTTTCCATTTGACCTTTCATCATCCATGAAGTGAAAGATTCCATTCCGGGTATAATGCCAAGAAGTGTTGGCATCCTCAAGCCACCGGGAAGTCTCAGGGCAGGATTACCTACGACAGCGGTATGGAGCTTATCCATCCTGTTTTTAACGATTGCATCAAGTCCGAAAAAGGTGAAGAATACATTGGTTTCAATTCCCTCCATTACTGCACCGTTCGCCATAATCAGTGCTGCATAGACATCTTCTACGGCACCTTTTGAACAAATTATATTGACTTTTTTTACGGGATTCAGGTTTTCCATTTTATGATTTTTAAAGGTTAAACACAACTTGCTGGTTTGGGAATTCCGGCTATTTTGGTAGCTTTCTTCAGGGGAGCACCCGGGAATAACTGATAAAATGTCTTCACGTCAATCACACCAGAGTGATTGATGCTTCTTATTGAAAGAGCTTCTCCGTTGTTATGCCTGTTGCGGAGGAATTCCATGATTGCAAAATGTTTGTCAGTAAGGACAATGCCTAATTCCTTTGCGATCTCGACCGCTATTTCTTTTGTCCATTGGGAAGGGTTTGTAAAATAACCTTCCTCATTTACGTCGACTGTTACACCTGCGTAAGTTTTTTGTGCCATAATATTGATTTTTAATTGTTTATCTATTATTTATTTCTTTTTTTGAAATGTTTTGTATGAATGCCATTATAAAACCAAAACTTTTTCTGACTTCAGGTTTATTCAGCTGTCTCATTATTCTCCATATCGAGTACTCTTCAATTTCTTCGGGATCGATTTCCTTAAGAGCTACAGCAGCTGCATTTATTTTATTCAGCACTTTCGGATCAGCAAAGCTGATCAGTGTATCAAAAACCGGCACCAGGTTTTCTGACATTTTCTGAAGATCTTCAATACTATGTCTCGAAAGTACCTGATCAAAGGTTTTACCCAGCTGGTTTAAAAGTTCAAAATATCCTTTCTGTTCAAGTTCATGAAATTTCTGCACTCCATCAAGACCTATCTGTTTAATGACAGGGGTGACATCTTTTGTAAGATCGGTAAGACTTTCAATTGTCTCCATTACCATGCCGAGGCTTCTGATATTCCTTATCAGGCGCAGGAGAAGACATCTGAGCGCCTCGCTATCGAGTTCAATTCCTGCATCATCAAGCTGTGTAACCATTTGTTTGAAGACATCCTTCCCAATCACAGCTACATCATCTACCAGATCATTAATTGCTTCGCGGTTTTGTTGCTGTACTGAGGCCTCTTCAAGGATCCGGTCGAGTTTCGTATTGATCTCCCTGAGTCTGTTCCTGTATCAATTTATCTGACATGTTCGTATTTCTAAAAGTTAATCAGTCTTTTTACCAGCCATTGTCATGTGTGTATCAATAGGCATTTCTTTGCCTTTCAAAAGAATATGCCAGTAAATCCAGCGGAAGATCAGCTTCCCGTAATGATTGAGTCTGCTTTCTTTAAGTAAGCTGAAAGGTCCGATTCCCGGGAATGGGAAATAACCGGGGAGCGGTTCTGTGTCATAATTGAAATCGATCAGGGCACCTTTGCCGTGCCCGGTTTCAATGTAGCAATTGGAATGACCATCGAATTTACCGGTAAATGGCCGGTCCTCAATATAGCACATCAAATTCTCTGTCAGGATATCTGCCTGAAAATGAGCCACAGATCCGGCTTTTGAAGTTGGAAAATTTCCGGCATCACCAAGAACAAAAATATTCTCCTTAATCACCGACTGCAGAGTGAACTTATCTGCTTTCACAAATCCGAATTCATCACCTAATCCACTCCTGATTATTACTGAGTCTCCGCTATGCAGGGGTATTGTTACAAGACAATCAAACGGAACTTCCCTTCCTTCAAAATCCTTTATTAATTTATTCTCATTATCTACTTCTCGAAAGAAAGAAATCTGTAATCATATCAATATTCTTATTCTCAAGAAGACTCCAAGAAGTTTGGAGGAGCTGGGTTTGGTAAAAGCACCCGAAAGAGGTGTTACATAGGTTATTTTAACCTTGTCTCTCATTCCTCTCTCGGTAAAAAAAGCATCGGCGTAAAAAGCAGAATTCAAGAGGAGCAACAGGACATTTAATGGGATTGTCCAGCAATATTAACAACAAGATTTCCTCCTTCCCATGTTTTAAAAAATTTTGCCAGTGCTTCAGCTCCTTCGATTGTATAAAAATCAAAAATATTTTTATGCCATAGTTCTCCTTTTAATCCGGGAGTCTCTTCCGGATTATCTTTGTACCGGTTGCAATTATAAGGATATCATATCTTAAAACTTCACCATTTACAAGAGAGACTTTATTGTTTTCAGTAATCAATTCTGTTCAATTTGATGGTAAACTGAGGTTACTCCAATAGGCAGGAAGTTCTGTTTGGGTTTAATTACATCGGCTTTTTTATAATAATCCGAAAGGTATAAATAAGAAACCGGGCTGGTAATAATGGGTTTTTTCCTGATCAACAATTGTGATCTTCCATTCATCACGGGATAACTCTTTCCTCATTTTATTTGCCATCATTGTACCTCCGGTTCCGGCACCAAGGATTAAAAGTTTTTTCATATCTGAAGTTCTGTTAATTATTTCACGGCACAAATGTAAAAATTTATTAATGTTAATATCTGCAGATATTTATGATATTTATTATAGTTCCTTTAAATTTTAAGTTTAGCTTTATTATTAAAAATTTCAGTTATATTCAGCGTTCTTGATTATTTTTAAAAAGTTTTTAAAACAAGTATTATGAGAAAAATTATCACATTATCTATGGTATTGCTGTTCAGCACTTCAATCATTTCAGCACTCTCTTCTCAGGGTAAGAAGAATCCCGTCGGCAAATGGAAATTTGAAGCTCCATACGCACCTGAAGGATACAATACAGGAACAATAGAGATATCATTTGCAGAGAATAAATATTCAACAGCGATTTCCCTGTCCGGAGCCGATTTCATAATCCCGGGAAACAAGACAAAACTTGAAAATGATACTCTTTCTTTCTCGGTGATGATCGATACTGAAGAGGTCGTGGTGAGTCTTAAAGCCGAAAACGATACTAAAATGACCGGAAAGGCAGTATATTCCGAAGGGGAAATACCCTTGACTCTTACGAGAGAAGTTCCTAAGAACTAAGGGATATAGCCCATAACCACGGCTTTAAAGCCGTGGTTATCTCCTGCTGATAATTAGATTATCATATATGAAAAGAACTTCATCCTGTCTGGTTTATCTGTTTTTATTAATACCGGTTCTTCATTCGCAGATAATCAACAAAGTGCCTCTCAGTGAACGGATCACGGGGTACAGGATGGATGTCAGGCTTGATACCGATGCAAAAACTGTGACCGGGAATATGGAAGCATTCTGGGTAAACAGATCCGCCGATACAGTCCCTGATATCCGGATGCATCTTTATATGAACGCCTTCCGGAGCAATAAAACTACTTTTCATAAGAGATGGGGTTACAAAGAGACCGGGGATTCTCCGGGGGAGAAGGACCTGGACCGGGGCTGGATCGGGATAAGATCTTTTGAGGATAATAATGGCACTGATCTTATGCCGGCGATGGAGTATATAAGTCCGGATGACGGGAACACTGACGACCGGACAGTCGTGAGGGTACTGCTTCCCGAGCCTGCAAAACCGGGCGATACGGTATTTGTCAGAATTGATTTTGAAACAAAGCTCCCTTCAAGGATCATAAGAACCGGGTATTGCGGCGACTTTTATTTTGTGGCTCAGTGGTTCCCTAAATTCGGGGTCTACGAACCGGCCGGAATGCGTTATTCAACCACCGGAGGATGGAATTGCCACCAGTTCCATTCCACCTCGGAGTTCTATTCAGATCACAGTGTTTATGATGTAACAATCACACTGCCTGCTGAATATGTTACAGGCAGCGGAGGAAAGCTGATCTCGGAAAATGTTGCCGGGGAACTGAAGACCCAGGTGTTCCGTGCTGAAGATATTGTCGATTTTGCATGGACAGCCTGGCCTGGTTATGCTGTGTATAATGACACGTGGAACCATGTGAATATTACCCTTCTGATACCCAAAGACCGGATCAGACAGGTCGAAAGGCAGTTCACTGCAGTAAAGCGGGCACTTGAGTATCTCAATGAAAATGTCGGCCCCTATCCCTGGCCGCATCTCACCTTTGTTGACCCTCCCGCGAAGGGTTCCGGAGCAGGAGGAATGGAATACACAACCCTGTTTACTTCTGCATCATCATACTTTATGCCATCCTGGTTCCATATGCCCGAGATGGTTACTGTCCATGAATTTGGCCACGCCTACTTTATGGGGATCCTTGCCAGCAATGAATTTGAAGAACCATGGCTCGATGAAGGCGTTAATTCGTACTGGGAGGAAAGGATCATGGACCATTACTATGGAAGCAATTCCGGATTGCTGAACAACAGACTCCTGAAAATCCCTGATATAACATACTCAAGATTAGCTTACGTAATGTCCCCTTCACGGCAGGCTGTAAGCAATAATGAATATTCCTGGAATTATCCGCATGGCACATACAGCATGATGTCGTATCTTAAGACAGCCACATGGCTGCATACACTTACAGGAATTGTCGGCGAGGAAACAATGAACAATATCTTCCGGGAATATTACAGGAAGTGGGCTTTTAAGCATCCGTCGGGAAAAGATTTTGTAAATGTGGTTAACGAGGTTGTGAAAAGGGAACACGGGGATGATTTTGGTCCTGACATGAACTGGTTCTTTGACCAGACTCTCTATGGAACCGGAATATGTGACTACAGGGTGTCGGGGATTCAAAACCTGAAACACAGTAAACAACGTGGTAATGCCGAATCAGATAACACAACAGAAGATGTCTCACCCGAAACCGACTCACTATATACTTCCATAGCCCAGCTTGAGAGAACAGGAGATATTAATGCTCCCGGTCGATGTGCTGATCCGGTTTACGGACGGTGAGGAGATCATGGAAAAATGGGATGGAAAAGAGAGATTCAAAGACTACGTATATACTGGTAAAAGGGAAATAGAATGGGTCAAAATTGATCCGGAGATTCAGGATCAGGATGGATGTCAACTATATTAACAATTCGATGACTACCGAACGGAAAAGGGCTCCTTTGCATCGCCTGGCCAACAAAATGCTCTCTTTCGTTCAGTTCTGGCTTAGTTTTATGTTGTAGTAATAATGATCACTATGAAGATATTCAGCGCTCTGAAATCAGGCTTTTCCAGGACACTAAGATCGCGGAAAGGTGTTTTGATCGTCTGGCTTTCAATGTTTATTCTGGTCCTGGTTTTTATTTACCCTTTAAGAAGTTCGTTGAGTTCTGCCTTCGGAAGGAGCATGATAACCGAAAAGCTTGCAGACGGATTTGATATTGAGGTTTTTGCTGATCTCGGTCCAGCTTTAAAAAGCCTTTTTTCATTTTTTACTGCCGGTTTTATGCTTGTCTGGTTCATCGGATTTGTCATGAATGCTTTCCTGACAGCGGGCTTATTTGGCAGTGTGAGAAAAGAGAGCGGCAGGTTTTCTTCCCAGGAATTCTTCAGGGCAGGCTTAAAAAACTTCTGGTCATTCCTTATCATTACAGTCATAATTACTCTTATAACTGACTTTCTTTCCATCCTCATAGTAGGAATACCGGTTGCTATGGTGAGCCTTTCGGAAACCATCTCAGAGAAGAGCGCTTTTACTGCAGGCATCGTTGCAATAATAGTTTTCCTTCTGCTGATACCGGTGTCCCATCTGGTTGCAGATTATGCCCGTGCATGGAAGGCAGCAAATGAAAACGGTTCAGGCTTCAGGGCAATAGGTTTCGGATTCAGCCGGACTTTCAGTAAATTCTGGTCATCATACATAATGATGGTGCTCCTGATCGTGGCTCAGATACTATTGGGTATATTGATACTGCTTGTTCTTCCGGCCTGGAAACCTTTAACCGGCGGAGGAGTTTTTCTGTTGTTAATTATTTCACAATTAATGCTTTATGCCCGGCTGCTTCTTAAAACCTGGAGATATGCCAGTGTTACTTCACTGATGGAAGAGATTCAGCCCGCTGAAACTGGTAACTTATAATTTTAGTTTTAATATGAACAGGGACGAAGTTCTTAAAATTAAGGAAGAGGCTCATAATCATCTTGTTAATGAACTATTGCCATTCTGGACCTCAAGGATGGTTGATGAAAAGAACGGTGGTTTTCTTACTCATTTTGATAAAGAGGGGAAAGATACCGGTGAGGATGAAAAATCGCTGATAGCACAAACACGATGCCTGTACACACTGGCATCGGCGCACCGTGCCGGTTATGGCGATGGCAAATTAGCAGCCATGGCCAGACATGGAGCAGACTTCCTTATCAATAAAATGTGGGACAGGAAGAATGAGGGTTTCTACTGGATGATGGACCGGAAGGGAAATGTGAAAATTGACAAGAAAATAATATATGGTCAGAGCTTTGCGATTTACTCGCTGAGCGAATATACACTGGCAACCGGCGATAGGCGTGGCATTGAATATGCAGAAAAAGTGTTTGACCTTATCCAGAAATACTGTGCCGATACCATGTACGGAGGCTACTGGGAGATGTTTGAACGCGACTGGACCCTTCGCGGACCGGGAAGTGCCGGAGGAGACCGTAAAACCCTCGATGTCCATATGCATCTTATGGAGGCTTTTACAGCTCTTTATGAGTGTACAGGCAGGGATGTTCACAGAAGAAAATTATTGGAGGTGATCGATATTCTTCAGCACAGAATAAACCATCCCAGGTACAGGACGGGTATCCCTCAGTTCTTCAAAGACTGGACAATTGCTCCCCAGATTAAATTCGAAATAATCTGGGGCTGGGACCGGTTTACAGGTGAGGGAAAGAAGGCAAATGTCACCGACAACACCTGTTACGGGCATAATGCAGAATTTGCCTGGCTCTTGATTCATGCCCTTGAAATACTGAATATCAATAAAGATCTGTACAGAAATGATTTCCATACGATCTTTGAGCATATTGTAAATAACGGGATTGATACTGAATTCGGAGGTGTATATGTTGAAGGACCTCACTCCGGAGGCGTATCCGATCGCGAAAAGGAATTCTGGCAGCAGGCTGAGGTGCTGACAGCCCTGCTTGATGCCTATATTATGTTCAGGGATCCGGTTTACTGGGAATCATATAAAAATGTACACAGATTTGTGTTTGATAAAATGATTAATAAAGGAGTGGGAGAGTGGTACCCGCTTCTTACCCGCGAGGGTGAACCCATCTGGACCCATATGGGACACTCCTGGAAAATCAATTACCACACCGTAAGGTCGATGATCCTGAGCATTCAGCGGCTTAATATGATCCTGTCAGATTTGTAATATGAATCTCTCACTGGCCCCGCTCGACTGGATTGTGCTGATCATTATAATGACCGGCAGCCTGGGCTATGGAATGTATATGGCATACCGTAAAAAATCGGGTCAGAACAGTTCAAATTTCTTCCTTGGAGGCAGGTCGATAAAATGGCCGATAGTAGGGGCTTCGCTGTTTGCCACAAACATCGGGGCAGAACATCTTGTCGGCCTTTCAGGTGATAGTTACCGTTATGGGCTGTCGGCCGGATTGGTTGAACTGACAACTGTGATCACTCTCGGTGCAGGCTGCGCAATCCTTTTCCCTTATTACATGAAGAACAGGCTTTACACTATCCCTGAATTCCTTGAACTAAGATACAGCAGGAAGGCAAGAACATTTTTTTCGGGATTGATGCTTATTATAAGCATTATGACGAAGCTTGCCTTTACACTTTTTGCAGGGGCGCTTGTTTTGCACAGCATACTGGGCTGGAATATTATGTCGACAATTTTTTACATCGGTCTGATAGTCGCTGTTTTCACAATTATAGGAGGTTTTACTGCAGTCGCGTATACTGATGCCATTCAGGTAATTATTATGATAGGAGGATCAGCAATAATGCTTCTGATAGGGCTCGACAAAGTCGGCGGATGGCATGGGTTGATGGAGAAAGCTCCGCAGATGATGTCGATAGCCAAACCGTTCGACGATCCGGTCTATCCTTTCTGGGGAATACTGGCAACTGCTTTTTATGCCGGAATTTTCTACTGGGGAATGGATCAGGTAAATGTTCAGAGAGTTCTTGCAGCACCAGATCTTAACAATGCCCGGTGGGGAGCAATGTTTGCCACCCTCCTGAAGCTTCTGCCGGTATTTATTTTCGCATTGCCCGGTGTTATTGCATTTGCTTTGTTCCCCGGTGAACTGCAGGGAGATGAAACAAAACAGACATTTGTACTGCTTCTTAACAAGCTCCTTCCCTCAGGATTGAGGGGATTGCTTATGGCTTCACTCCTGGCTGCCCTGATAACCTCGCTGATAGGAGTGCTTAATTCGGTTTCGACACTGGTGGTTCGCGATTTCATTGTTGAATTCAGACCGGGAATCCGCGAGAAGAAGCAGGTTGCCCTGGGGCGCCTGGTGATCCTGGTAGTGACTCTTCTTGGTATCGGTGCTGCCTATATGGTTTATAAAAATGAGGAAGGATTATATAAATACCTTCAGACCATTTCAGCTTATCTGGTTGTTCCGGTATTTCCGGCAATTCTGTTCGGAATTATCAGCAAAAAGGTCACTCTGAAAGGAGCGATTGTTTCTGTTGGTATAGGAATTATACTTGCCACGGTTTTTGTGATTGACCAGATGCTCGGCCCCGAAACCGGCAAGGAAGTATTCCCTTTCCTTCATCATAAGCTGACCCTGAATTTCGGCTACAGGGGACTTTGGGCTGAACTAATAATCACGGTTGTATTGTTTGCAGTGTCTGCCTTTACTGAAAAAACCGATCCTGTCAGACTGGAAAAGACAACTATCGACTACTCAAAAGGGATCGCTGCATTTAAGGGATTGACAGACTGGAGACTGCACCTGGGAATCCTCACATTGATAACAGTCCTTATTCTCATCTGGCTGAAATGATGTCATGCCAGACTTCTCCTCTGACAGATCGTGACAGAGCTCAGACAGGAAATCCCTGTTGTCGGCTGACAAATAATGCATTTCGCCTCCCATCCTGTTAAATGTCTTGAGATATCTCAGATAATATGCAGGATTATCAGCAGGCGGTTCTCCGTTCCTGTTCCAGTCCCACTCATTTTTTGCCAGATCGACTACCAGCATAAAATGGTTATCGATATGCTTATTATGTTGGATCTCAATATTCTGGGCCATTGAAAGTGATTTTTCAAAAACCATTGGCGACATCACTGCCGAACCGACAGACATATACACACCGTTTTCAAGAGCGCTGACACTTCCGGCAAAGCGGAGAAAATCAGTGAGGGCGGTTCGTCCGATAGCCGCACCGTGGTTCAATGGATGTGTATAAATAATATCATGCCCGATCATCGGATGTCCGGTGAAAGGGATCCCGAGGTCATATGCCGCACACTGAACAGAATACTTCCTGAAAGGGTGCGGGATGCTCATGAATCCCGGCTTGATCCTTCGTTTTTTTATTGTTTCGTACAGGTCAATGGCCGAAGAAGCA
Source organism: uncultured Bacteroidales bacterium (assembly GCA_963828775.1). Lineage (GTDB taxonomy): Bacteria > Bacteroidota > Bacteroidia > Bacteroidales > VadinHA17 > LD21. The sequence continues at coordinate 31,911 of CAWHGX010000060.1, read as the reverse complement.
TATTCAGGATCAGCCTTCATGTTTTTGATGGCTTCATTTATCAGAAAGGCCTGTTCAGGAATATTCAATCCTTCGCGGGAGATCATTTTTCCTATTGATTCCCCGTAGCCTAGTTTTTCGAAGGCGCCCACAACCAGCGCCAGATTGATGAACAGACCTGTTTCTTCCCAGATACCGAACTGCCCGCTTCTGACATTTTCACGGACATCCTCTCCCGACTGACCCTGAAAAGCAAATTCCCAGTCGTGGATGATACCGGCTCCATTGGTTGCCAGATGTGTCACCCAGCCTTTACTGATAAGTTCTATGAGGATTGATCCAAGTCCGTTTTTGATGGTATGTGCGCCAAAAGCAAGTATAACCGGCCTTTTTTCTTTTCTGGCTTTTATGATCTTCCCTGCTGTAGTCCGGATAAGCTTTCTGTCCTGCCCGGGCAGGTTTTCAGGTCTGTATGTCAGCGGGATCTGTTTTTCTGCAATGGAGATCTGATTTTTCCGGTCGCTGAGACTCTTTACAGCCAGCTTGTTTCTGTTAAATTTCGGAAAAGACATCTATCTGATATTTAATAATCCGTACAACAGGTCGGCTTGTGAAAAATCAGGTACAATAATATCTGCTCCGGCTTTGATCAGCCTGGTCCTTTTTGTCTGGTTGAGCCCATATCTCCTGAGCTCATTGCTTGCAACACCAACAGTTATCCCTCCGCGTTTATGGGTTTCCCTGATCTCCACCGGGCCGTCGCCGAATGTAACTATTGATCCGGCCTCCGAAACGCCGATAGAATCAAGTATCCTGTCGAGGACCATCTTTTTTGCTTCCTTGTTTATATCGCCTGTCGCCCCATAGATCCTCCCCTCAAAAAGAAAGTCATACCCCAGGACAGCTGATTCGTGTTTCACATCTGCTTCATCGGTACCGCTTGTAAGATATAGTTTGATCCCTTTTTCATAGAGTCTTTTAAGAAACGGAACTGCGTTTTTAATAGTGAGATCGTCAACCACAAGTTCACAGTTTTTCAGCTTTTCCTCACGCTTCCTCACCATCTCCATCAGGTCGTTATTATAGATCTCCTTGTACCCGTATTCATCGAGCATCTGATCTTCAGGGACAAAGCCAAACTCTGCAATTAATCCAAGCAGCATTTTCATCTGTTTCAGAGTCTGGATCCCTGTCGTATTGTTTATCATTCCGGCAACCGCCGCTCTGACCTTATTATAGACCGATTCATCGGCTTCAAGGTGCTTATCTCCTAATACGGCTTTGATCATCATCGGTGTCATGATATGTTCCCATCCCTCCCGGAGGGTTGAAACGGTGCCGTCGTTATCGAAAATTGCGTACCTGATGCTGAGATCAGCAGGCAATTTGTTTATTATTTCAATCTCCGATTTGTTCAGGTATTCAGCCCGTCTTATATCTTCAGCGATGTCGGGATGATAGATATAATCAGCATCACTTCCTGTTTTAAGGATCTCGTCAGGAGAGGCTGTACCTGTCTCGAATAATTTCTGAACCGTAACGCCCGCCGTAAAAGTGCCAATCTCACCTGCGGTCTCAAGGGAGTAACCGGCGGCCAGTGCAGCTGAAGCTCCCGCAAGATAGCTGTCACCGGCTCCTACCGTATCCGTCCTCGAAAGTATCATCAGACCTCCGATCTCAGAAATTCCTTTGTCGTCAGTTACAACTGAACCTCTGCTGCCACGTGTGATGAACAGCGGTTTCCGGTATCTTTCGTAAAGCCTTTCCGCTGCGTAAATTACTTCCCGGTACGACACTATTTCATCCGGTTTTTTTGAGAGATCACATAACCTGACCGCTTCGGTATCATTCATCTTACGGTAAGCCCCCTTATAATGATCGGTATAATTCCTGCTGTCGGCAATAAATATCTTTTGCGGGAACTGGCTTATGACATCAACGAGTTTTTGCCGGAAGTACTCTGTGTGTATTCCTGATAAGACCTGCTGGTTAATGATTATAAGATCAACCTCTTCAGATTCTTTTATGAGATTATTGATTAATATGTCAGCAGTATTATCAGAAAGAGTGTTGAAATTACCGAAATCAATGCGGTTTTGCTCCTTTTCTCCTTTATGTGGTTTAATATAAACATGTGTTGACCAGTTTTCATCCTGAACAAGCAGGTTCCGTGTGTTTATCCCTGTTTTATTCATTATCGCAGTCATTTCTGCACCAAAAGGATCTTTCCCGATGACACCAAATGCCCTGATATCTCTGATCTTCATTGCGGCAAGGTTGTTTGCAACATTCCCGGCACCACCCAGCGAGTACTTCTGACGGCGTACCGGTTCTGTAGGGTTACCGGTTTCGATGGAGATCTCACTTTTGGATTCATCAACAAACCAGTAGGCATCAAGACAGAAATCACCGACAATTGCTATTCTGACAGATCTGATCTTTTCCAATACTTCCTGCAGAAATTCCTGTTTCATTATGATGTGTTTTTAATGACCGTAAAAATGATTTTCAACTATCAGACATATTGTATGCAAAACGGGCAAATGCAGTTCCTGTACCCGGGCAGTACCGGTTTCAGGTACATTAACGAGTACATCGCAATATTGTTTCATTTTACCGCCTGTTTTTCCTGTGATCCCTATAACATTTAAATTTAAAGCTTTGGCCGTAATCGTCGCATCCACAATGTTTTGAGAGTTACCTGATGTACTTATTCCCATGAGAACATCTTCTTCGTTGCCATAACCGGTTATCTGCTGAGCAAAGATCAGCGACGGATCAATATCATTTGATATTGCCGTTGTAAGTGCAGTATTGGATGAGAGTGAAATTGCAGGCAGCGCATGCTCCAGCTTTTCTCCCAGATATTTCCCACGGGTTCCGGAGATTTCCCGGAGCCGTTCCTTAAAGCTGTCATCAAGAGGGCGCGGTGACTCAAAACTCTTCATCAGCTCTGCTGCAAAATGGTCAGCGTCGGCACTGCTGCCTCCGTTGCCGCATATAAGCAATTTCCCGCCACGGGAATAGCAATCGATTATCAATCCGGCAGCTTCAGCAACCTGATTCCTTAAACAATTCAGTGCAGGATATCTCTCACAAAGCAGTTCAATCGGCTTATCAATATTCATCTTTCCAGGTTTAATCTGTTATAAATTTATTAATTTTAATCCTTATTCCTAATATTAAAATCATGTTGCTGGGTGCTGGGTGCTAGTTGCTGGGTAAAACCACCACCCGGAACCTAGTACCTAGCACCTAGCAACAATCAGCTTATGTAATTAACGTAAAATAGTATAACCAATGGCAGAATCGGAAAAATTGGTTTTAGGCGACAAAAATATTTTCCCGTCGGATGATATCCTTTTCTCAATTTTCGGGGATAAAAAAGTAGTATGGGAGAAGATAATGAGCTATGTAAATGAAAATTATAAGAATATCACATCGGAATGGAGATATTATAATGACGGAAAACAGTGGCTGTTCAAGATGCAGCAGAAGAAAAAGACCATATTCTGGGTTGGTGTTCTGAAGGATACATTCAGGATCACCTTTTATTTTGGCAATAAAGCTGAACCCGTGATCGTGAACAGCGATCTTCCGGCTAAGATCAAGGATGATTTCCTGAACGGGAAACGATTCGGTTCGATAAGAGCCATCTCCACAACAATAACCGGACCCGGAGATCTGGAGAATATTTACAAGCTGATCGATCTGAAGACGAAGCTGAAGTAAGACAGATGATCGAAGACAGATCGATCCGATAGATCGATGACCTCGAAGACAGCAGTGACCGAAGTCGGCAGTATCCGTAGATCGGCATCTAAAGATCCCATCCGGAAGGCTCGGAGTGGATTCTGCGCCTTGGATCCCCTCCTTGGAGGGGCGGGGGTGGGTTCTTAAAATCTAAACACCGATTACCGATTACCGAATATCGAGCCGAACGCGAAATCCGATAGCCGAAGCTTACCGAATACCGATTACCGTTTACCTGAGTCAAGCGCAGAAATCTTTATTTGTCAATGTTCTCCCGAAAGGCATCCAGCGCCCTCTTCACAGAACCGTGGAGCAGCAGCAGCTTTTTAGATGTTTCGGGACCGAGTCCCAGCTCATCTGAGATCATCTTTGTCCCTCTCCTGATGAGCTTCTGGTTGGTAAGCTGCATATTTACCATTTTATTCCCTTTAACGCGGCCAAGCCTGATCATAGCCGATGTGGTGATCATATTGAGGACCAGCTTCTGGGCGGTACCAGCTTTCATCCGCGTACTGCCGGTAACAAACTCGGGCCCTGTTATCACTTCAACCGCTATATCAGCATTTTGTGCAAGCGGAGTGTCCGGATTACAGGTTATTGCTCCGGTGAAGATACGGTTCTCCCTGGCCCTTTTCAGGGCTCCTGCCACATAGGGAGTTGTTCCGGATGCAGCAATGCCAATTATCACATCCCCCGGGGTGGGGTTAAACGCCTGAAGGTCGCTCCAGCCCAGCTCCTCATTATCCTCAGCCATTTCTACGGCTTTACGTATGGCTCTGTCGCCTCCGGCAATCAGTCCAATCACATAACCATGATCGAGTCCGAAAGTAGGGGGGATCTCTGAAGCATCAACAATCCCAAGCCTGCCGCTGGTACCAGCTCCAATATAGAAAAGCCGTCCGCCTTTTTTCATTCTTGCCACAATGACTTCTACAAGCTTTTCGATTTGCGGAATAGATTTCTTAACAATTTCCGGCACCTTCTGATCCTCAGTGTTTATTGATTCAAGCAGTTCCCTGACAGACATCTTCTCAAGGTCGTGATATAACGATTCGGATTCCGTAATGCTTATCATCTTTTGGTTGTTGGATAAATTGTTTATTTCAATTTAGTGTTGCTGGGTACTGGGTGCTTGTTGCTGGTTAATTGGTTATTTAACAGAATAATATGTTATAACGACAATGTTTTAGTGTCCAGTTAAATATAATTGATTTTCATTAGTATACAATTTAGTTCTTTGAAATTTTGTATGTCCTGGTTTGTAAGCAGATTTTGCAGATGTGTTTTTCAGAAAGCAGGACTTTTAAAAATAGTATAATTCTATAAGTTTTAATTACCGTTGGCTTTAGCCCAACACCTTCCACTGCCTCAATACTAAGAATCTGGGCGAACCTAGCTACCGATGCATTTAGCCCCAGGATCCTCAGCAACCCAGGCACCCAGCACCTTCAGCTCCCTTAGCACCCAGCACCTAGCAACATTTCCCTTTATGATACCGGATAGCCCTTCAATAGGTCCTGTGGTCATTGATGTAATTACAAAGTTATTACTCTCAAATACCTCCCTGAGAATATCGCTGAAGTGCCAGGCGACGGAACCTGTTACTGCAATTTCAGTTTTACCTGTGGTCTTGTACAGACTCAGATTCCTCCTGACAAATTCCTCAAATGCTGTTTTGACCAGGTTTCTGCAATAGGGATCCTGAATATGGTCTTTCAGGAACCTGACAAATCCTCCGATAAAGCGGCTGGGAAAGATACCTCTGTAAACATTGCTTACTATTTCATCCTTTTCAGCGCCGTATTCCTTTCTGAATTCTTCAGCAAGTGCCGGAGGCATGATACCTCTCAGGAAATCGGCAAGCAATCTTTTCCCGAGATAAGCTCCGCTTCCCTCATCGCCGAGTATAAAGCCGAGAGGAGGTATGTTGACAGTAATGTTTTTACCGTCATAATATCCTGAGTTCGATCCTGTACCGATCATGCAGATATATCCCTTCCCGGTTCCAAGCATGCCTCTGGCAGCGCCTGTAAGATCCGAGAACACATAGACTGCTGATGAAGGGAGAACAGAACTGACAGCGTCCCTTACTTTCTTCTCCATGATTTTCCCGGCACATCCGGCTCCGTAGAACCAGACCTCCTCAATTGATGGATTCTTCAGTCCGGGCAATACTTCCGAGGATAGAACCTCCTTAAAAGTCTCCTCCGAAACAAAGTTAGGATTCAATCCTATTGTGGAAATTATTTCAGTTTCTTCCGAATCCGAAACCGCACACCAGTTGGTCTTGGTACCTCCGCTTTCAGCAATCAGTTTCATAACTCAAATGTACAAAAAGTAGGGACGTTGCATGCAACGTCCCGGAGATAATTATGATCTTCATGCCTCCTGCTCATGCCTCACCGCATCTTTAGCGATAGACCTCCGATTGCCTCTTATCTGCCTCAAGATACTTTCTGCCATTCTGCCTGTTGCCTTTCGGTTGCTATTATATACGTATAAATACCCTGTTAAAAATAGGCTTATAACCTCTTCCCTGACTGCAGCTGAAAGGGATACTTTTGTTTTAAATAAATTAACAGAACCTGATTTTTCAAAATAACACTCCGGATGGAAAACTATTATGATCTGCTCATGCAGGATATAAGATTTGAAGAGGGACTGAATGCCTGCATGAATTGCGGTGTCTGTACAGCCATTTGTCCTGCTGCTGAATTTTATAATTATGATCCCAGAAAGATTGTTGATATTGTTCAATCAGGCGATAATGAGGAAATAGAAAAGCTTCTTAAATCTGAAACAATCTGGTACTGCGGTGAATGCATGTCGTGCAAGACACGCTGTCCGCAGAGGTAATGCTCCTGGACTGGTAATCATGGCACTGCGTGGATTATCTCAGGATCTTGGTTTTTTTGTTGAATCAGAAAAAGGAAGACAGCAACTGGCAATAAAAAGAACTGTAGGAGAATCGATCCTCAATACCGGTTATTGTGTTACATCTGGATATGAGTACAGCCTGAACTGCATCCTGAACAGGGACCGAACTGGGAATGGGTATATGAAAACAAGGTCAGAGCTGGTTAACCGGTTAGGTGGCAATTATAAAGGAGACGGACCAGGCATTTTGAGAAAAATTCCTGAAGAGACACTTGATGAATTAAAGAAGATATTTGAAGTGACAGGAGGTACTCGATAGATATGAACAAGATAGAAGATTATTCAAAGAAAAAAGCAGTGGAAATGGACCTTGAGCTTGATGATGGTATTGATAATGAATATTTCAGACATATCTATAAAACAAATAACGGATCTCATACCAGATATAAATTGATAGATGAAACTAGAAGGAAAAAAAGCCATCTGGAGTGAATACCAGAAAGAGATTGCTGATGATAAATACTTTTATGTAAGAAGCTGTATCCGGCAGAATTTTTTTCCTGGTTCAGAAGTTGCATTTCTGAAAATCATGAGAGAGGAACTGAACAAAGATGTCTTATGAACATCCCTGTCACACAACCTGTTCAGGAATAGGTTATCATGGTGATGTTGTTCCTGTTGAAACTGCAATGACAGTAGTTGCCAGGCAATTTGCACTAATGACGGAAGCTGGTTACAGGAATTATGTTCCTTCCTGTATCACTTCATTCGGACTTTATACAGAGATACTTGAAACCTGGCACCATTTTCCTGAAATTGAGGAAAAAGTAAGGGAACAGCTTATATAAAGCCACGGGCAGAGAATTTGATGATTCCTGAAAACCTGGCTCACGCCAGTGATGTCATATATAAATTCAGAAAAGAGATTGCTGCAAAAGCAAAATATAAACTGATAAATAAAAATACAGGAGAACCGCTGAAAGTTGTTGATCATATCGGCTGTCATTATTCAAAGATGTTCCCTTCAAAAGGAGTTGGAGGTGCTGAATATCCTTATGTTCTTGCCGGTATGGTTGAAGAATGGGGAGGAGAGGTAATTGATTATCCTGAACGAAGACATTGCTGCGGATTCGGATTCAGACAATATCTGGTTCAGGCAAACAGGGGTTTTTCAGTATGCATGCTCCAAGGAGAAATTTGAATCCATGAAACCATTCAAACCTGATATGATAATTACCAACTGTCCGGGTTGTCCGATGTTCCTCGACAGATGGCAGTATGTAATCAATGAAATGGAAGGGAAAAGATACGGTCAGAATGGTGAAGGAATACCGGTATTTACATATGAAGAAGTTGCCGGACTGGTTCTGGGCTATGATCCATGGGATCTGGGTCTTCAGATGCATCAGACTGATTGTGAACCTGTTCTTGATAAAATGGGAATTGAATATGATCCTGAAGAAAAATACAATACAAGTACTCAATGCAGGAATGCGAAAAACTCACAAGCCTTATAAATGTTTGATAATTAATGGGTAAGCATGTTGTTGTGATAGGAGGTGGTGTTGCAGGAATGGAAGCAGCCGGACAGCTTGCAAAAGCAGGATTTGATGTTAGTCTGATAGAAAAGGAAAATGTAACCGGAGGACATCTGAATGACTGGTATAAACTTTTTCCTGACAGAAGGAGACAGCTGCTGAAGTAAAAGATTATCTTGACAATAAGGTCACTTCAAGAAGCAATCAAGATTACTGACCAATACACAGTATTGAAAAACTTCAGAACAACAAGAACAATATTTCACTGTTAACACAGGAATGGAGAGAACTGACAGCTGATGCTGTTGTGGTTGCAACAGGATTTGACCTTTTTAAAAGTTCAAGAAAAGAGGAGTATGGTTATGGCATTTATGATAATGTTATTACATCAGCCGATCTTGAAGCAATGTTCAGGAAAGGAAAAATTACTTTGACAGATGGCAAAATCCCCAAAGACAATTGGAATTGTCCATTGTGTCGGATCGCGTGATGAAAAAGTCGGTAATCTTTACTGTTCCAAATTATGTTGTGTTACTGCAGTAAAGCAGGCAATTGAGATAAGGGAACATCTTCCGGAATCAAAGGTATTCTGTTTCTATATGGATATGAGGATGGGTGGTGCTTATTATGAAGAACTCTACCGGGAAGCACAGGAAGATATGGGGTGTAAATTTTATCAGGGGGAAAGTATCTGAAGCCAGCGAATCAATTAATAATAAGCTGGTTATCAAGGTTGAAGATACACTGGCCGGAAGACCTTTGAAAATGGAACTGGATATGCTTGTTCTGATGGCAGGTATGGAAATGTCGGAAGGTGGAGGCAGGATGGCAGGGACATCTAAGCTTCAGACAGGTGAAAACAGGTTTTTTGCGCCTGCAGATCATCATTATGGCAAGCAATAGCAGCAATATTAAAGGATGTATTTTATGCAGGAACATGTACTGCTCCGATGAATATCACTGAAACAATATCACATGCAAGAGCAGCAGTTTCAGAGGTTATAGACTATCTGAAAAAACCGAAGGGTATAAAATGGAAAAATTCGGATTTACAATATCAAAAGGAAGTACAGATAGACTATGATTCCAACGACAGGAGGATTGCTGATTATATCATGGAAAGGGAACCAAGCTTCAAATCATGTATTGAATGCGGTGGATGTTCCGCCACATGTACTTCAGGTAATTTTACACAGCTTCAGTCTGCAGGGAAATTAATATTCTTTTACATCGGGGAGAAAATGCAAAACCCGGGAATGAATATAAGGAAATGTATGCTCTGCGGAAAATGCTCTCTTGTTTGTCCCAGGGGTGTAAATACCAGGAATATGGTCTTCCTGGCTAAACAGGCTTTTCAAAAATTCGACGGTCATGCAGTTTAATCCATTTGTAATACCATTCAATCTCGGACTTTACTTCATTCTTATTTATGCAGTAACCAGGAGTGTTATCTGGTTCAGGGAGCTTTCAAGGCCGGATAAACTGAGGCTTCAGCGCGGATTTTTCGGTAAGGCCTTTGGCCAGAGTCTCAAGGAGATATTCCTCGAAAGCCTGATACACAGGAAAATACTGAAAACAAATCCCCGGCTGGGATATATGCATATGAGCCTTGCATTCGGCTGGTTTTTACTCATATTGTTCGGTACTATTGAAGCAGATGTTTTCGGAGAAAGTCATCTGAATCCACCATACAAGGCTATTTTCTTTAAATTCTTCAATCCCGATCACGGCAAGACATTTTTTGAACAGGGATACTCCTTCATGATGGATCTGATCCTGGCATTTATTCTTTCCGGCCTGCTTCTGGCGGTCATAAAGCGGTTTTCTTCAAAAGCAGTGGGAATGAAAAAGACAACGCGCCTAAAGACACTTGATAAGGTCGCGCTCACATCCCTCTGGCTTATTTTCCCCAGCCGTCTCATTGCCGAAAGCCTTACAAGCGGAGCATACGGGACAGGAAGTTTTCTTACAGGATCGCTCGGATCGCTGCTGGCCTCTTTCCTGCCGGCCCGTGAAGCAGCATATCCTTTCTGGTGGCTGTACTCATTGTCGCTGGGAACATTTTTTGTTTTGCTGCCTCTGACAAGATATCTTCATATACCCACCGAACTGTTCCTGATCTTTATGAGGAATTCCGGAATCAGGACCGGTGATAAAGCCGGGACTTTTTCAGAAGTTGCGGTTCACTCGTGTTCATCGTGCGGTATGTGTATCGACCGGTGCCAGCTGAGCTCTTCAGCCGGAATCAATACTATTCAGTCGGCTTACCTGATGAAGGCTATCAGGAATAGTGATGAAATTTCAGAAATTGCCCATAACTGTCTGCTTTGCGGAAGGTGTGACCAGATATGTCCTGTGGGCATTGAACTATCGCCAATAAGGATGATCGCAAGAAGGGCAGGGAATTCTGAAAACAACTATGTAAATTCATGGAAGGGATATTTCCGGAACAAACAGAACGTGCCGGTACCAAAACCGGATTCTAAAAGCTCGTATGATTTTCTTCCGGAGAGCAATCCCGGAAAGGCTGATGTGCTTTACTTCGCCGGATGCATGACCCATCTCACGCCTTCTATAAAAATTGCAATGACCAGGATCCTGAATGCTTCAGGTCTGAAGTGGTCATTTATTGATGAAAATGGCGGGGTATGCTGTGGCAGACCCTTGATGCTTGCAGGGCAGGATAAGGAGGCGAGGGAACTGATCAATTATAATTCCCGGATAATCTGGAAAACAGGTGCTCACACGCTTGTTACATCATGTCCGATCTGTTATAAGGTTTTTAAAGAGAGTTATTATCTCGATGTTGAAGTGCTTCATCATTCCCAGTTCATAAAGAACTGTATTGACGAAGACCTGGTAAAAATGAAATTTCTTCCAAAACGGGTAACATATCATACACCATGTGAACTGGGCAGGGGTTCCGGAGTTTATGATGAGCCTAAAGACGTACTCCGCCATGTTGCAAATCTCGAAACTACCGGTTTTGAAGATGAGAATTCGCTATGCTGCGGGGGCAGTCTCGGCAATATTATGCTCAGTCAGGCAAAAAAACGCCGGATAGCTGCTGATGTCACTGCTGAACTCACCAGGAATAATCCTGATTACCTGGCAACTGCATGCCCTCTTTGCAAGAAGACACTGGCCCCTTTAACAAAGACCGTTGTAGCTGATATTTCTGAAATAGCAGCGGAAGCTATTGTGCTTCCTGAAATAAAAAAAAATTCTGAGCGGCATAAGAGACCTGTGAGGGAATCTGCTGGAATTACCTGAAAATTTGAACAGAAAGCTCCAATTATTTGTTATTAATAAAGTAATTCATAATTGTTGATAACTTCTTTCACTGTTTGTTCTACTTTGGTATTTTTTTTGTTTTTTCGCAGTCAAATTGCATAATGAAATTTGCTTTTTCCCGTTATAGTAAAGTTGTTAATCAAAATATCACAAAAATGAGCAGAAAAATTTTCACTATTATTAGTCTGGTAGTACTATTGGTCTGGTCTTGCGGTCAGAAATCTGATTCAGGTACTGTTTCAGAGAATGCGATCCTGCAGGAAGCAGACGGTACCCTTGCGCTTGATATGGAAAATGCAACCTGTTACAGCGATCAGGTTAATCCTTCCAGCAACACCGCGGAATGGAATGTTGTGGTATCGAAACCCGGAACTTTCAAAGTCTGGCTTTCAAGTGCCACAAAGGATACAACTGATCTGCGTTACGTTAATTCAGTCAAATTAAGCCTTCTGGATAAACTGCTTGAAGTGGATCCGGAATGCGACAAGGTTGTATTGAATTCTAAAGATGTCTCACTTCCATACTTCAGGGCCGATTCTTATATGGGTTCAATTTACATATCAGAACCGGGGGTTTACAGTATTCAGGTTATAAGTGAAAAGGTCCTCTCGAAGGAGGCTTTGAACAGCAATACATCAGGTCCCGACGATACAAAGCTGATGTCTGTCATCCTCGCCCCTATGACCCGTTGACTTTTTCCCCGATCCATTGCCTTGCATTAACGAAGGCTTTGATCCAGGGTGTTACTTCGTCTTTCTTTCTGTCAGAAGGATAATATCCGCATTGCCAGGGGAAGTATGCTCTTTCGAGATGCGGCATCATTACCAGGTGCCGGCCATCATCAGAACATAAACCTGCTATATCATATGCCGATCCGTTTGGGTTTGCCGGATATGTGCTTTTACTGTATTTAAGAACGACCCGGTACTTGTTTTCAGGATATGGCAGGCTGAATTGTCCTTCTCCATGGGCCACCCATATCCCAAGCTCCAGTCCCGACATGTTGCCAAACATTACTGATCCGTTTTCAGGTATTTTTACACTCAGAAATCCTGATTCAAATTTATTCGATTTGTTATGTAATAATTTCACCATTTTTTTATGCTCCGGGTAGATCAATCCCAGTTCGGCCATCAGCTGACAGCCATTGCAGACCCCAAGGGAAAGTGTATCAGGTCTGCCGTAAAAGTTTTCCAGGGTCTTTCCGGCTTTTTCATTGTACCTGAAAGCCCCGGCCCATCCTTTGGCTGATCCCAGGACGTCAGAATTTGAAAATCCTCCGACAAACACGATCATGTTAATATCTTCAAGGGTTTCCCTCCCGCTTATCAGGTCGGTCATGTGTACGTCTTTGACATCGAAGCCAGCCAGCCACAGTGCGTAAGCCATTTCTCTGTCGCCATTGACACCTTTTTCCCTGATAATCGCTGATCTTATTCCTGATCTCTTCCGCCGGTCGGGTGAAATCCCTAGCGATTTAAATGTCCCGGCAAAATCACCTAAATTGAATTTCAATTCATGTTTTTTGTAATTCACAAATCTTTCGTGAGCCAGGTCCGGGCCGCTCTGCCTGCAGTCGAGAAGATATGAGGTCCGGAACCACAGATCCCTGAGATGATCAATATCAAAGGTGACATGATCGTCATGATTTATAACCTTTATGGTTCTTCCGGAGACAGGATGCCCTATCGAAAAATATAATATGCCATGTTCAGCAAGGATTTCCGAGATCTCATTTTCATCTTTTACCTGAATGATTATACCGGGATTCTGACTGAGCAGTATTTTAACAGTATCCTTTTCATCAAGTGCCGTCAGGTTAACCGTCATTCCGCCTGATGGATCGGAAAAACACATCTCCAGAAGGGTTGTGATCATGCCTCCTGCAGAGATGTCGTGGCCTGAAAGGATCTTCTCCTTATTTATAAGATCCTGAATAGTATTGAATACCTCGGCAAAATATGAAGGATCCCTGACTGTCGGGACTTCATCGCCAAGCCTGTTAAGGATCTGGGCAAAACAGCTTCCTCCCGTTTTGAATTTATCCCTGCTCATATCAATATACAGAAGGCTGGTGTACGGATCATTGACCAGAACGGGTTCAACGATCTTCCTGATATTGCTTATTTCGCCGGCAGCAGAAATGATAACGGTTCCCGGCGAAATGACAACCCGATCACTGTATTTCTGCGTCATCGAAAGACTATCTTTCCCTGTAGGTATATTGATACCAAGGTCCAATGCAAATTTACTGGCTGCCTGAACTGCTGAATAGAGCCGTGCATCTTCTCCGGGATTCCTGCAGGGCCACATCCAGTTGGCAGAAAGCGATATGCTTTTCAGCCGGTCAGTCAGGGGAGCCCAGATGATATTTGTGAGAGCCTCGGCAATTGAAAGTACTGAACCTGAAGCCGGATCAATAAGCCCTGCTGCGGGAGCATGGCCGATTGATGTTGCCATGCCGTATTTCCCCCTGTAATCAAGTGTAATAGCTCCGAGATTATTCAAAGGCAGCTGCAGAATGCCTGCACATTGCTGTTTTGCCAGCCTGCCGGTCACTGATCTGTCGACCTTGTTTGTAAGCCAGTCTTTGCATGCTACCTCCTCGAGCTGAACTGTTTTTTCAACATATTCTGGCAGGTTGTTCAAAGAGTACTCAAGCATATTGTTAACAGATGCTAAAGAGTTGTCAGTCATTGTTGTCCTCGGAGGATCCCCGAAAAGGGCTTCGAGGGTTATATCAACAGGTTTTTCGCCTGTGATACTGTTCTCAAAGGTCAACCTGTGATCACCGGTTATCTCTCCGATCAAATATATTGGTGCTCTTTCCCTTTCAGCAATCTCTTTAAGAGTATTGACATCTGCAGGCTTCATTACAAGACCCATGCGTTCCTGTGATTCATTGCCGATCAGCTCTTTTGCCGACAGTGTCGGATCACCGACAGGTAATTTGCTCAGGTCTATTTTGCCTCCTGCAGATTCGACAAGTTCCGAAAGGCAATTGAGATGTCCGCCGGCTCCATGGTCATGTATGGAGATAACCGGATTTGCATCAGATTCGCCCAGTGCGCGGATAGCATTGTATACTCTTTTCTGCATTTCCGGATTTGCTCTCTGGACAGCATCAAGCTCAACTGAACTGCTGTAACTGCCAGTATCGACCGACGATACGGCTCCTCCTCCCATACCGATCCGGTAATTGTCACCACCAAGGAGGACAATAACATCCCCTTTTTCAGGAACATCCTTAACAGAGTCCTTCTTTTTGCCTATTCCGATGCCTCCGGCAAACATGATCACCTTGTCATATCCGTACTTTATGCCGTTCTCAGAATGCTCAAATGTAAGAACCGAGCCGCAGATTAAAGGCTGGCCGAATTTATTGCCGAAATCACTTGCCCCGTTTGACGCTTTAATGAGTATATCCAGGGGAGTCCTGTAAAGCCATGGCCGCTCTTCAGTTGCCATTTCCCACGGTCGTGCCCCGTCGGGTCTGGGATAGGAGGTCATGTAAACCGCGGTCCCTGCAACAGGGAAAGCTCCTTTCCCTCCTGCAATCCTGTCCCTTATTTCACCACCTGTGCCTGTCGAAGCACCGTTAAAAGGTTCTACCGTGGTGGGGAAATTATGAGTTTCAGCCTTAAGCGACAGCACAGATTCAAAATTCTTAATGGTGAAATAATCAGGTTTGTCCTGGGTGGCAGGAGCAAATTGTTCTGCAACCGGTCCCTGCAGGAAAGCGCAGTTATCCTTGTAAGCCGAAACGACCTTGTTACGGTTGTAATGAGTGGTATTTTTGATAAGCTGGAAGAGTGTTGAATCTTTCTCTTCTCCGTCTATAATAAATATCCCGTTGAAAATTTTATGGCGGCAATGCTCCGAATTTACCTGCGAAAAACCAAACACCTCACTGTCGGTCAGCGGCCGTCCGATTGACCTGGAAAGATTCTCCAGGTATGCTATTTCTGCAGTGTTTAAAGCGAGTCCTTCCTCATCATTGTATTTCTTTATATCTTCAATGAAAATGACCTTTTCAGGTGCCCGGTCAACGGTGAAAATTTCCTGGGAAAGATCTTTGTATAATGCCTGCAGCATAGGATCATACTCACGTGTTGAGGATTTTGCAGGGAAGAACTTTTCAATTCTTCTGATCCCGGCAATCCCCATGTTCTGGGTTATTTCAACTGCATTTGTGCCCCATGGAGTTATTATTTCCCTCCTTGGACCGATATATGTGCCTCCAATAATGCTTTTTTGAAGGAGAGGAGCTTCGCCGAAAAGCCAGATCAGTTTTTCAATGTCTTTTTTTAATAATCTGGATGTTGTATCGACTGCAAAGATCTTCCCGGATATGCTTTCAAAAAATAAAATCATCTTGAAGTATTAAAGATTTGATTAATAGTAACATAAGAAAAACTTCATTTCCAGAAATGAAGAGCTAAAGATAATAGTAGTTTTGGATTTTTATGCGTTTTGCCCCCCATCCCCCCTGAAGGGCTTCGGCCTTCGCGTAGCCGCTACGGCGAAGCCAAGGTAGGGGGTTGGGGGCGATTTCAGTCCGCTTCGTTCCAGAAAAGCATCCAGCGCAGGTTCTTTTCCCCTGAACTTTACATACAGGTTCATCGGCTTGTCGGATTCCCCTTTTTCAAGGATGTTCTTTCTGAACGAAGCGGCCGCATCCGGGTTGAATATTCCTGATTCCCTGAAGAACTGAAACGCATCCGCATCAAGCACTTCTGCCCATTTATATCCATAATAGCCGGCAGCATAGCCTCCACCGAAAAGGTGTGTAAAAGAACAACTCATATTTAAGCCTTCGGATTCAGGAAAAAGCTCTGTCCGTGACATTGCTGATCTTTCAAATTCATAAATGTCGCTGTCGAACGCATTGCTGATGGTATGCCATGCCATATCGAGAAAACCGAAACCAAGCTGACGGTTGCAGGCATAGCCTTCATTAAAGGTGGAAGCTTCCTTTATCCTTTTTATTATTTCAGCAGGTATCTTTTCGCCTGTTATATAGTGAATGGCCCAGGTGTCGAGCCAATCCTTTTCATATGCCCAGTTCTGCATAAACTGCGAAGGAAGCTCCACGAAATCGCGGGCTACATTTGTCCCTGAAAGACTCTCATAGTTACATTGCGACAGCATTCCGTGGAGTGCATGACCGAATTCATGAAGGAAAGTTGTAAGCTCATTGAATGTCAGCAGAGAAGGTTTTGATGCGGTCGGCCTCGTAAAATTTGTAACAATTGATACTAAAGGTATTATCCTGATGTCATCCTCCTTTCTCTGTTCCCTGAAGCTCGTCATCCAGGCTCCGCCATTTTTGCCGGTCCTGGGGTGAAAATCGAGGTAAAGTATGGCAACCAGGCAATTGTCATTATCAAAAACCTCATATGCATTCACCTCTTTATGATAAACAGGGATCTGGTCATTCTTTTGAAACTTAAGTCCATACAGCCGTGATGCGAGTCCGAAAATTGCTTCCCTCACTTTCTCCAGCGGGAAATATGGTTTAAGGATTTCATCATCAATATTATATCTGGCTCTCTTAAGCTTTTCGGAATAGTATGCCCAGTCCCATCGTTCAATTTTATCCGTGTGTCCGAGTTGGGCTGCAAAATCCTCAAGATTTTTATAATCGCGTAATGCTGCGGTATGCGAAGCATTGAATAATTCTTCGAGAAATGAATTAACCCTCGAAGGATTTTCTGCCATCCGGTCACCCAGAACCATTTCGGCATAATTGCTGAATCCAAGCATTTTTGCTGTTTCCAGACGGAGGTTCACTATCCCTGAGACCAGCGATCTGTTGTCCCTGTTATCATTATGGAAAGCCCTGGAACTGTATGCTTTGAGCATTTTCTCGCGGAGTTCCCTTTTTTCAGAGTATTGCATGAATGGAATATAGCTTGGGTAGTTCAGTGTAAAGATCCAACCCTCTTTTTCACGCTTTTTTGCTTCCGTTTCTGCCGTCTCTATTATATCTTCAGGTAATCCGGCCAGATCCTGAAATTCAGTGAGATGCAATACGAATGAGTTAGTTTCTTCAAGAACATTCTCCTCGAACCTTAGTGTCAGTTTTGAAAGCTCTTCTGAAATAACACGAAACCTCGATCTGTCCTCTTCGCTTAGTCCTGCCCCTCCCAGGATAAACCTCCTGTACCATTTATCGAGGAGCATATATTGCTCCCGGCTGAGATCCGGAGCAGATTCTGAATCAACAACTGATTTGATCCTTGAAAACAGCTTTTCATTAAGAGTGATGTCATTTGAAAAACGTGTCAGCAGGGGTGAGATATCCTGGGCTGCAGCCTGAAGCTCCTTTGATGTCTCGGCGCTGTTAAGATTAAAAAGCACCGATGATATCCGGCCCAGCTTCTCACCGCACCTGTCAAGTGCTGCTACCGTATTTTCGAATGTTGGTGATTCCGGGTTTCCGGTGATATGATTTATTTCCGCGGCAGCTATTCTGATGGCTTCTTCGGTCGCAGGCTTAAAATGACTTACCTCAATCAGATCGAACGGAGGGGTCTCATAGGGAGTGTTCCACCGTTCCAGTAAAGGATTCAACATTGCAGGGCTGTTTGTAAAACCAGTTTAATCGTCAGGTTCTTTGTCACTCTCTTCCTTGCTGACTGGTCCTGCATATTTCGCAGGATACGGTGCATTGCCTTTCTCGGCAAACCATAAAATCCTGTTAAGAAGATCATCATTACCCGAATCAATTCCGTCGAATTCCGGAAGGAGGCTCATTTTGGCAAAATGTAAAGCCTTGCCTTTCAGGGCATTGAGCTGAGGATTCATTTCATCGAGGGGAATATTTGGTGGCAGTGCCGTATAGGGAGACCTGTCAGGAACCGGCGTAAAGCATTCAGTCATGGGGTTGGCTATGGCATCCTGGATGTTCATCGGAGCCAAACCCAGGATCTGTTCAATGGTCCTGACCATTGATGGCTGTGTATAGTAAGTACTTACAGTCTTTTTTAATCTCGAATAAGGACTGATGACCAGGGCAACTGTGCGATAGGCTGAGACATGA
Organism: uncultured Bacteroidales bacterium; assembly: GCA_963828775.1. Classification (GTDB taxonomy): domain Bacteria; phylum Bacteroidota; class Bacteroidia; order Bacteroidales; family VadinHA17; genus LD21. The sequence continues at coordinate 13,425 of CAWHGX010000060.1, read as the reverse complement.
TCGTACCCGCTCTGCGAATCATCCTCAACAACAAATATCACTGTGTTTTCCCAGAAGCGGCTTCTGGTGAATGCCTCAACAATCTTTCCAAGTGCGGCATCATTGTCTGCAACCATCGCTCTTGGTGTCGGGCAGCCAGGTCTGATACCTGCGGTGTGATCATTCGGTAACGCGACGATCATGAGTTCGGGAAGCTGGTCGCCAGGCATGGCCTCGTATTCCTTCAGTTCCTTTATCAGAATGTCGGCTCTCATTACATCAGAGAACTCGTGACTGCCATATGACGGATATGTCTGGGAAAGGATCTTTTTCACCGGCTCAATTGTGGTGTGGTTGTAAAATTCAACTTTCTCCCCGTTTTTATATTTTTTGTAGATATCTGCCCATTTAAGGTTATTTTCAATTACAGGCACAGAAGCTTCACCATATATACGGACCGATTTTGCATGGCTCATCGCATTATCCCAGATGAATCCGGTAGGGGCATAGACCAGTGCATCGGTTTGAACATGTGCATAACTTCTGAACCAGGCCCTCATATTCTTTTCGATATAGTCAGTGACAATAGAGGCATCGGTCCATTGATGTCCTTCTGCTGAACATTTGCCCGAAACATGAAAATTGTCAAGAAGCATAAACTCCTCGCAAAGCTTATGTGTGTTGGGTGTAATATTAACTCCGTATGTGCATAGGGCAGGATCACCATTTCCCTGTTTCATATCGCCGAGGACCTGGTCGTATGTCCTGTTCTCTTTTATTATATAAACGACATGTTTAAAGACTGATGGTTCTCCAATCCTGTCCGGAACAGGTTTCGGCTTAACACCCGCCCTTGGAGCTTCTCTTGCCAGTGTGGCTCTCGAAAGATCATTAACGGCAATGACCGTATCGGTATATGCTTTGAGGTTCCTGGCATCAGGAACCGGAATGACCGATATGGAGGCCTCCATATTATGAGAATTATATATCAGGTTCTTGGTAGTGGAATAGTTAAGCTCCATTCTTGCCCCCGAAGCTTCGAGATTTGATACATAAAGAATGTTCATAGGCGACAGACATATAGCCGATGGGTAAGCTCCGGTAGGAATAAAACCGGTTACCAGACTTTTATCACCTGTCCCTCTCCTGGCAGCCCTTTGTGATAGTCTTATTACAGCCAGGGCATTATCCATACCGTTGGCGACATAGAGGTATCTGTTGTCGGCGGAGAGACATAATCCGTTTGGTGAGTCCCCGAAGTATGGATTTATCTCAGGCTGTAACCTGACGCTGATCGTTTCAGTAATCTCATCAATCAGAGTATTAATGACCGATACATTATCGCTGTTTGAATTTGTTACATAAACATATCTCCCTGTTCTGTCGCTGACTATCTCATTGGGATGCAAACCGACCAGAATTTCTTTTATAATGGCTCCTGTTTTCGGATCTATAACGGTCACACTTCCTTCGCGGGTGCCTCCGCCTGCGCTGTTATTAACTTTTGCCCTGCCCCAGGGAATTCCTGCAACTTCTGTATCATTTTCAAGCGGGTGCCGTCCGGCCCAGTTTGTTACATACAATTTCCCGGCTGCCATGGTAATCCCATAGGGTGCTACTCCGGGATCAGTAACCCAGATGGTATCTCCCGTTATCAGATCCTGCTTGATTACCTTATTGTTCCCGTTAAGTACAACATACAGGTAATCACGGTTAGATTCCTTCCTGATCAGTATTTCATTGGGCAGGGCAAGTTCAGCCGGGGGAGTCTTTTTGTATTCTATTACCCTCGCAAACTCTGCTTTCGTCCCGTCCCATTTTGCGGATGCAACAAACGATCTGTCATCCCTGCCGATCAAACTCCAGTAAACTTCAGGTAAACCACTGTTGTCGTGCCAGATAATTCCGGAATAGGTATTTGCTCCGCCCCTGAGATCAGGGTGGAAATTATTCCTCAGTACAAATCTGACCGAGTTATTCTGTGTGCTTATAAATACTATACTTGTTCTCTCTTCCACTGCAAGCCATTTCTGGTCGGGCGACAGAGCGGCATCCATGGCATGGCTCTCCACCGAGGCATCACCAAAAAAGATCTGAGTGCCGGCCGGTTGAATAAGCCTGTTATACGGAAGCTGAACCTGCCGTGTTTCAGTTATTACTTCTGCTTCCTGTGTTTCCTGTGATCTGCCGGTTAAAAATACAGATAACAGGATCAGTGTAAAGAAATATCTCATGTTGTTGAAGGGATTAATTCTATTTATCATTAATTCAGCTAATTGCAGTAAAGAACAATTTTGTTCTGTCAGCAAACTAAGATAATGGAAAAAATCAAAAAAGGCTGCATTAAAAGCCTCTTTTATGTTTTTACCCCTAAATACTTCGGACCCCAAGGGGGACTTATTGATCTACTGATGTTTAGAAAGCCCCCCTTGGGGGGTTGGGGGGTAAATTTCTTTTATCTTCTTCAGAATGGGAGATCACTCATCTCGTCATTTTCAGGCGGAATGTCCTCTAAAGCACTCGGAGGCTTCATATTCTGATTTCCGGCCGATTCGGAGGATTTTTCTATTTTCCAGGCATCGAGATTTGTAAAATAATTGATCTTACCGTCGCGTTCCCATTTATTGCCTTTCAGATTAAACCATATCCTGACTTCCTCATTCAGAAATGATTCGTTTATAAGATCACATTTGTCCTGGACAAGCTGAAATTTGATATAATCAACGAAAACGGCCGGGCCTCCCGTATCTTTCTTCTCAATAACAAATTCGCGTTTCCTGAATTTATCACTTACCTGATTGACAGGTAAAATATCAATTACTTTACCGGTAATTTCGAAAGCCATATTATTCTTCGTTTATTATTATTTTGTCGATCCTGTCACCCTTACGGATCTTGTCAATGACACCAAGTCCTTCAGTTACTTTGCCAAAGCAGGTGTGCTGCCTGTCGAGATGTTTGGTATTGGTCCGGCTGTGGCATATGAAAAACTGCGATCCGCCGGTATTTCTCCCGGCATGCGCCATCGACATCACGCCCTTGTCGTGATACTGATTCCCGCCGGTGAGTTCGCATTTTATTTTATAACCGGGACCACCGGTTCCGACACGGGGATCGTTCATATCCTTTGAATAGGGACAGCCTCCCTGTATAACAAAATCCGGTATCACCCTGTGAAAAGCGAGTCCGTCGTAATAACCTTCTTTGGCAAGCCTGACAAAATTCTCGACAGTGCCGGGGGCATCCTCTTCAAAAAAGGATACTTCCATTTTCCCTTTGGCTGTATGGATCTCGGCAGTTCTCATCTTACTGAACTATCTCAAGAAGTTCAACTTCAAAAACCAGTGTTGAAAATGGTTTTATCAGATCACTTGCCTGACTTGCACCGTAAGCAAGGTTTTCCGGAATGTACAATTTAAACTTCGAACCAACCGGCATAAGCTGTAATGCTTCGGTCCAGCCGGTAATTACTCCGGAAACCGGAAATTGAGCCGGTTCATTTCTTTTTATTGAGGAGTCGAATTCTGTACCGTCAATCAGTGTTCCGCTATAGTGTACCTTAACTGTATTATCCTGTGTTGGTTTAGGACCGGTTCCCATCTTTATAACTTCGTACTGAAGACCGCTTGGAGTAACGGATACACCTGTTTTTTCCTTGTTTTTGGCAAGAAATGCTTCATTCTCTGCTATGTAATCTTTATAAAGGAGCTTGTCCTGTTCAGCCTGCTGTTCTGCCTGGACTGCCTGACGTTCAGTGACAAATGACATAATAAAGCCTCTGGCTATTTCATCTGACATTTCCGGTTTCCCTTTTTCTCCGTCAAGCATCGCCTTGGCGACTATCCTTGGATCCAGCTTAAGACTGTCAGTCTGAAGTGCATTAAAGTTCACGATCCCGAATGCATAAGAAAGAGAATCTTCTTTGGTTTTGAGTTTTGCATTTGAAACAGAGTTCTTTGAGCAGGAGCCAAGCATTATAGCGACAACACCCGTCAGAACAATTAATCCCTTGATTTTCATTTGATATAGTTTTTAATTTTAAAATTTCCGCAAAGATAATACTTTGGCTTAAGTAAAAAAGTGTATAGAAAATTTATTTTTCAGATTTTTACAGCCCTTAAAATCTGACGTTTTCCGGGCGGCCCCGGAAGAAGACTGACAACAAATCCATTCTTTTTAAGGATCCTTTGTATCTTCCCTTTGACGCTGTAAGTAACCAGAATGCCGTTGTGGTCCGTGGAATACGAGATCTTTTTAAATACCTCATCTGTCCAGATCTCCGGCTGTTTATCCGGGCCGAAGGCATCAAAATAGATCAGGTCAAAAAATCCGGGGATCTCATCAGATATAAGATCCCCTTTTATTTTATGTAAAGTGAAATTCCTGGAAATCTTCTCAGGGATGCCCCATTTGCAGGAATGGATCCTTTTAAATAGTTCTCTGCCTTCCGGAGCAACCAACTCTTTGTAATTTAGAGAATCAATTATATCCCCGCTCAATGGGAACATCTCAATAGCAGTGTATAATATTTCCCTGTCATGTGTCAGTGCATAAATACCCGTGAGCAGTGCATTTAAACCGGTTCCGAATCCGGCTTCGAAGATCCTTACAGGATCAGCAGTTGAGAAAGCAAGCCCGCAATTGATAAAAATGAAACCTGATTCCTGGATCGCCCCGTGAATTGAGTGATAGTGTTCCCCAAGTTCAGGGACAAACAATGTATGGGAACCATCATCTGTCAAAATAATTTCAGGCATATAATTGAAATATAACTTATTAGGATTTAAAAACAGAATTGGTTTAATAGCTTAAAGGTACTTCTATATTTCATTATTTGACATTCACAATTTTCAGGATCGATCATATTGCATGAACTTTTAAGTATATTTGCATGTTTGTTAAGAAGCTACAGGCTTTTTATTATGAGTAAGTTTATTAAAAGCATACCAATATCTTTGTTGTGGTTATCATGGATAGTTTTTACTGCTCACCTTGTATTTCCTCATGATCATCATCTGACCGATTCATTTACTACCAAAGAAGATTCATGTCCTGTTTCAAAGGGGAACACAGGACATCAATCCGGATTTCCGGTTCATTGCCATGCTTTTAATGACCTTGTTTCTGAAAAAGCAATTACTTATGTTATATCTAAAACATATTCATTCTGATAATATTTCAACAGGTTGTTATCCCGATACATTAACTTTTAATTTGCCTGTTTCAGGGATAACAATAACTGACAAGCCAGTACCGATCCCGGTATCTTATATGCTTGGATTATCCACGTTAAGGGCTCCTCCTTCGTTAATCTGATACTTTTACCCATTTTTCTTTTCCAGGAGGATTATAACCTGATCCCATCTTTTTATTCTTAAATACCAACCGGATAATAGGTAATACACGGATCTTAAATATCAGATAATTAACCATAAACGCTAAATTATTCAGAAATAATGATAAACCGGATCATCTCATTCTCGATAAATAACAAATTCATTATCGGTTTATTCATTCTTGCTTTAATCGGATGGGGAACCTATTCGTTAATGAAATTGCCAATTGATGCCATTCCTGATATTACAAATAACCAGGTACAGGTAATTTCACTTGCACCATCATTGGCAGTACAGGAGGTAGAAAGTTTTATTACAGCGCCGATAGAGGTTGCAGTAGCAAATATTCCGGATATTATTGAACTCAGGTCCATTTCACGTTTAGGACTTTCAGTAATAACAGTAGTCTTTAAAGATGGAGTTGATGTTTACTGGGCACGACAACAACTGAGCGAACGATTAAAAGAAGCTGAAGAGGTTATTCCGGAAGGACTTGCACAAATCTCACTTGCTCCAATCTCCACAGGACTTGGTGAGATATATCAATATCGTCTCTCTGTGGAAAAAGGTCATGAGAAAGAGTTTAATCCAATGGAACTCAGAACAATTCAGGATTGGATTGTTCGTCGTGAAATGCTTGGAACAGCTGGGGTGGCAGACATAAACAGTTATGGCGGTTTTGTAAAACAATACGAAATAGCTGTGAATCCGGAAAGACTAAGAGGTATGAATCTGACATTGACCGATATTTTTAATGCTCTGGAAAGAAACAATGAAAATACCGGTAGTGCCTATATTGATAAGAATCCAACTGCTTACTTTATCAGGGGTATCGGATTGGTTAAGTCACTTGAAGATATTGAAAAGATTGTTGTTAAAACCACTGATTCAGGAGTTCCTGTACTAATAAGGGATATTGCAACAGTACAGTTTGGCAGCGCTACCAGGTATGGCGCTTTTGTTGTTGATACTGCTGAAGCTGTCGGAGGTGTGGTAATGATGCTGAAAGGGGCAAATGCACATGAGGTTATTGAAAATGTAGAAACTCGAATTGAATCCATCCAGAAATCTTTACCAAAAGAAGTCAAAATAGAACCTTTTCTCAACCGCTCGGACCTTGTAGGTCGCGCTATCGGTACTGTATCAAGAAACCTTATTGAAGGAGCACTGATTGTCATATTCGTTTTGGTCTTGTTACTCGGCAATATACGTTCTGGCCTGATAGTGGCTTCAGTTATACCACTATCAATGCTTTTTGCTGTTTCAATGATGAACCTTTTTGGAGTATCTGGTAATCTGATGAGCCTCGGCGCTATCGACTTCGGCCTGATAGTTGATGGTGCTGTAATTATTGTTGAAAGCGTCGTTCACCGGATTTCCATGAGCAAACATCACCATCCGGGCGTTTCAAAGTTGAATCAGGAACAGATGGATGAAAATGTACTCGATTCAGCAAAACGGATGATGAATTCAGCAACTTTTGGGCAGATCATAATATTGATTGTTTATCTGCCGATTATGTCACTTGTTGGAATTGAGGGAAAAATGTTCCGCCCGATGGCACAAGTAGTTACTTTTGCATTGATTGGAGCAACAATTCTTTCTCTAACCTACATCCCAATGGCTTCTGCATTATTCCTGAGTAAGAATACAAGTCATAAACCAAATTTTTCTGACCGTTTGATGGGTTGGATCCGTAAAGCATTTGATCCGATTATTGCTTTTGCGTTAAGAAGAAAATTACTTGTTACTGTTTCGGCTATTGCACTATTCGTTTTCAGTCTTGATTTTATTCAGCCGTCTGGGAGGTGAATTTATTCCCCAGCTTGAAGAAGGAGATCTTGCGTCAAGTGTTATAACCCTGCAGGGAGGATCATTGACCAATACAGTGGATAATGTTATTAAAGCAAATAGAATATTGCTTGAAAATTTTCCGGAGATAAAACATGCAGTATGTAAAATAGGAGCAGGAGAAATTCCGACAGATCCTACTCCAATGGAGACAGGTGATTACATCATTACCCTTAAAGATAAAAGTGAATGGGTTTCAGCTGAAACACGTGAAGAGCTGATCAGCAAAATGGAAGAAAGTCTGATTCCTGTGGCAGGTGTCAAATTTGGATTTCAACAACCTATACAGATGAGATTTAATGAGTTAATGACCGGTTCAAAACAAGATATCGCTGTTAAAATATATGGAGATGACTTAATTATACTTTCTGAAAAAGCTGCTGATGTCGAAAAAGTAATTCAGTCAATTGTCGGAGTGCAGGATATAACTGTTGAAAAAGTTACCGGTCTTGCACAGGTACAGGTTGAATATAATCGTGATCGTCTGGCACAATATGGTATATCGATAGAAGATGTAAACCAGGTATTACGAGCAGCTTTTGCAGGCAGTCAGGCAGGGGTAGTATTTGATGAAGAAAAAAGATTCGGATTGGTTGTTCGGCTTGATAAAGATTACAGACAAAGCCTGGATGATGTAAAGAGCCTTTCTGTTGGGCTTCCTGATGGTCATCAGATACCATTTGAACAGTTAGCCGACATTTCAATTAAATCTGGTCCCGCACAGGTATCAAGAGAGAATACAAAACGCAGGATAACTATTGGATTTAACGTCCGTAATCGTGATATACAAAGCGTAATAAATGATGTAACAGCTCAGATAGATCAGAAGATTCAATTGCCTACCGGTTATTATATTTCTTATGGAGGTGAGTTTGAAAAACTTGAAGCTGCACAGAAAAGACTTTCCATAGCAGTTCCTGTTGCATTGCTCCTGATTTTTGTACTTCTCTACTTTACATTTAATTCAGTAAAACAATCCCTTTTGATCTTTTCAGCAGTGCCAATGGCAGCTATTGGTGGAGTTTTCGCCCTGTGGATACGTGGAATGAATTTTTCTATATCGGCAGGTGTTGGATTTATCGCATTATTTGGTGTTGCAGTTCTTAACGGGATTGTTCTGATTGCCGAGTTTAACCGGCTCGAAAAGGAAGGAGTTACAGACGTTACAGAAAGGGTTCTTAAAGGTCTTCATACAAGGTTGCGTCCTGTAATTATGACTGCTGCTGTTGCTTCACTTGGATTTTTACCTATGGCTATTTCAACTTCCGCCGGGGCAGAAGTACAAAAACCACTGGCAACTGTTGTAATTGGTGGACTAATTACCGCAACTCTTCTTACACTGGTTATTCTTCCTGTTTTTTATATCTTTTTTTCTTCAGCAAGATTCAAATTCAGAGTTAAAGGTGGATCAGCTAAAAAACTTGGAGCTATTTTTCTGTTGTTTGGTACTACATCAATTTTAAATACCATAAATGGCCAGCAAACCAGAGTCATTAATCTGCATGATGCAATTCAGATGGCACTCGACAGTAACCTTTCTGTTAAATCCGCTGCTTTATCAATAGATGTGCAGAAGGCTCTCAAAGGTGCTTCTCTTGATCTTCCAAAAACAGTTATTGACGGGCAATATGGACAGTTCAACTCATATACCAACGACAACAGCGTTGCTATTTCTCAATCATTTGCATTCCCTTCAGTTTATGTTAACCGGTATAAGCTGGCTAATGCAAATATTAAAAGCAGTGAATTGCAATACATGGTTTCCCAGCTTGAAATAGCTACACAGGTGAAACAGGTTTACTGGCAATATGTATTCCTGTCTTCAAAGCAAAAATTGCTTATCATACCAGGATAGCCTTTATTCAGGTTTTTTAAGGGCAGCAGAATTAAGAGCAAAAGCCGGAGAAACAAACCGGCTGGAAATGATCACTGCCCGTTCTCAAAGCCTTGAAATAAAAAACCAGTTGTATCCAGGTAACTTCTGATATCGCAATCAGTAGTCGTAAACTTATGGTCTTACTTGAATAGCAAATCACCTTTAATTCCATCAGTTAAAGAAGTGCATCGAATTGATTTTGCAATTGATTCTGATAGTATTTCAGTTGAACAGAATCCATTTCTGGGTTATATAAAGCAACAGGTCGAAGTATCTCAGATTGAGAAAAAACTTGAACGAAGTCAGATGTTGCCTGATTTAAATGTTGGTTATTTCAGTCAGACAATTATTGGAACACAGGATGTAAATGGTGTACCACAAAATTTCGGAAAGGAGATCGGTTTACAGGTGTTCAGGCTGGTATATCAGTTCCATTATGGTTTACTCCATATACATCAAGAGCAAAGGCTGCAAAAATATCTGAAAATATAGCCCGGACAAATGCTGAAAATTATACCAAATCAATTTCCGGCAATTACCAGTCATTACTTGATGAGTATAATAAATACTCTTCAAGTGTCGATTATTATGAAAAACAAGCCGTTCCTGAAGCTGACCTGATAATTGAACAGGCAACACGCAGTTATAAAGCCGGAGCCCTGGATTACCTCGATTATGTACTTACACTTAACAGGGCATTGGCTATCAGACAGAACTATCTTGATGCACTTAATAATTTCAATCAGACAATTATCTCAATTGAATATATTACAGGTAAAATATTTTAAACTATATAAATCATGAAAAAAGTTAAGTTTCAAATTATCAATAATCATTTTGGGTCTCATTATTTCCTTAAACTCTTGTATTAATGGAGATAGCAAGCCGGTTGCAGAAGCCGCAGAGGTTGAAGTCCTGCCCGGAAGATATTGTTGAATTACGTGATGATCAGATTAAACTTGCCGGCATTCAGACCGGTTCAGTTGAGATGCGATCAGTCAGTAATACTCTTAAAGTAAATGGAATTATTTCTGTTGCACCTCAAAACCAGGCAACCGTATGTATGCCTCTGGGAGGTTTTATTAAGAGTACAACCCTGCTTCCGGGAAATGCTGTTAACAAGGGTCAGACTCTTGCAGTTATAGAAAATCAGGATTTTGTTGATATTCAGCAGAATTATCTTGAAGCAAAAAATAAGCTGGTATTTGCAGAAGCAGAATATAAGCGTCATACAGATTTGTACAAAGACGATGTTTATTCTGAGAAAAATGTTCAACAGGTCACAGTTGAATATAAAAACCTCAAGGCATTGGTAAAATCGCTGGAGCAGAAGCTGTTTCTGATTGGAATTAATCCTGATCAGCTTAGCGAAGACAATATCAGCAATACTGTCAACCTGGTATCCCCTATTAAAGGTTTTCTGAAAGCAGTTAATGTCAATATCGGGAAATATGTTTCACCAACCGATATCCTGTTCGAAATTGTAAACAGTGATAAACTGTTTCTTGAACTTACACTGTTTGAAAAGGATGCTGATAAAGTGGCTTCAGGTCAGAAAATAAAGTTCTTTATTAACAATGAAACAGAAGTACATGAAGCATTTATCTCACAGACAGGAAAATCGGTTAGTGATGATAAAACTTTCAGGGTTTATGGAACTGTCACAAGTTCCTGCAAAAATGTTTTACCCGGAATGTATGTAAATGCATTGATTGAAGAATCAGATATAAAAGTAACAGCACTTCCTTCAGAGGCAGTAGTAAGTTTCGATGACAAGGATTATATTTTTGTCTTTGAAAAAGATAAGGAAGAAGAAGGGAAGCCATTCACTGAATATCGGATAATTGAGGTTAAAAAGGGTGTCAGTTCATCGGGATATACCGAAATAACTCTTCCTGAAGGATTTGATTTCAATGCTGCAAAAGTTGTTATAAAAGGAGCTTATAATCTTCTCTCGGCAAAGAAAAATGCCGGTGAAATGGCATGTTGAATCCTGAGCCGACTGAGCCCTGAGCCCTGAGCCCTTAGTCCTGAGCATACCTCTGAACCCTCAGCCCTCAGCAAATCCTTACCAGTCCGAATCATACCACGATCTTACATCGGTAACATTCATGCCTGCCTTTTTTGCTGCTTCAATTCCAAGTTCGGCATCTTCAAACACCTCAATGAATTCGGGTCTGACATTCATCAGCTCTGCGCACCTGAGAAAAGTCTCGGGATGAGGTTTAAAGGAGTTTACATCATTGGCGGTCACAATGATCTCGAAATACTTGCGCAGGTCAGTAATTTCAAGTGTACGCTCAACGGCTTCCCGGTGCCCGCCTGTACCCACAGCCATAGGCAGAATGCCGTAGTATTTTTTTACAATGTCGGTAACGGGTTCAATCGGTTTGATCAGATGCTGAAGTCTGAAGAACTCCCTGACCTTTTCATCCATTATCTGTTCAATGGTCACACTCCCGTTGAGTCCGCAGTCTTTAATGATCTCTTCAGCAATTATCCAGCCCGGACTGCCGGTATGTTTCCGGAGGAAACTGTTGTCAATATGTGCTCCATATTTCATGCAGGCATTTTTCCAGCCTTCATAATGATATGGCATTGTATCAGCGAGTGTTCCGTCAAGATCAAAAATCAATCCTTTCACCCCCGGGCGTATATCGTACTTCATAAAAGTCAAATAAGGGGCAAAGATAAGCAAAATGATCAGAACAGGTAAATATTGATAACCCCCGGCTGTTTATCTTACTCTCAGGTTTGATTGCTCTTCGAACCACCTGCAGTCATTCAATAGTTTTCTTACCAGTGAATTTTTTTTGTCAATTCCGTAGTAAAAACCGTCAAGAAAAGTTATCATATCTTTTTTTGACCTGGGAGTCAGATATGGAAAATCATTGATGATTTTGTAGAATTCATCCTTCTTCTCAACAAATTCTTTTATCTCTTCCGTAAACACGGACTCATCCCTGCATACCGCCATATATAATCGTTCACGTACAGTTTTGATGGGAAGGTTTGGAAATGGTATCGCGTATTCGGTATTTACCAGACCGGCGTAGTCAAAGTCGTAGGGGACAATAAGGATTTCATCGGCTGGTGCCGGCGGAGCCTGTGCAAACAGCATCACATTATGCAAAATAGGAACTGACCAGTCGGCGTTCCCGATCATATAATTGAAAATAGCCATCCTGTCGAGTATTTCCGGTTTGATATTTCTTTGGGTCATGCCTTTAAATTTGATCTCCTTGGTATTCATCCGCTTTTCCAGGAGGTTGACCGGTTCGATAGCGAAGCCATACTGAGTCATAGGCTTCTTGTCCTTTGTGCGTGTTAATGTAATTTATCTTGAAGAGCCTGACTTTTAAGCTGTTGTCTGTAAGTACATTATAAAGTTTATATACAAGATATTCCTTCAGAACATATTGCTCAAAGCCAATCTTGCAATATGGAACAATCTTAAGTTTATTAATCCCGGAAAACTGATCCCCGACTGAATCTTTCATCTTGAAGTTAAGCATCAGCGGAGGAAAATCACAGATTGCGGTGCGGCGGATATTTCCCCTTGCCCTGACTTTAATGTTCTTGTTGACTGAATCTGTTTCACTGATGAAATAAGTCAGAACGGCATCAAAGTACGCTTCTTCAGATCTTACTCTTTTGTAACGGGATATGTCGAATCTCAGAGAGATTTCAAAAATGTCATCAGTGTCGAAAAGGGTTACGTTTATGTCCTGAGTGTCCGAAACCGCGAAGTTTGCCTGGAGGGAATCAACCTGGCCGAAGGCAGGATTAATCAGAATGCATAGCAGAAAAGCCAGAAACGGGATTATTTTTTTCATGATATTTGAATTATTAAAAGTACCAAGTGAAAACTTTGATCTAATTTACGAAAGAGAAATCAAATAAAGAAAAAAAAGAGGCTGTCACAAAAGATATCAGGCAAGTAATATCTGGTATTTTATTTTTTCTTAACCCATACTCCATCTCCTTCACTTAAACCATAAGGGAAGGAGTGAAAGTGCTGTATATCTAATACTTAAACCCTTCCCCTTAATCTTAAGCTGCCCTTTATACATATCTCCCATTTGAAGTCATTTATCATATAAGGATAAATCATTTATTGATATGGGTAATTTATTTATCGTGTCAAGTAAATATTTTATTGTAATACGATATTATTTCCGGGATTTTTATATGAATGTGACATATAATAAAGGGATCCCTCGCTTCGCTTCTTCCTCCTGCCCATAAAAATGACCTGTCATCCCGAGGATACATTCAAATTTTTTTGCACTCCAGCCATTAATGACAAGCGTATGACCGATATCCTCTGGTACAACATTTTATAAAGATTGTTATCGGGCTATAGCATAAGATTCTTCAGTC
>CAWHGX010000059.1:0-64456 GCA_963828775.1 uncultured Bacteroidales bacterium | reverse complement strand
CTAAACTACAATTAAAACAGAATTATAAATCTGATTGGCATGAGATTAAAATTATATTCAATAACCTTGACTTTTATTATGATGTGCTCCCTGACAACAGGGCAAGGATGCTGACTAACGGAATATTTGAATCAACTGAAGCTCCCGGTCCAAGGACTCAGTTTAAAGAGATTTTAGGTGTAGGATTTTCTTACAAATTCTAATATTAACCAACAAAAACCTGACAAAATGAAATTTCTAGACGAATTCAGAAAGTTTGCAGTTAAAGGCAATATGGTCGATATGGCCATAGGTATCATCATTGGTGCAGCATTCGGCAAGATTGTGGCATCACTAGTAAATGATGTACTGATGCCACCAATTGGATTGCTCCTGGGCGGTGTGAATTTCACCGATCTTAAGGTTGTTATGAGAGCAGCTACAGAAACTGCTCCCGCAGTTACCTGGAATTACGGAAACTTTATCCAGGTGTTGATTGATTTCCTGATTATTGCATTTGTGGTCTTTATGCTTGTCAAGGCAATCAATGCTGCCAAGAAGAAAGAAGAAGCTGCTCCGGCCGCTCCGCCAGCCCCGACAAAGGACCAGACCTGTTAACTGAGATAAGGGATCTGCTGAAGAAATAAAATAACCCTCAAATATATAATCTGTTGTTTGTAGGGGCGTTGCATGCAACGCCCTTACTATTTTTTATAATATATTTACCTGATAAAATAATACCTCCTATGAAATTTAATGCCCCCATTCTTTACGGTTTTATTCTGATCCTGTTTTTTCAGTCTTCTGCAATTTCATACAGTCAAACTCCTCCATCCCCGATGAAGATCTGGTTCAACAGGCCTGCCGATTCGTGGAATGATGCACTGCCGGTTGGAAACGGCAGGCTGGGTGCGATGATCTTCGGAGGTGTGGAGAAAGAACGGATCCAGCTTAATGAAGAATCGGTGTGGACTGGAAAGCCTCGCTGGGACGCCAATCCCGACGCCTTAAAGAACCTCCCGAAAGTCCGGAAGCTTCTCTTTGAAGGGAAATACAGGGAGGCAGAAAAACTTGCCCAGAGTGGCATCCTGGGAAGCTTCAGGCGCGATAATGCATCAAGCTACCAGACCCTCGGTGATCTGACTATCGATTTTGGGCCGGTCAGGGGAATCTCCGGATACCGGCGTGAACTTGATATCGAAGAAGCGGTTTCAAGGGTGATTTACACTGCAAATCAGGTCATCTATACACGTGAGGTTTTTTCAAGTGCTCCCGACCAGGCACTGGTAGTGAGGATCACTGCGGACAAGCCCGGAGCAGTTACTTTAACAGCCCGCCTTTCACGACCCGGGAATAAGGCAGTCATTAAAGCACTCAATAATGAAATCATTATGAATGAACATACCGGCGACGGGATCGGAGTTAAAATGGAAGCCCGGTTGAAGCTGATAAATGATGGAGGGGAAATCGTATCGGGAGGCGATAGTATCAGAATAGAAAATGCAAATTCGGCTTTAATCATACTGACGGCAGCAACTGATTACTCCGGAAATGATCAATCAGTTGTTGCAGCTCAGCAGCTTGAAAATGTTTCAAAACGTTCATATTCAGAAATAAGAAAAGATCATATAGCTGATTATCAATTACTTTTTAAACGTGTCTCGCTTGATCTTGGCTCAGGTGACGGGACTTACTTTACCACTGATGCCAGGATCACTGCCATGCAAAATGGTTATGTCGATACCGACCTGGCAGAACTCTACTATCAGTTTGGCAGATATCTTCTGATCAGCAGTTCACGTCCGGGAGACCTTCCGGCCAACCTGCAGGGAATCTGGGCCGATGGATTAAAACCACCATGGAGTGCCGACTATCATATAAATATTAATATCCAGATGAACTACTGGCCCTCGGAAATCACAAATCTGGGGGAACTCCAGCTTCCATTTGTTGATTTTATAGATGCAATGCGTCCAAATGCCAGACGCACTGCCAAAGAGGTATACGGTATGAAAGGCATTGCAGCCCATTATACAACAGATGTCTGGCATTATACCGAGCCAATGGGAGCGATAAGGTACGGGATGTGGCCAATGGGAATTGCCTGGAGCTGTCAGAATATCTGGGATCACTATGAATTTAGCGGAGACTCTGATTATCTTAAGAACAAAGCTTACCCCATCATGAAGGAAGCTGCTGAATTTTGCATCGGATGGCTGGTGGTGAATCCTAAAACAGGATATCTTGTTTCCGGTCCTTCTATTTCTCCTGAGAACAGTTTTAAAATTCCCGGTGAAGAGGGGGATGCCAGCATGGTAATGGGCCCGGCAATGGACCATATGATAATCCGCGATCTTCTTCAAAACACTATTGAAGCAAGCATTCTGCTCGACACCGATCAGGCATTCCGCAAGAAAATGGAGAAGACCCTTGAGAAGCTGACACCAACAAAAATTGGCCCGGACGGCAGGATCCTCGAATGGTCCGAAGAACTGGAAGAATCCGAACCCGGTCACCGCCACATCTCACATCTTTACGGTCTCCACCCCGGAAACCAGATAACACAACAAAAGAATCCTGAGTTGCTTGAAGCAGCACGGAAAACAATCGAATACCGTCTTGCAAACGGAGGCGGTCATACAGGATGGAGCAGGGCATGGATTATAAATTTTTACGCCCGTCTTAAAGATGGAGAGAAAGCTTATGAAAATGTGCTGGCTCTGCTCAGGAAATCAACACTTTACAATCTTTTTGACAATCATCCCCCGTTCCAGATCGATGGCAATTTTGGCGGCACTGCAGGCATTACTGAAATGCTGCTTCAGAGCCATGCCGGCGAAGTGGAATTATTGCCGGCCCTTCCGGCCGTATGGAAAACCGGATATATTCACGGATTAATGGCACGTGGTGGTTTTGAGATTGATATTGACTGGGAAAATGGCAGCCTGAAACAGGCAAAGATCACTTCAAAACTTGGAAATCCTCTGAGATTGACGTACCGGGGAAAAGCCGTCGAGCTTAAGACGACTGAAAAAGGGAAATCTTATGTGTTTCGCGAAGGAGCTTCGGGATTAATCTGATATGACTGGTCTGATATTGCAGCCTTGCGGAAGAATAATTAAGGGCTAAAGCCCTCTGAGCAGATATTTGCGATAACCACGGCCTTAAGGCCGTGGTTAAAGGATAGACTCCTGGAATGGGCTTTAGCCCTTATATTTCTTATATTTTGTAAAAATTTCTTCAAAATATTTGGAAGATAATGTTATTTATTTCTAACTTTGTGTTAGAATTAATTAACTAATACTTTTAAGAAATGAAAAAAGGAGTTGTAGTATTTATCGTAGCTGCCCTGGTTCTTATTACGACCGGGATCTGGTTCTTCTCCTCAACGGAAAATTTCAAACCGTTCGAGTTTGTTGGCTTCGGCATTATTATCCATTCCCTGCCGCCGGTCATTTTATCCTGCCACTCTTTAAGTGCATGCCATTTCCCCAGATAAGCCATCTCGCACTGTTTTGGCCAGGTTGCAGGTTTATGGATCCGGTAGTTATCACCGGCATCGTTTAGTATTTGCTGACATTTTTCGACAGGTGTTTCAGCTAATGCTTTCCAGGTCATGATGCCTGCATTGTGAAATAGTTTTTCAATTTTGGGACCAATCCCTTCCACAATCTTCAGATCATCCTCTGTTATCTTCTTTCTGAAAACACTTGCTGCAAGCACAGTATCAAAGGGGATACCGGCTGGTATTGCCGGGCTGAATTTAAGCTTATATTCATCATATTCAGACTGCAATGAATTGTACTTATTCCTCCAGCTGTCAATATCGCTTTTAAATGAACCGCTTAACAATAGTTGCTTTTCCCTTTCTTTCCTGCAGGCATCCAGGTCGTCGCGAAGCTTGATAATTTCTTCTGAGTTTTTTGATAACAGTCTGCCCAACAGATAGCCCAGGATGGCACATATTAAGCCGACTATAACGGGTAATAAAATGCAAAGGATACACATATCTATAGGATTTTAAATTTTATTTAATCAATATAACTGCTCTTCTGTTTTTCGCTCTCCCTTCAGGTGTCAGATTATCGGCGATAGGTTCATCAGGCCCTTTTGAGGAGCAGGTAATTTTACTTTCAGCAACGTCTCGTTGCAGCAGGTATGCCTTTACAGCATCAGCTCTGTTCTGGCCCAGTTTAATGTTGTCATTCCGGTCGCCCATGATATCGGTATGACCGGTAACAGTCAGCGATGCATCCGTAACATTATTAAGGTAGCCGAGGATTTCCTCCAGCTTCAGCTTTTCCTCCTGGTTCAGGCTGACATCAGTCTGATTGATCCCAAAATACAGGATCAGAGGATTTGCATTCAGCTTCTCTTTGACTGCCACCCAATTCTTTAGTGCAGCAGTATCAGACACGCCGGGTCCTGAATCAGCGAGTTTCTCAATGGGTATTACAACAATAGTCTTGTCAGCCTGGGCAATCCCTTTATTCCCGGATTTAACCGCGCAATCACAGGAAAAACGCCAGTGCAGGATTGTGCCAACAATTATTGTCAACAAAATACCCAGGAGATAGAGTAATTTTTTTGACATGGTGAAAGGTTTTAAAATTCTCTTAAATGTAAAAAAAAAATATGTATGGTGCAAATTTTTCTGTTTAAAATCAAGCTCTTAATCAAATAGTTAATTGACACTGCAGTGACTTTTTTGATATTATACATTGTATTTCCAACGACCTGATATAATTTGACAGTTCGTTAACACTAAAAAATAAAATGTTATTTTTATACTGTCTAAACTTCTTCTGACAACCCTAAAATACTGATCGCATGAAATCGGTTCTTTCTCAGGAAACAAAAGAGATCCTGGCGCGCATTTCAATGGACAGGAAAAGAACCAATTTATTAAAAACCTGTGAGCAAAGGTTCCTGGGATTTTTAGTTCAGCGGATTCCGCCGGGCATTAAACCGGATATGCTCACATTTATCGGATTTTCAGGGAGCCTGATTGTGCTGTCAGGTTTTATCCTTGCAGTATATGTTCACAAAAATTATCTTTTGCTCGGAGTTCCGGGATTTGTGATCAACTGGTTTGGCGATTCTCTTGACGGCAGGCTTGCTTACTTCCGCAAAAAACCCCGGAAATGGTATGGTTTTTCTCTTGATCTTGTCACCGATTGGCTGAGCACGATCCTTATTGGATTGGGATACCTGATCTACACTGAGGGCAGGTGGGAACTGGCAGGATTTGGATTTGTCGTAATGTATGGCTGGGCTATGATAATCGCCGTAATAAGATATAAGGTCACCGGGAAATACACTATTGATTCCGGTATCTTCGGACCTACCGAAGTGAGAATTGTCATTTCCGCTATTATGGTGGCTGAAATATTCATTAAAAACACCATTCTTTATTCTGCACTTGTCGTTTCTGCCATCTTATTTATTGTCAATATTTTCGACACACTGAAACTGCTACGGGTGGCAAGCGAAAAGGATACTGCTGAAGAGGGGGGTGAAATTATACAATCCGATCTTTAATATGGCATATTTTTACAACCAGGAAGTCAACGATATTCTTGCAGACTTAAAAACCCCTCAAACAACCGGGCTGTCAACAGCAGAGATTAAAAAACGCCTGCTGGAATATGGGTATAACCAGCTTGATTCCAAAAGGAGGAAGGCTTTTATTCAAATGTTCTTTGAGCAGTTTAGAAGCTTTATGATCATTATTTTGCTTCTTGCTGCTGTGATATCCGGTGTTGTTGGTGTTATGGAGGGAGAAGGACTGCTCGACACCTTTGTGATCCTTGGCATCCTTGTTCTTAATGCTTTTGTAGGAGCTTACCAGGAGCGAAAGGCAGAAACATCACTTGAGGCTCTGAAAAGGTTGGCTGCTCCGCTTACCAAAGTGCTCCGCGATGGAGTCATTAAAGAGGTGCTTACAAGAGAACTGGTTCCAGGTGATATCGTAATTCTTGAAACCGGTTGCGTTATCCCGGCAGACCTGAGGCTGATCGAGGCAGTAAACCTGAAAATACAGGAATCAGCGCTTACGGGAGAATCTGTTCCGGTCGAAAAAAAGGCTGACGTACTGACGGGTGAAGACATTGCTCTTGGTGATCGTATTAACATGGCCTTTTCGAGCGGCATGGTAACATATGGACGTGGCCGTGGTGTTATAGTATCGACAGGCATGAAGACAGAGGTAGGGAAGATAGCCGATCTGCTACAGCATACCCAGGACACTGAAACGCCAATGAGCCGGCGACTTGGACAACTTGGCAAGGTGCTGGGAATTGCAGCACTTATTATCTGCACGGTGATCTTTATTGTCGGAGTGCTTTACGGCAACTCAGTTTTAAATATGTTCATGACCGCTGTCAGTCTTGCTGTTGCCGCCATTCCTGAAGGTCTGCCCGCTGTTTCAACAGTTGTTCTTGCAATAGGTGTACAGCGTATGGTTAAGAAGAATGCAATAATCCGTACTCTTCCATCGGTTGAGACACTTGGCAGTGCAACGGTAATCTGCTCTGATAAGACCGGTACGCTTACACAGAATAAAATGACAATTGTTGAAGCTTATGTAAATCATAAACATGACGTGATCAACAGGGCTGCTCCGGCAACTGTTCTTAATGAGGAGGAAAACAGGCTCCTGGCAATATCTGTGTTATGTGCCGATGCCCAGATCAGGACCAATGAAGACGGCAAGTTTGAATTTACCGGCGATCCGACTGAAACAGCTTTGCTCGATTTTGGTATCCTTTACAATATGCAGAAGGATAGTGTAGAAAAACAATACCCCCGTGTTGCTGAGATCCCCTTCGACTCTGAAAGAAAACGTATGACAACAGTCAATAAATTGTCAGAAAACGTTACCCGTGTAAATGTTAAAGGAGGCCTGGAAGAAGTTCTGAGCGTGTGCGATAAGATTATAGTTCATGGTAAGATCAGATCTGTTACATCTGATGATCTGGAAAAGATCCGGGAGGCCAATGAAACGATGGCAAATTCAGCATTGCGGGTACTGGCAATGGCTTACAAAGATTGTCCGCAGGCGCCGAAGAATGTGACTATCGGCGAGCTTGAAAAGGGTCTCATTTTTATTGGAATGCTTGGGATGATCGACCCGGCAAGGCCTGAGGTTGTTGATGCTGTTGCCAAATGCAATACTGCAGGCATCCGCCCTGTTATGATAACCGGTGATCATAAAAGTACTGCAATGGCCATTGCCCGTGAGATAGGGATTTACAGGGATGGGGATAATGCAATTACCGGGGCAGAACTGGAAAAACTCGGCGAGGAAGAGTTCGTTGCAAATGTCGCTAAGTATTCGGTATATGCAAGAGTGGCACCGGAACATAAAGTCCTTATTGTCAAAGCCTGGCAGATGCACGATGAGGTGGTGGCTATGACTGGGGATGGAGTCAATGACGCTCCGGCGCTTAAGCAGGCCGATATAGGGGCTGCAATGGGAATCGTGGGAACTGATGTGGCCAAAGGTGCAGCAGATATGATCCTCACCGATGATAATTTTGCCACAATAGTATCGGCAGTTGAAGAAGGCCGGAGGATCTACGACAATATTCTCAAGGCTATTCAGTTTCTGCTCTCAACCAATATTGGGGAAATCTTCCTGCTTCTGGTAACATCAGTTTTTAACCTTGGAACTCCCCTTCTTCCGATTCATATACTCTGGGTGAATCTTGTAACGGATAGTCTTCCTGCTCTTGCATTGGGTGTTGATCCGGCCGAATCAGATATTATGAACCGCAAGCCGCGCAATTCAAAGAAAGGATTTATGACCAATGGGATGGTGTGGCGGGTAATATACCAGGGCATAATGATAGGTGCAATACCTCTTGCGGCTTTTATAATAGGCTTGCGCGAGCAAGGTGTGGTCCTGGGTCAGACAATGGCATTTGCCACTCTTATGTTTGCACAGCTTGCTCATGTGCGAAACCTGCACTCCAACACCAGGTCATCACTGGCTATTAGTCCTTTTAAGAACATGCCGCTAATAGGAGCTATATTTGCTTCTGCAGGTCTGGCCCTGATCGTATTGCTCATCCCTCCTGTACGCGATGCTTTCAGTCTCACGGCACTGGACGGGAAACACTGGCTTGCTGTAGCATTAATGTCACTGATACCAATAGTGGTGGTTGATATTTTCAAATTATTCAGGATCAACACCACCAGGGATGAAAGTGACAACTAAAGACAAAAAAAACGGTAATTATTTCGGATTTAACAGGAATATCCTGTTTACAGGGCTGACCAGTTTCCTTACAGACACCTCTGTAAAAATGGTGTATTCGGTTATGCCTATGTTCCTGATGTCGATAGGTGCATCAAAAACCAGTCTGGCTTTAATCGAAGGTATTGCTGAAAGCACCTCGGCTCTGATTAAAGCGCTGTCAGGTTTCTGGAGCGACAAGATCGGAAAGAACAAACCCTTTATGCTGATAGGATACGGATTGTCGGCGCTGATAATTCCGCTGTACACATTTGTTGTTTCCCCGGTCCAGGTCCTTGTCCTGCGATTTATTGAACGGTTTGGCAAAGGCATCAGAACAGCACCCCGCGACAGCCTGATTGCCGGTTCAATAACAGCAGGTGACAGCGGCAGGAGTTTCGGACTTCAGAAAGCAATGGATAACAGCGGAGCAATAGCTGGTCCGTTAATTGCTTTTACGATGTTATCATTGCTTCCCGGGAACTACAGGCTGATCTTCCTGATTGCCGGAATACCGGCATTACTGGCGATTTTCGTGATAATATTCGGGATCAGGGAAGCCAGGAAGAGCAGGCATGAACTATTTACCAGATTTCATTTCAGGGAACTTCCGGTGAAGTACTATTTATTCCTTGGGATCATATTCATTTTTACACTTGGCAATTCAACCGATGCTTTGCTGATGGTAAAGGCAAATGAGGTGGGTGTGAAAGTTGCTCTCATACCGCTTGTTTACCTGGTCACAAGTGTTGTCTCAGTCCTTGCATCAATTCCTGTTGGTTCACTTGCTGACAGGATTGGCAAGGAAAAGATACTGATCACCGGATTTCTGATTTATGCTGTTGTCTATTATGGATTCGGTGTCACAACGACCACAGGAGCGATTGTTGCCCTTTTTGCACTCTATGGCCTGTACTCAGCCGCAACCGACGGGATACAGAAGGCTTTCATTTCCGATATGACCGGTAAGAATAAAAAAGGCACCGGACTTGGTATTTACAATGCTTTGCTGGGAATTACATTGCTCCCTGCCAGTTTAATAGCTGGATTGCTATATGATAAAATCAATTCATCGATCCCCTTTTATTTCGGAGCTGCAACTGCAGCAATCTCAGCGATACTGATGCTGTATGTTCTGATTCAAAAAAGTTCTCTGACCATGATCACAGAAAGAACTATTTCACTGTACTCTGTGTTAAAGATTTTTCTAAATTTATGAACTGATAAATCAATAAATTCATGAAACAGGTTCTGAAATACACCGGATACATATTTGTCCTTGCTGATCATCGGATATATGATCTGGCGATTCTCATACATAATTGCCTGGGTGCTGATTGCAGCAGTCCTTTCATTTATGGGTCAGCCGCTTGTCCGGTTGTTTGACAGGATCCACATAAAAAAGCTGAGAATACCTCATTTTTTAAGTGCACTATTATCCCTTATCGTGATTGTGATAGTCATTCCTGGGATTGATAGCTGTTTTTGTCCCTCTCATTATAAATCAGGCAGAGACAATATCAGCAGGATCGATGTGGACCAGCTTGCTCAAAACCTGCAGGGTCCGCTGCAATGGATTGATGAAAAACTTCATATGCTGGGTGCTATTCCGGCGGGACAGACAATCCAGGATTTTCTTGTTGATAAAGCCAAAACAGTTGTTAATCTTGGAAGCGTAGGTTCAGCTTCTGGGCAATTTCATAAGTGTTGCAGGAAATATATTTATAGGATTGTTCTCAATACTTTTTATAGCTTTCTTTTTTCTGAAAGACGATAATATGTTCGAGGAAAGTCTTCTTCTTTTTGTTCCAACGAAGCATCACTTGCAACCCGTAAGGTGGTTGCTGAATCCAAGAACCTGCTCATCCGGTACTATCTGGGTGTAGTACTCGAAGTAATCGGTGTTATGTCGCTAATTGCCATAGGACTCTGGATATTTGGTGTTAAAAATGCACTCCTGATCGGATTCTTCGGAGGGATAATGAATATAATCCCATATCTCGGACCTATAATAGGAGCGTGCTATAGGAATAATCCTGGGTGTTACTTCAACTCTTGCCGTCGGTTCATATAATGAATTACTGCCTGTAACTATTAAAGCTTGCTGGAGTATTTTATCGTAGTGAATTTTATAGATAATAATATCCTTGTCCCGTGTCATCTATTCAAAAAGTGTTAAATCGCATCCTCTTGAGATCTTCCTGGTAATTATTATCGGAGGAGGGATTGCCGGTTTGTCGGGATGCTGCTGGCAGTTCCGGTTTATACCCTGTTACGGGTCATTGCAAAGGAATTCTTCCAGCAGTTCAGGGTGGTCAAGAAGCTTACTGAAACAATCGATAAAGACTGAAATATAGAAATATCATGAATACAAATTGGAATAGTTACATCATCAGAAGGTCAGCTGCCATAATCATTGCCGCTTTCCTCATATTGCTGCCGGCTTGTCGCAGGTCGGGAGTCAGCCAGATAAAGAAAGCAGAAAAGTCCGAAATAAAGATTACCAATGCTGAAAAGCTTGGTTTTCCTGAGGGGAAAAAGGTAATACTTCTTCACTGTGACGATGCCGGGATGTGCGATGAGGCAAATATTGCGGTCAGGCATTATTTCGAGACCGGTGACCTGCGTTCGGCAGCAGTTATGGTGCCCTGCCCGTATGCCATGGAGCTGGTTGAATGGGCAAAAACGCAGGAATCTCCGGATGTCGGAATTCATCTTACCCTGACAAGTGAATGGAAAAACTACCGCTGGGGGCCGGTATCTGATCCTGTAAAAGTACCGGGTCTGATCGATCCTGAGGGGAAAATGTGGCATGATGTTCCCGATGTTGTTACCCACGCTTCAGCAGAAGAGGTTGAAACCGAAGTGCGTGCCCAGATTGATAAAGTAATCGCTGCGGGATTCACTCCGACCCATATAGATACCCATATGGGGACTCTTTATGGCTCCCTTGAATACCTTAAGGTATTTCTGAAGATTGCGGAAGAATATAAAATCCCTGCAAATGCGATTGATCTTTCCGATACCTCGATAGCTGAAAACTTCCGGAAAGAGGGTTACCCGATAACGACAGATGTGGTCGAATTATTGAATCAATACTCTCTGCCCAAACTGGATAATTTTTCAAGTGTGCCTGATGGCGATACTTATGAGAATAAAAGGGGCATTTTTTTTGAATTGCTTAAATCCCTTAAACCAGGCCTGACAGAGATAATCTTTCACCCGTCAGTTGAGACGGAAAATCTTAAAACTATCACCGGCTCATGGCAGCAGAGAGTCTGGGAGGCTCAGATGTTCTCTGATCCGGTGGTTAAGGAATTCTTTGAAAACAACGGTATAATCATTACTACATGGAGGGAGGTCATGAACAGGTTTAAAGCGGGCAATGAAAAGCCAAGCTGAGATCTGATACGGAGCATTCATGCATTTCCGGCTAAATTTCAGGTTCTCCAATTACTTTAAGATACCTCCCCATCCAATAGGGAAGCAGCCATATATCTCCGGCACTGTATTCTGATCTTCCGCCACCATCATCATCAAGCTTAAACCTGTTGGCATTATGACGGGCGACCGGCAGTTCATCGGGAGGAAGGACTTCCTTAATTGTCTGGCCTCGGAAATTGGGTTCAACTACTTCAATATCTTTCCGCTGGCTGTTTTTCAGGCTCCAGCCGATTAGATCCAGAGGGTATTCCTGAAGGTACCAGATCGCGTCTTCCAGAGCGAAGTCCTCCGGGTTTACAACAGCAGTCATAATATTCCACAAGGCCTCTTTTTCAGGTTTCTCTGCATACCAGTGATCAATTATTGCAGTTCTGTATTTTGCTTTCAGGGTATCATTGAAAGCATACCGGTATAATCCCCAGTATCCGCAGAAATACATTTCGTCGTCAGAATGGTTCCATCCATCCGACAACATCCTGCTCCATGGATCTGAATCATCAGGGGCTTTACCGATCTCACTGATGGGACGGGTCAGGTTATCCAGGTATCCATGTTCATTCATTAGATATAAAGCAGCTTCCCAGTATTTTTTCTTTCGCGTGAAATGGTAAGCTGTCTGCAGCATTCCTATTATGTTTGAGGAATTGAGCTTCCGGTCACCTACCATTACAGGACGGGCATTCACATATTCAGGATTCCATTTACCCCACAATGTCGGTTCTCCGTTCCAATCGACAAGGTAAAAGTTGTTTTTTACAATATGTGACATCAAAGTATCGATAAGCTTTATAGCTTTTTCGCGCAGTTCAGGCGTATCAATAATCTCAGCAATAACGCCATAGGCAAATACATGACCTATGGCTTCATCACTGCTTGTGGTGGATTTCCACTTTTTTCAGATCCCGTTGTGAAGAAATTCTTTGAAGACAACAGCATTAAAATCACAACCTGGAGAGACGTTATGAACAGATATAATAACACCAGGGAATCAATCTGATCGTTTGCCACTTTTCCAGCCACCACACAGATATTTCAGAATTTTGCTTATCGGTACTGATCTTCCGGAGGATGCCATAAGCTAAGGTCGTTTATTAAAGTTATAAATTAATAATGAAAAGAAAATAATCATGTAAAATGCGGGAAGTTCCGGTTAAAAACAAAAGAAAATCTATTTTTGCTTTTCATAACAGAGGAAACAAATCCGATTTTTGCCCGTCTTTAACGGGAATTTCATTTGTTGCACCTGAGAGATAATAAATGAGTAAAAGCAGGACAGCGGTCATTATTGGCGCAGGCATCGGAGGTATAACCACTGCTGTTTTTCTTGCGAAGAACGGATACAGTGTCAGCGTTTATGAAAAGAACTCATCACCCGGAGGTCGCTGTGGACAGATGATACGCGATGGACATCGCTTCGACCTTGGAGCAACAATGCTGATGATGCCCGGAATATATCATGAGGTCTTCGATTCGCTTGGAATTGGACTTAAAGAAGGCAGTGATATAATTGCACTGAAGGATCTTTATACCATCTTTTTCGATGATTGCAGTCGTTTGGTTTTTACTGCCGACAGGGAGAGGATGAAACTGCCGCTGGAGAAAATAGAATCAGGAAGTTATAAGAAATCAGAAGAATATGTTTCCAAAGGATACAGGATCTTCCGGCTAGGCATTGACAAACTGATCGGACGGAATTTTTATCATCTGTTCCAGATGATAAACCTGAAAAACATCCCTCTTCTTTTCAGGATAAAAGCCTTTATTAACCATTATAAGTATGCCAGCAGGTTTTTCACTCACCCTCATCTTTTAATGGCTTATACATTTCAGAATATTTATGTCGGACAAAGTCCTTTTGATGCCCCGGCGCTTTTTTCTATGGTTCCTGCTGCAGAGCTGACAGAAGGCTCGTTTTTCCCTTCCGGAGGAGGAATGTTCACAATAGTTGAAAAAATGCTCGCGGCAGCTGAAGAAAAAGGTGTCAGGTTCCATTACGGGATTCCTGTGAAACAGATCATTGTATCGGGCGAAAAAGCTGACGGCATTGTTCTTCAGGACAGTTCTGAGATCAAAGCCGATTTAATAATTGCCAATGCTGACCTTCCATATGTTTACCGCAATCTCCTTCCTGATAAAAGAAAATCAGTTCACCTGGATAAATTAAAATACTCGTGCTCTGCCTTTTGTTTTCACTGGGGGCTTGACAAGATTTATCCCCAGCTGGACCATCACAGTGTTTTTCTTTCAGACGAATTTCGTGAAGGCCTGGAACGTATCGTCATTGACAAATCAGTTGGTGACAATCCGTGCTTCTATGTCCATGCTCCGGCAAGGACTGATCCGACTGCAGCTCCCCTGAATCACGACACCATTTCTGTTTCAGTAGCAGTCGGGCACATTGATAAAAACCGCAAACAGGATTGGGACATGATCAGGGACAAGGCAAGGAAGGCAGTAATAGACAGGTTGAAGCGGCAGGGGCTGGAGGACTTTGAGAGCCATATTAAATTTGAAATATGCTATTCGCCGGAAAGCTGGGAAAATGCCTGCAATATTTCAAGAGGTTCTGTTTTCGGAAGCCTTGGCCATAATATTTTCCAGATGGGATATTTCCGGCCGCATAATCGCCATGATAAATACAAAAACCTTTATTTTGTAGGAGGAAGCACACATCCCGGGAACGGAATTCCAAATGTATTATTATCGGCAAAGCTGGTATCGGAACGTATTTTAAAAGAAAACCGCACGAAAAAGTGATGACAAATTCGCACAGGGAACAATTCATTGAGATATTCAACTCAATTGATTTCAACAAGATACTTGACCATCCAAATATACTGATCGCAGCAAATTTCTGGGATATCGAGAGGTATTGTGCTGCTAAAACCTGTTACAAATTCATGCGGGCAATCGATGATCTTATTGACAATCATAAAGCCAACAAAAGGATGATTGCCGATGAAGAAAGAGATCAGTTTGTCGCAGACGTAAATAAATGGCTGGGGACGATCGTCATTAACGAGGTATGTAATTCTGAAAAGGTTGAGCTGACCAGGACGATAGAAAAATTCAAAATTCCGCTATGGCCCCTCGAAGATTTTGCCAGGTCAATGATATATGACATTAATAACGATGGATTTCCAAACATAAAAGCATTTCTTGACTACGCCAGGGGTGCTTCGGTGGCCCCGGCATCAATTTTTGTCCATCTGTGCGGACTTACATTGAAGGACGGACATTATCAGGATCCATTGTTCAATGTAAAGGAGGCGGCAAAGCCCTGTGCAATTTTCAGCTATCTTGTTCATATCATCCGCGATTTTCAGAAGGACCAGTTCAATAATCTCAATTATTTTGCCGATGACCTTATTAAAGAGAACGGACTCACAAGGCAGGATCTGAACAACATCGCACACGGGGCTCCCGTTCCTGACGGATTCCGTAAGCTTATCAGGGAATATTATACTCTTGCAAACGAATACAAGGTAAAAACCAGGGATGTCATCAGGGTAATTAGTCCGATGATGGAACCAAGGAATCAACTGAGCCTCGAAATTATTTTCAGCCTTTACCAGATGGTGTTTGAAAGGATCAACGTGGAAAAAGGGAATTTCACATCATATGAATTAAATCCTGCACCTGAAGAAACAAAACAAAGGGTTTGGGATACTATTATGAAATTCGTATCTGATAATTGATAATAATAATAATAGTTAGTCTTGAACTTGTTTGAGATTAATATTTTGCCGCAAAAGACCTTATAAACCGGGAGATATTTCAGATAAAGTAGTTTTCCTGAAGGACAAATATGGAAACATCTTTGAGGCCGATGAAAAAACATTGCAAAATATTTTAACATATGGGCAAATACGTTAACAACCACCTGATCAAGGATGAATCAGTAGCTTTCGAAACAAAATACCACTGGGTCATCTTCTTTACCCTCAAGTCTCTTTTTACGCTGACAATTGCTCCATTGCTTCAGAGAGCTCTTTCCGAATTTGTAATAACAAACCGGAGAATCATAATCAAAACAGGATTTATTGCCAGGAGCACCTTTGAAATGAACTTATCAAAGATTGAAACCGTGAATGTTGACCAGTCAGTAATGGGACGGATCCTGAATTTTGGATCAATCACCATTATTGGCACCGGAGGAACAAAAGAAACTTTTCACAATATTTCAAAACCGCTCGAATTTCAGGAAGGCATTTCAGGAGCTGTGCTGAATGTTTGTCCTGTGCATTTTTTTCGAAGCAGAAAATATTCAGTTTTCAGTCAGGCTAAGCAAAGCTCTTTCGTAAAAATCCCCATAGAGTTACCAGACTTATTAGTGATAAGGCAATGATTGCAGATATAAATACTGACCTGTAATCATCCTGCCGTTTGATTGCGATGCCAATAAAAGCCCAGACCACTGACAAACCTATAAAAGGATTTCCTAACCGGTAAATTGTTAAGGCAACTATCAGAGTTCCGGTAAAGATCATGATCATTGTCCAGATCTCTTCGGAAATGTTGAATCCATTCCAGTTCAGGGCTACAAGCAATGCTGTAACATTGGCGATGGTGGCAATACAGATCCAGCCCAGGTAGATTCCGAATGATGCTTTTATTATACCGAAAGGTAAATTGCGGATTGATATATTAATAAAAATCAGCGTGATGAGCAATCCCAGCATTACCAGAAGGGATAAGGGAAGTTTGCCATAATGCCAGAACACTATCCAGAGTGCGTTCAGAATGCAGGAAATGCCAAACAGCCAGCTGATATTTGAAATAACCTCTTTGTCTGATCCTGTGAACTGAACCACACAATAAATTATGAGCAGGAGATAAATTACGCCCCATATTGAAAAAGTAAGGCCAGCCGGAACAAAAAGATTGGGGAAAGAGTCAGACAGCTCACCGGTAGTCTTATTATTAAGAGGGAGAGCATTTGCCAGATAGTTCATAACAAGCATTCCGGCAACCAGTAAAATGTTAATGTATCTGATCATATAAGGTTGAAATTGATGGTTATTGTACCAAATATAAGCATTTAAAATGCTTCATTAACTTTCTCATTCTTTCTATCTTTGACAAACCTTAAACCTCCTGACAATGTATCAAAAAGATTACATACTCAGAATGATTGAAATGATGGGTGATCTGATAGCTGCAATTCTTGGCCTTATAAAGAAGGGAGAATATAAACAGGCTTCCGAACAGCTGGGGAAAATTTACTACGACATGCTCAAAGAGGATGCAGCCATCTTCAGGGCAATACCTGCAGATGAGCTTACCAATAATTTATTGAAAGAACATAATTATACCAATGGCCATCTTGAGATCCTTGCGGAACTCTTCAATGCTGAAGCCGAGCTGGAGATGGCGCAGGGGAACAAACCTGGATGTGCAGAATATTCGAAGAAATCCCTGATACTATTTGAATTCATCGATGAGGAGCAAAAGACCTACACTCCCGAAAGGCTTAAAAAGATGAGTACCATCCGGGAAAGAATTGCAGAAATCCAATTGGGCTAAAGCCCCAAAAAGTGTGGGGAGTGTTCTTACCGTTGGCTCAAGCCAACGGTAAATGATATTAGGATAAAGATTTAATTACCGTCGGTTTTAACCGAAGGCTGCTCAGGCCTTTCCTTTGTTCAGGGACTTTAGTCCCTCATTTTAGATCATAAAGCATCCGGAGGGCCTTTTTTACTACCATATCAGAAGATCCTATCTCAAACCTGGTTGTGCTGATCTCATATCCTCCTTCCTTATAAAGCTCAGCCGGAGCCAGGTAACCGCTGGATCCGTTGCAATGGGTAATTATAAAAGTGTGTTTGAAAGGAGAGCCTTTCTTTATTTCCATTCCGATTTCTGTAAGCATTT
Organism: uncultured Bacteroidales bacterium; assembly: GCA_963828775.1. Lineage (GTDB taxonomy): Bacteria > Bacteroidota > Bacteroidia > Bacteroidales > VadinHA17 > LD21. Next base: position 46,920 of record CAWHGX010000059.1, on the reverse strand, counting down.
CAACGTTAAAACCGACAAAAGCCACTTCGTTTCCAATCCTGGCCACCGTTATGTTCACAGATACCGTTTCAGGTACAGGCTGTTCCTGTGCGGTCTTGTTATCCGTTGACTTTCTGCGGGGGCACTCAAGCACAGCAAAAGAAGAGCTGATTTCACCTCCGGGAGCTGTTTCCTTTATATTTCTGAAAACATGAACAACCTCTTCCCCAAGCAGGGTTCCAAGTAAAACCGGTTCCGGTATCCATCCCGGCTCTTCATTGAAATCCGGGAGTACACGGTACCATGGATCAATATTCCCTGAAGCGCCGGCAAATACCGGGGTAATCATATCCTTCCCGAGTATTTTTTCCACAAACTGAGCAGAAAGGCCTAAGTATGTCACCGCTTACATTTAAATTGGCCGGACCTAAGAGAAGTGGAATGTGTTGCGTAATCATAAAGCGCCCCGACAGGAGTTCCCTCAGTGGTGGTGATCTTCATAACAAGCACTTCCTTGTCTGTTATGCCATAAGGATTTCTGCCCAGAGTAATTGAACCGTCAGGTCTCATTTCACGCCTGTTTGCCCCTACCGGGGAAGAACCCGATCCAAAGCCAGTCGTGACAGGTTCCATGTTATCGAATGCTTCTGCTATTACAATTGCAAGCTTTTGTTGTAATGACCTTGTATATTCTATATTATTGGGATCTCCGGTTTCAGCATTCAGGGATAAAACCGGGGCACTGTGCGAATGAACCGTAGAAAGAAAGAGCTCGGATTCTTTGAGATTGAATTTGTCGAGAATACTTTTCTGAACAACCGTGAATACTTCACTCCCGTATGATCCGAGATCAGAGGAAACCAGGACAATTTTTTCCCCACCTGTCTCAAAAACAACCGCCCTTACAGATAAAGGATCATGAATACCTTCTGAATATGCTTTTCTTGATGAGTATCCATATAATTTTACAGGGATGGACGGAGTGATATCAATTTTTGCCATGCCGGCCCGGAGAATTCCTGCATTCCCTTCAGTCTTTGCAACCTGGCCAACTGCAATCAGTCCTGTTAACAGGATTGAGATAACAAGAAAAATTCTCTTCTGGTTCATAAAATAAGAAATTAATTTTTATTAGTGCAGTATCAAATATAAATCAATTTAAATTAAAAACTTACGGGTATGTTCATAATCCCCCTCTGCATATCGCATGAGCACAATACTTACATGGAATTCCCGCTTTAAAAACGATTGGCATAAGTTTTGCCATTGAATAATTGTAAAAAGTTCTTTTAACAATTAACGTCATGAAAAGATTCTTAATCACCTCGATTCTCGCAGCAATGGTTGCAGTCGGGACCGCACTTATGGCTCAGGATTATCCGGATGAATATCTGGGTCTGCCCGGAGACAATCTTAATCTTTACGCAGTAATGAATTTATTTCAGGAATCCGAAACCATTGAAGGTTTTGAAAGAAGTCTGAACGATGAAAATTCCAGGATAAATAACCTCGACCTTAACAACGATAACTATATCGATTACATTAAGGTAATTGACTATGTCGACGGGAATGTCCATACAATAGTTTTACAGGCTGTCCTGGACCGGAATGAAAGTCAGGATGTAGCTGTCTTTACAGTTCAGCGGTTCCGCGACGGATCCGTACAGATACAGCTTATAGGTGATGAGGCTTTATACGGAAGAAACTACATTGTTGAACCCATTTATGCCGAAACGCCGAATCCGGGTTATACAGGGAGATCAAACACCGTTGTCAGGACCACTTATGTTGAAGTTGCTGCCTGGCCTCTGGTAAGATTCATCTATCTTCCTGACTACAGAATATGGCACTCATCATGGTACTGGGGTTATTACCCTTCCTACTGGCACCCGTGGCGTCCATACTACTGGCACTACTACTACGGATACCATTATCACTGGTACCCTCACTATTACGCTCGCTATCACCACTGGGACCGTCCAAGGTGGGATCGCTGGAACGATTTCTACTACCGCGATAAAAGGATCTACTCAAGGAATGTCACCATCAACATAAATGCCGGCCGTTACAGGAACACTTATTCACGCCCTGAAATGAGACAGGAAGGAGAAACTCTGTATGCCAAAGTACATCCTGAAAGGGCATCGAGCATGTCTTCAGGAAGCAACTAATGGAAGGAGATCAGCTTCTGAGGTATCCCCGTCCAGACAATCTACCGGAACAGTTAACGGTACGACCAGGAGGTCGACAAGCACAGTCGAAAGCAATACCAGGACCAACGCTTCACAGGGTCAAAGCACAGGTACTGTACGCAGGTCATCTGCAACTGTTAATGAGAATAGAGCTGCGAACCCTTCATCGGGTCAGAATACAGGTACGGTACGCCGGTCAACCACGACTGTGAATGAGAACAGAGCTGCGAATCCCTCATCAGGTCAGAGTGCCGGTACCGTACGCCGGTCAACCACGACTGTGAATGAGAGCAGAGCTGCGAATCCCTCATCGGGACAGAATGCAGGTACCGCGCGCCGGTCGACAACGACAGTAAATGAGAGGGCCAGTACCAATACCTCTGCAGGTCAAAACAACAGTGCTGTCTCACGGCCAGCTCCAACTGTGACCAGCAGATCCGGATCCAGCTCAACTGCAGGATCAAGTTCAGGTTCAGCCAGGAGGTCATCTGAAACTGTGAGTTCAAGAACATCTTCCAAATCTCAGTCAGTTCAGAGAGCTGAAACTTCAAGGTCATCCAGACAACCAGCAGCAAGTTCAGGCTCTTCGAGCCGCAAAAGCAGTGGAAGCAGTAAATCTGAAAGTGCTTCAAAGAAAAGCAGTGCCGCCAAAGAATCGGAAAGCAGTTCATCAAGAAGGAAATAACTTATATTACTTAACTACTTAATCACACCCCCCTTCCCCCCTGAAGGGGGTGCTTTTATTTGACCGAAGGGTCTCTATGCTGCCTTATCCCCCCGGGATATGGATCAGAGAGGTCATACATTGCAGCAATGGCAGATGATTGCTAGAATGCAGTAATTATCCCGACATTAACTTTCCCATATGAAACCGGATTGGTTACCTGGGTAAATTCCCCGACAACCCTCATATTGCGTCTCAGAAGATACCCGGCATGCAGGGTTGCCGAAGTGTAATCAAGATCGTCATAATCAGATTCAACCCAGTTGAAAAGTCCTGTCAGATACCATTTGCTCATATCGCCTTTTGGTGCATAAATTATCTCTGTAAACAGCGCCGGAAGTCATAACATCATTTTCCACCGTGGATGGGGTGCCCATAAAAACCCGGGAGTCAATCCTCCTGACATACTGGGCATTTATTATCAGCTTTTCATCAATGTCAATAGTAAGATCCGGCCCGAACATCTTTATCTCGCTGTCGGTTACTGAAAAAGGATCCGAAACAACCTCTTTCCCTGTATATCCGAAAATCCCGATTGAAATATATTTACCTATTGACTGGTTTATCCTGAGCATAAAATTCTTATACTTATCCTTGTCGAACAGGTAAAGATCATTTGCTTCGCCGATACCGCAGCCATTTACGATTTCTCCCACCAGAGTTGTCCCTGTTTTAAAATCCTTTTCGAAAATAATCCCTCTGTCATATTTAAGATCTATCGAGGAACTACCGGGGGCAGCGCTGTATATTTTGTAAGGTTCGAGAGTGTACCTGAGTTCTCCTTTAAACAGGGGATCAGATACCTGAAATTGTCCCACATAAAAATTAATCCCGGATCCAAGAAAATCGTGATACATGACAAAAGCATCCTCGACACCTGCTACTGATCCTCTTTCATTAAAGAGAAAATAGAAGTAATAGGATAATTTATCAGAAATTTCACCACCTGAGAGTATCTTCAGCACAAAGGGAGCTCCAAAATCTGAAGTCCCCTGGTTGCCGAAATTATATGAAGCAAAGCCATCCATCCTGATTGCAAGAGGAAGCTCCCTGAAAAGGGAAAGCTTGTCGTCGCCTGTCTGGATAAAATATCTTGGTGATTCGTATTCTGTAAGCCTGAATCCGTTCCCTGCAAATTCATCACCAAATGGTTTAAGCCGTGGCAAAGCAGGAGAATGGCACACCTGGCAGCTTATCTGGTATTTCCGGGCAAAGGCAGGGATAGCATCAACGTGTCTGGCCGGGAATAGAAAAAACAGAATGACCGGGATAAGGGTGAACTTAAAATATTTGAAGCTTTTCATATCATCAGGTTATTTTTGTTATGGTAAGATCTGAACGCTGGTATAGTGCTCGTTTACGAATTTGATTTCGGATTCATCTTCAGGAACTTTTAAAAAATCTGCTACAGGTTTGACAAGAAGCTGGTAGTTAAATACAGCCTTCACCTTCATTTCACCCGGAGCGGCATCAAAAGGAATACGGAAAGTGAATTTTTCCACTTTGGTTTCTCTGGGGCCGATCCGGTAATCAACTCCCAGTTTGCTGTATTCCATTGCATTATTGTCATCCTGCCTTCAGGATCGAAGTATGGCATCCTGAATATTCTGTTGCCTGCCGGGATGCCATCGCGCTGAACTCCCCTGAAGCCGGATTGACCGAGCGGCAAACCCATATCCTGGTATGCCAGGTAATCGCCTGAAATTGTGTACTCTTCTCCCTCAAATCCCTTTTTATCTACATTCAGATGATACACCTTGCCCTTTGCGTCTGTAGCTTCAACGTTCAACCATGCAATGCGATCCTCAACTGATCCTGTGGGAAATTTATGGCCGGTTTTCTGGTTAAAGAGTGCTACAGTAAAAATTACACTTTCTCCCGGCTCAGCCTCCCTGATATCGGGATGGATCCTGACCTCAATGGTTCCCCTTACTTTTCCCGGATCATGTGCACCATGAAACAGATGTATCCTGGCATCATCATATGGTTTTGTCATCAGGGCATTAAGGAACGGACCTCCTTTAGGCATATGGCAATCCTGACAACGAACTCCCTCTTTTGAATAAGGGCCTTCTTTCCACTCAAGCTGGGTACTTTTCACCCATACACCGAACGGATTTTTTTCATTGTGACAGTTGGCACAGAATTCTGTTGTGCGGAAAAATTCGTTTGTGATGATTTTATGAGCCGGCGATTCAACAGTTGGTGTACGGCCAGCATATTTGGTCATGCCCGGCTTGATAAGATAACTGAAATTAAATGGAGGATCCGTCTGGGCTGATTGTGTCAGATGACATACTTCGCATGAAACAGATTCGTTGGCCATGCTCTTTGCCTCAGGCCGTGGCGGAGGGAACTCCTTGCTTCCCATATATGCCAGCGGAGTATGACAGCCATTACAGCCGTCTACAACGTCTTTTATTTCAGGTTTTGCTGCAGAATGTCCCACAGCAAGGTCAAAATACTCTATTTCATCCCAGTGGTGAGTATATGCCTGTGACATCATTGCCTGAGACCACTGCTCATATATTCCGGGGTGACATGATCTGCACTTCTTTGCAGATTCAAAATCCTTGTAGGAATATTTGCTTTTCAGGTCCTCCTGTGGCCCGGCTGACCTGATCGAAAAGGCTGTCAGCAAAGCAATCATTAATGTTGCCGGGATAAAAAGAATCAGAATACGGGAATTAATTTTTCTGCTCATCAGGTTCAGGGTTTTAGTAAATCTAAGATAAGCAGATTTTTTTCCCTAATTTTATTTATTATTACAAAAATAAAAATTATCAGGCCGATACACAGGATAATAATAATTATGCTGCTGTCAACTTCACTTCAACTGAATGCCAGCTACAGGTCGGAAATATATTCCGCATACATAAACAACAAAATGGATCTCTGGCGAGGTGTTATTGACAGGATGAATGCAATTCCGGGCATAAGTGATGAACTGCTTCTTGAGCTTGTTAATTACCAGTACGGCTATATAGGTTATTGTTTAGGATTCGATAAAAAAGACGAGGCCCGGAAGTATCTTGGTTTAGCCCAGAGGAATATTGAGATCCTTGAAAAGAAAAAATTTAAGCCTTCGCTTGTCAATTCTTATAAAGCTGCCTTTTATGGATTCAGGATAGAATTAAATCCCGTTTCTGCTCCCTTTAACGGATTTAAAAGCATTGATTGCGCCAGGGCTGCTTTAAAACTTGATTCCGGCTATTATTTCGGATATATTCAGTACGGCAATATGAAGTTTAATATGCCATCAGCCCTGGGAGGATCAAAGAAGGAAGCCCTGAAATATTACCTTAAAGCAAGAGTGCTTATTGAAAAAGATCCTGAAGCAATTAATGAAGACTGGAACTATATGAGCCTTCTGATCATGATCGGGCAGACTTACGCATCCATGAAAGATTACACTTCGGCAGAGACCGTTTACAAAAACATCCTTGAAATTGAGCCCGGGTTTTTATATGTAAAAGATGATCTGTATCCGGGACTTCTAAAGAAAATGAAGAAGTGAAACTTATGACATTATGAAGATCAACATATTCTGGTTCAGAAGGGATTTGCGTACAGAGGATAATACGGCTTTGAACAGAGCACTGTCTTCAGATCTGCCGGTATTGCCTGTTTTTATCTTCGACACGAATATCACTGATGAACTTCCGGCTGATGATCCACGGGTCGGCTTTATCCATGAAAGACTCTCTGATATCAACAAGAACCTCCGGAAATCAGGCAGTTCACTTTATGTTTTAAAAGGAGATCCGGAAGAAAAATGGAAAGAGCTCGTTGCATCATTTGATGTCAATGCGGTTTATATCAACAAGGATTATGAACCATATGCCATCAGGCGTGACAAGGAGATTGAAGAGCTTCTGAAAAAGAGCGGTATAAGACTGTTCAGATTTAAGGATCAGGTGATCTTCGAGGAAGGGGAAATCCTGAAACCGGATAATAAGCCATACACCATTTTCACGCCGTATAAAAACAGGTGGCTTAAAGTGCTGAACGAAAGATATTTCTGTTATTAATCCCGTAAAGGTAAAGGAAAGTAATAATTTTTTTCAGTGCAGCTATGCTTTCCCTGCTCTTCAGGAAACCGGTTTCAGAAAAAGCAGCATAAGGGTCAGGCCGTATGACCTCTCCGTAATTCCTGATTATCATAAATACCGAAATATCCCTTCAGCTGACAAAACAAGCTATTTATCGCCTCATCTGCGGTTTGGAACGGTAAGTATCAGAAATCTTGTAAAGACAGCATTAATACAGAATATGAGTTTTTTGAATGAGCTTGTCTGGAGGGAGTTCTTTATGCAGATCCTTTTCCATTACCCGAATGTGATAACAGATAACTTCAGACCAGTTTATGATGATATCAGGTGGAGAAACGATGAAAAGGAATTTCAACGGTGGTGCAATGGTGAGACCGGATACCCAATTGTTGATGCAGGTATGCGTCAGCTTAACTTAACCGGGTATATGCATAACAGAGTTCGCATGATAACTGCAGGTTTTCTTTGCAAACACCTTCTGATCGACTGGAGGTGGGGCGAAGCATACTTTGCTCAGAAACTTCTTGATTATGAATTATCATCAAATAACGGTAACTGGCAATGGGCGGCAGGCACCGGCTGTGACGCCGCTCCCTATTTCAGGATTTTTAATCCCGTGGCACAACAAAAGAAATTCGATCCGGGAAAAGAGTACATAAGAAAATGGATTGATAATTCAGACCTGCCCGGGTATCCTGAAAAGATGGTGGACCATGAGTTTGCACGTCAACGGGCTCTGACTGTTTACAAGGCCGGAATTAAAAGGAAAATGAAGGATTTCTGAGAATCACTTTCTTTCTTCTGATACAGCAGTAAATAATTCGTAATGATTGGGCAAATCGTGTATTTTTTCAATAATTTTATATAAAAGAAACCTGGCATGAAAAAGACTATTGTAATATTGATCATCATGGCATTATTTACATCTCTTAAAGCTCAGAAGGACTTATCTGTAGTATCATCCGTTGATCTGAACAGATATGCTGGTAAATGGTATGAGATTGCCAGGCTGCCCTTTTCCTTTGAATCGAAACTTAAATGCATAACAGCCACCTACACTCTGAGGGAAGATGGGAACATAAAGGTGGAAAATGCGGGACGGTTGATTTCAAGACCCGAAAAGACCAGTACCGCAAGAGCCAAAGCCTTCATTCCCGATAAAAATGCCCCAGGCAAGCTTAAAGTGCAGTTTTTCTGGCCTTTCAAGGGAGATTACTGGATCATGTATCTTGACGAAAACTATAAATATGTTATGATCGGGGAACCATCATTCAGATATTTATGGATCCTTTCCCGTGAGAATAAACTGGAGGAACCGGTATTGCAGATGTTGAAAAAAAAGGCAACCGAAGCAGGTTATGACCTGACAAAACTTATAATGACTGTCCATGACTGCGACTAGAATACAAAATTCATCAAGTCAGGGTCTGCCGGGAAAAATAAATCTCCCCTTGATTCTTAATATATTATTACGACATTGTTTGAAGTAATGATCAGCTAATAATTTATCAGGATGGTTAAATTTATAAAGGATCCGCTTCTGTTACTCTTACTTATCGTAACATCTGCCGCACTCTTATTTACGTCGTGTGAATCGTGGAAAAAGGATCCTCGTTTTATCGGCGACTGGCAGTTCATTGAGAAAATAACTGCCGATAACCTGGTTTATAATACAACCCGGACCATTAAGCTGACCAAGAATACATATGAGGAGACTTATGTCATCCAGCGTGAAAATTCAGCTGCAATTTCTGCTATAATAGGTACAAGGGGCGACCTTGGGCTGACCCATACAAATCTGATATTTACCCTCGAAGAGATCGGAACATGTGCTCTGGATGAATCAGAAGCCTGTACTGAGGATGTTCTATGGTACGGAGCAGGAACACAGTACTGGACGAATAATATTTCATTCTTCGAGAGGTCGGTTGTCGGAGAATATGAGATCATTGAGAATACCCTCTGGCTTATCCGGGATCTGAATAACGACGGTGATTCTGAGGATGCCGGAGAGGATGTCAGGTTTGAAATGCTCTGATGCCGGACATCAATGAAAACATTCTGTCTTTTATTACTGCTGACACTGTTTTTCTCCCACCAGGAGAAGTCAACCGGCGATTCTCCCTTTGGACTTATGATCGAATTCATCCGGAATCCTGAATATGTCAGGATTCTTGATCCAAAACCGGAATTCAGCTGGATTCTTCCCGGCAGATGTAAAAACCCAAACCGCTTTTCAAATCCTTGTTTCTTCTTCAGCAGAATTGCTCTCAGACGATCAGGCTGACCTGTGGAACAGTAATAAATCATTTGGTTCAAAATCATCAGAAATTGAATACTCAGGGGCAGATCTCTCAGAAAATTCGACCTATTTCTGGAAAGTAAGGATATGGAATGAAAAAAGGAAACCGTCACCCTGGTCTGAAATTCAGTCTTTTAAAACCGGGATTTTTAATGGTTATGCAACCACGGGAAACAAGTTCGTTGAGACCTTGATCAAACCGGCAAAACTGATTAAAACCGGAGATAACCACTATTTTGCAGATTTTGGAAAGGACGCTTTCGGTACATTGATACTTGAAATAAATCCAGTCAGAAAAGACACCGTAATTGTACATCTCGGTGAAAAAACAGAAGGATTGAACAGGATCGACCGCAAACCGGCAGGCACAATCAGGTATCACAGGATCGCACTGCCTGTTGTCCCCGGAAAAGCGAGCTATGTCCCGGCTATTCCCCCGGATGCCAGAAATACCGGTACGGCCGCGGTGCATCTCCCCGATTCAATTGACGTTATTACACCATTCAGGTATTGCGAAATTGAAAACTGCAGTTTTGAACTTAAACCTGAAAACATAATCCAGAAAGCTTACTGGCACTATTTTGAGGATGGGAACAGTACATTTATAAGTTCTGACACCGTTCTGAACAAAGTTTGGGATATATGTAAATACACAATAAAAGCAACCTCCTTTGCAGGAATTTATATTGACGGTGACCGTGAACGGATCCCTTATGAAGCTGATGCATATATTAATCAGCTCGGCCATTATTACACCGATCGTGAGTATTCCCTTGCACGGCGGACAAACGAATATTTTATTAATCACCCGACCTGGCCGACGGAATGGATCCTGCAGACAGTTCTGATGTTTTACAATGATTTCATGTTTACCGGCAATCCTGAATCGGTCAATGAATTCTATAAAGAGCTCCGGTATAAGACCCTTATGGATATTGCACGTCCTGACGGATTGATAAGCTCAGGAAAAGTAACTGATGAAATAATGACTAAGCTTGGCTTTACAAATGCGAAGGAGAGGATCAGGGACATTGTTGACTGGCCCCCTTCGCAGAAGGATACAGGATGGCAGCTGGCTACTTCGAATGGGGAGAGGGACGGTTATGATATGGTTGAAATTAATACCGTCGTTAATGCGTTTCATTACAGGAGTCTTGTCCTTATGTCGGAGCTTGCCGGCTATCTGGGGAAGGAGGTTGATTCAGCACTTTTCCATAATCGATCGGAAAAAGTCAGAAAATCAATTAATGAAAAACTGTTCGACCGGAAAAAGGGTATTTTTCTCGACGGGGAATTTTCAGAGCACTCTTCACTGCATGCAAATATGATGGCCCTGGCTTTTGATATTGTACCTGATGAGCATAAAGGAACAGTAATTGATTTTATCAAATCGCGCGGAATGGCCTGCAGCGTTTACGGAGCACAATTTCTTCTTGAAGGCCTCTATAAAGCCGGAGAATCTGATTATGCTTCTAACCTTATGACAGCTACTCACGACAGAAGCTGGTGGAACATGATAAAGTCAGGTTCCACAATAACAATGGAAGCATGGGACATGAAATACAAGCCAAATTCTGACTGGAATCATGCCTGGGGTGCAGCCCCCGCAAATATCATCCCGGGATTTATGTGGGGGATCAGGCCCGTCAAACCCGGATACTCAAAAGCAGTTATAAAACCGCAATTAAGCGCTTTGACCTTCAGTAAAATCAGTGTACCGACGATCCGCGGAAATATAAATGCTGAATTCAGGGATACGGGTAAATCAAAGGAATACCTCATCACAATTCCGGCGAATATGGAATGTGATTTTATTCTTAATGATGTTAATAATTTAACAGTAAAACTTCATCCGGGAACAAATAAAATAGTACTTTAAAATGCAGAAACTGCCACAAAGACATCGAAGCGCCAAAGTGTAAACCAAAGCGCCTTAGCGAATCTTAGGTGGCAATATTAAGAATTTGACTAAGTCTTAGCAACATTGATGAAAAATTAAATATCTACTATGAGAAAACTATCTATTTGATCTTATGCGATTTTAGTATGATCAGGATTGGCTGCCAAAACAATTCAGCAAATGAAACTTTCAAAGCTGATGTCATTGTCTATGGCGGGACTTCAGCGGCGGTAACAACGGCGGTGCAGGTCCACCGTATGGGACAGTCGGTGATAATTGTCTCTCCCGATAAGCATCTCGGAGGTATGTCATCCTCCGGCCTGGGATTTACCGACACCGGTAACAAAGAGGTTATAGGCGGACTCGCCAGAGAATTTTATCAGCTTATCTATCAGCATTATCAGAAACCTGAATCATGGAGATGGCAGAAACAATCGGAGTATGGAAATACAGGCCAGGGAAATCCGGCTATCGATGGTGAAAAACGCACAATGTGGATCTTCGAACCTCATGTTGCTGAAGCAGCTTTTGAAACACTGATAACGCAGAACAAAATAACCGTTTACAGGGATGAATGGCTCGACATGGAACATGGTGTTGACAAAAAAGACGGCAGGATCATTTCAATAAGTACTGTAAGCGGAAAGACTTTTAAAGGCAGGATTTTTATTGATGCAACTTATGAGGGAGATCTGATGGCATCGGCAGGTGTCAGGTTTACTGTCGGAAGGGAGGATAACAAACTCTATAACGAAACATGGAACGGGGTGCAGGCAGGTGTATTCCATCACGGCCACTATTTTAAGGACAGGATCGATCCCTATAAAATACCGGGAGATCAATCCAGTGGCCTGCTTCCGCGGATCTCAGCTGAAATTCCGGGAGAAAATGGTTCCGGAGATTCAAAGATACAGGCTTACTGTTTCAGGCTTTGCCTGACTCAACATCCGGATAACCGGGTGCCCATAACAAAACCTGAGGATTACGACAGTACCCGGTATGAACTGCTTGTCAGGTTGTCGGCAACCAGATGGGATGAATTCTTCGGGAAATTTGATCCTATCCCTAATCTTAAAACTGACGTAAATAATCATGGTCCGTTCAGCTTTGATAATATCGGTATGAACTGGGATTACCCCGAGGCATCTTATGAAAGAAGAAAGGAAATAATAAATGAACATATTTCATATCAGAAAGGATTGCTTTATTTTATGGCAACCGATCTGCGTTTGCCTGCATGGGTGCGCGAAACAATGAATAAATGGGGCTTTGCAAAGGATGAATTTACGGATAACGGCAACTGGCCTTACAATATATACGTAAGGGAAGCCCGGAGAATGATCGGCGAATATGTAATGACCGAGAATGATGTCCTTTGCAAAAGACCTGTGCCAGAATCAATCGGAATGGGATCATATACAATGGATTCTCATAATGTCCAGAGATATGTCACTTCCGAAGGGTATGTACAGAACGAAGGAGATATCGGTGTCAGGGCGCCCAAACCATATCAGATTGATCTTGGATCCATATATGCCGAAAAAGGATGAATGCAGCAATCTCCTTATCCCTGTTTGCGTCTCATGTTCACATATTGCTTTCGGTTCGATACGGATGGAACCAGTTTTTATGATCCTCGGCCAAAGCGCCGGAACAGTTGCTTCACTGGCTCTGAAAAACAAAAAGGAGATCCATGATCTTACATACGATGAGATCAGAACACAATTAATTTCCGACGGGCAGATACTGGAGTATTGACCAGAATATACCCGATCAAAAAAATTTGGCTGGTGTCTGCTCAATGCTTAAATTTGAAAATATCCTGATCTTACTAATTTTTCGGGATAGGAGGCACCCTGAAAATCCTTTTAAAAGAGTAAGGAGTGTAAGCTGAAAAACTCAAGAGTAAGCCAATTTAAATTATCCCGATTATGAGAAAGTTATATCTGTTAATCCCCGTAATTTTTCTATTGTCCCTTCAGCCGGTTAATGCGCAGCTTGAAAAGGGTACGTTTATGGCAGGTGTTGCCTCTACAATTGGCCTGGGCGACTTTGGAACAGATCTGATGAGCCTCGGATTTACAACCCGGAAAATCAAAGACAGCGGCGGAGATGTTAATGTGACTTACAAGATCTTAGGTTTTAACCTGTTACCCAGAGGAGGATATTTTATAATGGACAACCTGGCTGTCGGAGCAGATATTACAATAGCGTTCAGTCGTCAGAAATCCCAGGATAGTGATTACAAAGACACTGAATCATTGCTGGCTATAGGTCCATTTGCAAGATATTATTATCCGCTGGAAAATCTATATCCTTTCGTTGAAGCAAATGCCGGTTTTGGTACCTGGAAGGAAAAGTGGTCAAACGGGTTAGAAGGTGAGGACAAGGAAGGATTATTCTTATGGGGAATTGGACTTGGAGCTTCCAAGCCTGTTGGTGAAAACGTATTGATTGACGCCCTTGTGGGTTACGGAGCTCAATCATGGAAAGAGGAGGATGACGATAAGTATATTTATGGAACTATCGGACTGAGAGTAGGCATTACAATATTATTAGGGCAATAGGAACAGGGGAACACAAACACTTCAGGGGCCTGATCTGATTTCTTTCAGATTTCCTTTTGAGGATCTTCATATTATCCCGGGGCATGTGTGGATTCAGAAATCTGCATGCCTTTTTCTTTCTGAACTTTATTCCAATGGCTTTTGGCAATTGATATTTTAGTATAATTGCGTGATAATTTTATAATGAAAAACAGGGTGTATAGTTCCCGGATCCACTGGCTTAAACAATCAGTCTTCTGTCTGATATTACTGGTTCTCTTTAATATATCATCTTACTGTCAGACAGATTCTTCTGTTATCAGGACCAGTGCAATCCCCATTGACAAGCTGAAATCTGCTATTGACTTTGACGGCATACCCGGCGAAGAAGCCTGGAATACAATTGAGCCTTTTAAAATGACAATGCATTCACCGGTCTTTGGCAAAGATCCTACAGAAGATACCGATGTGCGTATTGCGTATGATGATAACTATCTGTATGTTGGGGCCCGGCTTTATTATAATGATCCGGACATGATAAAATCAGCCAGTTTGAAACGTGATTATCAGGGGGCAGGGGGAGACTGGTTCGGGATATTTCTCGATACGTATAACGACAAGGAGAACTCTATGGTTTTCGGTACTTCCCCCGATGGTTACAGATTTGACGCAAGTATTCAAAAGGATGCTGTTGTACACATGCCGGACCAGATGCCTATGAATATTAGCTGGAACACTTTCTGGGACGTATTGACAAAGCGTGATCTAAAAGGCTGGAGTGCGGAGTTCAGAATACCTCTGTCAAGCCTGAGGTTTCAGGAATCAGATGGCGAAGTAAGAATGGGATTGACTGTTTACAGATGGATACCTTCAAAAAATGAAGCTGATCTGTATCCGGCAATCCCTCCAAACTGGGGTCCGACATCTGTTATGAAACCTTCACAGGCCCAGGAAATCGTTTTTCACGGGATAAAGCCGGGTAAACCGCTCTATATAGCACCTTATGTACTGACCGGCTACGAAAGCACCTATGATCTCAATGATGACGAAACAGCTTACCTGAAGTCGAATAAGCCTGATTTTGAAGCAGGACTTGATATAAAATACGGCATCTCCAAAACCCTGGTGATGGATATTACAGCAAATACCGATTTTGCACAGGTTGAAGCTGATGACCAGCAGATTAACCTTACACGGTATTCACTTTATTTCCCTGAAAAAAGAATGTTTTTTCTCGAACGTGCAAGTGTTTTTGATTTTTCCCTCGGAGGAAACAGTAATCTTTTTTACAGCCGCCGCATCGGGCTGTATGATGATGAGTTCGATGAGGAAGAACCTGAACCTGTACGCATTTACGGAGGTGCAAGGATAACAGGAAGGATAAAGAACTGGGATGTAGGCTTTCTTGGACATGCAGACAGCACCTCTTACAGGAAAGGTATCTGGCGGAAATGAACAGATACTGGTCCCTTCAGAGAATTTCGGTGTTGTCAGGTTCCGAAGGCAGGTGTTCAATGAAAACAGCTATATCGGGACAATGGCAACAAGCCGTCTGGGCACTGACGGATCTTACAATTTTGCCTATGGCCTTGACGGAATTTTCAGGGTTTTCGGTGATGACTACCTCGATGTGAGATGGACCCAGACCTTTGAAGATGGAGTAAGTAACAAATCCTTAAAAGAAAATTCCTTGATTATGGCAACATGGGAAAGAAGATCAACCAAAGGATTTGGCTATAATCTTGGATATACACAATCGGGAATTCATTTCAATCCGGGTATCGGATTTGAAATGATGGACGATTATACAGTCATCAGGGGAGGACTCAGTTATGGATGGATCTCTCCGGAGAATTCAAAACTGTATACTCATGGTCCTGAAATCAGGATTATGTACAGAACCTATATTGCAGACGGATCATTTATGAGTCTTACAAATTTTTCCGGATGGGAATTCCAGACCAAAAACCAGTGGCAGGGAAGTCTGAAATTTTATCTACAACAATGAAAGACTGAAAGACAGCCTTGAGATCAGTCCGGATGAACTTTACATAAAACCCGGAAGATATGAATATCTGAGTTTCAGGGGAATGCTTTCCACTCCCATGTCGAAGCCTTTCTATCTGATGTTTATGACAGAGTTCGGACAGTTTTATGACGGAATCCGTTTTTCTATCCGGCTCGAACCGACATGGAACATGTCGAAACATTTTGAACTCGGAGGTACATATAATTTCGATCATGTTAATAGTCACAAAAAGAGATGTTTCGATGACCAACCACATAATCGGGAATAAAAGCTCTTTATATGCTCAATACCCGGCTTTCGGTCAATGCTTTCATTCAGTACAATACAGCTCTTAACGGAATAATAACCAATCTGAGAATAAGATATAATCCGAAGGAGGGAAATGACCTGTACCTGGTCTTTAATGAGGACAGAAATACGGATCTTTACAGGGAACTGCCAAACCTGCCGGTTTACAATTCAAGAGCCGTCATGGTGAAATATACCTATACTTTCAATCTTTAAGTTGCACTCCCCCTCAAAAAATCAGGCACCGGGAATAATAAAATTCAATTTCCGGTGTTAATAACTTCTAGTTTATGTTCAATAATACTAAAAACAGATATTTTCTAAAGTTTATATAGTCGTAATTTTGGCAAAACTTAAGAAGATTTTTCGTTAAAAATAATTGAGAATTTGAGCACGATTATATTAATAATCAGGCAATCTGGCAAGATAAGCAAAGATAAAATCAATCAACCAATACTAACTTAAAAACAAAAGAAAATGAAACTGATGTCAAAATTTTTGGCAATTTCAATTGTACTGCTGGCATTTTCAGCCGCAACATTTGCACAGGTCACAGCTACTGCTACAGCAACTGCAACAATTATTGTTCCTATTACAATTGCGAAAACTGCTGATCTGAATTTTGGGAACTTATATGTCAGTGCAACTGTTGCAGGTACAGTTGTAATTACGCCAGCAGGTGCACGATCAGCTACTGGTGGAGTTGGAATGGCTCCCGGAGGAACTGTAGGTGCAGCGTCATTTACTGTTCAGGGATAACTGATGCAGTATACACTATCACTATTCCCTCTGCTGATCATACTATTAATTCAGGTGCCAACACCATGACAGTAAATGTATTCCAAAGCAATCCAACACCGACAGGTACTCTTACCTGAGGGACTTCCACACTTACTGTTGGTGCCACATTGAATGTAAACGCAGCCCAGGTTGGCGGCATTTATGCCTCAGCAACTCCTTTTAATGTTACTGTAAATTATCAATAGATAAAGTATAGCTTTAATTCCTGGTTGAAATATGCTAAAACAGGCACGATGAAAAGGCTTAATAAAATAATATTCAGCCTGCTGTTTTTATTTTGTATTACATTTCAGATGTCATTGCCCAGGGGGTCTCTACTGTAAGTGCAACAGGTCATATTTTTGCTGAAATAATTCCGGTATTCTCCGTCAATGAAACATCCCAGCTGAATTTCGGAAGGTTTTCTCCGGGACCCCAGGGCGGTAAAATAATTCTTACTCCTCAGAGTACAATGTCGGTTCTGGGAAGTGTGTTTAAAGGTACCGGTTCTCATAATGCGGCAAGTTTTTATGTTTCGGGCGATGCGGATGCTTCATATTCCATTTCCCTGCCGGCCAGCCCGGTTATGCTGACTCATACGGCGAATGCAAAGACGATGCTTATTGAAGACTGGGTTTCAGTACCTGAACCTGGTATTGGAACCGGAATACTTCAGGACGGATTTCAGATAGTGTATGTGGGTGCCACTCTTAAAGTTGGCACCCTGTATGACAATCCGGTGGGAATATATACCGGAACCTACGAAATAACTTTTGACTTTAACTAGCTGGTTTATAAAACTTAATCTCAATGTCCCAGATAATATCAAAACCCTTCAGCAAGTATCCTTATTCCTGCAGATTAAAGTCCTTCCTGATTTTCCTTGCAGGAATTTTGGGATTTCTGACTTTTTCCACAGCTGATTCAATTGCACAGGGAGATCTTTTGATCACACCAAGGAGAGTTGTTTTTGACGGATCAAAAAGATCGATGGATCTTAACCTGGCAAATACCGGACAGGATACAGCAACTTATGCAATTTCGCTGATTCAGATAAGGATGAATGAAGATGGTGGATTTGAGACAATTACAGAGCCTGATCCGGGTCAGAGATTTGCCGACCGCTTTATCCGGTTCTTTCCAAGATCTGTAACGCTCGGTCCTAATGAAGCCCAGGTAGTAAAGGTACAGCTTATAAGGTCGAATGAACTGACCCCGGGAGAATACCGCTCTCATTTTTATTTCAGGTCGGTTCCAAAAGTAAAACCGCTGGGTGAAGAAGAGGCTCCGACAGATTCCACAACAATATCTGTTAGGCTGACACCTGTTTTCGGGATTACAATTCCGGTAATAATCAGGGTCGGAGAATCAACTGTCAAAGTGACTTTATCAGATCTGTCGTTTGAAATGGTAAATGATACCATTCCAACGATAAGACTGGTTTTTAACAGGACAGGAAACATGTCGGTTTTTGGAGATATTACAGTTGATCATATTTCAACACAGGGAAAAATTACCCGGGTTGGTATTGCAAACGGAGTCGCAGTTTACACTCCAAATACAAGACGCCGGTTTCAGTTTAACCTCAACAGAGTTCCCGGAGTTGACTTCAGAACAGGGACATTACGGGTTATTTACTCAGCACCATCAGATGTCAAGCCGCTCAGGTATGCTGAGGCAGAACTCCCACTGCAAAAATAATTTGTGGCGAACAGTGCCTTTCCATTAACATAATTGACAGAATGAAAAAGCCGGGCCTGATCTTTAAGATATTAGTTCTGGCAGTGGTTTTCACTTTTGCAGTAAAATCCTCCTGAGGACAAACACAGACATTTACATCAGATCGGAACTTTTACCGTCCCTGCCGATGTATACTTCGATTAATGTCGAATGCTGGGGAGGTGGCGGTGGAGGAAGTTCCAATACCAACAATAGCAATCCCAGAGCTGGCGGCGGAGGCGGTGGAGGGGGTTATTCTTACTCCGTTATTACAGTCACCCCCGGCAGCACTTATAATATCATTGTCGGCACCGGAGGTAACGGTGGAAATGGCGGAGCCGGAACTGCAGGAGGTAATACAACTTTTAATGGGGGATCGGTAATAATAGCCAGAGGAGGAAGCGGCGGCAGCAGGGGCGGAAAACGGAGAACAGGAGGAAATGGTGCGGCGGCAGGTCCCGGAACTCTATTAATATACCGGAGGTAACGGAGCTCAAGGTGCGAATAAAAAAATACAGGAAGTGGCGGAGGCGGTGGTGGTGCTGGTTCTTCAGGTAACGGAGGGAATGGATCGCGGAACAACTGCCGGGACAGGTACCTCATTAAATGGTGGTAACGGAGGGGCAGGAAGGAGCGGTACTTCCGGCTGCCGGGAACAATGGGAATAACTACGGTGGTGGTGGCAGCGGCGGGTATGCCCAAACGAATGGTGGAGACCGCTCTGGTGGTAACGGCGCTAACGGCTACGTCGTGATTACCTGGACAGGACCATACTACTCTCTGACTTCAGGCGATCCCACAGTCTTATCAAACTGGAATACAAATCCCGGAGGCGGAGGCTCTTCTCCGGTAAATTTTACCCTAATAATCAAACTTTTGTAATTCAGAGTGGTCATATTATGACCACAACCGGTACTGCATGGTCAGTATCGGGAACAAACACCAAAGTCAGAATTCTGAATGGCGGAACTCTGACTGAGACTGTTTCATCCATCTCACTTTCGGCTAATACATCTCTTCAGGTTGATGATGGTGGTAACTTAAATCACAATGTTAATACCCTTACTGTTTTCAGCGGTACCGTAACTTTCGGAAATACCTCTACCGTCAATTATGGATTTGCCGGAGCCCAGACAATATATTCAACTGCTTACGGTAATCTGACCCTTTCAGGCAGCGGAGTCAAGACCTTACCTCCAGGAATTACTGTAAGCGGTACTCTTTCAATGGAGGGGACAGCCACAGCGTCGGGGACAACACCAACCTACGGAGCATCTGCAACTATACAATACAAGGGAACTTCTGCCCAGGTAACAGGGATTGAATTGCCTTCAACTTTTAACGGTACTGGGGGTATTATTATTAACAACTCAACAGGTGTTTCTCTTACTACCTCTCTAGCTATTACTTATACTCTTACTACCAGCCGGTACCTTTGCTGTCGGAGCAAACACTCTGACTTTAAACGGACCAACTATTGCAGGAACACCTTCAAATCTGTCAACAACATCATCATCCAGTCTCGTATTTGGCGGTACATCTGCCGGTGTTTTAATACCAACCAGTGTTACTGCTTTAAATGGCCTTTCAATAACCAATACCAGTATTGTTACTTTGCAAAGCTCCCTTACTGTCAGCGGAACATTTAATCCTGCCGGTGCCGGATTGTCAATCGGTGCAAACACATTGACACTCAATGGTCAGATAAACTGCGGAACTCTTGTGGGAGGTGCAACTTCCAATATTATTATTGGTGGTTCCGGAGCAGCAAGCTTACCGGGAGTGACATTAAATAATCTTACTGTTAACAGAGCAGTATCATTGTGCGGAAATGTTACTGTCGGGGGAACTCTTACCCTTACTTCAGGTGCATTATCAATCGGAGCAAATACCCTTACTTTATCCAATGCTGCAAATCTCAGCTATGGAGCCGGCTCACTGACAGGAGGTACAACTTCTAACCTTACCATCGGAACAGGAACAGCTATTACCCTGAATGCAATATCAGGCGGACTGAATAATTTCAATGTAAGCAGGAATATTACATTAGGAGCCGATCTATCCCTTAATGGTACTCTTACTCTTACAGCCGGAACCTTTGCTGTCGCAGGATATACCCTCACCTTAAACGGACCAACCATTGCAGGAACACCTTCAAATCTCTCAACCACATCATCATCAAGCCTCGTTTTCGGAGGTACATCAGCCGGTGTTTTAATACCAACAAGTGTCACTGCTTTAAATGGCCTTTCAATTACAAATACCAGTATCGTTACTTTGCAAAGCTCCCTTACTGTAAGCGGAACATTCAATCCTGCCGGTGCCGGATTGTCAATCGGTGCAAACACATTAACACTCAACGGGCAGATTAACTGCGGAACTCTTGTGGGAGGTGCAACTTCCAATATTATTATTGGTGGTTCCGGATCAGCAAACCTACCGGGCGTAACATTAAATAATCTTACTGTCAACAGGGCGGTATCATTGTGCGGTAATGTTACTGTTGGTGGAACTCTTGACCCTTACTTCAGGAGCCTTTACTGTTGGAGCAAATACCCTTACACTAAACGGACCAACTATTGCAGGAACCCCGACAAACCTGACTACATCGTCATCCTCCAGCCTTGTTTTCGGGGGATCCTCAGCCGGTGTCCAGATACCCTCAAGTGTTGCAAATCTGAACAACCTTACAGTCAATAATTCATCCGGAGTAACATTGACAGGAAATGTTACAGTTTCTGGTACTCTTACAATGACCCAGGGGAACATAACAACCGGGGCCAGTATTCTGATTATATCAAATAGTGCCCCCGGTTCATTAAGTCGCACGTCTGGCACAATTATCGGCAAATTAAGGAGGGCTGTAAATACTCCGCTGTCGACTGATTATCTTTTCCCGTCGGAACAGCAGCTTTTTACAGGCCTGCCGTTTTGAATTTTTCCTCATTGTCGGCAGGGACCGATATAACTGCTGAATTTATTGCCACTCCTCCTGCAGGATTTACAGCCTATACCGATGATATAGTTTACCTTAATAACACTTTTACCGAAGGTTACTGGAGATTTGTCAGTTCCGGTCTTCCTGCTGCAACTTACTCATCTTAACTTAACCGGTAGCGGATTTACAAGTTATACACTCAATCAGCTTACAAGGATCACAGGAAGAGACAATGCCAATGCAACCTGGAGAGCTTTAGGTATTCACGGAACCTAGTCCGGAAATGATGTCTCCCGGAATGGAGTTACAAATCTCAATACTACTTCATTCGATTTTGCCTTTGCAACTGGTTGTAATATAACTTTATTGGGGTATGGCTATGAAAGAAATATTACAATTGATTATACAAAAGTGTCCGGGGGATCCGATCTTTTTAGTTTTCCTGTTCTGGTCAACCTTACCGGACAAGACTTTTTAAAGACCTCACCGGCAGGTCAGATATTTAATGGTAACGGTTATGATATTATTTTTACTGACAACAATTACAATAAGCTCGATCATCAGCTTGAGTATTACAATGGCACAAACGGTGACCTTATTGCCTGGGTTCGTATACCAACTCTTTCCTGCTCTTCAAATACCGTAATTAAAATCTTTATGGAAATCCTCAGGTAACTACCGATCCTTCAGTTACATCAGTCTGGGACAGTCATTATAAAGGTGTCTGGCATCTTGACGATAACAATCTGAATGATTTTACTTCCTTTGATAAAGCCGGAACACCTTATAATACACCTACATATCCGGCAGGAAGGATATATAATTCCCTGGGATTAAACGGGACAAATGAGTATGTTGAGGTTCTCAACGCCCCAAATATAAACTTTGCAGGAAATATAACAGTTTCAGCCTGGGTTTATATGGATGCCGGAGGACGTGATCAGAAAATCGCAGGTAACCAGAATAATTCAAGCGGAGGTTATAAGTTTGGTATCTATACAAATAACAAGGTAGAATTTGAAATCCGGAATTCTGCAAATACACCCTCATTGAACAGAGATGTAACAGGGGGAACAGTCCTGAGTACAGGGCAGTGGTATTATCTGGCAGGAATAAGTTCCGATGTTCTCGATTCAATAAAGACCTTTGTCAATGGTATCCCGGAAAGACCATTCAAAAAAACAGGTATTCTGGGAATAGCATCTGATAATCTGACTATTGGCAAAGAGCCTTTTCTGTCAAGTTATTATTTTGATGGAAGGTTTGATGAACTAAGGATCTCTGATAAAGTAAGATCAAACGGGTGGATGAGAACCGAGTATAATAATCAGTCTTCACCTTCAACATTCTATTCTCTAGAGCTGCCGGAGCTGTATCAAATAATCTTCTGTCAGCAAGTATATGTAACGTACCTATAACCCTTACATTCGGTTATCCCTCAGGAGGCACCTATTCAGGAAATCCATATATTTCCGGAAATGTCTTTACTCCTCCGTCAGCCGGAACTTATTCAATAACATACACATACGATGGAGGTTGTGGCCCTATAGGTATTACAAAAAATATAATTATTACTCCGGTCCCATCCGCACCAGTAGCTTCAAATAAGGAGTATTGTTCAAATCAGATTGCTAACCTGGAAGCTACATCCGGTACTAATATCCGCTGGTATAGCGGTGGTACCCTGGTAAGCACTGCAAATCCGTTTTCGACCGGGCAAACTGCTGCTGGTACTTATAATTATACTGTTACACAAACAGTTAATGGTTGTGAAAGTCCTGCCACTTCAGTCACCCTGACCATCTATAGTGGAATCACCATTATCACACAGCCTCAGCCTGTATCAATATGTGCAGGCGATAATGCTGTTTTTTCTGTTTCAGCAACAGGTTATAATCTGACTTACCAATGGCAGGAAGATGGTGTAAACATCTCTGACGGAGGAATTTATTCAGGATCTGCTACACCGACACTCACATTAACTAATCCCGGGATTGCGAAAAACGGAAAACAATACAGGTGTGTTATCTCCGCTTCTTGTGGATCTTCTCCGGTAAACAGTAACACAGCACTATTAACTGTAACCGTTCAGCCTGTCGCAACCTTTAGCTACACGGGAACTCCATATTGCCCGAATGCAGCAAATCCTTTTCCGACATTCAGTGGAGGAGGAGTTGCAGGAACATTTTCCATCCACACCAGGTCTGGTCTTTGTAAGTACTGCAACAGGTGAGGTAAATATAGCAGCAAGCACACCGGGAACTTATACTGTAACAAATACAATAGCAGCATCAGGTGGCTGTGCAGAGGCATTGCAACAAGCCCTTTTTCAATTATTTCAGATATTGCGTGGACAGGAGCTGTAGATAATGACTGGAACACTGCCGGAAACTGGACTTGCGGATTTATCCCAGAATCTTCAACTCCCGTTCAACTGCCGAATGTTGCGAATAAACCTGTTCTCAGTACTGGCGGTATCGGAACTGTTAATAATATAACAATAGAAATTGGTCATCGTTACTATTACCGGGAATACAATTCAGATTTCAGGAACAATAACAAATAACGGAACATTTGATGCTTCTGCCGGAACAATTGAAATGAACGGATCATCAGCCCAGATTATCGGTGCATCTGTTTTCAGCGGTAATACAATTAAGAAATCTTACAATCAACAATTCTGCCGGTGTCAGTCTCCAGGGACCACTTAATGTTACCGGAATCGTCAAAATACAAAGCGGTAATCTCGCTTCAGACGGATTTTTAACTCTGGCCTCATCTGCCTCAGGGACTGCTTTGATAGATGGTTCAGGAACAGGTTCAATTTCGGGAAATGTTACGATGCAGCGATACCTTCCTTCAGCATTCGGATATAAATATTTGAGTTCTCCTTTCCAGGCTGCAACGGTCAATGAATTTGGTGATGAAATTGATCTTTCAGCATCCTTCCCCTTATTTTACAGATACAATGAAAGCAGTACAACATCCGGCTGGGTAACTATACCACACCTGCCGATCCTCTGAATCCTATGGAGGGATATGCGGCCAATTTCGGTTCCTCTGCAGTACCTCTTATCGCAGATATTACCGGAGTCGTAAACAACGGACCTCTTTCAATCACATTGTACAATAACAACAATACTTACACGAAAGGATTCAACCTGATAGGCAATCCTTACCCGTCACCAATCGACTGGAATGCTCCGTCGGGCTGGACAAAAACCAATATTGATAACGCCCTCTACTTCTTTAAAGCCAGTCCATCTGATGAATATGGAGGCAAATACAGTACCTGGATCAATGGGGTCTCAAGCGATGATACTGTTTCCAACATAATTCCGTCAATGCAGGGCTTCTTTATACATGTAACTGACGGTCCCCCCTGGCCTGTTACAGGTTCGCTTTCGCTTGACAACAATGTGAGGATAACAGATCTGACACACATTTTTGCTAAATCCGGAGAAAAAAATCCGATCTCTATTTTGCGTCTTGGAGCAGCATTTGGTGACGATCCATCCTCCACCGATCCTTTAGTGATCTATTTTGATGAAAAAGCATCGTCAGGCTTTGATGGTCAGCTTGATGCACTCAAGCTGATGAATACCGATTATTATGTCCCAAGTTTTTACAGTTTCGGAACCGATGGGAAAAAGCTATCAATTAATGCACTTCCCGGATCTCCCGAAGAACTGTGTACGATACCTCTCGGTCTGAACAATCTGATTGACGGTTATATAGTTTTCAGGATCATATATGCCGGGGAGGGGCTTTCAGGGAAAAAAATTTTTATCACCGACGCAGCATCAGGAGCAGAATATGACCTGCTGGATAATAAAGAATACAGGATCTATCTGAATGCAGGGGAATATAAGAGCAGATTCTATCTTAATATTTCACCTTTGGCGACAGAAATTCCTGAGACCGCGATCAGACGAATCGTTTACTATTTATAGTTTGAATGGAATAATCAAAACATTTACAAAAACAGCTCAAATCAATGATGGTGTTTTAACTGTTTATAACCTTGCCGGACAGGTCCTTTTTGTTGAAAGAAATATCGAAGCTGGTTATAATGAATTTAATCCCGGATTAAAAGATGGCATTTATATTGTCACTTTTACCTCGGGAAATTACAGGGTTTCTAAAAAGGTATTTATACAAAACTGATGATATCTGACTTAAAGAAGGGATTCTTCTGCAGGTGGTTCATGTTATTGATACTTTTATTCCTGCTGTTTTCAGGAACCGGAGAGATAATGGCACAGGAGCCTCCCCCCCGTCCTATCAGGATTGACCCAACGGCACAGATTCTTAGTTTCGGTGCATTTTATCATGGCGCTGCAGGAGGAACCGTAATTATTGATCCTTCAGGTGTGCGCTCTTCAACCGGAGAAGTTGTCCTTCTTGGCATGGGTTACATTTATTCAGCAGCATTGTTTGAGGTCCATGCACATCCCGGTACAGTAATATCAATTCTGAACGGACCGGATGTCTTCCTTGCAGGTACTCCGTCGGGATCGATGAGTCTGCACATCGGAAGCTCAAATCCTGCTTCACCTTTTGTCTCCAATGTTCATTTTAATGTTGCTATACCACTGTATATCGGAGGAACATTGACAGTTGGAAATTCGGCAGCTAATCCGCCTGGGAGCTACACCGGCACGTTTGATATAACCCTTGTGAGGGAATGACCAGGTAGAATATGATTAAGTTAAAACTAAAATGACGGTCAGAAAAGCATACTCCAATATTCTATCTTCAGGATGTATGCGCCTGGTTCTGACCCGTTCTGCCTGTCTGTTTATGTTCCTTATATGTTTTTCAGTCAATGGAGATCTGTTTTCACAGGACCTGCCTGAGTATGACGAAATAGCAGTTTTTCTGGAGATCCCCGGAGTAGGCGGAAACGAGATAGATGCCCTTATAAAAGCTGAAGAATTATATCTTCCCGTTACCGACCTGTTTAATTTCCTCAGAATAAAAAATGATGCTTCACCGGGATTGGAGTCTGTTTCCGGATTTTTTGCAGATCCTGAAGCAACATACACTATCGACAGGATCAAAAACCAGATAGTTTACCAGGATAACACATTTGATCTTGATCCGGGCGATCTTATCCGGACCGAAACTAATTTGTACCTTAAATCATCCTATTTCGGAAAAGTATTCGGGCTTGACTGCAAATTTAATTTCCGGTCTCTTTCCGTTACGGTAACCAGCAGGCTTGAGCTGCCTCTGATACGGGAAATGCGGCAGGAAGCCATGCGGCGAAACCTCTCGCGCCTTAAGGGGGACGTTCAGGCTGATACGACCATTGGCCGGACTTATCCGCTCTTTAAATTCGGGATGGCTGACTGGTCGGTTTATGCTTCGGAGGAAATTGACGGCCGGTCCGACACGAGACTGAATCTTTCACTGGGATCGATGATTGCCGGAGGTGAGGCAACTGCCTCATTATATTATAACAGTGCAGACAAATTTTCGGAGAAGCAGCAATATTACCTGTGGCGTTATGTCAATAACGATTTTGAACCTTTACGGCAAATAATGGCAGGGAAAATCAGGACCAATGCAATCTCATCAATCTATAATCCTGTCATCGGAGTACAGCTTACAAATACACCAACAACTTACCGCAGATCGTTCGGTACCTATAATCTCAGCGATAAAACCGAGCCCGGATGGATTGTTGAGCTTTATGTAAACAATGTCCTGGTCGATTATGTTAAAGCTGATGCTTCGGGTTTTTTCAATTTTGAGGTTCCCCTTGTTTACGGGAATTCCCTGGTAAAACTAAAATTCTTCGGCCCATGGGGCGAGGAACGCACACGCGAACAGAATATAAATATCCCATACAACTTTCTTCCCGAAAAAACATTTGAATATACTGTCAGCGCAGGCATTGTTGAAGATACCCTTAAAAGCACGTTTTCGCGCGCCAGCGTTAATTATGGGGCTACCGGGAGTCTTACTGTGGGTGGTGGCGCCGAGTATCTCTCATCAGTCACTTCCCAGCCCTTTATGCCCTATGTCAATGCATCCCTGAGGGTAACAAAAAACCTTCTTCTATCAGGTGAATATGCATTCGGGGTAAGGGCCAAGGGCACCCTGTCGTACAGGCTCCCATCCAACATGCAGGTCGACCTCAATTACACCTGGTACGATAAGGATCAGAAAGCCATATTCTATAACTACAGGGAAGAACGGAAAGCAACATTATCAATGCCCCTTAAGATCGGCAAATTAAACACCTTTCAACGGTTTTCGGTTTACCAGATCGTCATGCCCTATTCGAAATACACAACTGGTGAATGGCTTATTTCCGGGTCACTTTTCGGTGTGAACACCAACCTTACAACATATGCTCTTTTCATCGATGAGGTTGACCCTTACATTTACAGTAACCTGTCTTTTGCATTCAGGTTTCCGGGAGGTTTCACATTGATGCCTCAGGCACAGTACAGCTATACTGAAAACAAACTGTTTTCAGCAAAGGCACGACTCGAAAAACATGTTTTTAAAAATGGATTCATCAATTTGTCGTATGAACAGAATTTCAGGAACAACCTGAAGCTGGCAGAAGCAGGTTTCCGCTATGACTTCTCATTTGCCCAGGCAGGCGCGTCAATAAGACAACACAATGAGAAGACCAGCTTTATTCAGTACGCCAGGGGAAGTCTGATCAACGACACAAAAACAAAATTCCTTGGAGCCGACAACCGTTTCAATGTAGGAAGAGGTGGAATCTCTATCGTTCCGTTTCTTGATCTGAATGCAAACGGGAAAAAAGATCCGGGAGAACCCAGGGCCTATGGATTAAATCTCCATTCGAACGGAGGCCGGATTGAAAAGAGCGAACGTGATACGACCATCAGGATAATCGGGCTGGAACCTTATACAACCTGCTTTATTGAGCTCGATCCCAACAGTTTTGAAAACATTTCCTGGAGACTGCAAAAGCAAACATACAGTATAGCTGTCGATCCTGATATCCTGAAGTATATTGAGATTCCAGTAAGCATAACAGGTGAAGCAAGCGGCTATGTCTTTCTTGAGACTGATGGTGAAAAGAAAGGTCAGGGACGTATAATAGTCAGTTTCTTTGATAATGATCTAAATCCTGTGGCCAAGACCCTGACAGAGGATGACGGATATTTCAGTTATTTCGGGCTTACTTCAGGTGAATACAATGTCCGCGTGGATACAGGTCAGCTTCGAACACTTAATATGATTTCAACTCCTGATACTCTGCAGTTTACTATCGCCGGCGGTATTGACGGAGATATTGCAGACGGACTTGATTTTGTACTAAACATCATTCCTGTTGATACAACAGAGGCAAAACCAGTTATTCCCGAGATTCCTGCTCTCAAACAGGATACATCCTATCTGATCCTGCATGAATTATCCGAGGAGGTCTATACGATAACCGAGGACAGCTGGGCTATCCAGATCGGTGCATTCAGGAGCAGGGAGTATGCTGAAGGCTTCCAGGTCATGCTTGAAAGGGAGCTCGGTAAGGATGTCCAGATAACTATCGAGGGTGACTTTTACAGGGTGCGTATCCTTGACCTTCCAACCCGTCAGGAGGTTGATGAAAATATCGTCAAAACTAAATAAACTCGGATTTAAGGAACTCTGGATAATCCATCTGTTAGCCAGACAACAGCTAAGAGTGCTGATCACAAGAGAAGATTCTCTGGCAAGAATAAAAGAAACACTGATTGAAAGAGGAATTCCATTGTCCGCTGCAGAAAAAGCTGAATTACAGTTAAACGCTTTCCGCATGAGAACAAACACGATTACACTGCGGAAGCCGCTGTCGGCTCTACCGATCGAAAAGGGGGTATTTGAAAGAGGTGGCGTTTATTACAGAATTGAAACACCGGATGAACCAATTCTTGATCCGACTGTTCTGGAAGCTATAGATGAACTACTGACATCGGTAGGTCGGTTTGAATTGGAGGATTCATGGAAATTACCGGTTAAAAAAGAGCTGTTTGAAGAACCTGCTGAAAGAGAACCTGTTATTATACAGAAGGCAGTTGTTCAACCTGAAACATCCATCAGGATTGTTGAGGAAGAACCCGGGGCGCTTATTACGGTGGAAAAACCTGAACTTGCTCAGCCCTCAATAGCTCTGCAGGTCGCTGTCTTTTACAGGGAATCTCAGGCTGTACGGGCACAAAGAAGAATCATGACGAAGCTTAACCTGCCGGTCGAAATAGTCAAACAATATGATTATTACCATGTAATAGTCACTGGATTCTATTCGCGCGAAGAGACTTTTCAATACTATCCTGAGCTTGCCGGAATCGGCTATCCGGGGATCACACTTATCGAAAACTATAAAAGGCAAAAATAATCCGGATCTGCAGAACAACTCTGATAAATAAATCATTGGTTATCATTTGACTTTAGCATCCGGATAGCTTAATTTTATATTGTGTAATTTTAAATAGTATGACCACCGAATCCCGAAATCCATTTCATCTCTGGCAAGAATTAAAACAAAGGAAGGTAGTACGGGTTATTACAGTGTACGCTGCTTCCGCCTTTGCATTGCTGGAGGCAGCCGATATGATCTTCCCGCGGATCGGGTTTCCTTCCTGGACCGTAACCCTCGTAATGATATTGCTTGCCTGCGGCCTTGTTATCGCTGTAGTTCTCGCCTGGATCTATGATATAACTCCTGAAGGTATAAGAAAAACCAAAGATACCGGGAACAGGAATAATTGAGCCAGTCAAAGGAGGTGAAACCGGAACTACTGGCGGGAAATCAATATTAATTCCGGAATCGGATGAACTGATAAATAGAAAAAAAGACTTTTCGCGGAAAAGATTAACAAGTATAAAAAGAAAGAGAAGATATATAGTTTCAGTTCATTGGTTGTTATAATGGCCGTTCTTTTACTGTTTCTCTTCTCCAGCGGAAAAACAGTGCCTTTCACCAAAAGTGACTGGATTGTTATTTCAGATTTCGAGAACCTTACGGAACAACCTGTTTTTGATAAATCGCTCTATACGGCATTTTCGCTCACAATAAATCAGTCACGGCATATAAATGTTTTTCCCAGGAACAGGATAATTGAAACTCTGGCGAGAATGCAGCATTAAAAGATTCCGGATATCTTGATGAGAAGACAGGAAGAGAAATAGCTGCCAGGGAAGGTATAAATATCCTGATTGCGCCCAGTATAAGCGAAATAGGCAACAAGTATGTTATTACTGCAAAAATAATTGAAGCCAGAACCGGAAATCTTCTTAAATCTGTGATCCTTGAAGCTGAAAATCAGGACAGGATACTTCCGGACTTAGATCGTCTTAGTAAGAAAATACGTCGTGACCTCGGTGAATCAAGATACAGGATTGCATTGCAGGATAAGCCGTTGATAAAGGTAACAACTTCATCACTTGAAGCATTAAAACAGTATTCCCTGGGAATTGAGAATCATTACATGTTCAATTTTGAAGGTGCAAAAACCTACTACGAAAATGCCCTGAGCATTGATACTGGCTTTATATCGGCAAAAGCATCGCTGGGGAACATTCTGATTCAGCATTTTAACGATGAAAAAGGGAAGGAACTGCTTTGTCAGGCGGTCAGGTCGGTTGATAAGCTGACAGAAAGGAAAAGTACAATACTTCCCTTCTTATGCAGTAAACGTTGAAAAAAATCTTTCAAAAGGGGATAGAATATGCAAAAATCCTCATAAACTTGTATCCCGATGATGCTGCTTACCATCACAACCTTGGTTATTACTTTCAGGTCGACGGACAATTTGAAAAGCAATGAAGGAATATAAAGCAACCGTTCGGATTAATCCGCAACAGGCTCTTAGCTTCGGAGGAATGTTGTGGATCTATCTTGAGAAACTAGGCGAGCCTGATTCCGCTCTTGTCTGGTCCGGAAAATGATTTCCGTTACATCCGCAGAATGCATGGGGATATTTCTACCTGGGTTCAGCATTTGCATGCCTCGACAGCCTTCGATATGGCCCTGAAGTCATTTCGGAAAGCACATGAAATTGATCCTTACTTCATAATGAATCCAGTACCGGCTGTCTCATATCTGCCATTCCATGCACTTATAGAGAAGCAATCAGATATCTTGAAAAAATTACCGGGATAAATAAGGATGAGATCCCGCCATTTTATGATATTGGCCTGAATTACCAGGCGATGGGCGATAGTTCAGAGGCCAGGAAATATTTAAAATGTTATTGAGAGTATTGCTCAAAAAGAATGGTTGAGAAAATATCCTGGCATGGCTGCAACATATCATTTCATTGGGAATTGCTGACCAGACTAAATGATACTATTTCTTCACGGAAATGCTTCAGAAAGCTCTTTCGATCGATACGACCCTACATGACAGTTATGCTGAATTTTTCTGTCAGCATGGGGAGGATACCTGATGCAATCGGTCAGATTGAAAAAGCACTTGACAAAGGATATCGTGATCTTTACAGTTTGAAATTGAATCCGGATCTTCAGGCACTCCAAAATGAACCCCGGTTCCGTGCTCTGCTTAAGCAGTATTTTAACCTGTAATCTCTCCTTTACTCTTCTCCCACTCCCCTTTTCTCCCACTCTCCCTTTCACGATATCCTTCATCAAAAGAATTTTTCGTAATTTCAAAGGTATTTTTATTCATTAAGTTAAATTTTATGCCACAGATAGCCATAATATCACCGAGTGTAAGAAAAGGCCGCAACAGTCACCGGGTAGCCTTGTATTTTGAGAATTTTATCAAAGAAACAAATATCGCCGATGCCGAAATACTTGATCTCTTAAAATATAACTTCCCATTATTTAATGAAAGGCTGATTTATCAGGCTTCACCCTCCGCTGAGGCTGCCGGATTTGCGCAAAAAGTAAGATCGGCCGACGGAGTAATCATAATTACTCCGGAATACAACGGAGGGTATCCTGCCAGTTTAAAAAATGCAGTGGATCTACTGACTGATGAATGGTGGCGTAAACCAGTGGCATTTGTTCCTGTTTCTGACGGGAATTTTGCAGGTTCGCAGGTAATAATTTCACTTCAGTTCTCATTATGGAAGCTGGGTGCGATTACCGTTCCTGGTCCTTTACGGATCCCGAATATCATCACTGCATTTGATGAATCGGGAATCCCTGACAATAAACCTGCAATGGATAAAAGAGCTTCCGGATTATTACGGGAGCTTCTAAGGTATATCGAATCAAAAAGTGAAGGTGAGCAGTAGGGTAACAGAAGGAAGATTTTGTACTACATTTAGACATTATTTTCCGGCATGAAAAGGATCCTTCTAATCGTATTGATTTCAGTTATCCCACTTACCATTCTTTCACAGAAGGTAACTGTCCGGGTCATAATAGCCAGAAATGCAAGTGTCTCGGAATGGATGATCCTTGATGAAAAATATCTGCCTGTCCTTACCGGCAACGAATATCCGTCAGGGGATACAATCGTGTTTTCACTTGAAGCCAATACAAGATACTTTTTTGAGATCTCTGTTTCCGAGATCACCTTAACTGATACCTGTCTTTATTCCTTGTGTCTTAATAATGAAGCGGTTTTAAGGATTACATCTGAAATTGGACACGGAGATCATTTTTTTTCATTCTTCACAGGAACCAAAGAAGAGAAAGATGCCAAAATAACCGGAGGAACTGCAGTCGACATCTCTGATTTCCCCTGGCAGGTATATCTTGAATCGGAAGATTTTACCTGTGGCGGATCAATCATAAGTGACAACTGGATCATTACAGCAGCTCACTGTGCAAAGGACGATAACAATGTAACAATCCCTGCTTCCGAGATGCTGGTAGTTGTGGGAGCAAATAATCCCAGGAATCCTTTTCAGGGAGATGAATACTTTGTAAGCGAAGTAATTGTCCATGAAGATTTTGACAGCAATACACTCAATAATGATATTGCATTGCTTAAGCTGAAAGAGCCTATCGATTATCCAAATGCTGAACCAATTAAGCTTGTTTCGGCAAAGGATGCCAGTGCAGGAGTAACTGATCCCGGTGTAATGACGTGGGTAACAGGATACGGCATTACAATTGTAGATCCTCCCACTTATCCCTCAACACTGCAGATGATCCGCATTCCGATAGTCTCCAACTCACAGGCTTCAATAGTCTGGCCACGTATCGCTCCGACAGATATGATGGCAGGCTATCGCTACTCAACCAGAGATGCGTGTACCGGCGATAGCGGAGGACCGCTGGTTGTTGCTTTTTCAGGTGGATATAAATTAGCCGGACTGGTCAGCTGGGGCAGCAGCGATTGTGATACCTACGGAGCATATACCCGTTTATCACTATTTGAATCGTGGATCACTTCAAAAACCGGAATAGAAATTACATTTAATGCCCCTGTTCCTGCAGGCGATTCAATAATTTGCCCCGGAACAGCATCCAGTCAGTATCATGCAGCCCCGGTAACCGGTGCTGATGCCTACATCTGGTCACTTGATCCTGTCGATGCGGGAACAATAAATGGGAATTCAGAAACCGCAATTGTATCCTGGAATCCCGGATTTACAGGCCCTGCTGCCGTAAGACTGCAGGTTTCGCGGAACAATGAACTGTCAGAGATCTCTGTACTTACAGTGAACCTCGCAAAACAAACCAGACTCCTCACTGAATCTGAAGATGCTGTTTTATGTGCTGAGCAGACTGTTACACTTCAGGTTGTAACTGAAGGATACAACCTGAATTACAAATGGTACAAGGGCAATGACCTCCTGCCATCAGGTAACTCAGACAAATTACAAATTCCTGATGCACTTGCCGATGATTCAGGTAGACTATTTCTGCGAAGTCGAAGGCTCCTGTGGCAATATAACATCTCGCACCATCAGTCTGACGGTCCTGCCGGTGACAAGGATAAGCGACATTACACCCGATACAGATGTTCCTTTTGGTGATGATCTGACCCTTGAAGTCTCTTCAGAGGGGCATAATCTTTTATACCAGTGGTATAAGGATGATAAGCGTCCTGGATAACGGCATTTTATCCAGCATTGTTACTCGAAAATGTCAATGCAAAAAATACAGGACTTTATAAAATTACCGTGTCAGGCTCCTGTGGAACAGAAACCAGCAGAAAGGTATATGTATATGTAGAAAAGGAAGACCAATCAGATAAATCCGGGATCTTTGTATGGCCAACAGTTATTATAAATGAAAGTTCAGCATAGCACTGAATAGCAATCAGGAATTATAATATACTGCTATGTAATACTGCCGGCAAAATTCTGAAACATGAAACCAATTGTCAGTTCCTGACTAAAGTCGATGTTAGCCAAACTGCCTGCAGGTATTTACATAGTTACCGTTTACAATAACAGGTTCAGGGAAAGTGTAAAGCTTGTTAAAAGGTAACCGACCGGTGATTAAAGCAGTATCTCATCAGCCATAAGACAAAGACGGATCAGTACAAAAAATCTGCTGAAGAACTTTACTGTTCCTTAATTCCTTCTGACTAGCACGGTAAAGGATCAATATTAATACAGCACCTCCCGTTGCAATAAGAATGCTTTTCAGGTCAAAACCTGTAACCGATCCGAGTCCAAGAAGTGTTCCGAGATAACCTCCCAATAATCCACCGCCAATACCCAGCAGAATAGTTATGATCAGTCCCCTTGGGTCTTTACCCGGCATCACAAATCTTGCAAGCAATCCGACAATTAAACCCATTACGATCCAGGATATAATTCCCATATCTTACCTCCTTTTTATGTATGTTTATAATATATAAAGTTAAAAATTTCTATTCTGAAAAAATGCGTTAAGCCAATGTTATTGAGATTTCATAATTTTATACAGAAATAAGTGTTTCACGAACTTAATAATTCTCCATTATGAAACTTAAAAGGATCCTGCAAATTTCAGTATATGGAGCCGTTGGGCTCATAATTTTCTCATGTTCCGGCAATAAACCTGAAGCCGCCAATCATACGATACAGTCGAATAATATCCGCAGTTATCTGATCGGTGCAGCTCAGGAAATAACTGATTCTTCCCTGTCAGAAATAAAACAGCTGGACGACTGGGAAAAAATAAGATCTGACCGTTACAGCAAATTTATTGAAATGATGAGTCTGCAGGATATGCCCGTAAATGGCAAAAGGAGTGATTTAAACGTTCGTGTCACAGGAGTTATACAAAGGGAAGGATACCGTATCGAAAAGCTTTATTATGAATCCCTTCCCGGATTATATGTACCGGCAAATCTCTACGTGCCTGATAGCATAAAGGAACCTGCACCTGCAATTCTTTACGTCTGCGGACATGCCAGGACACAAAAAGTACATTACCAGACCCACCCTGCCAAATTTGCTCAACTGGGCTTTGTATGCCTTATAATTGAAACTATACAATGGGGAGAAGTCTGTGGTGAACACTGGGGATGTTATGCAAGAGGCTGGTTTAACTGGTACAGCAGGGGATATACACCGGCAGGGGTAGAAGTCTGGAATGCCATGCGTGGGCTTGATCTTCTTTCGGAACGACCTGAAGTAAACAAGGAGAGACTCGGAGTTACAGGCATTTCGGGAGGAGGTGCACAAAGCTGGTTTATTGCTGCTGCTGATCCGCGCATAAAAGCTGTTGCACCTGTGTGTGGCGCCAGCACTCTTGAGGCACAGATATCAACCAGGACAATCGACGGTCATTGCGATTGCATGATGCCGGTAAATACATATCAGATCGATTTTCAGAATATCGGAGCCCTGATCGCTCCAAGGCCCCTTCTCATTGGCCAGGCCGACCGCGATGGATTAAACAGGGTTGAATCGGTTCGCCGGATCTATGATGATCTTAAAAGGCTTTATGAGCTTCATGGTGCACCTGAAAAGATAGGATACGTGGAAACACCCGGTGGCCATTCATATCATCAGATATCCAGAGAAAAGATATTTTCTTTTTTCCTTGAACACCTGATGGGAAAAAATATTACACCTCAGGAAGCAGGAGACATTGATCAATCGCCCGAAAGACTCTTATCAGAGGAGACTTTAAAGGTGTACATCGATGGACCTCCAAAGGATGACCGCACTACAATAATCCAGGATTCTTTTGTAAAGCTTGCAGAGTCTCCGGAAGTTTCAAGTGAAAATGAGCTGGTTATCCTGCGTGATTCGGTCAGGGATTTTCTAAGCCGGAAGACATTCGGCGCATTTCCGGATATTCCCCCGCCATTTGATTCCGTCCTTGTTTTCAGAACCCTCGATGATGCAGAATTCGGAAGTGATGTTTACAGTTTTGTGTCTGAAGAAGGCTGGCGCCTGAATGTTGATATTCGCTGGAGAAAAGATCCTTCCGGAAAAAATCCCTTAATGATCGTATTAAGAAACCGGGACGAAAACCGCTGGGAATCGGAAGAATTCATAAGCAATCTCAAAGATGACTGGAATCTGGCTTTTCTTGAGGTGAGAGGTGTTGGAGAATTCGGGTGGGATCCGAACCTGCAATGGCATGTCCGCCGGGCCTCTGCCTGGACAGGAAGGACAATTGCTTCGATGCAGGTATGGGATGTTCTGCGATGCATTGATTTTTGCCGTACTCTCAGGGGAGTTGATCCCGAAGGAATCGGAATCGCTGCACGGGATGAAATGGGTGCTGTTGCCCTTTATTCTGCCCTGATGGATGGGGAATGCAAAACACTTTTATTAAAAAATCCGCCTGCCAGCCAGAATGTGGCAAGCAGTCCCGACGGAAGAGGACCAGCGATCGAAATGCTCAACTGCCTCAGGGTTACGGATCTGTACCAGCTGCCAGCCCTTCTGACGAATACTGAAATATTATTTATCGGAGAAATCCCTGCTGCTTATAAATGGTCTGAAACCACACTTAAAAAGCTGGGAAGGGAAGGATTCCATGCCTTACCCTGATTATTGTTTATTTCAGGATAAATTCACTTTCTCCTTTATTCAAATCGAAGCAGATCATGGATTCATTTCCCTCTGAATACCAGGTTCCTGCTTTTAAAATTTTTTTGTCTTTTATTCGTTCAAAATGCACTATTTCCCCTCCCGGACTTTTAATTCCGGGATTCCGGATGGAAGCATTCAGCCTCAACGTAAAGCCGGGTGCGGAAAACGGAGCCTTTAACGTAATACTGTTTTTATTTACCTTAACAGCAGTTAATACTTTTGCTGCCCAATATCTGGCAATCTCACTTAATTTCATCCAGATAAGATTGTCATATTTCTGATGAAGCCGCTTTTTTACCTGCTTAAGTATATTAAATCCTGTTTTTTCACCATTGAAATAGACTCCGGGCCAATGACAGACTATTATTGCAGGTTCTCCGCTTTCAATAACTTCCACCATTCGTCCTGACGTGAGATCTTCTGTAATAAAATTATCAGCCTTTCCCGGAACCAGGCCATCCCATCCCCCAAACCAGTCATCGGTGCAACCGATTATGGAAACTACACATTTCGGATCGGGACTATCGATATCGGAGGGATATAAAATCCTGGGAGCTACGCTTATTCCTTTTTCAGTGAACAGATCCCTGAAATAATGAGGGATCTCAGCTCCGTAAACATACCTCACAGCCTCAAGTGTACTTTTTGCTAAATTGTCCTGGTTTCGTCCACCGTAACCGCCGGGAGTTGTTATTCCTTCACAAGGTAAGCCTGCCTCTTTCAATATTGCCAGTGCATAGGCCTGGTATGAAGTCAGCTCATCAACACTTTTTGTCTGACTCCATTCCCAGTTTTCCATATAATCGGCGGTTGCATAAGGATAGGGTCTCCCGGTTTTAATATCAATCACTCTTGTATGACTCACCATTTCAGGATGAATATCCCAGTTGGGAACTATTATCTCCCTTATCAAATTCAGACTCTCTTCCAGTTCATGTTTTGTCCAGCCCGGAATGAACCGGCTCACCCAACCAGTACATGCGGGATAAGGAACGACACTGTACTTCCCTTTCACTCCGTTTTCAAGACACCACTCACCAAATTCCCGTACAAAGCTGTCGGGGATTTCGCGGGGAAGTTTCCGCCAATCCTGCTTATACTGGTCAGGGAATACCTCAGCAAACTGGGGTATCCCGTAATGCGCCATATTAACCAGGCATGTTGAGTCATCGATTATCAGACTTACCGGAACACGGTTGTAAGGATTTAAAACCTCAACCTTCAGTGGGATTGGATCCGGCATTCCTGAAAGTGGAGCAGAAGAGACTGCCAGACCTCCAAGTCCAGCCATTTTGACAAAAGAGCGTCTCGTAAATTTCATTCAGGGAATAAACCGTTTTACTGTATATCAATCAAATATTTATACAATTCGCTTTTGGTCGAAATAATAATGGTTGTCGTTGTGTCAAAGGTCTTCTCCAGGGTCTCCATCGATTTCATGAAGCTGTACAGGCTTCTTGAGGCGGCTGACTGGTCATAAGCACCGGCATAAACGGTGGTAGCCCTGGCATCAGCCTGTCCCCTTATTTCTTCTGCCCTGCGGTATGCTTCGGACTGGATGGTTTTAAGATCTCTTTCTTTTTCACCATTGATTTTGGATGCTTCCCCAAGTCCTTCTGATTTGAATTTTTCCGCTATACGATACCGCTCACTTTTCATTCTTTCATAAACCTGTGTTTGGACTTCCTCGACATAGTTAAGCCGTTTCAGCCTGACATCCAGAATGATAATGCCAAGATCACTGGCTTTTTGATTAGCAGATCCGAGAATAAGCTTCTGGATGTCCAGCCTGCCTGTGGATATATCTGAAAGGGTGTCGCCTACTTCTTCTCCTATTGAACCTGATGGAGTCGGTACCCTGTTGGTTGAGCGGACAACCTCTTCAAGGTCGTGGTTTGCAATATAATCACGTGTTTCTCCGTCAAGAATATCAGCGATTCTTGACAATGCACCTCTTTCATCAGTCAGCCTTTTAAAGAATTGCAGCGGATCCGTGATCTGCCACCGGGCATATGTATCGACAAAGATGAATTTTTTATCCTTGGTCGGTAGCTGGTTTGGATCCCCGTCCCACTCCATAAATCGCTTTTCAAAATAGTTGGTCTTCTGTATAAAAGGTACTTTTATCTTTAAACCCGGCGTTATTTTAGCTTTTCCAACGGGTTTACCAAATTGCGTTACGACTACCTGCTCTGCCTCTTTTACCTTAAAGACAGCATCTAAAATAACTATCAGAACTACTAACAGGATGGATAGCTGAATAATTGTTTTACGGTATTGCATATCAGTCTGGATTATTTGTCATTTAATTGCATCTGCAAAAGAGGCAGGACATTATTTCCGGCCTCGTCGGTAATGATTTTATGTCCCAGTTTCGGCAGGACATCACTCAAAGTTTCAAGATAGATCCTGCGTTTTGTCACTTCAGGAGCTTTAACATACTCTTTATAGAATGCATTAAAGCGTGCAGCTTCCCCAAGGGCATTGTTCACCCGTTCGGCAGCATACCCCTCAGCTTTCTGAATGGTCTCCTCCGCCTGTCCTCTTGCCTTTGGTATTATCTTATTGTATTCTGACCGGGCCTGATTGATCAATGTCTCCTTTTCCTGCTGTGCCTGGTTTACAGCATTGAATGCATCCTTTACCGGATCAGGAGGATTTACATCCTGCAGGATGATCTGCTCGATCTTTATTCCGAGTAAATATTCTGTACACAATTTCTGTATCTCTTCCTGCACCCTTACCGATATCTCAGCCCTTCCAACTGTCAAAACCTCATTTACGGTCCGGTCACCAACTATCTGCCTCATGCATGCCTCTGAAATATCACGCATTGTAGCTACAGGTTCACGCACCTTAAAAAGGAACTTATAGGGATCGTCGATCCGGTACTGTACGACCCATTCCACATCGGCCAGGTTGAGATCCCCGGTAAGCATTAATGACTCATCAACAGTTCCGGTTTTGGTATACTCTGATTTAATCGCGGTACTGGTAGTCCGAAAACCAAATTCCTCCTTCTGCTGCCGTTCCACAGCAACCTTGTATAACCGTTCAATTATTGGGAATTTAGCATGAAGCCCCGATTCTTCTTTTCTGACATACCTTCCAAACCGCGTAATAACACCGACCTCTTCAGGCCTGATCTGGTAGAAGGTCATCCATAGAAGCATTATCACAATTATGCCTCCCAGAATATACTTATAATTAGAGAAGTATTTTTTCCAATCGGGAGGCAGATTTTCCCTGTTAAATTGACTAAAAGCCATGAATGATTATTTTTGTATTTATACAAATATAAAACATTAATCAGGCTTATTTTCTTAAAATCAACTGAATCATGAGGATATTTACTGCATTTATCTTAATTCCGGACCGGATTAAAATAACCCTTAAGTGAATGCCGTTATTACAGATGTGTAAAACCTGGTGAGGGATACCAGGTATCTTAAAAGAATTTGTTGCCGGCACCTTCAACGATATATTTTATGCGAGATTTCTATTCCCAGTCGACTAATAAGACCTTCGGTTCTGTTTATAATAGTTTCTATAGTCTTTTCATCCCTGTTTATTTCATGCCGGTCCACAAAGATCAGAGCAGTAAAATGTCCTGAGGTCCTTGAAAGCAAGAACCACAAGGTATCAACCAGGCTTAAGCGCACCAAAAGAATGAGACTGCCGGTCAGGCAGAGGGCCAATGGAAGAAAACAACATATGAGACGCATCTGATGCCGGACAGGAAATTATCTGCCGGCATCATGCATGAAAGTCGGGGTGGTTATATTTTACAGGTTTAATTTGCCTTCCACGATCTGTTCAGTACCTTGTTGTAACCCGTCAGTTTCTTATAGTCCTTCTTTTGAGGACATTTGCATTCGAGCTTTTTGACCTTGAACTCATTCCTGATCTTAATATCCTTTTTCATGGTGTTTTTTGGCTTATCCGGGGCAGCGCCAGCTGAAAGGAATACCATCAGAAAGAGAATCGTAAAAAAACTTACCAGTGTAAAATTCTTCTTTTTCATTTTTCAAGTTTTTAGTTGTTAAACCCGATTCAGAAAATCTGTTTCATTCTGTCCGGAATCGTATCAACCAAAAATAGATGGAAAAACCGCTTCAATCAAGTAGCTAAAAACCAATTAGTTGAAAAATGAAATGGATTTATTGCTCCTTTGTCATATCGATTATGACATATGCTTCAGATATAGATCCGTTAAAGTAACGACCAGGGTCATTTGTCAAAAGGAGCATAAA
This sequence comes from uncultured Bacteroidales bacterium, assembly GCA_963828775.1. Classification (GTDB taxonomy): domain Bacteria; phylum Bacteroidota; class Bacteroidia; order Bacteroidales; family VadinHA17; genus LD21. Next base: position 5,283 of record CAWHGX010000059.1, on the reverse strand, counting down.
ATTTACTGATAATCACCCTCTTTTGACCAAGTGCCGCATAAAAATGATAAAATCTTCCAAAATCAGCCTCCCGGTCATGCTTAAAACCTCACGTCCTGACCCAAAAAAGTCATTTTTTTACTTGCGTTTGATTAAACCGGGCTCATTTCAGCATTGCTATTCTTATGAATGAAATGACGCCCTGTTAATAACTGAAATTAATATTTTCACCGTTTTATAAATAGTAAACCGGGTGCTGCAGAAAATTCCATTTTAGAACCTTCATCCTGACCTTAAAGTTCCTTTTTGGTCAAAAATGATTCATTGTCAACCGGTGATCACAAAGCACATTACAAATCTGTCCACAGGCAAGAAATAAAAAATTTCTGACGCTTTCAAACCATTAATTAAATCCTGAAGGCCCCATAAAACGGGTTTACAGCGAATTTTCATCCTTTGGAATCTTTCTTTCGTCAAAAATCATGTTTCAGGGATAAACTTCAATGATTATCTATATAGTCTTGATTTTCAGGACTATAACAAACCGAGATCTCTAATTCGCCATTTTATGCCTGTGTCCTGGTAAATATTAATCCGGTTTTGACGAACGATCTCAATCCTGGTATCAGGGGCCTGCAGAAGTAAACAATATCGCGGATTTGGTTGACAAACGGTTCGCAAATCGTTCTCATTTCCCCACTAATTGGGCTTTAGCTACTTGTACGGGATATCCGGCCGCATTATTTTTACTCCATAATTTTAATTATCAAATGATGGAACATTTTTCAGATCCCAACACCAGTCAAACTGTCGACGCTCCCGTAATGACCCACCCTGACAGGGATAAAAACTCCCATGGAATTTCGGGTTTCTTTCCAGCTATTGTAAACATGATTGCTGAAGACGGTGGAAATTTCTTCCGTTATTTAAAAGCTCTTGGTCTTTCCAGAGAAAATAATCTGGTGGTACTCTCTTCAAGATATCATTATTATTATGATGAAAATGAGATGAAGAGCGTTAAAACTCTTATCAACCTCAGGAAGCTGAATATGATAAAATATCTTGATGAGTTCCTTACAACTCTCGTTCATATTTTACCTCCGGACACAAAATTCCTTGGATGTTTTTATGACTCCAAAGTCCCTTTGAAAAATGGATTCTCCATTATTCATCCGTTAAAGCTTCTGAGACAAAAAATCAATATTCTTGATCTGAATGGTGAACGGACAATGAACAAAGTCAGTGTTTCGGAAATACTGGAATCTCACGGTTTTAAAATCCTCAATATGACCGAAATAAATGGAATAACTTATTTCTGTACTCAGAAGTTGCGCAAGGTCGTTGAGTTAAGAGCCTAAGAAGTATCCGGAATACAATTATATATGAAATATGAAAAAGTCCCGCCAACGGACTTTTTTATTTTTTATCATAGGCTGCCATGGTCTTCATTTCGCCTCCGTCGCGATCTGGCCTGACAGATTCAATCTGTAATACTTTACCTCCCTCGGTAAGTTTCCATGTATCTGTCGATTTCATCTCCCTTGTCTCGCCACCCATGTCAAAAGTCATGGTCGAAGCAATGATCATTGATGATTTATCAGCCGACCAGGTTACAGTCGATTTCCTTGTTGTGTTGAACATCGGGTTTTCGCTGACTTTACCATCGAGAGTGTATTTGGCCGATGTTTTCATTTCCTCACCGTCACGGCCGGGCATTGTACTTTCTACTGTCAGGGCGTTTGCATCCTGTGTAACAACCATCGATGTGGCTGCAAAACGAAACTGGCTGTCGCCGAAATTGCTTTTTGACTCATTAAAAGCCCAGGTGCCTGCAAAATTAGCCTGAGCAAACAGACCTGATGAGGTCATGCAAAAAACCACGATACCTAAAAAGTTCCGGAATTTAAAAGTGTTTAATTTTTTCATAGCTGTGTTATTAAAGAATGATTAATAAAAAGGTAACTGACTGAATGAAATTATCCTGTAAAGTAACACATTATTTTTAAAAATACCAGCCTCTTAATGCAATCAGACAGCTGATGCCTCGATGCATTGAGAAATTATTTCCATACCTTTGAACTTGCTGAGGTAAAACTGCTCAATACAATGGACCAACCATATGAAAATATGAAAAGGCAAAAACCAGAATTCAGGCATATACTACCCGGTGTTTATGTGTTTTTCATTATCTGTCTCTTATTCCCTTCTCAGGGATCTGCGCAGATAAAGATCTACGTCAATACCGATCTGGAGGGGATCAGCGGAGTATTCAAGTTCTCGCAGACAAGGGAAAAAGACACGCCTCTGAATATTCAGGCCTGTGAATATTTCATGGGTGATGTTGCTGCAGTTGTCCGTGGTCTGAGAGACGGCGGAGCAACCGAGGTGGTGGTCCTTGATGGTCACGGATCACAGGCTGTGATTCCTCATCTGATGGAGCCCGGAGCAAAATATATCACAGGGCGTCCCAGACCGGGCGCAGGGAACCTTTCAGCTCTTGACAGTTCATTCGCAGGAATGGTAATGTTGGGTTTCCATGCAATGATGGGAACACCCGACGGCGTACTGAATCATACGCAGAGTTCCAGAACGGAGAACCGTTACTGGTACAATGGCGTGGAATCGGGCGAGCTGGCGCAGAATGCCCTGATAGCCGGGTATTACGGTGTTCCGGTAATAATGGTTACCGGTGATGAAGCCACCACCAGGGAAGCAGGAAAATTCTTTGGAAATAATATAGTTACCGTTGCCGTAAAAAAGGGATTATCGAGAGAAGCCGCAATTCTCTATCCTTTTGAGGAGACCCGGCAGGCATTATATGAAGGAGCAAAACGGGCGATCAGTGTCATTCCCTCCTGCAAACCATATAAAATTGATACTCCGGTCAAGGTCAGGATGCAATACCTTAATCCTGACACCAGCCTGCCAAAGCCGGAATTGATTACGGTAGAGGGAATCGCAAAGGATGCCCTGCATATCCTGGAAGTACAGAAATAGTGTAAATTTCAATCAACGTATTAAAAAACGTATTTATCAACGTATTAAAAAACGTATTTTAATACGTTGATTTTCTGCTGGTTGCCATCCATGGACAATCTTCCTTTATAGCGCAGTTTTTACAGCCGGCAAGTTTCGAAACAACGGGAATAATTAAAAAACCGATCAGGACAAAAAGACCTGTAAGTATAACAATCTCCTTCGTATTTTGTGTTGAGATCAGATATATCGCTACCGCCAGTGGAATAAACCAGTTTGGAAACTGGATACCAATATTTCTCCTGAATACTTTCCTGAATGATTTTCCGGTGCCCTTTTTAAACAGTTTGGATGAAATCGCACCATATCCGCAAGGGCAGGCCTGGGTATCATAATGATGACAGTAAGGACAAATCCGGGCCCAGAACCATATCACGCTGAATAATGCATAAAATCCAAAGATTATGGCTCCGGCCGTAGAGATCTGACTAATTATTATGATCCCCAGGATGAATAAAACCAGTGTCGGAACATTATCTAGAAGCACCAGCCATAAAGGGATTTTCCTATCGTGGCAGGTAGGTGTTGAGTTGTTTTGAGGTTCTGTCATATGGCCGTTAATGATTTTTGTCCACTGATTGTTCAGGTTTTTTGAGAAACGCCAAATTTAACTATTTTTTGAATTCAGTCCATTTGGCTAAGGGAAACAATCAGCAAGAAATTGCGAAGTTGTACTATTGGAAATGTCAAGCTCCCTTAGAGCTTGCAAGCCGGGGGAGGTTATTCACATTCAGACAGATTCGTGTCTCTTTTCTTAAGGCTGTATCAAAAGTGGTTTAACCACCCCGTCCCGACGCTACTGTCGTTTGACAGCCCTGGATTCTGGCTCCTTTCTAAAATTACCCACAGGGCAATTTATTAACGTTTGGCCCCCTTTACAAAAGAGCGGAAGGTAGTGATTAGCAATATGCTAACTTTGGGGGTGTTTAAAAAGTCGAAATCCATAACCGCAAAGATCGCAAAGGTTTTACGCAAAGATCGCAAAGAGCTAATTATTAATATTTTAACTTTGCGTGCTTTGCGCCTGCTTAGCGTGCTTTGCGGTTAAAAAGGACTTTTTCAACAACCCCTACCCCTGACGGTACAGTCAGGGGGGGTGGTTGACTTTTGAAACAATCTCCATTTACAGGTTGCAGCTGTTGTCATTTTTTTTGAACACCGGAGAGCCTGCTCCGATTCACCGGAGTGTTCCATGAATTATTTCCTAAAGAAAAATTTGACTCGAATTAATTCCCGATATACCTTTGATACTCATTTTCAATAATCAGAAGGAGGCAGGTATGCAAAAAAAAGATCATAGCAAAATTCATGTCGGCAGACGTGATTTTCTGAAAACTACATCTGTTGCAGGGATTGCAGTTACAATTCCGGGGAAGAGCCTTTTCAGACAGGATCCTGAGACAATAAACGGATGGTACGAAAGACTTGCAAATGCTTTAAACAAGCTTCCCAACTCATTCCCGAGAAACAAAATCGAACATCGAAATCTCTCTTCTGAAAAAGATTTTCCTTCCTGAGGAAGCATTCCTGGCAGGTCAGCTGACAGGAACTCCGGAACCGGTAAGCGTTATAGCAGAGCGTACAGGGCTTTCTGAAGAAGAGACATCAAGCCGGTTAAAAGCAATGATGGTATGCCGATTTCGTAAGGGGAAATGTAGACAAGGGTATGTTCAGGCTCTCTCCGTTCATTGTAGGTATCTATGAAAGCCAGCTTGAACGGATGGATCACGAGCTTGCTCATCTTATCGAGGAGTACTTCGACCAGGGAGGTGCTGATATTATGAGACCTCAACCTGCTATCCACAGGGTTATTCCGGCTCAGAGTGCTGTAAAAACAGAATGGATACTTCCTTACGATAAGCTTAAGGAGCTTCTTCTGTCGTGCAACACTTTCAGGGTAAGGGACTGCATCTGCAGGAAACAGCAGCAACTTGGAAGGAACAGAAGAAATGTTCCTTCCCGCTGCATGTTGAACTTATTTTCTACACGGCATAAACCCCGGCTGATCCTCCGGTTCCACCCTATGTATCAAAGGAAGAAGCACTGGCTGTGCTCAATGAAACAAAAAGACCGGGCTGGTTCATACAGTCAGCAATGTGATGAAGGTGTTTTTTATGTATGCAACTGTTGCGGTTGCTGCTGCGGAATACTTAGAGGAATAACTGAATTCGGTATTGAAAAATCTGTTGCAGCGGCTAACTATTATTCAGTTATTGATCCCGTTAAATGCCTCGGATGCGGGACATGTATCACCCGGTGCCAGATGCA
>CAWHGX010000058.1:0-69876 GCA_963828775.1 uncultured Bacteroidales bacterium | reverse complement strand
AGGTTCCTGTTGGTGGCACAGATCAGCCTGATGTCAGTGGGAACAGTTTGATTCGATCCTATGCGGGTGATCTGGCGGTTTTCTATTGCAGAAAGAAGCTTGGCCTGAAGATGAAACGACAGATTGCCTATTTCATCCAGGAAGAGAGTGCCTTTGTTGGCCAATTCAAATTTCCCCTGCCGGTTTTCGTGGGCATCGGTAAAGGAACCTTTCACATGTCCGAATAGCTCGCTCTCGAAAAGTGTTTCGGTCAGCGATCCCACATCGACTGTTACAAGCACCTCTTTAGACCTTGAAGACAAGCGATGGATCTCCTGGGCTATAAGCTCCTTTCCCGGCTCCGTTTTCACCGGTTATCAAAACATTTGCATCAGTTTTTGCGACTTTTCTGACAAGGTTCATTACACCAATAATCTGTGGTGATGATCCGATAATGTGTCTGTGTTCCCTGTTAATTTCCTTTTTCAGCTCATCCTCCCTCTCTTTAAGTACTTTTACCTCCCCTTTGGATAGGCTCAGCTGCAATGCCAGCCTGATAGTGGCCAGCAGTTTCTCATTATCCCATGGTTTCAGAACGAAATCACATGCACCGGCTTTCAGTGCCTTCACCGCTATATCAATATCACCATAGGCAGTGATCATTACAACAGAAACGTCAGGATTTGTTTCCCTGATCTTGTTCAGCCAGAATATACCCTCATTCCCTGTATTTATTCCAGCCTTGAAGTTCATATCAAGAATGACAAGATCAAAATTCCTTTTTTTCAGCTCCGATGGTATCTGATTTGGATTTGCAAGGGGAAGTGATATCCCCGAATACCGGTGTAAGAAGAATCTCCAGGGCACTCAGGATGCTTTTGTTATCATCAACAACCAGGATGTTTCCGTTATTAAGGGGCATTTTAACAATCAATTATTGATCTTTTTGCTTATGTAATTTTCATTCCTGTTTTCATTTTTTCAGGTATTTCATAGCTGTTGGATTCCGTGGTTAAGTTAACCTTTTAAATAAACAAAGCTAAAAAAGCGTAAAAATATTTTACGTATAAATGTAAAATATATTTACCCTGTATAATACTATTATTATTTAAATAAATGTCTATCAGGCTGTTATATATTTGGCATACTAATAGCATGTATTAATAAAAAAATGAAGTCTATGATGATTTCAAATCTTAAAAATGCCTTAAGAAGCATAACACGGAATAGGGTTCAGTCATTCATAAGTATTTTTGGATTGGGAATAGGGCTTGGGTGCATAATACTTCTGCTTGCATTGATACTACACGAAACATCATTCGACCGGTTTATTCCCGATCACAGGAATCTATGCCGGATAGTGTTCGGGCAGTCACCACTCACCCAATATCCCCTGTCTGAAAAAATGAAAGAAGAATTTCCTGAAGTAAAGGATTTCTTCAGATTTAATCAGACGAACAACATTGAACTGAGGAATCCGCAGAAGGAGCTGGTAAGCGACAGGAATTTCGCATTCTCTGATCCTTCTATTTATAAGATACTGGGGATCCGGCTATTTCAGGAACGCCTGCAAATTCACTAAGTGATGTTTCAATTTCCGAAACAACAGCCAGGAAATATTTCGGTGATCTTTCACCATTGGGATCTGTACTGCCGGTAAAACTTAACGACAGTATCCAGGATATGATTGTTTCGGGTGTTTATACTGATTTCCCCCCGAACTCAACTCTGGATCCCATGTTTATTGCAGATATTAAGCTGGCTGAAAAGTTATATATGCAATTCCAGAAATCGCTGGGAGATTATGGGAATGAGAGCCGGAGCAGTCTGGGCTGGGACTACAGTGAATTTCTATCTTATGTGGTTCTTGATAAAAATGCTGACAGGAAGTCACTTGCTGCCAAGATCGGAAAGTACAAAGAGCTGATGGACAATGAAGATATAAAGGACCTGGAAACTCCTCAGCCGGTAAGTGATATCTACTTGAAATCAGAGAACCTTGGCGGAGCACGGTTCTGGAGGGTAGGCAATGCAAATGAGCTCAAATATTATGAGGCAATTTCCATTCTTGTTTTATTAATATCCGCGCTCAATTATATTCTTCTGACCCGGGCCGGAATATCAGAAAGACTTCATGAAATTGGAACCAGGAAAGTCTTCGGGGCATCAAAAAACAGTTTAAGAAAACAAATTATCCTGGAGGCAAATTTTGTGGCGGTCCTGAGTCTCATTCCGGCTCGCTTTCGTCATCGATTCCGGGATCTCATTTATTGATACTACCCTGAATAAAACCTTAAGCTCAGATATCTTTTACAATCCTGTTATGTGGGTGCTCCTGATATTGGTTGTAATATTTACAGGTACTTTATCAGGCTTTCTGATCGGATATAATTACTCCCGGATTCCAGTAGTCAGGTTACTTTCAGGAAAGGCTTCAGAATATTCAAAATCGAACAGATGGAACTATTCATTCCTTGTACTCCATTTCACAATCTTTATCATTCTTGTTTCAGGGGTAATTGCCGTATCCAAACAAATAAAATATTCAATGACGGGCTATACAGGTATTAATCCTGAGAATGTTCTGGTGACCCAGCTTAACACAGATGAATTAAAGAAAAGCTTCACTGCAATTTGTGATGAGATAGAAAAAATTCCGGGTGTTGAAAGCACTGCCGGAGGCACCTTTATCCCTCCTTTCGGCAATTATCTTCCTGTAAATCTGGCAACACCAGAGGGCAAAAAAGAAAGGTTCGACGGCCTCATCATGGGTGAGGGGATGATTGAACTTCTTGGTATTGAAGTCATTGAAGGATCATCATTTGGTCCCTACAAGCCAGGACCACCTGAAGTCCTGTTTAATGAATCTTCCGCAAAACTGCATAATGTAGGAGCAGGAGACAATTTTCTGGCGTTCAGAATCAGGGGAATTGTCAGGGATTTTCATGCCCATTCGCTTCACACTCTAATCCAGCCAATGGTCATTCTTCAGCAGAATCCCGACAGGATGGGACTAATCGCTATAAAAACAAACGGCAAGAACGATGAAGCAATTATAAAGAAACTGAGAGAATTATATACACAAATTTCACCCGATGAGATACTTGAAATCAGTTATCTCACCGATGATATAGAAAACTTTTATGGACAGGAAAGCAACCACGCAAGGATAATTGGTGCATTCTCTGCGCTCGCATCAATTCTTGCCGTGATGGGTTTATTCGGGATCTCCCTGATCAGTATTTCAAAAAGGAAAAAAGAGATCGGGATCAGGAAGGTCAACGGTGCCTCAATAGCTGAGGTCTTAGTGATGCTGAATGCCGATTTTATTAAATGGGTGCTGGTATCGATAGTTATTTCTGTACCGGCATCCATTTATCTTCTTTCTAAATGGTTAGAGAGGTTTGCCTACAGGACGGATTTGAGATGGTGGATCTTTGCTCTTGCTGGTCTGTCAGCAGTTTTAATTGCATTTTTAACTGTTAGCTGGCAAAGTCTGAGGGCAGCGACGAGGAATCCGGTCGAAGCATTACGCTATGAGTAGCTAATGCGAAGATCCCGATCGGAGCATCGGGATTGAAGCACTTAGATATGAATAATGAAATCCCGAGAACGAAGTGATCCGGGATCGAGGCTTTACATTAGATATGTCATGAAAAATTATTTAAAAATCCCGATCAGAAATCTTATAAGGAATCCTGTATCGGGATTTGTAATAATTGCCGGCTTCGCATTCAGCCTGGCTGTTGCATTACTTCTTGCCTCATATGTTTTCAACGAAGCAGTTTATGATAAATCGTTCCCTGAACCTTAACAGGATTTATCGGTTATGTTCCGAAACGGGAATTACGACATTCAGAGGTGACAAGATACAGGAATTAAAAGACAGGTACCCTGAAATAGAAATGATATGCCGGTACGATAACGGATCTGCAGAAGTTGTTTATGAAAAATCTCCCCATGCAGTAACAAACCTTGTTAAAACAGACAATGATTTTTTTAAAATATTCTCGTTGAACATTAACAACGGTAATAAGGAAGAACCCCTTGAGAGTAATAATAATATGGCAATAAGCTCATCCCTTGCCAAAACTCTTTTCGGAAATTCTGATCCCGTAGGAAAAACGATAAACCTCCAGCACAGGAAAGATTTTATCATCAATGCTGTATATGATGATCTTCCTGAGAATTCCAGCATTCAGGCACAGGCTGTCATCACCTGGGAAAATGTGAGTGATTTCGGCGGAGAATACAGAAATGGTTTCTACTACTCACGATATTTTTTCCTGCTAAACGAAAAAAGCGATCCTGTCAGGCTTGAAGAGATGGTCACGCAGGATTATTCACAGGATCATTTTATGAAACAACCCTTTAAACTGCTTCCATTTAAGAAATCCTATTTCAGCCCGTTAACTTTTAGCAATTCAAGCGCCACACTTCATGCCAACCTTAAGTCAATTTTACTTTTCAGTACTGTTACAGTATTAATACTTGTCATTTCAATTTTAAGTTTCATAATACTGTTTACATCCAACCATCTGACACGCATAAAAGAGATAGGCATCAAAAAGGTAAACGGTGCAGGAAGAAAGGAAATATTCTGGGAGTTTATTCTCGAAGCTGTTGTAGTAAGTGCTATTGCATTTGTACTTGGGATTTATTTATCACTTCTCCTGGAAGTTCCTTTCTCTTCGCTGATCCAAAAGGAATTTCCGGTACTGACCGCACTGCGCTTCCCGAATATTCTGCTTGTCATTCCCGGAGTGCTGATAATTGCTGTTCTGGCAGGCTTTTATCCGGCAATTATTGTTTCGAGGTTTAAACCGGCTTCATTATTCGGTAGTTCCGGCATAATGGGTAAACTGCAAATCAAAAGCGGCCTGTCCGTAGTTCAGTATTTAATTTCAATCGTGATGATTGTTTCTCTGGTTGTTATGACCCGTCAGAACAATCTTTTAACCAACATGGATCTGGGATTTACAAAGGAACAGCTTGTCAACGTGAAGGTTCCGTGGGAAATAAGGGATAAGCTTCCGGTAATAAAAGAAAAATTGCTGAATAATCCGTACATAACAGCATGTGCAGTCTCGCATGGTATCCCCGGACAGGTGGCCCTCTGGAACATGTGGAATGAACCCCGTGAGAAATACGGTTATGAAGGCAGTCTTCCAAGTTTTACTGTCGATCCCGACTTTTTTAAGGTATATAACGCTGAATTCCTCCAGGGGCGGGGCTTCGAAGAAAGAGACTGGAAGAAGTCGGTGATCATAAATGAATCGGCTTTCAGGCTTACCGGCTGGGAGTCGATTGAAGGCAAAGTATTAAAAGGTATCCCAACTCCCGAACAGGCATTCGGACGTGCAAGTCCGTCTGAATATGAAAATAATTCCCTTAATGTTGTTGGTGTGATAAAGGATATTAATGTAGAAAAGCTTAGCCAGCCGGTTGCACCGACTGTATTCGAATGTTCTGATCATTTTGGAATTAGCTATTTAACCTGCAGGATAATGCCGGGAGATTATTCCGGGACAATAGAGTATATTAAAAATGTATGGGATGAAGAGTGTCCTGAGTCCCTCTTTGAATACAATTTTTATGATGAATGGCTTGACTCTCTTTACAAATCTGAAATACATTCGACTTTTATCATACGTGTATTCGCTATGATATCGATAATCCTTTCATGCCTTGGAACATTCGGTATTATCCATTTTATCTCACGGCAAATGACAAAAGAGATAGGTGTAAGAAAAGTACACGGAGCAAAAATCACAGATATTATAAGAATTCTTAACCGGAGTATTTTAAGCTGGATCATGATTGCATATATAATTGCAGTTCCTCTGTCATATTTTATAATGAAAAAGTATCTGCATGGCTTTGCTTACAAAACCACACTTAGCTGGTGGATATTTGCCCTCGCAGGTTTGATCGCCGTTGTTATTGCATTGTTAACGGTAAGCTGGCAGAGCTGGCGGGCGGCAACGAGGAATCCGGTGGAGGCTCTCAGATATGAATAATAGCTTACCCAACCCCCCAGGGGGGCTAAAATTTGAATAAAAGACAAAAAGAAAATTGGTAAGTAATAACTGAAATTAGAAAATTTGAAAATGATGAAAAACATCAGGCTGGCATTCAGAAATATACTGAAAAACAAAGGTATAAGCTTCATAAATATACTCGGACTTGCTATCGGAATGATGGCTGTTTTGCTGATATTTCAATATATCAGATTTGAAAAGAGCTATGATAAATTCTTTGATAACGCCGGACGTTTGCAGCGTCTTGTCTTATACAGGTATTACAAGACAGGATTGGATAAAAGTGTTGGCAATAATTATTACGTGGGACAAATTGCTTCCGAGAAAATCCCGGAGATCGAGAATTTCTGCCGTTGCAAGAGATTGACGCAGTATATCGAAGCAGGCGAGCAATTGTATAAAGAAGAAAGAACTCTTTTTGCCGACAGTTCATACTTCGATCTTTTTTCACATGTTGTAGTTTCGGGAGATAAAAAGAGTTTTTTCCGGCAGCCTGATGTTGCAATACTAACTGAATCCCTGGCGAGGAAATACTTCGGAAACGAAGATCCAATTGGCAAAACAATTTATGGTGTAAATCCGGGCAAGAAACCTTTGCTTGTGCAGGGCGTAATAAAAGATGTGCCACAAAACTCGCATCTTAAATTTGATATTGCAATTTCACTATCGACAGTTACTGATAGTTCTTATTGCTACAGCTGTAACAACACAAACACCTATTTCCTTATGAGGGAAGGAGCCGACCAGGAGAAGATTTCAAAAGAGATCACTGACCTGGCAATGGAAAATTTTATCTCGAGAGGTGCAGCAATAGATTTCCCCATTGAGTTTCACCTGCAACCTGTTGGGGATATCCATCTGCATTCCAATTACCGTTTTGAACATGAGCCTAACGGGAACACCAAATACTTAACTATACTTCTGGCAATCGCTTTTTTGATACTCATCAGTGCCGGACTTAATTATCTAAACCTTTATTCTTCAGTTTCAGCCAGAAGAATTAATGGTATAGGAATCAGGATCGTAAATGGAGCAACCAGCACAGATATCATTGCGGAATTTACCATTGAAGCTGTTTTGACCGGATTAATCAGCTTGATTTTATCTTTTTTGTTATTATTTCTTTTATTCCCTGTTTTCAAGGATTTTCTGAACCTCGATTTTACACTGGCAACAGCATTCCAGGTCAAAACATGGTTAATCCCGTCATGTTTATTGATATTCCTGAGTCTTGTTGTGGGATTTCTACTGGCGATCAGGATTTTAAATGTTGCCCCTGTCTCGTTCTTAAAAAAAGAACTGGTCCTGAAGAGAAAGAAATTCTCCCGCAAGTTTCTTCTTATCATTCAATTTGTGATCGCAATTGTACTTATCGGCAGTACAATAGGAGTAATGAAACAGATATACTATATGCAAAGGGAAGCTTTCACAATGGATATTGATCAGGTGCTTGTTGTAAAAAGACCTGTTGCAAGGCAATTCAACTCTGCCCAGGCTTCCTTCCAGGAGAGTCTGCTAAAAATCCCGGGGATAATGGATTATACATTTTCAACAATTTCCCCGGGAGAGAAGAACGGTTGGGTGAAAGGAGGGATTTCGCTGAAGGGACAGGAAAAATTGGATTACCAGTTTTTCCAGGCAGATGTGGCTCCCGATTTCTTTCAGTTTTTCAATGTTCCGCTCATTGCCGGCCGGCAATTTTTCAGCGATGAAAATAACTGGACAGGAGGTCCCCGTCATCTTATACTTAACAAGGAGGCGGCATTGGTTTTCGGAATAAATAATATGAATGATATAATCGGAAAAACGTTGTTTGATTATGATTCAAATCCCCAGCAGGATATTGGAGAAATTGTAGGTGTGATAGACGGGTATTTTCAGAATTCGCTCGACCAGGAAATCAAACCTACAATTTTTAATTGTGATCAGGGGGGGTATTATATTTTCATAAAGATCCATAGTAAGAATATAAATGAAATTGTTGAAGAAGTAACTTCAGAATTCAGGAAGTATTTTGAAGGTCAGTATTTTGAATATTACTTTCTGGACGATTTCTTCAACACTCAATACAAATCACATATTCAGCTTTTCAAGTGTTTCACCCTGTTCAGTATTATGGCAATTATTATTGTCAGCCTTTCACTTTTCGGGCTTGTGATGATGATGTCTGTTACACGTACAAAAGAAATTGGTATTCGTAAAGTCAATGGAGCCAGGGTAAATGAATTATTGGTAATGCTGAATAAAGATTATGTGTTCTGGATTGTTGTTGCCTTTATAATTGCAACTCCAATCACCTGGTATGTTATGCATCTCTGGCTGAAGAATTTTGCCTATAAAACTGAACTTGGGTGGTGGATCTTTGCTTTTGCAGGATTGCTGGCTATGGGAATCGCTCTGTTAACTGTCAGCTGGCATGCAGAGCTGGCGGGCAGCAACAAGGAATCCGGTCGAAGCATTAAGGTACGAATGATTTAAATATTTAGAACTCATAATCATGCTTTTACATGGAATGCTGAAAATTACATCAAGGAATTTCAGAAGAAATAAGACTATTACAGCAATCAAGATCCTCGGATTGGCAATAAGTATTACTGCGGTATTCGCAATATGGTCATATATAATAAACGAGAACAGATATGACACTGGAATTCCTGATAGTGACAGAATATTCCGCCTGGAGGCCCAGTGGGCAAGTATGCCACCATTTATAGGACATATCATTAATCAGAATTTTTCTGGTCAGGTACTTGCTGCAAGGCTTAATTTCTGGACTGACGTCGGGATCCAGGTCAATAATACTCCTTTCAATCTTCAGGATCTTGTTTTTGCGGACAGTACTTTTTTCAAGGTAATACCTCTGAAATTACATATTGGAAACCCTGATGAATCTCTTGCAAAACCATATTCTCTGGTCCTGTCAGAAACGGTTGCCAAAAGACTGTTCGGCACAACAGATGCGATCGGGAAGATTGTCAGATTTGAGAATCAGTTTGATTTTACTGTCACCGGCATCATAGAAGACAACCCATACTTACACCTCAAATTAGAAGTGATAGCTTCAATTGTGAGTCTGGAAAAAATAAGATCTCCGGGTATTCTGCAGGCTTATGACGGGTGGAGTTATCCTACATACTTGTCACTTCCGCAAGGTTCAATTACTTCGGAGTATGAATCAAAAATACAGGAGCTGTTAGGGAAATTTAACTACGATCAAAAGTTCCGCCTGAAATCATTTGATAAGATATATTATTCCGCTGAAGTCGAGAACGAGAGTAACACAAAACACGGTAACTTATTATATAACAGGATACTAACAGCGGTTTCATTGTTTATTCTATTGCTTGCAGCAATTAATTTTATTAATTTAACCATTGCCAATGCCTTTACAAGATCGAAGGAAGTAAGTCTGAAAAAGCTTCAGGGGGCTTCCAAAGCCCAGTTGATTATACAATTCCAGTTTGAAACTACTATGTTTATATTCCTTTCCATCGTTCTTGCGTTCATATTCTTATGGTTCTTTAATCCCCTGCTCAGCTCGTTGACAGGATTTTCAGTCAGTGCTGCTGATTTCTGTACAAGCCGGAATCTTATAATTTTAGTCTCCGGTCTTATAATTTTTATCATAATTACAGGGATATATCCCAGTTTATATATCAGTTCATATACCATTAATATTTACAAAGCAAAAGGTCGGGGCTCATCAGGTCATATCGGAATTCGAAATGGATTGATAATCTTCCAGAACCTGGTTTCGATAACTTTAATAATACTGTACACTGATAGCTAATAGTCAGTTTCAGTTTATGAACAAGAAAGATCTGGGATTCAACAAAAATGATATCGTTATTCTTAAAATCAATTCCCAGATCAGGGAACGTATGGATCTGTTCAAAGAAAGATTACTGAGCTATCCGGAAATAATCAGTGTTTCATATTCAAGCAGAATCCCTGGCAATTATTGGGGATCGTGGTGCTGCGTAAATATTGAAGGTAAAGAGAATAAATACTTCAATAATTATGTCGATCCCGACTATCTGAAAACCCTGGAAATTAAAATAAAAAACGGTCGTAATTTTTCTTCAGAAAATCCGGCCGATAAGAAAGCGACCTATCTGATAAACGAGACTGCGATTAAGCTTTACGGTTTAAAAAATCCTATCGGACAGGTGATCGTGCCGGGAAATGGAATAAAGGGTCAGATAATCGGGATTATCAATGATTTTCACTACAGAGGCCTGAATTATGAACAGACTCCTTTAATCCTTTTCTATACTCCGGAATATAAAAACTATATCAATATTAAACTGATAAGCAGCAACATTGAAGGCGGGCTTGAGAAGATCAGGATGACATGGGAAGAGATATGCCCGGCATTCTCGCTCGAATATGAATTTTTGGATGTGACTTATGATCTTCAGTATCAAACGGAAAGAAAATTTGAAAATCTTCTTTTTTCTTTTGCAATTCTAGCTTTATTTATAGCATGTATAGGGCTTTTCGGTCTTTCAGTGTTTAGTATTGAACGCCGCACCAAGGAAATTGGTATCAGAAAAGTTAATGGGGCCACCACTTTTGAAATTATAAACATGCTTAACAAAGACATTATAAAATGGGTGATATTTGCATTTATCGCTGCCTGTCCTGTTGCCTGGTATTCCATGAATAAATGGCTTCAGAATTTCGCTTACAGAACAGAAATAAGCTGGTGGATCTTTATTCTGGCAGGTTTGATTGCCCTGGGAATAGCTTTGATGTCAGTCAGCTGGCAGAGCTGGAGGGCAGCATCAAGAAATCCGGTGGAGGCACTGAGGTATGAATAGCGTAACGTGAAGATCCGCGACAGCGAAGCTATCGGGAAAGAGGGCGTGAGGCAAAAAAAGAGGATTGATTAGAAAAAATTTTAAAATTGTGATCTTATAATCCATTTATGCAACTAAACCAAATCTTCAGAAGTATTCTCAGGGACAGACTGAACACCATAGTAATAATAGTCAGCCTTGCTGTTGGTATTGCCTGTATCAGTCTTATCTTTTTATTCATCAGCCGGGAACTGGGGACTGATGGTTTTCATGAATTTAAAGATCAGATCTATGCACTGAAATGCGATGATCCCTGGATCCCCGGCAGGAAAATGTATCATTGCAAGTCAGGATCTGCCGAGTACATGAAAGCCAATATAGCCCAGGTCGAAGATTTTTGCCGTTACAATAATTCAAATGCGCTGAAAATAGTAGTAAATAACGAGGATTACTTTGATCATCCTCAAATTATCGGAGCATCAGGAAATTTCTTCAGTTTCTTTTCCTATAAGTTATTGACCAATAATCCGGGAACAGCACTCGAAGCAGCAACTAACCTGGTCATTTCAGCTGATCTGGCTGAAAAATATTTTGGGAAAGATGAACCTGTTGGAAAGATAATCACCCTGGTTAACCGGAATAAAACAGAACAGATGACGGTGACAGGGATTTTTGAAAAACCTGTTGATAACACTCAGATCAACTTCGATATGGTTCGCCTGATCGGGGATGTCGACAGTCGCTGCTATGTAAGAATTACAGAAAACACCGATCCGGAAGAGCTGGAAAAACTATTTTCGGAGAAAAAAGAGACTATCCCGGTTGTAAATACCGGGACTACCGGTCCGACATATTACCTGGAACCTCTGCAGAAGGCATATTTCGATACTTTACGCGGATTGGTTG
Source organism: uncultured Bacteroidales bacterium (assembly GCA_963828775.1). Lineage (GTDB taxonomy): Bacteria > Bacteroidota > Bacteroidia > Bacteroidales > VadinHA17 > LD21. The sequence continues at coordinate 58,148 of CAWHGX010000058.1, read as the reverse complement.
TTGAAAACAACCGTGACAAGAGAGATCTGTGGATTGCATTTATTATAGGACTGATGATAATCGGGATTGCCGTTTTCAATTATCTTGGGGTTCTTGCAAACAAGTTTCATGCGAAGGTCAAAGAGTACTATTTAAGACGGATCAATGGCAGCACCATTCGGGATGTGATTGCCCGTTTTATGCTTGAAAACTCAATCATTGTCGCGGTATCTTTCCTTGTTGCTCTGTTCCTAATGCTCGATATATTGCCATTCTTCAACACCCTGACAGACAGCAAAATCTCCAGCACATTTATCCGGCAGCCCGGACAGATAGCAATCCTTACCGGAATACTTCTTCTTATATTGCTTATAACATTGGTTTTTGTCCTTTATCTGATCCGTTCCAACCTTGATTTAAACCTTTTAAAAACCGATCAGGATAAAATGGTAAGGAGCATTCAGATCCCTGTATTTAATATATTCCAGCTGGCCGGTTCGATAGCACTTATCATTTGTTCGCTGATAATTATCAGGCAGATGAACTATATAACCAAAAAACCTATCGGACTGAACAAAGATGTGATAGAGATTAAAATACCTCCGCAGTACAAGGACAAAGCCCTGGTATTTAAAGATGAACTATTGAAAAGCAGCTCAGTGAATAACGTTTCTGTTGTCGGGGCTTCTCCTGTTCTGGAGCACTTCATGGTATTACTGAAATATCAGCAGGATGGAGTGGAAAAAGAATATTCTCCATCAGGATTCAATGGTGATGAAAACTATCTTGATGTGCTTGGGATTAAACTTGTTGATGGTAACGGTTTCTCCGAAACACTTTCTGCCAACACACAAAAATGCCTGATCAATCAGTCATTTGCAAGGCTTTTTCCAAACCAGGATCTGATCGGAAAAGGAATTCCGGGGATGGAAGATATGATTGTTGCCGGTATCGTTGAAGATTTTCACTATTTCGATCTGAAATCAAGAGTTGAACCGGCTTTCATTTCATTCAGTAATAAGGGCGGGCATCTTCTTGTTAAAGCATCAGATAACCAGACACAGGCAGCAAGGAGCATTATTTCCGGCATCTGGTCAAAACTGATACCGGATTACCCCGTGAATATAGAATCGGTCGGAGACCGCTTTGAATGGTATCACAGGGGGAATCTGAACTTTAAAAGACTGATTGTGTCGTGTTCGCTGATAAGTCTATTCCTGTCGATGATCGGACTGTTTGCCGTCTCATTTCAGAAAACCCGCTCCCGGACAAAAGAAATAGGCATCCGCAAAATAAACGGAGCAAATATCTTTGAAATACTGGCTTTGATAAACAAAGATTTTGTCCGATGGACGATAATCGCCTTTATCATAGCTGTTCCGGCTGCCGGGTATGCAATGTACAAGTGGCTCGAGAGCTATGCGTACAAGACGGATGTGAAATGGTGGGTCTTCGTTCTTTCCGGGATCATAGTCCTGACAGTTTCATTGCTTACAGTAAGCTGGCAGAGCTGGAGGGCAGCGACGAGGAATCCTGTCGAAGCTCTCCGATACGAGTAGTGAGGAGAGCGAAGATCCTCGATAGCGCAGCGAATCGGGATCGAAGCATTACGCTATGAGTGACCAGACATTGGCCGAATTGTCAGAATCCGGAACTTTTCTACAAATAAAAATTTGTTATAAATAAAAACATAACCTAAATTTATAGTTATAAAAATCCAGGTTATGTTTAAAAATTATCTGAAAACCGCACTGCGTTTCCTGAAACACAACAAAGTATTTGCGGCTATTAACATTCTGGGCCTCTCTATTGCACTGGCTGCATCGTTTATCATTCTTCTGTACGTAATTAACGAGTTCAGCTACAATCACAGTCATAAGAGCAGGAAAGATATTTACAGAGTTCTCAATTATTACAAGGATTTCAAACAGATCATGGCCGGTACTCCATACATTCTGGCTTCTGCTCTTAAAAATGAATATCCCCAGGTTATAAAAGCTTCAAATGCCAGACCTGTCAGCTTAATATTGAAAATCGGGGAGGAATCTGTAGGGGTAAGGCCCGCAATGGCTGCCGGTTCTGAGATATTCGATATTTTCACCATTCCTATTATAGAAGGAGTTGCTGGTCCTGATCTTCTCGGAGACATGAATTCGATTGTGCTTTCCAGAGAGCTCGCTGAACGGTATTATGCCGGGGAAAATCCTGTCGGCAAAGAAGTAATCGGACTTATAAACAACAAGGAAAACATGTTCATGGTGAAGGGAGTTTACGAGGATATTCCTGTAAACTCAACCTTCAGGGCACAATGTTTCATTAGCAGCAAGTGGACTCTCGATCCAATAAATGAATCATTTAAAGTGGCCAATGCAGATGTTAACTGGACTTTTGATTTCTGGGACACCTGGATACTTCTTGCAAAAGGCACCGATCCGGATGAATTTGAAAAACAATTCCCGGCATTTGAGAAAAAGAATATCAGCGAGGATCCGCATAACAGCTATTCTCTTCAAAACCTTTCGGATGTATATCTGAAATCTGAAAATGTTGCAAATACCGGACTTAAAGGCAACATAAAAAATGTCAGGCTGTTTTCCCTGATTGCTTTCCTGATCGTCCTGGTTGCAGCAATTAACTATATAATTTTGTCCACCGCAGTCTCTTCTTCACGTGGGAAAGAAATCGGGATAAGGAAAACATTCGGTGCTAATAACAATAACATAGGAAAACAACTGCTCAGTGAATCGGTCCTGCTCGTTTTACTGGTACTTCCTCTTGCTCTTGTAATGGCATGGTTGGCACTTCCGGTTGCAGGAAGGCTTTTCCAGACAAGACTTAACATAATCTCTTCCAATATCCCGGTATATATTTCAGTATACCTGATAGTTACAGTACTAATTGGCTTCCTTTCGGGTATTTACACTTCTTCTTACCTTTCCCGTTTAAAGGTTATGGATATTCTGAAGAATGTTATTCAGACCGGGAGGAAAAGGCAGATAGTGAGATCAACATTGATCGTCCTCCAGCTGGTGATCTTCTGCACTTTTGTTTCGAGCACACTTATTATACGTTCACAGTACAAATATGCTCTTAAGAAGGATCCGGGGCATTATACAAAAGATGTTATTCTGCTCGAGCTGGGCCGTAATTTCAAAGGATATTCAGCATTCATCAATAACATTAAATCAAGTCCTAACGTCATTATGGCTGGAGGAACCATGACCAGTGTTCCGATGCAGGGCTGGATGACTTCTATGTATCCTCATTTTGAGAATCCGGAAGTTAAGATAAAAGTTGAAGGACTTGCTGTTGATTACAACTTCATTAAAACTATGGGAATTCCGGTAATTGCAGGACGTGAGTTTTCAGAGGATTTCGGAAGTGACATGACTCAGTCGGTAATGCTGAATGAAAAGGCAGTAAAGGAACTTGGCATTACCGATCCGTTAGGGAAGAGACTTGGAAACAGCACGATAATAGGCATTGTGAAGGATTTTAATCTTCATTCAATCCACACAGACATACCTCCCCTTAATATTCACATGACCGATAAATATATTCAGCAGGTGGCAGTCCATTATAAGCCTGGTTCCCTGAGCAATGTATTGTCATTTGCTGAGGCTGAGTGGAAAAAGGCAGCACCTGACAGGTCGTTTAATTACCGGGCAATTGAATCGATGATTGAAAGTTTATATACCTCCGAAAAGAACTTAAATACTATAGTCTCCGTATTTGCACTGTTCACTTTAATCATTGCAGCATTCGGATTGTTCGGTCTGGTACTGTTCGTAAGCAAAACCAGGACAAAAGAAATAGGTATTAAAAAGGTTTTCGGCAGCACGGGCAAAGCTATTATATATTCTTTTATCCGTTCAAACCTGGTTATGGTACTTATTGCCTGGATTATTTCAATACCTGCAACAATCTACTTTATGAGCAAATGGTTGAATAACTTTTCTTATAAGGTGTCAATCAGCCCTCTATGTGTTCATAATCGCGTTGGTGCTTTCAGCATTTGTTGTTGCAGCAACAGTCTTCTTTCATTCTTATAGAGCCTCCAGAACTAATCCTGTTAAGGCATTACGGTACGAATGATAGCTTACCCCCAAACCCCCCAGAGGGGCTTAAAGAAGGATTGAAATTAAAAGTGGATTTCCTGGCAAAGCTGGAGGGCGGCGACGAGGAATCCTTTTGAAGCATTGAGGTATGAATAAAAGCAATTTCTTACATTTATAGTAAAATACAGTAGATGATAAAAAACTACCTGATCCTCATACTCAGAAACCTGAAGTCGAACAAGGGATATTTCATAATTAATCTTCTGGGATTAACAATCGGTATAACCGCTTTTATCCTGATAACCTTATGGATAAAGGCAGAAACATCGTACGATAAATTTCATAAGAATGCCCAAAACATTTACAGGGTCGATTATCTTCTTTATGAAGAAGGCATTCTTGAACAGCATTCTGCATCAGGATCGACCGGAGTCGGTAAAGAAATAAAGAATATGTTTCCTGAGGTTGAAGACTATACACGGTTTTATCGTACGGAAAGCCTGGTAAAATACGGTGACAAAACCTTTAAGGAGAAGAACATCCTGTATGCACAATCATCTTTTTTTGACCTTTTTTCATTTCCTCTTGTAGACGGCAAGCCGGATTCCAGCCTTCTTGCCATCAATCATGCTGTAATTACTGAAGAGACTGCCCGGAAATATTTCGGCAATGAAAATCCGATCGGTAAAATGATAACTCTTGACGGAGCAAACGATTTTGAAGTGGCAGGAATTGTTAAATCGATACCCGGAAATTCCCATTTTAAATTTGATATTCTGCTGTCGTATGAAAATCTGATAAAGAGCTCGAGATACTGGGATAATTCGTGGGTGAGCGAGAGGGTTTACTCTTACGTTCTTCTGACGCCCGGTGCTGATGCCAAAGCATTGGAGGCCAAATTACCGCAGATACCTGAAGCCTTTATCGGGAAATTTATGAAGGAAGCATTCTTCCTCCTCGAATATAAGCTGGTAAAACTTACCGACATTCATTTGCATTCATCTGTCAATAACGAACTGGAGGTCAATGGCAATTACCGAAGTGTGGTCTCACTGGGGATTGTGGCTTTACTCGTGCTCCTGATCGCATTTGTAAATTATATCAACCTGGCCACATCAAGGTCAATTGAACGGGCGCATGAGGTTGGTATCCGGAAAGTAACAGGAGCATCAAAACGAGACCTTGTTTTCCAGTTCCTGACAGAATCGGCATTGTTAAACCTGATTGCACTGATTGTCAGCATCACTGGTGTCCTTCTTTTGCTTCCGTTTTTTAAGCAGGTCATGCAAAGCCCGCTCCAGGTTGATTACCTGATGGTTTTGCTTCTCTTTATTCTTCTTCTGGTTTCAGGATCATTGTTCACGGGACTGCTCCCTGCGATATACATCTCACGTTTTGCTCCCGGCCTCGTTCTGAAAGGGAAAAATCCAACAGAAGCCGGATGGATAAGCCTGCTGAAAAACTGTCTTGTGGTTTTTCAGTTCACCATCTCCATAATTTTGATTATAGGCACAATAACTATTTACCGTCAGGTAAATTTTATGCGCAACCACGACCTCGGATTTACCATGGAGGGATTAATTGTCCTTGATGGTCCAAGAATACTCAGGGCAAACACATATGAATCATACATGAAAACCCTCGAATCATTTAAGAATGAAATAGCAGCTCTGTCAGGTGTAAGCAGCATAGCAGCATCATCAAATGTTCCGGGGACTGAGATTAAAAATTCACGTGTTTTCGGGATCCCGGTAGAGGGGCGTAACACGGAAAAAAGAATTGACGTATATTATATAGATAATCACTTTTTTGATACTTACGGCCTGACTTTACTTGCCGGGGATAATTACAATGCATCTGTTGAAGAGGAATCAAATAAAATAATAATAAATGAATCAGCACTTCCCTATTTCGGTTTTAAAGATGCTATAAGTACTGTTGGGAAAATCCTGAGAAGCGGCAAACAGGAGGTCACAGTAAAAGCCATAGTAAATGATTTTAATCAGCAATCACTCAAACAATTACCCAGTCCGATCGCATTTTTCAATCAGCCGGCAAATACCTTTTACACAATCAAAGTCAATATGACAGGCATAGATCAGCTTTTGCCGGAATTGGAGAAGATCTGGACTTCACATTACCCGGGAAATCCGTTCGACTATTTTTTCCTGGACGATTTTTACAATGAACAATACCGGGCAGACCAGCGTTTCAGCGGATTATTCCTGGCAAGTTCGATACTGGCGATAATTATTGCCTGCCTGGGGCTTTCAGGTTTATCAGCCTATGCTATCACACGGCGCACCAAGGAGATCGGCATCCGAAAAACAAATGGCGCAAGGATTCTTCAGGTTTTGATCGTGTTGAATAAAGATTTTGTGAAATGGGTCGGGATCGCATTTGTAATAGCTGTTCCTGTAGCCTGGTTTGTAATGAAAAAATGGCTGGAGAACTACGCCTACAGGATAGAGCTCAGCTGGTGGATTTTTGCACTTGCCGGATTAATTGCTCTGGTCATTGCCCTGATTACTGTAAGCTGGCAAAGCTGGAAGGCAGCAACGAGGAATCCGGTTGAAGCTCTCCGATATGAATAGTGAGGAGAGATGAAACACTGACCGAAGCGTCAGTGTTGAAGCATCTGAGATATGAATAAGAAGTCAACGTTTCAATCCCCCAATGGGAAGGTCAACCCCCCAACCCCCCAATTGGGGGGCTTAAGAAGAAGTCACTGGTTCTAAGTCCCCCAGATGGGAAGGCCAACCCCCCAACCCCCCAATTGGGGGGCTTAAAAAGAAATACTGGTTCTAAGTCCCCCAGATGGGGGATTTAGGGGGTTGACTAGAATGGGAGATTTAGGGGGTTGACTAGAAGATGGAGTATATAGTGGTAAAAACATAAAATGAAGAATCTGTTCACTATATCTGGTATTATTTACCTTACTCTTTTCGACATACTTCTGTCGCCACGACCCTCTTAAAACCAGTGAAAAAGAACTTGCCAAGGAAATGCTGGCAAAGGAACAAGAAGAAATTGAGGCTGAAAAAACTGGTCTGGAAAAAAATCCTTTTGATACACTGGTAAATATACCTGCCGGTTTCCGGTATAAGGAAGACAGGTCGGTCGATCCAGATCACCCTCCTGTAATTATTGATTTTTCCGGAGAGATTTCTTCAGGGGAAATAAGGCTTAGCGATGTAGCTTCAAAAGTCAGATATATTGTTTTTGAGGTCCCTGATGATTCCATTTACTTCCTGTGGGGATCGAATCTTAATTTTATGCCAAACGGTATAATAATAAATAACAATCTGGGTATTAATCGTTTTGACAGGGATGGAAAGTTCATGGAAACCATCTGTAAAAACACATTTAATGCCCCATTAAATATTGATCCTGACAAACCTTTTTCAGGATTTTTCCCGAAAGAAACATTCCAGGGTGCTTGGGGTAACCATGTAAAGACTGCAGGTAATGCAGTCTTCTACAAATACAGTGATTATCCGGGAGAAAAAGTCAGCCTTTTGAAATTCAAGGCTGATAACAAAACCATAAATATGCCGGCACAACAATCCATGGAAACCGGAAAACCGCTTACTTTCTCTAAGGGAGAGGTTATTACTACCGGAAGAGAAGATATCAGAAGCGGAACACCGGGATTATCCTCAACAGGAATTTTCCCTGTTTCCGAATATTGTTATGCAGGAATGCCAGGCTTATTAGAAGCTTTCGAAAAGAATAAGCCTCTTATGGTCACTTTTAGCATTACTGGTGACACTTTATGTGAATTCACTCAGTTTGACCATCTGGAAACGTCAATAACCAGTTCTGTTATTCGTTCATATTCAAATTCTGTCTGGCAATATGGACAGGTAACAACAATTAAATGGGCATTTAATGATACTGTGTTCAGATTAATTCCGCCTAACAGACTAATCCCGGTATATGTTTTCAGGTTAGGGAAACATAAGGTTACTGCCGAAGAATGGATGCATGTTAATGTGTCCCTTGATGATAAGGTCTTTATCAATGAGATCCTTGAAAATCAGGATTTTCTGTTCATAGAATACAGTTCACTATTCCCTTAACAGAAAAACACCTAAATGGGAAAAAGCTCTTTTTGACAAATCAGAGAATAAGCTTTATTATCTTGTTCTGAATGACGAAAGAAAAAACAAAATGTATGATTATGTAAATGTCCCGGGTAATCCATGGGCTGCCGGCCTTGAAAATGATCTCGATTTAGGTCTGCCCTTCTGGCCTTCGAATGTCACACCTGAAGGAAAGCTGGCTGTTTCACTCAGAACCGATCACCTGAAACGATTTATTAAAAGCGCAGGATATAATCCGGGAAATGATCCCAGAAAAGTGGCTTTTGAAGGTTTTGTCAAATCGCTTAAAACGGGGGGAAAGAGTTGGTGGTAATGATAGCGGAATGAGGTCAATCTCCCAAATGGGAAGGTCAACCCCCCTATCCCCCAGATGGGAAAGTCAACCCCCCAACCCCCCAATTGGGGGGCTTAAAAAGAAGTACTGGTTCAAAGTCCCCCAGATGGGGGATTTAGGGGGTTGACAACCGAATGGGCGATTTAGGGGGTTAACACAAATGAGGTCAAGGGAATAATAGAGGGACTTATAACAAAATAAGGTATAAGAGAATTACATAATAAAATTTTATATTTTTAGTCTACATTCTTTAAGAGATTGCTAAATGAAGGGCGTAAGTGTTGAATATCCAATGTATTTCGGGGCAAAACCTTCAATTTTTAAATTAGCCAAAGAATTACGGAAAGATGAAACAGAAGCAGAAAAAAAGCTTTGGACAAAACTTAATAAAAATCAGATCCTGGGCTTACAGTTTCGCAGGCAACACCCTATAAACATATTTATTGCTGATTTCTATTGTCCTAAAATAAAACTGGTGATTGAGGTTGATGGTAGTATTCACGAGATCTTCGAATATGAGGAACATGATATTGGGAGGAGCGAAATTCTGAATGACTTTGGTATTACAGTGATCCGTTTTACAAATGAACAGATATTAAATGATCTGGATGGAACAGTAAAACAAATTGAAACCTGTGTTAGGAAACTGCTTAATGAAACGAGGTAACCTGTTAAATGAAAAGCGCTCGATCAAAATCGAAGGTCAACCCCCCAAATGGGAAGGTCAACCCCCCAACCCCCCAATTGGGGGGCTTAACAAGAAGTACTGGTTCTAAGTCCCCCAGATGGGGGATTTAGGGGGTTGACTATAAGATGGAGTATATAGGGGTAAAAACATAAAATGAAGAACCTGTTAACATACCTGGCATTATTGGCGTTACTTCTTTCTGGTTCCTCCTGTCATCGGAACAGGCTTAAAACCAGCGAAAAAGAGTTGACGGAGAAGATCATGCTGCAGGAAAAAGCCGAAGCTGAAAAGATGGCACCTGAAAATAAACAGGCAGGCAATTCAAACCAGCCATCGGCTGGATTTCGATACAAGGAGGACCGTTCGGTCGATCATATCAATCCACCTGTAATAATTGACATTGCCGGTAATTTAGATAATGTCAGGGAGATAAAACTGTCAGAAGTAGCTGATGAAATAAGATATGTCCGGATGGAACCGGTTCCGGATACAACTATCCCTTCAGATCTGAAATTCAAATATCACCTGATGGACAACTATATAGTTGCTATGAACCTTTATGGAATTCATCTCTATTCACCTGAAGGCAGATACATAAGATCTGTCGTAAAAAATGAAATTACGGGCGTGATCATTAAACCCGACATGATAATGTTTTATAATGATTATACACTGAAAGGCGGAGGGATGAGTGTCAGATCCGACAGAAACGACCTTTATTATAATTACAGCAATACCCTGACCGGCGAAAAGTATATAATGAGATTTGATTGTTCCTCAACTCCCCTGACCGAAGAGTACCGTTTTGATCCTGAGCAACCTGACCGCATTTCCGGACTCGGAGAGATTGCCCTCGATCTGAACCATGGGAAAACGGAACCTCCCAAACCACGAAGTCACCAGGGAGCATTTGGCGGAGCGCCTGAATGGCTGAATTATGATATAAGCGTTTTTATGCTTGACAAGAATTCATATGCTGTTCCATCTCACAGGGATAACCTGTTGGTAATCCGAAATAGCTATGGGGATACACTTTCGGAATTTACCAGATTTGAGAAACTGGTAAATTATACAAAATCACTGATGCGGGGGACTGATGATGGTGCCGAGTATGAATATCTTGGCATGTTCCATATCAGACCTGAATTCAACGATACCGTATTCCGTGTGATACCTCCAAACCGTTTGTATCCGGTTTATGTGCTAAACCTTGGGAAATATAAAGTGTCAAAACAGGAGGGTGTTGATCCTGACTTTGACCTGGCCGGAAAAATCATTCCCGAAGAGTGGGCAGAAACGGATAAATACATATTTATGACTTTTACCAGGGATAATTACGATTGTCCGAATAACAGGAAGAACAAAACAGTAAAGATTTATCATGCACTCTTCTCAAAACAGAGCAGCCAGCTGACTGTCATTAAAGGTGATCCTTTTGACTATTCGGCTGAAATCCTTGAAAACGATTTCGACGGAGGAGTGCCTGTATGGCCATCTTCTTACATGATTGCCAAAAGCGGAGAAATACTGATCTCATTAAAAGGTAAGGATATCAGGGAACGAGTAAAATCGGCTGAATTCAAACTATCACGAGCCTCTGATGAGAAAAAGAAAGAACTTGAAAGATTGGCTGGTTCTGTTTCGGAATCTGAAGATATCCTCATGATAATCAAATAATTCAGCTAGTAAATGAACAGCCAGCTAAAAATTGTCCTCCGGAATCTGAAGAGAAAACCTGTTTATTCTTTTATCACTTTCGCAGGTTTTACATTCGGCATAGTGGCTAGTCTGCTTATCTATCTCTGGGTTTATAATGAGCTGAGCTTTGAAAAATTCCATCCTGATTATCAGCGGATTTATCGCGTGCTTACCCTGTCGAGACAGGGGGATGAATTTGTAAAGTCCCCCGGCTGTTACCGGCCGGTACCAAAGACTTTGAAGATGGATTATCCTCAGATCGAGTATGCAACATATATAAGTTACAGTTCCGAAGATTCTCCCCTGAAGCTTGAAAATAGCAGTGAAAAAATAGAGGCAAGGATGTGCTGGACCAATGAAGACTTTTTTAAGATTTTCAGTGGATTCAGGTTTATAGAAGGATCACCTGAAAGTGCTTTTCAGAATCCTGATAATATAGTTCTGTCGGAAAAAACAGCAAAAAGAATATTTGGAGACCAGTCCTGCGCTGGGAAAAACACTGATCAGCGATAAGTACACAAAGGAAGTTTATTCAGTAGGTGGTGTGGTCAGGATCCCTGCGCAAAGTCACATCGATTTTGGATTTATGGTTTCGGAAAAGAACAGCAGGTATGCAGGCTATGCAAATCACTGGGGAGATAAGGGATTTGTCAGAGTTTACATCAAGCTTGCCAAAGATGCACAGATCACTGACCAGTTTCTTGATGCGATCTCTGATCACATCGGCCGCTATTCGAAATATACCGATAAACTGATGTTTCAACCCATCGCTGACATCCATCTTTATTCTGATTATCAAAATGATATGTTCGATAAGAATCCGGGCAATTACAGATATGTGTGGATATTTTCAGGACTTGCCTTTCTGATAATTCTTATGGCTGCACTTAATTATTCGGTATTATCGGTTGCCCGTGCTTCAGAACGGACTGTTGAAATAGGGATTAAAAAAGCTGTTGGTGAAAACCGGTCCGGTATTTTCCGGCAGTTTATGACAGAATCTGTGTCGCAGACCTTTGCCGCAACAATTATCGCTCTGATTATTGTCTGGTTAATACTACCCTGGTTCAATACACTCTCGTCCAAAGAGCTTTCTTTGAATATTTCCTCCGGACTGATTTTCAGCTTGTTTGGCCTGACATTTCTTATGGGAGTCATTGCAGGATTTTACCCTTCATTTTACCTTTCTTCCTTTAATCCTGTTGGGATATTCAGGAGAGGTTCTGCCTCGGGCTCCAGGAGTAATTTCATAAGGGTGCTTGTTACCGTGCAGTTTACTATAGCAATCTTCTTCATTATTGCTACATCGCTGTTTGTTAAACAGTTGAATTTTATTCACAACAAGGATCTGGGCTTTGATGGACGGGAAATTGTTGTTATTCCCACAGGGCTCTGGTACGGGAATAAACAATTCAAGGAAGAGCTGCTAAAGAATCCACGGATCCTGAGCGTTTCAGCAAGTGTCTATGCCCCTGTCGATTTTGCATACCGTCAGGGTATTCCGATGAATTACCAGGGACGTCTGGATACATTACAGACATATCTTTACTGGGCTGATGAGGATTTCGCAAAAACATACAACCTGAAAATAATAAAGGGTGAGTTTCTCAGGATGGATAACAGCGCCTACTGGGAGGAATTTAACAAAGCTGGTAAGAGCAAGAAGGAAGGGATTGATTATACAATTTCAATTCCAACCGTAATAAATGAAACGGCTGAGAAAATGATGGGATTCGATGATCCTATAGGCCAGAGATTCGGAAATAATGTGATTGTGGGAGTGGTGAAGGATTTCCATTTCAGGCCTTTGCACCATCCAATAGGACCGCTGATTATCACTAACAATCCTGAGACTATTCAGACGATGAATGTAAAAATTGCTCCCGGAAGTACTTCTGAAACTCTTGATTACATCAGGGATGTCTATAAAAAGCACAGGGATGACAGGGAATTCACATATAGTTTTTTTGATGATCTGCTCACTGAAAAATATCAGGCAGAGACCAGATTACGTAATATCACCCTGGCTTTTGCAGTTCTGGCAATAGTTATTTCCGTCCTTGGCGTCCTGGGAATGGCAATCTTTTCGATCGATCGCCGGACCAAGGAGATTGGTATCCGCAGGGTGGCCGGCGCACAAAGTTCAGAAATTTTGATTTTGCTGAACAGGGAGTTCATTAAATGGGTTGTCGTGGCATTCATTCTTGCGGCTCCGGTTGCCTGGTTCGCCATGAATAAATGGTTGCAGAATTTTACATATAAAACAGAACTCAGCTGGTGGATCTTTGCTCTCGCGGGAATATTAGCATTTGGGATCGCCCTGCTGACAGTGAACTGGCAAAGCTGGAGGGCAGCAAGCGAGGAATCCGGTCGAAGCACTCAGATATGAGTAATGACCTATTTTGAGAATCTCTCAAAAACAACAATTTCCCCTAGTGTTTTTCTTTTGCTTGCATGCCTCTCAGTATCCACTTTATCATCGGGATAACCCAGCGGCAGTATAACAACCGGTTCAATATGGTCGGGCAAATTCAGGACTTCGGATAGTTTTTGCCTGTTAAAATTGCATACCCAGCAGGTGGCAAGATCAATGCTTGAAGCAGCCAGTGTGATATGGTCTGCGGCAATTGCAGCATCGATATCGGCATGATCTTTTCCGTCGTTTCTTTTCCACGATTTGGAATGATCTGCACATAAGACAATATACATCGGAGCAGTTTTGAACCAGTCGCGGTGGTAGCAGGTTCTGATGTTTTCGATGTTCTCATTCCTGATTACTAAAAAAAACCAGGGCTGATAGTTTACTGCTGATGGAGCAACACGTCCGGCATCCAGTATAAAATTAAGCTTATCGTCTTCAACGCTCTGCTGCTTATATTTCCTCGATGAATAGCGCTTTTTGGCCAGTTGAACAAAGTCCATATCAGAAAATTTAGTAGATATTTACCGGATCTCTTTCCTCCCATTTAGGGTAATAGGAAAGGGGATCATTATTAACCGGTATGATATTCTTGTAATGTTCATACCGTTCGAGAACCTCATTTACAAAAGCAATTGACTCTTTTCCCCTGAAATAGCCGTTCCTTACGACTGAATCGGTGTAGTATACCGGATCCGATTTTTTCAACAGCCACACCGCTACATTATCGTTCCAGATCACAGGATCTTTACCGTTTTTCTCTGCAAGTTTCATGGCATCAAGAACATGGCCCGGACCAGCATTATAGGCTGCAAGAATAAAACGTGTTCTTTCATTTTCATCAGGGATCTTAGGATCAAAGATAGAATGGAGCCAGTTAATATACTTTGCTCCGGCTTTAATATTGTTCCGTGGCGAAGAAGTAATATCTATCCCAAAGTTTTTACCGGTCTCAGGCATTATCTGCATAAGTCCGAATGCTCCAGCCCGCGATTCCGCATCAGGAATAAAACGTGATTCCTGGCAGATCAGGGAAGCCAGCAGAAGCCAGTCCCACTTAATGCTGTCGCTGAAAACCTTTATTAAGTCATCCCATGGAGATATTTTTCCCGTATTAAGCGCATAATAATCGCTCTTAACAATCGAGCTGGAATGTGAATTCTTAAAATACTTTGCATAAATAAGGGTGTACGCCTGTGTCTTTTTAAAATTAACAATCCAGTGATCCAGCTCTTTCTGCAGCTGATCCGAATGTGTTTTTCTGATTCCCCAGGAAAGGTTCTGAGGAAAACTGACTGGTGTTTCCACATCTATATCAGGGAAATATGTAGCTGTTACAGCAGCAGTATTCTCATCGCAGACGGCATAGTCTATCTCTCCCCTGGCAACCAGCTGAATAAGGGCTTCGGATTCAAAAGGGACTTCTATTACAGTAAAAGGTTCTCCAATCTCTTTTGCCAGCGAATGAAGGCGTTCAGCATGTGAGGAACTCTTTTGAACATATACTGACTTTCCGGCCAGATCGATCTGATTCCGCAACAGTTTTCTTTCCAGAACTGAAGACGATATTGTTTCCCAATTGTTTGGCTTTCGCTGAACAAGCACCTGCCTTGTTTTGTCAATGGGCTCGGTAAACTTAATCTCTTCCTTTCCTGATGCATTGACCGTCAGTCCCATTGCGAGCAGATCAGCCTTACCTGTATGAAGCATATCAAAGGCTTTCTCCAGATGGT
Organism: uncultured Bacteroidales bacterium; assembly: GCA_963828775.1. Classification (GTDB taxonomy): domain Bacteria; phylum Bacteroidota; class Bacteroidia; order Bacteroidales; family VadinHA17; genus LD21. The sequence continues at coordinate 43,133 of CAWHGX010000058.1, read as the reverse complement.
TTTCAGTGATGATCTCAAGATCAATCCCCAGGTGATCCGAAAAAGCTTTTAACAGCTCAAAATGGAATCCCATGGGCTCGCCCCTGTAAATAAAATAACTGGTTGAGTTGAAGTCTGTAACAGCTACAAGTCTGCCCCTTGCCTTAATTGAATCGAGGTCAAAAGTTATGGTATCTTTTTTGCGTCTGTTATGGGAATTATCGGAGCAGGATAGAATTACAGTTCCGATTATTGTAATCAGAATAAAAAGTTTTTTTATCAAGGATCTCGTTTTTGTTAGCCATTAACTTCTTAATAGTGCATGCAAAGATACGACAATTTTTCAATCATAAAAAGTCCAGGCAATGCCATATCTGAACATTCTTGCATTCATTGGGTAGGTAGGAACCATATAATAGTTATATCCCATGATTCCCGAGTTAACATGATCGAGCATCACAAAAATCCTTGTCCTTTTAAGTTTGATATTCAGGAATACATTAATAAAAGGATAATTTCCGGTTCGAACCTGATCCTGTCTGTAAAACCTTCCTGTGGCCGGCATGTATGAATAAGGATGGTAGAGCGTATGATAGGTAACTTCAGCACCAACCTGTGTATTCAGCTGGCCGTTTGTTTTCCTGAAAATGAAGAGATGTTCGAAGTAACCCGTCGATCTGACAGCGACAAGCGGTAGATCAAGTACTTCAGCATTGCTGCTTTTCTGGACCAGCAGGTCAGTAGTAAGATGGAATTTCCATGCTCTGAGATCCTTTCGGGCGTACAGGGATGCAACTGAAAGACCTCCTGTATGTTGGGTGGGGAGAGCCAGCGTATCGAAGTCGGTATAATTGTCAATAATTGCATAATTAAATCTTAATTCCGCACTGCGGGCCGGGTAAGAGAAGCTTGTACCAAGGTCAATTCTGAATTCCTTATTCAGATTATTTTTCCATTCAAAATGGTTGCTTCCCCATTGTTCATTCCAAAATGATGGTTGCCTGCTAATTATTGATCCAAAGATATTCCATGAAGCAGATCCTTTTTTCCCGTCAAATGATTTGGTAATAGTGCCATCAAGATTGAAGTCACCAGCTCTGTAGCCGCTCAGGAACAGTTCCCCAGAGGCAATCCAGCGGAATTTGTCACCGATATTATTATATAATTTCCCTGTCAGAACATTGTTGTTTCTGCGCCAGAGGGAGGTGTCTGCCAGAAGAGTGTCATGAGTTGGCACAATCTGGCTGTATCTGAATAGTTCATTCCGGATCCCGACTCCTCCGCCAAGTCTGAATTTCCGTGTTTCATCAGTTGCAAAATCAAATCTGACTGTGTTTTTAATGCTTCTGGTGTACAGGGAGTCGAATGTCCGGTCGCTGTTGATATATATTGAATCATAAAATCCGGATAATGGTTCATCATCAGTATATGTCCGCCGGTTACCATCAAGAATGAAGATATGTGAAAAAGTCCCGCTTAATCTGAAGGGTTTTGGATCACCTGTTGAAGTGCTGTCATTAGTTGCAGCCTGTTTTGCTCCTACAGTATAACGCTGTACAAGGAGCAGGTTCCTGTTTTTGAGGTAGCTTTTTGCTTTATTAAGTCCTCCCAGGTTAACTGCTACATTCCTGGTTTCTAACTCTTCAAGCTGAGTTTGATCTTCAATGCCCCCGTTTTCACTTGTTGTCAGGTTGTTCAATCCGGCAGCAAAATAGACCCTGTACTTACTGGCAGTATATGAACCGTAAAAAGTAAAGTCTTTATCATCGGCTCTCTGGTAACTATACTGTCCAAGATTGTACACTATATCATACACAAGTCCGAAGTTCAGGAACCTGTTCACATTCTGGGAATGCCTCACTCTGAATGTCTGCTCGGCCATTTCACGCGGTCCGCCAAAAGTCCACACAATTTCTGTGAACGGGACCTGTGTATTCATAAAAATATACCTTTCAGGCTGGTACATCAGCGGATAGTAATGGGCGTAAAGGAACTTATCAGGATCGGTGATCCTGTCGAAAAAATTCAACTGGTAGAAAGGCAGACCATAATTGCCGAGAGTGGCATTCAGTGGAGAATATTTATCAGCCAGCCGGTACTGGTTAAAAAGTGAAAAAACAGTATCAAACGGGATTACTACTTCTTCGGTGAAATCTGAAGAGAGATTCCATTGTTTAAGGATTCTTGGTTTTAGAGTATCCTGCTGCTGGGCAAATAATGCCGATGATAGTCCTATGATCAGTAATATCGCAATATTTCGCCTCATCAGCGTCAAATATAGGAATTATGGAGGATATAATTTAGAAGAGGCGGTTTGTTTGTTGGTATACAGTACCTGATAAAAAATATGGATCGTATGGTGGAGGATTTTTTAATGTATAACAGGTCGCACCTACGGAGCTCTGATTTAAATTTGCTATTCTTTTGCTACAAACAGGTCGCCTTTACGAGGCTCAGGGCATGGGAAAGAATATCAGTTCTACAACCAGGTTGTCCCTATGATCCTACTGGAACATTCATATTAAGCAATCAAGCCAATAGTCAATGTTCAGACGCGGGGCAATTTCCCATCATATATTATGTAGGCCAGCTGGATTAATAGCATGATGAAGCAGTTCTTAAGCGCCGTAGGTGCGACCTGATTGTAGAAACGACCTGAGTCAATAATATGAGCGCCGTAGGTGCGACCTGATTGTAGAAACGACCTGAGTCAATAATATGAGCGCCGTAGGTGCGACCTGATTGTAGAAACGACCTGAGTCAATAATATAAGCGCCGTAGGTGCGACCTGATTGTAGAAACGACCTGAGTCAATATAGCGCCGTAGGTGCGACCTGATTGTAGTATATATATGGCTATATCCACTCAAACAGGTATCGTGGATCATAATCCACCTCAAATTTATCTAATAATTTAAGGTACTCCTCTTTAAATGACATCCTCTTATGATGTTCTTCCTGAGAATTAATATAACTTATTACATCATCTATCTGCGAACGTGAATAAGAAAATGTCCCATATCCTTCCTGCCATTGAAATCTGCCAGGCATCCATTTCTTTTCGTTTATGAATTTCGAAGAAATTGCCTTAATATCCCTGACCAGATCAGGTAGTGGCTGGGAAGGATTATACCCGATCAGGATATGGATATGATCTGGCATAAAATTAATTGCCAGTAATTTATGTTTCCGGTTTTGAATAATACCGGTTGTGTACTTTTGCAATTCTTCCTTGTGTTTTTGAGGAATTACGTTTTCATGCTTCATTGGTGAAAATACCAATTGAAGATAGATTTGAGTGTAAACGTTAGCCATAATTGTGCGACCTGATTGTAGAAAGTGATATTTGTCGAAAAAATGAGTGGCCAGTAATTAAGAGATAACCGCTGAATGAGTTTCTTCCCCCGTATGACATATCTAGATATATAAAAATCCTTAAAAAAATATCTCAAAAAATTTTGTTAATTCAAAAATATAGTCTACATTTGTAGAGTATAATCACCTAGTTGTAGAGAACCATGTACCTGACAAATGCTGAAGAGCAAATTATGAAACTGCTCTGGAAACTCGAAAAAGCTTTCATTCGTGACCTTTTAAATGAATTCCCTGAACCCAAACCGGCAACCACAACGATTATTACCCTGTTAAAGCGCATGATTGACAAAGGATTTGTCAGCTACAGGCAATGCGGCAACTCAAGGGAATACTACCCTGTTGTTAAAAAATCAGACTATTTTTCTGATCATATTAACGGATTGATCAAAGATTTCTTTAATAATTCAAATGCCCAGTTCGCATCATTTTTTACAAATGAGACAAACATGAGCCCTGAAGAATTAAAGGAACTCAGAGATATGGTTGATAAAAAAATTGCATCAATAAAAATAAAGAAATGACAGCATATATCTTAAAGTCAAGCCTGAGTCTGATAATATTGTTCGGACTATACTGGTTCCTGCTAAGAAAAGAAAAACTATTTGAATTCAACAGGTTTTTCCTGGTTCTGTCTGTGGTTTTCTCCCTGTTAGTGCCGTTCATTTCCATACCGGTGAATTTCCAAACCACTCCCGTACAGGAAAACTTTATTCCTGCCTACGTCCCGGAAATCAACTCAACATACAATGTTGTTGCTGACGGAGAAAATAACAGTCAGCAATATATCGAAAAGCAACCCTCAGCAATTAACATTTCTGCAGTTCTGCTTGCACTATATGTTGCGGGAGTAATAGTGTTTCTCGTCCGCTTTCTGAGAAATATTTACATTATATACCGTAGGACCAAATCATCCCGAAAGACCAGTTTCAGAGGATTCCGGATAGTTTTAACCGATGACAGGACTGATCCATGCTGCTTCTTAAGCAGCATTTATCTGAACGGGGATGATTACCTGAATGGCAGAATTGACAAAGAGCTGCTTGACCATGAGCTGGAACATGCAAGGCAATCACATACCATTGATATTATTCTGATCGAACTTGTAAAGATCTTTTACTGGTTCAATCCTGTTCATCTTTTATACGACAGGGCAATAAGGATAAATCACGAATATCTGGCTGACAATGGTGTTATCAGTGATAAATCCGATATTATAAGTTATGCTGATAAACTATTAAGTTTTATTACCTGCAGAAACAATATGTCGTTAACAAGTGGCTCAAATCATTCCTTTACGAAGATGAGGCTTACGATGATGATGAAACCAGGATCAGGGAGATTCAGATACGGAACCAGGATCGCTATGACCTTATGCATGGGAACATTTGTCTTCCTGTTATTGAGTTTTAAAGAAACTGATGAGCCACTCTCGCCATCCGGACCTTTCAGAAACAGGAACAGAAATGCATACAAAATACTAGTCAGGGGAATTGTAACGACTGAAGATGGTATAGCCATTGTCTGGATGCAACAATTACAACCACCTGTACCGATAATATCTCAGTAAAGGCAATAGCAGATTCTGACGGACGTTTTGCAATAGAATGATGTACAATCCGGAGCATCACTTCTTATTGAGTATCGTGGATTTAAAGGACAGACTCTTAAAGCTGATTTTCATCAGAGATGGTCATCAAACTGGTCCAGGGATCCTGACTATAAAGGAATAATATGCATTCCCGTAATGAAGGATGTCAAATTCAGAAATTCCGATTTTACACCTGCAAAAGCTCTTATAGTAATTGATGGGGTGATAATAGACTATAACGGAAGATTAAAGCTGAATCCTGATGAAATAAAATCGTTGAGTGTCTTAAAGGATAAAGAGGCAACAGACAAATATGGTGAAAAAGGAAAAGACGGTGTTATTGAAATAACAACTGTTTGGAAATAAAACGGATCTGCGGGAAGAAAGCAGATCTGAAAGATCTGGCTTCTGATTCCTCAAAATACATGACACTTTTAAGTATTAACCATGTTGACCAATAAGGGAGAATTGATTGATATTCCTGTTTCCAATTTACAGAATATAAGTGTCTGGACTTATCATGATATTGATAAAACTAACAAAAAGGAATTGAGGTTCATCAGTATAATGACAAGAGATTTTTATAAAGTTAAAGGAAAGGTAATCAGGGAGAATGGAAAACCTTTACCGGAGTTAAGAATCAGTGCCACCGATAATCCTGTAACAGAAACATCAGATAAAGATGGCCGTTTTGAAATTGAAGATGTTAGAGACGCTGCTTTGATGGAATTTTCACTTCCCGGGTATAAAACATATTATCTTAGCACACATGTGAGGTGATCTATACCATCGACTTGACAATAGAGCTCGAGAAGGATGGTAAACGTGAAAAGGATGATGTTTATGTGACAGCAGAAAAAATGCCTCAATATCCTGGCGGAGAAATGGAATTACGAAAGTTCATTGCGACCAACCTGAATTATCCGGAAGAAGCAAGAGTACAAAAAGCTGAAGGTGTGGTTATTGTCCGTTTTGTTGTAAATACTAAAGGAAATATCGAAGATGTACGCATATTGCAGAAGGTCCATCCGGCAATCGATACTGAAGTTCTGAGAATCGTAAGCAAGCTGGAGAGGTTTACGCCCGGTTCTCAGGGAGGTAAGCTTGTTAGTGTCTATTACACCTTGCCTGTCACGTTTGCCCTTCCACAAACTAATATAGCAAAATGACATAAAAAAAGGGCGTTGCATTCAACGCCCCGACAAAACCATATTTGTAAACCTAACCCTAATCGACATTGTGGTTCAGATACGCATTGTCCTCCCTTATGACCGGTTCGTTATCATCATCAAGCTGTATTGTAAACTTTGAGACCTTACTGTCGTTTTCCTTCTCTTTGGATACCAGCGGCATGTTCCTCCTGACATATGCCGGTACATCTTCAAAGGTCTCGATATTATCCTTTATGATCTTGTTTGACAGACCCTCCTTCTTAAAGAAGTTCTGCATGTGCTTCACTTTCTGAAGGGTGGTTTCACGATTTTCCTTTTCATCAACATCATCGTGCTGTTTCCTTTCCCTGAGTCCGGTAATCTCCCCTGCCCTTTCCAGGTCGAAATCAAACTCACCCTGAACATCATCATCATCAATATTTGAAATCACCGATCCTGAAGATTTCTGCCGAACTGTGAATTCATTTGCATCATTATCAGGAAGGATCTGGTGGGGAACCGGGTTATTGACTGTCAGTATTTCAACTATTTTAGGCTTTGGTTTTTTATAAGGAGTAAAGATGCTGTTTGAAGGAAATCCTGTTGCAATTACTGTAACGCTGATATTTTCACCGAGATTCCCATCCTGTGATAATCCCCTTATTATCAAGGCATCTTCGGATGCGGCGTCATACATATAGTCGGTTATCTGACCCAGCTCATCCATTGTAAGCTCATTAGCACCCATGCCTGATAAAATGTTTACCAGGATACTTTTTGCTCCCGTAATATCATTTGAGTTCAGAAGGGGTGATGCCAGTGCATTTTCAATAGCCTTCAAAGCCCTGTCCTCTCCGGCCGCCATGCCCATTCCCATTATTGCCACTCCTGAGTCTCTCATCACAGTCTCCACATCTGCAAAGTCGACATTTATATAGCCTGCAACCGTAATTATTTCAGCAATTCCCTTGACAGCAGTGGTCAGTATGTCATCAGCTTTGGCAAAAGCAGTTGAGACTCCCTGATCACCATAGATCTCCCTTAGTTTTTCATTATTGATTACAAGAAGAGAATCAACATAGTCCTTCAATTCAGCTATACCATCAATTGCATAATTGATACGGATCTTCCCTTCCGATTTGAACGGGATCGTGACAACCGCAATTGTAAGCAGTCCGGCATCCTTGCAGGCTTTGGCAATGACCGGGATTGCACCGGTGCCTGTACCTCCTCCCATTCCTGTTGTCAGGAACACCATTTTGGTATTACCTGAGATGGCATCCATTACTTCCTTGATATTTTCCATGGCAGCCTGGCGCCCTACCTCGGGTTTGCTTCCTGCACCACGCCCTTCGGTTATTGACTCGCCTATCTGTACTTTTATCGGTACAGGGCTGCGCGCAAGAGCCTGATGGTCAGTATTACAAACCACGAAGTTCACATCCTTGATGCCCTTTTCGTACATGTGATTTACAGCATTGTTGCCGCCGCCCCCAATCCCGATGACTTTAATAATTGATGACCTTTCAACAGGAAGATCAAAATTCATTATATCTTCTGTCATTGTACTATTTTTTGATTGTTTACCCACAGTCTTTTTCATACAGTCAAACCATATTTTCGGCTAGTTAATTTTCTGATCTTCTACTTCAAACATCCTTGAAATCATCTGTTTGATCCTCTCTGTAAGAGGCACCTTTTCTTCTTCCTGCGATATTTCAGGTTCATCATTAATATCTTCCGGGGTTTTCGCTTCCACCTTTTCAGCGACAGGTTTTCTTGTCCTTACAAATTCTTCCTTCCTGCCGGCATTGAATGATTTTTTGTAAGTCTCAAGATGTTCAAATCCGCGGAGTATCAAACCGACGCTTGTTGCGTACATCGGCTGGTTGATCTCATTTCGCCCGTTGCCTGCCAGATGTTCATTCGGGAAACCGATCCTTACATCCATTGCGGTTTTGAATTTCATCAGCTGAGGGAGATGTTTCAGCATTGCTCCTCCACCGGTGATCACCATTCCAGCTGCCAGTTTATCGGCATAGCCTGAATTCTGGATCTCAAAGTTCACAATATCAATGATCTCCTCCATCCTTGACTGGATGATGTAAGCCAGGCTTCTGAATGATATTTCCTTGGGTTGTCTGCCGCTTATGCCGGGGATGGCGACAACCTTATCCTCAGGTGCAATATCGCCAAGAGCTGACCCATACTGAAGCTTAAGCTGTTCAGCATGACGGTCGAGTATTGAGCATCCCTCTTTAATATCCTTTGTGATGACATTCCCTCCAAATGGGATCACGGCAGTATGCCTGATAATATTATCATAATAGACTGCCAGGTCGGTTGTTCCTCCTCCAATATCGACAAGAACAACTCCCGCCTCCTTCTCATCTTCTGTCAACACGGCATCAGCTGATGCCAGAGGCTCGAGGATCAGGTCCTTAAGGCTGAGATCAGCCCTGCTTACACATCTTTCAATATTCCTTGCAGCAGCAACCTGTCCGATCACTATGTGGAAATTTGCTTCCAGACGCCGGCCGCAGATACCTATCGGGCTTTTTATGCCGGTTTCATTATCAATCATAAAGATCTGGGGGATCACGTGGATTATCTCTTCTCCGATATCCACATGGATCTTGTACATGTCTTCTATCAACCTGAAGACTTCCTCCTTTTTTATTTCATCCTCGAATGAATCGCGCATTATGTATCCGCGGGTTTTCAGGCTCTTTATATGCTGGCCTGCAATACCTACAAAGACCTCGGAAAACATAACGCCTGATATTTTCTGGACATCCTCAACAGTAGCCTGAATGGCATTCACTGTTTCCTCTATGTTCTGAACCACTCCTCTTTTAACACCTTTTGAAGGAGCTTTGCTGAGCCCGAGAATCTCTATTTTACCATTCTCGTTTTTTGTTCCGACGATGGCCACAATTTTTGTGGTTCCGATGTCGATCGCTGCTACGTACTGTTCCCTTTTGTTCATAGTCTGAAATATGGTTTTTCTGTTTATCTCTGTTTGCAAACAATCTGGTCGCGAAATGCCAGATTTATTATCGAATATTTATTCCATCCCATCTCGGGGAGAACCTTTTCATAGAATACTTCAAGGTTATTCAGCTTCCCTTCAAAATTCTCAGCACTTCCGAGATGGACCGTATGACTGCCCACCCTTGGGATCAGGTCAATTTCATCATGACCATCTACAAAGATCTGATCGATCTGGGCTGACCAGAAGCTGTTGTTGTTTATGTAATTGACCAGGTGATAAATATCCTTCAGTATGGAGTTCCTGATACTGGTGTCAAGAACGCTCACACCTTCAAGCATTGCCTGGCTTATATTTATATTTCCGCCTACAATATGCAAACGGGGAGTGTAAAGGTTCCTTCTTCTGACAACAACGCCTTCTGTATCAACAAAGTAATCACCTCCGTTATTTGCCATCACCCGCATTATGGGGGTACGCTGATCAGCATAAATATGAAGGATCCCGTCAATTGACATATACACCTCGGCTGCCTTAAGCTCTCTGTATCTCCCCATGGTGTTTTCAATTTCAGCCACCCGGATCTCCTTAACAGGCTTGCCAATAATGCTTCCGTTGTTACTGATTATGGTGTTCTGTATATCTTTTTTGGTGACAAAATGATACCTGGATGAATCGTCTATTGTGATCTTCATTCCGCGGCATAGTCTTGAATTATGCCATTGCGAATAGTATACAGGTATTATTACCAGATAATAATGCCGGTACAAGTAATAATATCCTTAATAGCCTGTTCATCATCTTATTACGGTCTTAAGCTTTTCTTCAATCGGAACAACAAGCCTGTCAATATCCCCGGCTCCGATTGTGACAAGCACATCAAGGCTGTTTATATCAAGCCTGTCAGGTATATCTTCCATTTTCATCATCTTCTTTTTTCCTGACTTCATCTTATCAAAAATCATTGCAGAAGTGACGCCTGGTATCGGTTTTTCGCGTGCAGGATAAACAGGAAGAAGAATAGCTTCATCAAGTTCATCGAGAATTGAAGCAAAGCCTTCGGCATGATCGCGTGTCCTTGAATAAAGGTGTGGCTGGAATATCCCGGTGATCTTTCTTCCCCCGAAATATTCCCTGACAGAAGTTATACATGCTTTGATCTCTTCAGGATGGTGTGCATAATCATCAATGTAAGTAAGTCCGGGAAGATCAATCCTGATATCGAACCTTCGGCGGACCCCCTGGAAAAGCATAATTGCCTTCCGGATCTCCTGCTCTGTTACTCCGCAGTTAATGGCCAAAGCAATAGCCACAGTAAGATTCTCAATATTGATTATCCCCGGAAATGGAAAATGAAGTTCACTCAGAATACCCTCAGGCGCCCGAAGGCTGAAACTGTAGTAATCGTTACAATGCCTTAAATCGAAAAACCTGTAATCAGCTTCGTTTTCAGATCCGTAGGTATACATGCTGACGCCTTCGGGGATAATTATTTTGTTCCTGATCTTAAAATTTATAAAGAGTTTACCACCCTTTTTAATTTTAGAGCAGAATTCATTGTAGCCATCTATCATTGCCTGATGATCACCATAGATGTCAAGATGATCAGCGTCGACAGAGGTCACCACGGCCATCAGCGGACTGAGCCTGTGGAACGATCTGTCAAATTCATCGGCTTCCATTACCGTGTACCGTCCATCACCCAGGAGAAGGTTGGTATTATAATTTTTTGATATACCTCCCAGGAACGCAGAGCAATCTACATGCGACTGCTTAAGAATGTGAGCTGTCATCGCCGACACGGTTGTCTTTCCATGAGTGCCAGCGATAGCAAGAGTATCAGTATGGGATGATATTTCACCGAGAACTTCAGATCTCTTATACACCCGGTACCCGTTAGTCCTGAAAAATGTAATAATATGATTCTCAACTGGAATGGCAGGAGTGTACACTACTATCACCCGCTCCTTGTCTGAAGTATTTCTGAATAAAGCAGGGATGCTTTCCACAGTGTCGTCGAAGGAAACAGTACATCCCGTCTCCGTCAATGACCTGGTTATTCCGGATTCTGATCTGTCATAACCGGCAATTGTATAACCTCCCGCCGCAAAGTATGAAGCGAGGGCGCTCATGCCGATACCGCCTATTCCGACAAAATATATTCCTTCTGTATTTTTCAGGTCAATCATTCCTTATAAGCTTAAGCACTTCCCTGGCTATCCTCAGATCGGAATCACGTTCTGCCATTTGTGCAATGTTTTCTGACAATGTTTTCTTCTTCTTCCTGTCCGAAGCCAGTTCTATTGCTTTGCCGACAAGAGTTTTTCCGGCCTCATCATCGGGAATCAGCATTGCTGCATCCCTTCCGGCCAGGGTCATTGCATTTCTGGTCTGGTGATCTTCGGCTACATTGGGCGACGGGACCAGAATGACCGGTTTTCCGACAAGACACAATTCAGAAATTGTACCGGCTCCCGCTCTGGAAATAATTATGTCGGCAGCAGCAAAAGCCAGGTCCATTCTGTCGATAAACGCGTGAACGATAATGTTTGCACCCGATGACTCCGATACCAGTTTCCTGATATCTTCAAAATAGTAGTTGCCAGTCTGCCATAACCACTGGCAAGACGATCCGATTACGGTTTTAATGCTATCCGAAAGGCATTTATTGATGCTTCCCGCGCCAAGTGATCCGCCAAGTATGAGGATAACAGGAAGTCCATTTTTAAGCATGAAGAATTGCAGGGCTTCTTCCCTCAGATCTCCCAGATTGTAAAAGTCATGGCGGACAGGATTGCCGGTAATAATTATCTTTTCAGCAGGAAAATATTTATCCATCCCTTCGTATGCCACACAGATGGCTGATGCCTTTTTAGCAAGCAGTTTGTTGGTTACCCCTGCACTGCTGTTTTGCTCCTGTATCAGTATCGGGATTCCCATTTTTCCCGCCTGCCTTAAAACGGGACCGCTTGCATATCCACCCACTCCCACGGCAACATCCGGTTTAAATTCTTTTATAGTTTTTCTGGCCAGACGCAGGCTTTTTATCAGTTTGATGAACACTGAGAAATTCTTCAGAATACTCTTCCGGCTGATACCGGCTACAGGCAATCCGATAATCCTGTAACCTGCTGCCGGCACCTTTTCCATCTCCAATTTACCTTCAGCTCCCACAAAAAGAATTTCAATATCCTGATCGATCTTCCGCAAAGCATTTGCAATGGAAATAGCCGGGAACACATGTCCGCCGGTTCCGCCACCGCTGATAATCACCTTTTTATGCTTTTGCAGGTTCATATATTTTTTCTCCTTCATCAGTTTTTTCCTCTTCGGGCAGTTCTTCCTGTTTTATCCTGGCGTTGACAACCCTGCTTACGCTCAGAATTGCTCCTATCGAAAAGCTCATAACAAGCACCGAGGTCCTTCCCCAGCTTACCATTGGCAGGGTCTGTCCGGTTACAGGAAAGAGTCCGACAGCAACAAGCATATTGAGCATCGCCTGCAGTGTAATCATTACGATGAGTCCAATAACCAGATAGGCCGGAAAAGCTGTTTCGCACTTCTTGACAATAGTGATCCCCCTGAAGAGCAGTATCATATATGCAAGGATCAATGGAAATGCTCCGAACAATAGTCCATATTCTTCGATAATTATCGCGAAAATGAAGTCGGAATTTGATTGAGGAAGCATGTTTCTCTGAGTACTTTTTCCCGGCGCCTTACCGAATAAACCTCCTGTGGATATTGCGATTTTTGCCTGGTTTGACTGGAAATCAGCATCCTCGTCCACCTTGCCTGAAAAGTGATTTTCAACCCTATCTATCCACATTTCAACCCGGTTCTTTTCCGTAAACTGACTTAGTGCCATTGCGAAAATAAATACTCCGGCTACGCCAATTCCCACATATGCCAGGAGGTATTTAACAGGTACCCTTCCGATGAACATGATAGTCAGGCATACACCAAATACCATCAGCGCTGTTGACAGGTTTTCAGGCATTATCAGTGCACAGACTATTACCACGGGAATCATAAAATATCTGGTCACCACCATAAAATTATTCAGATCATTCTGGAACCGCGTGAGCATTTTCGCAAGATAGATGACAAGAGCAACCTTGGCCACATCAGAAGATTGTATACTGAATCCTGTACTTCCTATCCTGATCGTACGGACAGCCTCATTTATTCTTGATCCGATCAAAAAGGTCAGGATCAATAATGCGACGGAAGCCAGAAGGAAGAGACCAGCCAGTTTGGAGTATATCCTGTATGGAAGATAATGGACCAGAACAATTATTATGATACTAAAGACCATCATAATAAACTGGCTCTTCAGGAAATAGGCTGTATTGCCGCCATGTTTATAGTATGCCACGCTCACAGAAGAGCTGTAAACTGCAAGCAATGAATAGATCATAAAAATGACTACCAGAGCCCAGATGACCCTGTCGCCTTTAAATGTTTTTGTCAGCCAGCCTTGTTGCATTTGTTCTTTTTTTACAGATTTCTGACAGCCTGTTTAAACTGACGGCCTCTGTCCTCATAATTATTGAACAGGTCAAAACTTGCACAGGCAGGCGATAAAAGCACAGTCTGCCCTTTTTTAGCCAGGTAGTATGACGACCTTACAGCCTCTTCCATCGAGGATGTTTCAACTATTGTCGGCACTTTATCCCTGAAAGCCTCAACGATCTTCCTGTTGTCTTTCCCAAGACATACAATTGCTGTCACCTTCTGTTTCACCACAGAGAACAGTTCGGAATAATCGTTCCCCTTATCTATCCCTCCTGCTATCCATACCACATCGGTCTCCATGCATTCCAGGGCATACCAGGTGGAATTTACATTGGTGCCCTTTGAATCGTTAATAAAATTAATCCCATAAACAGTGATCACAGGTTCCAACCTGTGCTCCACCCCCTGAAAATCAGCGAGACTTTCCCTTATAATGTCCTTCCGGATAGTAAGTACTTTACCTGCAATTGCTGCCGCCATCGAATTGAAAATGTTGTGGCGTCCTTTTAATGCCAGATCATGAATGGTCATAAGGTTGGTTTTAGTATGGTAATCAATTATTAATTCATTGTTTTCGATATAAGCTGTCATGCCTTCTCTGGAATCGGCCGAGAAAGGAAGATGCGTCATTCCGTACTCTTTCTTCTCCAGCTCTCTTTTGATAATGGGATCGTCAGCCCAGTAAATGAAAAACTCCGATTTTGTCATGTTCCGGGTAACCCTGAATTTGGAATCTATATAGTTCTGAAGGTTATAACCGTACCTGTCGAGGTGATCAGGTGTGATATTCATCAGGATCGCAATATCTGCCTTGAAGGAGTACATGCCATCGAGCTGGAAACTGCTCAGCTCGATAACATAATAATCATAAGAACCCTCAGCCACAGCCATTGCAAAGCTGTTTCCGACATTCCCTGTCATTGCGACATTTTTCCCTGCTTTTTTCAGTATATGATAAATAAGATTTGTCACGGTGGTCTTGCCATTGCTTCCTGTCACACAGATCTTTTTACCTGTAGCATATCTGCCTGCAAATTCAATCTCAGATATTACCGGGATACTTTTCCCGCGCAGTTGCATCACTATCGGAGCATCCTCGCGGACACCCGGGCTTTTAATGACTTCATCAGCCTTAAATATCTCTTTTTCTGTATGTTTACCTTCCTCCCATCTGATCTTGTTACTATTAAGAATTTCCCTGTATTTCTGTTTCATTTCTCCCAGATCGGAAACAAAAACATCAAAGCCCTTCCTTTGTGCAAGTATTGCTGAACCTGCCCCGCTTTCTCCTGCCCCGAGTATTACAATCTTCTTCATACACTTATCTGATCTTGAGCGTCACAATACTTATTACGGCCAGAATTATTGCCACGATCCAGAACCTTGTAACAATTTTCGGTTCTGTGTATCCTTTTTTCTGATAATGATGGTGAAGGGGAGCCATCAGAAATACCCTCCTCCCCACTCCATATTTTCTTTTAGTCCTCTTGAAATGGGAAACCTGTATTACCACCGATAGATTCTCGACAAGGAATATCCCGCAAAGGATCGGGATGAGAAGCTCCTTCCTTATTATCACGGCAAAGACAGCAATTATGCCACCAAGGGCAAGGCTCCCTGTATCACCCATAAAAACCTGTGCCGGGAAGGAGTTGTACCAGAGGAAGCCGATAGTTGCTCCTATAAATGCACTTGCGTAGATCACAAGCTCCTCGCTCTGCGGTATGTACATTATGTTCAGGTAATTGGCATATATGACGTTACTCGACACATATGCCAGAATTCCCAGCACCGATCCGATAATGGCTGAAGTGCCTGTCGCAAGGCCATCGAGGCCATCGGTCAGGTTTGCTCCGTTGGAGACCGCAGTTACTATGAAGATAACAATTATAACAAAGACGAGCCAGGTGAATAACTGCCTGTATTTTTCCGGAATGAATGCTACCAGCCAGGCATAGTTGAATTCATTGTTCTTTACGAAGGGGATCGTTGTCTTGGTCGACTTATGTTCCATGGATACCTGGTCGTCAGCATAATAAGGTTGTGACGGATCGAGAAGCTCAATTCTCTCCCGGGCGGTAAGATCTGAAATAGCGACTTTCTCCATGATGATGACATCATCACTGAAGAAAAGTGTCACACCCACTATCAATCCGAGGATTATCTGACCGGCAATCTTGAATCTCGCGGCCAGTCCCTCTTTGTTCTTTTTAAAGACCTTGATGTAATCGTCCAGAAATCCGATAAAACCTAACCAGATGGTGGTCAGCAGCATTAGAATGACATAGATGTTGGCAAGCTTTGCAAATAAAATGACAGGGACCACTATTGAAGCAAGTATTATTATGCCTCCCATTGACGGAGTACCTATTTTCTGGTATTGTCCTTCAAGGCCCAGATCCCTGACGACCTCGCCAACCTGTTTAACCTGCAGGTATCTTATTATCCTTTTCCCAATCAGCAGTGAAATGATCAGCGAAGTGATGACCGCCATTGCTGATCTGAATGAGATGTAGTTGAACATCCCTGCGCCGGGGACATTAAGTTCATCCAGATATCTAAAAAGGTAATAAAGCATTTTCTATTTGGTATTGTTATGCTTCAGCAGAAGAGCTGCCTTCAGTTCCTCCCTGTCGTCGAAATGATGTCTGACTCCGTTGTATCTCCTGGTAAGTTTCATGTCCTTTGCCTGCAACCAGGATTACATCTCCGGCACCTGCAAGCATTACAGCAGTCTTTATTGCTTCTCTTCTGTCGCTGATCCTCAGCACTTTTCTCCTGACATCAGGAGTGATGCCCCTTTCCATATCATCAAGGATCGTTTCGGGATCTTCCGTCCGCGGATTGTCTGAGGTGAGAATGACTTTTGAACTGCCTTCTGCAGATATAAGTGCCATTTTAGGCCTTTTTGTGCGGTCCCTGTCCCCGCCTGCACCTACAACGGTTATCAGCTGTTTTCCATCCCCGCGGATCTTGTTGATCGTTGAAATCACGTTAAGAAGTGCATCGGGAGTATGGGCATAATCCACGATACCATTTATTCCTCCCGGAGCTTCCACCGATTCAAATCTCCCGGGTACCGGCCTCAGGTCACTGAGTATGGTCAGTATTTCTTTCCTGGTTCCACCCAGCAGCTCCGATGCCGCAAAGACCGCCAGCAGGTTGGAAGCATTAAAATCACCTGTAAACCTTGTCCATACATCCTCTCCCTGAATCTTCAGATCCATTCCGCGGAAGTCCTGTTCAATTATATTGCACCTGAAATCCGCGATACCCTTTATGGAAAATGTGTATTTCCTGGCAATGCTGTTCTGCAGCATCACCTTTCCATTTTTATCGTCTGCATTTGTCAGGGCAAATGAATCAGCCGGGAGAGAATCAAAAAAGCTCTTTTTTGACTCCAGATAATTGCTGAAAGTCTTATGGTAATCGAGATGATCGTGGGTCAGATTTGTAAAGATCCCGCCGGCAAATGTTAATCCGGCAATACGCTTCTGGGTGATAGCATGCGAGCTTACCTCCATAAAAGCGAAGTCGCAGCCTGCCCCGACCATTGCTGCCAGGATTCTGTTAAGCTGTACAGGATCAGGCGTCGTATGGGTTGCCGGATGTTCTGTAATTACAATGTAATTACATACTGTGGAGAAGAGTCCGCACTTATAACCAAGCCTTGTGAACATCCTGTAGAGCAGGGTGGCTATTGTGGTTTTACCATTGGTCCCGGTGACCCCTGTTAGCTTTAATGATGCAGAGGGATTCCCGAAAAACTCAGAAGATACTATTCCAAGAGCCCTGGCCGAATCATTTGTTTTGATCCAGCAGATGTTCTTTCCTGCTTTTTCAGGAAGAGCCTCACAGATGACAGCCACGGCTCCTGAAGCAACAGCATCGTTAATAAAATCATGCCCGTCGCTCTTTGTACCCTTCACTGCAACGAACAGTGTATCCGGTTTAACTTTCCGGGAATCAAATTCGATATTATCAATGACCGGATTTTCTGCTCCTGTAATTGAAACAACATCAGTATTTTTTATTAAATCATTAATCCTCATCATAATCCTGTCACATATTCATATCAAGTGAAACAACACTGCCTTCATATATTCTTGCGCCATGCTCAGGTGATTGCCTCAGCACTCTCCCCTTGCCATTGTACCTTACTTTGAGACCCGAGTTTTCGAGAAGGTATATAGCATCCCTGAGGCTCATACCCCTGACGTCGGGGACCAGTCCTTTTTTCAGGCCTACTCCGACAAGCCTGATCGTGTCGCCGCTCTCACGTGTAGCGACCCAATCTTCCTTTGAAGTCCTTTTATACCGTACCTTAAGGTCACCAAGAACTTCATTGATATCATCCCTGTAACCATTTCCGGCTTCCGGAGCAGTTATTTTATTATCCTTGTTATCGTCCTTGTTTTCCGTCCTGTAATCCCTGTAGAATGTGGTTGCATAAACTTTGTCGGATATTTCCTTGAAAACCGAACCTGCAACAATATTTCCATAATAAACCCCATTTGAAGGGGCATTGACCACAACTATGCATGAATAGAGAGGATTCTCTGCCGGAAAATATCCGACAAATGATGCCTGGTACGACATAGGTCCCTGCCTGTACCCGCGTTTATCGCGTGCTATCTGGGCAGTACCTGTTTTCCCGGCAATTTTATAGTTGGCATTTCTGAGGTTGGTTGCGGTGCCATGTTCAACAACACCTTCCATCATTTCCTTTGCTTTCCTGATAGTTGATCTTGAAGCAATGGAGTTTATGATGACATCGGTTCCAAAGCTCTTTACGACTGATCCGTTCCTGAGTATTTCCGTAACAAACCTTGGACGCATCATTTTGCCGTCATTAGCTACGGCATTGTAAAATGTAAGTATTTGTAAAGGAGTCATCTGCACTTCATACCCGTGCGACATCATCGGTAATGATAGTCCTGACCAGTATTTATCACCCGGGTATCTGATCAGCGGCTTACCTTCACCTTTGATCTGAAGGTCAAGCTGCTGGTTAAGCTTCATCGCATAAAGCCTGTTTACAAAATCTTTCGGTCTGTCCTTGTACGCTTCATAAATGAGCTTTGATGTCCCGACATTTGAGGATTTCTCGAATATCTGCCTGACAGTCAGTTTGCCGTATCCTTCTTCCCTTGTATCCCTGATGATCTTATTATAGAACTTCACACTTCCGGTACCAGTGTCAACAATATCGCCGGTATCGATCCTCCCGTCCTCAATTGCGGCCATAAGTGCCGGGAGCTTAAATGTTGATCCGGGTTCGGTACTTTCAGCGATAGCATAATTATATGTTTCGTGGTAGCTTCCGTCGCTGCTTTGTTCAAGGTTGGCTATGGCACGTATGTCGCCTGTCTCCACCTCCATCAGTACGGCACAGCCATGATGGGCATTATGCTTTCTGAGCTGATTCTCCAGGGCGCTCGATGCAACATCCTGAAGATCAACATCTATGGTTGTTACAATATCATTACCGTTCTTTGATTCGACACTTTCACCATCATCAACAATAATCCAGTCGCCGCCAATAAGACGCTGTTTTACCACCATGCCGGTCTTCCCTGCAAGATCCTTATTAAAAGATCCTTCCAGTCCAACCCGGGTACCTTCAGTTCCAAGATTAAGGTAGCCGATGGTTCTTGCCGCAAGCTCACTGTGCGGAAGGATCCTCCTGTTCTCAGGCTGGGCGACAAGTCCTCCCTTGTACTGACCTTCCCTGAAAATAGGGAGCTCCCTCAGCTTTTTAAGAGTGGCATAGTCCACTTTTTTCTGGATAAGGAAATAGCGGTCTCCCTTTTTTCTGGCATTTGTTATAACTGATTTCCAGCCTGCCGGTGACCTGACGCCAAGAAGATGCGACAGACCATCACATAAGCCATCGATCCCGCGCGACCAGGTGTCGGCTGACATGCCTGTGCTCCTGGTATCCATATAGATTGAATAATAAGGAACGGAACTGGCCAGAAGGCGTCCGTCATGTGCCAGGATATCTCCCCTGTTCGCGGGCATTTCGGCAGTCTTGAAAACATATTTTTCGCTCATTGCCGTCCATCTGCCTCTTTGCACATATTGAAGAATAAGGATCTGAATAACAATTGCAACCGCAAAAAGCGTAAGTGCAATATATACGACTCCGCTCCTCCATACTATTTCATCCCTGACTGCCATACTGTTTCCTATTTATCGACTATCAACTTATATGGTGGTGTTTTAAGTTCTTCAAGTCCCAGTCCTTTCTCCCGCACCATTCTGTAGACTTCCGACTGCTTGCTTACAGACATCAGGTTGGCTGATGTTGAAAGCGCTTCCGCTCTGAGATCCTTAACCTCAGCTGAAAGTCTGGCAATTTCGCGTGTTACTTTTTCAGCATGAAACCGGTTCCCGATATAGATTGCGCCCAGAAGAGTCAGAAATAAGATAAACCAGAGGTTTTTGAGAACGATTATATCTGAGAAGATGATTCCGCTCAACAGTTCTTTCATAAAACTACCCGGCTTAACCTGTTTGGATTTTTCCTCTTTTTTGTCTGTCATCTGTCAGATCTTTTCCGCAATTCTTAAACGTGCACTTCTGGCCCTTTTATTATCCTCAATTTCAATCTCTTCAGGAACTGTTCCCTTCTTGTTTATTATCCTGAAAGGAGTGATCAGGTTTCCGTAAAAATCCTTTTTCTCCTCACCTTCAAAATTTCCGGTCTTCATAAAGTTTTTAACAACCCTGTCCTCAAGCGAATGGTATGTTATGACAACCAGCCTTCCGTCTTTTTTCAAAACATCAAGTGCCTGTTCAAGCATCTCCCTGAGGTAATCTATCTCATGATTAACAGCTATCCTTAAGGCCTGGAATACACGGGCATAGAATTTATGTTCCTGCCTTGGCGGGGCCAGCTTTCCGATAGCGTTAATCATATCATTCACGGTTGTCAGTGGTTTTACGGCTCTGGCCATTACAATTTCCCTGGCGATCCGTCTCGAATTCACAAGCTCGCCGAAATCGTACATGATTTTTGCGAGTGAGACTTCATCGAGTGTTTTGAGGAGGCTGGCGGCTGTAACGGGACCTTTTTTATTCATCCGCATATCGAGCGGCACATCCTGGCGGAATGTAAATCCTCTTTCAGGTTCATCAAACTGGTGGAATGAAACACCCAGATCTGCAATAAGCCCGTCAATTGAACTTATGCCGTTAAACTTCAGGTTGTTCTTCAGAAACCTGAAGTTCTGATTAAGGAAGATCAGTCTCCTGTCATCCGGAACATTCTGTGATGCGTCTTCGTCCTGGTCAAAGGCGATCAGCCTACCCTTCCTGAGGCGTTTCAGGATCTCCATCGAATGCCCTCCGCCTCCGAAAGTGACATCAACATAAATCCCGTCAGGACGGATATTCAATCCCCTGATACTCTCATCAAGCAATGCAGGTACATGATAAAACATTATTCCAAAGGCTCATTTATGCTTCCACCCATCAGCTTTTCAGCCAGGTTGGCAAAATCTTCAGCAGGCATTTCGATAGTTTCATAAACTGATGCTGACCAGATTTCAATTCTTCCGTCCTGGCCGGCAAGTACAACATCCCTTTCAGCACCAATAAGATCAAACAGTCGTTTAGGGATCAGCATACGGTTATTGCTATCGAGAGAGAGTTCGGCAGTTCCCTTGAAAAAATTCCTCAGGAACCTGTTGTGCTCGCGGTTATAGGGATTTATCCTCTTCCTTATCTTCTCAAGCTGTCGGTTCCAGTCATCGATGGCATATAGCACCAGGCAGTTTTCGAAAATATCCTTCCTGACCACGAAATGATCCTGTGCAGCAGCAGGCATCTGCTTTTTGAATGCCATCGGAAGGATTATCCTACCCTTGGCATCGACTTTGCACGGGTAATCGCCTATAAATGTGGCCATACTCTCTTTTTACCAATAAAAATGCTAAAATATGAAATAATTATCCACTTTCCTCCACTTTCCCCCACATTTTTTTTTGATATTGTTAATAACTTTTTCTGCCGATCATCATCAGAGAGGCATTTAATGCAGGTTATCGCACATAAAAAATTTATTAAAAAATTTTGCACATCAGTTTCATCGCAGATGAATTGCCCCATCTCCAAACCCTTTTCCCTTGAAATCCGTGAACTCGCTCCATTTTACTCCACATTTGCAGGAATGAATTCACTTCCCAGCCTCTTCTCCTTAAGCTTCTGAACAGAACCAGGTTGACAGATGAATCTTTTTTGGTATTTTTGCAAACCTGATCCTGTAAATTTGCCAGCCGGTATGACTGAATCTCCTCCAGCGAATGATGTTTTACAAATTGATGTTGAACGGGTTCTTTACTCCAAGAATCCGGCGCTGAAAAAGGCTATGCCAGGATTCCTTATCAGATACTTAAAACGGATAGTCCACCAGGATGAATTAAATGAATTCCTGAGACTCAGCGGACATCTGAAGAATGCTGAATTCATCAAAGCAGGACTGGAATTCTTTAATATAAGGTATAATGTTTCCGGCAGTGAAAACATCCCCGGTTCAGGGAGATACATCTTTGTATCGAATCATCCGCTTGGCGGGCTGGACGGTCTGGTTTTCATATATGAATTATCCAAATACTTCAGTGACCTGAAATTCCCCGTAAATGATATTCTGATGAATATCACGAACCTTTCGGGGATTTTTCTTCCGGTGAACAAGCACGGGGCACAGGGCAGGGAAGCGGCCAGGATGATCGAGGAGGCCTATGCATCTGAAAACCAGATACTTTATTATCCGGCCGGATTATGCTCAAGGAAAAAGAAAGGTATCATCAGGGATCTTCAGTGGCATAAAAGCTTCATCTCAAAATCAATTCAATATAAGAGAGATATTGTACCGGCATTTTTCTCGGGCCGAAACTCCAATTTCTTTTATAATCTCTCCAATTTCAGGAATTTTCTGGGGATTAAAGCGAATATTGAAATGCTGTATCTGGTCGACGAACTGTTCAAACAGAAAGGGAAAGAGATTGACCTTATTTTCGGAAAGGCAATACCCTGGCAGACCTTCGATAGTTCAAAGACAACCCCGGAATGGGCAGAGTGGGTTAAAGGAAAGTCATACGATTTGAATCGTTTTATTGCCTGAAAATCAATGAAACAAAAAAATGTCTAAATTGTGCCCGGTTTTTCAGAAAACGATCCTGAAATCCATATTACCGACAAGAACAGAATGAAACCAATAGCCGAACCGCTCCCCAGGGATCAGATAATTGCAGAGCTTACTAAAGACAAACTCCTCCGGCGCACCAATAACGGTAACAATGAGGTTTACTTTTTTGATTTCAGGGATTCACCCGCTCTCATGCATGAAATAGGCAGGGTCAGGGAAATTACTTTTCGTCACGCAGGCGGAGGTACCGGCAAGGATATTGATCTTGATGAATTTGACACTGACAGGGAAGATCCCCAGAAACAGCTGATCGTATGGGATCCGGAACACCTGGAAATGGTAGGAGGCTACCGGTTATATTTTCCTCCCAAAGGATGCATAAAATGTGATGTGACAAAACTGGCTTCATCATCATATTTCAGATTTTCGGACAAATTCCTGAAAAAGTACTTTCCCCATATGATGGAGCTTGGGCGCTCCTTTGTCCATCCTGACTATCAATCGCGCAATATGGGCCGTAAAAGCCTTTATGCCCTCGATAACCTCTGGGACGGACTCGGTGCATTAATTCTGGAATATCATCATCTCAAATATCTTTTTGGCAAAGTAACCATGTACCCCCATTTCAACCAGAAAGCAAGGAACATGATACTTTATTTCCTGAAAAGGCATTTTGATGATCCTGATAGCCTTGTCGTCCCTCTGGAGCCTGCTCAGATTGATATCCATCATGATGAGATGAAGAAGCTATTCAGGGGATGGACGTACAAGGAAAATTATAAAATATTATCGAGGGAAGTAAGGAATCTTGGCGAAAACATCCCTCCCCTTATCAATGCATATATGGGCTTATCACCAACAATGAGGACCTTCGGGACATTTATAAATCACAAGTTCGGGGATGTCGAAGAGACAGGAATATTAATAACACTGAGGGATATCTACATTGAAAAAATAAACAGGCATCTGGCCTCATATAAAAAGGATTTCCTCATTACCTGGTTTTCGCACGGAACTCAGTAAGCCCTTTCGTTTCTGCCTTCGATATAATTGATGAACGACTGGTTTACTACTTTATTCCCTCCAGGTGTTGGATAATTTCCCGTGAAGTACCAGTCTCCCGTATGTCCGGGACAAGCTTCATGCAGACCTTCAATAGACTGAAATACGATTTCGACTTCAGCATTGATATCCTCTGATTTAAGCAGAGAAGATATCTTTCCGGATATTAATTCTGTACAGAAAGGTTTATAAATATCTTTAACCAGGTTCCTGATTTCATCGACAGGTTTGAGAATTTCAGATCTGGCCTCATCATACAGTTTCCGGAGAAGCAGTTCATCCCCGCTATCTTTGAGAAGCTCAACCGCGGCTTTGAAAGCAATCAGATCACCCAGCCTGGCCATGTCAATTCCATAACAGTCGGGGTACCTTAGCTGGGGTGAAGAAGAAACGATCACTATTTTAGCCGGACCCAGCCTGTCAAGTATTCTGATTATGCTTTTTTTAAGTGTCGTTCCCCTGACTATTGAATCGTCGATGACCACCAGACTGTCGATTCCCCTTCTGATGACCCCGTAAGTGACATCATAAACATGTCCTACAAGATCGTCCCTTGTGCTGGCTTCTGCAATAAATGTCCTGAGCTTGGCATCTTTGACGGCTATTTTTTCAACTCTCGGTCTCCGGCTGATGATCTTTTCAAGCTCATCCCTCGTGAGTGTTTTCCTTTTCTCAATAATAGAATCCATTTTAGACTGGTTGATATAGTCCTCAACCCCTTTTATGAGGCCATAAAAAGCACTCTCAGCCGTATTTGGTATAAATGAAAATACTGTATTGTCAACATCAAAGTTAACTGCTTTCAGCACCCGATGCGTAAGAAGTTCTCCAAGTTTTTTCCTTTCCCTGTAAATCGACTTATCGGTTCCCCTTGAGAAGTATATTCTTTCAAATGAACATTTTCTGGGCTCTGTCTCTTCCCTGATCTTTTCTATTGAGGTTTCACCTGATGCTTTTATGATAATTGCGCTGGCCGGAGGAAGCTCATTGACATTATCGGTGCGCACATTGAAAATAGTCTGGATCACAGGACGTTCTGAAGCAATCACAACTATTTCGTCGTCAGAATAATAAAATGCAGGCCGGATACCGGCAGGATCTCTCATTACGAATGAGTCACCATGTCCGACCATTCCTGCCATGGCATAGCCCCCATCCCAGTTGCGGCTTGCTTTCCGGAGCACTGTCCCGAGATCGAGGTTTTTCTCGATCAAAGGAGTGATCTCTCTTTTTGAATATCCCTGCTCTTTAAAATATCTGAACACTCTTTCATTCTCTTCATCAAGACGGTGTCCAACATTCTCAAGAATGGTAACAGTATCGGAGAAATCGACCGGAGTCTGTCCAACCTCGACAAGAGAGCTGAAGATCTCGCCGACATTTGTAAGATTAAAGTTGCCTGCCATTACCAGGTTCCTGGATTTCCAGTTGTTTTCGCGGCTGACGGGATGGACACAATCGATATTGTAATTTCCATAGGTCCCGTAGCGGAGGTGACCCAGATAGATATCGCAGGCGAACGGAACATTTGTCCTGATGAATCCGGGGTTTTTAAACTCATCTTTATTAGTCCTGCTTATCTTATCAATATCTTCATAGATCAGGCCGAAGATTTCTTTTATGGGATCTGACTTATTGGATCTTTGCCTGAAGATATACCTGTTGCCCGGCCGGACATTCAGTTTTATTCCTGCGATACCAGCCCCATCCTGCCCCCTGTTATGCTGTTTTTCCATCATCAGGTACATTTTCTGCAGGCCCCAGTCCCACATACCATATTTTTCAAAATAGTATTCTAACGGCTTTCGCAATCTTAACATCGCAATACCGCATTCGTGTCTGATATTATCACTCATGGTTATTTTTTATTCAGGTCCGGAAAGTTTATAATGTCCGGCACCAGGTAAGCATCCGGATAAACCTTACGTATCATTAGCAGATATTTTGTACCCTCTATTCTGGTCCTGTAATCACCTACCCGTACTTTATAATAGCTGGGTCTGTCAAAAACAGGAGGGTAACAATGGATATCCGGGAATCTGCTCATAAAATCTGCACTTACTTTTCCTGATTCCTCCTTGGCATTTCTGTCCGAGCTGCTGTAGATCTGAATCCTGAAGCCATCCATCCCGTTCAGCCTAAGGTTATAGAGAATGTACCTGCTGATCAGTGAGTCAACTCCCGGATCCTGATAAATATTCAGCTCCCCCATCCGAAAGTCATGGTTCTTCCTATGCATGAGCTCAGTTGTTGAATACATATCCTGAGCCCGGCAAAGATCCAGGGAACCAACAATCAGAATCAAGAGACAGAATATCTTCTTAATCATGCTGAAAACATTAGCCCAGCTCGTTGGCCAGCTCATCGGTTATATCAAGGTTATGATAAACGTTCTGGATATCGTCATCATCCTCGAGCGATTCAATAAAGCGCATTACTTTTTTGGCGGATTCAAGATCAAGGGTTTTGGTGTTTTTTGGTACTCTTTTCAAACCTGCTTCTTCAGGTTCAATTCCAAGCTCATTCAGTTTCCTGTTGAGATTGCCGAAATCCTCTTTTGCACATGTCACTGTCAGAGTATCGTCATAATCATCAAAATCCTGAGCTCCGGCATCAATCAGATCCAGCTCAATATCCTCCGGTGAAAATCCTTCTTTTTTAATCGCAAATATACCTTTCCTCTCAAACAGGGAACTCAATGAACCGTTTGTACCCAGTTTACCTCCATGCTTGTTAAAAGCCGACCTGATAGAAGCAACTGTTCTGTTATTATTATCCGTCAGACATTCAGCGAAAATTGCCACGCCACCGGGAGCATATCCTTCAAAGGATGTTTCAATATAAGTAGCAGCATCTGATCCTACAGCCTTTTTGATAGCCCGGTCAATATTATCCTTAGGCATATTGGCCCCTTTTGCATTCTGGATGGCAAGCCTGAGACGTGAATTAGTGTCAGGGTCGCCACCACCCTCTTTTGCTGCAATTATGATCTCCTTTATGATCTTGGTAAAGATCTTACCCCTTTTGGCATCATTTGCGCCTTTCTTCCTCTTAATCGTTGACCATTTATTGTGACCTGACATATTCTTATTTCAATTGTTATGAGTGCAAAATTAAATATTTCTTTCTACTTATGTATTTTTGTGCTTTAAAATTATGGCGTCAGACATCGGGCATCGGGCGTCAGGTCCCTCACAATAGAATACCTGTAGCCTGAAGCCTGTCGCCTGAAGCCTTTAGCTTATATTTCGGATCTAAATAGAATAATAATTTTAAGTGGTAAAGAAAGTATATATTGAAACCTATGGATGCCAGATGAATGTTGCTGACAGTGAGGTGGTTGTTTCTATACTTACTGATCAGGGTTATGAGCATACCCGCGACATTAAAGAAGCCGGACTCATTCTTGTCAATACGTGTTCGATCAGGGAGAATGCAGAGCAGCGGATCTGGGGCCGTTTAAAGGCTATCGGCCATCTGAAAAGGAAGGACAGCTCCATAGTGATCGGCCTGATCGGCTGCATGGCGGAAAGATTAAAAGAAAGAATCCTTGAGAAAGAGCATCTTGTCGACCTGATAGCTGGTCCTGATGCATACCGTGACCTGCCTTCGCTGGTTGCTGAAGCTGAATCGGGACACAAGGCCGTAAATGTCCTGCTGTCGCGCGAAGAGACATATGCAGACATATCTCCTGTAAGACTGGACAAAAACGGAGTTACCTCTTTCGTTTCCATAATGAGGGGCTGTAACAACATGTGCGCTTATTGCGTTGTGCCTTATGTACGTGGTGCTGAAAGAAGCAGGAACCCGGCATCGATCCTGAATGAAGTGAATGACCTGTTGATCAGGGGTTACAGGGAGGTGACCCTCCTGGGGCAGAACGTGGACTCTTACGAATGGAAAGCTGATGGTATAACGACGGACTTCCCAATACTTCTTGAGAAAGTGGCCCTGGTAAATTCTCTTTTCAGGGTTCGTTTTTCCACTTCTCATCCGAAAGATATTTCGGATGAATTACTTAGAACAATATCAAAATATCCTAATATTTGCAGGCATATCCATCTTCCTGTGCAGAGCGGAAGCAGCAGGATCCTTAAGCTTATGAACCGTGAATATACCCGTGAATGGTACATCGAAAGGATCAAAGCTATCCGTTCAATAATACCGGGCTGTGCTATTTCGACCGATATAATCGCAGGATTCTGCACTGAAACAGAAGAAGACCACCAGGCAACACTCTCGTTAATGGAGTGGGCAGGATACGACTTTGCCTACATGTTCAAGTACAGCGAAAGGCCGGGGACCAAAGCTGCACGAAAATATAAGGATGACGTTCCGGAAGAGATCAAAACGAGGCGCCTTAATGAAATAATCTCACTCCAGAATAAGCTTTCTGCCAGATCAAAGAAGCAGGATATTGGCAGGATTTTTGAGGTACTTATTGAGGATCACTCAAAAAGGTCACAGGCTCATTTATCTGGAAGGACTTCGCAAAATAAGGTCGTTGTTTTCCCCGGTAATGGCCACAGCAAAGGTGAATATGTAAATGTTCAGATAGAAAGATGCACTTCAGCAACACTTTTGGGAAAGATCATTTAACATAATTTAATTGTTTATTTCTGTCAACTAACTTATAACTTGCATTAAACTTAAAATCCAAGAAAATGAAAACCAGGATAATCTTATGTCTGATCATTGCACTAGTCCCTTTCAATATTTCATTTAGTCAGAAAGCGGGTAAGAAGATGAAGATAACCGGCTATGTGGTTGACGGAACCCAGGCTTCTATTGCCAATGCCATAGTGATGATTGATGGTAAGAAAACAGACATTCTTACCGATAGCAGAGGTTATTACAAGATTAAGGTAAAACCGGGGAGCAATAAAATCGGGATCCTCACACTTACAAACGGGATCGTGGAAGAGCCAATAGAAGGAAGAACAAGGATCAATTTCACATTTGAAGGTTCAGTTCCCGATCAGATTACTGACAGGACTGATCCTCTTGATGAAGCAATTGATATAGGCTACGGGACTGTCAAGAAAAGGAATATGTCAGGCAACGTTTCCAAAATTGATGGTACAAATCCAAAATATGCTTCATACAGGACAATCTATGATATGATCCGTGGAGAGTTGCCTGGCGTCCAGGTGAACGGAACAAGCATCAGGATCCAGGGAGCCTCTTCTCTCCTGCTAAGTACTGAACCTCTGTTTGTTGTTGATGGGATAACTGTAAATTCAATTTCCGATATCCAGCCTCTGATGGTTAAATCTATTCAGGTTCTCAAAGGCTCATCAGCTGCTATTTACGGATCACGGGGTGCCAACGGGGTAATTTTAATAAATCTTATTAAGGCCGGCGACTGAGCGGGATACGCATTATTTCTTTCCCTTTATCAGAAGGTTAAGTTCATCGAGCTGTTTGTCTGATATTTCCGAAGGCGTATCAAGCATAACATCACGCCCTGAATTGTTTTTCGGGAATGCAATAAAATCGCGGATTGAATCCTGACCTCCGAACATGGCGACCCACCGGTCAAAACCAAAGGCAATGCCTCCGTGAGGCGGTGCTCCGTATTTAAATGCATTCAGCAGGAATCCAAACTGTTCATCAGCTTCCTCATCACTGAATCCAAGCACTTTGAACATGAGCTTCTGAACCTTTGCATCATGGATCCTGATGGAACCGCCACCTATCTCCACCCCGTTGATGACAAGGTCATAGGCATTGGCTCTTACTTTTCCGGGATCTTTTTCCATCAGGTGAATATCTTCAGGTTTAGGTGATGTGAATGGATGATGCATTGCATAATAGCGCGATGTTTCAATGTCCCATTCAAGAAGAGGGAAATCAACCACCCATACAGGAACAAATGTGCCTTTGGCTCTGAGATCCAGTCTGTTTCCCATTTCAAGGCGTAACTCAGACAGTGCTGTAAGAGTTTTTTGACGTTCACCTGCAAGGATAAGGATCAGGTCTCCAGGTCCGGCATTTGCTTTTTCAGTCCATTTTCTCAATTCATCAGCAGGATAAAACCTGTCAGCGGAAGACTTAAGTGATCTGTCGGTGTTATATTTAAGGTAAACAATTCCTTTGGCTCCGATCTGAGGCTTTCTGACAAATTCAGTCAGCTCATCGAGCTGTTTTCTTGAATATTCCGAACAACCGTGGGCACATATTGCACCAATATATTCGGAGCTGTCAAAAACAACAAAACCGTGGCCCCTGACAGTTTCAGTCAGATCAGTGATCTTCATTTCAAAGCGGAGATCAGGTTTATCGGTGCCATAATTCTCTATTGCTTCATGGTAGGGCACTTTTAAGAAAGCATTTTTGAATTCAATACCGCTGATCTGCCTGAAGAGATATTTTGCAAGTCCTTCAAAAGTATCAAGGATATCGTCTCTTTCCACGAATGACATTTCACAATCGATCTGGGAAAATTCAGGCTGCCGGTCTGCCCTGAGGTCTTCATCCCTGAAACACTTTACAATCTGGAAATACCTGTCAAAACCAGCGATCATGAGCAGCTGCTTAAGTGTCTGGGGCGACTGGGGCAAAGCATAAAATGTTCCGGGCTGCATCCGGGAGGGAACCACGAAATCGCGTGCACCTTCAGGAGTCGATTTGATAAGGACCGGAGTCTCAATTTCAACAAAGCCAATTGAGTCCATATACTTACGGACCTCCCGGGCAACCTTGTGACGCAGAATCATGTTGTTTTTGACACTGTTCCTGCGCAGGTCGAGATATCTGTATTTCATCCGGAGCTCTTCTCCTCCGTCTGTCTCCTCTTCAATTGTAAACGGAGGTATTTCACTACGGTTAAGAATATTCAGTTCATCAACTTCTATCTCGATATCACCTGTAGGGATCCTTGGATTTTTATTGCTGCGTTCCTTTACTTTTCCTGCGGCCTGGATCACAAATTCCCGCCCCAGTTTCCTTGCCTTCTCACAAAGTTCCCTGTTGGTTTCCAGATTGAAAACAAGCTGAGTGACCCCGTACCGGTCGCGGAGATCCACGAATGTCATTCCGCCCAGGTCTCTGGATTTCTGCACCCATCCGCAAAGAATTACCCTTTTACCTTCCTCCTTCAGACTGAGCTCCCCGCAAGTATTTGTTCTGTACATACTTCTTTTTTTACATTTCAGCAAAAATAAGAAAAATTGGTTTGCCCCCTACCCCCTAAAGGGGGTTTAATATATGCCTGTTTATCAAAAAGTCCCCTTGGGGATTCAGGGGCTTAATGTAAAATAAGAAAATAATACTGATCTGGCAGATTCAGTATTTCTTCCTAATTTTAGGTCATATTCTGTTACACCATGGCAGATAACAAGGACGAACATTTCATGCGTGCGGCGCTTGAGGAAGCCAAAAAAGCATTAGCAAAACAGGAGGTTCCGGTGGGCGCCGTTATTGTTTGCGACGGTATGATAATTGCGAGGGCACACAATCTGACAGAAACATTGAACGATCCGACGGCCCATGCCGAAATGCAGGCGATAACGGCTGCTGCCAGCTGGCTGGGAGGGAAATATCTTACCGGCTGTACTATATATGTGACCCTTGAGCCATGTGCCATGTGTGCCGGAGCCATAGGCTGGAGTCAGGCCAGCAGACTAGTCTATGGTGCGGATGATCCCAAAAAGGGATACACTCTAATTCAGGGCGTTTTACTGCATCCCAAAACAGCCGTAACATCCGGAATTCTTGCAGAGGAATGCGGTGAAAAGGTGGCGAAATTCTTTAAATCAAAACGTTGATAGACAACCAAAATAACCTGTTATGACCTTAAACAACAGTAAATCAATAATTAATTTGAAGATCATCCGCCGGGTATCAATAGTATTTTTTCTGACATTCCTGACCCTCTCCTATGCAGCAAATATTATAAAATTTCCATTATTAGGAATGAGCCGGGTGACATGGACCATTATATTGCTGGCAATTTTTCTTCTGATTATTTTTCTTCCCATATTACTTAATTACCATTATGTAAGTTTTTCGGATGAAGGAGAGAACATTATTTTCAGGTATTTTTCGATGGGTATTATTCCTGGAAATAAAAACTCAGTCGAGATAAATAAAAGGACTTTTTCAGGTTTTACGCTTGAAAAGAAATTTTTTAGCCTCAGTCAGAGCATAACAATATATCAGAGGCTTAAAGAGGGTGTCGCCAAGTATCCTCCTATTTACATCACCGCACTTAAACGCGAAGAGAAAGCCAGGGTACTCAATTCCCTGATTTCATTTGCTCCCATTATTAAGGGGAAAACTCAGGGTACATGAGTTAAATCATTTTTAATGAATAAAGCAGAGTTCAACTTTGGAAGTTTAATTAAATACTATTAACCAAATTTCGAAATAATGAATGTAGATAAGATCTTAAACAACCTCGAGAAAAAGCATCCTGGCGAGGTTGAGTATTTACAGGCAGTCAGAGAAGTGCTTGAATCGATAGAAGAGGTTTACAACGAAAATCCCCAGTTCGAATCGGCTAACATAATTGAGCGCCTTGTTGAGCCTGACCGTGTTGTGGCCTTTAAGGTTCCATGGATCGATGATGAGGGTAATGTAAAAGTCAACCTTGGTTACCGCATTCAGTTCAATAACGCTATCGGCCCCTATAAAGGAGGACTGCGTTTCCACCCGAGTGTAAACCTTTCAATTCTGAAATTCCTTGGATTCGAGCAGATCTTCAAGAATGCCCTTACCACTCTCCCGATGGGAGGAGCTAAAGGCGGATCTGATTTTGATCCTAAAGGAAAATCGAATGCAGAAGTGATGCGATTTTGCCAGTCTTTCATGCTTGAGCTCTGGAAGTATATCGGACCTGAAACAGATGTGCCTGCAGGTGATATCGGGGTCGGAGGCAGGGAAATAGGATTTTTATACGGCATGTACAAAAGGCTCAAGGGAGATCATACAGGAGTGCTTACCGGTAAGGGAAGCAACTGGGGAGGCTCGCTGATCAGACCTGAAGCTACCGGCTTTGGCGGGATTTATTTTGCACAGGAGATGCTGAAAACGAAAAACGAAACTCTGGCCGGCAAAACTGTCTCGATTTCAGGATTTGGAAATGTGGCATGGGGAGCCGCTCTTAAAGCAACTGAACTGGGAGCAAAAGTGGTCACCATTTCAGGCCCGGACGGTTATGTCTATGATCCTGAAGGTATTTCCGGAAAAAAGATTGACTATATGCTTGAATTGAGAGCATCAAACCAGGATATTGTCAAACCATATTCCTATGTCTTTGAAGGTGTCGAGTTTCATGAAGGTAAAAGGCCGTGGGAAGTAAAGGTTGATATAGCACTGCCCTGCGCCACACAGAATGAACTCAGTGGTGAGGATGCCAGAACTTTGATACTCAACGGGGTAAAGATGGTTGCAGAAATATCAAATATGGGTTGTACACCTGATGCAATTGAAGAATTCCATAAAAGCAACGTAATGTTTGCTCCGGGCAAGGCAGTTAATGCCGGCGGAGTTGCCACTTCGGGACTGGAGATGACTCAGAACTCAATGAAAATGAGATGGAACAGCCAGGAGGTTGATGGCCGCCTGCACGAAATAATGTCCAATATCCATGCCCAGTGTGTTACGCATGGAAAGAAAGCCAATGGCACCGTGGATTATGTCAAAGGGGCAAATATTGCCGGATTTCTTAAGGTAGCAAGTTCGATGCTGGATATGGGGGTGATATAAAAAACCCCTATCTGCCCCCCAGCTTTGCAACACCGAAGCGGCTACGCTAAGGCGCAGAAGGGGTTAAATACTGTGAAGAACTTTAAGGGCTAAAGCCCGGATACATATTTATCTCTTAACCACGGCTTTAAAGCCGTGGTTAAAGATCACCCATAAAATAGGGACTTTAGTCCTTATTTTTTTTAGTCCCCTCTTGGGGTGGTCGGAGGGTTTTTGTATATTTGAATGTCTCAACCTTTAGTGCTATGTCAGAAGTCTCGCTGAAGCATAAGATTGCTTTAAGCCTTATTCCCCGTATCGGCGATATTAATGCCCGAAAGCTTGTTTCTCATTTCGGAAGTGTGGAAGCAATATTTCACGAACCCTACCGCAATCTTGTCAAGATACCGGGAATAGGATCAGGACTTGCCAGTTATATCACCGAAAAATCATATCTGGATATTGCAGAGAAAGAAGCAGAATATGTTATAAAACATAAGATAAAAACATGTTTTTATCTTGATAATGACTACCCTTTCAGGTTAAGGCAATGTGATGATTCACCGGTGGTATTTTACTTCAAAGGGAACTGTGACCTGAACAGCAATAAAATTTTAAGTGTAGTCGGTACACGTAATGCAACCACAAAGGGCAGGGAGCATTGCGAAAGAATAATCGGGGATCTGGCCAAAGGCCATCCGGATCTGATTATTATCAGCGGATTAGCTTACGGGATAGACATTACTGCCCACAAAGCCGCACTTTCGAACAATCTTCAGACTATCGCTGTCCTGGGACACGGCTTTAAAACCATCTATCCCTCAATTCACAGGGCAACAGCCGAAGCCATATTGAACAAAGGAGGCCTGTTAACAGATTTCATG
Source organism: uncultured Bacteroidales bacterium (assembly GCA_963828775.1). GTDB lineage: Bacteria > Bacteroidota > Bacteroidia > Bacteroidales > VadinHA17 > LD21. The sequence continues at coordinate 8,741 of CAWHGX010000058.1, read as the reverse complement.
TCGGATACACTTCCCGAACGGAATAATTTTCTCAAAAGGAACAGGATCATTGCAGGACTTTCAGACGCCACCGTAGTTGTTGAATCAGGGATCAAAGGCGGAGCTCTGATCACGGCAGATATGGCAAATTCGTACAACCGCGACGTTTTTGCTGTCCCGGGAAGACCTGATGATCAATGGTCGGCCGGATGTAACAGCCTGATAAAAAGCAACAAGGCAGCACTTGCTGAATCAGCTGAAGATATCGAATATTTCCTGAACTGGACACCTGAGAAATCAAAGCCTCCTGTCCAGAAAACTCTTTTTTCAGAACTTAGCGAGTCAGAACAAAGAATATATGAGCTTATAATGAAAGAAGGAGAGCTGACCATCGATCATATATGCCGGCAGCTTGATATCCCGATCAGTAAACTGTCGTCCCAGCTCCTGCAGATGGAATTTAAAGGGATGATAAAGTGTTATCCCGGGAATGTTTACAGGACCTGATGAAATCCGCCTCTCCCCCTATCCTGATAATTATCGGGAGGAGCTGTCTAAAAAGTCAACTTTCTTTTTTACCCTTTAACCCCGAGTGCTTTGAAACTGCTTAGCGCGCACGTGAAGGGGGACTTTGAAATTCACGATGTTATGACGCTCCCTTTGGGGGAGTGGGAGGGAATACTCCAGATCTTTACTACAGCCCCGCTCTCTCGGGAGGGGGATAGAGGGGGTGAGGCCCATCTTGTAATAATATATTTATTACCTGACACATTTCGTTATTTTAATTTTCCTAATTTTAGCCGGCAAAAACTGAAAATCTTAAATTAATGGATCCAAGAGTACAACAATTCATGGCGATGATAAAAGCCAAAAATCCGGGTGAGAATGAGTTTCATCAGGCTGTTCAGGAGGTCGCAGAATCACTTATCCCGTTCATTGAAGAAAATCCCATATACAAACATGCAAAGATCCTTGAAAGGATTGCTGAGCCTGAGCGGACGATCATCTTCAGGGTTCCCTGGCTGGATGACAAAGGAGAGGTTCAGATAAACCGTGGATTCAGGATCGGGATGAACAGTGCGATAGGGCCGTATAAAGGAGGTTTGAGGTTTCATCCTACTGTGAACCTTGGCATCCTGAAATTCCTGGCGTTTGAGCAGGTGTTCAAGAACAGCCTTACAACCCTTCCTATGGGAGGAGGTAAAGGCGGTTCTGATTTTGATCCTAAAGGAAAGTCAGATAATGAGGTGATGAGGTTCTGCCAGAGCTTTATGTCAGAGCTTTTCCGTCATATTGGTCCCGAGACTGACGTCCCTGCCGGTGATATAGGAGTGGGCGGCCGTGAGATCGGCTTTTTGTTCGGGCAGTACAAAAGGCTTAAAAATGAGTTTTCAGGTGTCCTTACAGGTAAGGGAATTGAATGGGGAGGTTCTCTGATCCGTCCGGAAGCAACAGGTTACGGTGCAACCTATTTTGCACAGGAGATGCTTGCAACACGCGGTGAATCATTAAAAGGTAAAACTGTATGTATTTCCGGATCCGGGAATGTTGCCCAGTATGCAACAGAAAAGGTTACGGAACTGGGAGGTAAGGTTGTTACATTATCTGATTCGAACGGATTTATATATGACCCGAAAGGCATTAATCCCGCTAAGCTGAAATACCTGATGGACCTGAAGAATATCCGCAGGGGAAGGATAAAGGAGTATGCAGATAAATATGGTGTGGAGTATTTTGAGGACAAAAGACCGTGGATCATAAAATGTGACATTGCGATGCCCAATGCAACTCAGAATGAGATAAATGCTGATGAAGCCAGGACACTCGTAAAAAACGGCTGTATCTGTGTAGCTGAAGGAGCTAACATGCCTTCGACAAGTGAGGCGGTTGAAGTTTTTCTTAAAGCTGGGATCCTCTATGGTCCGGGGAAAGCTGCAAACGCCGGCGGTGTGGCAACTTCGGGTCTGGAAATGACCCAGAACTCAATGAGGCTCCCATGGTCCCGCGAAGAGGTGGATGACAGGCTTCACACAATTATGAAAAACATCCACAGCACATGCGTGAAATATGGCAGGCAGAAGGGTGGATTCATCAATTACGTTGATGGGGCTAATATCGGTGGCTTTGTCAAAGTAGCAAATGCAATGATAGCACAGGGCGTTGTCTGATGCAACTTATTGACACACATACGCATATTTATCTTTCTGAATTCGATGCCGACAGGGATGAAGTAGTAAAAAGGGCAGTGCAGAGCGGCGTTGTAAAGCTGCTCATGCCGAACATTGATTTAGATTCAGCTTACCGGATGCTCCTGGTTGAGAACCGTTTCCCGGGGATCTGTTATCCGATGATCGGATTGCATCCGACTTCTGTTAAAGGTGATTTCGAATCACAGCTTGATAAGCTTGAAAACCTTTCGGCCAACTATAAATTCTATGCAATCGGGGAAATAGGTATTGACCTCTATTGGAATCAGTTACATGTTGATGAGCAGATCGTGGCTTTCAAGAGACAGGTTGCTTTTGCAATTCATAAGGGATTGCCTGTCGTCATTCATTCAAGGGAATCATTTCCTGAAGTTTTTAAAGCTCTTGAAGAATTCAGGGATTCCGGTCTGAAGGGAGTTTTTCATGCATTCACCGGGTCCTTACAGGATGCCGAAAAAGCTATCGGAATGGGATTTAAGCTGGGGATCGGTGGAATTGTCACATTTAAAAACTCTGAACTTGACAAAGTCGTCAAACAGGTGGGACCTGAAAATATAATACTCGAAACCGATTCGCCATATCTTGCCCCGGTACCCCACAGAGGGAAAAGAAATGAAAGTTCTTATCTTTGTATTATCAACGATAAGATTGCTGAGATTTTTGGATTAACAGGAGAAAAAACCGCGTCAATTATCTGGTCAAATTCTGTTCAGCTTTTTGACTTGTAACTTCAACAAATGAAAAATAAAACAGGAACATCGATACTGATAATTTACACAGGCGGGACAATAGGGATGATCCATGATCCGGAAACGGGATCACTGGTCCCAATCGACTTTCAGCATATCACCGATCATGTACCGGAGCTTCTGAAGTTTGGTTTCGATCTTCAGTCACTCTCTTTTGATCCGGTTAAGGATTCATCGAATATCGATCCGGGGATATGGGTTAAGATGGCCGAGACTATCCAGGAAAACTACGATAATTATGATGGATTTGTGGTCTTGCATGGGACGGATACAATGGCTTATTCTGCTTCAGCCCTGAGTTTTATGCTTGGGAATCTCAGGAAGCCTGTTATCCTGACCGGATCACAACTGCCCATCGGGCTTCTTCGCACCGACGGCAGGGAGAATCTGATTACTGCAATTGAGATTGCAGCTGCCAGGGAAGACGGATTATCACTTGTACCTGAGGTCTGTATTTATTTCGGAAATGAACTGACCCGTGGCAACAGGACAACCAAGTTCAGCGCCGAGCATTTTGATGCATTCAATTCTCCTAATTATCCTCCGCTTGCCAAGGTAGGCCTGCACATAAAATATAACTACAGTCATATCAGGTATTCTGATCCGTCGAAGGATCTTGTTATTCATAAGTCTTTTGACACAAATGTGGCAATTCTGAAATTATTTCCGGGGATAAGCCGTAATCTTGTTCAGGCAATAATAAACACAAAAGACCTGAAAGCGATCATTATTGAGACATTCGGGTCAGGCAATGCTCCTACTTACCGCTGGTTCATCGACGATCTGAGATCATTTATCAACAGGGGAGGGATAATTTTCAATGTAACGCAATGTCACGGAGGCAGTGTTGAGATGGGATTATATGAGACAAGCCGCGAGATGCTTGCCCTGGGAGTTGTAAGCGGCAGGGATATTACTTCTGAAGCATCGGTGACCAAGCTGATGCATTTGCTGGGCAATTGCGGGTCGAGGGAAGAGGTAGTGTTGTGTTTAGGGAAGTCGATGGCCGGAGAGATTACATAAATATTTACTAATTTGCGCAGCCATTTTGTGGTAATAGAGGTATAAGGAGAGATGCAGGAGTGGTTTAACTGGCACGCCTGGAAAGCGTGTGTGCCTCAAAAGGGTACCGGGGGTTCGAACCCCCCTCTCTCCGCAAAGCCAAAGCAAATAATGCACCGCTAAAGGTGCATTATTCTTGTTTTTAGGTTGAACGAACAAAACTTGTTTTGTGAAGGTCAGACTAAAAACAAGAATGTCCAGTTTTTCACAGAAAAACTGGATTTGCTTTGGCTTTGCAAGGACCTCCTCCGGGGCTCGCCGAAGGCAACCCCCCGACCTCTCCCCAAACCCCTCCCCCGGAGTGGGAGGGGCTTACTCAATATACAGACAAACCAATCTGCTCTCTGACTTAATAAGAACTCGCTTAGGTAAAGATTTGATTTACTGCGTTTTAAACTTAAGCATTTATATCAGAAGGAGACCTGTACCAGAGCATTGTTCTCATACCGGTAATTACTTACCCTGTATACATCAGAAGAATCATTTTCAATGAGATACTCCCAGTTACCATAGGGCCCCGGAGTGGGATACATTTGTCTTAAATAAATTTTATCCCCGGTTGAAAAATCACAATCCTTACTGTATGCTGAAATTTTACCAAAAGAGGTGTAAAGTGTGGTCTTTATCCAGATAAGATTAACTCCGCCAAAGACTTCCGGTCCTGTATGGCAATAATCCACGAAATTACCAATATATTTTCTTGTGATGGGAAAATCATCATTTCTCAAGAACTGATGAAGATTTCCTTAACTGTTGTACACGAGACCATCGTACCAATTAAAACAAAAAATAAGAGTATTTTCATCTCACAGTTCTTTAAAATTTTAAGACATTGTTTCCTCGCGTAAAGGTTCTGATTAATAAGCTGTATCCGCAGCCTGGTCTAGTTTAAAAAGAACATATGGTCGAAATCATGACCATTTTCCCTTAACCACCAACGTAATGCCCTGGCAATTTTTCTTCTTCTGAGCAATACTGTTCCGGTTTCAATTGAAGTAATCTTATAAAATGTTTTCATGTTTTTAACTATAAATGTTATTGACTCCTTTTATCTGAAGTAAAGATATAACACAGAATAGCTGTTGTCAATACGCTAATGCCCATTTAGTGGGGAAATGAAAGAGTTTTACGATCACTTCGTCAATTAAATCAGGAGGATTACTTCCGGTAAATACCAGGTGACAAACAGAAAGACCTTTTTCGTCAAAAACCGGCAATTATTTACAGGGAGTTAGTGATCAGATATGGATTTTTGAATCATTCATTATGCTAACACATTAATTTTCTGAACAATATAGAAGTATGTTATTTAATATCCACAGAGTTGTTTTTTTGACAAACGGAAGGTTTAAATGGACAAAAATTGCTCCGGTTGTCATGATTCAGAGCATTATACGGCTAACAATCCATTCAAAAACGTCGAGAAAAGCCTTTTTTGCACAATACCTTTTAAAAAAGGGATCCTAAAATAGTTGCACGTATCAGACTTTTTTCATACTTTGGTCGTGTCTCGTTGTATTATTAACCCATTCTTTCTGACATGCCAGGTTATCGACTGTTAATCTGTCATTTGAAGACTGTTAAAGAGCTGTTGCTGGGTGCTTGCCATGTGAAATACGGCCAAAGCTGGCGCTATGCGCTATTTCACATGACAGGGTGCTGGGTACTGGGTAGTGTTACGTTATGGACAGGTTTGCACCATCACACCGGCTCATACTGATGTTAATTGCTATGGGGAGCATACAGGTACTATAAATATCGGGGTGAATGGCGGAGCTGAACCTTATATATTTGCCTGGACCGGACCTGATTTGTTTGCAAGCACAAGCCAGAACCTGACCGGTCTCGGAGCAGGCTCATACACTGTGACAGTCATTGGTAATGCAGGTTCATGCACCGGACTGCTGCCGTCATTATCGGCCAGCCCGATCAGCCGCTTACGATCATCGACCAGCCATCAGATCAGACAGATTGTTACGGGAACACAGTGGAATTTTCTGTTGAGTTCAGGGAAGCTGTTGGATCAATATCATATCAATGGCAGTCACGGCCTCCGGGAGGTGATTTTTCCGACATATCCGGAGAGAATTCGTCACTGCTTACTGTTCATGATATCGGGGTCAATGGAGAGAATGTTGATGGCACTGAATACAGGGTACTGATAACTGATGATTGCACTACAGTTACTTCTGAGCCTGCATTATTGAGTCTCAATGCAGTCACAGGCCTTACGGGAAGCGTAAATCTGACCATTTGCAGCGGAAGCGGCACATCGTATCGAAGTATCAACCCGCGGTTCAGTTGTCGGGTATCAGTGGTCGTTCAATGATGGTACCAGCTGGGCAGATATTTCTGATGGAGGAACCTTTATCGGTACGACCTCCAACAGGCTTACGGTCTCAGATGCAACGACTGCCGAGACCGGTTCATACAGGGTATCTGTAACATTCAACACACTTAACCAGCCAGAGGGCTATCCGACCTGTGTAATTACCACACATACCCGAAACCGTAACCTTACGGTTTTGCCTCCAATTGTGCCTCCGGTTGTTTCCTCTGACCAGACAGTCTGTTACAATGGTATTCCTGATCCTTTGAATGCAACAGGAGCATCGGGGGGATCCGGGATCTGAGTTATTCATATCAGTGGCAGAGCAGTCAGGACGGAAGTTCATGGTCTGATATCAGCGGAGCTCAGTTGCTTTCGTTCTCACCGCCTGCACTGACATCAACTACCCTGTACCGGATTGCGGCAACGGATGAAGGACCTCTGCAGTGCGGAACTGTTTTTAGTTATCCTGTTACGATTATTGTTAATCCCTTACCGGTGACATCAGCCATTTACCATCACTAAATAAAAACCAATATTACAATGAAAACAAAAGCCACATTTTTTAAATCAATCCTGCTGATTATTCTATCAGCCAACTCGTTGGGAGTTTGGGCACAGCCAAGTACGACTGATCCTGACCATGCCTGTATAAACTCCACGGAAGACTATTGGGTCATTAACACTCCGGGATCAACCTATAACTGGGTACTTTCAGGAGGTGGTACAATTACTGAAGGGCAGGGTTCCAGTACCATCAGGATTAACTGGACGTCGGTGGGGACTTTTAATTTATCGGTTACAGAGACCCTGGCAAGCACAACTCTTTGTTCCGGTGTACCTGTCATTCTGAATATTATTGTTGATCCGCTGCCGGTTCCCACAGCTACTGCCAACACTCCTTTTACAGGAGGTGACCTGAATCTTATCGGGGGACCTGATGGAATGATATCCTATTCCTGGACAGGACCAAACGGGTTCACTTCCACTGTTCAGAATCCGGTTATTACCGGGGTTACTGATGCTGCTGCCGGAATTTATACCCTGACTGTAACCAATGCAGCCGGATGTTCGGCATCCACGACTGTTGCATGTTACAATTAATACTGTGAACCTTCCCACAGCTGTTGCCAATACTCCATGTGCAGGGGGCGATCTTAACCTGGTCGGAGGGCCTTCAGGTATGGTTTCATATTCCTGGACCGGACCTAACGGATTTACTTCTTCCGTTCAGAATCCGACAATCACCGGAGTGACAGCTGCTGCTGCCGGAACATATACTCTGACAGTTACGAACTCAAGCGGAGGTACTTCATCCGCTACTGTTAATGTTATAATCAATCCTTTACCGGCTCCTGTTATTGTTGGTCCCAATCCGGTTTGCCAGAGTGCTGATAACAGCACTGAAATCTACAGTACGGCTCTCGTCGCGGGAAACACCTATAACTGGTCTGTTGTTGGTGGTACACTTAGCGGCCAGGGCACGAACCAGATTGCAGTTAGGTGGACAACGCCAGGTCCCGGGTCAGTAAGTGTCACTGAGACTGTAATAAGCACTGGTTGCACGGCAACTGCTACAATTGATATTACCGTTCTACCTGCTCCGGTAACAAATGGAATATACCATAATTAAAGCTGTAAGCAGCAGGTTTTTATAGTGAGAATTACTTAAAAATTCATCCTGGGGCTGTTGAAAAAGGTGAGGTTTACCCCACCCCAAGGGGGGCTTTATAAATATCAGCAAGTTTCCCTTGGGGGATTAAGGGGTAAAAAGACAGAGGGGGACTTTTTCAACACCCCTAATAAGGATGATTTGGAAAGGTAAAACCTATTGCTTAAAAGGCACTTATATATGATCGCCTTAGGCATTATGCAATTCATCAGCTTCAGATCAGCCGGGCAGATGACAATGCCTGATCATGCCTGTACAGGAGAGACCAGGCATTATTATGTTATTCCCGGTCCGGTTACCGGCTCAACTTATACATGGTGGATTGATGGAGATGTCATGTCGGAATTTAATAGCAGTGAATTTATTTATACCTGGAATTCTTCAAAAACTTATTTGCTCGAAGTGCAGGAACGCTCTGCTGATGGTTGTCCGGGACCGAAGAGATCAGGAGAGGTTTGTGTAAATCCGCAACCTGAAATTCAGATCAGTGCATCCGATACCCTGATATGTGACGGAGAGAGTGTGACTATTTTAGTTCAGAATCCGTCTGGTTTAATTTGGGGGAAGTGGATATATGATCTTTTAGTCGAACCTGAGGCGGGAATAACCGGGAATACCGTAAACGGTACATATACAAATCCGACAGATCTTAATGAAACCCTTTTCAATAATGACACAGCAGTACATAAAGTGGTTTACAGGTTCATACCACGTATCGTAACAGATGACGGAGTTCAGGCTTG